>NZ_WWCT01000005.1 GCF_009857605.1 Duganella levis | reverse complement strand
TTTGAAACAGCTTCATGAAGAACTAAAGGAGTTGGGCTTTGAAGGGTCTTACGACCGGGTTGCAGCGTTCGCCAGGGTATGGCGGGCGGGTCAAACTGACAGGGTCAATTCAGCTAGCAAACGCACACATTGCCGCCTTCGCGCGCCGCCACGCGATTCTGCGCGATGGCGCTTGGGCTGGCGCTGGCCAGCGCGCCGGCAGCGGCTGTCGTGGCGGCCATCGCGCTGAACGCGGACAGCCGGCCGGCGGTGGCGAGGAAAATGCGGCGCTGGTCGTCCATGCAGTGAGCGCTGGCGCTCAGGGATGAATCAGCGTTTCAATCGGCGGCACTTTGCGCGGCTTGCGGTCCGAATCGGTCGCCACGTAGGTCAACGTGGCTTCGGTGACTTTCACCGTGTCGGCCTGCAGGCGGTTGCGTTCTGCATACACTTCCACCTGCACGGTAATGGACGTATTGCCAACCTTGACAATATCAGCATAAAACGACAGCAGATCGCCCACAAACACCGGGTTCTTGAACACGAACGAATTCACCGCAATGGTGGCCACGCGGCCATTGGCGCGGCGGGTGGCCGGCAGCGAGCCGGCGATGTCCACCTGCGCCATGATCCAGCCGCCAAACACATCGCCGTAGACGTTGGCGTCGGACGGCGACGGCATCATGCGCAGTTCCGGCATCTTCCCGGCGGGCAGGCCGCGGTTGACGGTGGTGACGGCGATAGGGGCGGTTGTTTGGGGCGTGGTCATCTTAAAATCTCTTCAGGGGCTACAATGAACGAGAATTGAACCATAAAAAGCCATTATCCGCCATGCGCCGTTACTCCGAATCCCCGCCAGCTACCGCCAGCAAGCCCGCTTCTTCCCGCAGCGATTTTTCCACCCTGAGAACCCTGCTGCCGTATTTGTGGGTCTACAAATGGCGCGTGGCGCTGGCGCTGAGCTGCCTGGTCGGCGCCAAGCTGGCCAACGTCGGCGTGCCGGTGGTGATGAAGAAGCTGATCGATTCGCTGACCATCTCGCCCTCCCATCCGCAGGCCTTGCTGGTGCTGCCGCTCGGCGCACTGGTGGTGTACGGCGTGCTGCGCGTGTCGACCACCGTGTTCACCGAACTGCGCGAGTTCCTGTTTGCGCGCGTCACGCAACGCGCGGTGCGCACCATTGCGCTGCAAGTGTTCCGCCATCTGCACGCGTTGTCGCTACGCTTCCACCTGAACCGCCAGACCGGCGGCATGACGCGCGATATCGAACGCGGCACGCGCGCGGTCGGTTCGCTGATTTCGTACACGCTGTTTAACATCCTGCCGACGCTGGTGGAAATCACGCTGGTGCTGGGCTACCTGGTCACGCACTACGATATCTGGTTCTCGGTGATTACCTTCGTGGCGCTGGTGTCGTACATCACCTTCACCATCCTGATCACCAACTGGCGCACGCACTTCCGCCGCACCATGAACGAGATGGACTCGAAGGCCAACACCAAGGCCATCGATTCGCTGATCAACTACGAAACGGTGAAGTACTTCGGCAACGAAGAATACGAAGCCAAACGCTATGACGAAGGCTTGCAGAGCTACGAAAGCGCGGCCGTCAAATCGCAGACGTCCTTGTCGCTGCTGAACACCGGCCAGTCGATGATCATCGCGGTCGCCGTCACGCTGATCTTGTGGCGCGCCACGGTCGGCGTCATCGACGGCAAGATGACGCTGGGCGATCTGGTGCTGGTCAACTCCTTCATGATCCAGTTGTATATTCCGCTGAACTTCCTCGGCGTGATTTACCGCGAGATCAAGCAAAGCCTGGCCGACATGGAGAAGCTGTTCTCGCTGCTGGACCAGAACCGCGAAATCGCCGATGCTGCCGACGCCAAGCCGCTGCTCACGCACGGCGCCGAGGTGCGCTTCAAGCATGTGGACTTCAGCTACGATCCTAACCGCCAGATCCTGTTCGATGTGGACTTCACCATCGCGCCGGGTACCACGACGGCGGTGGTGGGCCACAGCGGCTCCGGCAAGTCGACCTTATCGCGCCTGCTGTTCCGCTTCTACGAAGTCAACGCCGGCGGCATCACCATCGACGGCCAGGACTTGCGCGCGCTGACGCAGGATTCGGTGCGCCATGCGATCGGCATCGTGCCGCAGGATACGGTGCTGTTCAACGACACCATCGAATACAACATCGCCTACGGCAAGCCGGGCGCCACGCATGACGAGATTGTGGCCGTCGCGCGCGCCGCTTCGATCCACGACTTTATCGACAGCCTGCCGGACGGTTACAAGACCATGGTCGGTGAACGCGGCCTGAAACTGTCCGGCGGCGAGAAACAGCGCGTGGCGATTGCGCGCACGCTGCTGAAGAATCCTGCGGTGCTGATCTTTGACGAAGCCACGTCGGCGCTGGACTCCAAGGCGGAGCAGGCGATCCAGGCGCAGTTGAAGGAAATCTCGCGCACCCGCACCACCATGGTCATCGCGCACCGCCTGTCCACCGTGGCCGATGCGCAGCAGATCATCGTGCTGGATCACGGCCGCATCGTCGAACGCGGTACGCATCAATCCCTGCTGGCGGCCAACGGGCTATATACTCAAATGTGGGAACGCCAGCAGGCCAAGGCGGATGAGGAAGAAGTTTTAAACTAAGGAGCTAATTGATGAAGTCTCGTTTTGTGCTGGGTGCTGTATCTGCACTGCTGGCGTGCGTGCAAAGTGCTTATGCTGTTCAAGCCGCCGATCCGACGGAACCGCAGTTCCGCGCCCTGTACAAGGAGCTGGTCGAGACCAATACCACGCTGTCCGCCGGCAGCTGCACGCTGGCCGCCGAGCGCATCGCGGCGCGCCTGAAGACGGCGGGCTTCCCCGAGTCGGACCTGCACCTGTATGCCGATCCTGCGCATCCAAAGGAAGGCGGTCTGGTGGCGATCCTGCCGGGCCG
Source organism: Duganella levis (assembly GCF_009857605.1). Taxonomy (GTDB): domain Bacteria; phylum Pseudomonadota; class Gammaproteobacteria; order Burkholderiales; family Burkholderiaceae_D; genus Rugamonas; species Rugamonas levis. Next base: position 315,548 of record NZ_WWCT01000005.1, on the reverse strand, counting down.
CGACCCGAAGGCCAAAGCGATCCTGCTGCTGGCACACATCGACGTGGTGGAAGCCAAGCGCGAAGACTGGGTGCGCGATCCATTCACGCTGGTGGAAGAAGACGGCAAGTTCTATGCGCGCGGCGCGCTGGACGACAAGGCGCAGGCAGCCATCTGGGCAGATTCGCTGGTGCGCTTCAAGCAGGAAGTCTACAAGCCGCGCCACACGCTGAAAATGGCGCTGACCTGCGGTGAGGAGACCGCCGGCGCCTTCAACGGCGCTGAGTGGCTGACCAAGAATCGCCGTGAGCTGATCGATGCGGCCTACGCGCTGAACGAAGGCGCGGGCGGCGAGCTGAATGCGGCCGGCAAGCGCGTCTCGATGACGGTGCAGGCGGGCGAGAAGGTGGCGCAGAACTATCGCTTGGAAGTGATCAACCGCGGCGGCCACAGTTCGCGTCCGGTGAAGGACAACGCCATCTATCATCTGGCCGGTGCACTGGAGAAAATCCAGGGCTATGAATTCCCGATCCAGCTGACCGACGGCAGCAAGGGCTATCTGAACGCGATGTCGAAGATCGAGCTGGCTGCCGGCCACAAAGACGTGGCCGACGCGATGCTGACGGTGGCAAAGAATCCCAACGATGAGAAAGCCGTGTCCACGGTGTCCAACGCCAGCCCGAGCTGGGGCGCGATGCTGCACACCACCTGCGTGGCCACCATGCTGGACGCAGGCCATGCCACCAACGCGCTGCCGCAGCGTGCACGCGCCAACATCAACTGCCGCATCTTCCCCGGCGTGACGCAGGAGACAGTGCGCCAGGCGCTGGTGACGGCCATCGACGATCCGGCGGTGAAGGTGGAGACGCTGGAAATCCGTGGCGAGAACTCGCCGCCGCCGGCGCTGACGCGCGCCATCATGGAGCCGGTGGAGAAGATGACCGCGAAGCTGTGGCCTGGTGTGCCGGTGATGCCGATCCTGCAGTCCGGCGCCACCGATGGCCAGTTCCTCAATGCCGCCGGCATTCCCACCTACGGCATCAGCGGTATCTTCCTGACGCCGGACCTGGGCAACATCCACGGTCTGAATGAGTACATCGGCGTGCAGTCGCTGATGGAAGGCCGCGTATTCCTGCACGAACTGGTGAAGGTCTACGCGGAGCAGAACTAAGCCAGCGCGCGGTACTTGAAGTCGCGTAGCTTCACCACGCCTGTGCCGGCGCTGTAGATGCCCGGTTGCAGGCTGGCGAAGCCGCCGAAGACGTTGTGGTGCAGGCCGGAGACTTCCATCTGCCACGGATGCTGCGTCCACTGCTTGCCGTCCAGCGAGTAGTGGAAGGTGACGATGTGGCGGTCGTTCTTCAGGCGGATATGCACGGTGGAGACGTCCATCTTTTCGCGCATCCAGCTTTGCTCCTGCGAGTGGGCGAAGGTTTTCATCTGCGTCGGCGTGAAGCCTATGCCGACGTAGGCGCGTTCGCTGTAGTGCAGCAGCAGGCCGCCTTCCGCATCGGCGCCGATGTCCATGGTGATGGTGGCTTCGTAGGCGCGGTCGCCGGCGATGAAAGTCAGCGGCGACGAGTCGACCGGCGATGTGCCTTTGCCCTGGATGGCCAGCGTGCCAGGCGTGTGCTGCACGCGTTTCATTTCATCCGGTCCCGGATTGAAGAAGCTCCACTGCACGCCGAAGCGCGTGGTCTGGAAATCGTCGGACTTGGCAAAGTTGTGCGGGACTGCCTTGCCTTTCTTCGGCGTTGGCAGTGGCTTGGACAGGTCGCCGCCTTTGGCTTTGAACCAGCCGTCCTTGGTCCATTCAATCGGTTCGAGCAGGCATTGGCGGCCCAGCGTGCGGTAGCCGTTTTCATAGCCGTGGTAGACCATCCACCAGTCGCCGGCCGGACCTTCGACCAGCGAGGCGTGGCCACGCGACCACCATTTTTCGTCGGCGCTTTTGGTGCGCACCAGCGGGTTGCTCGGATGGTTTTCCCATGGGCCGTGGATGGAGCGTGAGCGGGCCGCGATGACCATGTGGCTGGTCGGCGGGCCGGAGGTGCCGCCGACGGCCATCACGAGGTAGAACCATTCGCCGCGCTTGAGCAGTTTAGGGCCTTCGGGGGCGAACATCTCCACCACCCAGTCTTGCGGGTAGCGCCAGGGTTCGTAGACTTTTTCCAGTTTGCCGATGGTGGCCAGGCCGTCGTCGGTGAGGCCGATGCGGCGCACACCGTTGACGAACAGGTAGCGCTTGCCGTCCTCGCCGACGGCGTGGCCTGGGTCGATCGCGCCTTCGATTTTCAGGTCGATCGGATCGCTCCATGGGCCTTTGATGTTGTCGGCCCAGATCACGTAGATGCTGCTGCCGGCCGGGATGTAGATGAAGTAGCGGCCGTTGTGCTTGACCAGGTCCATGGCCCAGATGCTGCCGAGCGGCTTGGTCAATGCCGGGCCGATAGGCTGCCAGTTCACCAGATCCTGCGAGTGCCAGATGATGACGCCTGGGTAGGCCAGGAAGGATGAAAACGTCATGTAGTAATCGTCGCCGTCCTTGATGATGGTGGGATCGGGGTGGTCGCCGGCGAGAATGGGGTTGAGGAAGGTGCCGTTACCCAGATCGGCCTTGCGCTGGCCTTCGATGCCGCGTCCCCAAGCCGGTTCGGCAGCGGCGGTGGCCAATTGCGGCGCCACGGCGGCGCCGGCCAGTAAAGTCTTCAGCGCGGTGCGTCGCGAAGCAGTCATATCGTCTCCAGCAGAATAGAATTATCGCTAGATGGTGCAGCAACGCTTGAGCCACCGCAATTACGAAAACCGCCAAGCCGGATAACGATTCCGCGCAAGGTGTAATATTGAAGCCTATCATTCGGAGGCGACATGAAGGATTCGCTGTTATTGCTGCTGACGGGTATTGTGTGTGCCGCTGGCGCTTGGCTGTTCTTCCGTTACTTTGGCCAGGAAGCGTTCGGTATCCTGATGCTGGTATCACTGATCGGCGCCATCGCCGACAACGCCCGCCTGCGGCGCCGGTTGCGGGAGATGGGGGCCAAGCCTGAGGGCAAGCGCACCTGGTTATGACGAAAAAAAGCCACCGCGAAGGTGGCTTTCTTGTTGGTGCTTACGCCAGTTCGGCGTTCGCCGGTTTCGGCGGGTCCATCTCGCCTTCCCATTTGGCGACGACGGCGGTGGCGATGCCGTTGCCGATGACGTTGGTCGCGGAGCGCGCCATGTCGAGGAAGTGGTCGATGCCCAGCAGCAGCAGCATGCCGGCTTCCGGAATGTTGAACTGGCCCAGCGTGGCGGCAATCACCACCAGCGATGCGCGCGGCACGCCGGCCATGCCTTTCGAGGTCAGCATCAGCACCGCCATCATGGTCATCTGCTGACCCAGCGACATTTCAATACCATACGCCTGCGCGATGAACACGGTAGCGAAGGTGCAGTACATCATCGAGCCGTCCAGGTTGAACGAGTAGCCAATCGGCAGCACGAACGAGGCGATGCGGTTGCGCACGCCGAAACGCTCCAGGCCTTCCAGCGTTTTCGGATACGCCGCTTCGCTCGATGCGGTCGAGAACGCCAGCAGCGCCGGGCTGCGCATTTCTTTCATCAGGTCGAAGATGCGGCCTTTGAGGAACAGGAAGCCGATGAAGATCAGCAGCGCCCACAGCAGCGCGATGCCGAAGTAGAACTCGGCCATGAACACGCCATAGGTCGACAGCACGCCCAGGCCGCTCTTGGCGATGGTGCCGGCAACCGCCGCAAACACCGCGAACGGCGCAAACTTCATCACGTAGCCGGTGACTTTCAGCATCACGTGGGCAACGCCGTCCAACGCTTCGATCAGCGCGTTGGCTTTCGGACCGACGGCCGCAGCGGCCGAACCGAAGAACAGCGAGAAGATCACGATCTGCAGGATTTCGTTCTTTGCCATGCCGTCCACGATGGAGGCCGGTACCAGGTGGGTGACGAAGTCTTTCAGTGTCAGGCTGGAGGTGGCCAGGTCGGTCTTGGCGGCGGTGGCGGCCATGTGGCCCAGCAGCGCGTCGCCCGGACGGAACAGGTTGACCAGGATCAGGCCCAGGGTCAGCGACATCACCGAAGCGATGAAGAACCAGCCCAGCGTCTTGACGCCGACGCGGCCGACGGCGGTCGCATCGCCCATCTTGGCAATGCCGCATACCAGGGTGGAGAACACCAGCGGCGCGATAATCATCTTGATCAGGCGCAGGAACAGCGTGGTGATCAGCGCCATGGTGTCGGCAAAGCTGCCCCGGCTCGCTTCCACCAGATTGATGTTGGCGATGTAGCCGGTGATGATGCCTAGCGCCAGTCCGATCAGGATGTACGTGGTCAATCGGCTTTGTTTGTTCATATTGTTGGGTTTCCTGTGGTAGTGTCTCTCTTGGCCTGCGCAGCGTGCAGGTTGGCCGCCGCTGCGTTCTTTTCTTAGCGTGGCGACAGCCGGTTGAAGGTGCGCCGGCTGCTGAAACTATTGGCAAGTTCCGCAGTATCCTTGCGGGCAGGGACGCTGTCAAGCGCGCAGCGGTACTGCCCTGCGTCAGACCGAATAATCTATTTTCTTATGATCGAAATCAAAAACATCAGCAAGTGGTATGGGCAATTCCAGGTTTTGAAGGATTGCAGCACCAAGGTAGACAAGGGCGACGTGATGGTGATTTGCGGACCTTCCGGCTCCGGCAAGTCCACCCTGATCAAGACGGTCAACGGGCTGGAGTCGGTGCAGCAGGGCCAGATTATCGTCGATGGCACCTCGGTCGGCGACAAAACCACCGACCTGCCGGCGCTGCGCGCGCGGATCGGCATGGTATTCCAGAATTTTGAGCTGTTCCCCCATTTATCGGTGCGCGACAACCTGACGCTGGGCCAGGTCAAGGTGCTGGGCCGTAGCGAGGAAGAGGCCACGGCGCGCGGTTTGCAATACCTGGACCGGGTCGGCCTGCTGGCGCAGCAGGATAAATTCCCCGGCCAGCTGTCCGGCGGCCAGCAGCAGCGGGTGGCGATTGCGCGGGCGCTGTCGATGGACCCGATCGCCATGCTGTTCGATGAGCCGACTTCGGCGCTGGACCCGGAAATGATCAACGAGGTGCTGGATGTGATGGTCGGCCTGGCGCAGGAAGGCATGACCATGATGGTGGTGACCCACGAAATGGGCTTTGCCCGCAAGGTGGCCAACCGCGTGGTGTTCATGGACCAGGGCGCGATTCTGGAAGATACGGTCAAGGACGAGTTCTTCCAGGCGCCCCGTACCGAGCGCGCGCGTGACTTCCTGGCCCGTATAATTCACTGATGAAAATTTCCTTTAAGCAATTAAGTGGCGCCATGCTGGCGCTGGGACTGTTGAGCGCGGCCCACGCGGCCGACAAAATCGCCGCCGACGTGGTGTTGACCAAGGCCACCCTGATCGACGTGGCGGGTGGTAAAACGGTGACCGGCAAATCCGTGGTGCTCAAGGGCGACACCATCGTGGCGGTGGTGGATGACCAACAGTTGTCCAATTACGCTGCCAAAAAAACCATCAGCCTGCCGGGCAAGTATCTGATGCCCGGTCTATGGGACACGCACGTGCACTTCGGTGGCGGCCCGGCCTTGATCGATGAGAACAAGCATTTGCTGCCGCTGTATCTGGCCTACGGCATCACCACCGTGCGCGATTGCTCGGGCGATTTGCCGGATACCGTGTTGCAATGGCGCGCGCAAATCAATGCGCGCCAGCTGGAAGGACCGACCATCTTTACCTCCGGCGCCAAGCTGGAAGGCTACAAGCCGCTGTGGAAGGGCACGATTGAAGTCGGCACGCCGGAGGAAGTCAGCAAGGCGCTGGACAAGCTGCAAGGGCAGCAGGTGGACTTCGTCAAGATTACCGAAAACACGCTGAAGCCGGAGATGTATCTGGAGGCGCTGCGCCAGGCCAAGGCGCGCGGCATGCGCACCTCCGGCCACATTCCGGTGCAGCTTACGTTAGCAACGATGTTCGACGCCGGCCTGGGCACGGTGGAGCATCAATCCTACCTGTTGCGCGCGGCCACACCGAAGGAGCAGGAATTGACGGCGCAGGTGGCGGCGGGCACGCTGACGGGCCGTGAGGCGGTGAAGCAAAGCCTGGCCAGCTACGACGAAGCGACGGCGCGGTCGTCGTTCCGCTATATGGCGTCCAAGGGCACGGCGGTGGTGCCGACTTTGTCGGTGTCGCGCGTGGTGGCGTATCTGGACCGCGACGATCATACGCATGATGAGGCCTTGCAGTACACGGCCACGGCCTGCGCGCCACCTACGACTGGCGCGTGCAGCGCGCGGCGCAGGATGACGCGACGGCGATTGCGCAGCGCAAGGCGGTGTTCGAGAAATCGGCGGCGCTGCTGCCTATTTTGCAGCAGGAAGGCGTCAGCATCATTGCCGGCACCGATGCGGGCTTTTTGAATTCCTACGACTATCCGGGCCAGGCGCTGCATGACGAAATCGGCCTGTACGTGAATTATGGCCTGACGCCGGCGCAGGCCTTGCAGACGGCAGTGATCAACGGCCCGCGCTTCCTCGGCAAGCAGGACCGCTATGGCGCGCTGGAAGCCGGCAAGGCGGCCGACGTGCTGGTGCTGGACGCCAATCCGCTGCAGGACATCGGCGCCACGCGCAAGATCCGCACCGTCATTAGCCACGGCAAGGTCTACGACCGCGCCCATCTCGACAAGATCCTGGCCGACACCAAGGCCTGGGCCGCGCAGACCAAGGCCGAATAGGACTGCCATGCCGCTATTTCGTTCGCTGTTTCTGGTTCTGATGTGTTGCGCCTCCATGGCGCGGGCGGCGGACAAGTTCCCGTCCGGCGCGCCGATGAAAGGACCGGTCGGCTTTGTCTACGCGATTTATTTCGCCAAGGCGCCGGCCACCGAGCCCATGGCGGCCTTGCAAAAGGCGCTGGCGCAGCAGGGCGGTGCGCTGACACTGGTGAAGGATCTGTCGCCGGCGCCAGCCGAGGCGCAGCTCAGCGCCTTGCTGGAAGTCGACGTCCAGAAGAACTTTACGCCGCCGGACCTGCGCATGATTCAGTATTTCGGCCGTGGCCTGAGCAAGGAGCAGTCTGAGGAGGTGCAACTGGCGCAACAGGCGCTGGTGCTGGAATTCCGCATGCCCGCCTCGCCGACCTACAGAGGCTTGCGCGCCGCCGACCGTCTGCTGCTGCAAGTGGCCGAGCAGACCGGCGGCCTGCTGTGGGACGAAGAAACCCGCGAAATCCTCACCGCCGCCGAATGGCGCAAGCGCCGCGTCGACGGCTGGCAGGGCGACACGCCGTATGTGGCGCGCCACACGGTTATCCACGCTTACCGCGAAGACCAGCTGCTGCGCGAAATCACCCTCGGCATGGCCAAGTTCGGCCTGCCGGACGTGGTGGTCAACGAGGTGGCCCATTCGCAGAATAACCAGGCCGGTAACCTGATCAACATCCTGGCGCAGGCATTGGCGGAAGGCGCGGCCATCGGTCCGGGCGGCACGCTGACGCTCAACCTGAAGGCCATCAAGCACGAGTCACTGCGCGGCGCGCAACTGCCGACGCTACAGGACAACGCCACGGCAACCGCCCAGCTGGCGCTGTACAGCGGTAAACCGGAAGAGGGCGATCCGCGCAACCGTCTGCTGGAAATCGGGTTCGACCGCTATCCGGGGCCGGACCGCCATGCGCAGCAGACCGCGTTGTTCGCATCGCTGTTCGGCTCCGCCGATTCGGTGCAGATCGTGCGGCATGACGACGCAGTGCTGGCCGCCAGCAACGCCGCCAAGGCCAGGCTGCCGGCGCTGCAACAAGCCTTCAACGCCGGCCTGCGCACCGGCGAGTACATCATGGTCAAAGCCCCCTTCGCCGCGCCGGACAATGGCCGCGAGTGGATGTGGGTGGAAGTGACCAAGTGGGACGACAAGGAAATCACCGGCCTGCTGAACAACGAACCGGCCAACATCCCCACGCTGCACAGTGGCCAGATCGTCAAAGTCAAGGCGGCGGACGTATTCGACTACATCCGCTACGACGGCAAGGGCAACGAAGAAGGCAACGAATCCGGAAAACTGATGGCAAAACAGCGCGGTAGCGAGTGACAACCGGTGCTTTGGGGCGCGGCTACAGGTAAAATGTCGGCTATTCGCACTTTGATAGCCTGAAAGCCCGCCGCCATGTCCGACCTCGCAAATACTCCCGACAGCATCACCATCACCCGTCCAGACGACTGGCACCTGCATTTGCGCGACGGCGCGACGCTGGCCAGCGTGCTGCCGCACAGCGCCCGCCAGTTCGGCCGCGCCATTGTGATGCCAAATTTGAAACCGCCGGTGACCACCACGGCGGCCGCTGTCGCCTATCGTGAGCGCATCCTGACCGCGCTGCCGAAGGAATTCAACTTCGAGCCGCTGATGACGCTCTACCTGACCAACAACACGCAGCCCGACGAAATCGTGCGCGCCATGGAGAGCGGCATTGTCCACGCGGTCAAGCTGTACCCGGCCGGCGCCACCACCAATTCGGACGCCGGCGTGACCGATCTGGCCAACTGCTACAAGGTGCTGGAGAAGATGCAGGAAGTCGGCATGCCGTTCCTGGTGCACGGCGAAGTCACCGATCAGGACATCGACCTGTTCGACCGCGAAGCCGTCTTCATCGAACGCGTGATGCGTCCACTGCGCCGCGACTTCCCGGCGCTGAACATCGTGTTTGAACACATCACCACCAAGCACGCCGCCCAGTACGTGGCGGAAGCCGAAGGCCCGATCGCGGCGACCATCACCGCGCATCACCTGCTCTACAACCGCAACGACATCTTCAAGGGCGGCATCCGTCCGCACTACTACTGCCTGCCGGTGCTGAAGCGCGAAGAGCACCGCCTGGCGCTGGTGACGGCCGCCACCAGCGGCGACGAACGCTTCTTCCTCGGCACCGACTCGGCGCCGCACGCGCAAGGCGCCAAGGAAGCCGCCTGCGGCTGCGCCGGCTGCTACACCGCGCTGCATGCGATGGAACTGTACGCCGAAGCCTTCGAGCGCGCCGGCGCGCTGGATAAACTGGAAGCCTTCGCCAGCTTCAACGGCCCGGCCTTCTACGGCCTGCCGCGCAACGAAGGCACCATCACGCTGAAGCGCGAGCAGTGGACCATGCCGGAAACCCTGCCGCTGGCCGACCAGCAGGTAGTGCCGCTCAATGCCGGTGAAACCATCAACTGGAAAATGGTGTAAGCAGTGCTGGAGACAATCGACTGGTCGCGACCGTGGTTTGAATCGGTGTGCGGCGCGGCCAGCCATTTGTCGGCAGAGACGCACTTCCGCGACACGTTCTGCCAGCAGGCCGCAGCACTGGGCCTGCGCAATCACCTTGGCTTGCCGATGTCGTTCGTGCCGCAGGAGGATCTGCCGGAAGGCACCGCCTACGAACAGCACATCGGCGCTACCGGTTGCGTGCCCACGCGCGACAACCTGCACGACTTCTTCAACGGCCTGGTATGGCTGACCTTCCCGCGCATCAAAGTGCAGCTGAACGCCTTGCAGGCGGCGCAGATTGCGCTGGATGGCGTTGGCAAATCACGCGGCCCGGCGCGCGATGGCGCCACCATCTTCGACGAAAACGCCGCACTGCTGGTGGTGCGCGATGACGCAGCAGGCCAGGCTCTGATTGAGGCGCTGCAAGGGCATCGCTGGCATGAGGCGTTTGTCGGCCGCCGCGCGCAATGGGGCGTGGATGCGCAAGTCTGGCTGTTCGGCCACGCGCTGATGGAGAAGCTGGTCGCGCCGCGCAAGGCCATCACCGCGCACACGCGGGTGGTGCTGGCGTCCGATGATTTCTTCGCACTGGACCACGACGGCCGCCGCGCATGGCTGGACGCCAAGGTCGCGCAGCAGCTGGCCGACGAAGGCCTGAGCACCGCCGGCTTCACGCCGATGCAGGCGCTGGGCGTGCCGGGCTGGTGGCCCGATCAGGACGAAGCGTTCTACGCCGACGCAACGGTGTTCCGTCCCAAGCGCATCGCCGAAGTAAAATAAGCATTCCGACACCAACCAACACGCCGCCGATGCGGCAGAAAGTACACCATGACGCAGGTAATTCGCTGGGGTATTCTGGGCACGGGCAAAATCGCCAAAGCCTTCGCCACCGCTTTGCGCGAGACGCCGGATGCCAAACTGGCGGCTGTGGCTTCGCGCTCGGTAGATAGCGCTACCAAGTTCGGCCAGGAGTATGGCGCCGCGCGTTTCCACGGCAGCTACCAGGCGCTGGCCGACGATCCGGAAGTGGATGTGATCTACATCGGCACGCCGCACCCGATGCACCACGAGAACGCGCTGATGTGCCTCAACGGCGGCAAGGCGGTGCTGGTGGAGAAATCGTTCACCATGAACCGCCGTCAGGCCGAGGACATCATCACCCTGGCGCGCGCCAAGAAGCTGTTCGTGATGGAGGCGATGTGGACGCGCTTCATGCCGTCCGTGGTCGAGGCCAAGCGCATCGTCGATAGCGGTGAGATCGGCAAGCCGGCCAACGTGTCGGCCGATTTCGGCTTTACCTCGGACGCCGGTCCTGAGCACCGTCTGTTCGCGCCGGAGCTGGGCGGTGGCGCGCTGCTGGACCTGGGCATTTATCCGCTGTCGATGTCGTCGTTTTTCCTCGGCGCGGTAACCGGCGTGAAGGCACAGGCCGAGATGGCCGCCACCGGCGTCGATATGCAGACCGCATTCACGCTGACACACGAAGGCGGCGGCGTCTCGTCCTGCGCGTGCAGCCTGCGTTCGCGCACGCCGACCGAACTGGTGATCTCGGGTGAGAAGGGCTATGTGCGCCTGCACGACCGCTTCCACAACACCGACACCATCACCGTCACGCTGGTGGACGGCGCCTCGCGCAACGAGCGCACGCTGACGCTGCCGAAGTCCGGCAACGGCTACACGCATGAAGCGCAGGAAGTCGGCCGCTGCCTCCGCGCAGGCCTGATCGAAAGCCCGGTGATGCCGCATGACGAGACGCTGGCGCTGATGGGCACCCTGGACGAGATCCGCGCGCAGATCGGCCTGCGTTACCCGGCCGACTCATAAAGACCTTGCAAGCGCGGCCCGCGCGAACTGGTTACAATCTCCGGATACGATTTTAACAACGGGGATACACCATGTTCGTCGCGGACCGCGCACCTTCCTTGAAAACCGTGCTGCTTGCCACCGGCGTCGTGCTGACGATGGCGATGGGCGTGCGCCACGGTTTCGGCTTCTGGATGCAGCCGATTTCCCAAGCCCACGGCTGGACGCGCGAGACTTACTCGCTGGCGCAAGCCATGCAGAACCTGATGTGGGGCGCCATCGGCCCGTTCGCCGGCATGGCGGCGGACCGTTTCGGCACCATGCGCGTGGTGCTGGTCGGCGCGGTCAGCTATGCCGCCGGCCTGTTCTGGATGGCGCTGGTCAAAGACCCTACTTTATTCGTGCTGGGCACCGGGCTGTTTGTCGGCCTGGGACTGGCGTGTACCGCGTTCGGCGCGGTCAGCGGCATCATCGGCCGCGTGGCGCCGGCGGAAAAGCGCTCGTGGGCGTTCGGCATCTCCGGCGCGGCCGGTTCGCTGGGCCAGTTCATGTTGATGCCGATCGAGCAGCAACTGATCTCCGCAGTCGGCTGGCAGAACGCCTTCTACATACTGGGCGTCTTGCTGGTGGCGCTGATGGTGCCGATGGCCTTCTATCTGCGCGAGCCGGCGGTGACGCATGCCCACGGTCCGCAGCAAAGCATTCGCGAAGCCGCCGCCGAGGCGCTGAGCAACCGTTCCTTCCTGCTGCTGGTGGCCGGCTATTTTGTATGCGGCTTCCAGTTGGTGTTCATCGGCGTGCACATGCCGGCGTATTTGAAGGACAAGGGCATCGCCAATCCCGGCGTCGCCGTCATGGCACTGGCCTTGATTGGACTGTTCAATATTTTTGGCTCGTACTACGCCGGCAAGCTGGGTGGACGCCTGCCCAAGCGCTACCTGCTGTCGGCGATTTACTTCGCGCGCGCCTTGGCGATTACGCTGTTCCTGCTTGCTCCATTGATGCCGATCACGGTCTATCTGTTTGCGGCGGCGATGGGCGTGTTGTGGCTGTCGACGGTGCCGCTCACCAACGGCATCATCGCCGGCGTGTTCGGCGTGAAGCATATGTCGATGCTGGCCGGGATCGTGTTCTTCTCGCACCAGTTGGGCAGCTTCCTCGGCGTGTGGCTGGGCGGCTATCTGTACGCGTTGCAGGGCAATTACGACGTCGTATGGGGCATCACTATTGGGCTGGGCGTGATGGCGGGCCTGGTCAATCTGCCGATCAACGAGCGCCCGCTGGCGCGCATGCAGGCGGCATGATGAGAACCTGGCTGCTGCGCGCCGCCATCGCCAGCGTGCTGGCGCTGGTGTTCGCCGCCTATTTGCAGCCGGATTTTGTGGTGGATGTCGCCAACCGGATTTACCTGTGCTTCTAGACTTTCAGGAATTCTTCGCGGCCGCCTAGCCAGCGGGCCAGGTGGGCTTCCACCGTGGCGGCTTTTTCAGGCGTGTTGGCGTGCAGGAGGTCGTGGGCGACGTCGCGCGCCTGGTCGACCAGCCAGCTATCGGTTTCCAGGTCGGCGAAGCGCAGCATGGCCTGGCCGGACTGGCGGGCGCCGAGGAATTCGCCGGGACCGCGTATCTCCAGGTCGCGGCGGGCGATTTCAAAACCGTCCGTGGTTTCGCGCATCGTCATCAGGCGCTGCTTGGCGATCTGGCCCAGCGGGCTTTGATACAGCAGCAAGCACACCGATGCCGCCGAGCCCCGGCCAACACGGCCGCGCAACTGGTGCAGCTGCGACAGGCCGAAACGCTCGGCGTGCTCAATCACCATCAGTGACGCATTCGGCACGTCAACCCCAACTTCAATCACCGTGGTGGCCACCAGCACCTGCATTTCGTTGGCGATGAAGGCGTCCATCACTTCCTGCTTTTCCGCCGTCTTCAGGCGGCCGTGTACCAGGCCGATATGCAGGTCGGGCAGCGCTTCGGCCAGGAGCGCGTGGGTGTCGGTGGCGGTTTGCAGTTGCAGCGCTTCCGATTCTTCAATCAGCGGGCAGACCCAGTAGACCTGGCGGCCTTCCTGCGCCGCCGCATGCACACGCTCGATCACTTCGTCGCGACGATTCTGGTCGATGGTGCGGGTGACGATAGGACTGCGGCCCGGCGGCAGTTCATCGATGACCGAGACTTCCAGGTCGGCATAGTAGGTCATCGCCAGTGTGCGCGGGATCGGCGTGGCCGACATCATCAGCTGGTGCGGCACTTCGCCTTCGTTGCCCTTGTTGCGCAACACCAGGCGCTGGCCGACGCCGAAGCGGTGCTGCTCGTCGACGATCACCAGCCCGAGATTCTGGAAGGTCACCACCTCTTGGAGCAGCGCGTGCGTGCCCACCACCAGCCGCGCTTCGCCGGATTCGATCAGGTCATACGCTGCCTGCTTGTCCTTTTTCTTCAAGCTGCCGCTCAACCAGGCGACTTTCACGCCCAAGGGTTCCATCCACGCGGCGATCTTGCGGAAGTGCTGTTCCGCCAGGATCTCGGTCGGCGCCATCAGCGCGGCCTGGTAGCCGCTGTCGATGGCCTGCGCTGCCGCCAGCGCGGACACCACGGTCTTGCCGCTGCCAACGTCGCCTTGCAGCAGCCGCTGCATCGGGAACGGCTGGCGCAGGTCGGCGCGGATTTCGTTCAGCACCTTTTGCTGGGCGTTGGTCAGCTTGAAAGGCAGGCCGGCCTGAAACTGCTCCGAAAGCGCGCCGATCATCGTCAGCGCCGGCGATCCTTTCAGGCGGCGCGCGCGTTGTGCGCGTTTCAGCGACAGCTGCTGCGCCAATAACTCGTCAAACTTGACCCGTGTCCAGGCAGGGTGCGAGCGGTCGGCCAGCGCGTGGTTGTCCACCTGCTGCGGCGGATAGTGCAAAAGCTTCACCGCCGGTTCCAGGTCGGACAGCTGCAATTGCGCCCGCAGCGAAGCGGGCAGGGTGTCGCTCCAGTCCACGCGGGTCATGGCGTCGCGGATGGCTTTGCGCAGCACCGGCTGCGACAGGCCCTCACCGGATGGATACACCGGCGTCAGCGACGTTGGCAGCGGAGCGCCTTCGTTGACCACTTTATAGGCCGGATGCACCATCTCGGCGCCGAAGAAGCCGTGTTTCAACTCGCCGCGCGCGCGTATCCGCGTGCCCTCGGCCAGCTGTTTGACCTGGCTGCCGTAGAAATTCATGAAACGCAGCTGCAAATCGCCGGTGCCGTCGCTGATATGCACTAATAATTGTCGTCTTGGCTTGTAGGCGATCTCGTTTTTTACAACAATGCCCTCAACTTGGGAGGTGTCGCCGCCGTGCAGGCGGGCTTCTTCGATGGTGATGACCTGGGTTTCGTCCTCGTAGCGCATGGGCAGGTGCAGCACCAGGTCCATATCGGTGTGCAAGCCCAATTTGGCCAGTTTGGCCTCAGCGCTGACGGTTTTTTTAGCAGTTTTAGACGGTGAAACAGGCATATGGCGTAAAATAGAGGGTTGGCCGCCGCTATTGTAAGGCCTACCGTATTTTTGTTTAACAGAGTCCGCACATGTATTCGCTTTCCGATTTCGATTTTAACTTGCCGCAAGAGCGTATTGCGCAATTCCCGCTGCCTGACCGCAGCGCTTCCCGTCTGCTGCATCTGGACGGTGAGCAGATTATCGACCGCCAGTTCGCCGATATTCTCGATCTGCTGCAGCCGGGCGACCTGCTGGTGATGAACAATACCCGCGTGCTGAAGGCGCGTTTCTTCGGCACGAAGGAAAGCGGCGGCAAGGTCGAGGCGCTGGTTGAGCGCGTGCTGGATAACCGCACCGTGCTGGCACAGGTGCGCGCTTCGCGTTCGCCTTTGGCCGGCACCAAAATGCGCCTGGCCGACGCCTTCGACGTGACTGTCGGCGAGCGCGCCGGCGAGTTCTTCACGCTGCATTTCGATGCCGACGTGTTCGACCTGATCGAAGCCCATGGCCGCCTGCCGCTGCCGCCGTACATCGAGCACGACGCCGATTCATTCGACGAGAACCGCTATCAGACGGTGTTCAACAAGGTGCCGGGCGCGGTGGCCGCGCCGACCGCCGGCCTGCACTTCGACGAGCCGCTGCTGGAAAAGCTGAAGGCCAAGGGCGTCAACTTCGCCTACGTCACGCTGCACGTGGGCGCTGGCACCTTCCAGCCGGTGCGCCACGAAAAGCTGGCGGATCACCAGATGCATACCGAGTGGTACACCATGCCGCAGGAAACCGTGGACGCGGTGCGCGCCACGCGCGCGGCCGGCCGCGATGTGGTGGCGGTGGGCACCACCTCCCTGCGCGCGCTGGAGTCGGCCTCGCAGGGCGGCCAGCTGGAAGCGGGTAGCGCGGATACGGCGCTGTTCATCACGCCCGGCTACCAGTTCAAGACCGTAACGCGTCTGATCACCAATTTCCACCTGCCGAAGTCGACGCTGCTGATGCTGGTGTCGGCCTTCGCCGGCTATGAAGAGATCCGCAAGGCTTACGCCCACGCGATCGCCAATGAATACCGCTTCTTCAGCTACGGCGACGCCATGCTGCTGACGACGAACAATAAGGAATAAGCAATGTTGGAATTTAAGCTGCACAAGACGGACACCACCGGCGTGACCAAGGCCCGCCGCGGCGAAGTCAAGCTGAATCATGGTGTGGTGCAAACGCCGATCTTTATGCCGGTTGGCACCTATGGCTCGGTCAAGGCCATGTCGCCGCTGGAGCTGAAGGAAATCAACGCCCAGATCATCCTCGGCAATACCTTCCACCTGTGGCTGCGTCCGGGCAATGACGTCATGGCCAAGTTTGGCGGCCTGCACGATTTCATGGGCTGGGACAAGCCGATCCTGACCGATTCCGGCGGCTTCCAGGTGTTTTCGCTGGGCGCGATGCGCAAGATCACCGAGGAAGGCGTGCACTTCAACTCGCCGATCAATGGCGACAAGCTGTTCCTGTCGCCGGAAGTGTCGATGCAGATCCAGCGCGTGCTGAATTCCGACATCGTGATGCAGTTCGACGAATGCACGCCGTACGAAATCGACAAGCGCCCGGCCACGCTGGACGAAGCCGCCAAGTCGATGCGCATGTCGTTGCGCTGGGCCCAGCGTTCGCACGACGAATTCCACCGTGGCGAGAACCCGAACGCGCTGTTCGGCATCGTGCAGGGCGGCATGTTCGAGAACCTGCGCGATGAATCGCTGGCCGGCCTGGAGGAAATCGACTTCCCTGGCCTGGCCATCGGCGGCCTGTCGGTCGGCGAGCCGAAAGAAGACATGATGCGCATCTTGCAACACGTCGGCCCGAAACTGCCGGCCAACAAGCCGCACTACCTGATGGGCGTCGGCACGCCGGAAGACCTGGTGGCCGGCGTCTCCAACGGCGTCGATATGTTCGACTGCGTGATGCCGACCCGTAATGCCCGCAACGGCTGGATCTTCACCCGCTACGGCGACATCAAGATCAAGAACGCCCGTTACAAGGAAGACAAGGAGCCGTTCGACAGCACCTGCTCCTGCTACGCCTGCAAGAACTTCTCGCGCGCCTATCACCACCACCTGAACCGCACCCAGGAAATCCTCGGTGCGCGCCTGAATACCATCCACAATCTGCACTATTACCTGGACATCATGCAGCAAATGCGCGATGCGCTGGACGCCGACCGTTTCCCGGCGTGGGTGCAGCAATTCCACGCCGATCGCGCGCGTGGGGTGTAAAAGTCGTAACGCCGTTCTGCCAGTGCTAGAATACAGCGCTGTTTTTTAAACTATAGATATCGGAGTCACCAGTGTCCTTCTTCATTTCCAATGCTTATGCTCAATCCAACCCACTCGAAGCCCTCGGCGGCGGCGGTGGCTTCCTGGGCCAGTATGGTTTCCTGATTCTGATGTTCGTGGCCATGTATTTCCTGATGATCCGTCCTCAGCAAAAACGCGCCAAGGAACAAAAAGCCATGATGGAAGCGCTGACCAAGGGCGCTGAAGTGGTGACCGCCGGCGGCGTGCTGGGCAAGATCACCAAGATCTCCGACGCTTACGTGACCCTGGAAATCTCCAGCGGCGCCGAGCTGGTGGTGCAAAAGAATTCGATCACGATGGTGCTGCCAAACGGCACGCTGAAAGGCCTGTAATTCCCCGGGGCCCGCGCCTGCGCGGGCCTTTTGACGTCTCCATTGAACGTTAGAGCTATATGAATCGTTATCCAGTCTGGAAATACATAGTGATCGTGGTGGCCATCCTGTTGGGTGCGCTGTACACGGTGCCGAACTACTTCGGTGAATCGCCGGCGGTGCAAGTCACCAGCGGCAAGTCGACCGTCAAGATGAGCTCGGACATGACCGCCAAGGTGGCCGACGTGCTGACCAAGGCCGGCATCGCCAACGACGGCATCGCCTTTGACGGCACCGGCAATTACGCCTCGGTACGGGTGCGCTTCGCCACCCCGGACATTCAGTTCCACGCCAAATCGGTGCTGGAAAAAGAGCTGAACACCGATCCGGAAGATCCTACCTACCTGGTGGCGCTGAACCTGCAGGCCGATACGCCGAAATGGATGCAAAGCCTGCACGCGCTGCCGATGTACCTCGGCCTCGACTTGCGCGGCGGCGTGCACTTCCTGATGCAGGTCGACAGCGAAGCCGTGCTGAACAAGCGTGTGCTGGGCATGCAGGCTGCGTCCCGCTCGATCCTGCGCGACAAAAACGTGCGTCACGCCGGTATCGACAAGGTCGGCAACACCATCGAAATCAAGTTCCGCGACGACGCCACCCGCCAGAAGGCCAAGGCGGTATTGAGCGGCGAGATGACCGACCTGCTGTTTGCCGATTCCGGCGACGGCAGCGACCTGAAAACGGTGATGACCCTGAAACCGGCGGCGCTGAAGCAAACCGTGGATGACGGCGTCAAGCAGAACATCGCCACCCTGTCCAAGCGCGTCAACGAGCTGGGCGTAGCTGAGCCGGTGATCCAGCAGCAAGGTCCGGACCGCATCGTGGTCCAGCTGCCAGGGGTGCAGGACGTGGCGCGCGCGCGCGCCGTGATCGGCCGCACTGCGACGCTGGAAGTGCGCATGGTCGACGAAACGATCACGCCGGGCACCGAACTGTCGGCAGCGATTCCGTTCAACTCGGAACTGTTCACCTCAGGCAAAGCCGTACCGGTGGTGCTGTACAAGGACGTAGTGCTGACCGGTGATTACATCTCCAGCGCCGTGGCCAGTTTCGACCAGAACAACCAGCCGGCCGTAGGTCTGGAACTGAATGGCGACGGCGGCCGCCGCATGCTGGACGCCACCCGCGACCGCGTAGGCAAGAAAATGGCCATGGTGCTGTTCGAGAAGAAGGGCAAGCCGGGCGAAGTGCTGTCGGTGGCCACGGTGCAATCGGAGTTGGGACGCCGCTTCCAGATCACCGGCATGGGCACGGCGGAAAACGCGGCCGAACTGGCGCTGCTGCTGCGCTCGGGCGCACTGTCGGCGCCGATGGACATCATCGAAGAACGCACCATCGGCCCTGCGCTGGGCGCCGAGAACATCAACAAGGGTATCCACTCGACCATGTACGGCTTCGCGGCCATCGCGATCTTCATGATCGTCTACTACATGATGTTCGGCTTCTTCAGCGTGTTCGCGCTGGCCTGCAACCTGCTGTTCCTGCTGGCGATCCTGTCGCTGATGCAAGTGACCTTGACCCTCCCGGGCATGGCCGCTATCGCGCTGGCGCTGGGTATGGCGATTGACTCCAACGTGCTGATTAACGAGCGCGTGCGGGAAGAGCTGCGTTCCGGCGCTTCGCCGCAGCAGGCGATTTCCGTCGGCTTCGACCGCGCCTGGGCCACCATTATCGACTCCAACGTCACCACGCTGATCGTCGGCGTGGCGTTGTGGGTGTTCGGCTCCGGTCCGATCCGCGGCTTTGCCGTGGTGCACACGCTGGGTATCCTGACCTCGATGTTCTCCGCCGTGTTTGTTTCGCGTGGCGTGGTCAACCTCTGGTACGGCCGCAAGAAAAAGCTGCAATCGATCGCCATCGGTACCGTTTGGGTACCGGGTCAGAAATAACCAGGGGCACTGAGCATGGAATTTTTCCGCATTAAAAAAGACATTCCGTTCATGCGCCACGCGCTGGTGTTCAACGCCATTTCGGCGTTGACCTTCGTCGCAGCCGTGTTCTTCCTGATCACCCGTCCGCTGAACTTCTCCGTGGAGTTCACCGGCGGCACCGTGATGGAGCTGAAATACAAGGACGCGGCGAACCTGGAACGGATCCGCCACACGCTGGAAAGCATCGGCTACGAGCAGCCTGAAGCCACTGGCTTCGGCACCGCCCACGACGTGATGTTGCGTCTGCCGGTGGTGAAGGGCATCACCTCCAACGCCGCTTCGGCCAAGGTGTACGATGCGCTGTGCAAGGCCGAAAGCGGCGCCATGAAGCAGATCGACACCGTGACCGCCAAGGGCGAGCACGTGGTCAAGCAGGCTTGCTCCGACGCCGCCGGCGCCGAGCTGGTCGGTTTGCAGAAGGTGGAATTCGTCGGCCCGCAGGTGGGTGACGAGCTGGCCCAGAATGGCCTCAACGCGCTGGTGATGGTGATTATCGGCGTGATGATCTACCTGGCCGTGCGCTTTGAATGGAAATTCGCAGTCGCCGCGATTATCGCCAACTTGCACGACGTGGTGATCATTCTCGGCTTCTTCGCTTTCTTCCACTGGGAATTCTCGCTGACCGTGCTGGCCGGTATCCTGGCGGTGCTGGGCTACTCGGTCAATGAGTCGGTGGTTATTTTCGACCGGATCCGCGAAAACTTCCGCAAGCAGCGCAAGGCGTCGGTGCATGAAGTGATCGACAACGCGATCACCTCGACCATCTCGCGTACCATCATCACCCACGGCTGTACGCAGATGATGGTGCTGTCGATGCTGTTCCTGGGCGGTCCGACGTTGCACTACTTCGCCATGGCGCTGACCATCGGTATCTGCTTCGGTATCTACTCGTCGGTGTTCGTGGCCGCCGCAGTCGCCATGTGGCTGGGCGTGAAGCGTGAAGACCTGATCAAGCCGGTCAAGGAAAAAGACGAAACGGATGGCGCTGTAGTGTAAATCAGTGTTATCAAATTGCTAGTAGAATCCCCCAGTGCATTTTTGCCTGGGGGATTTTTTTTATGGGTTATCGATTACTGGCCGGCCTGCTGCTGTGCTGTTCCGCGCAGGCGGCCGAATTGCCGTGGGACCTGAGTTACAAGTCGGCCTTGCGCCAGCATCCGGCCGCCGCCCAGGAGGGCTGGGCAGATTGGGTGGCCAAGTATCCGCAACGCCCGATTCATCAACTGCTGAAGGAATATGCTGGGCCGCGCATCGAATCGTCGCTGCTGATCGAGCAACCGGGACCGCATTCCTCGCATACGCTGGCCACCTGGATTTACACCACCCGCGATGATGCGCAGTGGTGCGCCTTTGACGAGCGCAGCCTGCCGCTCCAGCAGAAAATCTGCTATCCCATGGAACGGCCGGTGGCGCAGGACATCATCCGCGAAGTGATGGCGATGCCCGATCCACCGCCGCCCGTTCGCACTGCCGGCGCGCAGGATTACAAGACCTACTATTTTGGCTTCTTGAGCGTGTACCAGGATGGCAAAGCGTTGCAACGTCCGCTGAAGCTGGATGAGTGGCAGCGTGACGGCACGCCGCTGCTGGCGGCAGTGATGGCGCGCGCCGTGAAGTCGGTCGAGGAACTAGGCCGTCGCAATCGCGAATAACCAGACACCCGGAGATATCTTGATGCCTTACCGATTACTGGCAGCCCTGCTGCTGTGCTGTTCCGCGCAGGCGGCCGAGCTGCCCTGGGATTTGAGCTACCAGTCGGCGCTGCGCGACCATCCGATCGCGGAGAATGAGTTCATGCGCATCTGGCCGCAGCAGCATCCGCAGCGGCCGATCCATGACAGGCTGGCGGCCTACAAGGGCGAGCCGATCGAGGCGTCGCTGCTGATCGAGCGGCCGGATATCCATGCCGGCGATGCGCAGGCGACGTGGTTCATCGTCACCCGCAGCGGCGCGCAGGCCTGCCCGTTCCATCCGCAATCGCTGAAGCAGCCGTGCCAGACGCTGGACCGCGAACGGGTGCAGAACGCCATCCGGCAGATCATGCTCACGCCCGATCCGCGTCCGCCGGCCGGCCAGGGCGCGGTGGGCGACGCCAATTATTTCGGCCAGGGCAAGCCGGTGCTGATGAATTACATGGGCTATCTGAGCGCCTACATCGACGGCAAGGTGCTGCAGCGCCCGGTCAGCCTGACGGAACTCGATCCGGCTGCGCAGGGGCCGGAGGCGGGGCGGCTGGTGGCGATCTTGCAGCGCGCGGTGGCGAGCGATGGCGTCGCGGCCGCGCGACCGGTGGCGTCGGAGCCAACCATCGCGACGGAGGTCGACGATGAAAAGGAACTCAAGGCGCGCAGCGCGTTGATCGAGGAAGTGCAAGGCTATCTAGTCAAGTCCGACTACAATAAGCTGGACGCGCTGCGCAACAAGCTGCTCAGGTCGCAGGAACGCACACCCAGCGGTGTGTGGAAACTGGCGATCTTCTACAACCAGCTCAAGGAATTCCCCGGCCGCAGCCGCGAGCCCGAGTACTGGGCCAAGAGGGAAGCCGGCGCCAAGGCCTGGGAAAAGCAGGCGCCAACGTCCGGCGCGGCGCGCATCTTCCACGCCTACGTGCTGCTGGCGCGCGGCCTGTCGTATCGCGGCAACGGCTTCTACAACACGGTTCCCAAGGAAGACATCAAGCGCATGCTGGCTGCGATCGAGGAGGGCAACGCGGTGCTGTTCTACGCCGAAAAGCAGCTGCTCAAGGATAAGGACCCGGAGCTGTTCCGCGTCCGCATGACACTGACGCCTTGGGGCGACAATTTACGCGCGCTGACCAACCGCACGGCGCTGGACAAGGCCATCGCTCTGTATCCCGATTATCACGAAACATATTTCACGGCAGCGCTATACGGCAGCGCCATGTGGCACGCCGCGCCGGACGAAATCGACGAAATCGCCCGGCGCGGCAGCAAGGCCGGCGGCGCCGATGCGGCCGCGATGTATGCGCGCGTCTACTGGTACGCCAACCGCGATGTCTACGAGGGCAAGCTGTTCGACGACCCGGCCAGCCTGGTGGACTGGGATACCATGAAGACCAGTTTCGAGGCGCTGGTGGCGCGCTATCCGGATGCCTGGAATCTCAACGCCTACGCCAACTTCGCCTGCCAGGCGCGCGACTATCCCACGATGGACGCGGTGCTGCGCCGTGCCGGCGACAAGCGCGTCTACCAGACCTGGCGCAACGGTGAAGGAGGCTACGCCGACTGCCTGACCCACAGCAGCGAGCCACGCGTGCGCCAGGCCGCCGCCGACATCCGCAAGCGCGAAGACACGCTGTATCGCGGCCTGCTGTATTTCGCCAGCGCGGTCGCGCGCAAGCAGGGCTATATGGAAGAATCGCTGCGCGCGCTGGACAAGGCGGAACCGATCGGCATGCGCATCTACACCGGCGGCCCGAATATGCCGCTGTACTACCATCGCGCGCGGGCGCTGCTGGCGCTCAAGCGTTACGACGAAACGGTGACGGCGCTGACCACCGGCCTGCCGCATCAGCCGGATTATTTCGAGGCGTATTACTATCGCGGCCTGGCCTACGAAGGTCTCGGCCGTCTCGATGAAGCGCAGCGCGATTTCGAACAGGCTGGATCATTGCTGCAAAAGCTCAAGCGCGAGGGTAAGCTGGTCTTTACCGGCACCGACGAGCAGAAAGCCCTGTACCGCGCGGAGATGGACAAAATGCTGGCCAAGTTCAAACAGTACAACGTGCAGGCGCCGCAGATCGACCTGTAATTGCACCACTTCTGTGCGGCTGGCTGGCATGAGGATTGCATGATTTTCTGATCTCGGGACAGGAGGCAACGCATGCAAGCTACTTTACAGAAGACGCTGGGCACGTTTCAACTTTGGGGCATTGCGGTTGGCCTGGTGATCTCGGGCGAATACTTCGGCTGGAGTTATGGCTGGGCCTCCGCCGGCACGCTGGGTTTCACCGTGACGGCGCTGTTCATCGCCGCGATGTACACCGCGTTCATCTTCAGCTTTACTGAACTGACCACCTCCATTCCGCACGCCGGCGGGCCGTTCGCCTACAGCAAGCGCGCCTTCGGGCCGCTGGGCGGCTATCTGGCCGGCGCCGCCACGCTGATCGAATTCGTATTTGCGCCACCGGCGATTGCGCTCGCCATCGGCGCCTATCTCAATGTGCAGTTCCCGCAGGTCGAGCCGAAGACGGCGGCGGTGTGCGCCTACCTGGTCTTCATGACGCTGAATATCCTCGGGGTGCAGATCGCCGCAACCTTTGAACTGCTGGTGACGCTGCTGGCGATTTTTGAACTGCTGGTGTTCATGGGCGTGGTCGCGCCGGGATTTTCGGCGGCGAACTTCGTCAAGGGCGGCTGGTCCGGGCAGGATGCCTTCACGCTGGCGGCGATTCCCGGCATGTTTGCGGCGATTCCGTTTGCCATCTGGTTCTTCCTGGCGATTGAGGGCGTGGCGATGGCGGCGGAGGAGGCGCGCGATCCACAGCGCTCGGTGCCGATCGCCTACATCGCCGGGATTGCGACGCTGGTGCTGCTGGCGCTGGGTGTCATGGTGTTTGCCGGCGGCGCCGGCGACTGGACCAAGCTGGCCAACATCAACGATCCGCTGCCGCAGGCGATGAAACTGATCGTTGGTGAGCATAGCGGCTGGCTGCACATGCTGGTGTGGCTTGGACTGTTTGGTCTGATCGCGTCCTTCCACGGCATCATTCTCGGGTACTCGCGGCAGATTTATGCACTGGCGCGCGAGGCGTATCTGCCGTCGTACTTTGCCAAGATTCATCCGCGTTTCAAGACGCCGCATCGCGCCATTCTGGCCGGCGGCGTGGTGGGCATCGCTGCGATCTACAGCGATCAGCTGATTACCTTGGGCGGGCAGACGCTGACGGCGAATATTGTGACGCTGTCGGTGTTCGGCGCGATTACCATGTACATCATCAGCATGCTGGCGCTGTTCCGGCTGCGGCGCGACGAACCGGCGATGGCGCGGCCGTTCCGCGCGCCGTGCTATCCGCTTTTCCCGGCCATCGCACTGGTGGGGGCGCTGGTCTGCATGGCGACCATGATCTATTACAATGGGCTGATCTTCTGTGTGTTTGCGGTGATGCTGTTGCTGGGTTATGGTTTTTTCCGAAGGGACCGTGATGGGCTACTCGCACCAGGTCGGCAGTAAGACCTATTTGTTCCGCGATCTGAAGGATTTGATGGCGAAGGCGACGCCTGCGCGCTCGGGCGACTATCTGGCCGGTGTGGCGGCCGGCAGCGCCGAGGAGCGCGTCGCTGCGCAGATGGCGTTGGCCGAGCTGCCGCTGGCCACCTTCCTCAACGAGGCGCTGGTGCCTTACGAGCAGGATGAGGTGACGCGGCTGATCGTCGATACGCACGATGCGGCAGCCTTCGCGCGCGTGTCGCATCTGACGGTGGGCGACTTTCGCAACTGGCTGCTGAGCGATGCGGCTGATGGTGCGGCACTGACCGCGCTGGCGCCGGGTGTTACGCCGGAGATGGCGGCGGCGGTGTCCAAGATCATGCGGGTGCAGGATCTGGTGCTGGTAGCGCGCAAGTGCAGCGTGGTCACGCGCTTTCGCAATACGATAGGGCTGGCGGGATGCATGTCGACGCGCTTGCAGCCGAATCACCCGACCGACGACGCCAGCGGCATCGCGGCCAGCCTGCTTGATGGCCTGTTGTATGGCAGCGGCGATGCGGTGATCGGCATCAATCCGGCCACGGACAATGTACCGCAGGTGATCAAGCTGGTGTCGATGCTGGATGAGATCATTGCGCGTTATGCGATTCCGACCCAGTCCTGCGTGCTGACGCACGTGACCAACACCATCGCCGCCATCGAGCGTGGCGCGCCGGTGGATCTGGTGTTTCAGTCGATTGCCGGCACCGAGGCGGCGAATGCGGGTTTCGGCGTGACGCTGTCGCTGTTGGAGGAGGCGCGGCAGGCGGCTTTGTCGCTCGGGCGCGGGACGGTGGGCAACAACGTGATGTATTTCGAGACGGGGCAGGGTAGTGCGCTGTCGGCCAATGCGCATCACGGCGTCGATCAGCAGACCTGCGAGGCGCGCGCGTATGCGGTGGCGCGGCGCTTCCAGCCGCTGCTGGTGAATTCGGTGGTGGGCTTTATCGGGCCGGAGTATCTGTATGACGGCAAGCAGATTGTGCGCGCGGGACTGGAGGATCATTTCTGCGCCAAGCTGCTTGGCTTGCCGATGGGGTGTGATGTCTGCTACACCAATCATGCGGAGGCGGATCAGGATGATATGGATGTGCTGCTGACCATGCTGGGGGCGGCCGGTGGCACGTTCGTCATGGGCGTGCCGGGATCGGATGACATCATGCTGAATTATCAGAGCACCTCGTTCCATGATGCGCTGTATGTGCGGCGCGTGCTGGGGCTGAAGCCGGCGCCGGAGTTTGAGGCGTGGTTGCAGGCGATGGGCATCGTTACCGGCGATGCGCGCTTTACCTTGGCGGATGCTTTGCCACCGGCTTTCAATACAGCCTTGCTGCGGTTGGCGGCGCATGGATAAGCCGGTGACCAGCAATCCGTGGGGCGCGCTGCGGCAGTTCACGGCGGCGCGGATTGCGCTGGGGCGTAGCGGCGTCAGTCAGCCGACGGCGCCGCAGCTGGCGTTCCAGCTGGCGCATGCGCGTGCCCGCGATGCCGTGCATCTGGCGCTTGATCCGGTGGCGCTGGGCGAGGCGCTGCATGCCGCCAGCGGCTTGCCATGTATAAGCCTGCATAGCGCGGCGACGGACCGCAACACCTACCTGCAACGCCCCGACCTCGGTCGCCGTCTGGACGACGCCTCGCGCGCGAAGCTGGCCGCCGCAGGCGCCCGCTACGACCTCGCGCTGGTGGTCGCTGATGGGCTGTCGGCGCTGGCGATTGAGCAGAATGCCGCGCCGCTGATTCGCGCGTTGATGGCTCGTCTGTCTGCCGAGCAGTGGCGCCTGGCGCCGATCACCATCGTCCGGCAAGGCCGCGTCGCCATCGGCGACGAAATCGCCCACCTCCTCGACGCCCAAGCGGTGGTGGTGCTGATCGGCGAACGTCCCGGCCTTAGCTCCCCGGACAGCATGGGCCTGTACCTCACCTGGGCGCCACGCCCCGGCCTCACCGACGCCAGCCGCAACTGCATCTCGAATGTCCGCCCGGCGGGCTTGACCTGCGACGCGGCAGCGTTCAAGCTGCACTACCTGTTGTCCGAAGCACGCCGCCGCCAGCTTTCCGGCGTCGCACTGAAAGACGAAACCGCGAGCGAGAGCGCCGACCTGGAGGCGCCCCGGCGCAATTTCTTGTTGGAGTGAGACAGTATCATGAGCCGCACCGGCCGCCTTTTCATGCTAATGGACGCCATGCGCGGCTATCGCCGTCCCGTCACCGCCGCCCGCCTGGCCGAACAGCTGGGCGTCTCCGAGCGCACCATCTACCGCGACATCCAGACCCTCACTGGTCTCGGCGCACCGCTGGCCGGCGAGGCTGGTGTCGGCTACATGCTCAAGCCCGGCTTCTTCCTGCCGCCGCTGATGTTCGGCGCCGACGAGCTGGAGGCCTTGGTGCTTGGCGCGCGCTGGGTACGCCGCCAGGGCGATGAAGCGCTGGCGCAGGCTGCCAGCAACGCGCTGGCCAAGATCGCCGCCGCCACGCCCAAAGACCTGCGCGACGACATGGCCGACACCAGCCTGTGGGTGCCAATCGGCCCCGACCGGCAAGCCGCCAGCGACGTCCACGTGCGTCCGGTGCGCGAGGCGATCCGCTACCAGCACCGGCTGCGCATGGCCTATTGCGACGAGCAGGGCGCGCCATCGGAGCGGGTGGTGTGGCCGTTCGCGCTGGCCTTCTTCGAGGGCAAGCGCTTGCTGGCCGCGTGGTGCGAATTGCGGCTGGCGTTCCGCCATTTCCGCATCGACCGCATCGCGGCGGCGGAGTCGATGCAGGAGCGCTATCCAGCGCGTCGTCACGAGCTGCTGAAGACCTGGCGCGCCGAGCACAATATCAGCGACGACTCCTGACAAAAACTGTCGCAGCATGGTTCTACGATGCAGTCCTCAACCACTCAACGGAGACTGCACCATGCGCTTGTATCACCACCCTATGTCGACCTGTTCCCGCCGCGTGATGCTGGCCGCCCTGCACATGGGCACGCCGCTGGAGCTGACCGAAGTCAGCTTGCTGAGCCCGGAAGACCGCCGCCGCCTGGTTGCGCTCAATCCCAACAACAAGCTGCCGGTGCTGCAGGACGGCGAGTTCACGCTGACCGAGTCCTGCGCCATCATGCAATACCTGGCCGACCGTACCCACGGGCAAACGCTGTATCCGGACAACATCCTGATCCGCGCCGACATCAACCGCTGGATGATGTGGACCGTGCAGCACTTCGCACCGCCAATTGGCATGTTTGGTTTCGAGCACATCTGGAAAGGCCTGATCGGCAAGGGCGGTCCGGACGCCGATGAACTGGAACGCGCCGGCCGTCTGCTGGCGCCGTTTGCCGCCGTACTGGAACAGCATCTGGCCGGCCGCGAGTGGATCGTCGGCGACAAGCTCAGCCTGGCGGACCTGGCGATCGCGCCGTCACTGACTTACCTTCAGCAAGCCAAGCTGCCGCTGACCCAGTATCCCAAGCTGATGGCGTGGTTCGGCCGGGTATCGGAACTGGAAGTCTGGAAGCACACCATGCCGGTGTGGTGATCTTGCTGATTGCAAAAAGAATACGCTTATGTGAAGTAGCGCACAGAGCAGGACGGGGAAGGGCAGTATTCTGGACTCGTCTCCTCTGGAGGAGATCCCTAGTTTTGGACTTTGCCCGCTGCCCAGCGGGCTTTTTTTTTTACAGCATCAGCACCGCGTACAGCGACTGCACGTCTTCTGCCGACTCGGTCATGATGGCGTGCAGCGTGCCGTCGCCGACCACGAAGTCGATGGTGCGCGCGCCTTGCAGGGTAGTAGCGCCGGGACGCTGATACAGCGGCGAGTGCACCGGGGACAGGTCGTTGGCCAGCAGCAGCGTGTCACCCAAGGTCTCCGGCGGCAGTGCGCGCAGGCCGACCCACATCGATTCAATCGCCTTGAACACGCCGTCCGGCACGCCCAGATGGGTCATGACGCCGCGGCCGATCTCGATTTCGCCATGCTCGACCCAGTCTTCCGGCTCGCCCTCCATCACCTCCGGATAAGCACCGGCGCAGGACAGCATGTAGAACCCGGCCACCTCGTGCATGATGCCGGCAAATAGCGCGGTATCCGGATCGACGTGGGTGACGCGGCGTGCGATCACCTGCGACAACGCGGCCACATGGGCGGTGTGCTCCCACAACTGGTTGATCTTGGCGGCCAGCGCCGGCTCGGTGACCTGGCTGCCGATCTGGCGCACGATCAGCGCCGCCACCAGCGATTGCAGGGTGCGCACGCCGAGGCGCTGCACGGCCGCGCGCACGCTGGAGATTTCGGTTCCGGAACGGTTGTAGGCGACCGAGTTGGCAATCGCCACGCTACGCGCGGCCAGCAACGGGTCGGCCTGGATCAGCTTGGCAGCTGATTCGATGTGGCAATCGGGATCATTCAGCGCCTGCTGCAAGCGCAGCGAGGCGTTGACGTTGGCCGGGAAGGTGAGTTCCCCCCGGCTCGCTTGAGCAGCGATGGTCTTGAAGGCGTCGAGTCTGTCCATTGTCAAAAATTATACTCGGAATATTGCCGCATGGAACTTTTCCAGGTATTACTTTTTCAGACGTCTGTTTCCGCCCACAAGCCAAATTGGTTATTGCTCGCTGAAGATGGCGTCGCAGCCTTCCACCGGTTCGTCGGTGTCTTGCAGCTCGTCGCTCAGGCCGAGGTCGAACAGTTCCTCGACCGCGTTCATGAAGCTGTTGTGGGTGGAGGCGCCGATCAGGCGGTAGATTTCGCCGTCGGCATTGCGCACGCCGACGATCAGGGCTTCCTGGCGCACTTCGTCCGCAGGCGCCACGTCCAGCAGCAGGTTGGCGATGATGTGTTTGTCGAATTTGGCAGGCTTAATGCCGTCCAGCAGAGAGGTTTTCAAATCTGTTTCCTTGGTGTTTTAGTCGCAATCGCGGCTGGACGGAGCGGGCTCCGTCTGACCAGCCATGATGACAGTTTTAAGTTCGGACAGCGTTTTTTCAAGCCGCGCAAAGTCGTCGTCGGTGTAGGCCGCAAACATTTTGCCGCTGTTGGCGATGACTTCCGGGAACACGGTACAGAAGGTCCGTTCGCCTTCCGGGGTCAGTCGCACAAAGAAAGAACGCTTGTCGCAGTCGTTGCGCTGACGTTCGACCAGGCCTTTTTGCTCCAGCCGTTCGATCACCCCGGTCAGGGTACCCTTGGTGATCAGCGTCTTGTCGCCCAGTTCTTTATAGGACATGCCGGGCGTATTGCCCAGCGTGGCGATAATGTCGAACTGCGCGTGCGTCAAGCCGCTCCGGCGCACGTATTCGCCGGAGAGCCGTTCATAGCCTTGCATGCATTCAGCTAGTAGCCGGATGCTTTTCAAGTATCGTTCACCCATAAGACGTGATTATAGCCGCTTCGCATCCGGCTTTCCGGCGGGGTACACTATGCCAAACGTCAAGATTGATAAGAATAGCCGATGTCCTTTGCAAATTTATCCAGCCTCGCCCAGCAGCACCCCTTGCGTATGCTGCTGGTCAACGCCGGCGAGGCGGACGCCATTACCTGGGCGGGACTGGTGCAGCCGCTGCGCCTGGCCGCCGCCCAGCTGGGGCGCGATGTGCTGCAACTGGAGACCATGACGCCGGCCCAGGTGGTGCTGGCCCAGCCCGGTTGGCATCTGGCCTTGCTGGTGGCGGACGAACAACAAACACCGCTGCCGCCCGAGCAGTGCCGCGCCGTGATCGAGCGCTGCCGTTCGGCCGAGTACTGGGGCGGCGTCGGCGCCGGCGTGCTGTGGCTGGCCAAGGCCGGGCTGATGGCGGGCGTGCGCATCGCGCTGCCGTGGGCGCTGTACGCGGATACCGAAGACATCACCGAGCGCGCCATCCTGACCCCGCACCTGTTCGAGCTGGACGGCCGCCACCTGAGCTGCTGCGGCGGCGCCGCCTCGATCGACTTCGCGCTGACCCTGATCGAACAGCTGTTCGGCGCCGGCGTGCAGGCCACCGTCAAGGAAAGCCTGTGCGTGGAGCGCGTGCGCGGGCCGGAAGAGCGCCAGCGGGTGGCCTTGCAGGCCCGCTTCGGCGCCTTGCAGCCGCGCCTGTCGGAAGCGGTGACCTTGATGGAGACCAATATCGAGGAACCGCTGTCGACCGACGACATCGCCAACCTGGTCGGCCTGTCGCGGCGCCAGCTGGAGCGGCTGTTCAAGCAATACTTGGGCAGCCTGCCATCGCGCTACTACCTGGAACTGCGGCTGCAACGGGCCCGCCAGCTGTTGCTGGACACCAATCATTCGATCGTGCAGGTGGGGCTGATGTGCGGCTTTTCGTCCGGTTCGCACTTCTCCACCGCTTTTGGGGCGCTGTTCGGCAACACCCCGCGCGAAGAACGCCAGCGCAAATTACAGTCCTAAATCCGGGGTCAGGTCCGGCACTTGGACACGAGCACAGCTGTAGCGACGCTACAGCTGTGCTCGTGTCCAAGTGCCGGACCTGACCCCGGAGTGTTGTTCTGGCAAGTTTACTTTGCGGCCAAAAGTAAAAATTCTTGTCGCCATTTGAAAAGAACTTTAGCATCCCGGTTTTTATAATGGGTCCACGCGGCGTTGTGCCGCGCATGACCCACATATTGATAGGGAATGCCATGAATGCCAAAGTAGATACGACCGCTCTCAACCGTCCTGTGACCCGTCAGACCTTTGACGAAGTCCTGGTGCCGACTTACGCACCGGCAGCGATGGTACCGGTCCGAGGCTCGGGTCTGGACCTGTGGGACCAGACTGGCAAGCACTACCTGGACTTCACCTCCGGCATCGCCGTGGCCGCGCTGGGTCATTGCAACCCTATCGTGGTCGAGGCGCTGACCCGCCAGGCCAACACCTTGTGGCACCTGGGCAATGGCTACACCAATGAGCCGGTGCTGCGCCTGGGCCTGGCCCTGACCGAAGCCACCTTCGCCGACCGCGCCTTCTTCTGCAACTCCGGCGCCGAAGCCAACGAAGCCGCGCTGAAGCTGGCTCGTAAATACGCCCACGGCAAATTCGGTCCGCAGAAATCGCGCATCATCTCGTGCTACCAGTCGTTCCACGGCCGCACGCTGTTTACCGTGTCGGTCGGCGGCCAGTCGAAATACACCGAAGGCTTCGAGCCGCTGCCACCGTCGATCGACCACATCACCTACAACGACATCGAATCGGCCCGCGCCGCCATCGGTGACGATGTCTGCGCCGTGATCGTTGAGCCGCTGCAAGGCGAAGGCGGCGTGGTGCCGGGCGACAAGGCATTCCTGCAAGAGCTGCGCGACCTGTGCAACAAGACCGGCGCACTGCTGATCTTCGACGAAGTGCAGTCCGGCATGGGCCGCACCGGCGAGCTGTTCCACTACATGAGCTACGGCATCGTGCCGGACATCCTGACCTCGGCCAAGGCGCTGGGCAACGGCTTCCCGGTCGCTGCCATGCTGACCACCCACGAACTGGCGGCCACGTTGAGCGTCGGTTCGCACGGCACCACCTACGGCGGCAACCCGATGGCCGCCACCGTGGCGCTGACCGTGCTGGAAACCATCAACCAGCCAGCCTTCCTGGCGCGCGTGAAGGAAGCCGGCAACAAGCTGCGCGCGACCATCGAGAAGCTGATCGGCGACTACCCGCAAGTGTTCACGCAAGTGCGCGGCGCCGGCCTGCTGCTGGGTATCGTAGTGACCGATGCATGGAAAGGCCGCTCGAAGGATATCCAGAAAGCCGCTGAAGCCAACGGTATGATGGTGCTGATCGCCGGCATGGACGTGGTGCGCCTGGCGCCGGCGCTGATCGTCACCGACGAACAGATCGCCGAAGCGGACCGCATCCTGCGCCTGTCGCTGGATGGCCTGCTGAAAGCTTAAGTACCACTATTGCCGTCATTCCCGCGCAGGCGGGGAATCCATAGAACGCGGCCGTTGTGGCTCAGTATGGATTCCCGCTTGCGCGGGAATGACGTTTTTACGTTCACTAAGGAGTTTTTATGTATGTAGTCCGTCCGGTCGAACTTGCGGATATTGCAGCGCTTGAGGCGCTGTCCGCAGTCCCTATGCCGGGAGTGCATACCTTGCCCAAGACGCGCGAAAAGATCCGCGCCATGGTCGAACTGTCGATCGCCTCCTTCGCCGCGCATGTCGACATCCCGAGCGAAGAGGGCTACCTGATGGTGCTGGAATCGCTGGCCGAAAAACAGATCGTCGGCACCGCCGCCATGTTTGCCGCCGCCGGCTCCAACGGCACCTATTTCTCCTTCCGTAACGACGTGATCCAGCAGGTCTCGCGTGACCTCAACATCAGCCACAGCGTGCACGCGTTGACCTTGTGCTCCGAGCTGACCGGCTACTCGCAGCTGTCGTCGTTCTTCGTCGGCGAGCGCGAACACGGCACGCCGGAAGCCGCGCTGCTGTCGCGCGCGCGCCTGATGTTCGCGGTGCTGGCGCCGCACCGTTTTTCGGAACGCTTCTTCGTGCCGCTGGCCGGCGTGACCGACAGCGAAGGCGGCTCGCCGTTCTGGGATGCGCTGGGCCGAAAATTCTTCCAGATGGACTTCCTCGACGCCGAACGCACCATCGGCGGCGCGCGCAACCGCACGCTGATCGTCGAACTGATGCCGCACTATCCGGTCTACGTGCCGCTGCTGCCGGGCGACGCGCAAGCCGCCATGGGCCAGATCCATCCATCGGGCGAGCTGGCGTTCAACCTGCTGACCGCCGAAGGCTTCGAAGCCGACGACTACATCGACATTTTCGACGGCGGCCCGATCCTGCAGGCGCATAAGAATTCGCTGCGCACCTTTACCGGCGCGCTGCAACGCCGCGTCTCCACGTCGGTCGAGACGCCGGACCGCGGCCGCGAGCCGCAGCTGCGCTACGCCGTGTCGTCCGGGTCCGAACATGACTTCCGCGTCGTCATCACGCATTGCCCGGCGCTGGAATCGCAACTCAGCGTGGCGCTGTCCCTGGATGTACAGGACGCGCTGCATATCGCCGAAGGCGATACCGTCATCTGCGTCCGAATATAAAAACGAGAACCCCTATGCTAGTTGTACGCGCAATCCAAGCCACCGACCTCGATGCCCTGTATGTGATGGCCACCCAGGTAGGCAGCGGCATGACCACGCTCAAGCCGGACATGAAGATGATGGGCGACCGCCTGAACATCGCCGTGGCCTCGTTTGCCGAAACCATCCCGCCCGAAGAGCGCGACTACATGTTCGTGATGGAGGATACCGACAGCGGCCGCCTGGCCGGCGTGTGCGCCATCAAGGGCTCGGTGGGCTTGACCGAACCGTTTTACAACTACCGCATCGGCACGCTGGTGCACTCCAGCCGCGAGCTGGATGTGTTCACCCGCATGGACACGCTGTACCTGTCGAATGACCTGACCGGCAGCACCGAACTGTGTTCGCTGTTCCTGCATCCGGACTACCGCATCGGCAACAACGGCAAGCTGCTGTCGAAGTGCCGCTTCCTGTTCATCGCCCAGTTCCCGCACCTGTTCACCGAAAAGCTGATCGCCGAAATGCGCGGCTACCAGGAGGAGAGCGGCCGTTCGCCGTTCTACGAAGGGCTGGGCCGCCACTTCTTCAAGATGGACTTCGACCACGTCGATGCGCTGACCGCCGTCGGCAAGAAGTCCTTCATCGCCGAACTGATGCCGCGCCAGCCGCTGTACGTGGCTTATCTGCCGGACGACGCGCAGGAAGTCATCGGCAAGGTGCATACGTCCACCGCGCCGGCGCGCCGCCTGCTGGAGCAGGAAGGCATGTACTTCGAAGGCTACGTCGATATTTTCGACGCCGGCCCGGTGCTGCAGGCGCGCGTGTCCGAACTGCGCGCCATGCGCGACAGCACGCTGGCCGACATCGGCCCGGCGACCGACTGGGATTCCGCCTGCGCGCCGGAGAGCGTTGCGGCCGAGCCTATGCTGGTCTCCAACACCACGCTTAAAGATTTCCGCATGATTTTGTCGCAGGCGATGCCGGTCAACGGCGTCGTCGCCCTGCCGGAAGCGGAGCAGCAGCTCCTGCATTGCCGCAGCGGCGACACCGTGCGCACCTTGACTCTCAATCCGAGGAAGAACAATGGCTAACTCCGTGGCAAACATCAGCAACTTCATTAACGGCGAATGGATCGCCGGCAGCGGCGCCGAACTGGTGACCATCAATCCGGCCACCGGCCAGCAGACCTGGTCCAGCAACGAATCGACCGCAGTGGATGTGGCGCAGGCCACCACCGCCGCGCGCGCCGCGTTCGATGCGTGGGCACTGGCGCCGCTGGAAGACCGCATCGCCGTCTGCACCCGCTTCCGCGACTTGCTCAAGCAGGATGCCGAGGAGCTGGCGCTGCTGATCTCCGAAGAAGTGGGCAAGCCGCTGTGGGAGTCGCGCACCGAAGTGGCCACCATGGCCAACAAGATCGATATCTCGGTGCAGGCCTACGGCGCCCGCACCGGCGAATCGCACAACAAGGTGGCCGATGGCGAAGCGGTGCTGCGTCACCGTCCGCACGGCGTGTTCGGCGTGTTCGGTCCTTACAACTTCCCCGGCCACCTGCCGAATGGACACATCGTGCCGGCGCTGATCGCTGGTAACACGCTGGTGTTCAAGCCAAGCGAATACGCGCCGCGCACCGCCATCAAGACGGTGCAGCTGTGGGAAAAGGCCGGCCTGCCGTACGGCGTGCTGAATCTGGTCAACGGCGGCCGCGAAACCGGCATCGCGCTGGGCCAGAGCAAACTGCTGGACGGCGTGCTGTTCACCGGCAGCTGCCAGACCGGCACCGCGCTGCATAAACAATTCGGCGGCCAGCCGGGCAAGATGCTGGCG
The DNA here is from genome assembly GCF_009857605.1 of Duganella levis. Lineage (GTDB taxonomy): Bacteria > Pseudomonadota > Gammaproteobacteria > Burkholderiales > Burkholderiaceae_D > Rugamonas > Rugamonas levis. Next base: position 280,398 of record NZ_WWCT01000005.1, on the reverse strand, counting down.
CTGGAAATGGGCGGCAACAACCCGCTGGTGATCTGGGATGCCAAGGAACTCGACGCCGCCGTGTTCATGGCGATTTCGTCGGCCTTCATCTCGGCCGGCCAGCGCTGCACCTGCGCGCGCCGTCTGATCCTGCCGGCTGGCGCGGCTGGTGACGCCATCGTCGCGCGTCTGGTCGATGTGGCCAGCCGTTTGACCGTCGGCGCGTCCGACGCCGAACCGGCGCCGTTCATGGGACCAGTGGTGTCGGCCGCTGTCGCCAAGCGTTTGGTGCAGGCGCAGGCCGATTTGGTCGCGCGCGGCGGCAAGCTGCTGCTGGAGATGAAACACCTGGACGTCAACAGCGGCTTCGTTTCGGCCGGCATCGTCGATGTCACCGATGCCAAAGGCATTCCCGACGAGGAGTGGTTCGGTCCTCTTCTGCAAATCATCCGCGTGGCGGATTTTGAAAGCGCCATCGACGCCGCCAACAACACCGCCTTCGGCCTGGCCGCGGCGCTGATCTCCAACGACGAAAAGCTGTGGAAGATTTTCCAGGTGCGCGCGCGCGCCGGCATCGTCAACTGGAACCGTCCAACCACCGGCGCCGCCAGCAGCGCGCCGTTCGGCGGCGTGGGCCAGTCGGGCAATCACCGTCCAAGCGCCTACTACGCGGCGGACTACTGCGCCTATCCGGTCGCATCGATTGAGAACAACGTACTTGAAATGCCAGCGAAGCTTTCGCCGGGCATGCACTTCTAAAGGCAGCACCTCATGTCCGCACGCGAATTCAACTTCGACGGCCTGGTAGGCCCATCGCACAACTACGCCGGCCTGTCGTTCGGTAACGTCGCCTCGTTCAGCAACGTCAAGAGCGCCTCCAATCCCAAGCTGGCCGCGCTGCAAGGCCTGGCCAAGATGCGCGCACTGGCGGCACGCGGCTTCGGCCAGGCGCTGCTGCCGCCGCAGGACCGTCCGAACTTCCGCCTGCTGCGCAGCATCGGCTTTAGCGGCACGGACGCCGAGGTGCTGGCCAAGGCGGCGAAAGAATCACCGGTGATTTTGGCGTGCGCGTATTCGGCCTCGCCGATGTGGACCGCAAATGCCGCCACCGTCAGCCCGTCGGCCGACAGCGCCGATGGCCGCACGCACTTCACCGCCGCAAACCTGAACAACAAGCTGCATCGCGCGTTTGAACACACGCAGTCTGCGCGTTCGCTGCGCGCCATCTTCAAAGATGAAAAACACTTTGCCGTGCACGATGCGCTTCCTGGCACGCCGGCCTTTGGCGACGAAGGCGCGGCCAATCACACGCGTTTGTGCAAGGACCACGGCAGCAGCGGCGTCGAGATGTTCGTCTACGGCCGCACCGAGTTCGACGCCTCCGCACCGGCGCCGAAGAAGTACCCGGCGCGCCAGACGCTGGAAGCTTCGCAAGCAGTGGCGCGCCTGCATGGCCTGTCGGCCGGGCGCACCGTCTACATCCAGCAGAATCCCGACGTCATCGATCAAGGCGTGTTTCATAACGACGTGATCGCGGTAGGTAACGCCAATGCCCTGTTCTACCACGAGCAGGCATTCGCCGACGAGGCAGGCGCGCTCGATCAACTGCGCCGTGCGCTCGCCGGCGTCGGCGCGGACCTGAACGCGATCCGCGTCGATACCGCGCGCGTACCGGTGGCCGATGCCGTGGCCAGTTATCTTTTCAACAGCCAGCTGCTGAGCAAGGCCGATGGCAAGATGGCACTGGTGATTCCGCAGGAGTGCCAGGAAGTCGCTTCCGTGGCCGCGTATCTGGATGGCCTTGTGGCGGGCGGCAGCGCGATCGATGAACTGATACATTTCGACCTGCGCCAGTCGATGCGTAACGGCGGCGGGCCTGCGTGCCTGCGTTTGCGCGTGGCGTTGACCGACGCCGAAGCCGCCGCCATGCATCAAGGCGTGGTGATGACCGAGGCGCTGTATCACACGCTGGTGGCGTGGGTGGAAAAACACTACCGCGACCGCCTGGCCCCTGCCGATCTGGCAGACCCACAACTGGCGATAGAAGTGCATAATGCGTTGGAGGAGCTGAGCCGCATTCTGGGGCTGCCAGGACTCTACGATTTTTGATAATAAACGCCGTGCAGCCACAAGCCGGCGCGGCGATTGCAACACAAGATACCTATAACGTATTGGAGAAGCAAAAGATGAAACCAACCCCACAAGACTTGCGCAATCAAACACTGGATCAGGTCAAGGCAAGCATGTCGCCGGGCGACGATGCCAAGGTCGCGGAACTGATCGCCGCCTGGCTGAAGTCACTGGACGATGAAGACCTGGCCGGCATTGCGCCAGCCAGTCTGGCGATGGTGTTGTGGGGCGGTTTTGTGCAGGCAGCCAAGCGTACCGCCAGCGGCGCGCAAATCGCCCGCTTGCGCTACGACGATGGCCGCGGCGGCATGGCGACCGCGCTGCTGATCCTGAACGATGACATGCCGTATCTGGTGGACTCGATCGTCATGGCCATGCGCAAGCTGCGGGTGAGCGCCAACAACGTGCTCAATACGGTGCTGCCGGTGACGCGCAACGCCGATGGCGTGGTGACGGCGGTTGGCGAGCCTGGCGCCAAGCTGGAATCGTATGTGCTGGTGCTGCTGTCGGAAGATTTGCCGGAAGCGGAAATCGGCATGCTGGAAGAACGCATCGTCATGGTGTCGCGCGACGCCGCCGTGGTGCGCCGCGACCGCGCCGCCATGCTGGAACAATTCAGCCGTATCGGCGCGGAAGCCGCATCGCATGGTGAAGAAGGCAAGGAAGTCGCCGCCTTCCTCGAATGGGCCAAGACCGAAGGCTTCGAGCCGTTCGGCTACGCCTACTACGCCGTCAAGCCGGGCGTGCGTGAACTGGAGCGTGACATCCCTAGCCGCATCGGCGTGCTGCAGGACACCTCGCATCCGGTGTACGGCACCTGCCTGGCCAATATCCCTGGCGATTTCGATACGCTGTCCAAGCGCGGCCACACGCTGTCCATCGTCAAAGCCGACGTGGAAGGCACGCTGCACCGCGACCAGCAACTGGACTTCATCGGCATCCGCCGCACCGACGCGCAAGGCGCGATCCTCGGTGAATACTGCTTCGTGGGCCTGTTTACCCGCGCCGCCACCTCGACGCCGCTGAACCGCCTGCCGTTCGCGCGTGGCCGCGTGGCGCGCGTGCTGAGCATCGCCGGCGTGCGCCAGGAAGGCTTCCGCGCCGAGAAGTTCGTCGAGATCCTCGAATCGCTGCCGCGCACCGAAGCGCTGGAAGCCGATCCGGAATGGCTGGCCGAAGTATGCGGCGCCGTGGTCTCGCTGTACAAGCAGCCGCGCGCGAAAGTGTTCGCCCGCCGCGACGTCTATGCGCGTCACCTGAACGTGCTGGTCTACCTGCCACGTGAGCGTTACAGCGCAAGCGTCGGTTCGGCGTTGGCCAAGGCTTTGCAGGCCAGTTCCGGCGCCAACCATGTCAGCTCGCAGACGCTGGTGGCTGATGGCCCGCTGGCCCGCGTCTACCTGATCGCGCATGGTGCGCGCTATCCGCTGGATCTGGAAACCGACATCCAGCAACCGCTGCTGGCCGTGATGGACGGCTGGCATGACAAGTTCTCCGTGCTGGCCGATGCCGTCACCGACGTGCCGCTGCGCGCCAGCCTGCGCAAGATGTGCGCCACGCTACCGACCGATTACGTCGCCACCACCACGCCGTCCGCCGCCTTCCACGATCTGGGCGCAATCCTGCGCAACACCGATCCGTCGCGCGTCAGCGTGCGGGTGGATGCCGACAACGGCCACACCAGCATTCGCCTGTATTCGGTGGACCGCGTGCCGTCGCTGTCGACCATCCTGCCGGCGCTGCATAACGCCGGCGTGACCATCGACCGCGAACAGGCGCACTCGCTGCGCGTGAACGGCGAGCGTCATTTCGTCACCAGCCTGTCAGTGGATGCCGACAGCGCCGCCAAACTGTCCAAGCCGGAAATCGTGCCAGTGGCGGAAGAACTGTTCGCCGCGCTGTTCAACGATGCGGCGGAAGATGGCCGTCTGAATGGCCTGGTGGTCGAAGGTGGCCTGAGCGTGCGCGAAGTGCAGCTGGTGCGCGCCTACATGAGCTACTGGCGTCAGGCCAGCCCGCGCTTCTCGGTGCGCTACATGGCCGAGACGCTGCGCAAGCAGCCGGCCATCGTCAAGGAACTGGTGGACGCCTTCCTGCAACGCTTCAACCCGGCCAATGACGAAGCCACGCGCGCCGCAGCGCTGGACAAGGTTGCCGATATCAAGAGCCGCCTGCCGGCCATCAACCACGCCGACAGCGAAGAAGTGCTGGGCGCGATGGCCACGCTGATCAGCGCCACGCTGCGCACCAACTACTTCCAGAACGATCAGCAGGGCGACAAAATCATCTTCAAGCTCGATACCAGCAACCTGGCGCTGGTGCCGGAGCCGCGTCCGTTCCGCGAGATCTTCGTGTTCTCGCGCCGCTTTGAAGGCGTGCACCTGCGCGGCGGTCCTGTCGCCCGTGGTGGCCTGCGCTGGTCGGACCGCATGGAAGACTACCGCACCGAAGTCCTCGGCCTGGTGAAGGCGCAGATGGTGAAGAACGCCGTCATCGTGCCGGCCGGCGCCAAGGGCGGCTTTGTCTGCAAGCAGATGCCGAAAGACGCCGTGCGCGAAACCATCGCGGCGGAAGGCGAGGCAGTGTATCGCCTGTTCATCGCCAGCCTGCTGGAAGTGACCGACAACCGCGTGCTGGGTAACATCGTGCCGCCGTCCGATACCGTGGTCTACGATCCTAACGATCCTTACCTGGTGGTGGCGGCCGACAAGGGCACCGCCACCTTCTCCGACATCGCCAACGGCATCGCCGTGCAGCGCGGCTTCTGGCTGGGCGACGCATTTGCGTCGGGCGGTTCCAACGGCTACGACCACAAGAAGATGGGCATTACCGCCAAGGGCGCGTTTGAAGCGGTCAAGCGCCACTTCTACGAAATGGACCACGACATTCACGTGTCGCCGGTGACCATGGTCGGCGTGGGCGATATGTCGGGCGACGTGTTCGGCAACGGCGCGCTGTTGTCGCGCAAGCTGAAGATCGTGGCGGCGTTCGATCACCGTCATATCTTCCTCGATCCGAATCCGGACATGGAAGTGTCGTTCGTTGAGCGTGAGCGCATGTTCGCGCTGCCGCGCTCCTCGTGGGAAGACTACAACAAGGAACTGATTTCGAAAGGCGGCGGCGTATTCCCGCGTAATGCGCGTTCGATCGAGCTGTCGCCGGAAATCCGCGCCGTGCTGGATATCGAAGAAACCGCGCTGGCGCCGGAAGAGCTGATGCACCGCATCCTGCTGGCGCCGGTGGACCTGTTCTACAACGGCGGTATCGGCACTTACATCAAAGCGTCGACCGAATCGCACGCACAGGTCAAGGACCGCGCCAACGACAATATCCGCGTGGACGGCAATCAGCTGCGCTGCAAGGTCGTCACCGAAGGCGGCAACCTGGGTGCGACGCAGGCTGGCCGTATTGAGTTTGCGCTGTCGGGTGGCCGCATCTTCACCGATGCGATCGACAACTCGGCCGGCGTGGATTGCTCCGACCATGAAGTGAACGCGAAGATGTGGCTGGACGTGGAAATGAACGCCGGCCAGTTGAGCGAAGCGGACCGCAACCGCACGCTGAACGAGATGACCGACGACATCGAACGCCTGGTCCTGCGCGACAACACGCTGCAAACGCAGTTGCTGGTGCGCGAGTTGCAGGCGCAGGTCGATCCGGAAGTGCAGGACGGTTATGCCGCGCTGATCGCATCGCTGGAAGAAGAAGGCGCGTTGTCGCGTGAGCTGGAGCAGCTGCCGTCGGTGGCTGAACTGGCGCGCCGCAAGGCCGATGGCCGCGGCCTGACCACGCCGGAACTGGCGGTGGTCATCGCCAACGTCAAAAACCGCTACAAGCGCATCCTGTCGGCGCTGCCGCTGACCGAGAGCAGCTGGGCCGAGTCGGTGCTCAAGCCGTACTTCCCGGATCTGCTGGTGGCTACGCGTCCAGCATTGGCGCACCCGCTGGCCAACGCCATCCTGGCGACCGTGCTGGCGAATGAGTCGGTCAACCGCTGCGGCCCGCTGATGCTGCGTCAACTGGCCGGTGAACATGGCGTGGATGAAGCGGATGTGATACTGGCGTGGGGCCAGGCATGGTCCGCGCTGAACCTGGCGCCGATCTTCGATACGCTGGATGAAGATGCGCTGAAGATTCCGCGCGCAGTATCGATCAAGGTTGATGCGCATACCCGCGTGCTGCAGAAGGCTGTGATTGAAGGCGCGCTGTCGGTGCCTGCCGAGCAGCTGCATGCACAGGGAGGCGCCGCCGAGTTGACCCGCCTGTTCGCCAATCCGGAAACGCTGGCGCAGCTGACGCCTGTTAGCGGCCAGTCGGAAGCGGAACTGACCGCCGGCCTGCGCGCAGAGTTTGTGCGCGCCTGGATGGCGGTGGATGCGCTGGAAGCGGTGGCGGCGTTTGTGTTTGCGGCGTTGTCGGTACAGCGTCCGGCGGGCATGGACTTGCCGGCCTTCCTGCATGTGGGCCTGGCGCTGCGCGCGCAGGTTGGCATCGACACGCTGGAGCGCGGCTTGAAGCTGCCGGCCACCAGCCGTTCGCAGGAACAGCTGCGCAGCTACGCGCAGAACGCGCTGCGCCGCACGCAGCAACGCTTGCTGTCGCAGGTGCTGAAGCATGCCACCGGCGGCCATTCGGCGCTGGAGGCGGTGGAGGTAGTCGCCAACACGCTGGGCTTGTCCGGCTATTCTGTGGCGACGGATCTGGAACAGGCGATGCTGGATGTGTGGGCCTTGTCCGAGGCGGTCAACGCCAGCATCACGGCACAGGCGGCGTAATACGATGAGCGTTTCGCAAGGAGATTCGTCGGCAGCGTTGCCGCAGCAGTTGCCTGCTGCGGTGCGCGCGCTGGCGGAGGCGGATTTCAGCGCCATCGCGCCGCGCTTCACGGCGGCCGGTTTCGCGGTCGCCGAGCCGGCCGACGGCATCATCACGATCCGCGCTGCCGATGGCAGTACCACCCGTCCGGCGGTACTGATCTCCGTCGGCGTTCACGGCGACGAGACCGGCCCGATCGAAGTTGTCGCCTGGTTGCTGGACGCCTTGTCGCATCAGCCCTCCGCGCTGGCGGTGGACCTGATGCTCTGCGTCGGCAATATCGGCGCCATCCGCGCCGGCAAGCGCTTCATCGATGCGGATCTGAACCGCATGTTCCGCGCCCAACGCGGCACGCTGGAAGGTACTGCGGAAGCCGCGCGCGCGGACGTGATGATCGCCGCCACCACCGCGTTCTTCAAAGATGCGGGCCCGGCGCGCTGGCATCTCGACCTGCACACGGCGATCCGGCCATCGGTCTATCCCACCTTCGCCATCGTGCCGGAACTGATTGCCGATCAACCGCGCGCGCAGTTGATCGACTGGCTGGGCCTCGCCGGCATCGGGGCCATCATTATGAATCCGGCATCGGTGGGTACTTACAGCTACTACTCGGCCGAGCACCACGCGGCGGCCGGCACCACCATAGAACTGGGCCGCATCGGCACGCTGGGTCAGAACGACCTGGCGCAATTCAAGGACGCCTCGCAGGCGCTGGACGACCTGCTGCGCGGCGCGGACAAGTGCGAAGGCACGCAGCGGCCGCACATCTTCAACACCGCGCGCCAGATCATCAAGTTGAGCGACCAGTTCCAGATGGCGTTCGGCAAAGAGACGCATAACTTCACCGCCATGAAACAAGGAGAAGAGATTGCACGCGATGGCGACACCGTCTACACCGTGCAGCATGCGGAAGAACTGGTGGTGTTCCCCAATCCCGATGTGCGGGTGGGCTTGCGCGCAGGGCTGATGGTGGTGCGCGTCGACTGATCTTTACCCCTCTTTACACTCTGCGGGGTCATGGATACATGGTTTAGTTCGTTAATAGAATAGCGTCCTTAACCACGGAGTAAGAACCATGAGCACAGCAATCAGCAGCGTTTCCAGCAGCACCACTACCGCCCCGACGTTCGACCCAGCCAAAGGCGCAGCGCGTCTGGCGACCAAGATGTTTGACGATATGGATGCCGACACCGACGGTTCGGTCAGCAAAGACGAATTCGTCAAAGGCCTTGAATCCAAAGGAGTCTCGTCCGACGACGCGACCAAGCAATTCGACGCCATCGACAAACAAGGCACCGGTTCGATCACCAAGGATGACCTGACAGCGGCCATCAAGAGCGGCGACTTCAAACCACCACGTCCACAAGGCGGCGGTGAAGGCGGCTCGGAAGGCACGAGTGGCGTCAGCGGCGCTGGTGGTGCCGGTGGTGCGCGTGGCGCCGGCGGAGCAGGCGGCGCCAGCGCGGCGGGGGGCAGCAGCAGCGCCACCAAAACCTACGAAGCAGCCGACAAGAACGAAGACGGCACCGTGACCCAGCAAGAGCAACTGGTCTACGACATCGCCCAAGCCAGCAAAGCCGCCGCCGCCAGCAACACCAGCCAGATCGGCAACAACATCGACGCCCTGGCCTGACCGCCGGCAGCCTTCAACCCGTTGCGCTACACTCAGAGTTTTCTTTCGGGGAGATGATGATGGCGCTATCGATGTATCAATTGACGGTGCCCGCGTTCGTGCGCGGGTTGAAGGTGGTGTCGGAGTTGTTGAAGAAGGCCGAAGCGCACGTCGAGCAGCATGGCTCGGTGCCGGATGCGATGATCTCGGCGCGGCTGGCCGATGATATGTTGCCGCTGACGGGGCAAGTACAGCGCGCCAGCGATACGTCGAAGATGACGGTGGAGCGCCTGACCGGCGTGCCGGCGCCTAAGTTTGAAGATAACGAAACGTCATTCGATCAGCTGCAACAGCGGATCGCCAACACCATCGCCTTCCTGGAAAGCGTGACGCCGGAGCAGTTCGCCGACAGCGAAGAACGCACCATCCGCCTCAACTTCGGCGGCTTCCCGGACTTTACCGGCGCCAGCTACTTGCTGACCTTCGCGCTGCCCAATTTCTACTTCCACGTCACCACCGCCCATGACATCCTGCGCAACCAGGGCGTCAAGATCGGCAAGCTCGACTATTTGGGCGCTTACGCTTAGTGGTGGACGATCAGCGCCGTCAGGGTAATAGCCAGGCCAAGCAGGACCATGGCGGCGCCGGTCACGGCGGCTGGATGGATGCGGCGGGATACGGTAGGGATCTTTTGAATCGGCATGGCTGGCTCTCCTTCTTGGCTTTGAGTAATACTTGCCCCAAGAGTAAGCCATCGCCTGTTTGCAATCTATACATGCCGCTGTATCAAAAGTAAGCACTTGTAACGCAGGCCATATGGAATAAGGGGCAAAGTTGTATTTGTGGCACAAAATACCTTTAGGGGAGCCGGACGGAAAGCCCTATAATCGCTGTGTTTTTGCCCGAACATCATCTCCCACAAGGATTGCCTGTGAACCAAACGCTGGTCCAGAAACTGACCCGTACCAAGCTGGTCAACCATCAAAAAACAGAAGACCCAAGCAGCAGCAACAGTTTGCACCGCTCTGTAGGCCTGTTCCCCCTGACGATGATCGGTGTCGGCGCCACGATCGGCACCGGCATCTTCTTTACGATGGTTGAAGCCGTACCCAAGGCTGGCCCATCCGTCATCCTGTCATTCCTGATCGCCGCCATCACCGCCGGCCTGACCGCGCTGTGCTATGCCGAGCTGTCGTTCCGCATTCCGGCCTCCGGCTCGTCGTATTCGTTCGCTTACGCCACCGTGGGCGAGTTCCTGGCCTTCATCATGGCCGCCTGTTTGCTGCTGGAATATGGCCTGGCCGCCAGCGCGGTGGCGATCGGCTGGTCGGATTATCTGAACAACTTCCTGAATAACGCGGTCGGATGGCATATTCCCGAGATGCTGCGCTCGCCGACGATTGTCTCGACCGCGCACGGGATCGAGGTGCATGGCGGCCACATCAATCTGCCGCCGATCATCCTGGTGTGCCTGTGCTGCCTGCTGCTGATCCGCGGCGCCAAGGAATCGGCCACCACCAACGCCATCATGGTGATGATCAAGCTGGCGATCCTGATCTTCTTCGTGGTGATCGCCTTCAGCGGTTTCGACATCAACAATTTCCATCCGTTCTTCAGCCCGGACGGCGGCGTGCATACCACCGGCATGGCCGGCGTGACGGCGGCGGCGGCGACCGTGTTCTTCTCCTTCATCGGCCTGGACACCGTGGCCACGGCCGGCGAAGAAGTGCGCAATCCCACCCGCAATGTGCCGATCGGCATCCTGTCCGCGCTGGTCATCGTCACCGTGTTCTATATGCTGGTGGCGGTGGCCGCCATGGGCGCGCAGCCGGCGGCCAAGTTCGCCGGGCAGGAAGCCGGCCTGGCCGTGATCCTGCAAAACGTCACCGGCAAGACCTGGCCGGCGCTGGTGCTGGCGGCGGGCGCCGTGATTTCGGTATTCAGCGTGACGCTGGTGACCATCTACGGCCAGACCCGCATCCTGTACGCGATTTCCAAGGACGGCCTGATTTCGCCGGCGTTCCAGAAAGTCAGCCCTCGCACCGGTTCGCCGGTGCACAACACGCTGATCGTCTGCATCGTGGTGGGCCTGGTGGCCGGTTTTGTCGATGCGACCTTCCTGTGGGATATGGTCAGCATGGGTACGCTGACGGCGTTCAGCGTGGTGTCGGTAGCGGTGCCGGTGATGCGCCGCAAGGAAGGCCCGTCGGCCGTCAAAGGCTTCCGCGTCCCGGGTGGTCCTTACCTGGTGCCGGGCCTGAGCATCGCGGCCTGCCTGTACCTGATGTTTGGCCTGTCGATGACGACCTACACCATTTTCGGTATCTGGATCACCGCCACGGTGCTGACGTACTTCCTGTACGGCATGCGCAACTCGCGCCTCAACCGTCAGTAATACGGTAGCCAATTAAAAAGCCCCGGCCGCTTGCGCGTGCCGGGGCTTTTGCCATTTTGACGGTGTAGCTTATTCTGCGCTGTTGTTCTCTGGCTTGTTGCCCAGGTACAGGCGCAGCACCAGGCCGGACAGAGCGATTGCAGCAGGCAGGTTTTCGATAATGGTCAGCATAGTATTTCTCCTTGAGTGAATTCGATTAACCGCGCGATGCGAAGAAACGCAGCTCGGCGGACAGGCTAGGGGAGTGGCGCTCGCAGTCATTCGCCATGCGAGTGAGCCACCAGATGGTTTCTTCTTTGTTGCGCTGCGACATACCCGGCTGTACGGCAAATACGGCTGCGAACAGCTGGCGTACTGCGGTGGCAACATTGGCGAAGTAGCCAGTGTCGTTGGTGGTGGTGTAGGTCATTGCGCTCATCGGAAACTCCATCAATATTCGTTTGTTGCGTTGCAGTATGCGCGAATTTCAGTAATAAGAAAACTTTCGATTTATGATACGAGCCATAAGTAATGTATATAACTTGGGATTTCCCCTATGAAGAGGTGCTGCTTTGGGGCAAGTTAAAGTAGTGTAATTTTTTCGCGCAGCCGCTGCCTTCGGGTATGATTACTGTCCTTTTGGCAATAATCTGATGGGGTGGGAATGTCTCTGCGCACGAAATTCATGCTGGCGTTGCTGCTCACCGGACTGGCTGCCGTGGCAATGGTGGGCGGGTTGGCTTATGCCGGCATGACCAAGAAGGTGGACAGCCTGCGGCGCGAGCGCGCTGCCGAACATTTCCATGCCGCCGTCACCGCCTATCTGGCGCAGTACGACTGGAAGGCCAATCACGGCAAGGAGGGTTTCGATGACTTCATGCTGAGTCGCGGGCCGCTGGCCGGCGATCGTCCGCCGCCGCCGGATGGTGAGCGCCGCCGTCCGCCGCCGCCCGGCGAGGGCCGCCCGGAGCGTCGCGGCGAGCCGCCATACCATTTCATCCTGGCCGACCAGGACTACCGCGTGCTGCTGGGCGCCGGCGTCTACGAGCACGGCGAACTGCTGCCGGAAGCGGCGCGCAAGGATGCGCGGGCGGTCGAGGTGCAAGGCCGCGTGGTCGCCTATGTGTCGCCGGAAGGCGTGATCACGCCGAGCAAGCAGGAACTGCAATACCTGGCGGCGATGCGCGACGCGTTGTGGTTTGGCGTCAGCGGCGCGGCGGTGCTGGCGCTGGTACTCGGCGTGTTGTTAAGCCGGGGACTGGGCCGCACGCTGGGTCATCTGACCGGCGCGGTGCGCGCCATGCATGGCGGTTCGCTGTTGCAGCGGGTGCCGGTCGAGGGCAAGGATGAAGTGGCCGAACTGGCCGCCGCCTTCAACGCCATGAGCGAAAAGCTGGCGCGCACGCACGAGGAGTTGAGCGAGTCGCACCACACCATTCTGACGCAGGCGGAGCAGATGCGTGAGCTGAGCGTGCGCGATGCGCTGACCAAGCTGCATAACCGCCGCCACTTCGACGAACAGGCCAGCAGCTTGTTCAGCCACGCGGTGCGCCACAAGCGGCCACTCAGCGTGGTGATCGGCGATATCGATTTCTTCAAGAAGATCAACGACCAGTTCTCGCACGCCACCGGCGATGTGGTGCTGCGCCAGGTGGGCGAAATCCTGCGCGGCCACATGCGCCTGAGCGATCTGGTAGCGCGCTACGGCGGCGAGGAATTCGTCATCGCGTTTCCGGAGACCGAACTGCCGCAGGCCGCTGCGCTGTGCGACAAGCTGCGCGCGATGATCGAGGCCTTCCCATGGCATCAGGTGCATCCGGAACTGAAGGTGACCATGAGCATGGGCGTGTACGCCGACCTGGCGGCCGGCACGGCGGAAGCGATGCTGCAAAAGGCCGATGCGCTGCTGTACCGCGCCAAGGAGACGGGCCGCAACCGCGTCTGCTTCGCCGCCTGATCAGGCCTTGCGGTCCAGCCAGCGGCCGCCGAACATGGTGCAGATCAGCGCCGCGACAATCAGCGCGGTGCCGGCCCACTGCCACGCGCCGATGGTATCGCCGAGCATCAGCATGCCGGAGGCGATGCCGACCACCGGTACGCCCAGGCTGAATGGCGCCACGCGGTTGACCGGATGGCGCTTCAACAGACGTGTCCACATCGCATAGCCGGCGATGGTGGAAATCCAGCCGATATACGCGACCGCCACCCAGGTGACCGGCGGCGCAGCCATCCACGTCCAGCGGGTGGCTGGATCGTCAAACGCCAGCGACAGCAGCACGAAGGGAATAATCGGCACCGCGCCGCACCAGACGATGAAGCTGATGACGTCAAAGTTGGGCGTTTCCTTCTGCGCGCGGCGGACGACGATATTCGACACGGCCCACATAGCGGCACCGGCCAGGCATAGCACGAAGCCGCCCGGCGTGATGTCGATGGCGTGGCCCGATTGCATGGCGCTGGTGGCGAAGCAACCCAGGCCCACGGCCGCCAGCAGCAGCCCGGCCATTAGCGCGCGGCTGGTGTGTTCCTTCAGCAGCATGAAGCTGAAGATGGCGGTGAAGAAGACCTGTGTCTGCAAAATCACCGAGGCCAGCGAGGCCGACATGCCGACCTTGAGCGACAGGAACAGCAGACCGAATTGGCCCACGCCCTGGCTTAAACCGTAGGCGATCACCCACTTGGGCGCCAGCTTGGGCGGGCGCACGAAGAAGATCAGCGGCAGGATGGCGAAGACATAGCGCGCGGCGCCCAGCTGGAACGGCGTCAGGTCGCGCAGGCCGACCTTCATCGCGACGAAGTTGGTGCCCCAGATGATGACGACCAACAGGGCGGACAGCAGGTCGCGGGTGGTGAGGGCGGAGGTGTTCATCCGCCCATACTAGCAGGTGCGCTAGGCGATGTCTCGCAGGATGGCTTCGCGGTGGACGATGATTTTGACGGCGTCCGCTTGCAGCAGCCGGATGCGGCGCTGGACCAGCGGCCAGCCGGACCACGGCACGCTGCTGGTGTCGGCAGCCATGGGCGTCATCAACGGCGCCTGGTCGGCCTTGTGCGGATCGAGCGCGCGCGTCAGCGTCTCCACCACCTGGTCATGGCTGTCGGTCAGCATGGCGTTGACCGCTGCCGCCGGCAGCTCCTTGGTATGTCGGCGCAGGATCGCGCGCAGCGCCGCCACGTGCGCCACCAGCAGGTAATTCTGCACGATGAACAGGTTGATATCCTCCACCGCGCGCTGCTTGCTGGATGGCTCGTCGAGCATGCGCACCAGCGCGGAGCTGAGCATGGCCAGGCTGTCCATCAGGCGTTTGCGTTCGATGCGGTAGGCGAAATCGTCCTTGCCTTTGCCTTGCAGCAGATCGAAGCTGGCCTGCATGTAGCGCAGGTTCACTGACAGCACCTCGCGCACCAGTCTTGGCAAGGTCTGGTACTCCCAGCTGGCCAGCACGAAGCTGAACACCGTCGCCACCGCTGCGCCGATGAAGGTGTCAATCAGGCGCTCCATGATCAGGTTATGGTTGCCCGGCGCGATCAGGTGCATTTGCAGCAGGATCATGATCGACACCGCAATCGCCGCATAGCGGTAGCGCAGGTAGATGAAGGTCGGCGTGGCCACCGTCGCCAGCACCAGGCAGCCGAGGATCAGCGCCGGGTAGTTGAGGAACTTGATGATCAGCGCCGTCACCACGCAGCCGATGATGGTGCCGATAATGCGGTCGCTGCGGCGCTGCTTGGTCATGCTGAACGACGGCTTGAGGATGATCACAATCGTCAGCACGATCCAGTAGCTGTGCGCCGCATACGGCAGCAGCGCCGCCACCGCCAGGCCGACCGCAATCGCCATCGCCACCCGCAGCGAGAAACGGAAGATCGGCGAATCGAGCCGCAGGTGCGACAGGATCATGCGGAACTCGTACTTCTGCTGCGACAGGAACGGGCCCATGTCGGCATCCACCCAGAACGGTGTGGTGTCGTAGGCCTTCTGGCTGGCCTGATGCAGCTCGCCGATCATCTTGATGATGGCGCGGATCTTGTTGCGCTGCGCGCGCAGCACCGCCAGCGCTTCCTGCTGCGGCTTGCCGTCGTCGATGCGCTGCTGGATCGCGGCCAGTTCGGCTTCGATCGCATTCATCTCCGGCTCGTAGCTGATCTCCGGATAGGACGACTTCTTGCGCGTGACGTCGTAGGCCACCGATTCGATATCGCGCGCAGCCTTGTAGGCCAGGTCGTGCAGCGTTTGCATCACCGGCGAATCGGCCAGGTGCGCGCGCAGCAGCGCGTAGTCGGTATGGGTGGAGAGGATCAGTTCATACAGGTCCAGCATGCAGACGTGAACCTGAACCACGATGGCGTCGCGGGCATTGTTATGCGCGCGCAGGATCAGGTCACGCGAGGCTTGCTGACGGTCGGCCAGCAGGCTTTGATGGCGGATCAGTTTATTGAATTGTTCGGTGAGGTTGTGGCGCGCATCGTAGAAATCGGCCTTGATGTCGATGTAGGCCGCCAGTTCGAACAGCGCCTCCGCCAGCACCTGCTGCTTGATGCGGTGACGCAGTATCCACGAGATACCCATGGCGTAGGCCAGGTAGGCCACGGCGCCGAGCGTGAACAGGCCGGTGTGGATGAAGGACTGGCGCACCGTCATGTCGTGTTCCATCGACATGGTCATGATGAACAGCGTGGCCAGTTGCAGCGGCATCGATTTCTTGCCGTAGACGACCATCATGCAGGCGCCAAAGCTGACCACCACCAGCATGATCATCAGCAGCCAATGCAGCGGCGCGCACAGGCTGATTAACAGGGTCACGGCGCTGCACAGCAGCACCGAGGCGCTCATCTCGTTGAACTTGTGGCGCAGGGGGCTGGGCATGTCCATCAGCGCGGTGCACAGCGCGCCGATGCAGACCGTCATGGCGGTGGCCATGTCGGCAAATTGCAATGTGATCAGGGTGACGCCAACCAGACCGGCGGCAAAACGCAGGCCAAGATAAAAGTAATGGCTATAAAAGAAGGTGCGCAGATTGAGTGCGTAATGCATGGCTATGGCCTTGTGGGCAGCTTGCATGCGCACCGCAGGATCGCCACGGTGCGCATGTTGAATGACGCGGTTTAAATGTTAGAAAACGGACAGCACCGGGTAGCGGCGCCACTCCGGCTCCGCATGGCGCTTGCCGTTGGCGAAGATGAAGCCCAGCACCGCATCCTGATCCGACAGCAGCGCCGGATTGGCCGCCTTCCATGCTTCAAATTTAGCTTTCAGTTCCGGCTCGGTTTCCAGCATTTCCAGCGCCAGGTCTTCGAACACGTAGTCCGAGTAAGCCTCTTTCTTTTCCAGCACGCTGTTGAAGAAGCCCCAGCGGAAAAAGGAGTCGTGGCCTTGCGGTTCCAGCGTCTCGACGGCGTAGCGGGCGTTGCCCTGCTTGAGCGGGATGAACCAGTCGCCCGGTTGCACGGTAAAGCTGGCGGTGCGCGCTTCCAGCTGCACATCGTCATGGTACATATGGCCTTCATAGGCGTTGGTGCGCGAGGTCACGGAGGCGATGTGATAGTACTGCGCTTCCACCGTCTGTGCTTCGTCGAAGCGCGCCATCTCCACGCCGTTCCATTGCAGGCGTTCGATCGCTTCGCGCCAGGCTTGCGGCACGATGTAGCCTTTCGGCGCGCGCACCGTGGCCGACGGCACGAAGCTGTTGTAGTAAGGGATATCCTTTTCCCATGGCTTGCTGCGGTCATACGACAGGCGCTGGTAGTCGCCCAGCAGGCTGGCGCTGCGTTGCGCTTCGTAGCCCTTAAAGCGGAAGGTGGAGGGATTGGTTTCGTCCATCTTCCAGTTGACGGTCCATTCTTTCGCGTTGGCCGCCTGCTCTTTGGCGTCGGCGCGCAGTTGCTGGATTTGCTCGCCATGTGACACGGTGAAGGCCATGGTCACGTCCAGCAGGGCGCGCATCGAATCGTAGCGGTCCTTGAAGGGCTTGAGCATGTGCGTCTCCGGCATGAAGCCGATCACGTGGTGCAGGGCGGCGAAGCCGGTCGAGAAGCGCGGCACTTCGAGGAATTCGGCCAGGCCGTCGTCCGGCGTGTCCTTGACCGGATTGACGTACGGGCAGGTCGGCCAGCCTTTGGCGTCCATCTCTTTGTAGATGTGCGGCAGCATGGTCTCGCGCAGGAAGGGACCGAGGCCGTAGCCCAGCTTGTCCGCTTGCGTGTGGATCAGCGTCATGGTGTATGGATAGTCGGCGCCGTTGGAGGTGTGGGTGTCCACCATCACGTCCGGGTCCCAACTGGTCAGCAGCTGGTTGAACAGTTGCGCGTTATACGTGTCGCATTTGATGAAGTCGCGGTTCAGGTCGAGGTGGCGGCTGTTGCCGCGGAAGCCGAACAGCTCCGGTCCGTCCTGGTTGACGCGCGAGGTGTTGGCGCGGTTCAGCGCGCCGTCGACGTTGTACAGCGGGACAAACAGCAGCACGGTCTTGCCCAGTGCGGCCAGCTTGGCCGGATCGAAGCACAGGTCGCGCACGATGGCCATGCAGGCATCCACGCCCTCGGGTTCGCCGGGGTGGATGCCGTTGTTGTTGAAGAAGACCGGACGGCCTTCGGCCTTGATCTGGCTGCGGTCGTGCACGCCGTCGGCGCTGACCACGCCGGCGTGCACCGGAATGCCGCCGTCCGACAGGCCGATCTGCTCAAAGCGCAGCACCTGCGGGAAGCGCTGGGCTAGCTCTTCGTAGAAAGCGATGCATTCGCTCCACGTGGTGGTTTGGTTTTGATTGCCTTTTTCATAAGGCGTAGGCATGTCAGCGTGCATGGTCGTCTGGATCTCAGCGGGAATTAGGAGTGGGGCGGGCTGGGTAAGCCTGCCGGTCGAGGGCAGAATTGTATCATCGTGCCCGTTTTTTGAGCGCCCACAGGCGCAGGCTTGAGTTGCTTCAAGGTAAATTTGCGCTGGCCGTGATGTACTGGTTTTCCGATTCATCCGCCGGGAGAACAGCATGGGATATGGCTTGCGGGCAGTGCTGGTGGTGCTGTTGCTGGCGCTGGTATGCCGATGGGGCGTGGCGCAGGTGGGGCCGCGCTATGTGATCGAGTTGCCCGGCGGCGCTGCTGATACTGCGGTGGTGTCGCAGGGACGCGTGCAGTTGGCCGGCAGAGGGCTGGTGCTGATCCGGTTTCAGGATCTGACGATTCTGGCGGTGGATGCGGATGCAGAGGCCTACAGCCAGGATGCGGTGCACAGCTGGCCGGCGGCGGACCTGTTGCTGTTGCTGCCGGCCAGCAGCGGTCGCTACGATGGATTGGCGCCGCTGAACGCGCTGCGGGATGGCGTGCCGGTGATTGTGGCGGAGACGGCGGGCGCGGCCCATGCTGCGGATGCCGTGGCGGCGGTGGGCGGGCCACGCCTGTACCCGATGCAGCCATGGAATACGCTGGACTTGCGCAAGCACGCCGCGCGGCTGCGGGTGACCGCCATGCCGGGGCTGCCGGGCACGGTGGCGGTGGCGGGCTATCTGCTGGAGGTTGGCAACAGTCGCGCGTCCTACCGGCTGTATGCGGGCGCGGCGGACGATGAGGCTGCGACGCTGGCGCAGCGTCTGCCCGGCGCCGATGTTGCCTTGCTGCCGGGACGCGACGGTCCGCAGCTGCTGGCGTTGAATCGCGGTGCGCCGCCGCCGAAGCAGCCGGCCGCGTTGACTGCGGCCGGCTATCCCTTCAAGGCGATCCGGCGCTGATTACTTTTTCTTGGCGTTGGTTTCGACCCAGGTGGCGTAGGTGTCGATGAACTTCTTCAGGAATTCCTTGGTGCTGTCGTTATTGAGTTTGCCGTCGTCACCCAGCAGCTTGGCGGCGCCGCCGATGTAGGCTTCCGGCTGCAACAGCGTCGGCATATCGAGGAACACCAGCGACTGGCGCAGATGGTGGTTGGCGCCGAAACCGCCGGTGGCGCCCGGCGACACGCTGACGATGCCGGCCGGCTTGCCGCTCCACACGCTGCTGCCGTAAGGGCGCGAACCGACGTCCAGCGCATTCTTCAGCGCGGCGGTGGTCGAACGGTTGTATTCCGGTGTGAAGAGCAGCACGCCTTCGTATTCCTTGAGGCGGTCGCGGAACTGCGTCCACGCCTGCGGCGGCGTCGCGTCCTTGGCGTCCAGATCCTCGTTATAGACCGGCAGTTCGCCGATCTCGACGATATCCAATGCCAGCGAGGCTGGCGCCAGTTCAATCACGGCGTGGGCAAACTTACGGTTGAGCGAATCCTTGCGCAGGCTGCCGATGATAACGGCGATTTTCTTCGCGGACATGGAATCTCCTTACAGTGGTGAGTGGCGGGGAAAGCATAATGTAACCGATCCAACAAAAAAGCCACGCCGCTTTACAGGGGCGTGGCTTCCGGCTTAAGGATGAGGCGCTTATTCGGCGTTCATTTCTTTCAGCAGGTTGTCGGCGTGGTCGACGTATTTCATGTTCCACAGGATGTAGCGCAGGTCGACCTGGATGTCGCGGGTCATCTTCTTGTTGAAGTCCCAATCGGAGATGATGGAATCGAGCGTGCCGTCAAACGCCAGGCCGATCCACTCGCCCTTGGCGTTCAGCGCAGCCGAACCGGAGTTGCCACCGGTGATGTCCAGCGTGGCCAGGTAGGCGACCGGCACCGATTTCAGCTTCGGATCCATGTATTTGCCGTATTCCTTGGCCTTGATGGCTTTCAGCTGCGCGGCTGGGGCGTTGAACTCGCCCTGGCCGGTGGCTTTGGCGGCTACGCCTTCAACCGTGGTGAAGGCCTTCCAGGTGGTGCCATCGGCGCCCGGATCGCGGCCGGCGATCTTGCCGAAGGTGACGCGCAGGGTGCTGTTGGCGTCAGGATAAACCGCCTGGCCCTTGCTGTGCATGTAGGCGATCTTGGCCTTCATGTAGTTGGCGTAGGCTTGCTGCAGCTTGCCGCCCAGCTCTTCCTCTTGCGCTTCGTCTTTCAGGTCAGGCTCGTACAGCGCCACGGCGGCCTTGATGAAGGCGTCGTCGCTGGCCTTGAAGTCGGCCGGCTTGCGGTCCAGCCAGGCTTTACGCTCGGCCAGGTCGCCCAGCTTGCTGCCGGCGTACAGCTTGTCCAGCGCGGCTTGCAGGTCGGCCTTGCTCATGCCGTCCTTGATGCCGACCACCGAGTCAAACGCAGCGTTGCGTTCGGCCGCCGGCTGCGCGGCGTACTTGATCAGGCTGTTCAGCACCAGCGCCTTGTCGACCTTCTCGTCGTAGTTGCGCACCAGCGCGTCCACCGACGATTTCAGGCGCGGCACGTCGCGCACCTGGTAGCCGGCTTTGCGGTCGGCGTCCGGCTTGGTGTTTTCGTTGGCCAGGCGGTACAGCATGCGCGCGGTGTTCAGCAGGCGCGGTTTGGACGAACCGAAGTAGTAGTCGCGCTTGATTTCCGCATCGCGCTGGGCGATCAGTTTTTCCACCTGCTCGATGTCGCTGGCGTACTCGGCCTTGCGCTTGTCGTCGGCGTTGATCCACTGTTTCAGCGCTTCGTGCTCGGCGGTCTTACGCTGCAGCATATCGCTGCCGGCGTAGGAGTCCAGCATGCCCTGACGGTTCTTGTAGTAGTTGTTGATGCCGGCCACTTGCGACGCATACTTCAGCGCGGTGTCCTTGTTGTCCTTGGTGGTGTCGGCAATGATGGCCAGGCTTTCGGCCGATTGCTTCACAAACGCCGGATAGTTCCAGTCGAAGGTGAAACCGACTTCCGACGGCAGGCGGTGGCGGTTGGTGCGGCCTGGGTAGCCCAGCACCATGATGAAATCGCCTTCCTTGACGCCTTCCTTGGCCAGCTTCAGGTAGTGCTGCGGCACGTAAGGCACGTTGTCCTTGCTGTAGTCGGCAGCCTTGCCGTCCTTGCTGACGTAGGCGCGGTAGAAGCCGTAGTCGCCGGTGTGGCGCGGCCACATCCAGTTGTCGGTATCGCCGCCGAACTTGCCCACGCCTTCCGGCGGTGCGTGCACCAGGCGGACGTCGCGGATTTCCAGCTGCTTGATCAGGTAGTACTCCAGGCCGCCGTAGTAGGAGGACACGGTGCAGCGGTGGCCGGCGTCTTTTTCGCACTCGGCCTGGATGGATTTCTGGTTCTTCTCGATCGCGTCGACGCGCGCCTTGCCGCTCAGCTTGGCCACTTCCGGCGTCACCACCTGCTTGCTGACGTCGGTCACGGCCTTGGTCACCCAGATGCGGCTGCCCGGCGAGGCCGGCAGTTCTTCGCCCAGGTTGTGGGCCAGGAAGCCGTTGGCCAGCAGATTGCGTTCCGGCGTCGAGTTATGGGCGACGCTGCCGTACACGCAGTGGTGGTTGGTGGCGACCAGGCCTTGCGGCGACACGAAGGACGCCGAGCAGCCGCCCAGGCTGACGATGGCGCCCATCGGGAACTCGGTCAGCTTGGTCAGGGTGGCCGGATCCAGCTTGAGGCCGGCGGCTTTCAGTTCTTTGGCTACTTGTGGCAGCTGTTGTGGCATCCACATGCCTTCGTCCGCATAGGCGGAGGTGCTCAGGATGGCGAGCGCGATCAAAGTTTTTTTCATGTCTCTTAGGAAGTGGTTGAACGGCGCTCAGGAGTATAGCAATAAAAAAACCGGGGTTGCCCCCGGTTTTTTTAGTCAGCCTTGATGGCTTCGATCTGGATCGCCAGTTTGACTTCCGGCGAAAAGTTGGGGAGGCCGTAGTTGAGGCCGAAGTCGCTGCGCTTGAATTCAGCGCTGGCGTCGGCGCCGCAGGCTTCCTTCTTGTAGCGCGGATGCATGATGCACTTGAACTTGTTGACCTTCAGCGTCACCGGTTTGGTCACGCCCAGCATGGTCAGTTCGCCGTCCACCGCCACCAGCTGGTCGCCTTCAAACTTGAACGACTTGCTGGTGTAGCTAATAGTCGGGAACTTGGTCACGTTGAACATGTCCTCGCCCTTGGCGTGCTTGTTCATCGCTTCCAGGCCGAAGTCGATCGAGGCCGGGGCGATCTTGATGTCGAGACCACCGGTCTTGGCCGCGCGATCCATGGTCACCGTGCCGCTGGTTTTGTCGAACTTGCCGCGCCATACCGACAGGCCCATGTGATCGGCCTCGAAGCTCGGGTACGTATGCGTCGGGTCGATGTTATAGGTGGCGGCGATGGCCGACGTGGCCGAGGCGGCCAGCAGCGTGGCGATCAGGATCTGTGCTTTCATCTTATGGTGTCTCCGTTGGTGGGGTTATTGTGCTGCGACGACGTGGAACTTGATGGCGACATCATCGGCCACCATGCTGGTGTCTTTCCATTCGCCTTCGCCGATGTTGTAGGCCAGGCGTTTGATCGGCAGCACGCCGTCAAACACCTGGTTCTTGCCATCGGCCTTGACGGTCAGCGGGAAGCTGACGTCGGTGGCCTTGCCCTTGATGGTCAGCTTGCCGGTCACGGTCAGCTTGCCGGCGCCGGCGCTCTTGATCGACGACGACACGAAGGTCGCTTTCGGGAACTGGGCGGCGTTGAACCATTCTTTCTTGGTCACTTCCTTGTTGTACTCCGGATCGCCCAGGTCCATGCTGCCGGTCTCGACTTCCACGGTGGCTTTGGCGGCGTCCGGCTTGGCGGCGTCGTAGTCGATGTTGGCGGTGAATTTCTTGAACTTGGCATCGACCGGCACGTTCATTTGCTTGAAGGTGGCGGTGACGGTGCTCTTGGCCGGATCGGTTTTCAGGGCGGCGGCGCTGGCGGCAAAGGCGATACCCAGCATGGATACGAGGGCGATTTTTTTAATGGTGTTCATATAAAGCTCCAGTGGATGGGTGGGATTACAGCGGCAACATGCGTTTCAGCGTCACGTCGCGGTCGATGAAGTGATGCTTCAGTGCGGCCAGGGCATGAGCGACCACTGCGGCCGCCATGGTCATGGTCAAAATATAATGGACATTTTGTAAGATTGGCTTAAGTTCAGGATTAGCCGCCATCACGGCCGGCATCTGCCACAGGCCCAGGTAGACCACCGGCACGCCGGCCGCATAGGTGTAGAAGTAGCCCGACAGCGGCACCGCGAAGATCAGGAAGTACAGCAGGTAATGCATGCCTTCGGCGATCATGTGCTGCCAGTCGGGAATGGACGCCAGCTTGGCCGGCGGCTTGTGCGTGACGCGCCACAGCACGCGCAGCACGGCCAGCGCAAACACCGTCACACCCATCCATTTGTGCCAGGAGAAGTATTTCAGCTTGGTCGGCGAAAAGCCGTGGATCGCGACCATGGACAGGCCGAGGAAGAAAGTAGCGATGATGAGCAAGGCGACCAGCCAGTGCAGCAGCATTGCGGTTTTGGTATAGCGTGGCATAAAGCGGCTCCGAGGAAATAGTACGTGTTAGGACTAAATATACCAAAGAAATCCGATGTGCGCTTGCCAGGGCAAAAAAAAGCCCCGCGACGTGGAAGCCGGCGGGGCTAGTGTAGAACAAATTTCTTATCTACATCAGATGGCTTTGGCCAGAGCTGCGGCGATACCGGTGTAGTTGGCCGGGGTCATGGCCAGCATCAGATCCTTGGCTTCCTGCGGCACGGCCAGGCCGTTGATGAACTCCTGCAGCGCCACTTTCGAGATGCCTTTGCCGCGGGTCAGCTCTTTCAGCTGCTCGTACGGGTTCTCGATGCCGTAGCGGCGCATCACAGTCTGCACCGGCTCGGCCAGCACTTCCCAGTTGGCGTCGAGGTCGGCTTCCAGGCGGGCCGGATTGACTTCCAGCTTGTTCAGGCCGCGCAGGCAGCTGTCGTAGGCCAGCAGCGTGTAGCCGAAGCCGACGCCGATGTTGCGCAGCACGGTCGAATCGGTCAGGTCGCGTTGCAGGCGCGATACCGGCAGTTTTTCCGACAAGTGTTTCAGCACGGCGTTGGCCAGGCCCAGGTTGCCTTCCGAGTTTTCGAAGTCGATCGGATTGACCTTGTGCGGCATGGTCGACGAACCGATTTCGCCGGCTTTCAGCTTCTGCTTGAAGTAGCCCAGCGAGACGTAGCTCCAGATGTCGCGGTTCAGGTCCAGCAGGATGGTGTTGGCGCGGGCGAAGGCGTCGAACAGTTCGGCCATGTAGTCGTGCGGTTCGATCTGGATGGTGTACGGATTGAACACCAGGCCCAGGCGCTGCTCGATCACGGCCTTGGAGAAGGCCGGCCAGTCGAACGATGGATAGGCCGACAGGTGGGCGTTGTAGTTGCCGACCGCGCCGTTCATTTTGCCGAGGATCTCGACCTGCTCGATGCGCACGATGGCGCGTTGCAGGCGGGCCACGACGTTGGCCATTTCCTTGCCCAGGGTGGTCGGGCTGGCGGTCTGGCCGTGGGTGCGCGACAGCATCGGCAGCTCGGCGTTGGCGTGGGCGATCTCAGTCAGGCGGGCGATCACTTTGCGCAGCGACGGCAGCATGACGTTGTCGCGCGCGGCTTTCAGCATCATGCCGTGCGAGGTGTTGTTGATGTCTTCCGAGGTGCAGGCGAAGTGGATGAACTCCGACGCGGCCACCAGTTCCGGCACATCCTTGACTTGCTCCTTCAGCCAGTACTCCACGGCCTTGACGTCGTGGTTGGTGACGGCTTCGATTTCCTTGATGCGGGCGGCATCGTTTTCGGTGAAGTCGGCGGCGATCTTGTCCAGCAGCGCGGTGCCTGCGGCCGAGAACGGCTTGATTTCGTCGAAACCGGCCAGCGACAGCGCTTGCAGCCAGGAGATTTCTACTTTGACGCGGTGGTGCATGAAGCCGGATTCGGACAGGATCGGGCGCAGCAGATCGGTTTTACCGGCGTAGCGGCCGTCCAGCGGCGACAGCGCCGACAGCGTGGAGTAAGGAGTAGTGGTCATGATGGAAGGAGCGAAGTTGAAAAAGCAGAGACCGTGATTTTACCATTGGCGGCCGCCCAAGCCGCCGATGTTATACTGAAGCCTGTTCTTCCTCTATAAGTGTCTATGAAACTCATCGGTTCCCTCGCCAGCCCTTATGTCCGCAAGGTTCGTGTCGTGCTCGCGGAAAAAAAGCTCGATTGCCAGTTTGAACTGGAGAATGTGTGGGCGGCCGACACCATCATCAACCAGTTTAATCCGCTGGGCAAAGTGCCGAGCCTGATCATGGAAGATGGCACGGTGATGATCGATTCGCGCGTGATGGTCGAGTATCTCGATACGCTGACGCCGGTCTGCAAGCTGCTGCCGCCGAACGGCCGCGACCGCGCCGACGTCAAGTGCTGGGAAGCGCTGGCCGATGGCATGCTGGACGCCGCCGTCAGCGTGCGCCTGGAGCGCACCATGCGGCCGCCGGAGAAGCAAAGCGAAGAGTGGATGGCGCGCCAGATGCGCAAGGTCGAACTGGGCCTGAAGACGCTGTCCGACAAGCTGGGTGAGCAGGCCTATTGCAACGGCATCCATTACTCGCTGGCCGATGTGGCGGTCGGTTGCACGCTGGGCTGGCTGTCGTTCCGCTTCCCGGAAATCACCTGGCGCGACGACTACGCCAACCTGGCCAAGCTGTACGATAAGCTGTCCGAACGCCAGTCGTTCAAGGACACGCTGCCGGCGTAAGCCATGCCCAAGACCACGCCGCCAGAGGCAGACAGCCGGCGCCTGCAGATGGCCGACATTGCGCGGCTGGCCGGCGTGTCCACCTCGACCGTGTCGCGCGCGCTGGCCGGCAGCAAGCTGATCAGCGAAGAGACGCGCACCCGCGTCATGGAGCTGGCGCGTTCGCTCAAATACAACATCAACATCGGCGCGCAGAACCTGCGCATGAAGCAGAACCGCACCGTCGGCGTGGTGGTGCCGTACGACCCGGCCACGCGCCAGCATCTGTCCGATCCGTTTTTCCTGGCGATGCTGGGCAGCCTGGCCGATGCGCTGACCGAACAGGGCTTCGACATGCTGGTGTCGCGCGTCGATGCCAGCGAACTGGACGCGGCCGCCGCGCCTTTCGATACCGGCCGCGTGATCGGCATCGTGCTGATCGGCCAGTGGCGCCACCATGACCAATTGAACCAGCTGGCCGCGCGCCATGTGCCGATCGTGGTGTGGGGCGCGCAACTGCCGCAGCAGCTGTATTGCACCGTCGGCGGCGACAACCTGGCCGGCGGCCAGCTGGCCGGCGCCCATTTGCTGGCGCAGGGCCGCCAGCGGATCGCTTTCTTCGGCGACATCAACCTGCCGGAAATCGGCCAGCGCTACGCCGGCTTGTGCCAGGCGCTGGCGGCGGCCGGCCTCGCTGCCGATCCGGCCTTGCTGGTGCCGGCGTCGTTTGTGCCGGACGGCGGCCGCCTGGCGGCTGAAGAATTGCTGGGGCGTGGCGTGGCGTTCGACGCCGTGTTCGCCGGCAGCGACCTGATGGCCATGAGCGCCATCAACGCCTTCCGCCAGCACGGGCTGGACGTGCCGGGCCGGGTGGCGGTGGTCGGCTATGACGATATTCCGCTGTCCAGCTACTTCCACCCGCCGCTGACCACCGTCCAGCAGCCGATCCAGGAGGCCGGCCGCGCGCTGGTCGCGTCGCTGCTGGAACTCACCGAAGGCCGTCCCGCGCCTTCATTGCAACTGCCTACCCAACTGATCGTCCGCGCCAGCACTGTCTGATTTGTGCAACCGATTGCAATGGGACTAAAACCCGTTACAAAAAATTATTTTGCAAGTTTATGCAATCGATTGCATAATGCGTTCACCTGCTCAATAAAGTAGCAGGCTAAAAAATACTGGAGACGACACATGGAACACCGCACCCTCAAACTGGGCGGCATCGCTGCCGCTGTCGCAACTGCCCTGCTGCACATGAACGGCGCCACCGCGCAAGAGACCCCGCCGCCGGCCGACGGCCTGAACATGGAGCGGGTGGTGGTCACCGGCACCAGCGGCGCTTCGTCCAAGATGAAGACCAGCGTCTCCATCTCCACCCTCGAAGGCGACGCCATCAAGAACGCCGCGCCGCTCAGCGCCGCCGAGGTGCTGCGCTCGGTGCCGGGCGTGCGCTCGGAATCGTCGGGCGGCGAGGGCAACGCCAACATCACCGTGCGCGGCGTGCCGATTTCGGCCGGCGGCGCGCGCTATGTGCAGATCCAGGAAGACGGCCTGCCGGTGCTGCAATTCGGCGACTTCAATTTCGCCACGCCGGACAGCTTCGTGCGCATCGACGGCACGCTGGACCACCTGGAAGTGGTGCGCGGCGGCTCGGCCTCCACGCTGGCCACCAATGCGCCGGGCGGCATCGTCAACTTCATCACCAAGACCGGCGAAGAGAAGGGCGGCCATATCGGCATCAGCCGCGGCCTGGGCTACGACGAAACCCGCTACGACTTCGACTACGGCGCGCCGATCTCCGACAAGACCCGCTTCTTCATCGGCGGCAGCTACCGCACCGGCGAAGGCGTGCGCAACACCGGCATGAGCACCGAGGACGGCGGCCAGATTCGCGGCAATATCACGCATGAACTGGACAATGGCTTTATCCGTCTGTCGTTCAAGCACCTGGACGACAAGGCGCCGACCGCGCTGCCGGTGCCGGTGAACGTGGTCAATCACCAGATCCAGGAAATTCCCGGCATCGATCCGCGCACGGTCAGCTTCTACTCGCCGTACTGGGTACGCGATGTCACGCTGGGCAAGAACAACACGCCGGTCTCGACCAACGTCAACGACGGCCTGCACGTCAAGAGCGATACGCTGGGCCTGGAAGGTTCGTTCGATCTGGGCGATGGCTGGAACCTGAGCGACAAATTCCGCGCCGCCAGCAACAGCGGCCGCTTCAGCGGCATCTTCGCCGGCAACAGCGGCACGCTGGGCAATTACGTGTTCGCCACCGGCCCGCAAAAAGGCCAGGCCTACAATGGCCGCGCCTTCTCCGCCGTGGTGTTCAACACCTCGATCGACGACGCCGGCAATACGCTGAACGACACCAAGCTGGCCAAGACCTTCAAGCTGGCCGACGGTTCCAAGCTGACCACCACCGCCGGCCTGTACCTGTCGACGCAAAAGCTGGCGCTGACCTGGAACTTCAACGAATATCTGATGCAGGAAACCGGCGACAAACCGGCGCTGCTGCAAACCGCCAGCACCACGCCCGGCCTGGTGGGACCGGCCTTCGGCGCCTGCTGCTCGCGCGCGGTCGACATGGAATACAAACTGACGTCGCCGTATCTGAACGTGGGCTATGAAGCCGGCCCGCTGAACCTGGACGCCAGCGTGCGCCAGGATCGTCAGCGCGCCACCGGCACCGCCAACATCGCCACCGCCAGCGCGGCCAATGGCGGCGCGCTGCGCTACGATCCTGCCACCGAGCAGCTGGTCGACTACAAGATCAACCACAACTCGTATTCGGTGGGCGGCAACTACGCCATCACCAAAAGCCTGGCGCTGTTTGCGCGCGTCAGCGACGGCGTGGCCTTCAATGCCGACCGCATCCTGTTTGGCACGCCGCTGGATGGCAGCGCGCCGATCAACATCAACACCGTCAAGCAGGTCGAGGGTGGCGTGAAATGGCGGAGTGGAGGCGTCAGCACCTTCGTCACGCTGTTCCAGGCCAAGACCGATGAGAGCAATTATGAAGCCACCACGCAGCGCAGCACTTCCAACAAGTACGACGCCAAGGGTGTGGAACTGGAAGGCGCTTACAACCTGGGCGGCTTCCGCATCACCGGCGGCATGACCTATACCGACGCCAAGATCACCGGCACCGCTGCGGCGGACGTGGCCAACATCGGCAACACGCCGCGCCGCCAGGCCAAGTACATCTACCAGATCGCGCCGACCTACACCTTCGACAAAGCCGTCGTCGGCGCCAGCTTGATCGGCACCGGCAAGTCGTGGGGCGACGATGCGCATACCATCATCCTGCCGGCGTATGAAGTGGTCAACGCCTTCGTCAACTACAGCGTGACGGAGAAAGCCACGCTGTCGCTGAGCGTGAATAATTTGTTCAACAAGATCGGCTACACCGAAGTAGAGAGCGACGGCCATGCCGCCCGTTCGATCTCCGGCCGCGCCGCGAAAGTCTCCCTGTCTTATGCCTTCTAACGTACAGTCGTCCCGCATGCTCGCGGTCTTGCCCGATCAACTGCGCCTGCAAGCCTTGCCGCGCCTGGCCTCCTGCGAGCCGGTGCTGCGCCGGCTGCTGGCCGGGCTATATGGCGAGCAGCCGCACTTCGACGCATGGCTGGGCGATTTGATGGCATCGCTGGGCGAGCTGTATGCGGCGCGTCCGTCGGCGCTGCGCGCGCTGGATGAGCAGCGCGCGGCGCAGCCGGAGTGGTTCCTCAGCCAACGCATGCTGGGTTACTGCGCCTATGTGCAGAACTTCGGCGGCGACTTGAAAGGCGTGGCGGAGCGCATCCCGTACCTGCAGGAGATGGGCGCCAGCTATCTGCATCTGCTGCCGTTCCTGCGCGCGCGTCAGGGGGAGAACGACGGCGGTTTTGCGGTATCCAATTTCGATGAGGTGGAACCGGCGCTCGGCACCAATGCCGACCTGCTGGCGCTGACCACGCAATTGCGCGAGGCCGGCATCAGCCTGTGTTCGGACTTCATCCTGAATCACGTGGCGGACGACCATGCGTGGGCGGTTGCCGCCAAAGCCGGCGATCAACAGGCGCGCGCCATGTTCCTGGCCTATCCGGACCGCGAGATGCCGGACCGTTACGAGCGCACGCTGGGCCAGGTGTTCCCGCAAGTCGCGCCGGGCAATTTCGTCCCGGTGGACGAGATGGGCGGCTGGGTGTGGAGTACCTTCTATCCTTACCAGTGGGATCTGAACTACGCCAACCCGGCGGTGTTCGCGGCGATGGCGGCCACGCTGCTGCGCCTTGCCAATCGCGGCATCGAAGTATTCCGCCTCGATTCCACCGCCTTCCTGTGGAAGCGCGAAGGCACCAACAGCATGAACCAGCCGGAGGCGCACCAGATCCTGCAAGCGCTGCGCGCGATCGTCGATATCGTGGCGCCGGGCGTGCTGCTGAAGGCGGAAGCGATCGTGCCGACGCGCGAACTGCCGGCCTACCTGGGCAGCGCCGACGCGCGCGAATGCCACATCGCCTACCACAGCAGCCTGATGGCAGCCGGCTGGCTGGCTTTGTCGGAGCAGGGCACCGGCATGCTGCGCGAAGTGATCCGCAATACGCCGGCACTGCCGCCGGCCGCCACATGGCTCAGTTACGTGCGCTGCCACGACGATATCGGCTGGAACGTGCTGCGCGCCGAAGCGGCGGCCGACGGCCAGGAACCGAATGCGCGGCTGGCGCGCGCGGCGCGCTTCTTCGCCGGCGCTGAAGGCAGCTACGCCTCCGGTGCGGCGTTCCAGAGTACCGATCCGAACGCGGCGCACGGCAGCAACGGCATGGCCGCTTCGCTGGCGGGCCTGCAGACCGCCGACAACGAAGAGTCGCGCGAACTGGCGATGCGCCGCCTGCAACTGCTGCATGGACTGGCGCTGAGCTTCGGCGCGCTGCCGGTGCTGTACATGGGCGACGAGCTGGCGATGGAAAACGACTACAGCTATCTGGATCGTCCGCAGCACGCGATGGACAGCCGCTGGCTGCAACGCCCGCAATTCGACCGCGCGCGCTGGAAAGGCCGGGACTACACCGGCGCCAGCGCCGGCCAGATGTACCAGTCGTTGATCCGCCTGGTGCGGGTGCGCCGCCAGCATGACGAACTGGCCGCCAGCGCACCGCGCACGCTGCTGGACGATGCGCCGGACGGCATGCTGGCGCTGGCGCGCGGCGAAGGTTTTCTGACCCTGATGAATTTCTCCAGCCAGCCGCAGACCTATGCGCTGCCAGGCCGCTGGACCGACTGTCTGGACGGGAGCATACTGGAAGGCGCGCTGACGCTGGCGCCGTACGCAATGCACTGGCTGGAACGTGGAGCGACAGCATGAGCAAACAAACCGTTGCCGTCTTCGGCGAAGCGCTGGTGGACGATTTCGTCACCGAGCAGGTGGTGGGTGGCGCGCCATTCAATGTGGCGCGCAATCTGGCGGCGTTTGGCGTCGCCACGCTGATGGTCACACGGATTGGCGCCGACAACAACGGCGCGCTGATTTGCGACGAATTTGCGCGCTTCGGTATGAGCGAAGCGGCGTTGCAGGTCGATGAGCGCGGCGCCACCGGGCGCGTGGTGGTCGAGCGCAATGCGGACGGCCACCGCTTCATCATCCTGCCGGATCAAGCATACGATTATGTGGACACCGCGCCGGCACTGGCGGCGCTGGCTGTCGCCCAGCCGGACGTGATTTACTTCGGCACCATGGCGCAGCGCCACGAACAGTCGCGCGCCGCCTTGCGCGCCATGCTGGAGGCGACTTCGGCGCAACGCTATCTGGATCTCAATGTGCGCGAAGGCCAGGTCACCGAACGGATTGCGCACGAGTCGCTGAAGCTGGCCGACATCGTCAAGGTCAACGAGGATGAGCTGAAGGATCTGTTCCGCTGGTACACCCACACGCAGCCC
This sequence comes from Duganella levis, assembly GCF_009857605.1. Classification (GTDB taxonomy): domain Bacteria; phylum Pseudomonadota; class Gammaproteobacteria; order Burkholderiales; family Burkholderiaceae_D; genus Rugamonas; species Rugamonas levis. The sequence goes on along the minus strand of NZ_WWCT01000005.1, from coordinate 249,038 downwards.
GGCACCGGCGCGGCCGACAGTCCGGAACTGCGCGACGCCTGCCTGACGCTGATGCGCACCTTCGGCCTGCAAGGTCTGATCGTCACGCTGGGCGAACGCGGCGCGCTGTACTTCAGCGCCGATGGCGCGGTCGCCGCCAACGATGAATGCCATCCGCCACCGCGCATCATCGACACGGTCGGCGCCGGCGACGCTTTCTCCGCCGTGTTCCTGTTCGGCCAGGCGCAAGGCTGGCCGATGGCGCTGACGCTGGCGCGCGCGAATGCGTTTGCCGGCGCCATTTGCGGCGTGTCCGGCGCGGTGCCGGCCGATATCGGCTTCTACGCGCCGTGGATCGCCAGCTGGCAGCGCGGCGCGATCCGGCCTGGAGCCGCGTCATGAAAGCGCGGCTGTCGTTCTGGCAGATCGTCAATATGAACATTGGATTCTTCGGCATCCAGTTCAGTTTCGGTCTGCAGCAGAGCAGCATGAGTCCCATCTACAAATACCTCGGCGCCGATGAAGCCAGCCTGCCGTATCTGTGGCTGGCGGGGCCGATGACCGGCCTGCTGGTGCAGCCGCTGATCGGCGCCATGAGCGACCGCACCGTTACGCGCTGGGGGCGGCGCACGCCGTACTTCCTGATCGGCGCCATCCTGTGCAGCCTTGGCCTGCTGGCGATGCCGTTCAGTCCCACGCTGTGGATGGCGGCCAGCCTGCTGTGGATACTCGATGCCGCCAACAACGTCACCATGGAGCCGTACCGCGCCTTCGTCAGCGACAAGCTGCAACCGGAGCAGCACTCGATCGGCTTCCTGACGCAGAGCGCCTTCACCGGCCTGGGGCAAACGCTGGCGTACCTGACGCCGTCGCTGCTGGTGTGGCTGGGTATGAACAAGGATGCGGTCAACAGCAGCCATATTCCGCAGATCGTCATCGTCGCCTTCATGATCGGCGCGGTGTTTTCGATTACGTCGGTGCTGTGGACCTTGAAGACCACCAAGGAAAATCCGCTCAGCGAAGATGAGCTGCAAGCCCTGCGCGCCAAGCCGGCGGGCTGGCGGCATACGCTGGGCGACATCGCCAGCGCGGTGCGCGAAATGCCGCCGACCATGCGCCAGCTGGCGTGGGTCAAGCTGTTCCAGTGGTACGCCATGTTCTGCTATTGGCAGTACATCATGCTGTCGCTGTCGACCACACTGTATGGCACCACCGACCAGGCTTCGCAGGGCTTCCGCGACGCCGGCCTGCTGGCAGGGCAGGTGGGAGCGTTCTACAACTTCATCGCGTTCATCGGCGCGCTGGCGCTGGTGCCGTTCACGCGCCGCTACGGGCCGAAGATCACGCACAGCATCTGCCTGGCGCTGGCCGGTGTGGCCATGTTCAGCATCCCGCAGATCCATACGCCGGCGCTGCTGTTCGTGCCGATGGTGGGCATCGGCCTGGCGTGGGCCAGCATCATGGGCAATCCGTATGTGATGCTGGCGGGCTGCATTCCGCCGGAGCGCACCGGGGTCTACATGGGCATCTTCAATATGTTCATCGTGATACCGATGATTATCCAGATCTTCACGCTGCCGCTGTATTACCGCAGCCTGTTGGGCGGCAATCCTGAAAACGTGATCCGCCTGGCCGGCGTGCTGATGCTGTGCGGCGCGGTGGCGGTACTGGCCGTGAAAACAAAAAAGCCGCAAGCAAGCTTGCGGCCTCTGGCTGAACCGGCGACGTAATTACTCGTCGACGCTCATCTGGCTTTGCAGGTAGTTCTGGATGCCCACTTTGCCGATCAGGTCCAGCTGGGTTTCCAGCCAGTCGATGTGTTCTTCGGTGTCTTCCAGGATCATCAGCAGCAGGTCGCGCGACACGTAGTCGGCGGCTTTCTCGGCGGCGGCGATGCCTTCCTTGACGGTGATCTGTGCGCCTTTTTCCAGCTTCAGGTCGCAGTTCAGCATCTCTTCGGTGTTCTCGCCGACCATCACTTTGTGCATGGCTTGCAGGTTCGGCAGGCCATCCAGCATCAGGATGCGGTCGATCAGTTTATCGGCATGCTTCATCTCGCCGATCGATTCTTCGTACTCTTTCTTGCCGATCTTTTCCAGGCCCCAGTGCTTGTACATCTTGGCGTGCAGGAAGTACTGGTTGATCGCGGTGAGTTCGTTGGTCAGCTGTGCGTTGAGCAAGCGGATAACTTCTTGGTCGCCCTTCATGGGATGTCTTTCTGTGATGATTGCGAATGGCGCCATTGTGCCACGAATTTTCGATTTATGTGGGGCGAATGTCTGATAATTTCGGCGAAATACCCACTAAGTTCGGTGATTGAGAGCACTGGCGCAAATGAAAACTATTAGCATTCGTAGTAGGGACAGTGTGCGGCATCTCACGGTGCCGGCGCGCCGTCGCCGCTACCATGGAAGCTCAACCTTCAGGAGCTAAGCCATGGATTCCATCAACGCCAATCAACCCGAAAATAATCATCAAGACCTGGTCGGCGAAGACGCCGTCCACAAGATCCGCGACTTCGTCGACAGCACGCCCGGCTGCTTCTTCTGCACCAGCGATGCCGATGGCGGTCCCGGCGACGCACGGCCGATGACGGCGCTGCAGGTAGATGAGCTGGGGAATCTGTGGTTTATCTCGGCCAGCGACAGCCTGAAGAACCAGGAACTGGCGGCCGATCCATCGGCCACGCTGTATTTCCAGGGCTCGGCCCACTCCGAGTTCATGCACCTGGAGGGCATCGCCACGGTGTCGCGCGACCCGGTGAAAATCAAGGAGCTGTGGAGTTTTACGATGAAGACCTGGTTCACCGGCGGTGAGGACGATCCGCGTGTGACGCTGATCAAGTTTGCGCCTACCTACGGCTACTACTGGGATACCAAGCACGGCAAGGCGGTGGCCAGCGTCAAGATGCTGATCGGCGCCGTGATCGGCAAAACCCTTGATGACTCCATCGAGGGCCGGCTGGACCTGTAAGACTTAACCCAGCTGGAAGTTAATCGGCACCAGCACGTACACGGGGATGGCCTTGCCATCCTCGATGAACGGCTTGTACAGGGCGCGCAGCACGGCCTGGCGGCCGGCTTCGTCCAGATTGCTGGAACCGGACGATTTCTGCACCGTCACCTGTTCCGCATTCCCTTTTTCCCCAATCAGCACGCGCAGCATCACGGTACCGGTCTCGCCCATGCGGCGTGACATGCTCGGGTACACCGGCGACGGCGCGCGCACGTATTCCACGCCCGACACGGTCTTCGGCGTCGATGGTGCTGGCGGCGCCGGCGGCGCGACTTGAGCGGTGGTTGGCGAGGCATGCGCCGTGGTCGGTTCGGTCGGACGCGGTTGCGGCGGCGGCAGCGTGATGGTCGGCTCGGTTTGCACGATATTCACCAGCGGCAGCGGCGGCACGAAGGTTTGTTTCGGCTGCACCAGCGGCACTTCCTTCGGCTGCGGCTGCGCTTTCAGCGGCTCTGGCGAGGCCACGAACGTCACCGTCACCACCTGCGGCATGATCGCATGCGTCACGGAACGCAGCATGCCGGAATAAGCCAGATAAAACACGACTACATGACCCAGCACAATCGCGGCGAGCGGGGTGAGCTTGCGGGTGCGGCGCTTGAATTCCTGCGCGCGCCCATCGACATCCGCGGACAGCGGCGACGCCGTCCGGCTGTAGGTCATTGTATTCATGATTAGCTAGTGAAGACTGGGCGTTTCAGCACAGTTTCCTGGAGGTTGGCGGCAGCGGCTTGCGCGGCCAGTTGTTCGGTGAGGATTTCTTCCGCGCAGGAGAAGCATTGGCCGCAGCAGGTGGCTACGCCCAGCGCATCGCGCAGTTCATCCATAGAGGTGATTCCCAATTCCATGGCTTGACGGATTTCGCGATCGGAGATGTTGTTGCAGACACAAACAATCATTGATGCACCTTCTGGCTTGGCTATATAAGACTTGAATAAGGCTTGATTAAGACTTTTCTGACATGATTGCTAGCAACTTAATGCGAATCATTATCATTAATCGTATACTGCCCGATTTTTCAACAGTATGCAAGCTAAATAGAAGTCATTCGCATTACCGTTTATAATGCTAGTATCTAATTCCGGCAGGAACGCAACGTTGCGGCCTTGCCGGAGCGCCGCAGCCAACTTTGCCAGCGGCCTCTCGACTGGACTTTGCCATGACGCACGCTGTTTCCCTGACTACCCTCGATGCCCTGACGGTCGGCGCCACCGCCACCGTGGTGCATGTTTCTCCCGGCGCGGATGCCGACGGCGGCGCCGCCTTGTCGCGCCGCCTGATGGAGCTGGGCTTTGTGCCCGGCGAAAAAATCCGCATGCTCAAGCGTGGCATGCCGGGCGGCGAGCCGCTGGCGATCAAAGTCGGCAACTCCACATTTGCATTGCGCCGCTTTGAAGCCGCGCTGGTCTCGATTCAACCGGAATAAATATATGGGTGCAGTAGATAAGCAGGTGTCGCAGGCGCCGACTACGGCGCGCACGCCGATGGTGGCCTTGCTGGGCAATCCGAATTGCGGCAAGACCGCCTTGTTCAACCGTCTGACCGGCGCGCGCCAGAAAGTGGCCAACTACGCCGGCGTGACCATCGAACGCAAGGAAGGCGCGTTCACCACCACCGCCGGCAACGCCTTCCGCGTGCTGGACCTGCCGGGCGCGTACAGCCTGAGCGCCCACACGCCGGACGAGGAAATCACCCGTGACGTGGTGGCCGGCCTGCGCAAGGGCGACGCCGCGCCGGACGTGGTGGTGTGCGTGGTCAACGCCACCAACCTGCGCCTGAACCTGCGCCTGGTGCTGGAAATCAAACGACTCGGCCTGCCGATGATCCTGGCGCTGAATATGGTGGACGTGGCCAAGAAGCGCGGCATCGTCATCGACGCCGACCGCCTGGCGCAGGAGCTGGGCATGCCGGTGGTGGAAACCGTGGCGGTTCAGGCCGGCGGCGAGAAGTCGCTGCTGCGCGCGCTGGACCAGATGCTGCCACTGGCGGTCGGCACGCCGCAGCCGCTGTCGGCCATCGACGCCGTCAGCGTGGAAGACACGCAGCGCGAAGTGCGCCGCATCCTCGACCTGACCGTCAAGGCGCCGGCCGCCACCGACGATGCGCTGTCCGAGAAGCTGGACAACGTGGTGCTGCATCCGGTACTCGGCCCGATCATCCTGGCGGTGCTGATGTTCCTGGTGTTCCAGGCGGTGTTCACCTGGGCCACGCCGGTGATGGACCTGATCAAGGACAGCGTCGACCAGCTGGGCGCCATGGTGCGCGAGGCGATGCCGGACGGCGTGCTGCGCGGCCTGCTGGTGGACGGCATATTAAGTGGCGCCGGCAGTGTGCTGGTGTTCCTGCCGCAGATTCTGATCCTGTTCTTCTTTATTCTTGTGCTGGAAGACTGCGGCTACCTGCCGCGCGCGGCCTTCCTGCTGGATCGCCTGATGGGCGGCGTGGGCCTGTCGGGCCGCGCCTTCATTCCGCTGCTGTCCAGCTTTGCCTGTGCGATTCCGGGCGTGATGGCGGCGCGGACGATTCAGAATCCGCGCGACCGCCTGGTCACCATCATGATCGCGCCGCTGATGACCTGCTCGGCGCGGCTGCCGGTGTATGCGCTGATCATCGCCGCCTTCATTCCCGAGCGCGAAGTGTATGGTTTCCTCAGCCTGCAAGGGCTGGTGCTGTTCGTGCTTTACTTCGCCGGCATCTTCTCGGCAATGGCGGTGGCTTACTTCTTCAAGCGCACGTTAGGCGCCAACCAGCAGCAGCCGCTGATGCTGGAACTGCCGGCCTACCACTGGCCGCACTTGCAGAATCTGGCGCTGGGCCTGTGGGAACGCGCCAAGATCTTCCTGACCCGCGTCGGTACGGTGATCCTGACGCTGATGGTGCTGCTGTGGTTCCTGAGCTCCTTCCCGGGCGCTCCGGAAGGCGCAACGCATCCGCCGATCTACTATAGCCTGGCCGGCCTGCTGGGCCGCGGCCTGGAATACATTTTTGCGCCGATCGGCTTCAACTGGCAGATCTGCATCGCGCTGGTGCCGGGCCTGGCCGCGCGTGAAGTGGCGGTTGGCGCGCTGGGCACGGTGTACGCGCTGTCGCAAAGCGGCGAGGCGCTGGCGCAATCGCTGGAGCCGATCATCGCGGCGTCGTGGACCTTGCCGACCGCCTTGTCGCTGCTGGCGTGGTATGTGTTTGCGCCGCAGTGCCTGTCGACGCTGTCGGTGGTGCGCCGCGAGACCGGCAGCACCCGTTACGCGCTGCTGATGGCCGGCTATATGTTCGCGCTGGCCTACATCGCATCGTTCCTGACTTACCGGATTTCGCTGGCGCTCCTGGGAGGCTAATATGTGGCAAGAGATGATTGTGGCGTTGATCGTGGCGGCAGCGCTGCTGCACTTCAGCACCAAGTATCTGCCGGTGGCGTGGCGCCGGCGGATTGTCTACACGCTGGGCAAGCGCGGTTTCAACGAGACCAGGCTGGCCAAGTTCTTCAAGACGCAGGGCGGCGGCGGTTGCGGCGATGACGGCGACGGCGGCTGCTCCAGTTGCGGCTCGTGCGACACCACGCCGACCAAGACCAACACCACCAACGGCGCACCGCAACAGCGCGTGATCAAGCTGCACGTGCAGCGCTAAGCCCGTCCCACCTGCGGCGGCGCAAAGCCGCCCGCATCACACTCAGCCGCAGTAGGGATCGAACGACTCGGCTTGCGCCATCGGCCAGTACTGGCCGAACACCGGCGGCAGGCGCGACAGCTGGCTCGGGTCCAGCAGTTCGCCTTTTTCCAGGTAGGGCAGCAGCGCCGAGGCCAGCTTGACCTGGTTGTGCGACAGCCGCCGTACCAGGTGGCGCGGACGCAGTTGCGACGGGTGCGTCAGGCCGGCGGCGGCGATCAGCTGCGCCAGCGCTTCCATGGTGTTTTCGTGGAAATTGGCTACGCGCTGGATCTTGTCCGGCACCACCAGCGCGCGCTGACGGCTAGGGTCCTGCGTCGCCACGCCGGTCGGGCAGCGGTCGGTATGGCAGCTTTGCGACTGGATGCAGCCCAGCGAGAACATGAAGCCGCGCGCCGAGTTGCACCAGTCCGCGCCCAGCGCCAAGGTGCGGGCGATGTCGAAGGCGGTGATGATCTTGCCCGAGGCGCCGATCTTGATCTTGTCGCGCAGGTTGGCGCCGACCAGCGTGTTATGCACCAGCAGCAGGCCTTCCTGCAGCGGCGTGCCGACGTGGTCGGTAAATTCCAGCGGCGCGGCGCCGGTGCCGCCTTCGCCGCCATCGACCACGATAAAGTCCGGCACGATGCCGGTGGCCAGCATGGCCTTGACGATGCCGAAGAATTCCCACGGGTGGCCAATCGCCAGCTTGAAGCCGGTCGGCTTGCCGCCCGACAGGGTGCGCAGGCGGTCGATGAATTCCAGCATTTCAATCGGCGTGCTGAAGGCCGAGTGGCGCGACGGCGAGATGCAGTCGCGGCCGACCGGCACGCCGCGCGTCTGGGCAATCTCGATGGTGACCTTGGCGCCCGGCAGCACGCCGCCGTGGCCCGGCTTGGCGCCTTGCGACATCTTCAGCTCGATCATCTTGACCTGCGGCGCGGTGGCGTTGGCGACGAAGCGCTCTTCCGAGAAGGCGCCGTTTTCATCGCGGCAGCCGAAATAGCCGGAACCGATTTCCCACACCAGGTCGCCGCCGTTCTGGCGGTGGTAGGGGCTGATGCTGCCTTCGCCGGTGTCGTGCATGAAGCCGCCCTGTTTGGCGCCGCCATTCAGCGCCAGGATGGCGTTGGCCGACAGCGCGCCAAAGCTCATGGCCGAGATGTTGAACACGCTGGCCGAGTAGGGCTGGGCGCGCGGGCAGTCCGGGTGGTTGCCGATCTCGATGCGGAAGTTGGGGTCTTGCTCCGGCGCCGGCGCGATCGAGTGGTTGATCCATTCGTAGCCGGGGGCGTAGACGTCGAGCTGGGTGCCGAACGGGCGCTTGTCGCTGTCCTGCTTGGCGCGCTGGTAGACGATGCTGCGCTGGTTGCGCGAGAACGGCTCGGCCACCGTGTCGTCTTCCAGGAAGTATTGGCGGATTTCGGGGCGGATCGATTCGAAGAAGAAGCGGAAGTGCGCCAGGATCGGATAGTTGCGGCGCAGGGCGCGCTTGGTTTGCAGCAGGTCGCTGATGCCGACGATGGTCAGGGCGGCTGCGACGGCGGTAATTTCCCACGGCGCCTTTAATGCCAGCGAAGCCAGCAGTGTAACGATCGAGGCATTGAAGACGAGATAGCGTGGTGACAGCAAATTCATGAATACTCCGGCGGCGGCTGTTGAACTGTCGAGTGTACTGCTGTTTCTTGCCGGAATCCATCCCGATCAGGGGAGGCACGCGTCGGCGCGGTTAATGCTAAGCTAGCGGCGTTACGGCGCACGGCCGTTCTTTTTTCTCGGGATAAGTCACATGATCGTCGTTCATCACTTGAATAATTCGCGCTCGCAGCGGGTGTTGTGGTTGCTGGAGGAACTGGGCCTGGAGTACGAGATCGTGCGCTACCAGCGCGATCCCAAGACCATGCTGGCGCCGCCGGAGCTGAAGAAGATCCACCCGCTGGGCAAGTCGCCGGTGATCAGCGATAACGGCATTGTGGTGGCCGAGTCCGGCGCGATCGCCGAATACCTGATCGACACCTACGGTAATGGCCGCCTGATCCCGCCGGCCGGCACCGAGGAACGCCGCCGCTGGACTTACTTCCTGCACTATGCGGAAGGCTCGGCGATGGCGCCGCTGCTGATGAAGCTGATCTTCGACCGGGTCGAGACCAGCCCGGCGCCGTTCTTCGTCAAGCCGATCGCGCGCGGCATTGCGCAGAAGGTCAAGGGCAGCTACATCCTGCCGCAGATCGCCACCCACCTGGATTATCTCGAAGCCGAGCTGGGCAAGGCGCCCTGGTTCGCCGGCAACGACTTCACGGCCGCCGACATCCAGATGAGCTTCCCGCTGGAAGCCGCCTCCGCGCGCGGCGGCCTGGACGGTTCACGTCCCAAGCTGACGGCCTTCCTGAAAAACATCCACAGCCGCCCCGCCTTCCAGCGCGCCCTCGAACGCGGCGGCCCGTACGAACTGCTGAAGTAAGCTTCTTACCAGATCGTTTGCACGTGCGGGTAGGCCCGGATCCGTGCATCTGTGGTGACGATGGGGGCATGGAGCAGCATGGCGGTAGCTACAATGATCCTGTCTGCGGGATCGTTATTCAGGCTACCCGGTAGATAAATCGAGGTGACGGCAATGTTGCTATCAACCGGGATAAAGCATACCCGGTTGATGGCTTCAACCGCAGCTAGCCATGCTCGAATCTCATCGGAATGGGTCTTCGACTGGGGCGACAATATCCCCGTAGTAGCGTACGCTGCCTCTTAGCCTTTCGTCTGGGCCGGTCCGGTATGGCCGAATATCGAGTATCGGCTCACCGTTTTCGGTGAGGATAAATACTTTTTCAGAGGCAGCAATTTCGCGGATTGCGGCCAGTGGATTTTTCAGGAATTCTTCAAGAGAAATGGTTGGCCACATGGCAGTCTCCTTGGTGAAGGATCTACTGATATTACGCTTCCCGCTACGCGGCGCAACCGGTGTCCGCCAAGCCTTTGAGCCCGCTCATGCCGCCGCATCAGCCCAGTCGGGTAGAATGGCGGCTTGATCAAAGCCCGGATGAAGTTGAACATGGGTAGACTCCTTGCCATCGACGGCCTCAATATTGTGCGCCGCGTCTACGAAGCCAGTCCCGAACCTGATAGCCCCGAAAAGGCCGACATCGCGCTGCGCCACGCGCTGTCCTCGCTGCGCACGCTGGTCAACGACCACGAACCCACTCATTTGCTGCCGGCCTTCGATTTCGGCGGCAACACCTGGCGCCACGATTTGTACGCCGGCTACCGCGAAGGCCGCGCGCCGATGCCGTCGCCGCTGCGCGAGGCGCTGCCGGCCTTCTACGACAAGCTGCGCGGCATCGGCATGCATGTGGTGTCGGTGCCCGAAGTCGAGGCCGACGATGTGATCGGCACCGTGGTGCTGCGCTGGCTGGCCGAGGGCCGCGGCGAAGCCACCATCGCCTCCACCGACAAAGACCTGCACGGCCTGATCGCCCACGGCGCCCGCGTGTGGGACCATTTCAAGAGCGAATGGCACGACCACGCCTGGGTCGAGAAGAAGTGGGGCGTTCCCGCCGAACAGCTGCCGGACCTGCTGGCGCTGATGGGCGATGTCACCGATTCGATCCCCGGCGTGTCCAAGGTGGGCGTCAAAACCGCCGCCAAACTGTTGCGTACATACGGCACTCTGGACGCCATCATGGCCGGTGCGGGGATTCTTAAAGATTCCTTGGGGGAAACGCTACGAAAAGAACGTGAAATGCTGTATCTTTCTCGACAACTGGTGGCGTTGAAAACGGACGTGCGGGTTGGCGTTACGTGGAACATGCTGGCCTGGTCCCACTTATAACAAGGTTTGCAAGATGTTAAAAGCAGTCATTATCGACCCTAGCGCCGTGGCGCGCGGCCTGCTCAACACGGTGCTGCTGGACGGCGGCTACGACGTGGTCGGCGCGACCCACACCTGCGCCAGCGCCATGGTGCAACTGATTAAGCACCACCCGCACATTGTGTGCGTGGCCCGCGAGCAGATTGAAAAAGAGGATGAGGCGATCCGCGAAATCCGCAGCAATTGGCCGAAGACCTTGATCTTCATGGTGTCCAGCGAGCTGGATGCGGCCACCATTCAGGCGGCGCACGCGATGGGCGTGAGCGGCTTTATCGTCAAGCCGTTCAAGGCCGATACGGTGCTGAATACGATACGGAATGTGGTGATTGCGATGGTCAAGCGCCAGCGCGCGGCGATGGAAAAAGCTGCCGGCGACGCCCCGCCGGCAGAGGGCGCAGAGCCGGCAGCTTCTTAAGCCGTTCAGGCGATGATGCCGCCGCCCAGGCAGACGTCGCCGTCATACAGCACGGCCGACTGGCCGGGCGTGACGGCCCACTGGGCTTCCATAAATTTCAACGCGAAATCCGATGCGCCTTCCGGCGCGATTTCGCACGCCACATCGGCCTGGCGATAACGGGTCTTGGCCGACAGCGCGCGCGCCTCCGGCGCTTCGCCGGCCACCCAGCTGGCCTGGTCGGCGCGCAACGCCGGCGACAGCAGCCACGGATGGTCATGGCCCTGCACGATGTACAGCACGTTGTTGACGATATCCTTCTTCGCCACATACCAGGCGTCGCTGCTGCCGTCCGGATTCTTGTACTCCTTCATGCCGCCGACGCCGATGCCCTTGCGCTGGCCCAGCGTGTAGAACGACAGGCCCACGTGCTCGCCCACCACCTTGCCTTCCGGCGTCATCATCGGGCCCGGTTTGTACGACAGGTAGCGGTTCAAAAACTCGCGGAACGGCCGCTCGCCGATGAAGCAGATGCCGGTCGAATCCTTCTTGGCCGCATTCGGCAGTTTGAGTTTCTCGGCGATCTTGCGCACTTCGGTTTTCGGGATTTCGCCCAGCGGGAACAGCGTCTTCGACAACTGCGCCTGGTTTAAACGGTGCAGGAAGTAGCTCTGGTCCTTGGTGTGATCGATTGCCTTCAGCAGCTCGCTCTTGCCGCCGTCGTGGCGCACGCGCGCATAGTGGCCGGTGGCGATCAGGTCCGCGCCCAGCGTCATCGCGTGGTCGAGGAAGGCCTTGAATTTGATTTCGGCGTTGCACAGCACATCCGGATTCGGCGTGCGGCCGGCCTGGTATTCGCGCAGGAAGTCGGCGAACACGCGGTCCTTGTATTCGCTGGCGAAGTTGACCGCTTCGATATCCACGCCCACCACATCGGCCACCGAGGCGGCGTCGATCCAGTCCTGGCGCGTCGAGCAGTATTCGGAGTCGTCATCGTCTTCCCAGTTCTTCATGAACAGGCCGACCACGTCGTAACCCTGTTCCTTCAGCAGCCACGCCGAGACCGAGGAATCCACCCCGCCCGACATGCCGATAACGACCCGTTTCTTGCTCATTACTTATCCATTCGCAGTGCTAATCGCTTCCTTGTAGACGGAAGCATGTGTTTGTACCAGTTCCAGGGGAGCGCGGCGGCCCTCCAGATATTCGTCGACGCATTGCAGCACCGTCGGGCTGCGGTGACGGTCGGCGCAGGCGGCCAGTTCGTCGCGCGTCAGCCACATGGTGCGCAGGATGCCTTCGTCCAGCGGACGGTCATGCTTCTCGCCCGGATAGCCGCAGAAGGTGAAGCGCAGATACGTCACTTCTTCGCCGGTGCGGTTGGAGGTGTAGCGCGACATATACATACCCACCAGCGCGGTCGGCGTGAAGTCGTAGGCGGTTTCCTCCAGCGTTTCGCGGACCACGGCCTGCTGTAGCGACTCATACGGGTCGAGATGACCGGCAGGCTGGTTGATGCGGATGCCATCGCTGGTCTCTTCTTCGATCAGCAAGAACTTGCCATCTTTTTCGACAATTGCGGCAACAGTAACAGAGGGTTTCCAGATACGCGGCATGAGTCATCCTTGAAAGAGCCGACATTTTAGCGTGTTCCGGGCTTTTGGTTTGCGCTGGAACAAATTTAGAGGGTAATTAATGACAAATAGTTATACTTGAATTGACGAAACCATTATGTATAAGGAACGACTTGTTCCTTATGATTGTGCCCAAATGAGGGGCACTCCGCCCAAAGTTCCATGTTAGATTGTAGTCAGTTTATTAATCGAATGGAGGCACCATGAGAATAAGCATACCGGCCGAAACACGGCCGGGGGAGACCCGGGTAGCAGCCACCCCGGAGACCGTTAAAAAACTTGCCGCGAAGCACCAGATCCTGGTGCAGGCCGGCGCCGGCTTGGCCGCCTCCGTCACCGATGACGCCTATGTTGCAGCTGGTGCACAAATCGTGCCTGCCAGCGAGGTCTGGTCGGCCGAGGTGATCCTCAAGGTGCGTGCCCCGAATGCCGAGGAACGGGCGCAGATCAAGCCGGGCACGGTGGTGATCGGCATGCTCAATCCCTTTGATGCAGACAACAACGCCGCCATGGCGGCGGCCGGGCTGCAGGCGTTTGCGCTGGAAGCCGTGCCGCGCATCACGCGCGCGCAGTCGATGGACGTGCTGTCGTCGCAGGCCAACATCGCCGGCTACAAGGCGGTGATGGTGGCAGCCAATCTGTACCAGCGCTTCATGCCGATGCTGATGACGGCGGCCGGCACGGTGAAGGCGGCGCGGGTGCTGATCATGGGCGTCGGCGTGGCCGGCTTGCAGGCGATTGCCACCGCCAAGCGTCTCGGCGCCGTGATCGAAGCATCCGACGTGCGGCCGCCGGTCAAGGAGCAGGTGGAGTCCCTGGGCGCCAAGTTCATCGACGTGCCGTATCTGACCGACGAAGAAAAGCAAATCGCCCAGGGTGTGGGCGGCTACGCGCGGCCGATGCCGGCCGACTGGATGCGCCGCCAGTCCGAACTGGTGCACGAACGCGCCAAGCTGGCCGACATCATCATCACCACCGCGCTGATACCGGGCCGCCCGGCGCCGGTGCTGATTTCCGAAGAAACGGTGAGGGCGATGAAACCGGGTTCCGTGATCGTCGACCTGGCGGTGTCGCAAGGCGGCAACTGCCCGCTGTCGGAGCTGAACAAAACGGTGGTCAAGCACGGCGTGCATATCGTCGGCGAGCCGGATCTGGCGACGCTGGTGGCGGCTGATGCCTCGGCGCTGTACGCGCGCAATGTGCTGGACTTCCTTAAGCTGATTATCGACAAGGAAGACAAGTTGGTGATCGACCGTGAAGACGAGATCATCAAGGCCACGCTGCTGAGCAGCGGCGGCGAATTGCTGCGCAAATAAACCGGGGAGACACCATGGAAGTCAGCCACACCATTATTAATCTGATTATTTTTGTCCTGGCCATTTACGTCGGTTACCACGTGGTCTGGACCGTGACGCCTGCGCTGCATACGCCGCTGATGGCGGTCACCAATGCGGTATCGGCCATCATCATCGTTGGCGCCATGCTGGCGGCCTCGCTCACCGAAGGACTGGTCGGGCAGATCGCCGGCACGGTGGCGGTGGCGCTGGCCGCCGTCAATGTGTTCGGCGGATTTTTGGTCACGCAGCGCATGCTGGAGATGTTCAAGAAGAAGGAACCGAAAGCCAAGCCAGGAGATAAAGCATGAATTTCATCTCCATGAATCTGGTGACGATGCTGTACCTGATCGCATCGGTGTGCTTTATCCAGGCGCTGAAAGGTTTGTCGTCGCCGGCCACGGCGCGCACCGGCAATGCGTTCGGCATGTCCGGTATGGCGATTGCGTTTGTGACGACGATTGCGCTGATCCTCAAGCTGCAATCGGAAGCTGCAGCCGCTGCGGCGGCGGGCCACGGCAGCGGCATGGGCCTCGGGCTGGTGGCGCTGGGCGTGATCGTCGGCGGCGGCATCGGCGCGGTGCTGGCCAAGAAAGTCGAGATGACCAAGATGCCGGAGCTGGTGGCGGCGATGCACTCGCTGATTGGTCTGGCGGCGGTGTGCATTGCGGTGGCGGCGGTGTCGGAGCCGCATGCGTTTGGCATTGTGCCGGCAGGCGAGCCGCTGCCGTTCGGCAATCGCATCGAGCTGTTTATCGGCACCTTTGTCGGCGCGATTACGTTCTCCGGTTCGGTGATCGCCTTCGGCAAGCTGTCGGGCAAATACAAATTCCGCCTGTTCCAGGGCGCGCCGGTCAGCTTTGCGGGCCAGCATTGGCTGAATCTGATCCTGGCGCTGCTGATGGTTGGCCTGGGGTTGGTGTTCGTAGTCGATAGCGGCAGCGCGCCGGCCTGGGTGCCGTTCCTGATCATGACGGCGATTGCGTTTGCCCTGGGTGTGTTGATCATCATCCCGATCGGCGGCGCCGATATGCCGGTGGTGGTGTCGATGCTGAACTCCTATTCCGGCTGGGCTGCGGCGGGCATCGGCTTCTCGCTGAATAACGCGATGCTGATCATCGCCGGTTCGCTGGTGGGATCGTCGGGCGCCATTCTGTCGTACATCATGTGCAAGGCCATGAACCGTTCGTTCTTCAATGTGATTCTGGGCGGCTTTGGCGGTGCGCCGGCGGAGGCAGGCGGTGGTGGTGCGCAGGAGCAGCGCCCGGTCAAGTCGGGTTCTGCGGATGATGCGGCGTTCATTCTGGCGAATGCGGAGAGCGTGATCATTGTGCCGGGCTACGGCCTGGCCGTGGCGCGCGCACAGCATGCACTGAAGGAGCTGGTGGCCAAGCTGACCCACAACGGCGTGAACGTGAAGTATGCGATTCACCCGGTGGCCGGGCGCATGCCGGGGCATATGAACGTGCTGCTGGCGGAAGCCGAAGTGCCGTACGATCAGGTGTTCGAGATGGAGGATATCAATGGTGAGTTCGGGCAGACCGACGTGGTGCTGATCCTGGGCGCCAACGACGTGGTCAACCCGGCGGCCAAGGATCCGAAATCGCCGATTGCCGGCATGCCGATTCTGGAGGCGTACAAGGCTAAGAGCATCATCGTCAACAAGCGCTCGATGGCGTCCGGCTATGCGGGTCTGGACAATGAGCTGTTCTACCAGCCCAACACCATGATGGTCTTCGGCGACGCCAAGAAGGTCATCGAAGATATGGTGAAGGCGGTGGAGTAGTTAGCGGCGGCCGTACATCATCAGTTCGGCCAGCAGGCCTCGCGCGGGGCCGACCATGTCGATGGCGGCCAGCGAGAGGCCGAGCAGTCCTTGCAGCGGCGATTCGTTGGCGAAGACGCGGGCCATGGTATCGGTCAGGCGCACGGTGGTGCTGCGGTCGCGCTGTCGCAGTTCGGTGTATTGCGACAGCTTCTCCGGCGTGGCGCCTTGTGCCAGCAGGCGCGCCAGCACGGTGACGTCGCGCAGGCCGAGGTTCAGGCCCTGGCCTGCTACCGGATGCAACGTCTGCGCGGCGTTGCCGATGGTGACGGTGCGCGCGGTGCTGTGCGCTGCGGCGTTCAATCCCAGCGGGAAGCCGAGGCGCGGCGTGGCGTGGGTGAAGCTGCCAACCCGGTCGCCGAAAGCCTGGCCCAGCGCGGACAGGAAGTCCTTTTCGTTCAACGCCATGAGCGCGTCGGCATTCTCCGGGCGCACGCACCACACCAGCGAGTATTCGTCATTCTGCGGGAGCAGCGCCAGCGGGCCTTGTTCCGTAAAACGTTCGTAGGCGCGGTGCGGCGGCGGGGTGCTGCTGCGCACTTGCGCGATGATGGCGGTTTGCTGGTAGTCGCGGTTGACCGCGCGCACCAGCTGTTCGTTGAACAGGCCACCTTCGGCTTGCACCACGATGGCGGCGCGCAGGGTTTGCGGCGCGCCGTTGGCGTCCAGGATCAGGGTGACGGCGTCGCCTTCTTCATCCAGTGTCAGCACGCGTGCGGGACGCAGCGAGATGATGCCGGCGCGTTCGCACTCGGCGCCCAGCGCGGTGACGATGTCGCCGTAGCGGGTGACGTAGCCTAGCGCCGGCAGGTCATAGTCCTTGCGGTCGATCAGGCTGCGGCCGAATTGGCCGCGGCGCGAGACGTGGATTTGTTCAATGGCGGTGGCGGCGGTCGGCCAGGCGCTGATTTCTTCCAGTATCTGCCGGCTGCCCCAGGACAGCGCCAGGGAGCGCGGGTCGGTGCTGGCTTGCGCCAGCGTCTTGGCGTCGATCAGGGCGATGCGGTGGGCGGCGACGCCGCGCTTGACCAGCAGCGCCGCCAGCGCCATGCCGGCCGGCCCCGCGCCGCAGATGGCGATGTCGTAGGTGATGTCTGTCATGGTTGCTGCATCAGTTGTTCTATCTCGTCCACGGTCTTGGGCGCGGCGGCGCTCAGGATGGTGTAGCCGTCGGCGGTCACCAGCACGTCGTCTTCGATGCGGATGCCGATGTTCCAGTATTCTTCCGGCACGCCGGCGGCCGGCCGCACGTAGATGCCCGGTTCCACCGTCACCACCATGCCCGCTTGCAGCGTGCGCGATGGCTTGTCGGCCTGCGTGACGTCGCGGTACTGGCCGACGTCGTGCACGTCCATGCCCAGCCAGTGGCCGGTGCCGTGCATGTAGAACTGCGTGTAGCGCTTGCCGGCGATGACGTCGTCCAGCGTGCCGCTCAACAGGCCCAGATCCAGCATGCCTTGCGCCAGCACCTGCACCGCCGCTTCGTGCGCGCCGGCGTAGGGCAGGCCGGGACCGATGGCCTTCAGCGCGGCGCTTTGCGCGGCCAGCACCAGTTCATACAGGCGCTTTTGCGGCGCGCTGAAACGGCCGTTGACGGGGAAGGTGCGGGTGATGTCGGAGGCATAGCCATCCAGTTCGCAGCCGGCGTCGATCAGCACCAGGTCGCCGTCGCGCGACTGCGCGTTGTTGGCGCTGTAGTGCAGCACGCAGGCGTTGGCGCCGGCCGCCACGATGGAGTTGTAGGCTGGCGCTTGTGCGCCATTGCGGCGAAATTCGTACAGCAGTTCCGCTTCCAGTTCGTATTCGTGGACGCCGGCGCGGGCGGCGCGCATGGCGCGGATATGTGCTTGCGCCGAAATGTCGGCGGCGCGCTGCATGATGGTCTGCTCGTGTGCGTCCTTCAGCAGGCGCATGTCGTCCAGCAGTGGCAGCAGGTCGGCGGCGACGGCCGGCGCGGTGACCCCGGTGCGGGCCTTGGCGCGTACTGCGGACAGCCAGCCGGCCACGCGCGCATCGAGCGTGCCGCCAAGCGCGTAGTACAGCGCCGGCGTATTCGACAGCAGTCCGGCCATGCGCTCGTCCAGCGAGTCGATGGTGTGGGCTTCGTCAAAGCCGAAGGCCGCGCGCGCGGCTTCCGGGCCGTAGCGGAAGCCTTCCCAGATTTCGCGTTCGAGGTTTTTCTCGCGGCAGAACAGGATGGCGCGTGCCGGCGCGTCGCCGTGCGCTGCCACCAGCACCACGGCCGCTTCCGGCTCGGTGAAGCCGGTCAGGTAATAGAAGTAGCTGTCGTGGCGATACAGGTATTCGCTGTCGGCGTTGCGCGTGACTTCAGGTGCGGTGTGCAGCACAGCCACTGCGCCGGCCGGCAGTTGCGCCAGCAGGCGCGCGCGCCGTTCACTATAGCGGCCGACGTCGTGCATCACTGCACGCCCTTGCCGGCGGCTGCCAGCGCGGCGCGCGGCGCGTTCAGCAAATCGAGTTGCTGCACGGTGCCGACGTTATGCCATTCGCCTTCGTACACTTCGCCGCCGACTTGCTTCTTGTCGGCGTATTCGCGCAGCAGCGGGCCAAGCTTGGCGTGCTCGCCGGCGGCGATGCGGTCGAACATTTCCATGCGGTAGACGCCGATGTTCCCGAAGGTCCACTTCGGCGTGCCGTCGTTGGTCAGCGAGTACATGGTCATGCCGAAGTCGCCGTCCGGATGCCAATCTGGATTGGGCACCATGTACAGCCAGCAGATGTCGCGCTTGTCGGCCGGGTACGGATTGCCCCACATATCCTTGTCGTGCAAGACGTCCTTGACCTGCTCGAAGTCGAAGTAGGGCACGTAGATGTCGCCCGAGATGGCGACGAACGGCTCCTCGCCCAGCAACGCGCGCGCCTTGGCGATGCCGCCGGCGGTTTCCAGCGCTTTCTCTTCGCGCGAGTACAGCAGTTTGGCGCCGAACTGGCTGCCGTCGCCGAGGGTCTGTTCAATCTGCTCGCCCAGGTGGGCGTGGTTGATGACGATTTCGGTGATGCCGGCCTTGACCAGGTTGAGGATGTGCCAGACGATCAGCGGCCGCCCGCGCACTTTCAGCAGCGGCTTGGGGGTACTGTCGGTCAGTGGACGCATGCGTTCGCCGCGTCCGGCGGCGAAGATCATCGCTTTCATGCGCGCCGCCTCAGAAGGTGTAGCCGACTTGCGGCTGGCTGTCTTCCAGCAGGTCGAGCAGCCTGACCAGCGGACGCAGATCCTTGTAGCGGCCGGCCGTCTTGCGCACGTAGTCCATCACGGTCGGCAGGTCGTCCAGGTATTGCGCCTTGCCGTCGCGGTAGTTGAGGCGGCAGAACAGGCCGAGGATCTTCAGGTGGCGTTGCAGGCCCATGTACTCGAAGTCCTTGTAGAAGGCGTCGATGTCCTGGTTGACCGGCAGGCCCAGCGAGCGGGCGTGCTGCCAGTAGCGGATCGCCCAGTCCAGCACCAGTTCTTCGTCCCACTGCACGTAGGCGTCGCGCAGCAGCGAGGCCAGGTCGTAGGTCATCGGGCCGTACAGCGCGTCCTGGAAGTCCAGCACGCCGGGATTATTGGCGTCCACCACCATCAGGTTGCGCGAGTGGAAGTCGCGGTGCACGAACACTTGCGCCTGGGCGGTGACGTTGGCCAGGATGGCGTCGAACACGGCTTGCAGCTCGGCGGCCTGCTTGTCGGTCAGTGTGGCTTTCAGGTGGTGGCCGATGTACCACTCGGGGAACAGGCTCATTTCGCGTTGCAGGAAGGCGCGGTCGTATTCCGGCAGCACGTCGGGACGGCTGGTGATCTGGAACTTGACCAGCGCTTCCAGCGCCTCGGCGTACATGGTCGAGGCGTTGTCGTGGGTCAGCGCCGACAGATAGGTGGTGTTGCCCAGGTCGGACAGCAGCATGAAGCCGGCTTCGTAGTCGGTGGCGACGATGCGCGGCACGCTGACGCCGGCATGCGTGAGCATTTCGTCAACTTTGACGAAGCCCAGCACGTTTTCGCGTTCGGGCGGGGCGTCCATGACGATCAGGGTCAGGCCCAGCGCCGCTTGTTGTTCAGACAAGACGTTGACACGGAAGTAACGGCGGAAGCTGGCGTCGGCCGAAGCGGGACGAATACTGTCGACATCGACCACATTCAGGCCGCGCAGCCACGTTACCAGCAGTTCCAGACGTGTATCGGAAGTTAAATTCTGTAATAAAGACATTGAAGCATGCCGAGGAAACCGGCGTCAGGTGAAGATTCCCATATAATAAGGGATTCAAATTAAAAAATCGCCTTTCATGGTGCTTGGTCCCTTCTTTTCATGACACGCATGCCCAAATTGCAGCGCTTGGCGTATGCCTTGTCCGCTATCTTCACTGTATCGGCGCTGCCTTCGGTCGCCTATGCCCAGAGCGCGCCGCCGAAGCAGCGTGCGCCGCGCGTGGAAGACAAGAACGCCGTCACCATCGTCAAGGCCGAGGACATCAGCGGCCGTCCAGAGCGGGAAATCAACCTGGAACGCGATGCCGAGATCATCAAGGACAAGACCAAGGTCACGGCCGATACCGCCTGCTACCGGCAAGTCGAGAACGAGGTCGAGGCCAACAGCAACGTCAAGATCTGGCGATTTGGCGATTATTTCACCGGCGACGAGCTGAAGCTGAACATGGACACCGGCAAGGGCTATATGCTCAACCCGACCTACAAGCTGGAAGCCAACCATGCGCAGGGCAAGGCTGAACGTCTCAACTTCATCAACGAAGACGAGGCGGTGGTGATCAACGGCACCTACAGCACCTGCCAGGGCTTCGACCCGGACTGGTACCTGAAGTCGGACACGCTGAACCTCGATTCCGGCCGCGACGTCGGCACCGCCGGCAAGACGCTGATTTATTTCAAGGACGTGCCGATCCTGGGCACGCCGGCGATGTCGTTCTCGCTGTCGGGCGCGCGCCGCTCCGGCTGGCTGTCGCCGACCCCCGGCTTCGGCTCCAAGAACGGCGCCGAGCTGGTGGTGCCGTACTACGTCAACATCGCGCCTAACCGCGACCTGACGCTGTACCCGAAAGTCATCGCCAACCGCGGCATCCAGTTCGGCGCGCTGGGCCGCTACCTGGGCGAGACCGACGGCGGCTTCTACCGCGGCGAAACGTATCTCGAGTTCATGCCGCATGACCGCGAGTATGCGCAGGCCAACCCGACGGACAAGGCCGACCGCTGGATGGTGCGCTCCAGCCATAGCCAGGACCTGACCAAGCAGTGGGACTTCAGCTGGAACCTGAACGCGGCGTCGGACGATAACTATCCGAATGACTTTTCGAAAAACGTATCGAGCTCGACCGACCGTCAGCTGCTGCGCGAACTGCGTACCGACTACCACGGCGATTTCTGGACCGTGACCGCGCGCGTGCAGAAGTACCAGGTGCTGCAAGATCCGGAATCGGTGGTCGACCCGTCGCTGTTCGTGTCGCGCCCGTATGACCGCCTGCCGGCGATCAACTTCAGCGCCGCCCAGTACGATGTGTTTGGCGGCTTCGACTGGGCCTTCAATGCCGAGCTGACCCGCTTCTACCATCCGACGCTGATCAACGGCACCCGGCTGGTGGCGATTCCGCAGCTGAGCTACCCGATCATCGGACCGAGCTATTTCATCACGCCGAAGGTGATGCTCAACGCCGCCACCTACCAGCTCGATTCCTACCAGGGGGCCGGCGCCGAGAACCTGTCGCGCGCGGTGCCGACCTTCTCGCTGGACTCCGGCCTGGTGTTCGAGCGCGACATCAAGTGGGGCGGCAAGAGCATGACGCAGACGCTGGAGCCGCGCCTGTTCTACGTCAACACGCCGTACCGCGACCAGAGCAAGTTCCCGACCTTCGACACCGATGCGGCCACCTTTAACTTCAGCCAGATCTTCAGCGAAAACCGCTTCGTCGGTTCGGACCGGATCGGCGACGCCAACCAGCTGACCGCCGCGCTGACCTCGCGCTTCCTCGACGCCAACGGCGCCGAGGCGCTGCGCCTGGCGTTCGGCCAGCGTTTCTACTTCCGCGACCAGCGCGTGCAGCTCGATGCCTCGACGCCGGTGGGCGACAGCCGTTCCGATATCCTGCTGGCCGCCACCGGCCGCATCTCGGACACCTGGGCCTTCGACAGCGCGGTGCAGTACAACCAGGGCGAACGCCGGGTGGTGTCGGAAAGCTATACCGCGCAATGGATACCGGGCTCGAAGAAGGTGCTGAACCTGGGCTACCGCTATCTGCGCGACAGCTTCAAGAATATCGAGTTGTCGAGCCAGTGGCCGATCTTCCAGCGCTGGTATGGCGTGGGCCGCATCAGCTACTCGGTGCAGGACAAGAAAATCCTGGAAAGCCTGGTCGGCCTCGAATATAACGCCGACTGCTGGGTCTTCCGCACCGGCGCGCAGCGCTTCGTGACCACCTCGACCAAGGCCTCGACCCAGATCTTCTTCCAGCTGGAGCTGAACGGCCTGTCGCACCTGGGCGTCGGCAGCCCGCTGGAGGCCATGAAGGCCAGCATTCCGGGCTATCAGCGCCTGAATGAGGGCTATGGCCGCTAACTCGATGTACACTTGGCGCCGCCGCGCAAAAAACGCGTCGGCGCCCCTTGTCTTTTTTACACCTGACTCTTGAGCGTTCTACCATGCGTAATGCCAGTAAGTACCAGATGAAAGTCCTCGCAGTCCTGTTGTGCACGGCCGCCTTGAGTGGTTGCAGCCTGTTCTCGTCGAAGAAGAAAACCGAGCCGGCGCCAGCGCCGGCTGCGGCCGCAACGGCAGCCTCGGCCGCCAACGCCGCGCCGGCCAAGCCTGCCGCCGACAAGAAAGACGGCGCCGGCTTCCTGCCGCCGGGTGAATCGGGCAATGTGGCCATCGATTCGATCGTGGTGGTGGTCAATGACGACGTCATTACCCAGCGCGAGCTGGCCAACCGCATCAAGACCGTGACCGCCCGCATGAAGGCGCAGAACGCGCAGATGCCGGACCCGGCCGACCTGCGCCGCCAGATGCTGGAGCGCATGATCGTCGAGCGTTCGCAACTGCAACTGGCCAAGGAAATGGGCGTACGCGTCGACGACCTGCAACTCGACCGCGCCATCCAGCGCATCGCCGAAGCGCAAAAACTGTCGGTACAGCAGCTGCGCGACCAGATGGAAAAGGACGGCACGCCGTTCGCCTCGTTCCGCGAAGAGATTCGCGAAGAAATCATCATGCAGCGCCTGCGTGAACACGAAGTCGACGGCAAGATCCAGATTTCCGACGCCGAGGTGGACAGCTTCATCGCCGCCGAGAAAGCCGCCGCCGCCGAGCAGTTCGAGATCAACATCTCGCAGATCATGGTGCGCATTCCGGACAACGCGTCGGCCGAAGTGATCGCCCAGCGCCGTGCGCGCGCCGAAGAAGTGATGCGCCAGCTGCGCACCGGCGCCGACTTCGCCAAGATGGCCGCGACCTACTCGGACGCCAGCGATGCGCTGCAAGGCGGCGCGGTGGGCTGGCGCCAGCCTGAGCGCCTGCCGCCGGTCTTCGCCGAAGCGCTGGTCAAGCTGCAACCGGGCCAGGTGACGCCGATCATCAAGAGCGTGGGCGCGTTCCACATCCTGAAGGCGGTCGACCGCCGCAGCCTGGCCGACGCGCAAGCGGTGGCCGCAGTGCAGCAGACCCACGCCCGCCACATCCTGATCAAGGTGACGCCGACCATGAGCGCGGCCGACGCCAAGCGCAAGGCGCTGGAACTGAAGGAACGCCTGGACAATGGCGCCGCCAAGTTTGAGGACCTGGCGCGCCTGGTGTCGCAAGACGGTTCGGCGGCCAAGGGCGGCGACCTGGGCTGGCTGCAACCGGGCGACGTCATGCCGGAATTCGAAACTGCGATGAACGCGCTGAAGATCGGCGAAGTGAGCCAGCCGGTGGAAACCAGCTTCGGTATCCACCTGATCGAGGTGCTGGAGCGCAAGACCGACGACCAGTCCAAGGAGCGCGAGCGTAACAATGCGCGCCAGGCGCTGCGCGAGCGCAAGCTGGAAGACGCCACCGACAGCTGGCAGCGTGAAGTGCGCGACCGTGCCTACGTCGAATACCGCAACGACGACGACAAAGCCGCCAACGCCAACGCCAACAAGTAAAGCAGAAAGGGGAGCACGCATGAGCGCCACTTCATCCAGACGGCGCCCGGGAGTGCGCCCCGCCATTGCCGTGACGGTCGGCGAGCCGGCCGGCATCGGGCCGGAAATCTCGCTGCGCGCGGCGTGGGCGCGGCGGCACGACGTCAATTGCGTGCTGCTGGGCGACGCCGCCTTCCTGGCCATGACGGCCGCCGATCTCGATCCGGCCATCCGCGTGTCGTCGCTGTCGCTGATGGCGGTGCGCAACGGCGGCCTGCCGCACTTCGGCGCCGACCGCCTCACCGTGATCGACGTGCCGCTTGACGCGCATGTCGTGCCCGGCAAGCTGGACAAGAACAACGGCCGCGCTGTGCTGGCCACGCTGGACG
The DNA here is from genome assembly GCF_009857605.1 of Duganella levis. Classification (GTDB taxonomy): domain Bacteria; phylum Pseudomonadota; class Gammaproteobacteria; order Burkholderiales; family Burkholderiaceae_D; genus Rugamonas; species Rugamonas levis. Next base: position 224,854 of record NZ_WWCT01000005.1, on the reverse strand, counting down.
CCGCCATCGAAGGCGTGCAGGCCGGCTGGTTCGAGGCGGTGGTCACCGCGCCGCTGCAAAAGAGCACCATCAACGACGCCGGCGTCAAATTCTCCGGCCATACCGAATACTTCGCCGACCAGACCGGCACCCCGCAGGTGGTCATGATGCTGGCCGGGCCGCAAGCCATTGAAGGCGAGCAGCACGGCGCGCAACTGCGGGTGGCGCTGGCCACCACCCACCTGCCGCTGAAGGACGTGGCGGCGGCGCTCAGCCAGGACGGCCTGACGCGCATCCTGGACATCATCGACGCCGACCTGCGCGCCAAGTTCGGCATCGCCCAGCCGCGCATCCTGGTCTGCGGCCTGAACCCGCATGCGGGCGAGGGCGGCTACCTGGGACGCGAGGAAATCGACATCATCACCCCGGCCATCGCGGCGGCGCAGGCGCGCGGCATCGATGCGCGCGGTCCGTATCCGGCCGACACGCTGTTCCAGCCGAAATACCTGAAAGACGCCGACTGCGTGATGGCCATGTACCACGACCAGGGCTTGCCGGTGCTGAAGTACGCCACCTTCGGCCACGGCGTCAACATCACGCTGGGGCTGCCGCTGATCCGCACCTCGGTCGACCACGGCACGGCGCTGGACCTGGCCGCGCAGGGCTTCGGCAAGGCCGACTGCGGCAGCATGGAACAGGCGATCAACACGGCGCTCGCCATGGCAAATCATTCTTTGGACAATAAAATATGAAACACGTAGCCCGCAAACGCTTCGGCCAGAACTTCCTGCATGACAAACACGTGCTGGGCAGTATTACCGAGGCCATCGATCCACACGTCGACGACACCATGGTGGAAATCGGCCCTGGCCTGGCCGCCATGACCGACCAGCTGCTGCGCACGCTCAAGCACATGCATGTGGTCGAGCTGGACCGCGACCTGGTGACGCGCCTGGAAAAAGCCTACCCGCGCAACAAGCTGACGGTGCATTCGGGCGACGCCCTGAAGTTCGACTTCAGCGCCATCCCGGTGCAAGGTGCGGCCGAGGGCAAGAAGCTGCGCATCGTCGGCAATCTGCCGTACAACATCTCCAGCCCGCTGCTGTTCCACCTGGCGACCTTTGCGCCGCTGGTGCAGGACCAGCACTTCATGCTGCAAAAAGAGGTGGTGGAGCGCATGGTGGCGCCGCCCGGCAGCAAGGTCTACGGCCGGCTGTCGGTGATGCTGCAATGGCGCTATGACATGTCGCTGCTGTTCGTGGTGCCGCCGGAGGCGTTCGATCCGCCGCCGCGCGTGGAGTCGGCCATCGTGCGCATGATCCCGGTCGCGAATCCGCTGGCTTGCGACGGCCCGACGCTGGAGGCCGTGGTGCTGAAAGCCTTCTCGCAGCGCCGCAAGGTGATCCGCAACTGCCTGGCCGGCATGTTCACCGAAGAGCAGATCATCGAAGCCGGCATCAAGCCGACCGACCGCCCGGAAACCGTGGGCCTGGCCCAGTACGTCGCCCTGGCGAATCTGCTGAAGTAAAAAAAAAGCCCGCTAAAGCTAGCGGGCTTAAATCCAATTCCTTTGCAAGAAGTGGAGGAGACAAGTGCAGTATGGTGCGTTGCGCCATATCACGCCACTTTATTTTCCGAATATCAATTATTCTGATATCGCATATCTCCCCGCCTTGCCCTGCGCCGCCGTTCAGCGGCGCAGTTTTCCCGCAGTTTTCTTTATGTTACTGGCAGGTCACCACCATGTTGGTGACTGCGGCATCGTGCATGACACCGGTGCCGTTGGTCAGCGTGCAGGTCAGACCGTTGGTTGGTGGCACGATGGTCACGCCGTAAGCCTGGCCGTCGGCCACAAAGGTGCCAAAGCTGAAGTCGCCGCTCGGGGTCAGCGTGCTGGTGGTGGTCGAGGTGGCGGCGATGCCGCTGCTCAGGATCGCGGTGCCGCCGGTCGAGCCGTTCAGCAGGGTCACGGTGCGCGCGGTGCCATCGGCTGCCGGGGTGATGCCGCTGTACTGGCCGCCCAGCGAGTAGCTGTTCTGGGTACAGGTCACCACCGCCTGGATGGCGATGTTGTAGCCGGCCGAACCAGTGGCGCCGCCAACCGAGCACGTCATGTGGTCAGCATTCTTGATGACGGTGATGTTGTAATCGGTGCCATAGCTGATCTGCTTGGTGAAGGCGAAGCTGGTGGCGCCCGACGGCACGCTCAACTGCTCGCCGCCGTTGCCCAGGATCAGGCCGCTGTTGTTCAGGTTGCTGACCGAGCCTTGCACTGTAAACTGCTGCTTGCCGCCGCAAGCGGCGATGGTGGCCACCACGGCCAGCGCCGCAACGGCGCGTACTAACGAAAATTTCATGTATTTCTCCAAAGATTAGAACGGCGGCAGCTTATTTGCAGGTAACACCCAGGCCCAGCTGGTCGGCGTCCGGCATGATGCCAGGATTCAGCGTCGAATCGACGGTGCAGGTCTGGCCGGTTGGCTGGGTCAGCACGGTCACGCCATATTGGGAGCTGTTGCCGACCTTGGTCGGGAAGGTGAACTTGACGTCGGCGCCGCCGGCCGGTAGCACGGCGGTGGTGTCGGAACCGTTGGCCAGTACGAGTCCGGTGGTGGTCAGGCCCTTGACGGTGCCGCCCAGCACCCTCTGATTGGCGGTACAGGTGATGGTGACGTAATAGACGGTATAGACGCTGGCGTTGCCGCTGTTGGAAGCGGCAACACAGCTCGCGTTGGTCGGGCCGGGGGCGACCACTTCAACGTCAAATTTTTCGTCAACGGCCAGCAGTTTGGTGAAAATGAAGCTGGTGGCGCCGGCGTCGATGGTGACTTTTTCGCCATTGCCATTATTGACCAGCGACAGGCCGGTGATGGTGGCGGTGGTCGGGACATAGGTGATGGTACCGGACAGTGCCAGGCTGCCATTATTGCCGCCGCACGAGCTCAGGATAACGGCACACAGCAGGGCGAAACCCGCACGCAGAAACGAACTTTTCATAAAACTCTCTCTCCAAAACGAATAGGGACCGGCAGCACGCACGGGAGGCAGCATATTACACTTGTGCGGCGTATTTTAGTGCATTTGGTAATACAGCCCATGCAAATGGATGTAACAGCGTGTGTCCCCGGCGGCTGGCCTTACAATATGCGTGTTTGCCATTTTCCCTAGCCATCATGACGCCACGCCGCCCGTTAGCCCTGCTGTTCGATCTGGACGATACCCTGTGGCCGATCGGCCCGGTCATTCTGGCGGCCGAAGTCAGCTGGCACGCCTGGCTGGCCGAGCATGCGCCGCGCGTGGCCCAGGCCTTCAGTGTGGCCGAGCTGCGGGTGCGCCGCATGGCGCTGCTGGAACGCCGGCCGGAGCTGGTGGCCGACCTGTACCAGCTGCGACGCGAGGCGCTGGCCGAGGTGTTTGCCGAAACCGGCGAGGACCAGGCCCATATCGAAGGCTCGATGCAGCATTTCGCCACCCAGCGCAACATCGTGGTGCCGTACGCCGACGTGCTGCCGGCGCTGCCGCTGTTGCAGGGCATGCTGCGGCTGGGCGTGATCACCAACGGCAACGCCGACCTTGAAGTGATCGGCATGGACCACCATTTCGAGTACACGCTGTCGTCCTCGCAGTTCGGCCGCGCCAAGCCCGATCCCGGCATCTTCCACACGGCCTGCGCGGCGATGGGGGTGGCGCCGCAGGATGCGGTCTACGTCGGCGACGACCTGCGGCTGGACGTGCAGGGCGCGCAAGCGGCCGGCCTGCGCGCAGTGTGGATGAACCGTCACGGCAGCCAGGCCCATCTGGAGGCGGGTGTTACGCCGGACGCCATTTGCGCCACGTTTGACGAGCTGCTGGCCTGGATTCATGGGCAGATGCAGCATAGCCGTGCATAATAGGCACAACTCTTACCTGTAATCACTGAAACCCAGCATGCAACTCGACACACGCGCCCAAACCCTGCTCAAGGCCCTGGTAGAACGCTATATCGCGGACGGCCAGCCAGTGGGCTCACGCGCGCTGTCCAAGATCTCCGGACTGGACCTGTCGCCGGCCACCATCCGCAACATCATGGCGGACCTGGAGGAACTGGGCTATGTGGCCAGCCCGCACACCTCGGCCGGCCGGGTGCCGACGCCGCGCGGCTACCGCATCTTTGTCGACACCTTGTTGACCGTGCAGCAGCTCGACGAGCAAAGCATGGGGGCGCCGCTGCGTCTGCAGTCGCCGCAGCCGCAGAAGATGATCACCAATGCGGCGCAGATGCTGTCGTCGCTGTCGCAGTTTGCCGGCGTGGTGCTGAGTCCGCGCCGCGAGTCGGTGTTCCAGCAGATCGAATTCCTGCGCCTGGGCGAGAAGCGCATTTTGCTGGTGATCGTGGCGCCGAATGGCGACGTGCAGAACCGCCTGCTGCTGACCGATGTCGACTACAGCCCGGCGCAGCTGGTGCAGTCGGCCAATTACATCAACCAGAATTACGGCGGGCTGGCGTTTGACGAGGTGCATGCGCGTCTGCAGAACGAGGTGCGGCAGCTGCGCGACGACATGGGCCGCCTGATGCAGGTGGCGGTGGAAGCCGGCAGCGAGGCGATGAAGGATGATTCGGACGACATGGTCATCTCGGGCGAGCGCAACCTGCTGTCGGTCAGCGATTTGTCGTCGAATATGACGTCGCTGCGGCAGATGTTCGATATGTTCGAGCAGAAGACCGGCTTGATGCAGTTGCTGGACGTGTCGGCCAAGGCCAGCGGCGTGCAGATTTATATCGGCGGCGAATCGAGCCTGGTGCCGATGGACGACATGAGCGTGGTCACCGCGCCCTACACCGCCAACGGCAAGATCGTCGGCACGCTGGGCGTGATCGGCCCAACCCGCATGGCCTACGAGCGGGTGATACCGATTGTCGATATCACCGCGAAATTACTGTCGAATGCCTTGAGCCACAGTTAGGCTGGGCGGTGCGGGCAGGCGGTCTTGGTGCAGTTGCCGTAGATCGCCAGCGCATGCTCGGCAATCTTGAAGCCGCGCTCGACGGCGATGGCGTGCTGGCGGTCTTCAATCGCCTCGTCGTAAAACTCTTCCACATGGCCGCAGTCCAGGCACACCAGGTGATCGTGGTGCGAGCCGGCGTTCAGCTCGAAAATCGCCTTGCCGCTTTCAAAGTGGTTGCGGTTGAGCAAGCCAGCCTGCTCAAACTGGGTCAGCACACGGTAGACGGTGGCCAGGCCCACATCCATATTGTCAGCCAGCAGGATTTTGTACACATCCTCGGCGGTCAGGTGGCGCACTTCGCTATTCTGGAAAATATCCAGGATTTTGATGCGTGGCAGCGTGGCTTTGAGGCCGCTGGCCTTCAGATCGGTCGGATTGTTACCCATGGTCGAGACTCTTAATGTGGTTGGCGATAGCTAGCCGCTAGTTTAACGCACTCCGGGGCCGTCCGGAATTTTGCATTTACAAAGATTTGCACTTGTTTTGGCGGATAATGCCCCATCCCGCAGCGAGTGCTTTATGATATAGCGTTTTTCGGCACTTACGCTCGACCAGATTGAGGACATTTATGCGCGTCACCCAGGCTTTTTCGCAGTCTTTGTTGCACCGTTTCACTCCTATCGCCACCGCTGCATGCGTGGCGCTGGCGCTGGGCGGCTGCGCGACCAAAACCACCCTGGGCGAGAAATCCACCGAGGTTCAAGACGCTGCCCCGACGCTGGACGCCAGCAAAGGCGCGCAAACCACCACCACCACCAAGCTGCAGCGCTTCATGTGGTTCTTCTCTCCGTACCGCCCGGATATTCAACAGGGTAACTTTGTGTCGGAAGAAATGTTGTCGCAGTTGAAAGTCGGCATGACGCAGGACCAGGTCCGTTTCATCTTCGGCACCGCGCTGCTGACCGATCCGTTCCACGGCAACCGCTGGGACTACGCCTTCCGTCTGTCGCGCGGCAACGGCGAAATCACCACCAGCCGCGTGATCGTGTTCTTCGACAAAGACAACAAGGTCGAGCGCTGGGAAGGCGGCAACCTGCCGACCGAAAAAGAATACATCGCCCGCATCGCCGGACCAGTCCGCAGCGCCAAGAAGGAAGCGGCGGACGAAGCCGTGCTGGCCAAGCCGGCGCCGGCGGCACCGCTGCCGTCCGGCACCGACAATCCGGCCGCTGCGGCGCCAGTGGGCGTGACGATTGGCAACGACAAGAAATAACAAGGATTTCAGCATGACCCAGATGAACATCGCCATCGCCGGCGCCGGCGGCCGTATGGGCCGCATCCTGATTGAAGCCGTGCAGAACGCCGACGACGCCCGCCTGTCCGGCGCGCTGGGCCGGGCCGGCAACGAGCAGGCCGATGCCGCCGCCTTCCTCGGCACGCCGTCCGGCGTGGCGGTGGAATCGGCCTTCGACAAAGGCCTGGCCGGCGCGCAATTCCTGATCGACTTCACCCGTCCGGAAGCGACGCTGGAGCATGTGAAATACTGCGCCGAACACGGCATCAAGCTGGTGATCGGCACCACCGGTTTCGACGACGCCGGCAAAGCGGCGATTGCCGCCGCAGCCAAGAAAACCGCCATCGTGTTCGCGCCTAACTTCTCGGTCGGCGTCAACGTCACCATGAAGCTGCTGGAGCAGGCCGCCAAGGCGCTGTCGACCGGCTACGACATCGAAATCGTCGAAGCCCACCACCGCTTCAAGGTTGACGCCCCGTCCGGCACCGCGCTGAAAATGGGCGAAGTGATCGCCGATGCGCTGGGCCGCGACCTGAAAGACTGCGCCGTCTACGCGCGCGAAGGCGTGACCGGCGAGCGCGACCCATCGTCGATCGGCTTCGCCACCATCCGCGGCGGCGACATCGTCGGCGACCACACCGTCCTGTTTGCCGGCATTGGCGAACGCATCGAAATCAGCCACAAATCCAGCAGCCGCGTGACCTACGCGCACGGCGCGCTGCGCGCCTGCCGCTACCTGGCCGACAAGCCGACCGGCCTGTTCGACATGTACGACGTGCTGGGCCTGAAAGACAAATGAACCCGGCCGCCAGCGAATTCACCCTGTCCCGTTTCTGGGAGCAAGGCGACGCCATCAGCCACGCGGTAGCGTTTGTGCTGCTGGCGATGTCGCTGATCAGCTGGTTCTTCATCCTGGCCAAGGCCTATGCGGCCTACCGCATCCGCCGCAGCGCGCCGGCGGTGCACAGCTTCTGGGATGCGCCGACCATGCAGGACGGCGTGTCCGCATTGACGCTGGCCGATCCCGAAAAGATTTTCCTGCCGCTGGCAGAGCAGGGCGCAACGCAGCTGCGCGCGTCCGACCGTCCGTCGCTGGGCGGCGAGATGGACCGCGCGGCGCAAGTCACGCGGGTGCTGCGCGGCGCCATCCAGCGCTCGACCAACCGGCTGGAAGGCGGCTTGACCCTGCTGGCGTCGATCGGCGCCACCGCGCCGTTTGTCGGCCTGCTGGGCACGGTGTGGGGGATTTACCATGCGCTGGCCAATGTGTCGTCGCACGGTTCGGTGCAGATCGATAAAGTGGCCGGCCCGGTGGGCGAGGCGCTGGTGATGACCGCGATCGGCCTGACTGTGGCGATTCCCGCCGTGCTGGCTTACAACGGCTTCAACCGCGTCAACCGACTGACGCTGGCCGAGCTGGACGCGTTTGCGCACGACCTGCACGCCTACCTGACCAAGTAAGCACACAAGCTCATGGCCTTCGGCTCCTTCAACCATCATCGCAATCCGGGCCCGATGGCTGACATCAACGTCACGCCGATGGTGGACGTGATGCTGGTGCTGCTGGTGATTTTCATCCTGGCCGCGCCGATGTTCACCGGCTCGGTGCAGCTGGAACTGCCGAAGGCGCAAGCGCCTGCCACGCCGTCGGCGCCGGCGGCCACGGTCACGCTGTCGATCGACGGCAAGGGCAAGATATTCTGGAATAACGATCCGGTCGACCAGGCCGCACTGGACGCGCGCTTCGTCAATGCGGCCAAGCTGGACCCGCAACCGGAACTGCAACTGCGCGCCGACAAGGACACCCGCTACGAAATCGTGGCGCAAGTGATGGCCGCCGCGCAGAGCAATGGACTAACAAAATTGGGCTTCGTCACCGATCCCAAGAAAGAGAAAAAATAATGGCAACCGCAGAACTGAATGGCGCAGCCATCACCGATTTCCCCAGCTTCCACGCCGCCTGCAAGGCTGCGATGGGCTTCCCCGACACCTATGGCAACACCATGGATGCGTGGGTCGATTGCCTGAGCTACCTGCGCGATGAAGACGGCATGAGCAAGTTCCGCCTGAAGCCGAATGAAGTGCTGGAAATCGTCATCAAGGACGCGCCGGCCATGCAGGCCGCCGTGCCCGATATTCTGGAAGAATTGACGTACTGCGTGGCCGGCCTCAACGAGCGCTATGAAGACTACGGCGAAAAGCCGGCCCTGAAACTTACTCTGCGCTGATTTCTACGCCAGCCGGCACGGCGTTCGGGATCTGCGACTTGGCGCCGGTTTCGCCGGGCGCTAGCGTCAGCACCTCGAAGCCGGTTTCGGTCACGTGCACCATGTGTTCCCATTGCGCCGACAGCGATTTATCGCGCGTCTCGACGGTCCAGCCGTCGCTCAATTCCTTCGTCGCCGCCTTGCCGGCATTGATCATCGGCTCGATGGTGAACAGCATGCCTGGCTTGAGCACCATGCCCTGGCCGGGACGGCCGTAGTGCGTCACCTGCGGATCTTCGTGGTAGACCATGCCGATGCCGTGGCCGCAGTAATCCAGCACCACGCTGTAGCCGGCCTTTTCGGCTACGGTCTGGATCGCAAAGCCGACATCGCCCAGCGTCGCTTTCGGCTTGACGGCGCGGATGCCGGCCCACATGGCGGCGTAGGTGGTCTCCACCAGCTTGCGGGTTGGCTTCGACGGTTCGCCGACGTAGTACATGCGGCTGGTGTCGCCGTGCCAGCCATCCTTGATGACGGCGACGTCGATGTTGATGATGTCGCCATCCTTCAGCACCTGTTCGGCCGACGGAATGCCGTGGCACACCACGTGGTTGACCGAGCTGCACACGGTGGCCGGGAAGCCGCCGTAGCCGACGTTGGCCGGAATCGCCTGCTGCACGTTGACGATGTAGTCGTTGCACAGCTGGTCGAGGTAGGCCGTGGTCACGCCTGGCTTGACGTGGGGGGCGATCATGGTCAGCACGTCGGCCGCCAGTTGGGCGGCGACGCGGGCCTGGACCATTTGCTCAGGCGTTTTGATGAGATTGGCGTTGCGGCGGGACATGGGGCGACCTCTTTATTTGCAGAGGCAGTATTTTCCCACAATCGCTAGCGCACCGCTGTCAAATCGAAGCGGGGGTTGTAGATCAGCCCCAGGATGTTGCCGAACGGGTCGGCCAGTTCCACCGTCCGGATGCTCTCGCCGACGTCCTGGATGGCGCCGTGGATGGTGGCGCCGAGCGCGCTGATGCGGGTGACTTCCGCTTCGATATCGTCGACACCCCAGTAGATGGTGCTGCCGGTGGTGCCGGGTGTGCCGTCCGGGATCAGGCCCAGCTCAAAGCCGCCGATGTTGAAGCCGACGTAGAACGGCTGGTCGAAATAGGGCGCGGCGCCGAAGACCTTGGTGTACCAGTCCTTGGCGGCGGCCAGGTCCGCCACCGGGTAGGCGACGGTGCGTAATCCGTTAATCATGAGTGTCTCCCGTTGATAAAAACATCATCTTGGCACATCAGGCGGAAGGGCGATTGGAAAAATGGAATCGTTCGGGCGTGGTGGCCGCCAGTTCCTGAAAATCGTGGATCAGGTGGGATTGGTCGAAGTAGCCGCATTCCAGCGCCAGTTGCGCCCAGTCGGGCGATGAGGTGGTCTTGAGGGCGGCGGTGGCGTGGCGGAAGCGGCAGATCCGCGCAAACAGCTTGGGCGACAGGCCGACATGCTGGCGGAACTGCGCCGCCAGATGCTGGCGCGACACGCCCAGCCCGGCCGCCAGTTGTTCGACGCGCAAGGCGCCGCGGCTACCGTCGAGCGCCGCTACCGCCCGCTGCACCAGCGCCAGCGTACCGGCCGGCCGCATCGTATCGGCTTGGCCAGCTCGCAGCCGCCGCAACAACTCCTGCTCGATGAGCGCCAGCCGCGCGCGCTCCGGCTCCTCGTCGGTCCACAGCGCATCGGCCAGCCGGTCGGCATCGCTGCGGCCCCACAGCAAATCGATATCGGCGCGCTGATCTGTCAGCGCCTGCAATGGCGCGGCCAGGAACACGCCCGCCATGCCCGGCTTGAAGCGCACCGCCAACGTCAGCACCGGCCGCGCGCTGGCGACGAAGATCGACGACGACATCATCCCCACTGCAAATCCCTGCTGGCCGCCGTCCTGCCACAGAATATCCACACAATTGTCCGGCAACACCCGGTGCGTATGCGCCGAAGCCGGCGCCCGCGCCGCCCACACGCATTCCACATGCGCCGCCAGCGCTGGATGGGGTACATATTCGCGATAAAACATGGCAGATTATTATCCTTTCTCCAACCCCGCAGGGCCACAAAGGGGTCTGACCCCGTACGGGGTCAGACCCCGACGGCGACTCGCCGCTTGAGGGGTAAAGCACGCGCAGGCATATTTTATAGAATCAGCCGGCCTTCACCCCTGCATCGGTGCGTGAAACACTCGGCCTCAAGGTATAATGTCCGGTTCATATTCACTAATTGGCCGTACACCATCATGCAAGATAAATATAGTCCCGCTGACGTAGAAAAAGCCGCCCAATCCCACTGGAAGGCGATCGATGCCTATAAGGCCGTCGAACACGACCCGCGCTTCCCGAAAGGTAAATACTACGCCTGCTCGATGCTGCCTTACCCATCGGGCAAGCTGCACATGGGCCACGTCCGCAACTATACGATCAATGACGTGATGTACCGCTATCTGCGCATGAACGGCTACAACGTGCTGATGCCGATGGGCTGGGACGCCTTCGGCATGCCGGCCGAGAATGCGGCGATGGCCAACAACGTGCCACCGGCGCAATGGACCTATTCGAACATCGCCCACATGCGCTCGCAAATGGAGCTGATGGGCCTGGCCATCGACTGGTCGCGCGAAATGACCGCGTGCAAGCCGGAATACTACAAGTGGAACCAGTGGATGTTCCTGAAGATGCTGGAAAAAGGCATCATCTACAAAAAGACCGGTACCGTGAACTGGGATCCGATCGACCAGACCGTGCTGGCCAACGAGCAGGTTATCGACGGCAAGGGCTGGCGCTCGGGCGCGGTGATCGAGAAGCGCGAGATCCCGATGTACTACGCGCGCATCACCGATTACGCCGATGAGCTGCTGGGCTATGTCGACGACAAGCTGCCAGGCTGGCCTGAGCGCGTGCGCATCATGCAGTCGAACTGGATCGGCAAATCGACCGGCGTGCGCTTCGCCTTCCCGCACGAGATCAAGGACGCCGACGGCGCCCTGATCGGCGACGGCAAGATGTACGTGTTCACCACCCGTCCGGACACCGTGATGGGCGTGACCTTCTGCGCCGTCGCTGCCGAGCATCCGCTGGCCGTGCTGGCCGCGCAGACCAATCCGGAACTGGCTGCCTTCAATGCCGAGTGCAAACTGGGCTCGGTGATTGAAGCCGACATGGCGACGATGGAGAAGAAGGGCATGCCGACCGGCCTGTTCGTCACCCATCCGATCACCGGCGACAAAGTCGAAGTCTGGGTCGGCAACTACGTGCTGATGACCTACGGCGACGGCGCAGTGATGGGCGTGCCGGCGCACGACGAGCGCGATTTCGCGTTCGCCAAAAAATACAACCTGCCGATCAAGCAAGTCATCAAGGCTGAAGGCCAGGAATTCTCGACCGAAGCCTGGCAGGAATGGTACGGCGACAAAGAAATTTCGATCGTCACCAACTCCGGCAAGTACGACGGCCTGCGCTACGCCGAAGCCGTGGACGCAGTGGCCGCGGACATGGCCGCTCTTGGCCTGGGCGAGAAGAAGATCACCTTCCGCCTGCGCGACTGGGGCATCTCGCGCCAGCGCTACTGGGGCACGCCGATCCCGATGATCAACTGCGCCGATTGTGGCTCGGTGCCGGTGCCGGAAAAAGACCTGCCGGTAGTGCTGCCGGAAGACTGCGTCCCAGATGGCAGCGGCAACCCGCTGAACAAGTACGAAGCCTTCCTCCAGTGCGACTGCCCGCAGTGCGGCAAGCCTGCGCGCCGCGAAACCGACACCATGGATACCTTCGTCGATTCGTCGTGGTACTACATGCGCTATACCTCGCCAGGCTCGAACGACGCCATGGTCGATGCCCGCAACGATTACTGGATGCCGATGGACCAGTACATCGGCGGCATCGAACACGCGGTGCTGCACCTGCTGTACGCGCGCTTCTGGACCAAAGTCATGCGCGACTTCGGCCTGGTGAAATTCGACGAGCCGTTCACCAACCTGCTGACCCAGGGCATGGTGCTGAACGAGACCTACTACCGCGAAGACGCCGCCGGCAAGAAGACCTGGTTCAATCCAGCCGACGTTGATCTGACCGTGGACGACAAGGGCCGCCCGCAAGGCGCGCTGCTGAAGGATGACGGCCAGCCAGTGCAAATCGGCGGCACCGAGAAAATGTCGAAGTCGAAGAACAACGGCATCGACCCGCAAGCGCAGATCGAACAATACGGCGCCGACACCGCGCGTCTGTTCACCATGTTCGCTTCGCCGCCAGAACAAACGCTGGAATGGTCGGGCAGCGGCGTGGAAGGCGCCAACCGCTTCCTGAAGCGCGTATGGAACTTCGGCTACGCACAGCGTGAAGCCATCGCTGCCGCTGGCGCGCCACTGGTTGCCGCCGCGACGTCGGACGCCGGCAAGACCCTGCGCCGCGAAGTGCACAAGGTGCTGCAGCAGGCTGACTACGACGTCAAACGCATCCAGTACAACACCGTGGTGTCGGCCTGCATGAAGATGCTGAACACGCTGGAATCGGCCAAGGACGTGGAAGCGGCCGTGCTGTCGGAAGGCTATGCGATCTTCCTGCGCCTGCTGAACCCAGTGGCGCCGCACATCACCCACGTGCTGTGGAAAGAACTGGGCTACGCTGGTGATATCCTCGACGCGGCCTGGCCGCAGGTTGATCCGGCCGCGCTGGAACAATCGGAAATCGAGATGATGATCCAGGTGAACGGCAAGCTGCGTGGCAGCGTGGTGGTGGCCAAGGGCGCCGACAAGGCATCCATTGAAGCCGCCGCACTGGCCAACGAAGCGGTACAGAAGTTCATCGAGGGCACGCCGAAGAAGATCATCGTGGTGCCGGGCAAGCTGGTTAACATCGTAGTGTAAAGAGAACTATGGCGACTACTCTGAAGTTTTTCCGTCGCGGCGCGCTGTATGCCGCCGTGCTGGCCGCATCGTTGACGGTGACGGCCTGCGGTTTCCACCTGCGCGGCGACAGCGGCCATTACACGCTGCCGTTCCCGACGATTTATGTGGGACTGCCGGAGTCGTCGCCATTGGCGATTGATCTGAAGCGCAATATCCGCGCCAACGGCGGCACCACGGTGGTCGCCAGCGCCAAGGATGCCGATGGCGTGGTCGAGGTCTTGAGCAATCCTGAGAAAACCAAGACCAAGACCATTCTGTCCCTGAACAGCAACGGCCGGGTGCGACAGTACCTGCTGACCTACAGCATCCTGTTCCGCGTCCTCGACAAGCAGGGCAAGGAGCTGCTGGCGCCAACCAACATCACGCTGACCCGGCCGATCGACTTTAACGAAACCCAGCTGCTGGCCAAGGAGCAGGAAGAAGCCTTGCTGTACAAGGACATGCAGACCGACCTGGTACAGCAGATGATGCGCCGCATCGCCGCCGTCAAGACCTCGGGCATGTCGCTGCCGCCGCAGGCGCCGACGCCGCTGCCGGCCGGCATCCAGCCATCGGGCCAGCCGTCGACGATTCCGCCGGCCGTGCCGATTCAATAAAGGCGCCGCATGCAATTACGGTTGGAGGCGCTGGACGGCCATTTGAGCAAATCGCTGTCGCAGCTGTATGTCATCACCAGCGACGAGCATCTGCTGGCGCTGGAGGCTGCGGACAAGATCCGCAAGACCGCGCGCGCGCAAGGCTATTCCGAGCGCGACGTGCTGACCGTGGAGCGCAGCTTCAAGTGGGGCGAGCTGCTGGCGGCCAATCAGGCCTTGTCGCTGTTCGGTGACAAGAAGCTGATCGAGCTGCGCATCCCGACCGGCAAGCCGGGCAAGGATGGCGGCGCGGCGCTGCAAAATTATGTTAAGGATCTGAGTCCGGACAACCTGACTTTGATCACGCTGCCAAAGCTGGACTGGCAGACGCAGAAGGCGGCCTGGGTCGCCAGTCTGCAACAGGCGGCGGTGTATATCGACATCCCGCAGGTGGAACGGGCGCAGTTGCCCAATTGGATAGGCCAGCGCCTTGCTCAACAAGGGCAAAGCGCGGACCGGCAGAGCATCGATTTCATCGCCGATCGCGTGGAAGGCAATCTGCTTGCGGCCCATCAGGAGATTCAAAAACTGGCCTTGCTGCACGAGCCGGGCAAGCTGACCTACGAGCAGATACACGAAGCGGTGCTGAATGTGGCGCGCTACGATGTGTTCAAGCTTAGTGAGGCGATGCTGGTGGGCGATCCGGCGCGATTGATCCGCATGCTGGACGGCCTGAAAGGCGAGGGCGAAGCGCTGCCGCTGGTGCTGTGGGCGGTGTCGGAGGAAATCCGCACGCTGCTCAAGCTGAAGGCGGGCATGGCGCAGGGCCGGCCTTTGGGTGCGCTGCTGAAGGAGCATCGCATCTGGGGACCGAAGGAACGCATGATGGACCCGGCGCTGCGCCGCCTGTCGCTGCCGACGCTGGAAGCGGCAATGAAGGATGCAGCGCAAGTGGACAAGATGATCAAGGGCCTGCGCGCGAAAGCGTATGCCGGCGACGCGTGGGACGCGATGCTGCAACTGGCGTTGAAAGTCGCGCGCGGTTAACCACCGACGAGACAACGATGGACATCAAGCAGTACATGGAACAACTGGGCCAGCGGGCGCGCAAGGCATCGCGCGCCATGGCCCGTGCCGACAGCGCTGCGCGCAACCGCGCGCTGACGCTGATCGCCGATGCAATTGAACGCGACGCCGACGCACTGCGCGCCGCCAATCAGCTGGATATGGACGCCGCCGCCGCCAACGGCCTGGAACCAGCGATGCTGGACCGCCTGGCGCTGTCGGACAAGGCCATCGCCACCATGATCGAGGGGCTGCGCCAGATCGTTGCGCTGCCGGACCCGATCGGTGAAATCTCCGGCCTGAAATTCCGTCCGACCGGCATCCAGGTCGGCCAGATGCGGGTGCCGCTGGGCGTGATCGGCATCATCTACGAATCGCGCCCGAACGTGACGGTGGATGCGGCCGGCCTGTGCATCAAGAGCGGCAACGCCACCATTCTGCGCGGCGGTTCGGAAGCGATCCACTGCAACCGCGCGCTGGCCAAGCTGGTCAAGGAAGGCCTGGAAGGCGCAGGCCTGCCGGCTGACGGCGTACAAGTGGTGGACACCACCGATCGTGCCGCCGTCGGCGCCTTGATCACCATGCCGCAGTATGTGGACGTGATCGTGCCGCGCGGCGGCAAGAGCCTGATCGCGCGCCTGATGGCCGAAGCCACGGTGCCGATGATTAAGCACCTGGATGGCATCTGCCACGTCTACATCGACGGCAAGGCCGATATGAAGAAGGCGGTGGACATCGGCTTCAACGCCAAGTGCCACCGCTACGGCACCTGCAACACGATGGAAACGCTGCTGGTGGCGCGTTCGATCGCGCCGGCGGTGCTGCCGCAACTGGCCGCGCTGTACGCAACCAAAGAGGTCGAGCTGCGCGCCGATCCGGAAGCGAAAGCCATCCTGGCCGGCTACCCGCACCTGGTGGACGCGACGGAAGAGGATTGGTCGACCGAATACCTGGCGCCGATTCTGGCGGTCAAAGTGGTAGAGGATATGGACGAGGCGATGGACCACATCAGCGCCTACTCGTCCAAGCACACGGAAGCGATCATCACCGAAGACCATTCGGCGGCGATGCGTTTCCTGCGCGAAGTGGATTCGGCGTCGGTGATGATCAACGCCTCGACCCGCTTTGCGGACGGTTTTGAGTACGGCCTGGGGGCGGAGATCGGCATCTCCAACGACAAGCTGCACGCACGCGGCCCGGTCGGCCTGGAAGGTCTGACCTCGCTGAAATACGTGGTATTCGGCCACGGAGAAGTTAGACAATAAGGATCGCTCATGCTGTACCTCTGGATCAAAGCACTGCATATCTTCTTCGTCATCGCCTGGATGGCCGGCGTGTTCTACCTGCCGCGCATCTTCGTCAACCTGGCGATGGAGACCGACCGCAATACCACCGAGCGCCTGCTGCTGATGGCGCGCAAGCTGTATCGTTTTTCGCTGTGGCTGTCGGTGTTTGCAGTGCTGTTCGGGGCGTACCTGATCTATCTGGCGTACGGCGCGCACATGCCGGGCTGGCTGCACGCCAAGCTGACCCTGGTGGTGGTGCTGATCGGCTATCACCATATGTGCGGCGGCATCCTGAAGCGCTTCGAGCGCGGCGAGAATAAACGCAGTCACAAGTGGTTCCGGGTGTTTAATGAGCTGCCGGTGTTCCTGATGCTGGGCATCGTGCTGCTGGTGGTGGTCAAGCCTTTCTAAGGGAAGCATCATGAGCAAAGTGTGTCAGTACTTCTTTGCAGCGCATTCGCCGTGGGCGTATCTGGGCCACGAGCGCTTCGTCGCGCTGGCGCAGAAACATGGCGTGCAGGTGGATTTGCGGCCCTGCGATTTGAGCAAGGTGTTTGGCGTCTCGGGCGGCCTGCCGCTGGCGAAACGCGCGCCGCAGCGCCAGGCTTACCGCCTGGTGGAGCTGGCGCGCTGGGCGGAGTATCTCGGTATGCCGCTGAAGACGCAGCCGCAGTTTTTCCCGGTGTCGCCGGAGCTGGCCAACAAGATGATCGTCGCCGCGCGGCTGGCGCATGGCACGGAAGTCGGCCTGACGCTGGCCGGCGCCATCATGCGGGCGCTGTGGGCGGAAGACAGGAATATCGGCGACGAGGCCACGCTGGTGCAGATTGCCGGCGGTTGCGACCTGGATGGCAAGGCGCTGGTCAAGTCGGCGGAAACGGCCAGTGCGCAGGCCGAGTATGAACGGAATACGGACGATGCGAACGCCGCCAGCGTGTTCGGATCGCCGTGGTATGTGTTGGAAGGCGAAAGCTTCTGGGGCCAGGATCGTCTGGACTTCCTGGAGCGCGCAATAACGAAGTAATCGGCGCCGCGCCCGCGTGGGCGGCGCGCATTTTTTTTAACGGACAAAAGGTACACCTATGGCATCCTTCTTTTGCCCATGCCCGCGCGGCATGGAAGCGGCGTTAGCCGAAGAACTGCGCGAAATCGCACAACAAAGCACCACCCTCAAGGTGCACAACGAAGTCCCGGGCGGCGTGCACGCTTCGGGCGAGTTGACCGACGCTTACCTCATGAATCTGCACTCGCGCATTGCGTCGCGCGTGCTGATGCGCATGGGTGTGGTCGGCTACAAGAACGAGAACGATATCTACGATCTGGTGTTGGCGCAGCCGTGGGAAGAGTGGTTCAGCTACGACCACACCATCCGCGTGGACGTCACCGCCGTCAAGTCGCCGCTGAAAAGCCTGGAATTCACCACGCTGAAGATCAAGGATGCGGTCTGCGACCGTTTTCGCGACCAGTACAACAAGCGTCCTTCGGTGGATACCAAGGAACCGGATATGCGGATCTTCGGCTTCCTCGATGCGCGCCAGTTCATCATTTACCTGGATACGTCGGGCGAGGCGCTGTTCAAACGCGGCTGGCGTACCGAGACCGGCGACGCGCCGCTGCGCGAAAACCTGGCCGCCGGCCTGCTGCGCGTGGCGGGCTGGAAGCCGGGCATGCCGCTGTTCGACCCAATGTGCGGTTCCGGCACCATCCTGTGCGAAGCGGCGCAGATGGTGCAGGGCGTGCCACCAGGCGCGCGTCGCCGTTTCGCGTTCGAGAAGTTCCACGACTTCGACGCCAAGGTATGGCAGGACATGAAGGCGGCCATCAAGCCGAATCCT
Organism: Duganella levis; assembly: GCF_009857605.1. Classification (GTDB taxonomy): domain Bacteria; phylum Pseudomonadota; class Gammaproteobacteria; order Burkholderiales; family Burkholderiaceae_D; genus Rugamonas; species Rugamonas levis. Next base: position 206,742 of record NZ_WWCT01000005.1, on the reverse strand, counting down.
CTGCCGTCCGAGCCGACCATCTTCGGTTCCGATATCTCGGGCGATATGGTGGAGATGGCGCGTCACAATCTGCGCAGCGCCGGCATTCTGTTTGATGTGCCGATGAAGCAGATCGAAGCGCAGCAGGTGCAGGCGCCGACTTCGGTGCCGGGTATTTTGCTGACCAATCCTCCGTACGGCGAACGTATCGGCGTGCGCGGTGACAGCACCTTGCCGCAGGATGAACTGGCTAACAGCTTCTACGCGGATTTCAGCAGCACGCTGAAGCAGCGCTTTGCTGGTTGGACGGTGTATCTGTTCACGGCGGATCTGGGCGTGCCGAAGCTGCTGCGCTTGAAAGAATCGCGCAAGACGCCGTTCTTCAACGGCGCGCTGGAATGCCGTTTGTTCCGCTTCGATATGGTGGCCGGCTTTAACCGCCGCGACGCCGCCAAACCAAAAGAAGCCTAACCCCGCAGGGCCACAGAGGGGTCTGACCCCGTACGGGGTCAGACCCCGGCGGCGGCGGACCGTTTTGGGGTGCACGCATGCGCGCCAAAAGGAAAACGATTTATGCTGCCAACTCCGCCAGCCGACCTGCCAGACCAGGACCTCGACCACGACGTCCCGCCCCCCGAACCATCACACCGCAAACCCCTCACCGCCGCCGCGCTGGCCGTGATGCTGGCCGGCCTGTCGATGATCGGCCCGTTCTCCATCGACGCCTACCTGCCGGCCTTCCCCAACATCCAGTCCACGCTGCACGCCACGCCGCTGGAAGTGCAGCAAAGCCTGACCTTCTATATGCTGGCCTTCGCCGGCATGGTGCTGTGGCATGGCGCGCTGTCGGACGCCTTCGGACGCCGCAACGTCATCCTGGTCTCGCTGGCCATGTTCGCCATCGGCACGCTGGGCTGCGCATCCGCCCACACCGTCCACTACCTGTGGGTTTTCCGCATCATGCAAGGCATCTCGGCCGGCGCCGGCGTGGTGGTCGGCCGCGCCATCATCCGCGACCTGTATGCGGATGCCGCCGCCGCCCGCCTGCTGTCGCTGGTGACCATGATCTTCTCGATCGCCCCGGCCATCGCACCTATCCTGGGAGGCTGGATCGTCACGCTGTTCGACTGGCGCGCCATCTTCCTGTCGCTGCTGGCCTACAGCACGCTGCTGTTTATCTTTTGCTATCGCCGCCTGCCGGAGACGCTGCCGCCGGAAAAACGCCATCCGTTCAACCCGCGCTTCCTGGTCCGCAATTACGGCGAAATCCTGCGCTCACCGCTGTTCCACCTGAAGACCGGTGTGGTGGCGCTGAATTTCGCCGGCCTGTTTATCTACATCGCCGCCGCGCCGGTGTTTCTGCCCGAGGAGCTGCACCTCGGGCCGTCGCAATTCGCCTGGCTGTTCATTCCTTCGGTGAGCGGCATCTTCCTTGGCGCGCTGGCCGCCAACCGTATCGCCGGCAAGATGCCGTTCGCGCGCCAGATCGGCATCGGTTTCTGCTTCCTGCTGTCGGCGTCCACCGTCAATCTGTTGTATCACAGCTTCCTGCCGCCGGCGCTGCCGTGGACCGTGCTGCCGATGTTGTTTTATACGTTCGGGATGTCGATGGTGGCGCCGGGGGCGACGCTGCTGGCGCTGGACCTGTTCCCGCACATCCGTGGCACGGTGGCCTCGGTGCAGTCGTTCGCTGTCACCCTGCTGGGCGCCATCGTGGCAGGGGTGATTGCCCCCTTCTTATCACACTCGACGTTGTGGTTAGCCGCAGGACAGATGGCCTTTAGTGCCTCTGCTCTCGCTTTGTGGTTGACGTCGCGTCATTACCGGCGCATGCTAGCGCGCTATCCGAGCTGATAAACATTAACGGCAGGAAAGTGACTTAGTTGAGAAAGAAATTTTTCCACGTGTTAAGTTATTATCAGACTTTATGCTAAGATAATTTTTTAGCGCGATTATTTTAGGTCTGAAACGCGCTTGGAACCCGCATGAAACCTAACGTTGGTGGAATTTGGCCGTTGAGTTCCGCTCTTTGATCGATGTCTACTGGCGGCAATGTTTGATACGATGCATCAACAATCTGACCATGATATTCGCAATCGACTGCTGATTGCCCGTCTGCCGGCCATGCCGCAGATACTCATCAAGTTGATTGAACACTTGCAAGCCGACGACGCCGGCATGCCGGAGCTGGCCGCCCTCATCGCCAAGGATGCGGCGATGACCAGCAAGATCCTTACCGTCGCCAACAGCTCGGCCTACCATCGCAACCAGCGCACGGTGGGCCTGGAGCAATCGCTGGTATCGCTCGGCACCGACATGATCAAGACGCTGGTGATCAGCGAATCGGTCTTCCAGACCTTTAACAGCTTCCCGCATTCCGCCAGCACCGACTTGCGCGGCTTCTGGAAAGGCTCGCTGACCACTGCCGTCATCGCGCGCGACGTCGCCCGCCAGATGGAATATCCGCACGTGGAAGAGGCCTACCTGGCCGGCCTGCTGCACAACGTCGGCCGCCTTGCCCTGCTGGCCACGGCGCCGAAAGAATACGCCTTTAACTTCACCGCGCGCGATGACGAAGACCTGTGCGCGGTCGAACAACGCACGCTGCAGATCACCCACTCGGAAGCAGGCGCCTGGCTGATCGAACGCTGGAACCTGGATTCCTTCCTGGCCGACAGCGTGCTGTATCACCACGAACCGATTACCCGTCTGGAAGCGGCCCATCCGCTGATCCGCATCGTGCGGCTGGCGCACCTGCTGTGCTGCCACGAAGACCAGGAGGTGGCCATCGAAGAGGCGGCGCGCCTGTGCAACCTGGATGGCGAGAAGCTGGAGCAGATCATCAGCAACGCCGCGCGCCAGGTGGAGAAGTCGGCCAACTACCTCGGCATCGACCTGGCTGGCGCTGACGATATCGTCGCCCCGGCGGCGTATGCGCCGCCGATGGTCGATCCGGTGCAGCAGCGGCTGTCGGAAGAAGTCCGCAACATCATGCTGGTGTCCGAGATGGGCCAGACCTTCGCGCGCCAGCATGGCGAAGCGGGCCTGCTGGAAGCCATCACGCGCTCGGCGCGCATCCTGTTCGATCTGGAAAACGCCGTGCTGCTGCTGGAGAACCCCACCGGCCATGCGCTGCACGGCGTGTCGACCGGCGAGGGCCAGCAACGGCTGGCCGAATTCGTGATCCCGCTGAATAAGGGCGGCGTGGTGGCGCAGGCGGCGCTGGAGCGCAAGCTGGCCTACATCAGCCGCGAAGGCCAGGCGCTCAACGTCTCGGAAGAACAGCTGTTCCGCATTCTCGGCAGCGACAGCATGGTGTGCTTGCCGCTGGTGGCCAACCAGCGCTGCCTCGGTGTGCTGATCGGCGGCGCGCCGGCGTGGCAGCTGCAAGCGCTGCAAAAACGCGAGCGCTTCCTGCAATCGTTCGGCACCCAGGCCGCAGCCTCGCTGGAGACGGCGATGAGCGAACGCGGTCACGCCAAGCGCCAGATCGCCCATGTGGCGGAAGAATACCGCGAAGCCTCGCGCCGCGTGGTGCATGAGGTGAACAACCCGCTGTCGATCATCAAGAACTACCTGTCGGTCCTGGACAGCAAGCTGGCGCGCCGCGAGCCGGTGGTCGGCGAGATGTCGATCCTGAACGAGGAGATCGACCGCGTCGGCCAGCTGATTAACGGCCTGGCCGATTTGCAGCCGACCGAGACCTCGCGCGTCACCGACGTCGCCAAGGTGGTGGACGATGTGCTGCGCCTGTTCCGCGCCACCGACTTCGTGCCGGCCTCGGTGCAGATCGTGGTGCGCATGCAGGAAGAGCCGGCCGAGATCGACGGCGACGCCGACATGCTCAAGCAAGTGCTGGTCAACCTGATCAAGAACGCCATCGAAGCCCTGGCCGATGGCGGCAAGATCGAGATTTCAAATCGCGGTCACGTGAACCGTGAACGCAAGCTGTATCTGGAACTGGTGGTGAGCGACACCGGTCCGGGTTTGTCGGCAGACGTGCTGGCCAACCTGTTCTCTCCTGTGCAAAGTAGCAAGGAGGGCGCTCACCATGGCCTTGGACTGTCCATCGTCCATAGCCTGGTCAAGAAAATGCAAGGCCTGATTACCTGCCGTTCCGGCAAAACGGGTACTACCTTTGAAATCCTGCTGCCAGCCAAAGGCAGTACCAGCCAACTCACCAGCGTGACAACGCGGGTGATGGATTCCGCTTAAGGCCATGATGAACCTGAACTCTTTCGACCTAGCCCCCGTCGAAGCTTTGACTTCTGATAACCGTCCCCGTCTCCTGCTTGTCGATGATGAACCGCGCCTGCTGTCATCGTTGTATGAGCTGCTGCGCGACCGCGATTACCACCTGGTGACCGCCACCTGCGGCAGCGAGGCGCTGGCCCAGCTGACCAAGCTGAAATTCGATCTGATCCTGCTCGATCTCCGTCTGCCCGATATGAGCGGGCATGAGATCATGGATTACATCAACGCCCGCGACATCGATTGCGATGTCATTATGATGAGCGGCGATGTCGGCATCGAGGCAGCCATCGGCGCGCTGAAACGCGGCGCCTACGACTACCTGCGCAAGCCGTACAGCCGTGAGGAGCTGCTCAAGACCGTCAAGAACGCGCTGCAGAAGCGTCAATTGGCGGTCGAGAACGAGCGCATCGCCGGCCAGCTGGAAAACTCGGAGAAGATGTACCGCTACCTGGTGGACTCGTCGCCGGACATCATCTACACGCTGAACCACGAAGGCAAGTTCACGTTCGTGAATGACCGCGTGCAGCAGCTGCTGGGCTTTACGCGCGAAGAGCTGATCGGCCGCCACTACTCGGTGCTGGTGCACGATGAAGACCAGGAGCGCGCGCGCTATGCCTTCAACGAACGCCGCGTCGATGAACGGGCGTCGCGCAACGTCGAGCTGCGCCTGAAGTGCCATCCCGGCACCGGCGCCGGTGGTGGTGTCGAGCGCACCTTCAACAACACGCTGATGACGATTTCGCTCAACGCGATCGGCATGCACATTCCCGACCACGAAGTGAAGACGCGCGAATTCTTCGGCACCTACGGCGTGGCGCGCGACATCACGGACCGCAAGCGCGCCGAGGAAGTGATTTCGTACCAGGCCTATCACGACATCCTGACCGACCTGCCGAACCGCATGCTGTTCAAGGACCGTCTTGGCCTGGCCGTGATCCAGGCCAAGCGCAAACTGACCGAGCTGGCGGTGATGTTCGTCGATCTGGACCGCTTCAAGCTGGTCAACGATACGCTGGGCCACGTCAAGGGCGACGAGCTGCTGCAACAGGTGGCGACGCGCCTCAAGGACTGCCTGCGTCGCGGCGATACGCTGGCGCGCCAGGGCGGCGACGAATTCACCATCGTGCTGCCGGAGCTGCGCGACCGCCAGGACGCCAAGGCCATCGCCGACAAGTTCCTGGAGAGCCTGCAACGGCCGTTCGATCTGGATGGGCATGAGGTGCACATCTCGGCCTCGATTGGCATTGCGGTGTATCCGACCGACGGCGAGACCATCGACGAGCTGCTGCGCCATGCGGACATCGCCATGTATCAGGTGAAAGCGCTGGGCAAGAATGGCCACAGCTTCTATCACAACTCGATGCTGGATGTGTCGCACCAGAAGATCGCGCTGGAACAGGCGCTGCGCAAGGCGCTGGAGCACAACGAGCTGGAAATGTATTACCAGCCGCAGCTGGATGTGGCCACCGGCCGCATCATCGGCGCGGAAGGGCTGATGCGCTGGAACCATCCGCAGCGCGGTTTGCTGTCGGCCGGCGAATTCCTGCCGTTCGCCGAAGAGAATGGCCTGATGCTGCCGATCTCCGACTGGATGCTGGGCGCCTTGTGCCGCGACCTGCTGCAATGGAATGCGGCCGGCGGTGAGTCGATTCGCCTGTCGCTGAATTTGTCGCCGCAGTATCTGGATCGCGGCGACTTCTTCGAGAAGATGCGCGGCGCGCTGACGCGCTACGACATTTCGCCGGCGCAGATCGAGGTCGAGATCACCGAGAATATCTGCATCCGCAATCCGCAATATGCGATCGAGCAGCTGAACAAATTGTGCCAGTTGGGCGTGTCGGTGGCGATCGACGATTTCGGCACCGGCTATTCGTCGCTGGCGTATCTGCACCGCTTCCCGATCCACACCATCAAGATCGACCAGTCCTTCGTCAAGGAGATCCACGACGAGAACGGCCACTATCCAGTGATTTTGGCGATCATCTCGATTGCGCGCGGACTGGGCCTGCACCTGGTGGCGGAAGGCGTGGAGACCGATGTGCAATCGCGCTACCTGGAAGCCAACGGCTGCAGCACGATGCAGGGCTATCTGTACCATCGCCCGATTTCGCTGGAGAGCTTTATCGATGTGCTGCATGAGCAGAACCGTCGTTATACGTCGCCGGTGACGATGACGGAGTATGAACCCTCAATGATCGCGATTCAGGCCTGATGACGAAGTACGGTCCCAACGAAGCCGACGCCAGTAACGGCAGCACGTACACCGCAGAATTCCTGCGCGTGAAGGGACTGGCCGAGCGCGGTGTCGCCAATGCCCAGCATAGCCTGGGCTTTATGTACTTCAACGGCCAGGGTGTGGCGCAGAGCTTCGAGCTGGCGGTGGTGTGGTATCGCCAGGCCGCGCAATCGGGGCTGGAGCACGCGCAGTACAACCTGGGCGTGATGTACCAGAAGGGCCAGGGCGTCGAGCAGAATTTCGAGGAAGCGGCGGCGTGGTATCGCAAGGCGGCGGAACAGGGCTATGCGGCCGCGCAGTACAACCTGGGCTGGCTGTACGCCAAGGGCCAGGGTGTGCCGAACGATACGCAGCAGGCCATGCTGTGGTTCAGCAAGGCGGCCGAGCAGGGCGACGCCGGCGCGCAGAATAATCTCGGCATGATGTACGACACCGGCAAGGGCGTGCCGCAAGACTTCAAGCAGGCCATCTTCTGGTATCGCAAGGCGGCGGAGCAGGGCTACGCGCGCGCGCAGTTCAATCTCGGTTTGCGCTACGACAATGGGCAGGGCGTGCAGCAGGATGTAGGGCAGGCGCTGTCGTGGTATCGCAAGGCGGCCGACCAGGGCTATGCGCCGGCGCAGTTCAACCTGGCGCTGCGCTTCGATAAAGGCGACGGCATCACGCAGGATTCGCAGAAGGCCATCCTGTGGTATCGCCGCGCGGCGGAGCAGGACCATGCGAGTTCGCAGTTCAACCTGGGCCTGATCTACGATAACGGCCAGGGCGTGCCGCGCGACGAGCAGAAGGCGCTGGACTGGTATCGCAAGGCGGCCGAGCAGGGACATGCGGCGGCGCAGAATAACCTCGGCCTGCGCTATGACCATGGCCAGGGCGTGGAACAGGATTACGAACAGGCGCAGCTCTGGTATCGCAAGGCGGCGGAGCAGGGCTTCCCCGGTGCCCAGTACCACCTGGGCATGCTGTACGACGCCGGCCATGGCGTGATGATGGATCACCAAGAGGCGATCTTCTGGTACCGCAAGGCGGCCGACCAGGGGCATCTGCGGGCACAGTTCGACCTGGGCCTGCGCTATGAAACGGGACGCGGCGTGCCGCAGGATTATCGCAAGGCGATGGGCTGGTACCGGCGCGCGGCCGAGCAGGATTATGCGGCGGCCCAGTACAGCCTTGGCCTGCTGTTTGATAACGACGATGGCCCGCAGCCGGATAGCGTGCAGGCCACGCAATGGTATCGCAAGGCGGCCGAGCAGAATCACACGCAGGCGCAGTTTGCGCTGGGCCTGCGCTATGACAATGGCCTGGGCGTGCCGCGCGATTACGCGCAGGCGCATCACTGGTATCTGCAGGCGGCCAGCCAGGGCCACGTGCGGGCGCAGTTCAATCTGGGCCTGATGTATCTGGCCGGGCAGGGTGTGCACACGGACGCCAGCCAGGCCTGGATGTGGCTCACCATGGCGGCCCGCGCCGGCTTCAACGCCGCCGCGCGCTATCTGCCCAACGCCGCCAACCGCATGGAGCCGGCCCAACTCGCGCTGCTGCGTGAGCGCATGGACGCCTCGCCGGGCTGAGCGCCCGGTTCAAGTCTTTCCCTCCTTTGCCGTTAATTAGACGACAAGCGTAATTCGGCGCTTGGAACCGCACGCGCCCATGCAGATCAACACCAACCTCGAGTCGCTCAATGCCCAACGCAGTTACGCGCGTTCGAGCGCGGATCTGGCCGTGCATGTGCAGCGTCTGTCGAGTGGACTGCGCGTCAATTCGGCCAGCGATGACGCGGCCGGACAGGCGATCGGCGATCGCATGACGGCGCAGATCAACGGCCTGCATCGGGCGACGCAAAATATCAATGATGGCATTTCGCTCGTGCAGGTCGCCGACGGTGCGACCAGCCAGTTGACCGAGAACTATCAGCGCATGCGCGAGCTGGCGGTGCAGGCGGCCAATGATACCAACAACAAACTCGATCGGCAGTCGATCCAGCAGGAGGTCGATGCGCTGGTGGCGGCCAATGTCGATATCGTCGACGACACCCGCTTCAATGACCGGCGGCTGCTGGACGGTTCGTTTTCCGAGCAGTTGCAGGTGGGGTCGCAATCTGGCCAGACGGTGGAGTTGCGCATTCCGCAGGCGGTGCTCATGCCCGGCACCTCGCGTGGCCTGGTGAACATCGCGCCGCAGCAGTCCAGCGCCGCCGGCACCGCCGTTCTCGGCGCGCTGCAATACGGCGACCTGATTATCAATAACGGCGTGGTGGGCGCGTCGGTGGCGGGCGCGCTGCCGGGGCAGGGGGCGGATAGCGCGTATGCGCTGGCGGCGGCGGTGAATGCCGCCAGTATCGACGGCATTTCCGCTTCCGCCGTCACCACGGTGAGCGGCGCGGTGGGCGGCAGCGGCACGCTCGGTAGTGGGGCGTTGACGGTGAACGGAGTGGCGGTCGGCGCGATTTCCGGCGCCACGGCTGCGGCGCGCGCGGCCGATGCTGCTGCCGCCATCAGTGCGACGGGCGTCGGCGTGAGCGCCAGCGCCAATGGCGGCACGCTGACACTGACCGCTGCCGACGGCCGCGATATCGTGCTGAGCGAATCATCGGCCGGTGCGCTGGCGTCGCTGGGCTTGACGCCGGGCGCGAACAAGGGCGCGTTGACTATTAGCGAAGCGGCGCGGCCGGGCAATCACACGATGCGCATCGGCGGCGCCAATCCGGCCAAGGCGGGGCTGGTCGCCGGCACGCAGGCGTCGGTGGTGATCGGGCCGCCGGAGCTGGTGATGCAGAATATTTCGACGCCGGGCGAGCCGCCGATGGATTTGTCGACCCACAGCGGCGCCAGCGACGCGATGGATTATCTCGACGCCAAACTGGCGCAGGTAGATGATGTCCGTGCGACGCTGGGCGCGGTCAATAACCGGTTGACGGCGGCCGCCGACAATGCCACCAATACGGCCAACAATTTGTCGACGGCGCGCTCGCGCATCATGGATACCGACTATGCGATTGAAGCGACCCAGATGACGCGCAGCGATGTGCTCAGCCAGGCCGGCGCCGCGATCGTCGCGCAAGCCAACGCGCTGCCGAAACAAGTGCTGCAGCTGCTGCGTTAAGCCAGCAATCACGCGCCGGGCGCCGACAGATGGCCGACGTCGTAGCGTTTGATCTCCGCGCCGTCGTGCAGGGCCACTGGCATCGCCTCGCCGGCCGCCGTATCGCGCCACAGCACCAGCCGCGCAATCGTCCAGGTCACCGGCTCGAAGCCGATCACCACCGCCAGCGCGCCGTGCGCCAACGCCTGCTGCGCGTACGCCTCTTCCTGCAAGCGCAGTTCGGCCAGCGCAGCATACGGCGCAATCACCGCGCTGGTGCGCGTCGCAAAGCGCGCCTCACGGATAGCGTCTCCCACCGTCGCATGCCACGGCGTCCACGTCTTCACCGACGGCCAGCCGAACGCCCGCGCCACACCGGCAAAGGCCGGGCCGTTGAGGAAGCCATGCATCGCTTCCTCATCGTGCCATAGATAAAACGGCGCATATGTCTTCTCCGGCGCCGACGCATGCAGATACGCCTTGAAGACCAGACCAGGCAACGTATCCAGCAACGGCCCCTTGATAGCGATGCGCTCCCGCACCACCGCCATATCGTAATCCCCCGGTAGCACAAAGCCATACTGCATCGCGATCATGGCTGTACTCCCATCAGCGACGCCGCCGGCCTGCCACCACCAAACGACCAATCCTCGCCTTGCGACGATGACAGCACAATCATTACATCCTCCGGCCGCACGCCCGGCGACGCCCCCAGCTCCTCCACCAGCCGCCGGTAAAACGCCTGCTTCAGCTCCGTGCTGCGCGGCTTGCCCAGCGTGATCGCAATCAACACAAAATCATCCGAGCGCGGACCGCCCTCATAATCGCGGTCAAACATCAGCTCATACGGCTCATGCTGATGAATCATCTGGAAGCGGTCATTCTTCGGTACATTGAATTCCTCTTCCATTGCGCGTTGCAGACTATCGCCCAGCGCGCGCAGATACTCGGGCGACTTCCCCTTCAACAGTGAAATACGGCTAATCGGCATGGCAGCCTCCTTTTGATTGACACCGCCACGATACCGTCCTATCTTGATCCTGAAAATCAGGAATATTTTGATTAACACTTCAGAAAAACAGGATGATCCATGCGCCGCCTGACCTTTGACCTCGACGTCTTGCGCACCTTCGTTACCGGCGTGGACATGGGTAGTTTCGCCAGGGCGGCCGACAAGCTGGGCCGCTCCACCTCCGCCGTCAGCGCCCAATTGAAAAAACTGGAAGACCAGCTGGGCATGCCGGTGCTGCGCAAGGAAGGACGCGGCATGGTCCCGACGCCGGCCGGCGAATCGCTGCTGGGCTATGCGCGCCGCCTGCTGGAACTGAACGACGAAGCCGCCAATGCCGTGCGCGGCGCCGAACTGGCGGGCAGCGTGCGGCTCGGCATCCAGCAGGACTTCGGCGAACACGTGTTGACCGAAGTGCTGGGCCGCTACGCCCGCGTGCATCCGCGCGTGCGCATCGAAGCGCGCGCAGCCCGTAATACCGAATTGATGGAATTGTTGAACAGCGGCCGGCTGGACATGGCGCTGGCCTGGGAAGGCGGCGCCGCCACGCCGCATGCGGTGGATGTCGGCCGCCTGGCGATGCGCTGGATCGGCGCGGCGGACGAGACGCGTTTGGCGCCCTCACTGGCCGCCGGCAGTGCCGAAGAACCGCTGCCGCTGGTAGTGATGGACGCGCCGTGTGTGATGCGCGCCGCCGCCACGCGCGCGCTGGACCAGGCAGGCATCCCGTGGCGCATCGTCTTCACCAGTCCCGGCTTGTCGGGCGTGTGGGCGGCGGTGGCGGCAGGCTTGGGCGTGACAGTGCGCACCGCCGTCGGCCTGCCGCCATCATTGCGCCTGCTGGACGCGCCATCGCTGCCGCCACTGCCCGACATCGGCCTGCGCCTGTACCGCGCCGAAGCGGATATGAATCCGCCGGCGCAGCACCTGCACGACATCGTGCTGGAAGCGCTTACTTCCTGATGCGGGTGCCGGCCAGTTGCGCCACGCCGGACAGTGTGGTCTGCGCCGCATTCAGGCCAAGCAGGAAGTCCTTGTCGGAGTAGGTATCGTAGTTATCGGTCGGCTGGTGCCAGTTCGGGTTCCAGCCGGCGCCGATCTGCTGGCCGCGCTCATTCTCGCGCAGCGAAATCGACGGCACCAGATCCATGAACGGCGTCGAATCGGTATTCGTCATGTGGAAGCCGACGGCGGCCGGATAGTTGGTCGCGTACTTGTCGTTGGCGGCGCGGAAGGCCCACGCCAGCCTGGCCGAACCGTCGGCCTGCTTCGACACCGACTGGTACTCGATGTTGACATCCGCCTCCAGCCGCTGCTCCGGCGGCGACACGTAGATGGTCTTGCCGCTGGCGTCCTGCTTTGGAATCGGCATGCCATGGTCGTACATCATCATGTCGTGCTGGATCATGCCCAGCCACTTCGGCTCCGGATATTTACCCGAGCCTTTCGGTGACTCGATCCCCTGCAAATCCTTGCGCTGTTCGACGTAGGCGGCGGCGCCATTCAAGCCGGTTTCCTCGTTGTTCCACAGGATGAAGCGGATCGAGCGATCGGTCTCCACGCCCGGCATGCTGAAGATGCGTGCCAGTTCCATCACCAGCGCAGTGCCGGAGCCATCGTCGTTGGCCGCTTCGCCGAAGCCGATGCCGTCCATGTGGGCGCTGACGATATACATCTCTTCCGGATGGGTCTTGCCGACCTTGGTGCAGTAGACATTCTCGCGCAGCGAGGTGCCGACTGGCGTCTGCTCTGCGTTCAGCGCACGCAGGCGCTCATTCGGCTGGCGCAGCGGATCGGCATTAACGCCGGTTGGAATGCGGTTGCCGAACAGCGTGCTGCCACCTTGTCCGGCCGGACCGCCCGCGCCGCCGCTCGGAATGCCGGCCGCGCGACGGGCCGACGGCGCGCCAGGCGCCGGCTGGGTGAACTGGTATTGCAGGCGTTCCGTATTGGTGCAGCCGTAGGATTTGAGTTGCGCCTCGATCCAGTCCAGCGCATCACGGTTGCGCTGCGTGCCCTGGCGGCGATCGCCGAACTGGGTCAGGCTCTTGATGGTGGCCTTGTACTTGCCCAGCTCCAGCTGCTTGACCAGCACCGAGACGGGATCGGCCGGCGCGGCTTCCTGCGCCAGAACCAGTGGGGCGGCCAGCGCCAAGGCCAGGGTTGCGCTCAAACCTGCAACTGCTTTCATGGGTCATCCTTTATCGTTAAAAGAGCCCGGACATTGTGCATGAGAGGCGCGCGCCGTGTGAAGTAAATGTGCAACCCCCCGTGCTCCCAATGGACCACTAGCGGCGTGGGTAAGTTGTCAATGGTGCGAAAAGGCGCGTAGAATGCGTGGCACGCGGGTGTAGTTCAATGGTAGAACGGCAGCTTCCCAAGCTTCATACGAGGGTTCGATTCCCTTCACCCGCTCCAAGCCTTAATATCCCGCTCCCCAAGCCTCTCTTAAATCACCCCTTGCCCGGCGCGGCCTTTACCAGGTTGTTGCGCAGTTTGGCGACGGCTTTTTGCAGGACCGGGAATTCTTCGGCGGTCAGGCCGGTGGCGTCGCGCAGGTTCATGTTCAGGGCGCTTTCGCGCAGGGCGCGGCCTTCGGCGGTCAGGCCGACGCGGACCACGCGCTCGTCGGCGGGGTCGCGCGCGCGGTGCACGTAGCCCATCGCTTCCAGCTTTTTCAGGATCGGCGTCAGTGTATTGGATTCCAGATACAGCTTTTCGCCCAGGCCGCTCACGGTCTGGTTGTCTTCTTCCCACAACGCGATGATGGCGATGTACTGCGTGTACGTCAGCCCCAGCTTGTCCAGGATCGGTTTGTACGCTTTGCCGTAGGCCAGGTTGGCGGAATAAACCGCAAAGCATAGAAAGTCGGCCAGCTGCGGGGTGGTCGGTTTGCTCATGGTGCACCTCCTTGTTCAATGTCTGGATTATACATCGCATCCGATTTAATCGGAATTGCTTGACACGCCAAAATTTTCGCGTAATATGCAACGTATGCGCTTCTATCGGATGCGATATAAATCAAACCAACCAAGGAGTTTCATCATGACCAAGCAAGTTCTGTACACCGGCAAAACCCACACCACCGGCGGCCGCGAAGGCGCCGCCCGCAGCAATGATGGCCGTCTGGATATCCAGCTGTCGTCGCCCGGCAGCAGCGGCCAGGGCACCAATCCGGAACAGTTGTTTGCCGCCGGCTGGTCGGCCTGCTTCATTGGCGCCATGGGCCTGGTGGCCGGCAAGCTGGGCGTGAAACTGCCGGCCGACCTGGCGGTCGATACGGAAGTGGACCTGAACAAGGACGACAGCGGCTTCTTCCTGGCCGCCCGCCTGAACGTCAGCCTGCCCGGCGTGGACCAAGCCACCGCCCGCGCCGTGGTCGACGGCGCCCATCAGGCCTGCCCGTACTCCAAGCTCTCACGCGGCAATATCGACGTCGAGATCAACCTGGTTTAAACGGAAGGGGAGAGCGCATCATGTCGAACGATCTGCATCACGGTTCCTGCCACTGCGGCGCCGTGCGATTTGAAGTCCGCGCCGCGCTGACGCCGGCCGCGCGCTGCAACTGTAGCCTGTGCCGCCGCAAGGGCGCGCTGATGTCGCCGCTGTTTCCTGCGGCCGAGCTGACGATCGTGCAGGGCGAGGATGCGCTCACCCTCTATCAGTTCAACACCAACGTCGCGAAGCACTATTTCTGCAAACACTGCGGTATCTATCCGTTCCATCAGACCCGCAAAGACCCGCTGATGTGGCGCGTGAATCTCGGCTGCCTGGATGGCGTCGATCCCTATTCTTTCGAAGCCGGCGTCAATGATGGCGCCAGCCTTTCTACCGTTATCCTGGAGGACGCATAATGAACACCACTAAAGTAGTCGCCGCCACCGCGCTGGCTATCGCCACCCTGTTCGGCGCCGTCGGCGCCCACGCCGCCAGCCCGGCTGGCTTCACCAACATCAAGCAGATTAACGCCGGCGAACTGAATGTCGGCTATGTCGATGCCGGTCCGGCCAACGGTCCGGTAGTGATCCTGCTGCATGGCTGGCCATACGACATCAACAGCTACGTCGATGTGGTGCCGAAGCTGACCGCGCAAGGCTACCGCGTGATCGTGCCGCACCTGCGCGGCTATGGCACCACGCGCTTCCTCGACGCCAAGGCGGTCCGCAACGGCGAACCGGCCGCGCTGGCGACCGACGTTATCGCGCTGATGGATGCGCTGAAGATCGACAAGGCCACGCTGGCCGGCTATGACTGGGGGGCGCGCACGGCGGACATCGTCGCGGCGCTGTGGCCGGAGCGGGTCAAGGGACTGGTGTCGGTGAGCGGTTACCTGATCGGCAGCCAGGAGGCAGGCAAGCAGCCATTGCCGCCGGCGGCGGAACTGCAATGGTGGTATCAGTTCTACTTTGCGACTGAACGTGGCCGCGCGGGCTACGAAAAGAACCACCATGACTTCGCCAAGTTGATCTGGAAGCTGGCCTCGCCGGAATGGAAGTTTGATGACGCGACCTACGAGCGCAGCGCCGTGGCGCTGGACAATCCCGACCACGCAGCGGTGACGGTGTATAACTACCGCTGGCGCCTCGGCCTGGAGCCGGGTGAAGTGAAGTACGCGGGGCTGGAAGCGAAACTGGCGGCGTCGCCGAGCATCTCGGTGCCGACCATCACGCTGGAGGGCGACGCCAATGGCGCGCCGCATCCGGAGCCGGCGACCTACGCGAAGCGCTTCACCGGCAAGTACAAACATGAACTGATCACCGGTGGCATCGGGCACAACCTGCCACAGGAAGCGCCCGAAGCATTTGCCAACGCGGTGATCGAGGTGGGTCGTCTTTAACGCACGAACAGTGCAATCAGGATGACGATCGGCAGGGGGATACCGAGCAGCAGCAGTAAGATCGAACGCATGGTGTTCTCCTTGTTTTAGATGGTGCGCTGTGCGATCAGCACGCGCGAATGGTCGCGGTTACGGCCGCCGGCAATGGCGGAGATGGCGGCGATGAAGGCGCCCAGCAGCAGGGCCACGAACATCCACAGCGCCGAGTGTGCGGCAGCTTTGCGGGCTTCTTCGGCGGCAGCCATGGCTTTGGCCTTGGCGTCGGCAGCAGCTTGGGTGGCCTGAGCGTAGATCAGGTCGATGCGCTGCTCGGCTTCCGCTTGCGTCATGCCGGTGCGTTTGGCAACCAGCTGGGCGAGGTAGACGCGGTCTTCACCGCTGATCTTGCCCGCTGCCAGGTCGGTCAACAGGATGCGGTTGATTTCCGAACGCTGCGCGTCGGTGGCCACATCGCCGTTCGGCGAACGCAGGATCATGTCGGCGAAGTAGGTGTTGCCACGGCCCGCACCAGCATTGGCGCCGGCAGTTGCGCCAGCTGCGGCAGCGACCGGAGCGGCAGCAATAGCGACGCCAGCGCCGGTGTCGATGGCGCCGCTCAGGGCAGCGCGCGCGCCGCCGGCCAGCACGGCCACGGTCACCAGGGTAGCGACTGCCCATGCCAGCAGGCCGTGGGCGGTGTCGCGGAAGTAGACTTCATCGCCATGGATGCTGGCCCATTTCACGCGCAGACGGCCGGCCATGTAGCCGCCGATGCCGGAGGCAGCCAGCTGCATGAAGGCGATCCACACCACGCTGGCGGTGCCCAGTGGTTTGTCGTTGTACTGGTACGGCGAGACCGACGACAGGCCGAGGCCCATGCCGAGAATCAGCAGGATGAAGGACAGCGCGGCGGCGGCGGCCGCGCCGGCCAGGATGGCGCCCCAGGAGACGCCGGAAGCGTTGCCGTCGACGGCCGGCACGGCGCCCACCGCCAAGCCTGGCCCTGCATTGAGAGGTTGTGTTTGCATGATTACTCCTTATTGTTGGTGAAGTGATCATGCGCTGCGGCGGGCCGTTGGTATGTTCGTGCTCCAACATATGCGCCACCTTGGTGCAGATTGACTATACTGGCGGCCACATCCTTGGAGGCCATCGCGCATGAACCACATCGGACCGCAGCAGCGTTTATCTACCCGTCTCGCATTTCTGGCCGCCGGCCTGGCCATGTCGGCCTGGGCGCCGCTGGTGCCGTTCGCTAAAACGCGGCTGACGCTGGGCGAGGCGGAACTGGGCCTGCTGCTGTTGTGCCTCGGCGCCGGTTCGCTGGTGGCGATGCCGGTGACCGGCATTCTGACTTCGCGCTACGGCTGCAGGCTGGTGGTGCTGATCTCCGGTGCCTTTACCTGTTTGTTCGTGCCCGGCCTGGCTTACGCGCCGACGCCGCTGCTATTGGGCGCCACGCTGTTTGCGGTCGGGGCGTCGATCGGCACACTGGATGTGGCGATGAATGTGCAGGCGGTGATCGTCGAGCGCGAAAGCGGCGGTTCGCTGATGTCCGGTTTCCATGGGCTGTTCAGTGTCGGCGGTTTTATCGGCGCTGGTTTGATGGCGCTGATGCTGTGGGCCGGCATGACGCCGACCGCCTCGGCTGCCGTGGTTGCGGCGCTGGTGGCCTTGTCGCTGATCCTGTGTGCGCCGCATCTGCTGCGCGAGCCGGATGCGGCGGAGCGCGACGGGCCGCTGTTCGTGGTGCCGCATGGCGCGGTGATTTTCATCGGTGCGCTGTGCTTTCTGTCGTTCCTGGCGGAGGGCGCGATTCTCGACTGGAGCGCGCTGCTGCTGACGGTGGAGCAGGGCCTGGACGCCAGCCGCGGCGGCCTCGGTTACGCGGCGTTTGCGATCGCCATGACGGTCGGCCGCCTGACCGGCGACCGCGTGGTGCGCGCCTTGGGCGGCAAGCGCGTGCTGCTGCTGGGCGGCTTGTGCGGCGCGGCTGGGTTCTTCCTGTCGGTGCTGGCGTCGTCCGCGCCGCTGGCGCTGGTGGGCTTTGTGCTGATTGGACTGGGGGCGTCGAACGTGGTGCCGATTCTGTTCACGGCGGCCGGTAACCAGACCTCAATGCCGGCCAGCCTAGCGATTGCCGCCGTCACCACGCTGGGTTACGCCGGCATTCTGGCCGGGCCGGCGATGATCGGCTTCGTCGCGCACGTGTCGAGTTTAAACCTGGCCTTTGGCGGGCTGGGTTGCTTTATGCTGCTGATCGCCGCCAGCGCCCGACTGGGCGCGGCGACTAAAAAAGCCTAAGCGATCTTGCGTTCGCCGCGTTGCAGCAGGTGTTCGACCATGGCGCGGTGGTCCGGCAGGTCGGCCAGCGCGCGGTGCGACACCTGCTCGATGGTGGCGAATTCCTTGCGGGCTTCCTCCATGCGCGGCAGCGTTCTGGCGTTGGCGTACAAGTCGGTTGGATACTCCATCCCGTACAGCACATACTGCCAGCTCGATGGCGGATACATCTCGTAGTCCACCACGAAGTCCATGCGGTGCGGTGCGCGCTTGCGCCACATGGTCAGCTTGTCCTGCAATGAATCTGGAATGCTGGCCGCATCGGCGTTGTCAGTCCAGAAGGCGTGGTCCTTGCGCTGTGTCAGGCAGTAGTGCAGCTTGACGAAATCGACGATGCGCTCGTAGCGCGCCTTCATCATCTCGTTGTACACCTTGGCCACCGGTTCAAAATCGCCGTCATGCGGGAACAGGTAGCTGACCAGATACGCCGCCGTTTCAATCAGGCCGATGCCGGACGATTCCAGCGGCTCCAGGAAGCCGCCCGACAAACCGACCGCCACGCAGTTCTTCACCCAGTGCTGTTCGCGGTAGCCGACATTCAGTTTGAGCTGGCGCGGATTCAGGCCGTCGGCGGCCTTGCCGATATAGTCGCGCAGGACTTCCTCGGCGCGGGTGTCGTCGGTATGGCGGCTGGAATACACATAGCCGATGCCGCGCCGCTGGTGCAGGCCGATGTCCCAGGTCCATCCCGCTTCGTGAGCGGTGGCGATGGTGTAGGACGGAATCGGCGCATCCGGACGCTCGTACGGCACCTGCATCGCCAGCGCGCGGTCGACAAACAGCACGTCGTTGATGTTGCGGAAGCTGGTGCCCAGCGCTTCGCCGATCAGCGCCGCGCGGAAGCCGGTGCAGTCGATGTACAGGTCGGCCGTCAGCACGCCGGCTTCCCTGGTGTGGACCGCGCCGATGGCGCCATCGTCGTCCAGCGCCACCCGTTCCACCGTGGCCTGCACATGCTGCACGCCCAGCGATTGCGCATGGGTGCAGAGCAGGGCGGCGAACTTGCCGGCATCGAAGTGGTAGGCGTAGTTCAGCGGTCCCATGAAGTCGGCGTCGCTCGGGCGCTTCGGTGCGCGCGACGCGTCGGCCACGCGCTTTTGCATGGTGGTGGCGGCGGCAAACGCCACGCCGGGACCGGCCGCGCCTTGCAGCCAGTACGGCAGCAGTTCCGGACCGCCGGGCCGCTGGCTCGGCAGGCTGAAAGGGTGGAAATAGTGGTCGGCCCCGGCCGCACCCGGTTCGCGCACCCAGTGGTTGAAGCGGATGCCCTGTTTAAACGTGCCGTTGCACTCACGGATGAAGCGCGCTTCGTCGATGCCGATGGTGGCCAGCGTGCCGCGTATCGACGGGAAGGTGCCTTCGCCAACGCCGATGATGCCGATCTCCTTAGACTCCACCAGCGTGATGCGCACGCTGCCGGCATCCGCGCCGGTGCCCAGTTGTTTGGCTAAAAAGCAGGCAGTCAGCCAGCCGGCGGTGCCGCCGCCGACGATCAGCACTTGTTTGACGCCATCTTTTGGTAACGTTTTCATAGCACTTTTGTCTCCGTAATGCAGCAAAGTACCCCTATCAAAAGCAAGGGGATACAACGCTGCTACAATTTTTAAATTGACATCCTTGAACTTGATTATGTACCATGAAATCGATTTCACAAATAAAGAAAACGATTTCAGTGAAACAGAAAACGTTTTCAAGCATCATGAAATCGTTTTCCACGATAAATGTAGCACCGCCACCCCGGCGTTCGCTATGCAAAAGGAGACTTATGAACCTGCACGTACCGCAATCCGGGAAGCGTCTGCTCACCCCTATCTCGCTCGCCATCTTCGCCCTGATGGCCAACGCCCACGTTTATGCCGCTGATGCAGCTCCAGCCGCCGCCGATGCGCAGGCCGGCCAGGCCGCACCTACCGCTGATCAGGCCGCACCAGCCGACAACAGCAAAATTACGGAAGTTTACGTTACCGCTACCAAACGCACGACCTCGCTGCAAAAAACCCCGGTGGCAGTGACCGCGCTGAACGCGGCCGCACTGGACGACAACCACGTCCAGACCATCCAGGACGTGGTCAACCTGGTGCCAGGCTTCTCGGCCACCGGCCAGGGCGACCACGGCGTGATCACCATGACCATGCGCGGCATCGGCAACGACTCCGCCAAAACCGAATACGCTGACCCGGAAGTCGCTTCCTTCGTTGACGGCATCTACTCGCCACGTCCGGAAGGCGCCACCGCGCTGCTGTTCGACCTGGACGCCATCGAAGTACTGCGCGGCCCGCAAGGCACGCTGTGGGGCCGTAACTCCACCGTCGGCGCGGTCAACATGCAGACCGTCAAGCCTGAAATCGGCAGCAACGCCGGCAACTTCGAGCTGGGCTACGGCAACTACACCCGCCTGGGCGCGCGCGGCGCGTTCAACATCCCGCTGAGCAGCACCATGGCGATGCGCGTGTCGGTGGTGCACGAGCAGCACGACGGCTACGTCGACTACCAGGCGCCGACCATCCCGTCGCTGGCCGCGCAGCAAGCTGCCGCCGCGCCGGTGATCTCGGCCTGGAATGCTGCTCATCCGGGCAACCCGATCGCCTTCCAGCCGCTCAACCCGAACCTGTACGTGCGCAACGGCCAGAAATACGGCGCCCAGGACCAGAGCGCGGCGCGCCTGAGCTTCCTGTGGCAGCCATCGGCCGACCTGAAGTGGAACATCTCGTACGAGCACTACATCGACCGTGGCACCCCGAACATGAACCTGCTGCAGCAGCAGCGTCCAGGCCAGGACTTCTGGTCGGCGCTGATCGACACCGCGCCTAACGTCAACCGCGATTCCAACTCGGTGCGCAGCCGCGTCGATTACCAGATCAATCCGGATGTGGCCCTGGCCTACATCGCCGGCTACTCGCGCTTCAACGGCTCGTCGACCTTCGACCAGGACGGCGGCGCCAATCCGGCCACCAGCTTCACCACCGCCAGCAGCAGCGCCAGCGCCGGCTACCAGGCCAACAACACCGTCTGGTCCAAGTACAAGAACTACAGCCATGAGCTGGAGTTCATGTCGACCGGCAAACGTGAAGTCGACTGGCTGCTGGGCCTGTACTATGCCAACGAAGACAACGGCATCCGTTTCGACATTCCGATCATGAACGGCACCGAGCAGGGCACCGTCAGCTGGCAGGGCGCCTTCATCCAGCCGAAAGAAACCGTGGACTCGAAGGCCGTGTTCGGCCAGGCGACCTGGAATCTGGCTGACGCATGGCACCTGACCGGCGGCTTCCGCTACACCTCGGACAAGCGCGAGAACATCGGCGGCACCGCCAGCACGCTGGACGCCACCGGCCCGCAAGTACCGCTGAGCCCGGCAATCGATCCGCTGTCGCCGACCTCGGGCTTCTCCGTCTACCAGCATAACGACGGCACCTACAAGGACCACAAGCTGACCGGCCTGGGCCGCATCAGCTACGACATCGACAAGAACAATATGGTGTTCGCGTCGGTCTCGACCGGCTACAAGTCGGGCGGTTTGCAGGATGGCGGCCGTCCATACGGTTCGGAAACGCTGACCAACTACGAAGTCGGCTCCAAGTCGACCTTCCTGGGCGGCAAAGTGCGGATGAACAACTCGGCGTACTATGAGCGCTTCAAGGGCTTCCAGTTCAGCGCGCCGGTGACCAATCCTGACGGCACCCGCGGCCTGGCCACCAACAACGCCGAAGGCGCCAATGTCTGGGGCCTGGAAACCGAGATCGCCGCCAAGATCACGCCGGTGGACCGCGTGCAGTTCACCGCCGCCTACACCCACGCGACGCTGAAGAAGCTGATTGGCGGCAGTAACGACTACCAGCTGCCGAAGTGCTCGATTCCTGACATTGCTACCTGCCTGGACGTAACCGGCAACACCATGCCGCACTCGCCGAAGTTTGCCATGCAGCTGCAATACCAGCACAGCTTCGAGCTGGCCGATGGCACGCTGATCCCGCGCATCAGCACCCACTACGAAACCGCCAGCTGGCTGAGCGTGTTCAACCTGGGTGATCCGGATCGTCAGAAAGCCTACAACCGTACCGACATCGGCCTGCGTTACGACGCCCAGGCGAAGTGGTACTTCGACGCCTTCGTCCGCAACGTCGAAGACGGCAAGATCAAGACCAGCGCCATGAACGCCAATGGTCCGTGGCAAGCTCAGTACCTGCCGCCACGCACCTTCGGCATCAACGTGGGCCGCTCGTTCTAAGTAAAGAGTTTTTCATGTAGTCCAGTGTTGTCTGTGGTTTTAACCCCCTCGCGCCTTCACCGGCCGAGGGGTTTTTTTATTCGGGGTCAGTTCTGCCAAATGCACACGACCTCATGTACATTTGGCAGAACTGACCCCGGGTTATACTGGAGGCCTGTGTATTTCGCTGGGGTCTTGATGCCTGTCCTGAGTGCCGTTCTTGCCGCCGCTTTGCTGGCCGCGCCGCCGTGCGTGGAACCGCCGTCCGATCCGTCCAATACCTATGATGCGCCGCACACCTACGACAAGCTGGTGCGCGACTATCCCGACATCCACATCGCCAGCGACGCGCTGCCGCCCGGCGTGCGCAAGGTCGCCGATCAGGTCTACGCCCAATACGGCGCCCGCTGCCTCAAGCTGGACCTGTACCGCCCGCCCGGCGACAAGCTGCCGGTGGTGCTGTTCGTCCACGGCGGCGGCTGGAAGTCCGGCTACCGTTCCGAATTCGTGCCGATGGCACTGCGGCTGACCCAGCACGGCTACGCGGCGGTCACGCTCAGCTATCGACTGTCCGGCGAAGCACGCTATCCGGCTGCGGTGCAGGACGTGCAGGATGCGGTGCGCTGGGTGCGCGCGCACGCGGTGGAATTCGGCCTCGATCCGCAGCGCATTGCATTGGCCGGCGGCTCCGCTGGCGGCCAGATCGCCAGCCTGGCCGGCGTCACCGCCGGCGGCGACGTCAAGGCCATCATCAATATCGACGGCCTGTCCGACTTCACCACCGAACTGGCGCTGAAGTACGAAAACGATCCGAAGAAAAATCCTTCCTCGGCCGGCGCCTGGTTCGGCGGCCGTTACGAAGAAAAGCCGGCGCTGTGGCGCGAGGCCTCGCCGACCCGGTACGTCCACGCCGGTATGCCGCCGATTTTATTTATCGGCAGCGCGCAGCCGCGTTTTTCCGCCGGCCGCGAAGCGATGCGAGAGCAAATGACGGCGCTCGGCGTCGCCAGCGACGAGCTGATCTTGCCCGGCACGCCCCATTCATTCTGGCTGTTCGACCCCTGGCTCCAGCCAACGGTAGACAAGACCGTAACATTCTTGAAGCAATACTTGCCGTAGCTCATGCTAGTATTCAGACACGATGCGAAAGACGACCTCTCTTCTGCTGGCCTTGGCGATCGGTGCGATGGCGCCGCTGCCGGCATATGCAGTCGAGCGTCTGGCGGTCGGCACGACCTTCAGCAATATCTTTGAACAGGGCAGGGACGGCCAGTGGCGCGGCCTGGGCGTGGATGTGCTGCGGCTGCTGGCCGCGCGCGCCGGCGACACCATTCGCTTCCAGCTCTACCCGTGGCCGCGCGCGCAGGCGATGGTGGAACGGGCCCAGGCCGACATCCTGGTCGGCCCCTACAAATCGCCCGAGCGGCTGCTGCGCTTCGCCTTTCTCGATCAACCGTTTTACCGCGATCGCCTGGTGTTTTATGCGCGCCGCGACAGCACGCCGCCGTGGCACGGCGACCTGGCCGCGCTGAAAAACCACCGCCTGGCCGCCGTGCGCGGCTGGCACTACGGCACCCAGTTCGACCAGACCCGCAAGCTGCTCGACATCAGCGAGGTTCCGCAGCTGGAAAACGGCTTGCAGATGTTGGCCCATGGCCGCGTCGAACTGCTGGCCAGCAATCAACGCAATAGCACCGCACTGATCGATAGCCTGCATCTGGATGATGCGCTTACGGTGCTGTGTCCCGACATTACGCAATTGGATGGCTATCTGGCCTTCCCGCGTGATTCCACATTCTCTGCCGTGCGCGCGCGTTATAACGTGCTGTTCACGGAAATGGTACGCTCCGGTGAACTGGCGCGGCTGGGTGCGCGCAACGGCGTGCTGGTGCCCGCTGCCGACACCGCCCCTCCCGCCGCCAGTTGTGCGGATAAACGCGGATAACGATAATGAAAAAACGCTTACTCTCCCTGACGTTGCTGGCGACATTCGGCTGGTGTATGGCGTCCGGGCCGACGCAGCAGGCGTCAACCAAGTCCGCGCAGGCGTTCGCACCGATACCTGTCAATTCCATCTTCCGTCCGGTGCAGGCCAACGGCACCGCCGACGATGCGCTGGCCAGCGGCCGCGTGGTGGCGGGTATGTATCCGCCGGCCACCCATGCCGGCAAGCACTGGCGCATTGCCTTCCTGTTCCCGCATATGAAGGACCCGTATTGGGCTGGTGTAGCTTACGGCGTTATCAGCGAGGCCAAGCGCCTGGGCGTGGCGGTCGATATCCTGCCCGCCAGCGGTTACGACGACCTGCACGGCCAGTTGCAAAAGATGGACGAGGCCATTGCCGCCAAATATGACGCCATCGTGGTGTCGCCGATCAGCATGACGGCCAATAACCTCTCCATTGCCAAGGCGCGCGCGGCCGGCATTCCGGTGCTGGAGCTGGCCAACGACAGCCGCAGCGACGAGCTGGCGCTGAAGGTTACCACCTCGCTGCGCAGCATGGGCATGGAGGCGACCCGCTGGGCCATCCGTGACGCCCAGCAGCGCGGCCTGAAGACCATCAACATCGCTCTGCTGCCGGGGCCGATGGGCGCCGGCTGGGTCAAGGGCGAGGTGGATGGCGCGCGGATTGCCGCGCAGGACTCGCCGATCGAGGTCAACATCCTGGACATCCGCTACGGCGACAGTGAACGCGCCTTGCAGGCACAGCTGACCGGGCGCATTCTCAGCAAGCACGGCGCGCGGCTGGACTATATTCTGGGCTGCACCGGTTGTGCGCCGGCGGCGCTGGGGCCGATCAAGGCAGCCAAGCTGGACGACAAGATCCGCGTGGTGGCGTTCGACCTTACCGGCGAAATCGCGCAGTTGATTCGCAGCAAGGAAATCTCGGCGGCGGCCGATACCAAGGGCGTCAGCCAGGCGCGGGTGGCGATCAACGCCGCCGTCAATCTGCTGGAAGGCCGGGCGAAGGAGCAGCCGCACACCATCCTGGTCAAGCTGGGCATGCTGGACCAGCAAAACCTGGCTAACTATCCGTTTGATACCTCGATTGCGCCGGAAGGTTACCGGCCACAGCTGTCCTACGATCCCGCCAAGGAATAAGCCTACCGGACGCGCACGCGGCCCCATCTTGCGTTAATCTATGCGGATGCAAAGGGAGGACGCCATCATGATACCGGAACACGACAGGCGCCAACGGCCGCAGACGTCCGATACGGCAGGTTGGCATTCGTTTGATTTCATCGTGCGGCAAGCATTGCAGGTGCAGCGCGATATCGGCACACCCGGCGCGGTAGAGATGTTGCAGAATATGGGTCTCAATGCGCAAGTCATCGCCCGCGTGCTGGCGCCCGAGCGTCGCGTGCGCGAGGAAGATTTGCGATCACTGACCGGTGAAGCCTAGACAGGTTTTCAGTTCCGGCAGATGGCGCGCACTGACCGCCAGTTGCGCGCCGCAGGCCAGCGTCAGTTGATAGCGGCCGTCACCTACCACCGACAAACGTCGTACCTGATCGCGCCGCACGATGGCGGTGCGGTGCACACGCAGGAAGTCCTCCGTCCGCAGCAACTGCTCGACGCGGCTTAACGGCACCCGGTGCAGCACCGTGCGCGCCGCCAGGTGCAACTCCACATAATTTCCCGCCGCCTGTAGCCACAGCACGTCGCGCACGGGGATCTGTTCGATGCTGCCCACCGAGCGCACGCTGAAGTTTTCCATTTGCTGCGTATGGGTGGCGGCGGTGTAGCCTTGCAGCGCGGCGCGGTAGGCGTCGTGTTGGCGCAGGCCGAGCATGGCGTTGGCGCGCTCGATGGCTTGCGCCAGCCGGCGGTCGTCGATGGGCTTGAGCAGGTAGTCCAGCGCGTGGACTTCAAACGCGTCCACCGCGTGGGTGTTGTAGGCGGTGACGAAGACGATCAGCGGCGGCGCCGGCAGGCGGCTGAGTTCACGCGCCAGTTCCAGGCCGCTTTCGCGTGGCATCTGGATGTCGAGGAAAATCACGTCGGCCGGCGTGTGCGCCATGGCCTCGCGGGCGGCGGCGGCGCTGTCGCATTCGGCCAGCAGCTGCCAGCCGGCTTGCGCCTCCATGGCCAGGCGCAGGTTGGCGCGGCCGGGCGCTTCGTCGTCAACGATGATATAGCGGATCAATCCCCGTCTCCCAGCGGCAGGCGGATTTCGGCGTAGAAGCGGTCGCCGCGCGTTTCGGTGTGCAGCGAGGCGGATGGATTGAACATCATCAGCCGCTCGCGCGTGTTCTTTAATCCGAGGCCGGTGCCGGGATTGGCCGGCGTTTGCGCGCTGAGGGGGTTGGAAACGGTCATCAGCAGTTCGGATTTGTGGCGCCTGATGTGGACGCGGATGTCGCTGCGGCCGTCGTGGCCATCGAGGTCGTGGCGCAGGGCGTTTTCGATCAATGGTTGCAGCAGCAGCGGCGGGCATTGGGCTTCGTGCAGCGCGGCGTCGTCGCAGTGGATGTCGATGTGCAGGCGGTCGCCGTAGCGCAGGCGTTGCAGGTCGGTGTAGTCGTGGATGAATTGCAGTTCTTCGCCGAGGCGCACGGTGTCGCGCAAGCTGGCTGATAGTGCGTAGCGCAGCAGGTCGCTCAGGCGGCTGATGCCTTGCAGGGATACGGCCTTGTCGCCATCCCGTACCAGGGCGCTGATGGCGTTCAGGGCGTTGAAGATGAAGTGCGGTTCCAGCTGCGCGCGCAGGGACAGCATGCGCTGCTGCTCCAGTGCCAGCGACAGTTCGAGGTTGTGCGTGTGGGTGCGCTGCAAGGCTTGTTCCCGTGCGCGCGCCAGCCGCCAGTTGCCGATGCCGACGATGATGGCGAACGTGGCGCCGGTGACGAACCAGCTGAAACGGCGCATGCGCAGGCGCGCCTGGTAGATGTTTTCCAGATTGATGCCGGCGACGTCGCCGCCGTGGCGTACCCAGTCTACATATAACCATTGCAGTGGCTGGAACACGACCATCACCACGATGAAGAAGCCGACGATGTTGCGCCATGGTTCAAACAGCGTGGGCCAGCGCAGCAGCGCGAGACACAGCGATGCGCTGAGCAGCAGCATCGGCAGGTAGTCGATGCACCATTGCTGCCAGAGCCGCAGGAAACTGGTGGCGTTGGCCGCGCCGTACGCGCCGGCCGCGCTGATCACGGCCCACGCCATCATGTTCAGCATCACGGCTTGCAGCGCGGCGGTGAGATTGGCGGTGGACGGAGAGGTGGTCATCGGCGCGAGTATAGCAGGGCGTTTTGCGCTGCCGGGCGGCTGCGTCACATGGAACCGGGCTTTCGTCCCACGCCTTGCGCAAGGTCGCGCGGCGGCGGCAGAATCGCCTTTTCGCAAATCACAGAGGAACACAATGAAGGGCAGGATACACGGGCTGGATACCTTGCGCGCCGCAGCGATTGTGCTGGTGCTGATGTACCACTACGGCGTGGTGGCCGGCGGCCGCGATTTCGGTGAGGCGGGGCGCATCGGCTGGGCCGGCGTGGACCTGTTCTTTGTACTGAGCGGCTACCTGATCGGCAATCAGCTGCTGTCGCAGCGCATGCCGCTATCGACCTTCTTCGGCCGCCGCCTGCTGCGCACCGTGCCGAACTACTACGTGGTGCTGACTGCGTACTTCCTGCTGCCGTCAACGCTGGGCGGCAGCGCCACCGCGCCGCTATGGCGCTTCCTGACCTTCACGCAGAACATCGGCCTGCAATACGGCCAGACCTTCACCCATTCATGGTCGCTGTGCATTGAGGAGCAGTTCTACCTGATCCTGCCGCTGGCGCTCCTGCTGCTGCGCCGTCCGCGCTGGATCTGGACCGGCTTGGCGCTGGCCGTGGCGGGCGCCATCGCCTTCCGCATCAACGGCTGGTCACATGGCATGCAGCCGTTTTCGCAGGAACTGTACTACTCCACCTTCGCGCGCTTCGACGAACTGCTGCCCGGCGTGGCTATTGCCCTGCTGAAGAACCACCACGCCCCGCTGTACGAACGTATTCTGCGGCACGGCAATCTGCTGCTGATAGCGGGACTGGTGACGGCAGGCGTGCTACTGGCGCGCTTCGACGACGAATCGTTCTTCATGACGGCGTTCGGATTCACGCTGCTGGCGTTGAGTTTCAGCCTGCTGCTATTGGCGGCGCTCAGCCCTTCATCGTTGCTGGCGAAGGTACGAGTGCCCGGCGCGGAGAGCCTGGCCTTGTGGTCGTACGCGATCTACCTGGCGCACAAGCCGCTGTTCAAAGTGGTGGGGGAGGCGTTGCCGCTGGACCGTCATGCGGCGCCTGGTATTGCGGTGGTGATGCTGGCCGGCGTAGGCGGCGGATGGCTGCTGTATCAATTGATCGAGCAGCCCTTCATGCGCCTGCGCGCGGCCTGGTTCCCGCTTAGTCCTTATTATGGAACGGCGCGAACCACGTAACCAGGAACGACGGAATGGTGGCCGCCATCACCAGCCAGAAGTAGTGCACATAGCCCAGCATCTGCTGCAGGTGGCCGCTGACCACACCGGTCACCATCATGCAGAGGCCCATCAGCCCCGTGCCGAAGGCGTAGTGGGTGGTGGTGTATTTGCCCGGCGCCAGTTGCTGCATCAGGTAGATCATGAAGCCCACCGAGCCGAAGCCGTAGAAGAACTTCTCGACCGCCACGCCGGCGCTGATGATCATCAGGTTGTCCGGCTGGTAGATGCTCATCAACAGGAAGGTGACGTTGGGGATGTTGACCGCGCAGCACAGGATGAACAGGGTGTTCTGCAAGCCGCGACGGGCGACGAAGATCCCGCCCAGCAGCGAACCAACCAGCACCGCGATCAGGCCATAGGTGCCGTAGATCAGACCGAGCATCTCATTCGACAGGCCAAGCCCACCCTGCGCCACCGGATCGACCATGAAGAAGGGGCCGATTTTTTCCAGCAGGCCGATACTGAGGCGGAACACAAACGCAAAGCCCACCATCAGCCAGACGTCGCGTTTCTGGAAGAAGGTGACGAAGGAGTCCTTGAGGATGAAGGCTGCTTCGGCGGCCGAGCGTGGCGCGTTTTCGGCCTTGGCGCCATCCGGCATCACGCGCATATGCCACAGCGCGGTGAGGATGGTGATGCCGGCGACGATGAAGAAGATCACACGCCACGATTCGATCCATTCCGGGCCGAACACGCCGGCCTGGTGATGGAAGTAATGGGTGTGCAGCCAGCCGCTCAGGTACACCATGCCGCCCGAGGCGACGATGGGACCGATGTTCCAGCTCAGGCTCTGGATGCCGCAGAACAGCGACTGGGTCTTGGTATCGAGCGCGGTGACGTAGACGCCGTCCGAGGCGATATCCTGCGTGGCGCCGACCAGCGACAGTATGCCAAACAAGAACACCATGATGACCATGTAGTCCGGCAGCGACATCGCCAGCGCCACGCCGGCAAAGCCGACGCCGACGATCAGCTGCGCGCACAGCACGAAGAACTTCTTGGTGCGGTACATTTCCACGAACGGCGCAAACAACGGCTTGATGGTGTAGGCCAGGATCAGGTAGCTGGCGTATTGCGCGGCCTGGCCGTTGTCCATGCCCAGGTTCTTGAACATGATGGAGGTAACGCTGGTCAGCATCACATACGTCAGCGCCATGGCGAAATAACCGCTCGGCACCCACAGCATCGGTGTATTGCGCGCGAACATGGCGCGCAGCAGCGATGGGGGTGGTGTCGGCGCGGCGGCGGCCTGCGGTTCTTGCGGCAAGGCGGAAGGGGCGGTGCTCATGGTGTCATCCTCGTTGTCCTCATGGAGTTTAGCACTGGCTCTGTGGCCGGTTCTTAAACGGGAACCGCCGGCCCGAAGGCCGGCGGCGGTACTACTGTTGCGTTGCTCAGGCAGCGTGCTGTTTCTTTGCGCGCTGTTGGATCAGGTAATCGCGATACCACAGCGCGCTGTGTTTCGGCGTGCGCTTCTGGGTTTCGTAGTCGACGTGGACGATGCCGAAACGCTTGGCATAGCCCGAGTTCCATTCAAAGTTGTCCAGCAGGGACCACAGGAAGTAACCCTGGATGTTCACGCCTTGCAGGCGGGCGTCGTTCAGGGCCTTCAGGTGGCGCTGGACGAAATCGATGCGGGCTTCGTCCGGGATCTCGCCGTTGACGATGGTGTCTGGATTGGCCATGCCGTTTTCGGTGATGTAGATCGGCGGCAGGTCGTAGTCGGCGTTCAGCTTGAGCAGCAGTTCGGTCAGGCCGTCCGGGTAGATTTCCCAGCCCATGTCGGTCTTGCCCAGTTTGCACTCCGGCTGGCGCGGCGGCGTTTCGGTCGAGCAGAAGGCGCGGAAGTAGTAGTTCACGCCGAGGAAGTCGATCTTCTGGTGCGCGGCTTCCAGGTCGCCGTCCTGCACTTCCGGCGCGTTGTCGCCGTGGACCTTGAGTGCTAGTTCCGGATATTTACCTTTGAAGATCGGGTCCATGAACCATTCGACCGAGCGCGAATATTCGAATTCGGCGGCAGCCTTGTCGGCGTCGCTGTCGGTGGCTGGATCGGCGGTCCACTGGTTCAGCACAATGCCCAATTGGGCCGAGCTGCCGACCTTGCGCATGGCGGTCATTGCCAGGCCATGCGACAAGACCAGATGATGCGACACCTGGATCGATTGCTTCAGGTCCGCCACGCCCGGCGCGAACTGCGCGTTGCCGTAGCCCAGATTGGCCGTGCACCATGGCTCATTGTGCGTTGCAATCGTTTTCACCCGGTTGCCGAAGCGGCGCGCCACTTCCGCCGCGTATTCGGCGAAGTGATACGCGGTGTCGCGATTCAGCCAGCCGCCTTCTTCCTGCAGGCCTTGCGGCAGGTCCCAGTGGTACAGCGTGATGTGGGCGGCGATGTTTTTGCTTTCCAGTTCCTTCAGCAGGCGGTCGTAGAAACCCCAGCCGGCTTCGTTCCACGCGCCTTTGCCTTGCGGCTGCACACGCGCCCACGCCATCGAGAAGCGGTAGGCGTCCACGCCCAGGTTGGCCATGATGGCCACGTCTTCCGGGTAGCGGTTGTAGTGGTCGCAGGCGACGTCGCCGTTGGTGCCGTCGATGACTTTGCCCGGCGTGTGGCTGAAGGTATCCCAGATCGACGGGCCTTTGCCGTCGGCGGTCGCGCCGCCTTCAATCTGGAAAGCACTGGTGGCAACGCCCCAGGTAAACGAAGGTGGGAATTGCGTGAAATCGGTCATTTGTCTTTATCGTTTTAATAGGATTAACGGGTGCGGAGGGGAGGACATAGCTACGTTTGAAAACGATTTCACGCCTCAGATGATGATTAGACCTCAACTGCTTGTGAGTGTCAATCGATTTGAAAAAGCGCGCAGGCAAGCCTGATATAATGCCGCCTCAATAAATTTTTGCTGAATCCGACCATGTCTTCCGATACGCCTAAAGACGCCCCAGCGCGCGCCATGCTGTACGACCCGACCGAACACCGCATCCGCAGTTTCGTCACGCGTGCCGGCCGCCTGTCGACCGCGCAGGCGCGCTCGCTGGAAGAACTGGGTCCGCAGTTCCTGATCCCTTACGAAAAAGCGCCGCTGGATTATGAGCAGGCCTTTGGCCGCAAGGCGCCGGTGGTGCTGGAGATCGGCTTTGGCATGGGCGGCACCACGGCGCACATCGCCGGTGTGATGCCGGAGAAGGACTTCATTGGCGTGGAAGTGCACACGCCGGGCGTGGGCAGTTTGCTGAAGCTGATCGGCGAGCAGAATCTGACCAACCTGAAAGCCATCCAGCACGATGCGGTGGAAGTGTTGAACTTCATGATTCCGGATGGTTCGCTGCACGGCGTGCATATCTACTTCCCGGACCCATGGCACAAGGCGCGCCACAACAAGCGCCGTCTGATCCAGTCGCCGTTCGTCAAGCATCTGGTGCAGAAGCTGGAAGTGGGCGGCTATCTCCATCTGGCCACCGACTGGGAAGACTACGCGGTGCAGATGCTGGAAGTGCTGAGCGCTGAAGAGGGCTTGCAGAATACCGCTGAAGGCTACGCACCGCAGCCGGCGTATCGTCCGCTGACCAAGTTTGAAAACCGCGGCCTGAAGCTGGGCCATGGTGTGTGGGATCTGGTGTTTACCAAGAAGTAATTTATTTGCGCAGCGCTTTGTTCAGGCGCTGCATCACGTCATCCGGCGTCGCCTGGGTACACCACAGGCGGCGGTCGTCATAGACTATCTCCGAGAGTTTGCCGGCGCGTTCGCGGCCCGGCAGGCCGACCCAGGCCAGCATGCACGCTGGCTGCACATTCGCTTTCAACAGGATCAATTGCTGTTTGGCCGGAGTGCTGCGCAACTGGTAGGGAATGTTTGCCGCCGTTAGCGCGGCGCGCAGCTTGTCGATGCCATCGCCCTGCGGCATGCCTTGCATCGTAAAGTGATGCGGCGGACGCTCGTTGTAGTGGATCGCCAGCGGCTCGGCGGCCAGCGCCGGCGCGGCGAGCACCATCAACGCGGCCGCAAGTCTGTTCATTTCTCCAGCGGCTCCACGTCCAGCACCACGATGTACTGCAAGCGCTTGCCCTGCCACAGCGCGCCGCCGCGTACCTGCGCATCGACGGTGCTCAACTGGCCGACGGCTTCCTTCTTGCGCAGCAGTTCTCGGAACTTGATCGACGCCTTCTGCGACAGATAACCCACCATGCGGCCTTCGATAAACACTGCCACCGCTTCGTTCTCGTAGGCGTTGCGATCATCCGGCATCAGCGTCGCCACATACGGCGCCGCAGCAGCGCTGTCGCCATGCGCACCAGCCAGCGCTTGCAGCGTAGGCTGATAGCGCGACTCGTTCATCAGCTCCACCATGAAGCGGCCGCCGTCGGACCAGTGCAGCGCCGGCGCGCTGTCCGGCAGCGTGGGCTCATACGGCACGCCGGACGGCAGTGGCAATGGCTGCGGCTTGACCGGGTTGCTCTTGATGATGGCGTAGACCACTAAGCCCGTGACGAGGATGATCAACAGGGAGATTATGGATGTCATGGCGTGCTTACTTAAACAAAGGCCGCCATCTTACCGCATGAATTTGGACTGGTAGACGATTTTGCCGCCTACCACCGTCAGCAGCACCTTGATGTTGGCGATGTCCTCGGCCGGTATCGTGAAGAAGTTACGGTCGAGGACAATCATGTCGGCCAGCTTGCCCACCTCCAGCGATCCACTCTCCTTTTCCTGGCGCAGCGTATAGGCCGCGTTCAGCGTGATCGCCCGCAGTACTTCGGCGCGCGGCATGCCCGGTTGCGCGGTCAGCCGGCCGGCGTACTCCTTGCCGGCATCCGGCGCGGCAGTGCGGGTCACGCCGACCTTCAGCGCGAACCACTCGTCCAGCGGATCGACCGGCCAATCGCTGCCGTAGGCGATGCGCGCGCCGGCGTTCAGCAGTAGCGCCTGCGGCTCGACCACGGCGTAACGGCGCGGCCCCATATAGTCCTTCAAAGCGCCCAGCGTGTCCGGCGCCGGTTTCCCCCACTGGAAGGACAGCACCGGCGTCACGTCCAGTTGCGCAAAGCGCGGATAGTCGGCCGGGTCAACGATTTCATCGTGCGCCAGTGCGGGCCGTACGCGCTTGCCTTCCGGCGTGGCGCGCAGGTCTTCGATGGCGTCCAGCGATTCGCGCACGGCGCGGTCGCCGTCGACGTGGATGTGCGGATCGATGTGTGCGCGCGCCAGTTCCTTCAGCGTGGTGCGCAGCGCTTCCGGCGTGAAGTAGCTCGGCGGGCCGTTGTGCGGGCCGGGCTGCCAGTCCGGTTTCTCCGGCGTGCCTTTGTTGGTCAGGTATGGCTCGATCATGGCGCCGGTGAAGGCGGGCGCCGAGATCACGCCATCCATGAACAGCTTGGCGTGGCGTACCTGCATTGATGGCGCGACCTTGGTCGGTCCCTGGTCGAACTGCTTTTGCTGCTTGAGCAGCTCGGCCACTGCGCTTTGCGGCGTCGCGCCTTTATCCAGATCGATCAATACGGCGAAGTGCGCGCGCGCTGTCAGCTTGCCCTGCTTTTGCAGGTCGGTGAAGGCGGTCATGGTTTCGGGATCGGTGTAGGCGTCGAGGAAGGTGGTGATGCCTTGCTGGCGCATCGCCGCCAATGCGGCCTTGGACGCGGCCAGGTTTTCGGCCACCGTTAGCGGCGGCAGCAGGTTCATGGCCAGGTCTTGCGCGGCGTCTTCCAGCAGGCCGGTGGCGTTGCCCTTGGCGTCGCGCGTAATCTTGCCGCCGGCCGGGTCGGGCGTGTCGCGTGTGATCTTCGCGGTCTGGATGCCTTTGGTGTTCAGCAGCGCCGAGTGGCCGAAGGACGAGCGCACGATGATCGGGCGTTCGGTCTTCAGCGCATCGAGCGTGGCGGCGGCGGTGTCCACGCCGTCCGGCAGCATCCCTTGCTGGAACCAGTTCACCACGATCATCCAGCGCTCCGGCCCTGACTTCTTGTCGCGGTCCAGGCAGGCCTGGATGCGGGACTGGAATTGCGCCACCGTTAGCGGCTCGTAATTCAGGCTGCAATTGAGCAGGCGGCTGCCGCCCGATTGCGGATGCATATGGCCATCGATCAGGCCGGGCATCAGCATGCGGCCTTGGAGGTCGATCACTTCGGTCTTCTTGCCGGTGAGGGCTTTGGCGCCGTCGTTATCGCCGACGTAGACAATGCGGCCGCCGCGCACGGCCAGCGCCTGCTGCACGCTGTCCTTGGCATCCACCGTGTAGACGTAGCCGTTGCGGTAGACCGTGTCGGCCGGTTTGTCGGCGGCGTATGCCGTGGTGGTCAGGCTTAGTGCCAATGCCAGTGCAGCGGGAAGGCCGGTGCGGATCATGCAGTCTCCTATGTTGCTCCCATCAGTCTGGCGCGCAGGGACGGCGGCAGAAACGCCAGCAGATTCCCCGCCAGTACCAGCGCCAGCCCGCACAGGGCCAGCGGCGTCCAATGGTAGCCTTCGTAAATGGTCGAAATGGTCAGCGCTACGATGGGGAATAATACCGTGGAATAGGCCGCGCGGTCCGGACCGATGCGGCCCACCAGCATCAGATAGGCGGTGAAGCCGATCACCGATCCGGGAATCGCCAGATACAGCAGCGCGCCGAGATAGCGCGGTGATGGATCGAGCGCAAACGGCATGCCCAGCGCCAGCGCCGCCAAGCCCAGCGTGGTGGAGCCGATCAGCATGGCCCAGGTGTTGGTCAGCCACGGCGTCAGGCCCAGTCCCATCGACTGCATGCGGCTCGACAGCAGGTTCCCGCACGAGAAGCATAAGGTACCGCCCAAGGTCAGCGCCAGGCCCCACAGCGTATGGCTGTCGTGCCAGTGGCCGGCCATCTGCGGCGCGAACAGCAGCACGATGCCGCACAGGCCGAGCAGGGCGCCGACCATCACCTGCGGCTTGATCGGTTTGCCGAGGAAGATGCGGCCGTTGATGGCGTTCCACAGCGGCGCGGTGGAGAACACTACCGCTTCCAGCCCGCTGGTGATCCATTGGCTGGCGTAGTAAAAGCACAGGAAGTTCACGCAGAACAGCGCGATCCCCTGCGCGAACAGGTATGGCCACGCCTGGCGTGGCGGCCACCATGGCTTGCGGCTGATGAACAGGAACGCCATCAGCACGGCGGCGGCGATCCAGAAGCGGTAGGCGATCGACACTGGCGCCGGCACCACGCCGAGTTGAAAGGAAATGGCGATCCAGGTGGTACCCCAGATCAGGACAGTGAGTGCGTAGAGTAATGTATTCATGCCGCCAGCATGCCTTCAGCGCGCGCCGCCGACTTGTCTGAAATTGCGCATATCGCGCTGTGGCGGGCCCGGCTGCCGGCAGCGCCGCTGGTGGCGTGCTAGACTTTCTTCATGTCGCCACGTCCCGCTATCGCCAACGCTCTTGAATCGCAGTCCATGCCGGAAGGCGCGCTGTCGCGTTCCGTTTTCAAGACCATGTCGGAGACCGATGCCAAGTTGGAGCGCTTTGCCTGGCTGGGTGATGAACTGGCGGTCGCCATCTGGCGGCGCGATACGCTGGTGGCCGAAACCAGTTACGACAAGCCGGGCCACCACACGCTGTCGCTGTACCTGGAAGGCGGCCACCGCACCGAGCGTTCGGAGCTGCCGGGCATTTACGGCGCGCCCCAGCGGCTATGCACCTTGCCGGATTGGCACGAGTCCAGCTGGACGGTGCGCGGCCATATGCACTTCGTCCACCTGTACTTCCTGCCCGAGCACTTCACGCGCCGCGCAGTGGTGGAGCTGGACCGCGAACCGCGCGAACTGACGCTGAGCGACCGCACGTATTTCGAACATCAACGCATCGCCCAGCTGTGCGCAACGTTGGCAGCCATGCCATGGGAAGGTCCGGACGCGCAGCTGCGCGCCAACGAGGTGGCGCATGAAACACTGAGCCATCTGCTGCTGGCGCAATCGGTGCCGCAGCATCAGCAGCGCGTGCGTGGCGGCCTGGCGCCGGTAGTGCGCCGGCGGCTGGCGGAGTTCATCGAAGCGCATCTGTCGCAGAACATCACGCTGGGGATGCTGGCGGCATTGGCCTCGCTGTCGGAATACCACCTGGTGCGGATGTTTAAAGTATCGTTCGGCATGCCGCCATCGGCATGGATCGCCGCGCGCCGCATTGACCATGCGCGCGCGCTGCTGAAGAGCAGCGACCAGCCATTGCAGCAGATCGCCGACGCCTGCGGCTACGCAGACCTGAGCCACTTCAGCCACCGCTTCCGCGCCGCCATCGGCGCGCCGCCCAGCCGTTACCGCAACATCATTCAAGCTTGACGCTTAATCCATCTCGCTGATCAGGTTGACGATTTCGTCGCCGTAGGAGGCCAGTTTTTTCTCGCCGACGCCGGAGATGCCGCGCAGGTCGTCCAGCGCGGTCGGGCGGGCTTTGGCGATTTCGCGCAGCGTGGCGTCGTTGAAGATGATGTAGGCGGCGACGTTGTGTTCGCGCGCGGTGCCCATGCGCCACGAGCGCAGGCGGTCGAACAGCCGCTGTTCGTGTTCCGACAGGTCGCTCTCCACATAGCCCTTGGCGGCGCGGCTAGGCTTGGCCTTGACCGGTTTCTGGTACTGGCGCAGCTGCACTTTCTGGCCGCCCTTGAGCACCGGACGCGCGGCGTCGGTCAGTTTCAGTGAACTGTATTGTTCATGGTCGACCGTCAGCAGGCCGAGCGCGATTACCTGGCGCAGGATGGCGCGCCATTCCTGTTCGCTGCGGTCGGCGCCGATGCCGAATACGGACAGCGAGTCGTGGTGCCAGGTCTTGATGCGTTCCGTCTCCTGGCCGCGCAGCACATCGATCACGTGGCCGGCGGCGAAGCGCTGGTCGACGCGGTACACGGTCGACAGCACCTTCTGCACCGGCACCGTGCCGTCAAAGGACACCGGCGGAATCAGACAGGTATCGCAATTGCCGCACGGGCCGGCCTGTTCGCCGAAGTAGTCCAGCAGCCGCACGCGCCGGCAGCTCAGGGTCTCGCACAGGCCCAGCATCGCATCGAGCTTGTTGCCCAATACGCGCTTGAAGGTTTCGTCGGCTTCCGACTCGTCGATCATCCGGCGTTGCAGCACCACGTCCTGCAGGCCGTAGGCCATCCAGGCGTCGGCCGGGCCGCCGTCGCGGCCGGCGCGGCCGGTCTCCTGGTAGTAGCCTTCGATACTTTTCGGCAGATCCAGATGGC
This sequence comes from Duganella levis, assembly GCF_009857605.1. Classification (GTDB taxonomy): domain Bacteria; phylum Pseudomonadota; class Gammaproteobacteria; order Burkholderiales; family Burkholderiaceae_D; genus Rugamonas; species Rugamonas levis. The sequence goes on along the minus strand of NZ_WWCT01000005.1, from coordinate 169,156 downwards.
AGACGAAGCGCACGTCCGGTTTGTCGATGCCCATGCCGAAGGCGATGGTGGCGCACATGACGATGTTCTCTTCGCGCAGGAACTTGGACTGGTTGGCGGCGCGCTTGGCGTGGTCCATGCCGGCGTGGTAGGCCAAGGCGCGCACACCGTTCTCGTTGAGGAATTCGGCGGTCTCTTCGACCTTCTTGCGCGACAGGCAGTAGACAATGCCGCAATCGCCGCCATGTTCGGCGGTGATGAAGTCCAGCAGCTGCTTGCGGCCATTGCCCTTTTCCACGATCGAGTAGCGGATGTTGGGACGGTCGAAGGAGGAGACGAATTGCGCCGCGTCTTCCAGTTGCAGGCGGTGGACGATTTCGGCGCGGGTTTGCGGATCGGCGGTGGCGGTCAGCGCGATGCGCGGCACGTTGGGGAACTGCTCGTGCAGGATCGACAGCTTGATGTACTCGGGCCGGAAGTCGTGGCCCCATTGCGAGACGCAGTGCGCCTCGTCGATCGCAAACAGCGCAATGTTCGAGTTCTGGAACAGGTTCAGGCAGCGTTCCGTCATCAGCCGCTCGGGCGCCACGTAGACCAGATCGATCTCGCCGGTGCGCACCAGGCGCTCGATGCGGCTGGCCTCTTCGTAGGTTTGCGTGGAGTTCAGGAAGGCCGCGCGCACGCCGACTTCCTCCAGCGCGTCGACCTGGTCCTGCATCAGCGCGATCAGCGGCGACACCACCACGCCGACGCCGTCGCGCAGCAGCGCAGGAATCTGATAACACAGCGACTTGCCGCCGCCGGTGGGCATCAGGACCAGTGCGTCACCGCCGCCGGCCACATGGCCGACAATCTCCCCCTGCTGTCCGCGGAAGGCCGGATAGCCAAACACAGTTTGCAGTAAATGGAGCGCGCGTTCGTTGTTGTCCTGATGAATCATTTTACTGCGACTGCTTTACGGAAAAGTGTTATTCGGCCCAGACGATGGCGCCAGTATACGCGGTCACGAGCACCAGCAGGCCAAAAGCGATGCGATACCACGCAAATACCGTAAAGGTATGCGAGCTGATATAGCGGAGCAGCCAGCGCACGCACAGGAAAGCCGAGATAAACGCCGATACGGTGCCGATGGTGAACAGCGGCAGATCGGCGGCCGACAGCAGCGCGCGTTCCTTGTACAGCGAGTAGACGGTGGCGCCCATCAGCGTTGGAATTGCCAGGAAGAACGAAAATTCGGTGGCGACCTGGCGCGACAGGCCGAAGATCATGCTGCCCATGATGGTGGCGCCGGAGCGGCTGGTGCCGGGAATCAGCGCAAACGCCTGGGCGATGCCGATTTTCAGCGCGTCCAGCGGCTTGAGGTCGTCGACCGAGGTGATGCGGGCCGAGGTCGGCTTGTCCTTGGCGCGTTTTTCCACCCACAGGATGACGAAGCCGCCGATGATGAAGGCCAGCGCCACCGGCACCGGCGCGAACAGGACATCCTTGATGGCCTTGTTGAACAGCACGCCCAGCACGGCGGCCGGCAGGAAGGCGATCAGCACATTGATGACGAAGCGTTGTTGTTTCGGATCGCCCAGACCGGTCAGCACGGCGATGATGCGGGCGCGGAATTCCCAGATCACGGCCAGCATGGCGCCGGCCTGGATGACGATCTCGAACACTTTCATTTTCTCTTCCATGCCGTGGAAACCCAGCAGGTGCTCAGTCAGGATCAGGTGACCAGTAGAGGAAATCGGCAAAAATTCCGTAAAACCTTCAACCAGGCCCATGATGAGGGCTTTCAGCGCGAGTACGATGTCCATGAATTAAGTATTTACACGTGGAGGATTGAGAAAAAGGAATGGCCAGCAGGGCGCCGGGGTCGAAGCTTACCATGCCGGACACGCAATTTTGCCAATGTGACTCAAGCGTAATCCACCCTCTGTTAAGGCTGAATGAAAAAAAAGCCCCCGCAGCAAGCTGCGAGGGCGAAATTGCGACAAATGCAACGGCGTCGCGAGGGAGATGTGCCTAACCCGGGGTCAGTTCTGCCAAATGTACAAGAGCTCGTGTACATTTGGCAGAACTGACCCCGAATGTTTAGAAGGTCACGTCGAGGCGGGCGCCGAAGTAGCGTTGGAAGTCGCGCGGCGGCATCCATTCGGTGGTGTTGACGGCCACCGGCGTATTCGGCGCTTTCGGGCTCCAGGTGCCGTTGGCGATGGCGTTGTTGAGGCCGGTCGCGTAGCGCTTGTCGAACAGGTTGTTGACCAGGAAGGTGACCTTGTAGCGGTCCTGCTTGTCCTTGACGCCAAAACTCAGGTTGGTGATGCTGTAGGCGCCCTGGATGGTGCCCGGGTCCTGGTTCAGCGAGAATTGCGTGCGGCTCTGGTAGCGCGTGGAGCCGGACACAAAGCCGTTGAAGCTGTACGACGGCAGCATCAGGTCGTACTGGCCGCCGAGGTTGACCTTGACCTTGGGCGCGTTCGGCAAGGTCTTGCCGGCCAGGTTCTGCACGAAGGTGTTGTTGAACTTGGGATTCTGCGCGCAGCCCGGTCCCGGCACGCCGGCGGTGCCGGCAGCGTTGATGACGTTGTAGCACGGGCCGTTTTCAAACGACTGGATCGTGGCCTCGGTGTAGGCGAAGCTGCCGTTCAGTTGCAGTTCGCGCGTAACGCGGACGTTGCCTTCCACTTCCAGGCCTTGCGTGCGCAGGCCGCCGATGCTGTTCAGGCCGGTGCGGAAGGTGCCGTCGTCGTCAAAGAAGCTGGACGATTGCTGGAAGTGCTTAAAGTTAGTGCGGAACAGCGCCACGCTGAACATCGCGCGGTTGTCCCACAGACTTTGCTTCCAGCCCAGCTCGTAGCTCTTGGCGGTTTCCGGCGCTACCGCAGGCAGCGCGGCGGTGGCGGCGGTAAAGCCGGAGGTCAGGTCGTAGGCCTTGCCCTTGTGGCCGGTGGAGGCCATGGCGTACAGCATGGTGTCCTTGTTCAGGCGGTGTTCCAGGCCCAGCTTGTAGGTGCTGCTCTTGTCGTTGTCGGACTTGGTGTAGAACTCGGTGGTGGCGTGCACCTGCGGCGGCACCGTGTAGCGGCGGAAGTTGTAGCCGGTGTCTTCGTCGTTGTAGCGGGCGCCGACGATCAGGCTGGTGTCCGGCCGGAAGTCCCACGAACCCTGGCCGTAGACGGCCTTGCTGACGTTCCATGCATCGGCGCCGTAGGCGGTGCCGTAGGCCTGGATCAGCGGCGCCTTGGTCAGTTCGCGCGTCAGGTCGTTCTTGCCGTACCACAGGCCGGCGACGTAGCGTAGCGCGCCCTTGTCCGGCGAGGTCAGGCGGAATTCCTGCGTGGTCGAGGCGACATCGAACGTGCCGTACTGGTACAGACCGCCATGCATGCCGGTCGGCTGGCCGTTCGGCAGCAGCAGGAACGGCAGGATGTCGACGTCGGTGTTGTCGTTGTCCTGGTAGTCGTCCATATGGTATTTGCCGTAGGACGAGATCGAGCTCAGCGTGTGGCCGGCCAGCGGGCCGTTGTCGTCAAAGGCCCAGTCCAGCTTGACGCCGGCGCCGGCGTCGTGGAACTTGCCGCCGGTCGGGTAATCGTTGCGCACGTCGCGGTTGTCCGGGCTGATGGTGATACCGGACAGCACCACCGACGGCGGCAGCTGCGGCGCATTGCGGTACAGCGCGCCCGGCGACATGGAGGTGAAGGCGGTCGAGCAGCAGAATTTTTCGGTACGGTTGTAGTGCGGCGTCAGCGTCAGCGTCAGCTGGTCGAGCGGTTGCCATTCCAGCTTGCCGCTGATGTTGTCGCCCTTGCTGCCGTTGAGCTTTTTGCCGGTGGTCAGGTTGTTGAGCGTGCCGTCGAAGTTGGTCTTGCTGGCGGCTACGCGCAGGCGCAAGGTGTCGGACACGGCGCCGCCGGTGCTGACGCCAACGCGCCATTCATCGTCATTGGTGACGTAGGTGGTGGCGGTGGTTTTCCACGGGCCGCCCAGCGGCTTGGTGGTGATGTTGATGGCGCCGGCAATCGAGCTCTTGCCGAACAGCGTGCTCTGCGGGCCTTTCAGCACCTCGATGCGGCCGACGTCGGCCAGATCCTTGAAGGCGCCGGCCTGCATGCCGAGCGGCACGTCGTCGACGATGACGGCCACGTCCGCCTCCACGCCGATGCCCAGCGAGAAGGTGCCGATGCCGCGCATATTGATGCTGAAGTTGCCCGGCTGGGTGCCGTAGGACAGCGTCAGCGCCGGCGACAGCGAGGGGATGTCTTCCAGGTCGCGCACGTTGGCGCGTTGCAGCACGGCGTCGTTCAGCACGGTGATCGAGGCCGGGACGTCTTGCAGGTTCTGTGCGCGCTTGTTGGCGGTGACGATCACCGATTCCAGCTTGCCATTGTCGGGCGACTGGGCAGCTTGTTGCGCCGCCGCCCCGCCGGCCAGCAGCGCGAGGGACACAGCGGCCGTGATGAGCCGCAGTTTGGGTTGATTCGATTGCATTGTGGTATCTCCTGTATTTTTTGATTTTGGTACTGAAACTAGGTTGTGGTACCGTTTCCACTTTGGATGAAAAAAATCCGCCGGCGTCTTTTGAACGGCCGGCGGGGCGCTTACTGCGTACTGACTTTGAGCGGTGCTTTCAGCTTTTGTGCGTAGTTGCGGACATAGGCGTCCCAGGCGGCAGCGTCGGCAAAGTCGCCGCTCTTGCTCCAGCCGGCGCCGAAGTAGTAGACGAAGGGCTGGCCCGGTTGCGCCGTGCCCAGCGTGAACTGCTGCTTGTCGATCAATTCGTAGCCGCTGGCGCCGGCCGGCAGCACCACGCCGCAGCCGATGTTGCCGTCGTCGCCGTGCGGCGGCTGCCAGTAGGCGGCCCAATTGTCTGACGCGCCGTTGACGTAGTGGCCGTCGCCATCGCGCTGGACCATGCCCACGCCGACCGTCAGCGGCCCTTTGCCGCTGGCCTTGAAGCGGGTTTCCACCCGCGTCATGTTGGAGCCGGCGTCGATCGAGTAGCGCTTCACTTCGGAGACCATGCGGCCGTTGCCGGCATCCCAGTCGCCGTAGGCCAGTTCGAAGATGGAACGCAGCGGGCCATCGGCCAGCACCTTCCACGTCTTGAAGTTGGACGAGTTATGCAGCTTGCCGTCGGCGAGGATGGTGGTGCCGCCGCAGCCACGGCTCTGGCCGACGTCGTAGAAGTCCAGGCCTTCGCCGATGTCGTGATGATATTCGCCGCGCTTGTACCATTTGTCGACCACCGGCGTGCGCACCTTCTTCACCCACACGTCCACGCCACTGCTGATCAGGTGTTCTTTCGGATCGTTGATGATGGCCGGGCCGTACACGCGGTGCGCGGTGCGGTCGCTCTCCCAGGCGAAATCGTCCAGCCGTTCCGGCACGAAGCGCGCATGGGTCTTGACGTCGGCCGGTGGCACGGCGGCCAGACGGTCGGCCGGCAGCACCAGGTAGCGGCGCGTCTCGCCCGCCGCCAGGTTGACCGGGAACACGATCTGCTTGCCAATTACTTGTGAATTGACGATGGCCGAGGTGGCGGCGTCCATCACCACCGGCTTGTTGATGCCTTTGCCGAGCGTCGCTTCGGCCAGTTCGTCGCCGCGCACGCTGCTGGTCGGATTGGCCACGCTGACCTTCTGCGGCCTGGTCTTGTCCAGCACCGCCATGCGATACACCTCGCTGCCGGCCAGCAGGAAACCACCGACGCCATAGACCTCGGTCAGATTGTCATCGAAGACTTTCGGCGCCAGGCCGATCGGCTGCACGTGCGTCAGTTTGCCGTCCTGCTGCACGTTGGCGACCAGCGCGGTCCACGCCTTTTGCACCGCAGGCTTGTACGCTTTCGCATCCAGCAATCCCTGGTTGACGCCCCACGCAAACGCATACGCATACAGCGCCGAACCGCTCGACTCCTTCATCGGGTAGGTCGCCGGATCGAGCAGGCTGGCGCGCCACAGGCCATCCGGCTGTTGCAACGTCAGCAGCTTGGCCGCCATGTCCTTGTACTGCTGGACGAAGCGCGGACGCTCAGGATGATTCTCCGGCAGGTATTGCAGCATGCGCACCAGGCCACCCATCACCCAGCCGTTGCCGCGTCCCCAGTAGACCTTCTTGCCATTGGCTTCGCGCTTGTCGAAGTAGTTGGAGTCGCGGAAGTACAGGTGTTCTTCCTTGTCGTACAGGTAGTCGGAGGTCACCCACCATTCGCTGATGGCAAAGTCGATATAGCGCTGGTCGCCGGTGATGGCCCACAGACGCAGCCAGGCCGGCGGCGCCATGTACAGCGCGTCGCACCAGGACCAGCGGTCCTGGTTGCCCTTGACGGTGAACTCCAGCGTGCCGTTGCGGCGGTTGGCGAGGATGTCGTCAAAGCTGGCGCGCATCGGCGCGATCATTTTCGGATCATGCGTTTGCAGATACAGCTCGGCGTAGGTCTGGCCGACGATGTGGTCATCCGCGTGGTAGTGATTGGGACCGAGATTCCAGTTGTTCTTCTCGCCCATGGCGATCATCGCATCGCGGTACTTGCTGCTGCCGGAGATATTCGCCAGCGCCATGATGCCGTTGTAGCCGACCGCCTGCGTCCAGTCGTCCGGACGGTGCTTGCTGGGATTGGCCAGCTGCCAGTCGGCCACGCGCTCCATGGTGGACAGCACGGCTTTCGGATTGATGGCGGCCGATGGCGCTGCCGCCTGCGCTGCGGGCATATCGGCGGGCATGGCGGCGATGGCGGGAACGGTATAGCACATGGCCGCAACAGCGGCCAATACAGCTATGCGAAGATGCGATGATGTCATGTGTCTCCTCTGTGTTTTATTTTATTTGTACATCGGTCCTGCTACGACGAACGGGCCGCCCTGGTAGATGGTCGGCGCATCGCCCGCTTCTGGATAGTCGGCGCTATCCGGGAAATTGCCGGCATAGTCCTTGGCGCTGTGCTGCGGCGCATAGCCCAGGTGCGAGGCGTGCTTGTTGTCCCACCACTTGACCGGATTGTCCGAGGTGCCGAAGGTGATGGTGTGACCGACGCGCGGCGTGAACAGCGAGCAGCGGATCAGCTCCACCAGATCGTCGTAGGCCAGGTAGGTCACCATCATGCGCGGATTCTTCGGTTCCGGGAACGAGGAGCCGATGCGCAGGCACACGGTCTCGGTGCCGAAGCGGTCGTAGTAGTAGCGCGACAGCGCTTCGCCGAAAGCCTTGGAAACGCCGTAGAAACCATCGGGACGCAACGGCATGCTGGCGTCCACCAGATCGGTGGTCTTGTAGAAGCCCACCACGTGGCTGGAGCTGGCGTAGATCACGCGCTTGACGCCGCACTTGTGAATCGCCTCGTACAGGTGGTGCAGGCCGAGGATGTTGGCGTTCATGATCGGCTCAAACTTGTCTTCAACCGAAATGCCGCCGAAGTGCAGCACGGCGTCCACGCCTTCCATCATGGCCATGACCTTGTCGCGGTCGGCCAGGTCGCCGATAACGATTTCCTCGCCGTCGCGCGCGGGGCCGAGATCCTTGACGTCGTTCAGGCGGACGACATCCGCCCATGCTTTGGCGCGTTCGCGCAGCACGGTTCCCAGGCCGCCGCCGGCGCCGGTCAGGAGGATGCGTTTAAAGGGTTTCTGAGTGGTGGTATTGGTCATTTTTAGGTGTGTTTGGTTAAACGTTTAATCGCAAGTATAACCATTTTGCTCTCTGGGTCAATGGAATAGTTGGTGACGTGGCTTTACCTGCACAGAAAAATCACATACCATCCGTAAAACGTTTTCCATAATAATTGAGACACCACATGACATCCTTGAATTCCACCGCGCTGGCGGTGCTGCTGGCCTTCGCTCCCGCATCTGCTGTTATCGCTCAAGTTACCCCCGCAAACTACGTGCCGCCGCTGGCCACCACGCCGATGAACCGCATCGTGCAGGACAACGCGTACACCCAGCTGGACTTCTTCTTCAAAAAGCTGGCGACCGAGAAGGAGGGCATCGTCATGGACGGCACCTCGCCGTTCAAGAGCGGCGACAAATTCCTGCCGGGGAAAGTGGCGGCGGGTCTGGGCCATGTGCTGCTCAATACGCCCAAGGATGATCCGTCGCTGGAACAGAAGCTGAAGGACTACCGCGAGATCGCCGATATGACGGTCGGTATGGATAACCATACGTGGGGCATCTACTACTACATCGGCACGCTGGTGAAGCTGAAGCAGGCCGGTTTGCTGGAGCGCGCCGTCAGCCCGGCCACGCTGGAGAAGCTGCGCAAGCAGCTGGACTGGCGCACCTTCGTCACGCCGCAGTGGGATCTGATTTCGCTGCCGACCAACTATTACGGCGTCGCCTTCAGCATCGCGCGCCTGCGCATGTTGATGGGCTGGGAGGACGATAGCGCCGGCAAGGTGCTGCTGGAGAAAATGCTCACGCATTACAAGAAGTACTCCGGCCAGTACGGCTTCTCCGACGAGACGGATGGCGAAGGACGCTTCGACCGTTACAGCATCCTGCTGATCGCCGAGATCTGCGAACGCTTCCTGGAAACCGGCCTGCAACCGACCGACGAGCTGAAAGGCCTGCTGCGCAAGGCGGCCGACATCGCGCTGAACGTGTCCAATACCGCCGGCGATGGCTTCAGCTTTGGCCGCAGCCTTGGGCCTTATGGAGAAACGGCGCTGGTGGAGATCCTGTCCGTGTCGGCATACCTGAACGTGCTGACGCCGGAAGAGAAGCAGTATGCCTATGCCTTCTCGTCGCGCGTGGCGGCGCGCTATATGGACTTCTGGTATGACCCGTCCATGCATTCGCTGGATATGTGGGGCAAGGGCCGCCGCACCGATACCTATCGTGGCAAGCACCGCATCCTCGGCGAGAACTTCTCGCTGCTGCATCAGCTGCTGTCCACCAACGAGATGTGGAACGAGGCTGGCTTCAAGGACGTGCAGCCGAAGGCCGATTTGCAGGCGTGGCTGGAAAAGAGCCGTCCGCAGTTCAGCGTGACCACCTTTGCGCACGGCGACTACGACCGCGCGCTGGCGATTTTCCGCGATGGCAAACACGTGGTCAGCCTGAACATGATCAACGGCGGCATCAGCCAGCATGACAACAGCCCTTACTACCCGCTGCCGTTCGCGCAGGGCATCGTCTCTGGCGTGTCCGACAGCGGCAGCGCGCATCCGCAGCTGCTGCCGAAGTTCACCATGGCTGACGGCTCGCAACTGATCGGCGCCGCCTGGATCAAGGACATCAAGACCGTCAAGGATGGCCAGCGCTATACCATCACCTATCGTCAGGATGAACTGGACAAATTGGGCAAGCGTTCGCCGGTCAAGGATGGCCGTATCAAGCTGCAAACCACCTACAAGCTGGAACACGGCCTGATGACCCGCACCGATGTCTACACACCGGTCGGCGCGCAGGAAGTGGAGAAGGTGTCACTGGAATTCGCCTCTTTCTCGGATCAGGCTACCATTAAGGGTAATACCGTCACCTTCGCGCAGGGCGATGTGACGGAATACAGTGTCAGCGGCTTGCAGCAATGCCAGTCCGCACCGACCAATGGCAGCAAGGACTTCATGGCGCCTTATGGTGCGATGAAGACGCTGGTCACGTGCAGCACCGGCAAGCTGACGCTGAAAGAGCCGCTGACGATCAAGTGGAGCATCAAGTATCAATAAAAGGGGAATCGTATGCCGCATCTGACAATCGAATACACCGCCAACCTGGATGCGCATACGGACATCGGCGAATTGTGCAAGACGCTGTCGCACACGCTGGTCACGTTGCAGGATGCGACCGGCACGCTGGTGTTCCCGCTGTACGGCACGCGCGTGCTGGCCTATCCGGCCGCGCAGTTCGCGGTGGCGGATGGAGAGCAGGGCCGGGCTTTCGTCTACATGAATATGCGCATCACGCCGGGCCGCAGTCCGGAACTGGTGAAAACGATAGGCGATGCGCTGCTGACGGCGGCGCGCGCGCATCTGGCGCCGATGCTGGACAAGCTGCCGCTGCGACTCACGCTGCACATCGACGCCACGCCGCCCGGCTACGAAGGCAAGTTCACCAACTAAAAAAATACTTCAGGAGACATGAATGCATAAAGTGTGGAAGCTGCTGTTATCAAGCTGCCTTGCCGTCACGCTGACGGCGGGCGCGCAGGACGATCAGGCGCCGGGACAGGCGCAGGCCAACAAGGGCAACGGCGCGCGCGCCGAACTGGCCAAGCAGCCGCCCACGCTGCAAAACATCTACGGCCGCCAGCATGTGCTGCTGGATGGCCGCTGGAGCTACATCATCGATCCGTACGAGACGGGATACTACAACTATCGCCGTCAGCCGTTCGACCAGTCGCCGAGCGGCGCCGGTGGCTTCTACGACGACCGCAAGCCGAAGGACAAGGATGATGCGGTTGAATACAACTTCGACAGCTCGCCGACGCTGGCGGTGCCGGGCGACTGGAATTCGCAGAACGCCAAGCTGGAATTCTATGAAGGCACGCTGTGGATGCGGCAGAAGTTCGTCGCCGCGCCGAAGGACGGCAAGCGCTACTTCCTCTACTTTGGCGCCGTCAATTACGAAGCCCACGTCTACCTGAATGGCAAAAAGATCGGTAGCCACAAGGGCGGCTTCACGCCGTTCCAGTTCGAGGTGACGGGGCGTTTGCTGAAGGGCGAGAACAACGTCATCGTCAAGGCCGACAACACCCGCCATCAGGACGATATCCCGACCGTGAATACCGACTGGTGGAACTACGGCGGCATCACACGTGACGTGATTCTTGCCGAAACGCCGGACACCTATATCGAGGACTATCAGATCCAGCTGGCCAAGGGAGATATGGGCCGCATCGAAGGCCATGTGCAGCTGGCTGGTGTACAGCGCGCACAGGACGTCACCATCTCCATCGCGGAACTGGGTCTCAAGACCGTGGTGCGCACCGACGCCAACGGCCGCGCCGCCGTCAGCATCGCGCTGCCGAAGAGCAAGGTGCGCTACTGGTCGCCGGAAGATCCCAAGCTGTATAACGTGACTATCGCCGGCGCCACCGATACGCTGAACGACCGCATCGGACTGCGCACCATCGAAACGCGCGGCCACGATATTCTGCTGAACGGGAAATCCATCTTCCTGCGCGGGATTTCGCTGCATGACGAAAATCCGCTGATCCCCGGCCGCCTGCGCGGTGAAGGCGATATGCGCATGATGCTGCAATGGGCGAAGGACATGAACTGCAACTACGTCCGCCTGGCGCACTATCCGCACAGCGAAGAGATGATCAAGCTGGCCGACGAAATGGGCATCCTGGTGTGGGCCGAGGTGCCGGTGTACTGGACCATCTCGTGGGAGAAGCCGGAAGTCTACGCCAACGCGCAGCAGCAGCTGACTGATCTCGTTGTGCGCGACAAGAACCGCGCCAGCGTCATCATCTGGTCAATCGGTAACGAGACGCCTGTCAGTCCGGTGCGCACGCAATTCATGGGCAAGCTGGCCGATACCGTGCGGTCGCTGGACCATACCCGTTTGGTTGGCGCTGCGCTGGAAGTGCATCGCAGCGGCGACGTGGTGACGGTGGAAGATCCGCTGGCCGAGAAGATCGACCTGGCCAGCTTTAACCAATACGCCGGCTGGTACTGGTCCAACAACAAGGAGATGCTGAAGTTCTCCTTCAAGGTCAATTACAACAAGCCGGTGATCGTGACCGAGTTCGGCGCCGATGCGCTGGGCGGCTACCACGCCGACAGCGACACCAAGTGGAGCGAAGAGTATCAGGACCAGTTGTACAAGAATACCTTCAAACTGCTGGATGCGATTCCCGGCCTGCGCGGCATGACGCCGTGGGTGCTGGCGGACTTCCGCTCGCCACGTCGTCCACATCCTTACTATCAGGACTACTGGAACCGCAAGGGTTTGATCTCCGAGACCGGCAAGAAGAAGCAAGCCTTCTACACGCTGAAGTCCTACTACGACCAGAAGCAGCAACAATACAAATGAAAATACAATACATTGCTGCCGCCATCAGCGCGGCCCTGGCTTTTTCCGTCCACGCGCAAGACGCGCAAATCGACCGCAAGGTCGCGGACCTGATGAAACAGATGACGGTGGCCGAGAAGGTCGGCCAGCTGCATCAACTGTCCGGCCGCCAGTTCACCGGCCCAACCAGCAGCGAGTATGCCGCCAAGCTGGCCGATATCCGCGCCGGCAAGGTCGGCTCGATGCTGAACGTGATCGGCGTGGCCGACACGCGCGAGATCCAGGCGCTGGCGCTGCAATCGCGCCTGAAGATCCCGCTGCTGTTCAGCCTTGACGTTATCCACGGCTACAAGACCGTGTTCCCCGTTCCGCTGGGCGAAGCCGCGTCGTGGGATCTGGATGCGATCGAGCTGTCCGCCCACATCGCGGCCAGGGAAGCCGCTGCCGCCGGCATCCACTGGACCTTTGCGCCGATGGTGGACGTGGCCCGCGACCCGCGCTGGGGACGCGTGATGGAAGGCGCCGGCGAAGACACCTATCTCGGTTCGCAGATCGCCACCGCGCGCGTGCACGGCTTCCAGGGCAAGAAGCTCGGCGCCACCGATTCCGTGATGGCGACCGCTAAGCACTTCGCCGCCTACGGTGCGGCGATTGCGGGCCGCGACTACAACGCGGTCGATATGAGTCCGCAGCAGCTGTACGAAGTCTATCTGCCGCCATTCAAGGCTGCCGCCGATGCCGGCGCGGCCACCTTCATGAACTCCTTCAATACGCTGAACGGCGTGCCGGCCACCGGCAACAGCATGCTTCAGCGCGATATCCTGAAGGGCGCGTGGAAGTACAAAGGCTTCGTGGTCAGCGACTGGGGTTCGGTGCGCGAGATGGTGCCGCATGGTTATGCGGCCGATTTGTCCGACGCCGCCGTCAAGGCCATCAACGCCGGCAGCGATATGGACATGGAAGGCTACGCCTACAGCCAGCATCTGGAAGCCGCCGTCAAAGCCGGCAAGGTGAAGATGGCGACGCTGGACGATGCGGTGCGCCGCGTGCTGGTCAAGAAATTTGAACTGGGTCTGTTCGACGATCCATACCGCTACTCCGACGCCGCGCGCGAGAAGGCGGTGCTGGGCGACGCTTCGCACCGCGCCGCCGCGCTGGATGTGGCGCAGAAGTCCATCGTGTTGCTGAAGAACGACGGCAAGCTGCTGCCGCTGTCGCGCGACGCCAAACGCATTGCGGTGATTGGTCCGCTGGCCGATGCGCAGCGCGATCTGGAAGGCGGCTGGGTGGTGCAGGGCGAACGCGCCAAGGTAGTCAGCATCCTGGAAGGCATGCGCGGCCACGCCGGCAAGGCGGAGATCAGCTACGCGCAAGCTTGCGCGCCTGGCTGCGCGTCGGCCGAGGGCTTTGCCGCCGCTGTCGCCACTGCGTCGCAATCGGACGTCATCGTGCTGGCGGTTGGCGAAACCTGGGATATGAGCGGCGAAGCCAAGTCGCGTACCGACATCTCGCTGCCCGGCCAGCAGGAAGCGCTGTTCAACGCGCTGAAAGCCACCGGAAAGCCGGTGGTGGTGGTGATGCTGGCGGGCCGTCCGCTGGTGTTCAACACCATCGCCGACAAGGCCGACGCCATCGTCTACGCCTGGTTCCCCGGCAGCGAAGGCGGCAACGCGGTGGCCAATGTGCTGTTCGGCGACTACAACCCGTCCGCCAAGCTGCCGATCACCTTCCCGCGCAGCGTGGGGCAGATTCCGCTGTCGTATGCGCAGTACAGCACGGGGCGTCCGGTCACCGATGAAAAGAATGTGGTCTACAAATCGGCCTATATCGATTCCGTCAACACGCCGCGCTATGCGTTTGGCCATGGCCTGAGTTACACCGACTTCAAATACTCCGGCATCACGCTGAGCAGCCCGGCCATGGGCGGCAAGGATAAGGTGACGCTGTCGTTCGATCTGGCCAACAGCGGCAAGGTGGAAGGCACGGAGATTGTGCAGCTTTACCTGCGCGATATGGTGTCGTCGGTGGTGCGTCCACTGAAGGAGTTGAAGGGCTTCCAGAAAGTGCACCTGAAGCCGGGTGAGACGCGCCGGATTAGCTTCACCATCGACCGCGATACGCTGTCCTTCTTCAACAACCAACTGGCGTGGGGCGCGGAAGCGGGCGACTTCAAGCTGATGGTGGGCAGCGCCTCGGACGACATCCGCCTCGAAAGCACGCTGACCCTGCGCTAGCGCAGCTTCAGGATGCCGGCCATTTCGCCGCTCTTCTCCATGGCATTGATCACCGCATTGACTTCGTCGACGGTGATCTGGCTCTTGCGGGAGACGGCGCATTTGGCTTTCACTTCGTAGATCACCAGTACATGATAGCCGGGCGGCAGGCCGCCCTCGGCGAGCTGCCGATTGACGGCGCTGCGTTGCGTGACCAGGTAGTCGATGCGGCCGGCGCGCCATTTTCGGATCGACATCACGCTGGTTGGCGCATCGTCGCGGATATAGTCGTTACCGATGATTTTTTCCAGCTCGGGATATTGGTAGCCGAGTACCGTGCCGAGACGCAGGCCGCGCAGGTCCGATACCGTCGCCGGCGGTTTGACGTGCGGCGACGACACCACCACCTCGCTGGTGGGAATAAAGGCGCGGGTCCAGTCGACCGCGCCGGGCAGCCATTCGGGCAGATAGCTGCACAGAATATCGCCTTCGCCGTTTTCCAGCGCCACCATCAGACGCCTGCGCGGCAGCGCGATGTATTTCACCTGGCGTCCCAATTGATGCGCCAATGCGGCGCCCAGCTTGTCCTGGAACAGGGTGGTCTGCTGCTGCTCCGGCGTCATCATGCCGTCGACTTTTTGCAGATAGCGCAGCGGTGGTTTTTCGGCGGCGTGCAGCGGCGCTGCCGCCAGCAGCGTGATCAACATCAGTCGCTTTAACATTGATAGAACCCTTTCTGCATCACGGCTACTTCTTCGCGCAGCCAGTCGCAAAAGTGCGTGATCTTGCCCATGCCGTCCTTGCCGCGGCCGACGATGATGCGGTAACCGCGCTTGTACTCGGCATGCGAGCAGCGTACCATTTTCAGTGAACCATTACATAGATCTTCGTTGGCGATCGCGTGCGACACCAGCGCCACGCCTTGCCCGGCCAGCGCCGACTGTACCATCACCGCGAAATTGGTGTAGCTGCGCGAGAAGTTGTAATTTTCGTTAAGCGCGTTGTTATGCCGCAGCAGCTTGATCCAGGTGTCGGTGGTCTGTTCGTGCAGCAGGGGGTAGCGGTTCAGCGTCTCCAGCGTGATCTCGGTTTCGCCGGGCGCCAGTAGCGACGGGCTATAGACCGCCACCAGCTCGTCCTGGAACAGCAGGTCGGGATCGCCGGGGATGGCGTCGTAGGTGCGCACCGCGATGTCGGTGCCGCCGTCGTTCATATCGGCCAGCAGGTCGCTGGAATCGATGCGGATGTCGAGCTCCGGATGGCGCATGGTGAAGCGCGGGATGCGCGGCACCAGCCATTTGATCGCCAGCGAATGGGTGGTCGAGATGCGCAGGACTTTTTCCTCGTCGCCGCCCTGTAGCGCGGCCACCTTGGTATTCAACTCGCCCAGCATGCGGCGCACCGTGGCGGCCAGCTCCTGGCCTTTTTCGGTCAGCGCGATGTGGCGCGGATAGCGCGCGAACAGCTCAAACCCCAGCGTTTCCTCCAATTGCTTGACTTGCAGGCTGATGGCGGCCGGCGTCTTGTGCAGCTCCTGCGCGGCCAGCTTGAAGCTGCCCCAGCGCGCGGCGCAATCAAAATCAAGCAACCCGGACAGGGAGCGCAGTGGTTTGGCCATGAATAAGTTTTTCTTATGTGAGTGGCGAGAATAACTCGTTTGATAACGATTTAATGCCAGCGCAGAATATAACGCATACGCAGACAAAATTCCATGAACAAGTTTTTCTTGCAGGAGATAGCCATGACACAACCCGAATTCCTGATGCGCTTCAAGCGCGAGCTGGTCAGCCTGCTGTCGCAAATGGCGCTGCGCCAGTGACGTTTCTCTTGTATGGTGGATGGCGTTTCCAGTATAGTGGAAATTCATCCTTCCACCACCGAGAGCTATTCCATGAGCAAGCACACCGTCGTGCAGTGCAGTTTCGAGCGGCACGCAGGCGCCATCCTGGACATCTTCAACGACGCCATCCTGAACTCCACCGCGCTGTACGAATACAAGCCGCGCACTCCGGCGGTGATGACCACCTGGTTTGACACCAAGCGCAATGGCGGGTTCCCGGTGATCGGCATCGAGGATGAACACGGCGTGCTGGCCGGTTTCGGCAGCTACGGCACCTTCCGCGCCTTCCCGGCGTTCAAGTACACGGTGGAGCATTCGGTGTACATCCACAAAGACCATCGCGGCAAGGGGCTGGGCAAGCAGCTGATGCAGGAACTGATCGCCGCCGCCCGCGCCAACAACCTGCACGCCATGATGGGCGGCATCGACGCCGCCAACGCCGGCAGCATCAAGCTGCACGAAGGCCTCGGCTTCAAGCATGTCGGCACCCTGCCGCAAGTCGGCTTCAAATTCGGCAACTGGCTGGACCTGGCTTTCTATCAGCTGATTCTGGATACGCCGGCGCAACCGGTTGACGGTTAAATATTCGTCTTGGTGCCAGACGGATGATTATGTCGCCTGGCGTGACCACGTTGATTTCTAAGACGAGAATCCTGCGCAAATTTTCTGGCAGGAAGCGTGTAGCGCGTTGGCGAACAGTTGCTCAGCTTTGCGCGGCAGACCATCCGAGCGCATGAATAAGGCAATCGGAGAAAGTGTCCAATCAATCGAATACGGGACGATCGCCACGCCGACGACGCGTACCAGCTCTTCTGCAATATCGGCAGGAACAATCGAGATGGCTCTTTCGTTCGCTGCAATCATTTCACCGATCAATTTCGCTGAATAGCTTTCCACAACAGGTACGGGAGGCGCTATGCCCGCGCCGAGAAAAATGGCCGCCACCTGCTCTCGCATGGGCGTGTTGGGCGCGCCCAGTATCCAGTCCAGATCAACCATCTTGCGCCAATCCAGGCGCACACGCCCCAGTTGCGCCGCCAGGCGGCGACTGGCGATGAGTCGCGGCTGCTGACGATATAACACCTCGAATCGGATGTTCGTCTGATTCACGCCGGAAGAGGCGCGCCCGATGACGAGATCGAGAGCGTGCTCGCTCAATTGTGCCAGCAACTGGTCGCTGGTTCCCTCGTGAATCGTTACGGTCAGCTGCTGGTCGCCATCCAGCCGGGTCTGCTGAATCGCACTGCTGAGTATCTGCCCCGAAATGAAAGGTGTGATGCCGATATGCAGATGCCCGCCATAGCCGGCTGTTTGCGTCTCGATGTCGCGCACCAGGTGGCGCAGATCATGGACCATCGCGCCGGCCCGTTCCAGCACCACCTTGCCCAATTCCGTTGGCGCCATGCCACGCACCGACCGATCAAAGAGCGGGCCGCCAAACATCCCTTCCAATTCGGCGAGCGCGTTGGTAATGGCCGGCTGGGTGCTGGCCATGTGCTCGGCCACACGGGTCAGTGACTTGTGCTGCTGTATTTGCAATAGCAAGAGCAGATGGCGCATCTTCAGGCGGGTACTCAGGCGTCGCAGCAAGGCGCTTGGATCAAATAGGTCCATGGGCAACGAGCTTTCATCAGATAAATATGATGGGATCATAACAAATCAAAATGATATGGATATACCGCTTGCCTAAACTGGCTGCAAGTCATCGCCATGACGATCAACCACCAACAAGAGGAGAACATATGAATCAGACCGACCGCCAAGCCGCCCTGGAATACCACCAGTACCCGTCCCCTGGAAAAATTTCCGTAACAGCAAGCAAGCCCCTGGTGACCCAGCGCGACCTGACCTTGGCCTACACGCCAGGCGTGGCGGCGGCCTGCGAAGAGATCGTCGCCGATCCGCTCAACGCGTTTCGCTACACGGCGCGCGGCAATCTGGTGGGCGTCATTACCAATGGCACGGCGGTGCTCGGACTGGGCAATATCGGCGCATTGGCGTCCAAGCCGGTGATGGAAGGTAAGGCGGTCCTGTTCAAGAAGTTTGCCGGCATCGATGTCTTCGATATCGAAATCAACGAGACCGATCCGGACAAGCTGGTCACCATCATTGCTGGGCTGGAAGCGACGTTCGGTGGCATCAACCTGGAAGATATCAAGGCGCCGGAATGCTTCTCGGTCGAGCGCCAGCTGCGTGAGCGCATGAAGATTCCAGTGTTCCATGATGATCAGCACGGCACCGCGATCACGGTATCGGCGGCGTTCATCAACGGTCTGAAAGTCGCCGGGAAGAAGATCACCGAGGTCAAGGTGGTGGTGTCGGGGGCCGGCGCGGCCGCCTTGGGGTGCCTGGAATTGATGATGGATCTGGGCTTGCCGCTGGAGAATATCTGGGTCACCGACATCGATGGCGTGGTCTACGAAGGCCGTCCTACCCTGATGGATCCTGACAAGCAGCGCTATGCGCGCCACACCGATCTGCGCACGCTGGCGCAGGTGATCGAAGGCGCTGACGTGTTCCTGGGCCTGTCCGCCGGTAACGTCTTGAAGAAAGAAATGGTTGCCAGCATGGCCGAACGTCCGCTGATCCTGGCGCTGGCCAACCCCACGCCCGAGATCCTGCCCGAGGTGGCGCTGGCGGTGCGTGACGATATCGTCATGGCGACCGGCCGCTCGGACTATCCGAACCAGGTCAACAACGTGCTGTGCTTTCCGTATATCTTCCGTGGCGCGCTGGACGTGGGCGCGACGAGCATCACCCGTGCAATGGAAGTCGCCGCGGTCTACGCCATTGCAACCCTGGCGGAAGAAGAACAGAACGACGTCGTCGCCGCCGCGTATGGCAGCTATGACCTGGCGTTCGGTCCCGAGTATTTCATCCCCAAGCCTTTCGATCCGCGCCTGATCGTGCGCATCGCACCGGCGGTCGCCAAGGCGGCCATGGAAGACGGCGTCGCCACACGGCCGATTGCCGATCTGGACGCCTACGTGGAACAGCTGCAGCAATTTGTCTACCACTCGGGCGCGTTCATGAAACCGCTGTTCGCTGCCGCCAAACAACGTGTGCGCGACGGCGGCAAGGCCCGCATCGTATTTACCGAGGGCGAAGACGAGCGCGTGCTGCGCGCAGTGCAGGTCATCGTTGATGAAAAGCTGGCGCGGCCTATCCTGGTCGGTCGTCCCGCCGTGCTGTTGGCGCGCATCCAGAAATTCGGCTTGCGTCTTCGCCTGGGGCAGGACGTCGAGGTCACCAGCCCGGATTACGACGAACGCTTCCATCAGTACTGGACCACGTATTGGGATTTGATGTGCCGTGAAGGCATCACCAAGGAGATGGCGCGGGTCGAAATGCGCCGCCGCCTGACGCTGATCGGCGCCATGATGGTGCGCCTGGGGGACGCCGATGGCATGATCTGCGGCACCGTTGGCGCTTATCACGACCACCTTCGCTATGTCGACCAGGTCATCGGCAAGAAACCCGGCGCGCACACCTATGCCGCCATGAACATCCTGCTGCTTGACCAGCGCACGGTCGCCTTGGTCGACACGCATGTGAATGACGATCCGACTGCGGAGCAGATCGCCGAGTTCACCATCGCTGCCGCAGAAGAACTGGCCTTGCTGAATCTGGCGCCCAAGGCGGCGTTGCTGTCCCGGTCCAATTTCGGTTCGGCGAGTTCGGCATCCGGCAGCAAGATGCGGCAGGCCCTGAAACTCATCACCGAGCGCGCCCCCGCGCTGGAAGTCGATGGCGAAATGCATGGCGATTGCGCGCTTGATGCGACCTTGCGGTCGCAGATCCTGCCGGACTCGCGCCTCACCGGCTCCGCCAATCTACTGGTGTGCCCGAACGTCGATGCCGGCAACATCGCCTACAACCTGCTCAAGACTGCCGCAGGCAGCAATGTCGCAGTCGGGCCGTTTTTGCTCGGTGTGAATGCCCCGGTGCATATTCTGACCTCCAGCTCGACCGTACGACGCATCATCAACATGGCTGCGCTGACGGTTCTGGACGCCAACCGCTCGTCTTGATGATCTCCTCGCCGCGCCATCGTGCTCATAGTTTTGTGTAAGAAAAACAGACTAACTTGTCTTCATCTGCGCACGGCGCAAGACTATGATGCACCTCCGTCGCCAATGACGCTTTTTCGGATCAAAGGAGCATCATCACCATGAAAAAGGATGTGGTTATCCCGCCCGCTGTAGATTATCCAGCCCGTCAGATATGGATATTCCTGGCGGCAGTCTGTTTTTTTTTCTGCGATGTCAGACACGCTGCGAATTCATGTGGATCATCAAAATCCCATGCTGGACCGCTTCGCCATGTGGGGGCCTACCGGCGCGGCAGTGATTACCTGCTGGATCTGTCGCATCGATATTCGTACGCTGGGCTGGCAATGGCCGTCAACGCGCTGGCTGGTTCTCGGTTATTGCGTGCCGCCCCTGTATTCGGCGGTGGCGTATCTGTGCGTGTGGGCCTTCATTCCCCAGGCTTTCGCGCTCGACGCCTTCATGTCTGCCGTGGCGGGAGCATATAACCTGGCCGACTACAAGGTCTTCGGCACTTTTGTCGTCGGCATTCCCTTGTTGTTGACGGTGGGAATAATCGCCAGCCTCACGTGGGCTCTGGGCGAGGAGTTGGGCTGGCGCGACTTCCTGTTTCCAAGGCTGATGGCGCGCTTTGGCTTTCGCGGCGCTTGCCTGATCAGCGGTCTGATCTGGGCGGTCTGGCACTATCCTGGCTTGGTCTGGGGGCATTACAACGCCGGGACGAATCCAGTATATGCACTCACCTGTTTCACCTTGTCGATCACAGCGGCGGCATTTATCTCTGGATGGTTGCGGCTGCGCAGCGGCAGTGTCTGGCCTTGCGCCCTGCTGCACGCCAGTCACAACCTGTTTGTCCAATCGATCTTCGACGGGCTGACAGCGAAGACCGGTCCGGTGCTTTACCTGACCACCGAGTTCGGTCTGGCCCTTACCCTGACCACCGGCCTGGCTGCGTGGATCCTGTGCCGGTATCCCGCTGCCAGGCAGCCAGCCGGCGTGGCGCTTCAGTGAGAGGAGACAAAGGTCGGATTCGCAAATGCCGGAATGGCGAAGCCTGCGCGCATGCGCCTCGCTTCGGCGGCAGGCGTCAGGCCGAACAGGCGCTTGAATTCCCGGTTGAACTGGGATGGATTGGTGTAGCCGACCGCGAGGCTCGCGACCTCGGCCGTCAAATCCTGACGCACCATCAACAGGCGCGCCTGATGAAGCCGCGTCGATTTCACATACTGGATGGGCGAGACCTTGGTAACGGCCTTGAAGTGGCTGTGAAAACTCGGCACGCTCATACCGGCCTCGTGCGCCAGTCGCGCCACGTCCAGTGCCTGGGCGTATTCGGCATGGATGAGACGCAAGGACTTGCCGATGCGCCCGAACTGTCCACGCATGGCCAGTGATTCCCGCATTGAGCTGCCCTGCGGTCCAGTCAGTACCCTGAAGTACAACTCGCGCAGCAGGCCGGGGCCCAGGACGATGGCTTCCAACGGCCGGCTCATGACCTCGATGAAACGCGCTACCGACATCCGCATCTCATTGTCCATCGGTGTGGACAGCATGCATTGCGGCGGCTGCACGGGGGCTGCCAGGCCGGCATGGTCGATCTGTGCGGCCAGTTCCGCTGCCAGGGAAAAATCCAGGTGCAGATATAGCGCGAGCAAAGGATGTCCTGGCGTGGCGTCCGTTTCCATGCTGAACGGAACCGGCGCGGACACGGCCAAATAATGGTGCTCATCATAAAGATACACCTGGTTGCCGAAGTAGCCGCGCTTGCGGCCCTGGCAGACGATCACGATGCCGGGGTCGTACAGCACGGGCATCCGCGCCAGGGCTCGGTTGGAGCGCAACACGCGCACGCCCGGCAGGGCTGTCAAGTTGTAGCCCTCGTTTGGCGCCAGCCTCAGTAGCTGGGCCGCCATGCGTGTTGCGGAGCCGCCAGGTTGATTCCCGTCAGCAGGGGTCATTGCAAGAAGCCGGCGGCACGCAACGCGTCCTCGGCGGCTTCATGGTCTTGAATGGATGTGCCGCCCGAAATGCCGATGCCGCCCACCAGACGTCCTTCATCGAAGATCGGTACGCCGCCGCCTACCGCCATCAACCGTGCCTGATGCGCCAGCGGGGCAACGGCAGGTTCGGCCATGTACTGATTCCATTGGTGTGTGGACATGCCGAACGAGGCGGCGGTCCATGCTTTGTCGACGGCCACATCGGCGGTCAGAAACGGGGCAGCATCGGCACGCTCGAAAGCGCGCAGGTGACCGCCTGCATCGGTAACGGCGATGGTTGCGGCGAACCCACGCGTTGCGCAGGCGCGGCGCGCCTCTGCCAGCAGTGCTTGCGCGGCCTCCAGGCTGATGGCGCTTGTGCTGATGGTCTTGGCGATTGGTGATTGCATATCAGTCCTTTATCAGAAAGTGAGGCTATGGTAGCTTTCTGGAATTCGCGGGTAAATGTTTCTTTTGAAGAAATACTTTCTTGATTTTGAAGAAAATGATTCGGCTAGATGCGACCCCGTTCGACTGCTTTGCGATGCGATGATTAATATTGTGGAGCGGTTGCTTGCTCTAAATCCGCCAGCCATTGGATGGCGTGTTCGCGGCTGGCGCCGCACATGTCGGCGGCGGGTTGCAGGCCGGCGCAGAAGGCGGGGCGTTCGGGGCGGCCGAACACCAGGCAGCGGTTGTCGTCGGCCAGCTGGATGCAGCGCACGCCGGCGGGTTTGCCGTTCGGCATGCCGGGCAGGGGACTGGTGATGGAGGGGGCGGTGCAGCAGGCGCCGCAGTTGGGCCGGCACTCCAGCTTGGCGGTGGTCGGATTCATAGGGGCGGTATTTTACCGCGCTTCGCTGGCGGCCAGCCATTTCCCTACTTCGTGCGCCACCCACTCGCCGGCGTCCAGCGGCAGGTCGTGGCCGGCAGTGGGGTGGATCGCGTGCGCGGCTTGCCAGGCATTGGCCAGGTTGGCCGAGCAGCGCGGATCGACCAACTGGTCGCCACCGCTGCTTAACACCAGCAGCGGCGCCGTTGGCCGCGCAGCCGGTGCGCGGAAGCGGGCGGCGGACCATAGCTGGCGAAGCGCATTGGCGCGCGTGACCGGATATTCGCGCTGGTATTCCAGCCAGCGTTTCAGCAAGCCGTCGCGCTGCTCGCTGTCGCCTTCGCGGCTGGTCAGGCGCAGGATCAGGCGTTCCTGGTTTTCCACGCCGCCTTTCAGCATCAGTTTTAAAATCGATGGATAGTTCTGCCAGCGCAGCCGCTGGTGGAAGCGGCTATACGGCCGCATGCTGGTGTTGATCAGCACGCAGCGCGCAATCTCCTGCGGATAGCGGCTGGCCCATTCCACCGCCACCATGCCGCCCAGCGACAGCGCCAGCAGCGAGTAGGGCGCCGGCACGCCGCGCGCGCGCAAGTCGGCGCGGCAGAATTCCACCATCTCGGCCACGGTGGTGGCGCTGTGCTGCGCGTGATGCTTGCCGTTGCCCGGCAGGTCGGGCGTGGTGATGCTGGCGTCCGGCAGCACCTTCGCCAGCTGGCCGGGGAAGCGTCCCCAGTGACGCTGTTCGCGCATCAGGCCGCGCAGCAGAACCCAGTGGCTCATGTGTGATACCACTGCGTCAGCGCGCGGCGGTGCTGGATGGTGCGCGCCATGCCTTCGGGCAGCCAGCGTCCGTGGCTGTTCGCGGCGCGCATCAGGAAGTCGAACAGGATCAGGTGGCGCCGCAGCACGCGCTGCAAGCGGTGCCGCGCGGTCGGGTTGAACATGGCGATGCGGTCGAAGATCTGGCGCGGATTTTTTTTCACCCACAACCACGAGCCCATCTCCAGCGTGAACGGCAGGAACACGCGGTCGCTATAGCTAGTGCCGTTCAGGTACAGGTAGTCCCACAGGTCGCCGTGGGTGCGGTACTGGCGGCTCTGCGGTTCAAACACGTAGTTGTGATTCGGGTAGCTCTGGCTGAACAGCTGTTCCAGCGCGCCGATGTCGGCCAGATGGGGAATCGGCGTGGCGGTGTGCGCATGCGGGAACCACACGCGGTCGCGCAGGCCGAAGCCGGAGTGGCAGTCGAGCGCCATGCTGAATTGGCGCGTCAGCAGTTCGCGTTCCACCAGGTCGCACACGGCCTGGCTTTCCGGCTCCATCGGCGCGCCCTCGGCGCCGCGGTACCACGGCAGGTGATGGCTGTAGCGCTGGCCGCCCAGCATGAACGGCACTTTCTCGACCGCGCTCAAGGGCGCGTTGCGCATCAGGTCCACGCCTTGCGGATTGCAGCGCGTGGCTTGCCACATGCCGCCCGGATTCACCAGCGGCATGAACACCAGCCGCATCGACTCCAGTTGCTGGTGCAGCGTGCTGTCCCAGCGCAGCCGCGCCAGCAGGCTTTCGAGGAACGACAGCACCACCTGGGTGCCGATCCGTTCCAGTCCGTGGATGCCGCCGAAGAAGCCCAGCGCCGGCACGTCCGGACTCGGGTTGCCGATCGCGATGGTGTAGACCGGGAACTGGCGGCCATCCATCGCCACGGTGCAGGAGGTGGCGACTTCAAGATGCTTCCCGCCTTCGTCGATCAGACGTTTCAGGGTGATCAGTTCGGGCAGGTTCTTCTCAGGCATACGGGGTGGCGCAAAAAGATATGACCGCCAGTGTAGCCGATATTGCTAGCCTTTCGTCGCCAGTGCCAGCAGTGTTTCGCGGAAGGTGGCGACCAGCGGCCGCAGGTTGATGCGGTGCCACGCCGCCCACACCGCCGCGTGGTAGGTGAACCACGGCAGTTCGCGCATCACCACGCCGGGTGGCGCCTGGTGGCGCAAGCCTTGCTGCACCAGCGCGATGCCCAGTCCCGCCGCCACCAGCCCGAGCGCGGTGGTCGGCTCACTGGCTTCCATCTTGATGTTGGGCGTGAAGCCGGAGCGCACGCAGGCCGCCACGAACTGGTGGTGATGGTCGCCGGTCTCCTGATGGCGCACGACGATGAATTCCTGGCCGGCCAGGTCGGATGGCTGCAATGCGGCGATGTCGCACAGCGGATGGCCTTCGGGCAGGGCCAGCATCATCGGGTCGCTCAGCACCTTCACGCTTTCCAGGTCGGGATCGTCGATGGCCGGCGGATCGCAGATCAGCGCGATGTCCAGGCTGCGCTGGCGCAGGCCTTCCAGCTGCTCGGACGAGTGCAGGCTATACAGCGCCACGTGCACGTGCGGCCGCGAGGCGCGCAGGTCGCGCAGGCCGGCCGGCAGCACGCCGGCGTGCATGGCGTTTTCGATGTAGCCGATGCACAGGCCACCTTCGTCGCCGCGCCCAAGGCGCTTGGCCAGTCCTTCCAGCCGCGAGGCGTGGGTCAAGAAAGCCTGGGTCTCGGCCAGGAAGGTGCGGCCGTCGCGGGTCAGGCGGATGCGCTGCTGGCTGCGCTCGAACAGCGTCAGGCCCAGCTTTTCTTCCAGCTGGGCGATCTGCCGGCTCAGCGGCGATTGCGAGATGTGCAGCTTTTCAGCAGCACGCCCCACATGCTCCTCCTCAGCCACGGTGACGAAGTATTGGAGTTGGCGAATGTCTAACATATCAGACCTTATGGGACTCAAGTGGTGCAAATTATGTCTTGGACAGTCTGATGTAGTCAATCTAAACTTGCTTCACTTTCTTCATCACTTAAAGGAATCAAGATGAGTATCCGTCAAAAACTGAATGGCAAACTGGGCTTCGGCACCGCGCCGCTGGGTAATATGTTCCGCAACATTCCGGAGGCCGAAGCGCTGGCCACGGTGGATGCGGCCTGGGAACAGGGCATCCGCCACTTCGACACCGCGCCGCTGTACGGCGCCGGCCTGGCCGAGCTGCGTCTGGGCGAAGCGCTGGCCAAGCGCAATCGCGACGACTATGTATTGGCCACCAAAGTCGGTCGCCTGATCCTTGATGAAATCGAAGATCCGTCGCAGCGCGACATGGGCGAAAAAGGCGGCGTGTTCGAATTTGGCCGTCCGAACAAAATCGTCAACGACTATAGCGCCGACGCTACGCTGCGTTCGATCGAAGACAGCCTGAAACGCTTGAAGACCGATCATCTGGACATCGTCTACGTCCACGACGTCGCCCAGGATTTCTATGGCGATGAATGGATCGGCCAATTCGAGATCGCCCGCACCGGCGCCTTCCGCATGCTGGACCGCCTGCGCAACGAAGGCGTGATCAAGGCCTGGGGCCTGGGCGTCAACCGCGTGGAAGCGCTGGAACTGCTGCTGGACCTGAACGAGCCGCAGCCCAACGCTACGCTGCTCGCCGGCCGCTACACGCTGCTGGATCACGAACGCGCGCTGCAACGCGCCTTGCCGGCGGCGCTCAAGCGCGGTGTCGACATCGTGGTCGGCGGTCCATACAGCTCGGGTATCCTGGCCGGCGGCGCGCACTTCGAATACCAGAAGGCGCCGGCGGACATCATCGCCAAGGTGGAACGCATCAAGGCCATCGCGCAGAAGCATGGCGTCAGCGTAAAGGCGGCGGCGTTGCAGTTCTCGCTGGCCCATCCTGCGGTGGCGGCGGTGATTCCTGGCGCCAGCCGTCCGGAACGCATCGCCGAAGATCACGCGGCGCTGAACGAAGTGATTCCAGCGGCATTCTGGCAGGAGATGCGCGCACAAAACCTGGTGGCCGCCGACGCGCCGCTGCCTGGCGAGAAGGCGTAATCATGGCCAGCACCATCGCCAGCATCACGCTTCCTGTGACTGCGGACAGGGTGTGGCAACTGATCGGCGGCTTCAATGCGCTGCCCGATTGGCTGCCGTACATTCCGCACAGCGAATTGAGCGAGGGTGGCCGCGTGCGCACCCTGGCCAATCCGGCAGGTGAAGCGATTGTCGAACGTCTTGAGACGTTCAACGACAAGGAGCGTTACTACAGCTATTCGATCCTGAAGGCGCCGTTCCCGGCCAGGGATTATCTGGCGACGCTGCGGGTCACGCCGCAAGGCGATTCGGCCTCGGTGGTCGAATGGTCCGGCAGCTTTACGCCGGTGGGCGTCAGCGAACAAGAAATCACGCAGCTGTTCCACGGTATTTACACCGATGGCCTGCAAGCACTCAAGGAGCAAGTATGAGCATTCCACAATTAGGTATTGGTACTTTCCGCCTGCAAGGCGAGGTGGTGATCGATTCGGTGCGCAATGGCCTGGAAGCCGGCTACCGCGTGATCGATACCGCGCAAATCTACGGTAACGAGGCGGAAGTGGGCGCGGCGATTGCGGCCAGCGGCGTGCCGCGTTCGGAGCTGTTCATCACCACGAAGATCTGGATCGCCAACCTGTCGAAGGAAAAGCTGATTGCAAGCCTGAAAGAGAGCCTGGCCAAGCTGCGCACCGACTACGTTGACCTGACCTTGATCCACTGGCCGTCGCCAGGCGGCGAGGTGCCGGTGGCGGAATTCATGGCGGCGCTGGCGGAAGCCAAGGCGCAAGGGTTGACGCGCCAGATCGGCGTCTCCAACTTTACGGTGGAGCTGATGCAGCAGGCGATTGATGCAGTCGGCGCGCCGGCGATTGCCACCAACCAGATCGAGCTGCATCCGTATCTGCAAAACCGCAAGGTGGCGGAGTTCGCGCGCGAGCATGGCATTCACATCACGTCGTACATGACGCTGGCCTACGGCAAAGTGCTGGGCGATGCGGTGATCCAGCAGATCGCTGCGCGTCACCACGCCACGCCGGCGCAGGTGGTGCTGGCGTGGGCGATGCAGCTGGGTTATGCGGTGATTCCGTCGTCGACCAAGCGCGCCAATTTGGACAGCAACCTGAAAGCGCTGGACCTGAAACTGAGCGACGACGACATGGCGCAGATCGCGGCGCTGGAGCGCAATGAGCGCCTGACCAGCCCTGACGGTCTGGCGCCAGCCTGGGACTAAGCAGCACCGCGTGCCGGGTAGACGCCCGGCCGCAGGCCTGCTATATTCGCGCCATGTGATCCGATGATGCCCTTTCCTGATTAACCACGTGTCCCGCAACGGGACGGTTTTCACGCATCATTTGGAATCATCATGGCGCATCTCTCCCTGACGCTGGAAAGCGTTTCTTACATGCTGGCCGACGGCCGCATTCTGTTCCAGAACCTGAACGAAGTATTCGACCAGCGCCGCACTGGCCTGGTGGGCCGCAATGGCGTCGGCAAGAGCGTGCTGGCGCGCCTGCTAGCCGGCGAGTTGACGCCGTCGGCGGGCCGCATCGCGCGCAGCGGCGCGGTGCATTATCTGTCGCAGCAGATCGCGCAGCATGGCACGGTGGCGAAGCTGGCCGGCGTCGACGCCACGCTGGCGGCATTGCAGCGCATCGAGAACGGCAGCGCCGATCCGGCCGATTTCGACGCCGTCGGCGAACGCTGGGATCTGCGCGAGCGCTTGCAGTCCGAGCTCGATCGCAGCGGCTTGCCGCACCTGCGGCCGGAGACGCCGGCTGCCTCCCTGAGTGGCGGCGAGGCGATGCGCGTATCGCTGATCGCCGCCTGGCTGTCCGACGCCGCTTTCCTGATCCTCGATGAACCAAGCAATCACCTCGACCGAGCCAACCGACTGGCGCTGATGGCGCAGTTGCAGCGCTGGCCCAACGGCCTGCTGGTGGTCAGCCACGACCGCGAACTGCTGGAGCAGATGACGCGCATTGTCGAACTGTCGCCACTGGGCATGCGCAGCTACGGCGGCGGCTATGCCTTCTACGCCGAATGCAAGGAGGCCGAACGCGAGAGCGCGCAACGCCAGCTGGACCAGCGCAAACTGGAACGCAAGCGCGACACGCAGGCCATGCGCGATCAGCAGGAGAAGCAGGAGCGCCGCCTGGCGAAAGGCGCCAGCGATGGACGCGACGCCAATCAGGCCAAGATCCTGCTGGGCGGGCAGAAGAACCGCGCGCAAGGCACGGCCGGCAAGCTGCGGCAGCAGCACGCGGCGCAGCAGGAGGCTTTGTCGCAGCGGGTGCAGGAAGCTGCGCAGCAGATCGCGCCCAGCGCCGCCATCGCCATGCATGCACTGGCCGCACCGCAGGCCGCGCGTTTGCGGCTGGCGGAACTGGAGGACGTGATGCTGCCCTATGCGCCGCCGGCCACGCGCCACATCAGCCTGACCATCAGCGGCCAGCAGCGCATCGGCGTGGTGGGGCCGAACGGCTGCGGCAAATCGACCTTGCTCAAACTGTTGGCCGGCCAGCTGCAACCTTTGGCCGGCCGCTGCGAGGTGCGGGCGCGCGCCGCGTATCTCGATCAGCAATTGACGCAGCTGGCGCCGCAGCGTTCGGCGATTGAACATCTGCTGGACGCCAACCGCGAAGCCGGCGAGTCGGCGCTGCGCACCCATCTTGCGCAAATGGGTCTGGATGCGCAACTGGCGGCGGCGCCGGTCGGCCTGCTCAGCGGCGGTGAACGGTTGAAGGTGGCGCTGGCCTGCGCGCTGTACGCACATCCGCCGGCGCAGCTGTTGCTGCTGGATGAGCCGAGCAACCATCTGGACCTCGATTCGCTGGCCGCGCTGGAAGCCATGCTGCGCCAATACCAGGGCGCGCTGCTGGTGGTGTCGCATGATGAGGTGTTCATGCAGGCGCTGAACCTGACGCACCGTTTGCAGGCTAGCGCCGACGGTTGGGGACTCAGTGAGTAGGCGCTTACTGCCGGTTCGATTCATTACCGTATAGCGGCTTTGACTGCCGCTTATGGTACTGTCGTTCGGTAGTGGGCAGCACGCGAGGTACACGATGGATATGCATATACTGGCGGTGACATCTGACCCAGCTGAGCGCCAGCAGCTGGAACGCATGCGGGGCAGTTCGCCAACCGATGACGCCGTCATCACGCTGCGGTTTGCCGGCGACCTGGCCGATCTCTGCCGCGCCGCCGCGCTGGCGCCCGACCTCATCCTGGTCAATCCCCTGTTGGAAGACACCCCGGTGAGCGACGTCTGGCATGCATTGTCGGTCGCCTGCGACCGCACGCCGGTGGTGATCCTGGCGCCCGACACCGGCCTGCCGCAGGCGCAGGAGGCGGTACGGCTGGGCGCGGTGACCTACATCGTCACCGCCTCCACCTCGCGCGAGCTGTTGCGCCGGATCTTGCAGTCGGTGGTGGTGGCCACGCGCTTCAGCCAGTCGCCGGCGACCGATCACCGCCAGGACGGGCTGGTACTGGAGTCGATCGCCGATGCCGTCATCAGCACGGATGAATGGGGCCGGGTCAGCTATTGCAACCTGGCCGGGCGCCGCTTGCTGGGACTGGAGATGGCGCAGCTGCTGGGCCGGCCGATCAACGAACTGATGCGGCTGCAAGATCCCAAGTCGCACATCGAGATGGAGCACCCGGCGTTACAGACATTGGCCAGCGGTGCGGTGGTGCGGATCGCGCCCGGCAGCATCCTGATCCGTCCGGACGGCAGCGAGTTGATGATCGAGGACGCTACCGCGCCGATCCACGACCGCTGCGGTCGCGTGTGCGGCGTGGTGATGGTGTTCCACGACATGACCAATGCGCGCGAGCTGCAGGCCCAGGTCGATCACCTGGCCTGGCACGATTTCCTGACCGGGCTGCCGAACCGCTTTGCCGCCCAGCGCCACCTGAACCGCATCCTCAAGGAAGCCGAGGCGGACCGTCTTCCGCTGGCGGTCATGTATCTGGACCTGGACAAGTTCAAGCTGGTCAACGACACGCTGGGCCACGCCGCCGGCGACGCGCTGCTGGTATCGGTGGCGGCGCGCCTGCGCGGCTGCTTCCGCGTGGTGGACTTGATCAGCCGCCAGGGCGGCGACGAATTCGTGGTGCTGATGGCGCCCGGCAGCGACCGCGCCGACGCCACCCAGGCGGCGCAGCGCATCAGCGCCGCCGTGGCGCTGCCGCACCAGCTGGACGGTGAACCGATCCACATCGGCTGCAGCATCGGCATCGCCGTGTATCCCGGCGACGGCGACAGCGGCGACGTGCTGCTGCGGCATGCCGACACCGCGCTGCACGCGGCCAAGGCGGCTGGCCGCAATGTCTGGCGCTTCTTCAATCAGGATTTGCTGAGCACCGCGATCGAGCGGCGGCAGATGGAAAACGGTCTACGGCAGGCGCTCGGCACCGCCCAGTTCGAGCTGTTTTACCAACCCAAGGTCCAGCTCAGCGACGGCGCCCTATGCGGCTGCGAAGCGCTGCTCCGCTGGCAGCACCCGGTGTGGGGCTGGGTCGATCCGGCGCGTTTCATCCGCAGCGCCGAAGAGTCGGGGCTGATCGTGCCGCTGGGCCGCTGGGTGCTGAGCCAGGCGCTCAGCCAGGCCAAGCGCTGGGAACGCGAGGGGCGCATGCCAGGTGCGATGGCGGTCAATGTGTCGGCGCTGGAAATGCGGCAGGGCGACTTTGCCGGCTACATCGGCGATCATCTGGCCGAAGCCGGCCTCGATCCGGCCTGTCTGCAACTGGAGTTGACCGAGTCGGCGCTGGTGCGTGATGTGAACGGCGCCAGCGCGCTGTTGCAGCGCCTGAAGAGTATCGGCGTGTCGCTGGCGATCGACGATTTCGGCACCGGCTATTCCAGCCTGAGCTACCTGGCCGATTTGCCGATCGACCTGCTCAAGGTCGACCGCAGCTTTGTGCACGGCATCGACCACGCCGCGCCGCGCCGCCAGACCCTGCTGCGCGCGGTGCTGGCGCTGGCCGACAACCTGGCGATTGCGGCGGTGGCGGAAGGCGTGGAAACCGGACGCGAAGCCGATTTCCTGACCGAGGCGGGGTGTGTGCAGGGCCAGGGTTATTACTACAGCCGGGCGGTGGATGCACACACCTTCGAGCAGATGTTCCTGGCGCCGCCTAGGGTTTGATCACCGCCACCGCGCCGCCGGATGGCGCCAGCTTGAGCGTGATGGTTTGCGTGGCCGTCACCGTGCTGTCGCTGGCTGCCAGGTGGCTGGCGTCGGCGCCGTCCTGCAGCAGTTGCGCTTTATGTGTGCCCTTGCCGAGGAAGGACAGCGGCACCTTCAGCGTGCGTCCGGATTCGTTGGTCATGGCGCCGATATACCAGACATCGCCCTTGCGGCGGGCCGAGACGATGTACTCGCCGATGTCGCCTGCGATGATGCGCGTCTCGTCCCAGGTGGTCGGCACGCCCTGGATGAACTCGGCGCCATCGGCCCAGCTGCCGTCGGCATTGCGGTAGGCGGCCGGGCTATCGGACACCATCTGGAACGGGCTGTCGTACACCACGTACATGGCGATGGCCTGGCCGCGCGTGGTCATCACCAGCGGCTCGTGGTTGCGTGAGGCGAAAGTGGATGGCGTGGCGTTGTGGAAGCCTCCCGGCGTGTAATCCATCGGCCCCAGGATCATGCGCGTGAACGGCAGCGTGACGTTGTGGGTGGCGGTGATGCGCGCGCTCCACTTGTTGTTTTCCGCCCCCAGTACGCCTTCCTGCGTGACGTAGTTGGGCCAGGTGCGGTTGAGGCCATTCGGCGGATAGGCGCCGTGCAGGTCGACCATCAGCTTGTGCTCGGCGGCCTTGCTCAGCACCTTGTGATACCAGTCCACCATCTCCTGGTCGTTGCGGTTCATGAAGTCGACCTTGATGCCCTTGATGCCCCAGGCGGCGTATTGCCGGAAGGCGGCGTCCATCTGGTTGTCCAGCTGCTGCCACTGCACCCACAGCCACACGCCCACGCCTTGCGATTGCGCGTAGTGCAGCAGCGCCGGCATGTCCAGCGCCGGCTTGGCGCGGGTGACGTCGGCCTGCGGATTCGGCTCGACATCGCTGCCCACCGACCAGCCTTCGTCGATCAGGATATCGTCCAGCTTCATCGCCTTGGAAAAGTCGACGAAGGCTTTGTAGGTGTCGGTGTTGACGCCGGCGTTGGGCACGTTGACGGCCCAGTCGTTCCACCAGTCCCACGAGGTCTTGGCCGGCTTGATCCAGCTGGTGTCCTTGATCTGCGACGGCGCCGCCAAGGTCGGAATCAGCGACGATGCGGTCAGGTCGCCTGGCGTATCGCCCAGCATCACCACGCGCCATGGCGTCTGGAAGCCCTGGCCCTTCAGCTGCACGCTGGCGGAGACGGTTTTGCGGAAACGGTAGTCGCGGTTGTTGTCGAAACGGGGCGGCAGCGTCACCATCACGCCCAGGCCGGCATCGCCACGGCCGGACAGGTAGAAGCCGGGATAGTCCTTGACGTCCGATTCGGCGATGGCGAAGGTGGTATTGCCGGCGCCGGTCTTGCACACCAGCGGCGCCATGTAGTTGTGGAAGTTGCGGATGCCGGAGGCCTTGGTGCGGTCGTATTCCGCCTCGAAGCTGGTGTCGAAGCGGCCCATGTTGGCGCCCCAGCAGTCGTAGTCCTTGGCGAAGTTGAACTGGGTGGCTTCGTTCATCACCTTGAAGCTCGACACGCCGGCTTGCTCCGGCACCACGTAGCGCAGGGCGACGCCGTTGTCGTAGGCGCGCACGATCAGCTGAAATTGCGGCTTGCCGGCGAAGCTGAGCGTGGACTGCTGGTAGTGGTCTGGTGCGCTGCGCGCTTTGCCCAGCACAATCTCGTAGGTGTCGTTGACGGTGGTTTCCGCGTGGCCGCTCAGTTTGGCGCCGGGGCCGATGGCGCCGATGTCGAGGTTGAGGCCGAGCGGCGAGGGCTCGATGATGCGCTTGCCGTCGCGGCTGACGCTGTAGGTCAGCTTGTCGCTGTCGATGCTGACCGCGTTGCGGCCGTTGGGCGACTTGACCGTCACGGTGTCGGCCCAGGCGGGCGAGGCAAAGGTAGCGGCCAGCGCCAGCAGGCTGGCGGCGCGGATGGAATCTGTCATGGGGATGTCTCCTTATCGTTTTCCCCCATTCTGCAATCAGCGCGGTTGTGATGCAATTACGAAATTCACCAACCGTCCGACTGTTTATTCATCCGTCGCGTAACACAGCCTGGCGGACGCTTTTAGCGACATCACCGTGCCCTGGCCGGGCGAGCTGGTAATGTCGATGGCGGCGCCGGCGTAGCGGGCCCGTTCGCGCATGCCGACCATGCCGAAATGGCGTTCCTTGATGCGGTTGCGCACTTCGTCCTGGTCCAGGCCACGGCCGTCGTCGGCCACCTGCAGCACCAGCGCGTCGTCGTGGTATTCGATGCGCACCGTGACCTTGCTGGCGCGCGCGTGCTGGAAGGCGTTGCGCAGCGCTTCCTGGGCGATCGCCGCCAGTTCATCCTGCACCGGCGGCGACAGCGGCCGCGCCTCGCCCTCGGTGGCCAGCTCGAACTGGGTAGTGCTGTGCAGCGCCGCCAGCGCCACGCCGGTCTGGTTCAGCTGCTGCTCGATATCCAGGCCGCTGCGCAGCAACTGCACCTGGTCGCGGCCTTCTTCGATGGCGCGGTCGGCGTCGTCCAGGATGGCTTCCAGGCGGGCGCGCGGTTCGCTGCCCTCAGGCATCCTGGTCAGCACCGCATACACGCGCAGCACCAGGGTCTGCACGCTTTGCAGGAAGGTGTCGTGCAAGGTGCGGGCGATGCGTGCGCGCTCGTCCATCCGCACCTGTAGCCGGCTGGCGATGGCGGCGGTGGCTTTCTTCAGCCGGTACTGGTACCAGCCGGCCAGCAGCAGCGCCGCGAACACCACGCACAGCAGCTGGAACCACCAGGTCTGTACCACGGTCGGCGCGATTTCCAGCGGTACCGAGGCCACCGTCTCGCTGGCCATGTCGTCCTCATTGACCGCGCGCACGCTGAAGGTGTAGCGGCCGGGCCCGATGTTGGTGTAGTAGGCGGCGCGGCGGGTGCCGGAGTCCTGCCAGTGCTGGTCCACGCCTTTGAGGAAATACTGGAAGCGCATGCCCTCCGGCTTGCGCAGTCCCGGTGCGGTGAACTGGATGTTGAAGTTGCGCGTGCCGGCCGGCAGTTGCACGCGGCCGGTGGCCGGATAGCTGCGCTCGTCGGTGGCTACGCGCAGCAGTTGCACCACCGGCTTGACCGGGTTGGGGCGCAGCTGGGTGGTGTCCAGCGTGACCAGGCCGCCGGTGGCGCGAAACCATAGCCGGCCGTTACCGGCGTTGTAGATGGTCGGCAGGCGGTTTTCCATCGCCGCGCGGCCGGGATAGCCTTCCAGCGCGTCGATCACGGTGTAGACCAGCGGCACCTGCGGCTGCCGCAGCGAGGCCTCCCAATCGGTGCTGCGGATGCGCACCACGCCCTTGGCGCCGTTCAGCCAGCGGTCGCCGTCCGGCGTCACCGTCATGCCGGTGACGTTGCGCAGCGCCGCCGCATCGGCCGGCGCCAGCAGCACGAACTGGTTGCCGCGCTGGACGGCGAGGCCGTGGTCGCCGGCCACCACCAGCTGCGGGCCGGGAAAGATGCCGGACTCCTGGCCGACCATGCTGATGTCGTAACGGGTCAACTTGTCGTTGTCGTAGAAACTCAGGCCGCCGTCGTTGTGGCTCAGCCACAGCTGGCCGACGCCGCCGGCCGCCGACATGGCAATGCGCGGCGGCAGGTTGAAGCGCGAGCGCGGCAGCCAGGCGCCGTCGACCAGGGCCATCAGGCCGGTCTGGATCGACGCCATCCACAGCCGCTTGCCGTCGTCGAGCAGGCCCAGCACGGTCAGGTCGACCGGCTTGCCATCGGGCGCGGGCAGCGGGATGCGGCTCGACTTGCCATGATAGATGCGTTCGATCTCGCGCGACCCGGCCAGCAGCAGCGCGCCGTCGCGGTCATTGGCCACCACCTGCGCGCTGCGGTGCGGGTCGCGCACCGGCGCCGCGCCGGCTGTGAGCTGCCATACCGTGTGGGTGGTCCATTCGGCCGCCCACAGCCGGCCCTCGGTATCGCTGGCGGTGGTCAGGGAGGCGGCGGGACCGGCAATGCGCACCGGCACCAGTTTGTTCTCGCGAAAACGGTCCAGGCCATTCTGGGTGGCGACCCAGATATTGCCTTCGCGGTCTTCCAGCAGGTTGTTGGTGGTCAGCGCGCTCAGTTGCCAGGGCTGGTCGAGGCGGTCGTTGGCCTGGCGCGCGACGTCGATCGGCGCGGCGGCCAGCTCGCCGGCGCGCGCCACCCGGCACAGGCCGTGCGGGCAGTGCAAGGCCCACAGGTTGCCGTCGCGGTCGAACTGGCCGTGGGTGCGCGACTCGGCGCTGTTGAAGTCCGGCTGACGCGGCAAGTGCACGCCCAGCGGCGGCGCCGGCACCGGCATCACCCGCTCGCCGCTGTTGGCCCAGATACGGCCGTCCGGCGACTGGATCAGATTACCGCGCAGCGCGTTGCCGCCGACCCGCACCACTTTGTCCTGGCTGCGGTCGTACAGGTACACGGCGTCGCGGTTCGAGGCCCAGACCCGGCCATACTGGTCGACCAGGATGCTCAGCGTCTGATTGGTCCAGTCGATGCCGCTGGCCATGGTTTGCCATTGGCCGTTGACGTATCGGTGCAGGCCGCGCACCGATACCGTCCAGAGCGTGCCGTCACGGTCAGTGGCCATCGAGGCGACCGATCCCGGCTTGGGCGCGCCGGCCGGCGCCAGGTCGGTCAGCTTGCCATCCGGATGCAGCACCTGCACGCCTTCCAGCTCATAGCTGATCAGCAGGTCGCCGTTGTCGCTGGCGTGCAGGCTGAAGATGCGGCTGCGCTTGAGCGGGTAGCGTTCGAAGCTGACGCCGTCAAAGCGGTACAGGCCGTCCGAGGTGCCCAGCCACAGCCAGCCGTCGCGGGTCTGCGCCATGCACTGGATATTGGACGGCACGCCGTCTTTCTCGCTCCAGCTGGCACGGTTGAGGTCTTCCAGGCGGATGGTGGGATTCAGCGCCTGCGCCGTATGCCAAAGCAAGAGCGCGACCAGGCCAGCTGCAAGTTTCCATCGGTTCCTGCGCATCGGAATATCCCTGCTGGCAAAATGTGTATTCTAAGTTGATAGCCTACTACGGCGGCCCTATCTTTTGGCCGGGACTGGCTACTACCTGTGGTACGCTGCTGCGATCGATTTTAAGGAGAAGCTTGCTGTGGATCGTCGTCAATGTCTTGCCTTGGCCGGGGCGGTGGCCCTTGGCCGTGTGGTGCCTGCTTTTGCCTCGGACCAGGGAGCGCGTTATGACGCGGTCCTGGCCGATTACTACGACTTCAACGGCACGGTGGCGGTCAGCCTGGGGCCGGAGGTGTGGTACACCAACGCCGTCGGCAGCGCCAATCCCCAGACTAACACGCCGATGGCGCTGAATACGCGCTTTGAAACCGGCTCGGTGTCGAAATGGGTGGCCGCCATGGTGGTGATGAAGCTGGTCGACATGGGCAAGCTGGCGCTGGACGAGCCGATCACGCGCTACCTGCCGGACTACCGCGCCGACACCGGCGCCCGTCTCACGCTGCGCCATCTGATGAGCCATACCAGCGGTGTGCCGAACGAGATTCTGGAGGCGCGCAAGGCGCATCCGGAAATGCGCGACCAGCCGCTGGAGCAGATGGAGGCGGTGCGCCGCTACGCCAGCGGTGAGCTGCGCTTCAAGCCCGGCAGCGAGTGGGACTATTCGCATTCCAACTGGCTGATCGTCAAGGCGATCGTTGAACACGTCAGCGGCCAGTCGTACCGCGAGTGCGTGTCGGCGTGGCTGCTGGCGCCGCTCCAGCTGCACAACAGCGGCATCTTCAGCGGCGACTCGGACAAGGTGGCCGGCATGGCGTTGGCCTACACGCCGGCCACGCAAACGCCGCCGTGGACCCGCAATGTCAGTCCGGTGCCGGATTACATGGCCATGGCCGGCGGCTTCTACAGCAGCGCCACCGACATGCTGTTCCTGATGAACGGCGTGCTGGGCGGCAGCATCCTGACGCCGGCCTCGCGCGCCACGCTGTTGCGCGTCAACCGGCAGGAGCAGCACTACGCGCTGGGCGGCCGCACGCAACTGGCGGGCATCGCCGGCCAGCCGCGCGAGTGCGCATGGGAAGACGGCTCGAATGGCGGCTTCCGCCTGGTGGCGCGGCGCGTGCTGGCCGACGACGTCAACGTGGTGGTGTTCAACAACAGCAGCTACGACCATCGCAAGCTGGGCCTGCTGGCCAGCGCGCTCACGGAAGCGGCCTATGCCGGCTTTAATCCGATGCGTTACCGCAAGGCGCCGGGCGCCTAGCATTGCAGCCGGTGTGGCGTCCTGGTGACGCCCGCCGGCACATGCAAATTGCAAGTTAAGAAATTCTTTCCAATTGTCACGCAACAGGCGTAGAATTAATTCCATACGGAAATTCATCCGCCGCTGTCGAAACCAGATCCTCGTTTCCTCTCCTCTAACGCAGCCACTACGCTGCCGTCCTGTCCGCCCGAGTCCAGCGCCTTCGCTCACTCCCCACAACGCGGTTACAGTTGGCATAGGTATGGAGCGTTATCATGAAAGTCACCATCAAATTCCGACTCATCGCAACCATGGCCCTGTTGGGGCTGTTGATTGTGATCACCGGTCTCAGCGGCCTGTATGGCATGCAGAAAGTCAACCTCAGCCTGCAGGACGCCAACGACAACACCATGCCGTCGGCCATTGCCATCGGCGAATCGCAACTGGCCCTGGCCCGTTCACGCCTGGCGCTGGACCGCGTGACCATGCATCCGGAACTGCCGGACTCGGGCAAAACGCTGGCCCGCGCTGAAAGCTTTATGACGGCGTCCGACAAAGCTTGGGCACGCTACT
Organism: Duganella levis; assembly: GCF_009857605.1. Taxonomy (GTDB): domain Bacteria; phylum Pseudomonadota; class Gammaproteobacteria; order Burkholderiales; family Burkholderiaceae_D; genus Rugamonas; species Rugamonas levis. The sequence continues at coordinate 130,518 of NZ_WWCT01000005.1, read as the reverse complement.
TGGCGCTGCCACAGAACGATGAAGAGAAGCGCCTGTCCGACCAGATGGACAAGGACCGCAAGGCGTTTGCCGACCAGGGCTTCATGCCGCTGGTGCGCGCGCTCAACGCCAAGGATACCGTGTTGGCCGACAAAATCACCATGACGGTGATGCAGCCGCTGTTTGCCAAACTGTCCGAGAGCGCGCAGGCGCTGAGCGAATTCCAGAGCAAATCCAACACCAGGCAATATGACGCCAGCCAGGCGCTGTATTCCACCCAGCGCTGGCTGACCGGCGGCGCGATTGTCGGCGGCCTGGTGCTGATGCTGGCGGCGGCGGTGTCGCTGCTGCGCTCGATCCTGGTGCCGATCCGCGAATCGGTGACGCACTTTGCGCGCATGGCCGACGGCGACCTGTCCAACCGCATCGACGTGCGCGGTAATGACGAGATGACCGAACTGATGCGCGCGCTGGAAGGGATGCAGAGCAAGCTGGCAGCCACCGTGCTGTCGGTGCGCAACGGCGCGGCCAGCATCGCCACCGCCACCGCTGAAATCGCCACCGGCAACCTCGATCTGTCGGGCCGCACCGAAGAACAGGCCGCCAGCCTGGAAGAAACCGCATCCTCGCTGGAAGAACTGACTTCCACCGTGCGCCAGAATTCCGAGAACGCCCGCCAGTCCAACGAACTGGCGCAGGAAGCGTCGCGGATAGCAGCGCGTGGCGGTGAAGTGGTGGGCAATGTCATCAACACCATGGAATCGATCCGCGCCGCCTCGACCCGGATTGCCGACATCATCGGCGTGATCGACGGCATCGCCTTCCAGACCAATATCCTGGCATTGAACGCGGCGGTGGAAGCGGCCCGTGCCGGCGAACAGGGCCGCGGCTTTGCGGTGGTAGCGTCCGAAGTGCGCAGCCTGGCGCATCGCAGCGCCGACGCGGCCAAGGACATCAAGGCGCTGATCGGCGCCTCGGTCACGCAGGTGGATGGCGGCGTGTCGCAAGTGCGCGAAGCCGGTTCCACCATGGGCGAGATCGTCGCCAGCATCGAGCGCGTCACCGGCATCATGGTGGAAATCAGCGCCGCCGGCCACGAGCAGGAACTGGGCATCAGCCAGATCAACCAGGCGGTCGCCACGCTGGATGCGACCACGCAGCAGAATGCCGCGCTGGTGGAAGAAGCGGCGGCCGCGTCGGCGTCGCTGTCGGAGCAGGCTGCGCGCCTGTCCGAATCGGTGGCCGCGTTCAAGCTGGACGGTGGTGGTGTTCAACGCAGCGCCGCCCCACGCGGCGGCGCATCCCGCCCGGTTAGCCGTCCGCTGCTGGCCCACGCGTAATCAGTCCTGCGGCGCGGTCCAGACCAGGTTCCACAGGTGGCCGTCGAGGTCTTCAAAGCCCTGGTCATACATGAAGCCGTGGTCTTCCGGCGGATGGGGAATGCGGGCGCCGCCGGCGGTGGCTTTGGCGATCAGGCTGTCGACTTCCTCGCGGCTGTCGCACATCAGGCAGATGATGACTTCGTTGCCCTCGGCGGCGTTGACCACCGGCTTGTTGATCAGGGACTGGAAAAAGCCCTCGGTCATCAGCATGATGTGCACGCCGCCGACGACGTCCATGAAAGCTGCTTGCTCGTTGCTGTATTTCGGATTGGTGCTGAAGCCGAGCGCGGTAAAGAAGGCCTTGGACTTGTCCAGGTTCTTGACCGGCAGGTTGAAGATGATCTCTTGTTTCATGACGTCTCCTCGTAGAAAGTTGCGGGACAATGGTCCCTCCATCTGACGACGAATCATGCCGCAAGAAATCGACACGCGGAGAATAAATTTTTTCTGGCCTTGCGTTTAGCGTCGTTGCACCAGCTGCGCCAGCATCTCCTCGACTTCGTTCAGTTTGACCGGCTTGGTGAGATGGCGGTCGACGCCGGCCTCCAGGCTTCGCGCGCGGTCGTCTTCCGATCCCCAGCCGCTCAATGCGGCGAGATAGGTGCGGTTCAGCGCCGCTTCACCGCGCATTTGCCGGGCCAGGTCGAATCCGTTCAGGTGAGGCATGCCCAGGTCCAGGAACACCACATCCGGCTCGAATTCCAGCGCTGCCGCCAGCGCCTTGCGGGCATCCACCACCACGCTGGTGGTGTGACCCAGGACGCCAAGGACGAGTGCCAGCGTTTCGGCGGCATCGACATTGTCATCAATAATCAGCACGCGCAGCGCGTTGCCCACCGGGTGGGACGCAGGGTGCTGGTCTGGATTGCGGTCCAGTGCGACGGCGTGGTCTACCGGCAGGGACAAGGTAAACACCGATCCGCCTTTGTCGCCCGGGCTGGTGACTTCAATGCTGCCATCGTGCATTTCCGCCAGGCGCTTGGCCAGTGCCAGTCCTACTCCTAAACCGCCCTGGGCGTTCTCGGCCGTGCCGTCCACCTGGGTGAATAACTCAAAAATCTTGGGCAGCATGGTCTGCGCGATGCCGATGCCGGTATCGCTGACTTTGACCAACACGGTCGAGCCGGTCACTTCGGCGACCAGTTCAATCTCGCCGCCGGACGGCGTGTACTTGGCGGCGTTATTCAGCAGATTGCTGATGATCTGCGCCACCCGCGTCAGGTCCACATGCAGCCAGACGTTGTCTCCGGGAATGGTGACGGTGAATTTATGCTGGGCGGCGTTGATCATCGGCCGGCTGGTTTCGACCGCGCTGTCGACGATGGTTTTCAGGGTGACACGATCGCGCTTCAGCGTAATCATGCCACGGCTGACACGCGACACATCCAGCAAATCATCGATCAGGCGCACCATGTGCCCCAGCTGGCGCTCCATCATCGGCAGCACGCGCGGCACCTGCTCGGACTTGCCGATTTTGAGCAGAGCCAGGCCGTTCTGGATCGGCGCCAGCGGATTGCGCAGTTCGTGCGCCAGCGTGGCCAGAAATTCATCCTTGTAGCGGTCGGCCTCAATCAGGCGCTGCGACTGCAAGCGCAGCGCTTCGGCGGAGGCGTTGCGTTCAATCAGGTCGGCCGCCTGGCGGGCGATAATATCCAGCAGTTGCAGGTCGCGTTCGCGCGGCTGGCAGACGCGCGTCCAGTGGGTGGTAATCATTCCTACCAGGCGGCCGTTGCGGGTCAGCAGTGGCGTCGATTGCGCGGAGCGGACGCCTGCTTGTTGGAAGGCGATCAGATCGGCACTGCCTTCGATAAATTCGCACACTTCGAAATCCGGCACCACCACGCGCTGGCCCAGTTGAAGCGCCTTGCCGCAGGTGGTGGCGCGGCCAGCGTGGACCCATTGCCAGAACTCCACCGCTGGCTGATCGAGGCCGCGGTGCGCGATCAATTGCAGCTTGCCTGTTTCCTCGTCGAAGCGCTGCATGCTGCCGAAATCGGAGCGCATCACCAAGGTGGCGGCATCGACCAGTTTTTGATACAGCTCGCCGACCGAGTTCTCATCGACCAGCATGGCGCTGATGTTATGCAGCAGCTGGGCGTCTTTCAGTTCGTCTTTGAGCTGGCTCTGGACTTCCTCTTTTTGCCGTAGCGCGCTTTCCAGTTCCTGCTTCTGCGCCTCCACGGCGGCCAAAGCCTGGCTTAATTCGGCGGTACGCTGCTCCACCAGCTGTTCGAGCAGCGCGCTAGGGTGAGGTGGCTTCGCGGCGAGGGCGGCAGGATTATCGAGCATAGCGGATCTCTCAGAGGTGACCTGATCACTGTAAATATATGGAACCACAGTATACATTGGCCTTATGCACGGAGGTCGCTTTGCGCTTCCTGCATTAGCCAGTCGCGGAAAGTGCGAACTCTGGGCAAGCCGGAACAGTCGGCGCGATACACGACGTAATAGGCCAGAGGCGAGGCGAAACTGATCTCGCCGAACAGCCGCACCAGCCGGCCGGAGAGCAGGTCATCGCGCGCCATGATGCTGCGCGCGAGTGCGATCCCGTGCCCTTCGGCAGCGGCCTGCAGAACCGCCGCAGAATTGTTGATCTTCATTCCTCGCGAGCCGCTTGGATTCGCGACCCCGGCCTTGTGCAGCCATGCGGCCCAGGTCGGGAACTCCGCGTGGCCATCCATGGACAGGTCATGGATCAGGGTTTCGTGCGCCAGGTCAGCCGGATTTTTCAGGCTGCCGGTCTTGCGCAGCAGTTCTGGTGAGCAGACCGGATACACCTCTTCGTCCATCAGTTTTTCAGCCGTGAGGCCCGGCCAGCTACCCATGCCATAGCGCACGCCGATGTCGATGCGCTGCGATAGAAAATCTACTGCTTTGAGATTAGTGTCCAGCCGCACGTCGGTATCCGGGCAGGCCGTCTGGAAACGGTCGATACGCGGCAACAGCCACTTGGCGGCAAAGGCAGGACTAACGGTGACGGTCAGCACGCCGTTCAGCGAGCCTTCCCGCAGCCGCTCAAGTCCCAATCCAAGCCGGTCTAATCCGGCACGGATATCAGGCAGCGCGCGCTCTGCCGCCTCGGTTGGGGTCAGTCGCGCGCGTCCGCCGGCAGTGCGGTGAAACAGCGGCGTCCCCAGCCAATCCTCCAGCGTCCGCACCAGTTGGCCGACCGCCGCCGGCGTCACGTTCAATTCGGCCGCCGCAGCGGAAAAACTTTGGTGACGCGCGCTGGCTTCGAAGGCGCGTAGAGCGTTGAGATGGACCGGGATCTTCATCAATATAAAGTTTTTCTTTTAATGAGGAACATTTTATCTGGTTTGTTATTTAGCCGCCGCACGCCCAAACTTCAGTTCATCCAATCCACGAAGTTTTCATTAAAAGGAAAAAGTAATGAGCAATCAATTCAAGGGCAAGAAGTTGTTGGTGGTCGGTGGTACCAGCGGCATGGGTTTCGAGTCGGCACGTAGCGTGCTGAAAGAAGGCGGCAGTGCGGTTATCGTGGGCAACCGGCCGCAAAAAACGGAAGACGCCCGTGCGGAGCTGGCTGCGCTGGGGCAGGTATGGGCACTGACTGCCGACCTGTCGAGCGAAGCAGGTCTGCAGCAATTACTCAAGGCCATCGATGAGCAGCACGCGGATATCGACCTGCTGGTCAACGCAGCGGGTGTGTTCTTCCCGAAACCGTTCTTGGAACACGCCGAGGCCGACTATGACATGTACATGCAGCTGAACAAGGCGGCGTTCTTCATCACGCAGAAAGTGGCGGCTAATCTGGTCGCCAGCAACAAGCCGGGCGCGATCGTCAATATCGGCTCGATGTGGGCCAAGCAAGCGATCGCTGCGACGCCTTCCTCCGCTTATTCGATGGCCAAGGCGGGCTTGCATTCGCTGACACAGCACGCGGCCATGGAGCTGGCGTCCAAGCATATCCGCGTCAACGCCGTGTCGCCGGCCGTGGTGCAAACGCCGATTTACGAGGGCTTTATCCCGAAGGCGGAAGTGCACGACGCGTTGCAAGGCTTTAACAGCTTCCACCCGATCGGCCGGGTCGGCACGCCGCAAGATGTGGCTGAGGTGGTGGTTTTCCTGCTGTCGGACAAAGCTGGCTGGGTCACCGGCGCCAACTGGGACGTCGATGGCGGCGTGATGGCTGGCCGCAACTAATCGCGTCAGCAAACTCAGGAGATGCACCCGTTGCGACGCTTGCATCTCTGTGCTGACAAAAAGCCCCAGAAGCCGACGCCACCGCGCTGTTCGGCTCCTTCCGTATTTCTGCACAAGCCCCCGAAGCTTGCTCGTTGGCAGCCGGGAATATTACCTTGAACGGCCTATCAGTCAAATCATGGAGTTAGCGAAATTTGAATTTCAACAGTTCGCCCTATTAACTTGAACAAGTCTGAAAATCCTCAAGCTTTGCCATCACACTGAGGAATATTAACTTGAACAACCGGAAAGTAAAAGTTGATGGGACGTAACGTCGATGAAGTCTCACTGAGGTTCTCCTCAGCGTCGGAAGAGAGCGATAGGATGCAAAAGGAGCATGCTTTGGAGGTAACTTCTTCTGAGAGCGGGCAGCCGCAGGGGATATGATGCGGCCCAACTGATTCACGGTGGGGACAGCCGCATTATCACACCGGCCATACCATTTCCAACTCCATGCCGATCGAACGTGCCAAACCGTCGAGGTCAGGAAACAAGGTGGCGTTGGTGATGTTCATGCGGTATAGGGCTTTCATGGATTCCGCTCTCATCGCATGTGGCAACACAATCTTTTTAAGCGAGGACCTGCTTTCATCGTAATGCTGCAGGATTTCGTCGAGCGGCTTGTCCAACATGCCCGGAACAACCAGCGTGCCCGACTGCGCAACCAAGCGTCGATCCATATCTGTGGGTTCGCCGACCCACACCACATTGTTGGTGTTGGGTAGGAACAGGCCCGCGAAGTTGCCCGGCGTGCGCGGATCGATGTGGTCACGCGTCATATCGGGTTGCCCGATTGGCGTCGCGCTCCACAAGCGAGGCGTATCGAGCGCGTAGACTGCTGCATCACGGCTGGACTGCTCCAGCGCAAAGAATGCAGCAACAAACGGGGATTTTGTGAAGTCCAGCAGACGCGTCGGCGCACCATGGTGTTGCATCAGCGCCAAGCAGCGCAGATCATTTAGCAAGGCTTCGGGCTTGTCGAGGAAGTTATGCGCCTTACGCCGGAAAATGCGTATCGCGCGCTCCTCGCGCTGGCGCCAGGTACCGCGATCAGGCAAGTGCGCGTTCAGGTAACGCGATAAGGAAGTCAGTAGCGGCCAGCGATGGTCTTGCTGACCACGAAACGCCCAACCGTCGAGTTGGGCAGAAAGAGTCATGAACTCGTTCCATGAATTAACGCAGATTTGTTCCATAGACGTAGTCTAGCAGTGACAGATGACCGGGATGCTACGGTCGGAGGCAATGTTGTTCGTTTGCGAGCAGATTCGACCCGGTATGATTGACCCGCCTTTTGCACTGCAAGCATTGAAGGGATGCTTTACGCCTCAAGTCGTATGGGGCATCTGGCAACGCAAAACTATGACTAAGGTTGGGTCACAATCTCTCGCACATCAACAGACGGCGGTTTGCACACGAAAATGACCCACGTTTAAGACACAATCCCGCCCATCATCGAGCGGGAAATTGGAGTGATCGACGTGGTATTACTAGGCATTATTCGACGCTGGCACATTCGGGACCAAGCCCCACTAAGAGAGATAGCCAGGCGTTTTGGCATCTCTAGGAACACCATACGGCGCTATCTTCGGTCGGAAAACATTGAGCCAGCCTATGCCGAACGGCGCTCCAGTCGCGTCAAGGCCAAAAGAATTGGGGTCGAAGGGTCTTACGACAGAGTAGAGTCGCCGCGTTCGCGAGAGTGCGGCGAGAGAACCAAATGGAGAGGGTCAATACTGGCTAGCAAACCAGCAGGATAGGTAGTTATGCTTTATTTGGGGCTGATGTAATAGAGATTGCAATTTTCGATGCTTAAGTAGAGCACACAAATCAAAATATCACGAATTGTAACGAAGTGTATCGGCGTAACATATTGTCAGAAATTTGAAAAGAGCATTCCATAAAAAACAACATAAAGTTTTACTTTTGATCAATCATTTCTAATATGTAATAATAATTTTCCTTTAACCTATTGGAGATTGATTAATGATTCGTCGTATCGCTATCGCTTTTGTATTTAGTCTCGGCTTTACTGCTTCCTATGCAATGGCTAACGACGCCGTGGTGGATGACCTGTCGCCCACGATGCGTTGCCTGGTTGATTGCCTGAACGCCGGTGCGCGCTTGAATTTTTGCGTTCCTGTCTGCGTTGAGTAATTAGGTTTCATTAGCCAGTCATAGACTACAAACAGTCTATGACTGGCACAGTTGCAGATATAAATTTACGATTTTGAAAATTAATGAAGAAAATCATTTCTAATATTCTAGTTATTGTGGGGTCAATGGCTATTGCCGTAGCACTGGGATTCAATGTGCCAAAGATAGTGAACATGTTCAGTAATCCATTTAAAACAGGAGACTACAGCCAACATGTCGCGGGCCAACCCAATCTGCTCACTCTGTACGGAACAACAACATGTCCCCATTGTGCTTCAGCACGTGCATTCCTGAAGGCAGAAGGAATACCCTATAATGACCAAATTATAGACCAGTCAAAGACCGCTTCCGCTGCATTCCAGGAACTTCATGAAAGTGCAGTTCCAATTTTGGTTTCGAGCAATAAATTGGTTATCGGTTTTCAATTGGAAGCCTACCGGGAACTCGCTAGATCTTTAAAAAAAAGGCCTGGCTAGGCTAAATTTATATGAAAGTTTTAAAAATGTTGAGAATGTTATTTTTCAGTTTTTTTTTGATGCCAGCACTATGCAGCGCCACCGGACAGGGAGAGTTTAAGAGTCGATCGCAGTGCATGGCCAAGTGTATGGCTGATCCCAGTGCCGTTCCAGAACGTCAGGAAAAACATGATGAAGTAATAAATGATTTAAAAGCAAAAATAAAACAGGAGTCGGATCCAAAGAAAATCAAAGATCTTCAGGACCGAGAGGAATCGGAAGTTCAGAAGTTTTTGGACCAACACGAAAAATTTTGTACGTCTATTTGCAAATATTTTCCGGACAATTAATTCCACTACCTCTTTGCAGAAATAGAACCTGAAAACGCGAGTGAAGATAATTGCTCTTAATAAATATTAGATATATTTAAATATCTTACTTAAATATTGGTTTTTTTCTAAGTGTCATAGTTAATGAAGTCAAAACGTTTGTATTTATTGCTTTTGCTGTCTGCCAAGGCGTATGCACAGGATGTTCCGCAAACAGTTGTGGTCACTGGACAAAGCGACGTGGAAGCTAATCGCGATTTTGTCGCTGGCAAGATCGTCATTAGTAAAAAAACGCTTCAAGAAAGTGGGGCACGCAATGTTGAAGAAGTCTTGCGACGTGAACCAGCAATCACGATCGGGAAGGACGGGCGTATCGGACTTTTAGGCCTGCCGGGCTATACTCAAGTGCTGGTCGATGGACAGCCTGCAACCGGAGTCGATCCTTACGAATTGGATCTGGTGCAAGTTGAAAGGGTCGAAATCATCAAGTCGGCAACCGCTGCGACGGGACCGTTCGGAATCGCCGGGACAATTAATGTCGTTCGCCGTAAAGCAGACACCAAAACGATGACGCAACTTAGGGTGAGTGGCACAACGACGCCGGGTCACCCCGGCGCCAACGTCACGCTGATGAGCAATCAGTTACCTTCCGGTGCGCCGGTTATTTATAACTTCACATTGATCGCTGGTAGCAAAGAAACGCCAGGTTTAGAGCAATATCGCCAGCAGTTCACCAATAGAACTTCGTCTACTCCTCAATTCGAAGGCATGCGTACGACACTGAATCGCTCACAAAGCGTCGTCGCTGGCACCGAAATTTCTTGGCTGATCAATCCTTCCCAAAAGTTGAGCTTGGCACCTGATCTAGGCAAGTTCCAAATCGTGGAACGCAATCTGGAGCAGCGTCTGTGGACGGATGACAGTATGCTTGCCATTCACCGACGGAGTGTTCAAGATCTGACTAGTGTAGGCGTCCCTTTAACTTGGGATTGGAAGATCACTTCCGAAAGTCGCCTTTCGACCAAGATCAATGCTAATCGTTCGCATACTACCAATGATGATCGCCGCACAGAGGACTGGTCATACAACGGCGACCATTTGCGCCTACTTGACAGAAATCTTGTCATGAGAAATCGTTTTTTGGACGTCAACTACAGTACGGAATTTGACGGAGGACACGAGTTGTCAGCAGGTCTCAAATTTGCCGTGAACGACGCTGATACTGATTTTAACGATTTTATCGATGGGTATCCGGACGTCACTCAGACTGTGCTTGGCGCACATAATCAAACGCACGTAATACGGCGTCAGTATTTCATCCAGGACGATTGGCGAGTGAGCAAGATGCTGGCCTTAGGCATGGGCGTCTCCACCGAACAGCGTCAACACGAATTGAGGGAAGGCACCTTGATGAGCCGGCCTCAGTTCAATATCTGGTCGCCGTCATTTCATGTCGCCTATAAAATAAACGGCAACAGCAAACGTCAAATACGGGCCTCAATTGCGCGAACCTTCCAAGCGCCTGAAGCACGTCAGATGTTACTTCATCCGCAAATCAACCCTCTGGCTCCGTGCTACAAAGGCATGCTGTGCGGACCTAATACTTTGGATACGGCCGATGTTACCGGCAATCCAAATTTGCAGCCTGAGCGCGCAATCGGTATCAACCTTTCATATACACACGGTCTGAGCGCAAACAGCGAGGCCAAAGTCGAATTTTACACACGCGATATTACGGGAAAAATTGGTAACGAGCTGACGTCGGAAAGGGTGGCGTGGGCAAACGTTCCCCGCTATGTAATGCGCCCTACCAACTTAGGTGATGCAACGTTACGTGGCATCACCTTAGAAACGCGGCTTGCGATGCACGACCTATGGAAGCAGGCTCCTAATGCGGATTTACAAGGCAGTGTCAGCTATGCTCAATCCCGATTGCGAGATTTACCTGGCCCTGACAATCGGCTTGAGGGCCAATTACCTTGGCGCGCTAAGCTGGGCGCAACATATTCCCCACAAGGGTTGCCGTTAAAGCTCAATCTGGACGCAAACTGGCTTCCGAGTGACTGGATCCGCAACAACTTGACTCAACGTACTTACGAAGCGCATAAACTGACGTTGAATGCCGGCGCCAACTGGAAGATCAATTCGACCCAACGCCTAATTTTTAATGCTGATAATCTACTGGCGAAGGATAGCCGGACCATCAGCGAATACTATGGAACAGACTACGTACTACAACGGTTCAGCAACAACACGGCTTACACGCGTTTCTCATTTAGGCTTGAAGTTACCTTGTAAGCTGTTTACTTGCAATCGTTTGAACGGTGCAAATAAGGTTGGTCAGCGAGCTAGGGGCTAAACCCTTGATTTTCTCGGGATCGGATTGCTAGGTGTTCGTTTGCTTGCCGGATTGACCCTCTCAGTTTGACCCTCCCGCCATATCCTCGCGAACGCCGCGACCCTGTCGTAAGACCCCTCGAACCCCAATTCCTTTAGGTCCTCATGGATTTGTTTAAGCGTGCGCCGCTGCTTGCGCGACTTGGTCGCCTCGGTCTTGAGTAGCGCTGAAAGCTGAAACGCGTATTTGTCGATGGCGCGGCTAGATCGCCGCTCAGCGTAGGCTGGCTCTATGGTTTCCGAGCGCAGGTAGCGTCGGACGGTGTTTCTGGAGATGCCCAACCGCCTGGCTATCTCTCTCAATGGGATCTGGTCGCGAATGTGCCAGCGTCGAATAATGCTTAGTAATGCCACGTCGATCACTACAATTCCCCACTCAATGTCGTGAGCAGGATTGTGTCTTAAACGTGGGTCAGATTCGTTTGCAAATTATGCGGCAAAGTGGGTCAGATTTCGCTGCATGTATGGACCCGACACCTTTTGCAAGCCTCTTTTTGTGAATCGAAATGGTTTGCATGCATGTATCCGGCTTGCTATGGGCTCGTATCGGATGCATGCCCGCAGCCTTGATGAGATCCGCACACCCATTCCTTAGCAAATCATCGGCTTAGCGTTTTAGGGCTGCCTGCAGCGAAAGCAGGTTGCTGGATGTTGGTCTTACCAGTTTCGTCATCACTTTAAGAAGCTTCGCAAACTTGATGTTGGGTTCTGAATTCCTCCACGATTGAATAATGCTACAGACCGATCATGCTGGCACCGCCGGAGAGCGATAGTCCTCCGTCCCGCTAAGCAAAGCCTGTATTACTCGCGCATTCTTGTTGGCCAGCGCCACCGCCGCCCGGTTGTATCCGCGTCGCGCGATCAGATCTTGAAGCCATCGGCTGCGCGCATCGGCCTTGCCGATCGCGTAGCGCAAAACCACCCGCGCGCCATGAATCAACAGCGTTCGCAAATAGATGTCCCCACGTTTGCTGATCCCTTGTAGGCGTGACTTGCCGCCAGAAGAATACTGCCTTGGCACCAGCCCAAGCCAGGCAGATAAATGACGTCCATTCTTAAACTCTTTGGCATCTCCCACCGCCGCCACGATTGCGGTGGCGGTAATCGGACCAACACCGTCAATGGCCTCAATTTTCTTGCACAGTGCTGAGCTTTTTAGGAAGGACGTGATCCACTGATTGGTTCGCGCAATCCGCTCTTCGAGAATTCGCAGCTGCTCAAGCAGCTCCGTGACCAGTGTTTGGCAGATACTGGTCAGCTCACCATCGCACCTCGCCAGGATTGAAGGCAAGGCCCGCTTAAAGGCGGTGGGCGTTTGGGCCATGATCACGCCGCGCTCGGCTAGCAGTCCTCTGACCTGGTTAATCAATGCTGTGCGTTGATGCACCAACAGTTCGCGAACGCGGTGAACCGCTCTCATATCCTGCTGCTCGACCGACTTTACGGTAACGAAGTGCATCGTCGGCCGACTCGCTGCCTCGACGATCGCGGCCGCATCGTTTGCATCGTTCTTGTTGGTCTTCACGAAGGGCGCGACATACTGCGGACTAATAAGTCGCACTTCGATGCCCATTGCCTGGAATTGCCGTCCCCAATGATGGGCTGAGCTGCAAGCTTCCATGGCTATGATCCGAGGCTGCAATTTGCGCACCGCGCCGAGCAACTCCGCGCGCGGCACCTTGGAGCCGTGCAATGCGTGGCCACGACGATCGGCGCCGTGCAGTTGGAACACTCGCTTGGCCAGATCGATCCCGAGAATATCGATATACATGGTAGACCTCCACACGTAAATTGGATGAAACGTTAGTTTGATCCGATTCGGTGGTGTCGGGTCCATCTCAGTAAATCAACAGTTCGTTCAAGTTTTTATTTCGTGTTCAAGTTCTTATTCCCTGTTCAAGCTGATATTCCCGCGTGCCACTCGTGCTTGCTTGACTAGACATCCCCTTGCGCTTATATTAATGACTTATAAGTAAGTTACGCTCACACCACCCATGCAAGCCCCTCAAGACACCAAGCCACGCTGGGAGCGCCGTAAGGATGCGCGGCCGCAGGAGTTGCTGGCGGCTGCGCTGGACCAGTTTGTCGAACGCGGCTATGCCGCCACCCGGCTGGAAGACGTCGCCCGCCATGCCGGCGTGTCCAAGGGCACGCTGTACCTGTATTTCGCCAACAAGGAAGAACTGTTTAAGGCGGTGGTGCGCGACAACATCGTGGTCACCATCGGCGCCGCCGAGCAGGATGCGGCCGCCTTCGACGGCCCCAGCGGCGAGCTGCTGGGCACCTTGCTGATGCGCTGGTGGACTGAAATCTGGGCCACGCCGCTGGGCGGCATCACCAAGCTGATGCTGGCCGAAGGCAATAACTTCCCCGAACTGGCGCAGTTTTACAACGATGAAGTGGTGGCGCGCGGCAGCCGCCTGATCACCCAGGTGCTGATGCGCGGCATCGAGCGCGGCGAGTTCCGCCCGGTCGATCCGGTGGTAATGACCCAGGTGCTGATCGCCCCGGTGCTGATGCTGATGATGTGGACCCACTCGTATATGCCCACCTGCGACATGCCGCCGATCACGCCGCAAGCGTTCATGGACACCTTCATCGCCACCACGGTGGCCGGCCTGCAGGCGCCCGCACCGTGACCGCGCCGCGCTATTTTTCCGTCCAAGTTGCCGTTTTCGCAGGTTCATCCCCCGGAAAGTGCAGACTGTCGCAATTTCCCGCGATCCCGCCGTCTAATCGTTAATATGTGCCTCCATGCCAGTTCAACGATAAAATGACGGATTATTTAATCCCGACATGAGTCAACAGATGAATATCGAACAAGCCCGCTTCAACATGATCGAACAGCAAATCCGTCCTTGGGACGTCCTGGACCCGGAAGTCCTGGAGTTGCTGCACGTAGTCAAACGCGAGAATTTCGTGCCGGTCGCGCACAAGGCGTTGGCGTTTGCCGACATCGAAATCCCGCTGCCGGGCGGCGAAGCGATGCTGGCGCCGAAGATCGAAGCCCGTCTGCTGCAAGACCTGGGCCTGAAGAAGCACGAGTCGGTACTGGAAATCGGCGCCGGCGCCGGTTACCTGACCGCGCTGCTGGCGCACAAGGCGCGTCATGTGACGTCGGTGGAAATCGCGCCGGAACTGAAGGCCCTGGCCGACAAGAACCTGGCTGATAACGGCGTTACCAACGCTACCGTCGAACTGGGCAATGGCGCCCAGGGCTGGACCGGCGGCGCGCCGTTTGACGTGATCGTGGTCGGTGGTTCGCTGCCGGTGCTGCCGGAAGCGTTGTTGCAGCAATTGAAAATCGGTGGCCGTCTGGCCGTCATCATCGGCCAGGCGCCGGCAATGAAGGCGCAGCTGATCACCCGTACCGGCGAAGCTGGCTACGACACCCGCACCCTGTTCGAGACCAACGTCAAGGCGTTGGAACTGGCAGTGGCGCCGTCGACGTTCCAGTTCTAAGGCGGCGACCATGCAGCAGATTACTGCGCTGGAGCTGGCCGACTGGCTGGCAGACGAAGCACGGCCCAGCCCGATGTTGCTGGACGTGCGCGAGAACTGGGAATTTGAAACCTGCCGCATCGACGGCTCGGTGCAGATTCCCATGAATACCATACCGGCGCGCATCGACGACCTGGATGAGGATGCGGCGATTGTCTGCATCTGTCACCACGGTGCGCGCAGTATGCAGGTGGCCGCCTTCCTGGAGCGTAACGGCTTCGGCAAGATGGTCAACCTGACCGGCGGCATCCACGCCTGGGCGCTGCAAGTCGATAGCACGATGGCCAAGTACTAACGTGGCCGGCGCTGTCGATGGGCAGCGCCGCCAGCAGGGCGCCGAGGTAGCAGTGTTTTTGATTTGTTCAACTTTTTGATGACTCCAACGGAGATTGCAATGCAGAGACCCCTTATCGCCGTGCTGATCGCCAGCGCTTTCCTGACGCTGACCGCACAGGCGGCCGACCTGGTGCAGGTGTACCAGCAAGCACTGGCCAATGATGCTACCTACGCCAGCGCCCGCTCTTCGCTGGCCGCCGGTGAAGAACGCATTACCCAGGGGCGCTCCGGCCTGCTGCCGAACATCTCGGCCAGCGGCAGCAATCTGCGCAACGACGGTTACAACGCCGGTCCGGACGGCACCTTCGGCCTGTTCCTGACGGATTCGCGCACCAAATACCATTCGAACTCCTACACCGTGTCGCTGGCCCAGCCGCTGTTCGACTGGAATGCCTGGCAGACCTACCAGCAGAGCAAGCTGGTGCAGGCCACCTCGGAAGCCACCTTCGCCCAGGCCCAGCAGGATCTGATCCTGCGTGTGGCGCAAGCGTATTTCGACGTGCTGACGGCGCAGGACAACCTGACCTCGACCCAGGCGCAGAAAGTCGCTACCACCGAGCAGCTGGCCTCGGCCAAGCGCAATTTCGAGGTCGGCACCCAGACCATCACCGATACTCATGAAGCCCAGGCCGCCTACGATCTGGTGGTGGCACAGGAATTCGCCGCCATCAACGATCTGGACAACAAGCGCACCGCGCTGGCAGTCGTGATCGGCAAAGCTTCCGGCGAACTGGCGCCGCTGCGCACCGGCGTGACCATCGAGCCGCCGTCGCCGGCCGCCGTCGATCCATGGATCAGCTCGGCTGAGAGCCAGAACTTTTCGGTGGTTGCCGCCGGCCTGAATCTGGAAATCGCCAAGCGTGAAATTTCGCGCAGCCGCGCCGGCCATATGCCGACCGTCAACCTGGTGGCCAACCGTACCCACCAGTACAACACCGGCGTCAACGCGCCCGGCACCACCGCCAACAACAATGCGATCGGCGTCACCTGGAGCGTGCCACTGTTCAGCGGCTTTGCCGTGACCAGCAAGGTGCGCGAAAACATCGCGCTGGAAGACAAGGCCCGCAACGACCTGGAAGCCACCAAGCGCAACGCCACGCAGACCGCGCGCCAGGCCTTCCTCGGCATGACCAGCGGCCTGGCCCAGGTCAAGGCGCTGGAAGCGGCGGAAGTGTCGAGCAAATCGTCGCTGGATTCGAACAAGCTGGGTTATCAAGTTGGCGTGCGGATCAACATCGACGTGCTGAATGCGCAGAAGCTGCTGTACTCGACCCAGAAGGATTTGTCGAAGGCGCGCTATGACACCATCATGAATGGCCTGCGCCTGAAGTCGGCGGCCGGTTCGCTGCGGGAAGAAGACCTGCAGCCGGTCAACGCGCTGCTGCAACACTAATCAGATGCCGGCCTCAGCGCCGGCATTTTTTTCGTCTGCATTATTGGTAAAAACTGCATAGTCATAGCAAGTTCAGTGGATTTATTCCATTCGTTCAGGGGCGGATACTAGACACATCCCAACCAAACAACGAAGGAGCAAGACCATGAAACAAGTTGCTATCATCACTGGTTCATCCCGTGGCATCGGCGCCGCCGTGGCGCAACGCCTGGCCAAGGACGGCTTTGCCGTGGTCGTCAATTACGCCGGCAATGTGGTGGAGGCCGATAAAGTGGTGGCCGCCATCACGGCCGACGGCGGCACCGCCATCGCGCTGCAAGCCGACGTGGCTGACTCCGCCGCCGTGCGCGGCCTGTTCGACCAGACCATCGCCCAGCTGGGCCGGGTGGACGTGCTGGTCAACAACGCCGGCATCATGCCGTCGCAGATGCCGCACCTGGCCGCCACCGACGACGACACCTTCGACCGCCTGGTGGCCGTCAACCTGAAAGGCAGCTTCAACACCATGCGCGAGGCCGCCACCCGCCTGGAGCACGGCGGCCGCATCATCAACTTCTCGTCCAGCCTGGTCGGCACGCTGTTGCCCGGCTACGCGGCTTATGTGGCCACCAAGGCCGGCATCGAAGGCATGACCACCATTCTGGCCAAGGAACTGCGCGGCAAGAACATCACCGTCAACGCCGTCGCGCCGGGACCGACCGCCACCGCGCTGTTCCTCGACGGTAAAACGCCGGAGCTGGTCGAGCGCCTGGCCAAGATGGCGCCGCTGGAACGCCTCGGCATGCCGGAAGATATCGCCAACAGCGTGTCCTTCCTGGCCGGTCCGGACGGCGGCTGGGTCAACGGCCAGACGCTGCGCGCCAACGGCGGCATGGTGTAAGGAGAATGATCATGAGCAAATCGATTGTGCTCGTCACCGGTGCGGGCACCGGTATCGGCCACCTGTCGGTCAAGGCGCTGGCGCTGGCCGGCCACACGGTGTACGCCTCGATGCGCGACATCGACGGCCGCAACGCCGCCAAGGTGCGCGAACTGCGCGACTGGGCGTTCGCCAACGGCGCCGATGTGCGGGCGGTGGAGCTGGATGTGCTGTCGCAGGCCTCGGCCGACGCGGCGGTGGAGACCATCGTCGCCGAGCGCGGCCGGCTGGATGTGGTAGTGCATAACGCCGGCCACCTGGTGATCGGTCCGACCGAAGCCTTTACGCCGGAGGAAATCAGCAAGGTGTTCGACACCAACTTCCTCGGTGCGCAGCGGGTCAACAAGGCGGTGCTGCCGGTGCTGCGCCGGCAGCAAAAGGGGCTGGTGCTGTGGGTCAGCAGCACCACTACGCGCGGCGGCTTCCCGCCGTTCCTCGGCCCGTATGCGGCGGCCAAGGCGGCCATGGATTCGATGGCGGTGACCATGGCCTATGAGCTGGCGCGCTTCAACATCGAAACGGCGATTGTGGTGCCGGGCGTGTTCACCGCCGGTACCGACCACTTTGCCAACGCCGGCCACCCGGCCGACGCCGCGACCAGCGCCGCCTACGACGCCCGCTATGAAGGATTGATGGATCAGGTTGGCGCGCGGCTGAACGCGCTGATGCCGCCGGAAGCCGATCCGGCGGCGGTGGCGGCCGACATCGCCTACATCGTCGGCCTGCCGCACGGCACCCGGCCGTTTCGCTCGATCACCGACTTTGTCGACGACGGCGCCACGGCAGTGACCGAAGTGGCCGAGCGGGTGCGCGCAGAGTTCGCCGAGCGCATCGGCATCGCCGACTTGCTGCATCCGTCGAGTGTTGTCCTAGACTAATATTTCCAGCGGAGGTACCATGCGCGCTTATTAATATTAATAAATAAGTAAACTCAAATGGCAACTCCAGTGAAATTGAATCCTAAGCAATGGATAGCGCTGGCCGGCAGCTTTGCCGTGCTGGCGCTCCTGGTCATGATGTGGCGCTGGGGCGGCACGGTCGAAGACTCGCAAGCCTACTTTGATACCGCGCGCTATCTGCGCGGCGAAGTGCCGGCCAGCGCATTGCGCGCACCATTCCCTTACCGTCTGCTGGCGCCGGCGGTCGCCGCAGCGATCCCTGGCGACACCCGTAACAGCTTCGCGCTGCTGAACTGGCTGTGCATCAGCGCCACGGCCATCATGATGGCGCTGACCGTGTTGCGCGTGGGCGCTTCGCGCAAGGCCGCCGTGATTGCCGGCCTGCTGATGATACTGGCCGTGCCGACTTACTGGTATGCGCCGTATCTGCTAACCGACCCGGCCTCGATCTGCGCCCGCACCGCCTTTGTGCTGGCGGTGGTGAGTGGCCAGCCATGGCTGGCGGCGCTGGTCGGCGTGACCGCGTCTGCCGTTCGTGAAGAGAACATCCTGCTGCTGGTGTGGTTGCTGGCGACGCGCCGCATCAGCATTCCAGCCGGGCTGCTGGCATTGGCGGTGGCCGGCGCCTGGATGGTGGCGGTGCGCTGGTGGCTGATTCCCGGCCTGCCGAGTTATGTCTGGGCGC
Organism: Duganella levis; assembly: GCF_009857605.1. Lineage (GTDB taxonomy): Bacteria > Pseudomonadota > Gammaproteobacteria > Burkholderiales > Burkholderiaceae_D > Rugamonas > Rugamonas levis. The sequence goes on along the minus strand of NZ_WWCT01000005.1, from coordinate 111,886 downwards.
CCAGCGTGCAAACGTTGATTGCCGCGCTGAAGGATGTGCGCTCGCTGGCGTCGATCGCCAGCGCCATCGGTCTGGTGCTGCCTCTGGCATTGCTGGGCATGCTGACGCGGGCCACGGCTGCCCCGGCACTGCAAGCGCTGGTGCAACTAAAACCGCTGAAATCGCTGCTGGTGCTGATGGCGTTGCCGCCGCTGTACGCCGCGCTGTGCGTGCGGGTCGAGGGTCGCGCCGTCTGGGGCTTGTACCCGATGCTGGTGCCGTTTGCCGCTATCTACAGCGCCGCGTGGCTGACGCGCCGCCAGACTCGCGTGCAAGAATGATGACGACTGGCCCGCAACAGCTGCAGCGTCCGTCCGTCATACGCGCCTTGTGGAAAGCCCTGCGGCCGCGCCACTGGCTGAAAAACCTGCTGGTGTTCGTGCCGATGCTGGCCGGCCACGCCATCAGCGTGCACACCGTGCTACAGTCGCTGGTCGCCTTCGTGGCGTTTTGCCTGTGCGCCTCCAGCGCCTACCTGCTGAACGACGTGCTGGATGCTGAGGACGATCGCCGCCATCCTGGCAAGCGCCACCGTCCGGTGGCCAGCGGTGCGTTGCCGGCCGGACTGGCGCGCGTGGCCAGCGGATTGCTGGCGCTGATTGCTCTTGGCCTGTGTGCCCATTATGGCTGGCTGTTGCTGCTGGCAGTGGCCATCTATTTCGCGGCCACCGTCACCTACTCGGTCTACCTGAAACGCCTGATGATGGTGGACACCGTGATGCTGGCGCTGCTGCACACGCTGCGCGTATTGGGCGGCTGCGCCGCCACCGGCATCGAACCGTCGTTCTGGCTGCTGGCGTTTTCTTTCTTCCTGTTTCTATCGCTGGCGCTGCTGAAGCGGCATAGTGAGTTGTTCAACCTGGACCGCGCCGGCAAGCAGAAAACCTCGGGGCGCGGCTATACCACGGCCGACCGCCAGCCGATCGGCATGCTGGGCATCAACAGTGCCATCGTGTCGGTAGTGATTTTCATGTTGTACTTTAATTCGGAGAACGTGCTCAAGCTCTACCATCATCCGGCCTGGCTGTTCGGCATTGTGCCGCTGGCCATGTTGTGGCTGGGACGCTTGTGGATGCTGTCGTTCCGGGGTGAGGTCAACGAAGATCCGTTGCTGTATGTAAGCAAGGACCCCGTCAGCCTGCTGGTGATTGCGGCCTGCACCGCGCTGGGTACGGCCGCGGTGTAACGCTTACAGGCCGCCGCCCTGGCCGTCGAAGCTGCGTTCGATCAGTTCGATTTTGTAGCCGTCCGGGTCGGTGACGAAGGCGATCACGGTGGTGCCGCCTTTGACCGGACCCGGTTCGCGGGTGACGCTGCCGCCGTTGGCTTTCACCGCAGCGGCGGTGCTGTAGATGTCTTCGGCCGAAATCGCGATGTGGCCGTAGGCGTTGCCCAGGTCATAGCTGGTGGTGCCGTAGTTGTAGGTCAGTTCCAGCTCGGCGTGGTCCGGGTTGGAGCCGTAGCCGAGGAAGGCCAGCGTGTATTGGTATTCCGGGTTGTCGCTGGTGCGCAGCAGCTTCATGCCGAGAACGGTGGTGTAGAAATCGATGGAACGCTGCAGGTCGCCGACCCGCAGCATGGTGTGCAAAATGCGCATGGTAAATCCTTGTAGATAAAAGCCGAGTACGGATTTTATCAGCGGCTGGCGGTTTGCGCTGTCGGGGCCGCCCCCGGCGCCACGCGCCAGATCACGTTGCCGACGTCATCCGCCACCAGCAGCGCACCTTGCTTGTCGACCGCCACACCGACCGGACGGCCGCGCGCTTTCTCATCCTTGTCGAGGAAGCCGGCCAGGAAATCCTGCGGCGGGCCGGACGGCTTGCCGTTGCTGAACGGGATGAACACCACCTTGTAGCCGCTCAGCGGTTTGCGGTTCCACGAACCGTGCTGGCCGATGAAGACGCCGCCGCGATACGCTTGCGGGAAAGCCGTGCCTTCATAGAACGTCAGTCCCAGCGAGGCGGTGTGGCCGCCCAGCGCGTAGTCCGGCGCAATGGCCTTGGCCACCAGTTCCGGCTTTTGCGGCGACACCCGCGTGTCCACATGCTGGCCGAAGTAGCTGTACGGCCAGCCGTAGAAGCCGCCCTCCTTCACCGAGGTCATGTAGTCGGGCACGAGGTCGTTGCCCAGTTCGTCGCGTTCGTTGACGGTGGTCCACAGGGTCTTGGTCTGCGGTTCCCAGCCCATGCCGTTGGCGTTGCGCAGGCCGGTGGCGAACAGCTTCGATTTGCTGGTGGCGATCTCCAGTTGCCAGATGGCGGCGCGGCCGCTTTCCACGTCGATGCCGTTCTCGGCCACGTTGCTGTTGGAGCCGACCGTGACATACAGGTATTTGCCGTCCGGGCTGGCGATCAGGTTCTTGGTCCAGTGGTGGTTGATGGTGCCGGCCGGCAGGTCCATCACCTTGGCGCCGGCCGTTGTGATGGTGGTGGCGCCTTCCTGGTAGGGGAAGCGCAGCACGGCGTCGGTGTCGGCCACATACAGGTCCTTGCCGACCAGCGCCATGCCGAACGGCGAGTTCAGGCCCTTGAGGAAGACGGTGCGGGTCTGCGCCACGCCCTTGGCGTCCAGCCCGCGCAGCAGCGTGATGCGGTTGGCCGATTCGGTGGCGGCGCCGGCTTTCTTCTGCACCTGCTTCATCACCATACCCTTGATGCCTTTGCCGTCGTCCGGTTTGGCGGGGGCGTTAGTCTCCGCCACCAGCACGTCGCCATTGGGCAGCACGTAGACCCAGCGTGGATGGTCGAGTCCGCGCGCATAGGGTGTCACGCTGAAGCCGGCCGGCGCGGTCGGCTGTTCCTGCGCCGCCCACGACGAGGCCGGCGCGATGTTGACGGTCGGGATCAGCTTGCGGTCCGGTTCGGGCAGCGCCGGACTGGGGCCGAAGCCGGCCGGATAGCTCTGGGCGGCGGCCCACAATGGTGCAAGGGCCAGCAGCGGGGCCAGCAAGGGGAGGGCGGCGAAGGACGGGCGCATGGGTGGCAACTCCTGGTTAATCTTGTTTGGTATTGGCTTGCGGCTGCGCTTTGGCGTCCGGGCGCGGTTTTTGCACGCCTGGCTGGTTGTGCCGGTCGGTGTCGACCATGCCGCTGTCGATGTCCTTGGCGGCCTGCTGGATGATGCTGTGCTGCTTATTGCCGTGGCCGTCCGGGGATTCGTCGCGTTCGTGCGGCATGCGTTCGACGCCGTCGTTTTTGGTTTTGGCGTCGGTGTTGATGTGCTGATCTTTCATGGCGTTCTCCGTGGCATTGTCATAAGGCCATCATAATCAGTTGGTTTTGCGTCAGTCGCCACCTTGAATTTCGACAACTAATGCTGGAAGTCGTTTATCATTTAGACCATATTTCTTGATCGGATACTTGGATGAGCACTGCTGTCACGCCGGAAAACTGCGCCAATTGCGAAACCCCGCTGAGCGGCCACTACTGTTCCAACTGCGGCCAGGAAGCGGTGCTGCACCACGCCAGCACGCGCGAGTTCCTGAACGAGTTCGTGGGCCACTACGTCGCGCTCGAAGGCAAGCTGTGGGGATCGCTGGTGCGCCTGCTGTTCCGGCCGGGCATGCTGACCAATGAATACATCCGTGGCCGCCGGGTGCGCTTTGTGCAGCCGCTGCGCCTGTATCTGTCGTTCAGCCTGCTGTTCTTTGCGCTGCTGAAGTTCGGCGGCCATGGCATTGAGAATGGTGCGGACGAAGCGGATGAGCCAACCGCCGCGCCAGCGGCCGTCGTCGAACAGGCGGCCAAGCAGACCGGCGAGCTCGACAAGCTGACGGTGAGCATCCCGGCCAAGGACGACAGCGCCGCCGCCGCCGAGGCCGCCATCGCCGCGATGGAAAAGGACGAGGACGTCGAGTCGCGCGCGCGTGACAAGGCCGCCAGGGTAGCGGCGCGCATTGCGGCCAGAGCGGCGGCCAAAGAGGCGGCCAAACCGGCGCCGGCCACCCCGGCCAGCGTCAGCGAGCCGGGCGAGCATGAATCCGCAGCCCACTCGAAGGCGCGCGATGAGGTCGACCAATGGCTGGACGAGAAGGGCTGGCAGACGCTGCGCCACAAGTGGCAAGGGCTGAACGCGATGTCGCGCGAGCAGCAGAAGGCCGCGTTGCAGGCCGGCTTCTACCACTATGCGCCGTATGCGATTTTCTGCCTGATGCCGGTGTTTGCGCTGTACCTGAAAATCCTCTACATCGGCTCAGGCCGCCGCTTTGGCGAGCACGTGCTGTTCGCCTTGCACACCAATGCCTTTGCCTTCCTGATCTTCAGCCTGATGCTGGTGATCAAGGTCGGCGTGGTCGACTTTGCGCTGTGGTGCTGGTTGCTGGGCTACCTGCCGTGGGCGATGCGGCGCGTGTATCACAGCAGCCGCGCCGGCACGCTGGTGCGCTGGTCGGTGCTGATGTTCTTCTATTCGATTTCGGTAGCAGTGGCGCTCGGTCTGGCGGGGGCGTTGGGAGCGATGACAGCCCACTGAGTGTGATGCTTGCATTAAATACTGTTTAAATGTACAGTGGCGACGCTAGCGGTGATAGCCGAAGCAGGCGATATGGGTTACCCTCCTGCGTGTTCCTGCCCTAGCCTAAAGCCGAGATTTTTATGACCGCCACGCACGCCGTTTTTCACACTATCGCACTGGCTGTGCGCCCGAATACCGACGGCATCGCCGAGTCGGTGTCCAGCGTGGTCGATTTCCTGCGCCGGGGCGGCTACAAGGTGGTGTTTGAAGAACAGACCGCCGCCCACCTTGGGCCGCAATTTAACGAAGTGCCGGTGATGGACGCGGCCGGCATCGGCGCCGGCTGCGACGCCGCCATCGTCATGGGCGGCGACGGCACCATGCTGGGCATTGCGCGCCAGCTGGCGCCGTTCAATGTGCCGCTGATCGGCATCAATCAGGGCCGGCTCGGCTTCATGACCGACATTCCCCTCGAAGGCATGCTGGACGTGCTGGCGCGCATCCTCAGCGGCAGCTACCAGGCCGAGCGCCGCACGCTGCTGGAAGGCCATGTGCTGCGCGCCGGCGAGTCGATCCATGTCGGCATGGCGGTCAACGACGTGGTGGTGATGCGCGGCACCGGCGCTGGCATGGCCGAACTGCGCGTCGATGTCGACGGCCAGTTCATGTACAACCAGCGCTCTGACGGCCTGATCATCTCCACCCCAACCGGCTCCACCGCCTACGCCTTGTCGGCCGGCGGGCCGCTGCTGCATCCGTCGCTGGGCGGCATCGTGCTGGTGCCGATTGCGCCGCATGCGCTGTCCAACCGGCCGATCGTGCTGCCGGAGTCGAGCCAGATTGTGGTGGAAATCGTGCGCGGACGCGATATCAGCGTCAACTTCGACATGCAAACCTTCGCCAGCCTGCAAGCGCAGGACCAGATCGTGATCCGGCGCTCGCCGCATGCGATCACCTTCCTGCATCCGGAAGGCTGGAGCTACTACAACACCTTGCGCGAAAAGCTGCACTGGAATGAGTATCCGTCCGGTGAGGGCAAACTCGTTTAACTACACTAACGCCACACTAACGGTCTCCATGCTGCGTACCCTGTCCATCCGTGATTTCGTGATCGTTGAGTCGATCGAACTGGAATTCTCCGCCGGCTTTACGGTGTTCACCGGCGAGACCGGGGCCGGCAAATCGATCCTGATCGATGCATTGACGCTGGCGCTGGGCGGCCGCGGCGACGCCAGCGTGGTGCGCGAAGGGGCGGCCAAGGCCGACATTACGGCCGATTTCGCCGTCAGCGCGCAGGCGCGCGACTGGCTGGCCGCCAATGAATTCGCGATGGAAGAGGGCGGGGCGCTGCTGCGCCGCGTGATCGACAACGCCGGCCGCAGCAAGGCTTACATCAACGGCATCGCGGCGACGGCGGCGCAACTGCGCGAGCTGGGCGACATGCTGGTCGACATCCACGGCCAGCACGCACACCAGTCGCTGATGAAGACCGAGGCGCAGCGCGTGCTGCTGGACGGCCAGGCCGGCGCCGACAGCGAAGCGCGCGCGGTGGCGGCGGCGTATCGCGCCTGGCGCGCGCTGGCCAGGCAGCTGGAGGAATTCGAGACCAATGCCGCCAATGTGCTGTATGAGCGCGAGCGGCTGGAGTGGCAGGTCAACGAGCTGGAAAAGCTGGCGGTCAAGCCGGGCGAGTGGCTGGAGGTCAGCAATGAGCAGAGCCGGCTGTCGCACGCCGCCAGTTTGCTGGAAGGCGCGCAGGAGGCGCTGGAAGTGATTTCGGAAGCCGAGGATCATCCGATCCTGTCGCAGCTGTCGTCGCTGAACCAGAAGTTGGGCAAGCTGGCCGATATCGACAGCGGCCTGCAGCCGATTGTCGACCTGATCGAGCCAGCGCGCATCCAGTTGCAGGAAGCGGTGTATGCGCTCAACGATTATCTGGACCGGGTGGATCTCGATCCGTCGCGCCTGCGCACGGTGGAAGCGCGCATGGATGCGATCCATTCGGCGGCGCGCAAGTTCCGCGTGCCGGAAGAGCAACTGCCGGAGGAGCATACCAAGCTGGCCGGACGGCTGTTGCAGCTGGCCGACGCCAGCGATCTGGAAGGCTTGCGCAAGCAGGAAGAAAAGCTAAAGGCTGCTTACATGGCCGAGGCGCAGAAACTGTCGGCCACGCGCGCCAAAGCCGCTGCGGCGTTGGGCGAGGCGGTCACGCGGGCGATGCAGGAATTGAATATGACCGGCGGCCGTTTCGAAGTGGCGCTGCATGCGGCCGAGCCGGCGGTGTATGGGCTGGAGCAGGTGGAATTCCTGGTGGCCGGCCATGCCGGCGTGGCGGCGCGCTCGCTGGCCAAGGTGGCGTCGGGCGGTGAGCTGGCGCGGATTTCGCTGGCGATTTCGGTGATTACGTCCAACGCGACCACGGTGCCGACCTTGATCTTCGACGAGGTGGATAGCGGCATCGGCGGCGGCGTGGCGGAAGTGGTGGGGCGTTTGCTGCGGCGTCTGGGCCAGGAGCGCCAGGTGCTGTGCGTGACGCACTTGCCGCAGGTAGCCAGCCAGGCCGGCCAGCATTTTCAGGTGGCCAAGGGCACGCTCGACAACGGCAAGACCGCCTCGCGTATCGACGTGCTGGATTCCAAGTCGCGGGTGGAGGAAATCGCCCGCATGCTGGGTGGACTGGAAATCACCGCCACCACCCGCAAGCACGCCCGCGAGCTGCTGGCCTCTTGATATAGCTCAGTCCAGCGCCGGCTAAACGCGCTAAGATTGATCATTGCCCTTTACAAGGAGGCAGTGATGGATCTGGAACTCAGAGTGGACCGGCTGGAAGCTTTCGCTGAGGACGCGAAAGTACGACTGGTTCGCATCGAAACGCGCCTTGACGCGATGGAAGCGCACATGGCCACCAAGGCCGACCTCGCGGGACTCGAAACCCGGCTGATCAAGTGGTTTATTGTCACCGCGTTCGCGATTACCACCGTCATGAGCGGTGTTGCCGTCGCGGTTGCCAAGCTTATCCACTAAAGGAGGCGATGGTGGAGATCGAAGAACGGGTTGGCAAGCTGGAATTCTTTGCCGAAGAGGTCAAGCAGCGGCTTTCGCGGATCGAGGCGCGGCTGGATGTGATTGACGCGCAGTTGACGCACTTGGCCACCAAGGCCGACCTCGCCGGGCTGGAAACCCGGCTGATCAAGTGGTTTATTGTCACCGCGTTCGCGATTACCACGGTCATGAGCGGCGTTGCCGTCGCGGTTGCCAAGCTTATACATTAAGATACGGGCTGACGGTACTCAACCTTAAGCCATTCATGACCTTCCAAAAAGAACCTCCGCACAAGCATGGCACCACCGGCCGCAGCGCCATCGTCCTGGTCAACCTGGGCACGCCGGATGAGCCGACCCGCTCCGCCGTGCGCCGCTACCTGAAAGAATTCCTGTCCGACCCGCGCGTGGTCGAGATTCCCAAGGCGGTCTGGTGGTTCATCCTCAACCTGATCATCCTGCCATTCCGTTCCGGCCAGTCGGCCAAGAAATACGCCACCATCTGGACCCGCGAAGGTTCGCCGCTGCGCACCAACACCGCCGCCCAGGCGCTCGGCCTGCGCGCCGCTCTCGGCGAGCGCGGCCACGAAGACCTGACGGTGGCCATGGCCATGCGCTACGGCTCGCCTTCGCTGCCGGAAGTGCTGACCAAACTGAAAGCCGACGGCGCCGACCGCATCCTGGTGCTGCCCGCCTATCCGCAATATTCCGGCACCACCACCGGCTCGATCTACGACGCCGTGTTCCAGCACTACGGCAGCGTGCGCAACATCCCGGAGCTGCGCTTCATCCGCAACTACCACGACCACGAAGGCTATATCCGCGCCTTGCAGCAGTCGGTGCTGAACCACTGGGACCAGCACGGCCAGCCGGAAAAGCTGGTGATGAGCTTCCACGGCGTGCCGAAGCGCACGCTGATGCTGGGCGACCCCTACCACTGCGAATGCCTGAAGACCGCGCGCCTGCTGGCCGCCGCCCTCAAGCTGACGCCGGACCAGTACATCGTCACTTTCCAGTCGCGCTTCGGCAAGGCCGAGTGGCTGCAGCCGTACACCGCGCCGACCGTGGCGCAGCTGGCGCGCGACGGCGTCAAGCGGCTGGACGTGATCTGTCCCGGCTTCATCAGCGACTGCCTGGAAACGCTGGAAGAAATCTCGATGGAAGTGCGGCATGACTTCGAATCGAACGGCGGCAAAGAGTTCCACTACATCCCCTGCCTGAACGACTCGCCGGCCTGGATCGCCGCGCTGGCGGAAATCGCCGAGCAGCACATCATCGGCTGGCCGACCAAGCTGGCGCCGGCCGAGCGCGAGCTACTGAAAAAAGATGCGGAAGTCGCCCGTGCCGCCGCTGTGCAGCTTGGCGCTGCCGACTGAAAAGCAACATTCCTTCCGCCATCCCGCCGTCACCCGACAATCAGCACTTGCGGGTGACGAGTGCCAGCCTGTTAAAATAGCCGCCTGATGCAAACTTAACGTTGTCGAAATGGCAGGGAAAATAAACCCTTGAAGTTGTAGGTTATTGCCCCATTTACTGCCACAGCGGTAATACAAGTCATGTCAAACAAATACGATCGTAGGAGTCTCTAGATGCAAGATCAGGAAAATCAAGCCGTACCCCCTAATCCAGAGGCGGCAGCAGCCGCTGCGTCGGCCCCGCCATCGACTCCAGAGGGCGGCCTGCCGTCGCTGGAACAGCAACTGGCCGACACCGAAGCCAAGCTGGCTGAAATGCATGACGCCTTCATGCGCGCCAAAGCCGATGGTGAAAACATCCGCCGCCGTGCCCAGGAAGACGTGTCCAAGGCGCATAAATTTGCCGTCGAAAGCTTTGCCGAGGCCTTGGTACCGGTCAAGGACAGCCTGGAAATGGCACTGAAAGTCGAAGCGCCAACGCTGGAATCGTTGAAAGAAGGCGTGGAAATGACGCTGAAGCAACTGTCCGCCGCCTTCGAACGCAACCGCCTGATCGCCATCGAACCGGTGCAGGGCGAGAAGCTGGACCCGAACAAGCACCAGGCCGTCGCCGTGGTGCCTGCCGACCAGGAAGCCAATACCGTTGTTACCGTGCTGCAAAAAGGTTATATGATCGCCGACCGCCTGCTGCGTCCGGCCATCGTCACCGCAGCGCAAGCCAAATAAAATTTAAGCTCTTGAAATCACAGAGCTTTTCCACATATTAGTACCATCTGAACTCTAGCAAATAAGGAAGAAAATCATGGGTAGAATTATCGGTATCGATCTGGGAACCACGAATTCCTGCGTTTCCGTCATGGAAAATGGTCAGCCAAAGGTAATCGAAAACGCCGAAGGCGCGCGTACGACGCCATCGATCATTGCTTACCAAGAAGATGGTGAAATCCTGGTTGGTGCGCCGGCAAAACGCCAGGCCGTGACCAATCCAAAGAACACGCTGTACGCGGTCAAACGCCTGATCGGTCGTAAATTCGACGAGAAGGAAGTGCAGAAAGACATCGGTCTGATGCCTTACGCCATCACCAAAGCCGACAACGGCGATGCCTGGATCAGCGTGCGCGACAAAAAACTGGCGCCGCCACAAATCTCGGCGGAAGTGCTGCGCAAGATGAAGAAAACCGCAGAAGACTACCTGGGTGAAGAAGTCACCGAGGCCGTCATCACCGTACCTGCGTACTTCAACGACTCGCAGCGTCAGGCCACCAAAGACGCCGGCCGTATCGCTGGTCTGGACGTCAAACGCATCATCAACGAACCAACCGCTGCGGCGCTGGCTTTCGGCCTGGACAAGACCGAAAAGGGCGACCGCAAGATCGCCGTGTATGACTTGGGCGGCGGTACTTTCGACGTGTCGATCATTGAAATCGCTGACGTTGATGGCGAGAAGCAGTTCGAAGTGCTGTCGACCAACGGCGACACTTTCCTGGGCGGCGAAGACTTCGACCAGCGCATCATCGATTACATCATCGAAGAGTTCAAGAAGATCAACGGCCTAGACCTGAAAAAAGATCCGATCGCCCTGCAACGCATCAAGGCTTCGGCCGAGCGCGCGAAGATCGAACTGTCGTCGTCGCAGCAGACCGAAATCAACGAGCCGTACATCGCCATGGCGAACGGCGCGCCGGTCCACCTGACCCTGAAAATGACCCGCGCCAAGCTGGAATCGCTGGTGGAAGAGCTGATCATCGCTACCATCGAGCCATGCAAAACCGCGATCAAAGATGCGGGCGTTAAAGTCACCGACATCGACGACATCATCCTGGTCGGCGGTATGACCCGTATGCCTAAGGTGCAGGAAAAAGTTAAAGAGTTCTTCGGCAAGGAGCCACGTAAAGACGTGAATCCGGACGAAGCCGTTGCAGTTGGCGCCGCCATCCAAGGTTCGGTACTGTCGGGCGAACGCAAAGACTTGCTGCTGCTGGACGTAACGCCGCTGTCGCTGGGTATCGAAACCCTGGGCGGCGTGATGACCAAGATGATTCACAAGAACACCACGATTCCTACCAAGTTCTCGCAAGTGTTCTCGACCGCCGACGACAACCAGCCTGCGGTGACCATCAAGGTTTACCAAGGTGAGCGCGAAATCGCGGCCGGCAACAAAGGCCTGGGCGAGTTCAATCTGGAAGGCATCCCGCCAGCATCGCGCGGCACGCCACAGATCGAAGTGACCTTCGACATCGACGCCAACGGCATTCTGCACGTCGGCGCCAAAGACAAGGCCACCGGCAAAGAGAACAAGATCACGATCAAGGCCAACTCCGGTCTGACCGAAGCGGAAATCCAGAAAATGGTGAAAGACGCTGAAGTCAACGCTGAAGAAGACAAGAAAGTGAAAGAACTGGCTGAGTCGCGCAACCAGGCCGACGCACTGGTACACTCGACCCGTAAATCGCTGACCGAATACGGCGACAAGCTGGAAGCCGGCGAAAAAGAGAAGATCGAAGCGGCGATCACCGACCTGGAAGCCTCGATCAAATCGGGCGACAAGGCCGAGATCGACGCCAAGGTGGCCTCGCTGTCGACCGCGTCGCAGAAGCTGGGCGAGAAGATGTACGCCGACATGCAAGCGCAGCAAGCCGCCGGCGGTGAAGGTGCAGCGCCAGGCGCAGGCGCCGGTGCTGAACAGGCCAAACCACAGGACGACGTGGTGGACGCCGACTTCAAAGAAGTCAAAGACAGCAAGTAATCGTCATTCCCGCGCAGGCGGGGTGACTACGCCGAGTCGTGTGGCACCGCCGCCGGCTCGGCTTTTTCGCATAAATCAGTACAGAATAGAAGCAGGATCCCGACACTATGGCAAAGCGTGATTTCTACGAAATACTCGGTGTGGCTAAAAGCGCTACCGAAGACGAGATCAAGAAGGCCTACCGCAAGCTGGCTATGAAATACCACCCGGACCGCAATCCGGATAGCAAAGACGCGGAAGAGAAATTCAAGGAAGTCAAAGAAGCGTACGAGATGCTGACCAATCCGGAAAAGCGCGAGGCGTATGACCGCTATGGTCATGCCGGCGTCGATCCGAATGCGGGCGGCGGCGGCTTCGGCGGCGGCGCCGGCGGTTTCGGCGATGCCTTTGGCGATATCTTCGGCGACATCTTCGGTGGCGGCGGCCGCGGCCGCAGCCAGGGTCCGCAGGTGTACCGTGGCGCCGATCTGCGCTACAACCTGGAAATTACGCTGGAACAGGCAGCGCACGGCTTCGACACCACCATCCGCGTGCCGTCGTGGGACAAGTGCGACACCTGTAACGGTTCCGGCGCCAAGCCAGGCACCTCGCCGGTGACCTGCTCGACGTGCGCCGGCCATGGCCAGGTGCGCATGCAGCAGGGCTTCTTCAGCATCCAGCAGACCTGCCCGAAATGCCATGGCACCGGCAAGATCATTCCGGAACCATGCGCCGCCTGCTCGGGCCAGGGCCGCATCAAGCGTAACAAGACGCTGGAAGTGAAGATCCCGGTCGGCATCGACAACGGCATGCGCATCCGTTCGTCCGGCAACGGCGAACCGGGTACCAATGGCGGACCATCGGGCGACTTGTACGTGGAAATCCACATCAAGCCGCACCAGGTGTTCCAGCGCGAAGGCGACGACCTGCATTGCGAAATGCCGATCTCGTTCGCCAAGGCGGCCTTGGGCGGAGAAATCGAAGTGCCGACGCTGTCTGGTAAAGTATCGTTTACGATCCCGGAAGGCACCCAGTCGGGTAAAACCTTCCGCCTCAAAGGCAAGGGCATCAAGGGCGTGCGTTCCGGCTTCGCGGGCGATCTGTTCTGCCACGTAGCGGTGGAAACGCCGGTCAAGCTGACCGACAAGCAGAAAGACCTGCTGCGTGACTTTGAAAAGTCGACCACCGAGGGCGGCAACAAGCACAGCCCGCAGACGAAAACCTGGCGTGACAAGGTCAAGGACTTCTTTGAGTAACTTGATGGTCACACCGGCTTGGTAATATCGGACCGCCGCGCTGCCTATTTTGGGCAGACCGGCGGTCTTCTTATGTACGAGAGGAAATCATGGAAAGTCTGAAAAACAGTACGTCCCCTTTGCGCGGCCTGCTTGAGAACAACCGTCGCTGGGCGGAGTCGGAAGTCGCACGCGACCCCGAATTCTTCAGCCGGCTGGCCAATCAAGCCGCACCGGAGTACCTGTGGATCGGTTGTTCCGACAGCCGCGTACCGGCGAACGAACTGCTGGGCCTGTTGCCGGGCGACGTCTTCGTGCACCGCAATATCGCCAACGTGGTGGTGCACTCCGACCTGAACGCGCTGTCGGTGCTGCAATTCGCGATTGATGTGCTGAAGGTCAAGCACGTGATCATCGTCGGCCACTACGGCTGCAAGGGCGTGCATGCGGCCATGATGGGCACCCGCGTCGGCCTGGTCGACAACTGGCTGCGCCATGTGCACGACGTGCATCAGAAGCACGAGCGCTACATGGGCACCGTGGTCAACGAGCAAAAGCGCTCGGAGCGCCTGGTCGAGCTGAACGTGGTGGAGCAGGTGTCCAACGTCTGCGCCACCACCATCGTGCAGGACGCTTGGGACCGCGGCCAGGAGCTGACCGTGCATGGCTGGGTGTACGGCATCAACGACGGCAAGCTGCAAGACATGGGCATCGCTGTCAGCGCCCGCGACCAGCTGGCGCCGGCCGTGCAGCAGCGTCTGGCCAAGTACGACACCGCCTCAGCGAGCTGATGCTTGACCGTTATGCGACACTTGTCACATAATCGTGGCTTGTGTCGCATAATCGGGAGACGTTCTGGAAACACGTTCAAACAGCAGGAATCAGCACATTGACGCCTTGCGCGGTGTGGCGATTTTATGCGTGCTGGTGCTGCATTTTGCGCTGGCCTACGATCTGAAAAACAGCCCGATCGGCTTGCTGCCGGCGTGGTTGCGGCGCGCCGCCTATCAGGGCAATTTCGGCGTGACGATCTTTTTCACCCTGTCCGGTTACCTGATCGTGTCGATGTCGCTGCGGCGCTGGGGCGACCTGGCGCACATCAAGCTGCGCGAGTTCTACGTGTATCGTGCCGCCCGCATCCTCCCTTGCCTGCTGTTGGCGCTGGCGATCATCGTCGCGCTGGGCCTGCTGGATATCCCTTTCTTCGACAACGACGCGCTGCCGCACAGCTATTTCCTGATTGCGGTCGGCTCGATCCTGACCTTCTGGCATAACCAGCTGATGCAGAGCGCCGGCTATTTCAACTATTGCCTGAACGTCTACTGGTCCTTGTCGGTAGAGGAAATGTTTTATCTGCTGCTGCCGGTGTCCTGCCTGCTGCTGCGCAAGCGCTTGCCGATCCTGCTGCTGTGCGCCGTCGCCATCGTGGCCGGGCCGGTGTACCGCAGCCAGCATACCGACAACGAAATCTATTTCATGTACGGCTATCTGGCCTGCTTCGATGCGATCGCCATCGGCTGCGTCACTGCCTTGCTGATGCAGCGCTGGCAAGCCACGGCGCGGCAGGCGCTGGTGTTGAGGTGGCTGTCAGGGCTGGTGCTGGCGGCACTCTACGTGCGCGGCATTCATGGACATGAAGTCTTTGGCTTCACGCTGGTGGCGCTGGCCACCGCCGGCTGCATACTCGGCGCCGGCGAAGCGCGCGGCAAGCCGGGCGTGTTGCAGTGGCTGGGCCGCCACAGCTATGAGATTTACCTGTTCCACATCATCGTGCTGGCGGCGCTGCGCAACGTGGTCGACAAGCCGCAGCTGGGCTACGCGGCTACCTTGCCGTGGTTCCTGGTGTTTATCCTGCTGACGGCGCTGGTGGCCGCCGCTGTGGCGCGTTTCGTGTCCGATCCGGCCAACGCCGCGATTCGCCGCACCTGGATGCGAAAGACGCATAACGATATCGGATAAGCTTCGTTTTCTAAATAAGGACGGCGGCATAGACTGTATCGCACATATTTCCTCGGGTGTGCGCCATGGCTGCCGTTCTGCAAGATGCTTTTCAGGTTGAGTTGTTTGATGCGCCGCTGGGCGCCGAGATTCTTGGGCTGGACCTGAACCGCCCGCTGCCGCCGCGCGAGTTCCAGCGCATTCACAAGGCGCATCTGGATCACCATCTGCTGGTGTTCCGCGACCAGCGCATCACGCCGCAGCAGCAAGTCGATTTCAGCCGCCGTTTCGGGCCGCTGCAAATCCATGTGCTGCGCAATTTCCAACTGCCTTCGCACCCGGAAGTGCTGATCATCTCCAACATCATCGAGGACGGCCAGCCGATCGGCCTGGGCGACGCCGGCCACTTCTGGCATTCCGACCTGTCGTACAAGGAGACGCCGAGCCTCGGCTCGATGTTGCACGCGCAGGAGTTGCCGGACGAAGGCGGCGATACGCTGTTCGCCAATATGCATCTGGCCTATGACACGCTGCCGGCCGCCTTGCGCAACGCCGTGCACGGCGCGCGCGCTGAGCACAGCTATCTCACCCAGTACGAAGAACTGCGCCGCCGCAGTCCCTTCCGCCCGGCGCTGACGCAGGCGCAGATCGACGAGGTCAAGCCGGTAGTCCATCCGGTGGTGCGCACGCATCCCGAAACCGGCCGCAAGGCGCTGTTCGTGAGCGAGCATTTCACCACCCGCATCGTCGGCCTGCCGGATGACGAAAGCCGCGCGCTGCTCGATGAGTTGTTCGCGCACAGCGTCAGGCCGGAGCACGTGTACCGTCATCGCTGGGCGCCGCATGACATGGTGTTCTGGGATAACCGCTCGCTGATGCACCTGGCGGCCGGCACGCCCGCGCATCTGCGCCGCAAGCTGTATCGCACCACCATTGAAGGCGACGTGCCTTTTTAATCCACCGAGGATCACCATGTTCAAACTGACCGCCGCCACTTTGGCGCTAAGCTTCGCCTTCGCTGCACCCGCGTATGCCGAAGGCCGCATCCGCATCGCCGAGCAGTTCGGCGTGGTCTACCTGCTGCTGAACGTGGCGCAGGACCAGCAGCTGATCGAGAAGCAGGGCAAGAAGCTCGGCGTCGATATCACGGTGGAGCGCCTGCAGCTGTCCGGCGGTTCGGCGGTGAATGATGCGCTGCTGTCGGGCGCCATTGATATCGCCGGCGCCGGCGTCGGTCCGCTGCTGACCATCTGGGACCGCACCAATGGCCGCCAGAACGTGAAGGGCGTGGCGTCGCTGGGCAGCTTCCCTTACTACCTGGTGAGCACCAATCCCAAGGTGAAGAGCATCACCGACCTGACCGAAAAGGACCGCATTGCGCTGCCGGCGGTGACGGTGTCGGTGCAGTCGCGCATCCTGCAATATGCGGCGGCCAAGCAGTGGGGCGACAAGGAGTTTGCGCGGCTGGATAAATTCACGCAGACCTTGCCGCATCCGGATGCCGCCACCGCCGTGATCGCGGGCGGCACGGAGATCAACGGCCACTTCGGCAATCCGCCGTTCCAGGAGCAGGAACTGGCCGGCAATCCGAATGCGCACATCGTGCTGAATTCCTACGATGTGCTGGGTGGTCCGAGTTCCGCCACCGTGTTGTACGCCACCGAGAAATTCCGCAACGAGAATCCGAAGACCTACCGCGCCTTCACCGCCGCGCTGGCGGAAGCGGCGCAGTATGTGGCCAAGAATCCGGAAGGCGCGGCCGATACCTATCTGCGCATAAGCAAGAGCAAGGTGGATCGCGAGCTGATTTTAAAGATCATCAAGAATCCGCAGGTGAACTTCAGCGTGGCGCCGCAGAACACCTACGGCCTTGCGCAGTTCCTGTACCGCGTGGGCGCGATCAAGAAGCAGCCGGCCAGCTGGCGCGATTACTTCTTTGAAGATCCTGTGATTGTGCACGGATCATGAGCCTGCAAATCGTCAGCCCGACCGGGGGCATCGCGCCGCTGCTGCGCGCCGAAGGCGTGAGCCTGGAATATGGCGGCACGCGCGCTACGCACGATGTCAGCTTCGACGTGTATCGCGGCGACCGCTTTGTGCTGCTGGGGCCTTCGGGCTGCGGCAAGTCGTCGTTGCTGAAGGCGGCGGCGGGCTTCATTGCGCCGGCGGCCGGCAGCATCGCCATCAACGGCGCGCCGGTGCGCGGACCAGGGCCGGACCGCATTGTGGTGTTCCAGGAGTTTGACCAGCTGCCGCCGTGGAAGACGGTGAAAGAGAACGTAATGTTCCCGCTGCTGATGACCAAGCGCGTGAGCCGTCACGAAGCGGCCGAGCGGGCCATGCACTGGATTGGCAAGGTGGGCTTGAGCGGCTTTGAGGATGCGCATCCGCACACGCTGTCCGGCGGTATGAAGCAGCGCGTGGCGATTGCGCGCGCGCTGGCGATGCAGCCGGAGGTGCTGCTGATGGACGAGCCGTTCGCCGCGCTCGACGCGCTCACGCGGCGCAAGATGCAGGAGGAATTGGGGCGCTTGTGGGAGGAGCTGCGCTTTACGCTGTTGTTCGTCACGCATTCGATTGAGGAGGCGCTGGTGGTGGGGAATCGCATCCTGTTGCTGTCGCCGCATCCCGGGCAGGTGAGGGCGGAGTTGAATAGTCACCAGTTTGATCTGGCCAGCGCCGGCAGCCTGGAGTTTCAGGCGGCCACGCAGCGCATTCACGGGCTGCTGTTCGGCGAGGCCGCCACCGCCGTTGCCGTCTCACCGGCGCACGCCGGTGACCATGCTGAGCGTGCCGTTAAGCGTTCTATGGATTCCGGCGTGCGCCGGAATGACGGTCTATGAGCCTCGTCCTCGATCCACCAATCCGACAGGAGCGCGAGTACAGCGTCGCCGCGCCTACGCTGCGCGCCGCCGATCCGCTGCCGCCACTGGCCCAACGCGCCTGGCAGCAAGCCTGGCTGCGCAAGACGCTGATCCTGATCCTGCTGGCCATCCTATGGGAAGCCGCAGCCCGCTGGACCGACAACGACCTGCTGCTGCCGACCTTCCTGCAAACCGCGCGCGCCTTTGTTGACGGCATCGTCAATGGTGAGCTGCTGGACCGCATCCGCATCTCGCTGGCGGTACTGGTGCAAGGCTACCTGGCCGGCATCGTGGCCGCCTTCGTGCTGACCGCGCTGGCCGCCTCCACCCGCATCGGTCGCGACCTGCTGGAAACGCTGACCGCCATGTTCAACCCGCTGCCGGCGATTGCCCTGCTGCCGCTGGCGCTGTTGTGGTTCGGCCTGGGCAAGGCCAGCCTGCTGTTCGTCATCGTCCACGCGGTCCTGTGGCCGCTGGCGCTGGGCGCCTATGCCGGCTTCCAGGCGGTGCCGGAGACGCTGCGCATGGCCGGCCGCAACTACGGCTTGCACGGACTGCGGCTGGTGCTGCACATCCTGGTGCCGGCGGCGCTGCCGTCCATCCTGTCCGGCCTGAAGATCGGCTGGGCCTTCGCCTGGCGCACGCTGATCGCCGCAGAGCTGGTATTCGGCACCACCGGTGGGCAAGGTGGCCTGGGCTGGTACATCTTCCAGAACCGCAGCGAGCTCTACACTGACAAAGTCTTTGCCGGCCTGGCCGCCGTCATCCTCATCGGCCTGCTGGTGGAAAACGTGGTATTCCGTCCACTGGAAACCTTCACCGTGCGGCGCTGGGGCATGCAACGCTAAAAGCAAGGCTGGCAGAATCAGTCGGTTCTGACTTAGAATCTGCGCATGACCACCAAAACCCAGCCGGCCATGCCGAAATTGCGCATCGTTGTCGTCAACACCGTCATTCATGACGAAGGCGACGAAGCGTTGCATGCGCAGGCCGAGCGTGCGCGCGTGCTGCGCATCGGTTTGCTGGAGGCGGGCTACGACATTGTCGCCTCGCTGCCGCCGGATATGTACTTGCCCGAGCGCATCGCGCAACTCCAGCCGGACATGATCATCGTCGATGCCGAATCGGATGCGCGCGATGTGCTGGAGCATATCGTCATCGCCACCCGCGACGAGCGCCGCCCGATCGTCATGTTCACCGAAGACCAGGACCCGGAAAGCATGGAGGCCGCAGTGGAAGCAGGCGTGTCGGCCTACATCGTCGCCGGCTTGCAGGGCGAGCGCATCAAGCCGGTGCTGCAAGTGGCGCTGGCGCAGTTCAAGCGCGAGCAGAAGCTGCTGGATGAACTGTCCGATACCAAGAGCAAGCTGGCCGAGCGCAAAGTCATCGAAAAGGCCAAGGGCCTGCTGATGGAGCGCCAGCGCTTCACCGAGGAGCAGGCCTATCAGAAGCTGCGCTCCATGGCCATGAGCAAAAACCTCAAGCTGTCCGAAGTGGCGCAGCGCATCCTCGACGTCGAAGATCTCTTGGGCTAAAAATGCCCCCCAAAATGATGCAGCGCGCATTTTCGGTGCATTTTTTTTGCCCGTCTATTCCTCTTCCCCCTCTGTAGCCCCGCTGGCACGGACATTGCATTGCTGTAAGTAAGCGCAATGCTGCGCACGATGTGCCTTGCCAACGGCGGTAGGGCCCACCAGACAATGACGTCTACCAGATCATGAATTCGTTCGTGAGGGTAGGCGTTTTTTTTGGCCCAATAGTTATAGACGACTACCAGAAGGGATAGCCATGAAGCATACTGAGCTCGCAGCAAACGACGTCGAGGTCGACGTCACACGCAGGAAAATTATTCATGGTGCAGGTCTGGTAGCGGGAGGAAGCATGTTGGGATTGGCAACGGGGGGCGTATGGGCCGCAGGGTCGGACAAGCCGGAGAAAGAAGAAGTCAAGATCGGCTTCATTCCGCTGACCGATTGCGCCTCCGTGGTGATGGCGTCGGTGCTGGGCTTCGATAAAAAATACGGCGTCAAATTCGTGCTGAGTAAAGAGGCCTCGTGGGCCGGCGTGCGCGACAAGCTGTCGAATGGCGATCTGGATGCAGCCCATGTTCTGTATGGTCTCCTTTACGGCGTGCAGATGGGTATCGGCGGCCAGAAGAAGGACATGGCGGTGCTGATGGGCCTCAATAACAACGGCCAGGCGATCACGCTATCGAAGAAAATCGCCGATAAGGGCGGCGTCGATGGTCCATCGCTGGCAAAGCTGATGCAGACCGATAAGCGCGAGTACACCTTCGCGCAGACCTTCCCGACCGGCACCCACGCCATGTGGCTGTACTACTGGCTGGCCGCCAACGGCATCAATCCGATGAAGGACGCCAAGGTCATCACCGTACCGCCGCCGCAGATGGTGGCCAATATGCGGGTCGGGAATATGGACGGCTTCTGCGTCGGCGAACCGTGGGGCCATCGCGCCATCATGGACGGCGTGGGCATCACCGCCACCACCACGCAGGATATCTGGAAGGACCACCCGGAGAAGGTGCTGGGCTCCACGCTGGAATTCGCCAAGAAGTATCCGAACACCTGCCGCGCCATGATGGCGGCGATTCTGGATGCAGGCAAATGGATCGATGCGTCGCTGGCCAACAAGAACAAGATGGCCGAGGTGATCGCCGATAAATCCTACGTCAACACCAGCAAGGATGCGATCGACCAGCGCATCATGGGCCGTTACCAGAATGGCCTGGGCAAGACCTGGGACGATCCGAATCACATGAAGTTCTACAACGACGGCGCGGTCAACTTCCCGTACCTGTCGGACGGCATGTGGTTTATGACGCAGCACCGCCGCTGGGGCCTGCTGAAGGACGATCCGGATTACCTGGCCGTGGCGACCTCGGTCAACCAGATCGACTTGTACAAGGATGCGGCCACCATGACCAAAACGCCTGTACCTAAGAGCCCTCTGCGTACCTCGAAACTGATGGACGGTTCAGTGTGGGACGGCAAGAACCCGAAAGCGTTCGCCGCCTCGTTCAAGATCAAAGCCTGATAACAGGAGCATCTGATGAACGCTATGCTAGAACCGGATAACCCGGCGCCTGCAGTTGCGGCCGTTGCTACCGCCGATGCCACCGCTGCCGCGCCCGCCCGCCGTCCACGTCGCCCGCTGGCCGCCAACGGCACGGCGCGCGCGCGCCGGCAGGTCTCCGCCATCGTCATGAAAATCGTCGCGCCGCTGGTGGGGGCGGCCTTGCTGGTCGCCGTATGGCAGCTGATCACCGTGAACAACGCCACCTTCCCGACGCCGGCCGCCACGCTGGCGGAAGCGGTCAAGCTGTTCTCCGATCCGTTCTACCGCACTAGCCCGAATGACCAGGGCATCGGCTGGAACCTGCTGGCGTCCTTGCAGCGCGTGGGCGTGGGCTTCGGCCTGGCGGCGCTGGTCGGCATTCCGCTCGGCTTCCTGATCGGCCGCGTGCAATTCGTCGGCAGCATGTTCGGACCGATTATCAGTTTGCTGAAACCGGTGTCGCCGCTGGCGTGGTTGCCGATTGGGCTGCTGGTGTTCAAATCCGCTAACCCGGCGGCGATCTGGTCGATCTTCATCTGCTCGATCTGGCCGATGATCATCAACACCGCCGTCGGCGTGCAGCGCGTGCCGCAGGATTACATGAACGTGGCGAGGGTGCTCAACCTGTCGGAGTGGAAGGTGCTGACCAAGATCCTGCTGCCATCGGCGCTGCCATACATTCTGACCGGCGTGCGGCTGTCGATCGGCACCGCGTGGCTGGTGATCGTCGCGGCCGAAATGCTGACCGGCGGCGTGGGCATCGGCTTCTGGCTGTGGGACGAGTGGAACAACCTGAATGTCCCGCACATCATTATCGCCATCGTATCGATTGGCCTGGTGGGGCTGCTGCTGGAGCAGGCGCTGATGGCGCTGGCCCGTGCCTTCACCTACGAACAAGTATCCAACTAAGGAGCGCGATCATGGACGAATCACGATTCATCGATATCGAAGGCGTGGAGATGGTTTTCCACACCAGGAAGGGCGTGTTCCATGCGTTGCGCGAGATCGACCTCAAAGTGGCCAAGGGCGAATTCATTACGCTGATCGGCCACTCGGGCTGTGGGAAGTCGACCTTGCTCAACCTGATCGCCGGCCTGCTGCAACCGAGTGACGGCGTACTGTTGTGCGCCAACCGCGAAATCGCCGGGCCGTCGCCGGAGCGTTCGGTGGTGTTCCAGAATCACTCGCTGTTGCCATGGCTGACGTGCTATGAGAATGTGTATCTCGGCGTGGAACGGGTGTTTGGCAAGGCGGAATCGAAAGCGCAGCTGCGCGAACGCACCATGGCTGCACTGGCGCTGGTGGGCCTGACGCATGCCGAGACCAAGCGGCCGCATGAAATCTCGGGCGGCATGAAGCAGCGCGTCGGCATCGCCCGCGCGCTGGCGATGGAACCGAAAGTGCTGCTGATGGACGAACCGTTCGGCGCGCTGGATGCGCTGACCCGCGCGCACTTGCAGGACGAGCTGCTGAAGATCGTCGCCGCCACCAAGTCCACCGTGGTGATGGTGACCCACGATGTTGATGAGGCGGTGTTGCTGTCCGACCGCATCGTCATGATGACCAACGGCCCGGCCGCCACCATCGGCGAAATCGTCAACGTGCAGCTGGATCGTCCGCGCGACCGCGTGGCCCTGGCGGCGGATGCGAAGTACATGGAATACCGCACCGCGGTGTTGGAATTCCTGTATCGCAAACAGGCGCATCCTGCGAAGGAAGCCGCATGATGGAGAGCGTCGCCAGCAAAGCGTTGAGTGGTGAGGTATTCAGTGCCTTGATCAACCTGTCCGGGCGGCGCCGCTTCACGTCACAGCGCATCGTGCTGTATGCGTTGCTGGCGTCGCAGGGGCAGGAGGGCAGTGACGCAACGGCGCGGGAAGCATTGTCGCTGTTTCGCGGCGCGCACAAGTCGCTGCTGAGCGATGCGGACGGCTTGCCGGGCGTGTTCTGCCCGGAGCTGCGCGAGGCTTACTTCGGCAAGATGGATGGCGACAAGCAGATCGTCGCCTTTGCCGATCTGGGTGAACGCACCTTGAAGGCGATTGCACAGGAATCATCGCAGGCGGCGGAACTGCTGGCGGAACTGGTGCGCATCACCACGCCGACGCTGGCGATCCTGAATGCGATCACCGGCATCTATGAAGAACAGGCCAAGCAGAATGCGCGGCAGGTGCGCAAGCAACTGCGCGGCGTGATTACGGATATCGAAACCATCAACCGCCAGGCGCGCATGGTGGCGTTCAACGCGCGCATTGTGGCGGCGCGCGCAGGACAGGCCGGCAAGGAGTTCTCCGTGGTGGCCGGCGTGCTGTCCAACATCACCGGCGAGATCGACGAAATGGTCAACGCGGCGCTGGCCGCTGCCGCTTGAACCAAGCGGCCAGGCTGGCGACATAGTCTTGCAGGTGCGGCTGGTCCGGCGCTTGTAGCGTGTGGCTGGCGTTGGGGTATTCGATGAAGGTGAAGTCCTTGTCCGGATGTTTGGCAAAGTCGTCGCGCAAGGCGCGGCCGGATTCGATCGCTTCACTCTCGTCCTTCTCGCCCATCGCCGCGGTGATCGGAATGTCCAGCTGGCGATAGGTGGGCAGCGGATCGTAGAACAGGTGCGAACTCCAGTAAAGGTAGGCGTGACCCATGAATTCTTTTTCCAGGCTGTCCGGATCGGCCTTAATGGCAGCGAAGGTTTTCAGGAACAGTGCGCGCGAAAGCGGATTCGCATACGGCGCCACACCGCGATCGGCAAAGATCAGAAAGCCTTCGCTTTGCGGCAGGCCGCCGCTGCCTCCGGTTGCAAGCCAGCCGATTTTCGGACTGCGCAAGGCCACCAGCGGCGCCACTGTGCCGCCTTCCGAAAAGCCCAACACTGCCAGGCTGCGCGCAGGCAGTGCCTTCAGCGCGGGCAGGCTGTCGATGAAGGCCAGGTTATCGCTGACGCGGCGTTCCAGATAATCCATCGAGTTGTAAGCGACGGAGCAGGTCTCGCTGTTATCGCCTTTATTGATGCCGGTCTTCTCCAGGAAGTAGACATCCACCGGCGCCGGATAGCGCTCGAAGAAGAACGGCACGCGGCTGCCGAAGTCCTTGCATCCCGAACCGCTGATCAGCAGTATCGGCGTGGCCTTGCTGGCGGCCTCTGTATCGTGAAGATGATAGTAGCGGCGCGGCTGGCCATCGATGGTGATTGGCGCTTCATCCAGCACGCGCGCGGAAAAAGCTGAGGTGGAGGTGGCCAGCAGTGCGGCGCCGGCTGCCAGGAGGCGGCGGCGCATCACGGCAGTCCCGCCACGCGCCACTCCTGCGGCGTATGGGTGTAGTTTTGGCTTTGCCAGAACTTCGCAATGCCGATGTCGAAGCCGGAAGTGAGTGTCACGGTAACAGTTTTCATTTGCTTGGCATTGGCGTAGTTTTCCAGCGCGAGTTTGGCGATGCGCCTTGCCAGTGCTTCGCGGTCCGGTGTTGAAGTGTCGACGATGGCATTGATGTTGAGGAGATTGAAGCCGCCGCCGTCACCCAGGTTGGCGCTGACCATGACGGTGGCGCCGGTCACGCCGGGGAGTTCCATCACCACGTGCTGAACACGCAGCATGCCGCCGAGCGCAGTGTCGGTTGCCCCTGGTCGCGCCATCCACACGCCCGCTGCGCAGAAGGCCGCCAGCGATGCCGCGACGACGGCGGCATGGCCACGCCAGATATGCGCTGCCGGCAGCGCCAGCGGCCCACGTGTCGTTCGGACGACGAACGCGCCCACGGCCAGGTCGTGCAGCGATTGCCGCGTCCTGCGATTGAAGAGCAGAAGATAGAACACGCAGAAGGTCACGCCGAATAGCAGCATCGATAAGCCGGAAGCGATCCATTCATTGAGCGAGGTGAAGGCGGCAGGCAAGTTACTCAGGAAATAGGCCAGGCAGAAAATGGCAGCGCGCAGGAGCGAGGCGCCCAGGCCCAGCGCCGCGCCGTCGGGCCGGATAACCCGCAGTCCAAGGATTCTCATGCCCAGCGACTGGCCGCCGCCGATACGGCTTTGCGGTACGCCGAAGTAGCAGGTGGCGATGACAAATCCCACGATGCGGCCCCACAGTCCAAGCGCCATCAACTGGTCGCGCAGGCAGGCGCCGATAATCGCGCCAATCAGGGCGAGTATCAGCGAATCGATGAGGAAGGCGCCGATGCGGCGCCAAACGCCGGCGACAGTGGCCGGCAGCGCCGGTCCTTCTTCAATGGCAGGAATCTCGCGCGGCGCGGCGGCCAGTGTGGCGAGGCGGGCTTCGATTTCTGCGACGCGTTCCGGGTAGCGGTCGGCGTCGATATGTTTGCGAATCTGGCGGAGTTCTGGTTCCGAGTATTTGCTGTAGTCCGGCTGATCCATCCAACATCCATTTAAGTATTTGGCAACTAAGTATAGCGCGCAATCGTCGTTGGTGGATACCAAACCGTCGTTCGTCTCATGTATGCTGTCAGGCCGCGTTGCGGGGCGTAGGCTTCGCATGTGATCAACAAAAACTACGTTCGCCATGAAACCGAAACTGTTTAACGCTGCCTGCTGGTTGTTCGGCGTTCCGTTGCCGGACCGTGATCCTTCCAACGCTGCGCGGCCGGTCGCGCGCCTCGCCGTGATGCTGCTGCTCGGCGCCGTCATCGGCTACCTGATCATCATCTGCGCCGACGCCGCGCAGGACTTCGTCAACGGCTTCAGTGCCGGCATCCACGCCGACGAACCGGCGCCGCCGGAAGTGCAGTGGAATATCCCGCTAGGCGTAATGGTTGGCCTGTCGCTGATGGCATTGCTGCTGGCGCAAAGCCACATCATGAAGTCGGCCATCCTGCTGACCGGCGACCGCCTGAACCTGGAGCGCGAACGAGCCAACCGCCAGCAACTGGAAGCGGAACTGCGCCTGATGAAGGCGCAAATCGAGCCGCACTTCCTGTTCAATACCCTCGGCGCCGTCCAGCAACTGGCAGAGGACAAGGCGCCGCTGGCCGCCGACCTGACCGCGCAGCTGATCACCTTCCTGCGCGCGACCATGACCAGTCTGCGCGCCGACACCATCAGCATCGCCGACGACAGTGCGATCTGCGACGCCTACCTGCGCATCATGCAGGTGCGGTTGGGCCAGCGCCTGCAGTTCGCCATCCACTATCCACCCGAACTGGCGGACTTCCCACTGCCGACCGCACTGCTGCTAACGCTGGTGGAAAACGCCGTCAAGCACGGGATAGAGCGCCAGCCGGCCGGTGGACGCATCGACATCACCGCCGAAAAGCAGGAGCACCACGTGGTGGTGAAGGTGGCCGACACCGGCGCCGGCTTCGGCGAGACGGTCGGGCAGGGCGTCGGCCTGCAACATATCCATGACCGGCTGGCGCTGACCTATGGCGACAATGCGCGCCTGACGATCGAAGAGAATACGTCAGGCGGCGTGGTCGCCCGACTCTATCTTCCCCATGAACGATAAACCATCCATTCTGATTGCCGAAGACGAGCCGCTCATGCGTGAACGGCTGCTGGCACAACTGGCGCAGGCCTGGCCGCAGGGACGCGTCGTCTCGGTGGCGGAAAACGGTAACGACGCCTGGGACGCATGGCTTGAACACACGCCGGATGTGGTCTTCCTCGACATCCAGATGCCGGGCCTGACCGGACTGGAAGTGGCGCGCCGCATCGCCGAGCGCTCCCACATCGTGTTTGTAACGGCCTATGACCAGCACGCGCTTGAAGCCTTCCAGCGCGGCGCGGTGGACTATCTGCTCAAGCCAGTGGAGTTGACGGCGCTGGAGCGCACGGTAGACCGCCTGCGGCATCGCGTGCAGGCTCCCGCTGCGCTGGCGCTGGCGCCGGTGCTGAATGAACTCGCCCGGCCCGCGCCGCAGCGCCTCAAATGGCTGAAGGCCAGCGTTGGCAGGCAGATTCGCCTGATTAATGTCAGCGACGTGCTGTTCCTGCAATCGGACACGAAATACACCCGCGTGGTGCTGGCGGACGGCGAAGCAGTGATCCGCGTGGCCTTGAAAGACCTGCTGGAAGGGCTGGACCC
This sequence comes from Duganella levis, assembly GCF_009857605.1. Taxonomy (GTDB): domain Bacteria; phylum Pseudomonadota; class Gammaproteobacteria; order Burkholderiales; family Burkholderiaceae_D; genus Rugamonas; species Rugamonas levis. Next base: position 85,070 of record NZ_WWCT01000005.1, on the reverse strand, counting down.
GGAGCTGTTCTGGCAAATCCACCGTGGCACCATCGTCAACGCCCATGCCATCGCAGCGGTCGAGCGAGCCGAAAACGAACGTCTCAACGTTCTTGTCAAAGGCAGCAGCGAGGTGCTGACAGTCAGCCGCACGTTTGCGCATCTGTTTCGGGGATTTATGTGACAATGTTGATCTATTTGCAAAATCACCACCCCGATGAAAAATCTCGTATTGACCTTGTTTGTGGCCGCAGGCCTGGCCGCTTGCAATCGTGAGGAAAAGCCTGTCGAACCGCCCAAGCCCGCAGCGCCGGTCGCGCCGCAGCCGCCTGCCGCTGCCAAAATCAACAGCGCAGAGCTGATGCAGGCCGTGTTTGGCGATGCCTACAAGGCGGCGGACAAGAAAGCCCTCGCCACCCTGGTTGTCGATGGCAGCGAGATTCCCCATGTGATGACATCCGTCGCCAACACGCAGCTGCCCGATGGTCGCGTCGTCCTGATTGTCAACGGTGCAGTCGCTGCCGACGATGGCTCGAACATGGCGAGCCATGCCGACTCCGGCGTGTTGAATGTCTACCTGTTGCAGCGCGAAGGTGACCATTGGGTGGTGCGGCAGCGCCAACAAAGTGTCGCGGCACTGGGGTCGGAAGGCTTTATCGGCAGCGTGAAATGGGTGACGCTGGCGCCGGGCAAGCTGGGATTCATTGTTTCCAATGGCGGCGTGTGGCAAGGCTATGCCATCACCCACGCCGATATTTTTGAACTGGGCGCCAATGTGCGTAGTCTCGGCGGCTTCAACGAAGCTTCCACCAACGAAGGCGCTTGCGGGCCGGCCGTGGACGAATGCTGGAATGTGGCCGGGGCTATCAGCTTCGCCGCCGAAGCGCAGCAGAGCGGATATAACGATATCGTGGTTAACTTCGGCGACAAACGGTACACGGTGACGGAAGAGAAAAACGGCGATTTCGTTGAACACGTCAAGAGCAACACCAAGACCAGCGCCCGCTACCACTTCAATGGCAAGGAATATGACCTGGTCAGCGGCGCCAACCCCGTCCCCGACATCTGAAGCACGCACCGTGAATGCGCACCGATAGTGTGCGCGGTGCACCGCAACATAGCGCCGCCCCATGGCGGCCCTCATCCTCCGTACACGCATTCCCTCTGTAGATGCGGCCTCCAGCCTCTGGCACGACTCTTGCGACTGTAAGCGCAAGGGATCAACGGCGATCTCCCTGAAGTACATGAATACATAGCTGGTCCAAGGACGGACTGGCAGGACAACGGCGTCCGCCCAACCCGGTCTTTGAGGCCCGGTTGCGCGGACGCCTTTTTGTTTTCTGAACGGGATAAAACATGGCCAGCAAAGCTACCAGCATCAAGCTCTTTTCGTTTTCAACGCCTCAGATGCGGGCGTTCCACTTGACCTGGATGGCGTTCTTCGTCTGCTTCTTCGCGTGGTTTGCCTGCGCGCCGCTGATGCCGGTGATTAAAGGGGAATTCGGCCTGACGCCAGGGCAGATCGCCAATATCAATATCGCCGCCGTTGCCGTCACCATCCTTGTGCGGCTGATCGTCGGCCCGCTGTGCGACCACTTCGGCCCGCGCAAAGCCTATACCGGCTTGCTGCTGCTGGGTTCCATCCCGGTGATCGGTGTCGCTTTCGCGCAGAGCTACGAGAGCTTTTTGTTCTTCCGCCTCGCCATCGGCGCGGCCGGCGCCAGCTTCGTCATCACGCAGTACCATACCTCGGTGATGTTCGCGCCGAAGGTGGTGGGCACCGCTAATGCGGCCGCCGCAGGCTGGGGTAATGCTGGCGGCGGCGTCGCGCAAGCAGCCATGCCGCTGTTGATGACGGCCATGGTCATGCTGGGCGTGAGCGAAGGCTTCGGCTGGCGCGCCGCGCTGATCGTGCCGGGCGTACTGATGATCGTCATGGCCTTTGTCTACTACCGCTACACGCAGGACTGCCCGCAAGGGAACTTCAGCGAGCTGCGCGCCGCCGGCGTCACCATTGAGGGCGGAAAGAAAGGCGGCTGGGACTCGTTCAAGCTGGCCGCGTCTAACTACCGCGTATGGCTGCTGTTCATCACCTATGGCGCCTGCTTCGGCATCGAGATCTTCATCCACAACATCGCCGCTATCTACTACGTCGACCACTTCCAACTGACGCTGGCGCAAGCTGGCATGGCGGCCGGCAGCTTTGGCTTGCTGGCGCTGTTCGCCCGCGCGCTGGGCGGCTGGGTGTCGGACAAATTCGCCGCCGGCGGCAACCTGAATAACCGCGTCACGTTGCTGTTCGTGCTGATGCTGGGCGAAGGCGCCGGCCTGCTGATGTTCGCTCACGCCGGCAACCCCATGCTGGCAGTGGCGGCGATGCTGTTCTTTGGCCTGTTCACCCACATGGCTTGCGGCGCGACCTACGCCGTGGTGCCGTTCATCGACAAGCGCGCCCTCGGCGGCGTGGCCGGCATCATCGGCGCAGGCGGCAATGTCGGTGCGGTCGCTGCCGGCTTCCTGATGAAAGGCACCGGCGACGTGCAGCAGACCCTGAGCATCCTGGGCGTGCTGGTCGCCATCTCCGCCCTGTGTGCACTAGCTGCGCGCTTCAGCAGCGCCACCGTACAAGAAACCGCCGTCGCTACCGCTTAAAGGAATCGCATCATGAAAATTATCGTTATCGGCCATGGCATGGTTGGCCACAAATTCCTGGAAAGCCTGGCCACCAGTGGCGCCGCCAACTTGCAGGTGACGGTGTTGTGCGAAGAGCCGCGCGCCGCCTACGACCGTGTGCACCTTTCCGAATTTTTCTCCGGTAAATCGGCGGATGACCTGTCGCTGGTGAAGCCCGGCTTCTTTGAACGCGACGACATGGTGCTGCGACTGAACACCCGCGCCACCGCCATCGACACCGAAGGCAAAACCGTCACCACCGCCCAGGGCGAGGTTCTAGCCTACGACAAACTGGTGATCGCCACCGGCTCATTCCCGTTCGTACCGCCGCTGCCGGGCAAGGAGCGCAAGGACTGCTTCGTCTACCGCACCATCGAAGACCTGGAAGCGATGCTGGAATGCGGCCAGCGCGCCAGGACCGGCGTGGTGATCGGCGGCGGCCTGCTGGGCCTCGAATGCGCGAAAGCCTTGCGCGATATGAAGCTTGAAACGCACGTCGTGGAATTCTCGCCGCGCCTGATGGCGGTGCAGGTGGACGATCACGGCGGCCGTGTGCTGCGCCGTAAAATCGAAGAGCTGGGCGTGACTGTCCACACGGGCAAGAACACCACCGCCATTGTCGATGGCGTCGACGGCACGCACCGCATGGAGTTCGCCGATGGCGGCCATCTGGACGTGGACATGATCGTGTTCTCGGCCGGTATCCGTCCACGCGATATGCTGGCCAAGGAAGCCGGCCTGGCAATCGGTCCGCGCGGCGGCATCGAGATCAATAACAACTGCGTCACTTCCGATCCTGACGTCTACGCGATTGGCGAATGCGCGCTGTGGGGCGGCTTGATCTTCGGCCTGGTGGCGCCGGGCTACGAGATGGCGCGCGTCGCTGCCAAGCATATGCTGGGCGAAGCGGCGGAATTCGCCGGAGCCGACATGAGCACCAAGTTGAAGCTGATGGGCGTGGACGTGGCCTCGATCGGCGACCCGCACGGCAAGGAAGAGGGCAGCCACTCGTATCAGTTCATCGATGAGCGCAAGCAGATCTACAAGAAGATCGTGGTGTCCAGCTGCGGCAAGTACCTGCTGGGCGGCGTGATGGTGGGCGACGCCGCCGAATACGGCACGCTGCTGCAAATGATGTTGAACAAGATCGAGCTGCCGGAGTCGCCGGAGTTCCTGATCCTGCCGCAGTCGGACGGCGCGGCCAGGCCGGCGCTGGGCGTGGACGCGCTGCCGGACAGCGCGCAGATCTGCTCCTGCAATAACATCTCCAAGGGCCAGCTGTGCGCTGCCGTGGCCGACGGCGCCACCACCATCGGCGCGCTGAAATCCTGCACCACCGCCGGCACCGCGTGCGGCGGCTGCGTGCCGCTGGTGACGCAGGTGATGAAGGCCGAGATGAAGAAGCAGGGCATGGAAGTGAACAACCATGTGTGCGAACACTTTGCCTACTCGCGCCAGGAGCTGTTCCACCTGATTAAAGTCGGCCAGGTCAAGACCTTCAACGACCTGCTGCACAAGCATGGCAAAGGCCTGGGTTGCGACGTTTGCAAACCGCTGGCGGCCAGCATCCTGGCCACGGTGTACAACGACTTCGTGCTGAAGAAGGAACACGCCAGCTTGCAGGACACCAACGACTACTTCCTCGGCAATATCCAGAAGGACGGCACCTACTCGGTGGTGCCGCGCATGCCGGCCGGTGAAGTGACCGCCGATGGCCTGATCGCAGTCGGCATGGTGGCCAAGAAGTATGGCCTGTACACCAAGATCACCGGCGGTGCACGGGTCGACCTGTTTGGCGCACGCGTCGAGCAGCTGCCGCTGATCTGGGAAGAACTGATCGCTGCCGGCTTCGAGTCCGGCCACGCCTACGGCAAGTCGCTGCGCACGGTGAAGTCCTGCGTCGGTTCGACCTGGTGCCGTTACGGCGTCGATGATTCCATCGGCCTGGCGATTGAACTGGAAAACCGCTACAAGGGTTTGCGCACGCCGCACAAGATCAAGTTCGGCGTGTCCGGCTGCACCCGCGAATGCGCGGAAGCGCAGGGCAAGGACGTCGGCATCATCGCCACCGAAAAAGGCTGGAACCTTTACGTGGCCGGCAACGGCGGCATGAAGCCGCGCCACGCCGAGCTACTGGCGACGGAACTGGACAAGGAAACGCTGATCAAATACATCGACCGCTTCCTGATGTTCTACAGCCGCACCGGCGACCGCCTGCAACGCACCAGCACCTGGCGCGAGAATCTGGAGGGCGGCCTGGATTACCTGAAGCAGGTGGTGGTGCAGGACAAGCTGGGCATCGGCGCCGAACTGGAAGCCGACATGCAGCACGTAGTCAATACCTACGCGTGCGAGTGGAAAGAGGCCGTGGAAAATCCTGAGACCCGCAAACGCTTCCGCCACTTCGTCAACAGCGACAAGGGCGACGAGAACGTGTTGTTCATGCAGGAGCGCGGCCAGATTCGTCCGGCCACCGTGGAAGAGCGCAAGCGCGTGATCCCTATCGCAGTCGTTTGAGGAGAAGATAATGCATCGTGATATTCAAACCGATAACTGGATCGCCGTCTGCAACCTGGACGACATCGTCCCCAACACCGGCGTGTGCGCGTTGCTGAACGACGCGCAGGTCGCCGTGTTCCACGTCGACGATGGCGGCCCGCGCGTGTTCGCCATCGATAACTATGATCCGAATTCGGAAGCGTCGGTGCTGTCGCGTGGCCTGGTCGGTTCGCTGGGCGAGCGTATCGTGGTCGCCTCGCCGATCTACAAGCAGCACTTCGACCTGCAAACCGGCGAGTGCGTGGAAGCGCCGGAGCATTCGGTGGGCACCTATCCTGCCCGTATCGCCGACGGCAAAGTCTGGGTCGGCCTGTGAAACCCGCACTGGTCGTCATCGGCAACGGCATGGCCGGCATGCGCACGGTCGAGGAGCTGTACAAGTTGGCGCCGGATATGTACGACATCACCGTGTTCGGCGCCGAGCCGCATGGTAACTACAACCGCATCCTGCTGTCGCCGGTGCTGGCGGGCGAGAAGAGCATGGAAGACATCATGCTCAACACCCGCGAGTGGTATGTGCAGCATGGGATTACGCTGCATGCCGGCGATCCGGTCGAGCATATCGACCGCCGCCAGCGCATCGTGCGCGCCAAGTCCGGGCTGGAAGTGCGCTACGACCGCCTGCTGATCGCCACCGGCTCCAAGCCCTTCATCATTCCGGTGCCGGGCCACCAGCTGAACGGTGTGCTGGCCTTCCGCGATATCCAGGACGTGGAGAACATGCTGGCCATGGCGCGCAATCATCGCAACGCGGTGGTGATCGGCGGCGGCCTGCTTGGGCTGGAAGCGGCCAACGGCCTGCAACGCCAGGGCATGAACGTGACCGTGGTCCACGTGACCGACGCGCTGATGAACCAGCAGCTCGACAAACCCGCTGCCTCGCTGTTGCAAAAAGCGCTGGAAGCGAAGGGCCTGAAATTCATGATGGGTGCGCAGACCGACTCGATTCTCGGCCCGGACCGCGTGACCGGTGTACGCTTCAAGGACGGCTCCGAGATCCCGGCGGACCTGGTGGTGATGACCGCCGGCGTGCGTCCGAATATCGAACTGGCCAAGGCGGCGGGCCTGCACTGCGAACGCGCCATCGTGGTGGACGATACGCTGCAAACCTACGACCCGCGCGTCTATGCCGTTGGCGAATGCGTGCAGCACCGCAGCGCCACCTTCGGCCTGGTGGCGCCGATCTGGGACCAGGCCCGCGTCTGTGGCGCGCATCTGGCCGGCGCCGGCGTGCGCCGCTATGTGCAGAAAACCTCGCCGACGCGCCTGAAGGTGACTGGCGTCGATCTGTATTCGGTGGGTGATTTTATCGGCGGCGAAGGCAGCGAAGACCTGGTACTGCGCGATGCGCGCCGCGGCGTTTACAAGCGGCTTGTGATCAAGGACGGCCGCGTCACCGGCGCCGTGCTGTATGGCGACGTCAAGGACGGTCCGTGGTATTTCAACCTGATCCAGAACCGCAGCGATATCACGCCTATCCGTCAAACCCTGTTATTTGGCGAAGCCTTGTCCAGCCGGGCCGCCTGAAGGAATCGCTTTGAACCTGTCCACCGACCATTTGGCCATCCGTACTACTTGCGCATACTGCGGCGTGGGCTGCGGCGTGCAGGCCACACCCCGGGACGATGGCACGTTCGCTATCGCCGGCGACAAGCTGCACCCGGCGAACAAGGGGCGCCTGTGCGTGAAAGGTTCCACGCTGGGCGAGACTGTCGGGCTGGAAGGCCGTCTGCTGTACCCACAGGTGCGCGAGGCCGATGGCCTGCGGCGCGTGTCGTGGGACGACGCACTGGGCAAAGTCGCCGATGCGTGGAAGGACATCATCGCCGAGCATGGGCCGGATGCGGTGGCGCTGTACGTCTCCGGCCAACTGCTGACGGAAGACTACTACGTCGCCAATAAGCTGATGAAGGGTTACGTCGGCAGCGCCAACATCGACACCAACTCGCGCCTGTGCATGTCGTCCGCCGTGGCGGGCTATAAGCGCGCGTTCGGCGAAGACCTGGTACCGGTCTGCTACGACGACCTGGAACTGGCCGACATGGTGGTGCTGGTGGGGTCCAACACCGCGTGGTGCCATCCGATCCTGTTCCAGCGCATCCTGAAGGCCAAGGAAGCGCGGCCCGAGATGAAGCTGGTGGTGATCGATCCGCGCCGCACTGCCACCTGCGAGCTGGCCGACCTGCACCTGCCGGTCAAGGCGGGCACCGATGTGTGGCTGTTCAATGGCTTGCTGAGTTATCTGTCGCGCATCGGCGCGGTCGATCCGCGCTTCATCGGCGAGCATACCAACGGCTTCGACGCCGCGCTGGACGTGGCCAACGCCGATTGCGCCGATCCCGCCGTGGTGGCGAAAATCTGCCGCATCGAACTGCCGCTGCTGCTGGAGTTCTACGAACTGTTTGCCGCCACCGCCAAGACCATCACCGCTTACTCGATGGGCGTCAATCAGTCGTCGGCCGGCACCGACAAGGCCAACGCCATCATCAACTGCCACCTGATCGGCGGCCGTATCGGCAAGCCGGGCATGGGACCGTTCTCGATCACCGGCCAGCCCAACGCCATGGGTGGCCGCGAAGTGGGCGGCCTGGCCAATATGCTGGCCGCGCACATGGACCTGGAACGCGCCGAGCACCGCGACGTGGTGCAGACCTTCTGGGAATCGCCGGCCATCGCCGACAAGGGCGGCTTGAAAGCGGTGGACCTGTTCAAGGCGATTGAAGAGGGCAAGGTCAAGTCGGTGTGGGTGATCGCCACCAATCCCGTGGTCAGCATGCCGGATGCCGACCAGGTGCGCCGCGCGCTGGATAAGTGCGAACTGGTGATCTCGTCCGACATCATGCAGGACACCGACACCACCGCCTACGCCGACGTGCTGCTGCCGGCACTGGGCTGGGGCGAGAAGGACGGCACCGTCACCAACTCCGAGCGCCGCATTTCGCGCCAGCGCGCCTTTCTGCAAGCGCCGGGCGAGGCGCTGCCGGACTGGCAGATCCTGTCGCTGTTCGCGCAGCGCATGGGCTACACCGGTTTCGATTTCTGCGGCCAGCACGGCGTGTTCGATGAACATGCGCGCCTGAGCGGCTTCCGCAACGCCATCGGCGACGTGCCGCGCGCGTTCGATATGTCCGGCCTGGCCGGCCTCAATCAGCGCGAGTACGATGACCTGGAACCGGTGCAGTGGCCGGTTCGCCGCAACGCCGCCGGTGAGTTGCAGACGGAAGTCCGCCTGTTCAAGGATGGCGTGTTCGCCCATGCCGACGGCAAGGCGCGCTTCATCGCCACTGCGCCGCGCCTGCCGCGCCACGCCGTCAGCGAAGACTATCCGCTGTCGCTTAACACCGGCCGCGTGCGCGACCAGTGGCATACCATGACCCGCACCGGCAAATCCGCCACGCTGGCCGATCACATTGCCGAATCTTTCGTCGACATGCATCCGCAAGATGCGCTGCTCAGCGGCGTGAAAGAGGGCGAACTGGCGCGCGTGACGTCCGAATGGGGCGCGATGGTGGCGCGGGTGCAGCATGGTGGCGGCATCCCGCGCGGCAGCGTGTTCATTCCGATCCACTGGAGCGGCCAGACCGCATCCGATGCGCGCGTGGGTGCTGTAGTCAATCCGGTGGTCGATCCGGTGTCCGGCGAGCCTGAATTCAAGCACACGCCGGTGCGCGTCGAGCAGTTCCGCGTCAACTGGCATGGCTTCATCCTGAGCCGCGATGAGGTGAACCTCGACAGCATCGCCCACTGGACCCGCATCCAGGGCCGCGAGTTTGCGCGCTACGAGCTGGCCGGCCGCAACACCATCAAGGACCATGCCGCATGGGCGCGCGCGCTGCTGGGCGTGGAGGATCTGGATGCCGACTGGCTGGAATACGAAGACAAGACCGCCGGCGTGTACCGCGCAGTGCACGTGGTGGACGACCGCATCGCGCAGTGTATCTTCCTGTCGCCGCGCCAGGACATGCCGTCGCGCGCGTGGCTGGCCAGCCTGTTCGCCAAGGAGCAGCTCAGCGAGATCGATCGTGTCGGCCTGCTGGTCGGCATGCCGGTGGAGAAGGGGGCGGATACCGGGCCCACCGTGTGCTCATGCTTCGGCGTCGGCCGCAACACCATCTGCAATGCCATCATCGAGAAAGACCTGAAGACCGTGCCGGAAGTGACGGCTTGCCTGAAAGCCGGCGGCAATTGCGGTTCCTGCGTCCCGGAGATCAAGAAGATCCTGGTGCAGACACGCGTGGAGGCAGAAGAAATAAGGTTGTGATTATGGTAAGCTAGACCTGTCGACAGCAAAATGGAGTGCGCGCATGTCTATCCGTGAAAACTTCTCCGATGCTGATATGGACCAGTGGCTCAACGATAACCGGGTCACCGAAATTGAATGCCTGGTGCCCGACTTGACGGGTGTAGCGCGCGGGAAGATCCTGCCGCGCGCCAAATTCACGCAGGACCGCGGCATGCGGATTCCCGAGGCGGTGCTGGGCATGACCGTCACCGGCAACTACCCGACCGAGAACGCGGCCTATGACCGCGCCATCTCCAACACCGACCGCGACATGATCCTGCGCGCGGACCCCGGCAGCATCACCACCGTCCCCTGGGCCATCGACCCTACCGCGCAGGTGATCCACGATTGCTACTTCGCCGACGGCACGCTGGTGGATTTCGCGCCGCGCTCCGTGCTGCGCCGCGTGCTTAAACTGTATGCGGACAAGGGCTGGAAGCCGGTGGTGGGGCCGGAGCTGGAGTTCTACCTCACCGAGAAGAACATCGATCCCGACCTGCCGTTGCGCGCGCCGGTGGGCCGAAGCGGCCGCGCCGAAACCACGCGCCAGGTCTACAGCATTGACGCCGTCAACGAATTCGATCCGCTGTTCGAGGATATCTACGACTACTGCGCGCTGATGAATCTCGACGTCGATACGCTGATCCACGAAACCGGCGCCGGCCAGATGGGTCTCAACTTCCAGCACGGCGACGCCATGGCGCTGGCCGACAACGTGTTCTACTTCAAGCGCACCTTGCGCGAAGCGGCGCTGAAGCACCATATGTACGCCACCTTCATGGCCAAGCCGATGGCTGGCGAACCCGGATCGGCGATGCATGTGCACCAGAGCGTGAGTGACGCCGCCACCGGCCGCAATATCTTCAGTCTCGCGGATGGCTCGCCGTCGCCGCAGTTCCGCCACTACATCGGCGGCTTGCAGCGCTATACGCCGTCGGCGATGGCGATCCTGGCACCGTATGTCAATTCGTACCGGCGCATCGTGCGCCACACGGCGGCGCCGATCAACGTCCAGTGGGGCATGGACAACCGCACCGTGGGTTTCCGCATTCCGATTTCTGGCGTCGAGCAGCGGCGGGTCGAGAACCGCATCATCGGCGCCGATGCTAATCCTTATCTGGCCATGGCCGTGACGCTGGCCTGCGGCTATCTTGGCCTGGTCGACCAGCTGGAGCCGACGCCGATGTACACCGGCAGCGCCTACGACCACTTCTACGAACTGCCGCAAGGCCTGCCGGAGGCGCTGCAGCTGTTGCACCGGGAAGACCGGCTGCGCGAAGTACTGGGCGAGCGCTTCATCGATGTCTACGCGGCCATCAAGGAGCTGGAACATCAGGAATTCATGACGGTGATCTCGCCGTGGGAGCGGGAACACTTGTTGCTCCACGTTTGATCACTACCTTTATAATCACCGGTTTGGCAAATATTATTTTACCCTTTTAATAACATGACCATAGAGCGAGCTGCTGAACCTTTCCTCCTGATCCGCAACCTGGTTAAGGAATTCGATGGCGTCCGTGCCGTCAATGACGTATCGGTGGCGATCAACAAGGGCGAAATCTTCGCACTGCTGGGCAGCTCGGGCTGCGGCAAGTCCACCCTGTTGCGCATGCTGGCCGGCTTTGAAACGCCGACCACCGGCAGCATCACGCTGGCGGGCCAGGACATCGTCAGCGTGCCGCCGTACCAGCGCCCGATCAATATGATGTTCCAGTCGTACGCGCTGTTCCCGCACCTGTCGGTATGGGACAACATCGCCTTCGGCCTGCGCCGCGACGGCCTGCCGAAGGACGAAATCGCCGCGCGCGTCGAGAAGATGCTGGCGCTGGTCCAATTGACTGATTACGCCAAACGCAAGCCGCACCAGCTGTCCGGCGGACAGCAGCAGCGCGTGGCGCTGGCGCGGTCGCTGGCCAAGCGTCCGCAGTTGCTGCTGCTGGACGAGCCGCTTGGCGCGCTGGATAAGAAGCTGCGCGAACGCACGCAGATGGAACTGGTCAGCATCATCGAGGAAGTGGGCGTGACCTGCGTGATGGTCACCCACGACCAGGACGAAGCCATGAGCATGGCCACCCGCATCGCCGTCATGAGCGCGGGCCGCATCCTGCAGGTCGGCGCGCCGGCCGATATTTACGAAACGCCGAACTGCCGCTTCGTCGCCGACTTTATCGGCAGCGTCAATCTGTTCAACGGCAGCGTGACGGAAGATGAGCCGGACCACGTGATTATCGATACGCCGGAGGGCAAGCATTACATCACCCACGGCATTACCGGCACCATGGGAATGCCGGTCTCGGTCGCCGTGCGGCCGGAAAAGATCGCCGTGCAGGCCGAGGCGCCGACGCTGGAGCAGCGTGCCACGGCGGCCGAACATGGCTACAACTGCGTGCAGGGCGTGATCACCGGCGTTTCCTACTTCGGTAACGAAACCAGCTACCACATCACGCTGGACGGCGGCATGGTGGTGAAGGTCTCGCGCACCAACGCGGCGCGCCATGACGATGCGGCGCTCAAGCGCGACCAGCGCGTCTACGCATGGTGGGACGGCGCCGACGTCGTCGTGCTGACCAGCTAAGGCAGATGGGCATGAACTACCTCAAGAACCTGTTCAAGAATCCGGGACGCGCGACGGTGATCGCCGTGCCGTTCCTGTACCTGACCTTTGCTTTCCTGATTCCGTTCCTGATCGTGCTGCGCATCAGCTTCGCGGATCTGGACAGCGGCGACGGCAGCCCGTTCGGCACCCTGATGACAATGGCTGACGGCGTGCTGACGCTGAAGATCAAGATCGCCAACTACCTGTTCATCGCGCAGGACGAGCTGTATGCGCTGACGTATCTGAACTCGCTCAAGTTCGCCGCGATCACGGCGGCGCTGTGCCTCTTCATCGGCTATCCGTTCGCCTACTTCATGGCGCGCGCCAAGCCGGCCGCGCGTCCGGTGCTGCTGATGCTGGTGATGATGCCGTTCTGGACCTCCTTCCTGCTGCGCATCTACGCGTGGAAGGGCATCCTGGCCAACAACGGGATACTCAACAGCTTCCTGCTGAATCTCGGCGTCATCTCGGAGCCGCTGCACCTGATGAACACCCAGTTCTCGCTGATCATCGGCATGGTGTACGCGTATCTGCCATTCATGATCCTGCCGCTGTACGCCAACCTGGTGAAGATGGACGTGCGCTTCCTGGAAGCGGCGGCCGACCTGGGCGCGACGCCATGGCAGACCTTCTGGCGCATCACCGTGCCGCTGTCGAAGTCCGGCATCATTGCCGGCACCATGCTGGTGTTCATCCCAGCGGTGGGCGAGTACGTGATTCCCGAGCTGCTGGGCGGCCCGGAGACGCTGATGATTGGCCGCCAGCTGTGGGACGAATTCTTTACCAATAACGATTGGCCGCTGGCGTCCGCCGTGACGGTGGTGGTGATCCTGTTCATTCTGGTGCCGATGGCGATCTTCAATAAATACAAGGCAGACCAGGAGGCGCGCAAATGACCCAGTTCCTGCATCGTTGGTTCGGGCGTGGCTGGCTGTCGATGGGCTACCTGTTCCTGTATATCCCCATCGTGGTGCTGGTGGTGTTTTCGTTTAACAGCTCGCGCCAGGATATGGTGTGGAGCGGCTTCTCGCTGCAATGGTATGCGGCGCTCGCCAGCGACACGGAGATCATCAGCGGCTTCGGGCTGTCGCTGCGCATTGCGCTGCTTACGGCCTGCGGCTCGGTCATCCTTGGCACCTTTGCTGCGTTTGTGCTGGACCGCTACCAGCGCTTCAAGGGCCGCACGCTATTCACCGGCATGGTGAGCGCGCCGCTGGTGATGCCGGAGGTGATCATCGGCCTGTCGCTGCTGCTGATGCTGGTGTCGGTGCAGAAGATGTTCGGCTTCCCGGAGCGCGGACTGGTGACGATCTGGCTGGGCCACACCTTGCTGGGCATGGCCTATGCGACGGTGGTGGTGCAATCGCGTTTGCAGGAGATGAACAAGTCGCTGGAAGAAGCGGCGATGGATCTGGGCTGCCGCCCGTTCCAGGTGTTCTTCCTGGTGACGCTGCCGAACATCAAGCAGGCCCTGGGTTCCGCGTGGCTGCTGACGTTTACGCTGTCGCTGGATGACGTGGTGCTGTCGGCTTTCCTGTCCGGCCCTGGCTCATCGACCATGCCGATCGTGATCTTCTCGCGCGCGCGCCTTGGCCTCGATCCGCGCGTGAATGCGGTGGCGGCGCTGACTATTCTGGTGGTATCGATCGGCGTCATTGCCTCCAGCCTGTACATCGCCCGCGCCGAACGCCTGCGTTCGAAGCAGCTGGCGGCAGCGGCCAAAGGTTAATTCCTGTCCCCGGTCCTGTCCAAAAATGCGCTGGCGATGAAGATCGCGGCGCCTACCCATAGAACGGCCGGCAGTGCATTCACGCCGGCCGTTTGCATTAAGACTCCCGTCACCAAAGGTCCACCGGCGCTGGTGATGCCCCAGCTGGCGTTGACCACCGCGCTGGCCGCGACCAGCGACTGGCCTTCAAACCGTTCACCACACGCCACCAGCGACAGCATGTAGATCGCGCCAGCCACCGCGCCCAGCACCAGCAGCACCGTCCACCACAGCCATGACGTGCCCGCCGCAAACGGCAGTATCGGCAGCAGCACGCACACCGCCACGCCACAGCCCACGTGCACCTTGCGCCGTCCCACATGGTCGGCCAGCCAGCCGAAGGCGAATTGCAGCGCGGTGTCGCCCACCAGCACCACCGTTGCCGACAGCACCGCCAGTTCGGTCGCTATGCCGTGGCGCATGGCGTACACCGGCAGCAGGCTAAGTGCCACCGTGTCGAACATGGCGAAGAAGGCTGCGCCGATGGCGATCATCCACATGCGCGGCAGGATGCGCTGCCAGGCCACCGGCGCTTCATCCTCGTGGCCGTGCGCGCCGCCATCGATCAGCAGCATGCCGGGCAGCGCAAGCAGGAACAGCGCGCCGCAGGACGCAAACGGCAGTGCGACCTTGCCCGCCAGTGCCGCCACCAGCGCAGGGCCGATCAGCTGGAACAGCGTGAAGGCGGTGGTGTAGATCGCCACCACCTTGCCGCGTGAATTCGAAGGCGCCAGGTTGTTCACCCACGCTTCGCCGATGGTGAACAGCACGCCCATGCAAGCGCCGAACACAAAGCGCAGCAAGCCCCAGGCCAGCAGGTTGTCGGTGGTTTCCATTAATGCGGTAGATAGAGCCGCCAGCAGGATCGCGACTATCATGCAGCCGCGCGGGCCATGCCCGGCCACCCAGCGCGAGACAAACGGCGCCGCCGCCAGGATGCCGACCGCGCTGATGGCGGTGATGATGCCGATGACGTCCATGCCGGCGCCGCGCTGGTCCAGCGTCAGCGCGGTGAGCGGAATCGTCGCGCCCAGGCCAAGGCCGACCACGCCGATGCTGGCGACCAAGGCGATAAAATCGCGCCACGGCATATTCTTCATGCCGCCGCCTCCGCCGCGATGATGGTCCCAAGCAGGCGGCCGTAGTCGGTGATCTGCTCTGGCGTGCAGTAGGCGTAGCCGACCAGTAGGCCGCGCCGTATCGGCGGCTTGAGGTAATACGTCGATAGCGCCTTGACCGAAATGCCTTGCATCGCCGCCTGCTGCGCCAGCGCCATGTCGTCCACCTGGTCCGGCAGTTCGATCACCAGATGCAGGCCCGATTCCTCGCGCGAGATGGTGACGCTGCGCGGCAGCTTTTGCGCCAGCATGTGGCGCAGCAGTTCGCGCCGCGCGCCGTAAGTCTGGCGGATCTTGCGCACGTGGGCGGTGAAGTGGCCGAGCGTGATGAAGTCCGCCAGCGTGGCCTGCACCGTCAGTTGGCCGGGACGCTGCAAGTCGTACAGCGCGCTGCGGAAGGCCGGGATCAGCGCCGGCGGCACCACCAGGTAGCCGACCTTGATGCCGGGGTAGAGCACCTTGGAGAAGGTACCCATGTAAAGCACGCGGTCGTCGTGATCCAGGCCTTGCAGCGCGGCCAGCGGACGGCCGGTGTAGCGGAATTCGCTGTCGTAGTCATCCTCCAATATCCACGCGTCCTTGCGTACCGCGACATCCAATAGTTCGCGGCGACGGGCGAGACTCATCACCGCGCCGGTTGGGTATTGGTGCGATGGCGTGACGTAGATCAGGCGTGGCTTGGTGGCCAGGTCGGCGGCGGCGATGGCGATGCCGTCGCTATCGACGGTGATGGGCCGCAGCTTCAGTTCACGCGCCTGGAATACGCGGCGCGCGCCCCAGTAGCACGGGTCTTCAATCCAGGCGGTGTCGCCGACATCGGCCAGCAACTGGGCGCACAGGTCCAGCGATTGCTGCGTGCCGGCGGTGATCATCACCTGTTCCACTTCCACTTTGACGGAGCGCGATATGCGCAGGTATTCGGTGATGGCCTGGCGCAGCGGCAGGTGGCCGCCGGACTGGCCGTAGTCCAGCAGGTCGTTGCGCGCCTCGCGCCACACGCGGTTTTGTAGCCGCTGCCACAGCTTGAAGGGAAATGACGAGAAGTCAGGATCTCCCGGCGCAAACGGCTGGATCTCGAACTGCGGGCCGGCCGCGTAGCTGGTCAGTTCCTGCCCGCGCCGCGACAGGCGCGCGCTGGGCGTGGCCGCCGGCGCTGTTGAGCGGCCCTGTGGCGTCGCCCCAACACCACGCATCGACGCGCTATGCGCCTGCAAATCCGCCACATACGTGCCGCTGCCGCGCGAGCTGACCACATAGCCTTCCGCCGCCAGCTGCTCAAACGCGGCGATCACCGTATTGCGCGCCATGCCCAGATCCCGCGCCAGATCACGGCTGGACGGCAGTTTGCCGCCGGCGCCAAGGCGCTGCTGGTGGATCGCTGCCTTGGCGGCTTCGTACAACCTGCGCTGCTGAGGAAGACGGGGATGAAAGCCGGATTGCGCCAGTGCGGCGGCCAGCAGGTCGGAAGTTGGGGACATCAAAAAGTGGTTCTATCAAATATCAAAAAGTGGCGCTCACAATAATACCAAAATAGGCATATCATTTAATTAAATCAGATAGATGAAAGCTTCTATGCGTAGCCCTGTCGTTTTGGTTCCCGCGTGCGTCAACCGGATTGGCGCTCATGCTTATCACACCGCGCAGCTCAAGTACGTGGCCGCCGTGGCAGACGGTGCGCGCTGCACGCCGCTGATCGTGCCGGCGCTCGGCGCGGCCACCGACTTTGAAGCGTTGCTGGCGCTGGCCGACGGCGTAATGCTGACCGGCTCTCCCTCCAATATCGACGCCGCCCTGTATGGAGAAGCGGTGCTCGACCCATCGCTGCCGCTGGATGCAGCGCGCGACGCCACGACGCTGCCGCTGATACGCGCCGCCATCAAGCGCGGCATACCACTGCTGGCGATCTGCCGCGGCTTCCAGGAAGTGAACGTGGCCCTGGGCGGATCGCTGCATCAGGCGGTGCATGCGGTACCCGGCATGGCCGACCATCGCGAACGCAAGGACGATACGCTGGACCAGCAATACGCGCCGTCGCACCGCGTGCTGCTAGACCCCGGAGGACGCATGGCGCAGATCCTCAACGGCGCCAGCGAGATCATGGTCAATTCGCTGCACGGCCAGGGCATCAACCAATTGGCGTCTGGCCTGGCGGTGGAGGCGCATGCCGACGACGGCCTGGTGGAAGCGTATCGCGTAGCGGACGCCAAGGGATTTACGCTCGCGGTACAGTGGCATCCAGAGTGGCGCTTTTCCGATAATCCGGACTCCGTCAAATTATTCAGAGCCTTTGGCGACGCCTGCCGCGCCTACAAGGCCACCCGATAACTATAACGAGAGAAGCAAATGGCAATTCGCGAAAACTTTAGCTATACCGACATGGACCTGTGGCTCAACGAGAAGCGGGTCACAGAAATTGAATGCCTGGTGCCCGACCTGACCGGCGTGGCGCGTGGGAAGATTCTCCCGCGCGGAAAATTCACCCAGGAGCGCGGCATGCGCATTCCGGAAGCGGTGCTGGGCATGACCGTCACCGGCAATTATCCAACCGAAGACGCGGGCTACGACCGCGCCATCTCCAGCACCGACCGCGATATGGTCCTCAAGGCCGATCCGACCACCATCACCATGGTGCCGTGGGCTACCGATCCTACCGCGCAGGTGATCCATGACTGCTATTTCGCCGATGGCCGCCTGGTCGATTTCGCGCCGCGCTCCGTGCTGCGCCGCGTGCTCAAACTGTATGCGGACAAAGGCTGGAAGCCAGTGGTGGCGCCGGAACTGGAGTTCTACCTGACCGCCAAAAACAGCGATCCGGACCTGCCATTGAAGCCGCCAATCGGCCGCAGCGGCCGCGCCGAGACCAGCCGCCAGGTCTACAGCATCGACGCCGTCAACGAATTCGATCCGCTGTTTGAAGATATCTACGATTACTGCGATTTGATGGGCCTCGATGTGGACACGCTGATTCACGAAATCGGCGCCGGCCAGATGGAGATCAACTTCCTTCACGGCGAGCCGCTGGGTCTTGCGGACAAGGTATTCTTCTTCAAGCGCACCTTGCGCGAGGCGGCGCTCAAGCACGATATGTACGCCACCTTCATGGCCAAGCCGATGGCCGGCGAACCCGGATCGGCGATGCATGTGCACCAGAGCGTGGTGGATGCCAACACTGGCAAGAATATCTTCAGTGCGGAAGATGGCTCGGCCTCGCCGCTGTTCAAGCATTACATCGGCGGCCTGCAACGCTATATGCCGTCGGCGATGGCGATCGTGGCGCCGTATGTGAATTCCTACCGCCGCATCGTCCGCCACACGGCTGCACCGATCAATATCCAGTGGGGCATGGACAACCGCACCGTGGGCTTCCGCGTGCCGGAATCCGGTGTGCAGGATCGCCGCGTGGAGAACCGCATCATCGGCGCCGACGCCAATCCATACTTGGCGCTGGCGGTCACGCTGGCGTGCGGCTACCTCGGCATGGTCGACCAGCTGGACCCGACGCCGATGACCACCGACAGCGCCTACGACCTGAAAGTCGAGCTGCCGCAAGGCCTGCCGGAAGCGCTGCAACTGCTGCGTGGCGAAGACCGATTGCGCAGCGTGCTGGGTGAACGCTTCATCGATGTCTACGCCGCCATCAAGGATCTGGAACATCAGGAATTCATGACCGTCATCAGCCCGTGGGAGCGCGAGCACCTGCTGCTGCACGTTTAACCGGAGGCCATATGAGCGACTACAATACCGCCGAAATCCAGAAGCTGGATGCGGCACACTATATGCATCCCTTCACCGACCACAAGGCGCTCGGCGAAAAAGGCGCGCGCGTGATGGTGCGCGGCGACGGCATCTACCTGTGGGATTCGGAGGGCAACAAGATCATCGACGGCATGTCTGGCCTGTGGTGCGTGAACGTGGGCTATGGCCGAACCAGCATTTCGAAAGCCGTGTACCAGCAGATGGAGACGCTGCCTTTCTATAACAGCTTCTTCAACACCACCAATGTGCCGGCGGTGCAGCTGGCCACCAAGCTGGCGCAGATTTCGCCGCCGCAGTTCAGTCATGTGTACTTCACTGGCTCCGGCTCGGAAGGCAACGACACCAATGTGCGCATGGTGCGCCGCTACTGGGATGTATTGGGACACAAGGAGCGCCACACCATCATCAGCCGCCATAACGCCTACCACGGCAGCACCATGGCCGGTGCGTCGCTGGGCGGGATGTCGGGTATGCACGAGCAGGGCGGCTTGCCGATACCGGGCATCGTGCATATCGGCCAGCCGAGTTATCTGGAATCCGGCAAGGGCATGACGGAGGACGAATTCGGCATCGAGGCGGCGTCCTGGCTGGAGAAGAAGATACTGGAAGTGGGGCCGGACAAGGTGGCGGCGTTTATCGGTGAGCCGATACAGGGTGCGGGTGGCGTGATCATTCCGCCGGCCACCTACTGGCCGGAGATCCAGCGCATCTGCGACAAGTACGGCATCCTGCTGATTGCTGATGAAGTGATCTGCGGCTTCGGGCGGCTGGGCCGCTGGTTTGCGTCCGAGCTGTTTGGCATCAAGCCGGACCTGATCACTTTCGCCAAGGGCGTGACGTCGGGCTATGTGCCGCTGGGCGGCGTGCTGGTGGGCGACCGCGTGGCCAAGGTGCTGATTGAGCAGGGCGGCGAGTTCAATCACGGCTTCACGTACTCCGGCCATCCGGTGGCTTGCGCGGCGGCGCTGGAAAACATCCGCATCATTGAAGATGAAAAACTGATCGAGCGCGTGGCCGATGATACTGGCCCTTATTTGAAGAAGGGCTTTGCGGCGCTGGCGGATCATCCACTGGTGGGCTATGCCGATAGCTGCGGCTTTGTCGCCGGCTTGAATCTGGTGCGCAGCAAGGGCACTACGGTGCACGACAACGTGGCCTTCGACGAATCGCTGGCTGTGGGCATGGTGTGCCGCGGCTATATGTTCAATAACGGGATGATCATGCGCGCCGTCGGCGACCGCATGATCATCGCGCCGCCGCTGGTGCTGACCAAGGCGCAGATCGATGAGATGCTGGCGCTGATCCGTCACTGCCTCGATCTGACGTATGCCGATGTAAAGGAACGCGGCTGGCTCTAAGGAGACGACAATGGGTAAATGGCATGACAAGGCGGCCGCGCTGCAAGCGGATGGCCGTGCCTTCATCGGCGGTGAGCGGGTGTGGGCGAAATCGGGACAGCAGTTCGAGAACCTGTCGCCCATCGATGGCCGCACGCTGGGCATGGTGGCGCGTTGCGATGGCGTGGATGTGGACATCGCCGTGGCAGCAGCGCGCGCGGCGTTCGACGATCGCCGCTGGGCCGGCAAGTCGCCGGCGCAGCGCAAGCGGGTGCTGATCCGCTTTGCGGACCTGATGCAGCAGAACGTCGAAGAACTGGCGCTGCTGGAGACGCTCGATATGGGCAAGCCGATCAAGTACAGCCAGTCGGTGGACGTGGGCGGCGCGGCCAATTGCATCCGCTGGTATGGCGAAGCAATCGACAAGGTCTACGACGAAATTGCGCCGACGGCGGCCAATAGTCTGGCGCTGATTACGCGTGAGCCGGTCGGCGTGGTGGCGGCCATCGTGCCGTGGAATTATCCGATGCTGATGGCGTCGTGGAAGATCGCGCCGGCGCTGGCGGCAGGGAATAGCGTGGTGCTCAAGCCGTCCGAGAAGTCGCCGCTGACGGCGCTGCGGCTGGCGGAGTTGGCGCTGGAAGCAGGCGTGCCGTCGGGCGTGTTCAATGTGCTGCCGGGCTTTGGCGCGGAAGCCGGCGCCGCGCTGGCGCTGCACATGGACGTGGACTGCATCGGCTTCACCGGCTCCACGCGCGTGGGAAAACAGATCATGCAGATGGCGGGACAGTCGAACCTGAAGCGGGCGTGGACTGAATTGGGCGGCAAGTCGGCCAACATCGTCTGCGCCGATTGTCCGGACCTGGATGCGGCGGTAGACGCGGCCATCGGCTCTATCTTCTTCAACCAGGGCGAGAGCTGCAATGCGCCTTCGCGTTTGTTCGTCGAAGAGTCGATCAAGGAACGCTTCCTGGAGAAGGCGCTGGCCAAGATGCCCGCTTACCAGCCAGGCGATCCGCTGGACGAGAATACGGTCATGGGCGCGATTGTCGATGCTACGCAGCTGAAGACGGTGATGGGCTACATCGAAGCCGGCCACGCAGGTGGCGCACGGCTGCTCACGGGCGGCAAGCAGGCTCGCACTGATACGGGCGGCTACTACATCGAGCCAACGCTGTTCGATCAGGTAGATAGCAGCATGGTGATCGCGCGCGAGGAAATCTTCGGGCCGGTGCTGTCGGTGCTGAGCTTTACCGACGTGCAGGATGCGGTGCGGCAGGCCAACGCCACGCCATACGGCCTGCATGCCGCCGTGTGGACGTCGGACCTGAGCAAGGCAATCCAGACCGCGCGCGCGCTGCGCGCCGGAACCGTGCACGTCAACCAGTATGACGGCGATGACATCACCGTGCCGTTCGGCGGCTACAAGCAGTCCGGCAATGGCCGCGACAAGTCGCTGCATGCATTCGACAAATACACGGAACTGAAAACCACATGGATACAGATCGGATAGAGGAACTGCGCGCGCAGGGCGTGCGCTACGTCTTCGCGCAGTTCACCGACATACACGGCGCGGCCAAGGGCAAGCTGGTGCCGCTGGCGCATCTGGGCGATGTCGTGTCGCCGGGCGCCGGCTTTTCCGGGGCGTCGATCTGGGGCACTGGCTTGCCGCGCAACGGGCCGCGTTCGGAATATTATGGCCGCGCCGATTTGACCACGTTGCAGCCGATGCCTTGGATGCCAGGCTATGCGCGCGTGGTGCTGGATGGTCACGTTGCCGGCAAGCCGTTCGATGCCTGTCCGCGCCAGGTGCTACGCCATCAGGTGGCGCGGCTGGCGGCCCGTGGCTGGACCTTGAACGCCGGCCTGGAGCCGGAATTCTTCCTGCTGCAAAAAGGCCCGAACGGTTACGACGCCGAAACCAGCGACGCGCTGGAGAAGCCATCCTACGATACGAAAAGCCTGCTGCGCCGCCGGTCCTTCCTCGACAAGCTTACCACTTCGCTGAACGAATGCGGCCTGGGTGTCTATCAGATCGACCACGAAGACGCCACCGGGCAGTTCGAGGTCAACTACCACCACGCCGATGCGCTGCGCGCGGCGGATAACTTCATGCTGTTCAAGATGGCCGCACACCACATCGCGGAGGAAGAGGGCATGCTGTTCTCGATGATGCCCAAGCCGTTTGCCGATCGGCCTGGCAGCGGACTTCATTTTCATCTGTCGCTGGCGGATTCCGATGGCAACGCCCTGTTTGCGCACGGTCCGGCCGATCACGCGGAACCGGGCGGCCGTGCATTGGGCTTGTCGCCGCTGGCGTATCACTTCCTCGCCGGCTTGCTGCACCACGCACCAGCGTTGACTGCGCTGTGCGCGCCAACCGTCAATTCGTACAAGCGTCTGATGTGCGGGCAGTCGCAGTCCGGCACCAGCTGGGCGCCGGCGTTTATCGGCTACGGCGACAATAACCGCACGGTGGTGGCGCGCACCGTGCATCAGCGGATCGAATGGCGGTTGCCGGATAGTGCGGCCAATCCTTACCTTGCGCTGGCCGGCGTGATTGCGGCGGGCCTGGACGGCATCGAACGGGCGTTGGACGCGGGCGATCCGGTCAACCAGGACGTGTACGAGATGGGCGATGCTGAGCGAGCCACGCTTGGCTTGCGTATGCTGCCGCAAAACCTGGGCGATGCCGCTGCCGCGCTGAAGGCGGACACCGTGCTGGCCGAAGCGCTGGGCAGCACCATCGTCAGCGAATTCTGCGCGCTGAAAAGCGCCGAGTGGATCGAATACAGTCAACACGTCAGCGCATGGGAAACCGCGCGCTACCTGAACCGCTTCTGAGCAGGAGAGCGACGATGAGCCAGGCCATGAGAGACTTCCTCCGCGAACGCAATATCCACGAGGTGGAATGCGTGATCGCGGATATGACCGGCA
Source organism: Duganella levis (assembly GCF_009857605.1). GTDB lineage: Bacteria > Pseudomonadota > Gammaproteobacteria > Burkholderiales > Burkholderiaceae_D > Rugamonas > Rugamonas levis. Next base: position 62,065 of record NZ_WWCT01000005.1, on the reverse strand, counting down.
TCGCGCGCGGCAAAATCCTGCCCAAGGACTTGTTCCTCAACGAAGGCGAGATGCGTCTGCCCAAGAGCGTCCTGCTGAATACCGTCAACGGCGAGCAGCCCAACAACCTGCCGTATGTCGGCGCCACCGATCCCGATATGATCTGTGTGCCCGATCTGGCCACGTTGCGGCAGGTGCCGTGGGCGGCTGAAAACGTCGCGCTGGTGATTCACGATTGCCAGGATTTCGACGGCACGCCGGTCGGCCTGTCGCCGCGTGCCGTGCTGCGCAAGGTGCTGCGAATGTATGAGGAGCAGGGTTGGCAGCCGGTGGTGGCACCGGAGATGGAGTTCTATCTGGTTGCCCGCAGCAGCAATCCGCACGAGCCGCTGGCGCCACCGCTGGGCCGCAGTGGGAAAATAGAGTCCGGCCGGCAGTCGTATTCCATCGATGCGGTCAACGACTTCGATCCCTTTTTTCTGGAGCTATCGACCTTCTGCAAGCAGCATGACCTGGGCGTGGAGACCCTGATCCACGAAGCCGGCGCGGGGCAGATGGAAATCAACTTCACGCATGGCGAGGCGCTGGAGCTGGCCGACCGCGTGTTCCTGTTCAAGCGCGCGGTGCGCGAGACGGCGCTGCGGCATGGGATCTTTGCCACCTTCATGGCCAAACCGATGGAAACGGAGCCGGGCAGCGCTATGCACATCCATCAGAGCGTGCTGGATACGACCACTGGCGAAAATATCTTTTCGCGCAAGAATGGCGATGCCAGCGATTTGTTCTTCCACTATATCGCGGGGCTGGAGACGTACATCGCGCCGGCCACGCTGCTGTTTGCGCCGCATGTGAATTCGTATCGCCGCCTGTCGCGCTTCATGTCGGCGCCGACCAATGTGCACTGGGGCTATGACAACCGCACCTGCGGCATTCGCGTGCCGAATTCCGCGCCGCTCAACCGCCGCGTGGAAAATCGCGTGCCGGGCGTGGATGTGAATCCATATCTGGCGATGGCGGCCACGCTGGCCTGCGGTTATCTCGGCATGACGCAAGGTCTCAAACCTTCTGCGCCAACGTCGGGCAGCGCGGAACAGGTGCACGACCAGTTGCCGCGCAATCTGGAAGATGCCATCGTGCGGCTGCGCGAATGCAAACCGTTGGGCGAAATGCTGGGCGAGCTGTTTGTGCAGGCGTTCTGCGAGGTGAAGGAACTGGAGTTCGCCACCTACAGCCGCGTTATCAGCTCGTGGGAGCGCGAGCATCTGATGCTGCTGGTATGAGCGCGGGTGTGAACCGGCAGCGCATGCAGGCGTTGGTTGCGGCGGAGCGCGACAGCTACATCGCGCGCAATCCCGAGTCGGCGCGGCTGGCGGCGGAGGCTGGAAAAAATTTGCTGTTTGGCGTGCCGATGCACTGGATGAATGACTGGTCCACGCCATTCCCGTTGACGGTGCGTGAAGCCAGTGGTGCGCGCTTCCGCGATGCGGATGGCCACGAGTACGTGGACTTCTGCCTGGGCGATACCGGCGCCATGTTCGGCCACGCGCCGCAGCCGGTGGCGCAGGCCATCGCGCGCCAGGCGAAGCGCGGCTACACCGCCATGCTGCCATCTGAAGACGCCGGACCGGTGGCGGCCGAATTGGCGCGGCGCTTTGGTCTGCCATGCTGGCAGTTCGCCTTATCCGCGTCGGACGCCAACCGCTTCGTGCTGCGCTGGCTGCGCGCGGCGACGGGACGCAGCAAGGTGCTGGTCTTCAATGGCTGTTATCACGGCACGGTGGATGATGTCTTTGTCGATCTGGTTGACGGCGTGCCGACGCAGCGCGACAGCCTGCTCGGTCAAGTGCACGCGCTGACGGATCACACGGTGGTGGTGGAGTTCAACGACCTGCCGGCGCTGGAGGCGGCTTTGCAACAAGGCGATATCGCCTGTTTGCTGGCGGAACCGGTGATGACCAACGTCGGCATGGTGCTGCCGCAGCCGGATTACTGGGAGGCTGCGCAGCAGCTGATCAAGCGCCATGGCGCGCTGCTGGTGATTGATGAAACCCACACCATCAGCAGCGGCCCCGGAGGCTACGTCCGCGCGCATGGCATGATGCCGGACGCGCTGGTGATCGGCAAGCCAATCGGCGGCGGCATTCCCTGCGCTGCGTATGGCTTTACGGAGGAACTGGCGCGCCGCGTGGAGCAAGCCAAGCGCAGCGCGCCGCCCGGCCATTCGGGCATCGGTACCACGTTGAGCGCCAATATGTTCGCCATGGCCGCGATGCGCGCCAATCTGGAACAGGTGATGACAGAGCCGGCTTACCATCATATGTTCGCGCTGGCGGCGCAGCTGGCGCAAGGACTGCGCGATGTGATCGCGCGCCACGGCCTGCCATGGTGCGTCACGCAAATCGGCGCCCGCACTGAATTCCAGTTCACCGACCAGCCGCCGCGTAACGGCAGCGAAGCGCACGCCGTCATGGATTTCGAACTGGAACAGGCAATTCACCTCTACCTGCTCAATCGCGGACTGTTGATTACGCCATTCCACAATATGCTGCTGGTCTGTCCGTCTACCACCGCTCAAGACGTCGCGCGCCTGCTGTCGGCCTTCGACGACTTCCTCGCTGACACAATCCAGAAACAAATCTGCTAGTCTGGTGGCGCCGCTATGTGCTCCATCTAACCGAATTCATTTTTACCGAAGCCTAAGCTGGCGTTAGCGCGTGCAGGCTTGAGTCCTGCTCGCCCATCGAACCTGTACAACGCGAAGGATCTTTATGCAGATCGGAATGATAGGACTGGGGCGCATGGGCGCCAATATGGTATGGCGCCTGGCGGCGGCGGGTCACCACAGTGTCGCTTACGCGCGCCACGCGGAGACCGTCAACGCGGTGCTGCGTGACGGCGTCACCGGCGCTTCGTCGCTGGAGGACCTGGTATCCAAGCTGGAAACGCCGCGCGTGCTGTGGCTGATGGTGCCGGCCGGCGCGGTCGACTCCACGCTGGATATTTTGAAGCCGCTGCTATCGCCGGGTGACATCATTATCGACGGCGGTAATTCGCACTACCACGACGATATTCGCCGCAGCGCGCAGCTGAAGGAACAGAAGCTGCACTACGTCGACGTCGGCACCAGCGGCGGCACGCACGGCCTGACGCGCGGCTACTGCCTGATGATCGGCGGCGAGCCGGAAGTGGTCAAGCATCTGGAGCCCATTTTCTCCACGCTGGCGCCGGGCCACGATGCGGCCACGCCCACGCCCGGCCGCGACAAGCCTGGCAGCAGCGCAGAACAGGGCTTCCTGCATTGCGGCCCGAATGGTGCCGGCCACTTCGTCAAGATGGTCCACAACGGCATTGAGTACGGCATTATGGCCGCGTATGCGGAAGGGCTGAACATCCTGCGCCACGCGAATATCGGAAAGCAGGAACAGGAAGTCGATGCCGAGACCACGCCACTGCGCCACCCGGAGCACTACCAGTACGATCTGGATCTGGGCGAGATCAGCGAACTATGGCGACGCGGTAGCGTGATCAGCTCCTGGCTGCTGGACCTGACGGCCGACGCGCTGCTTCAGGATCCGCATCTGGAAGCCTATGCCGGCCGCGTGTCCGATTCCGGCGAAGGCCGCTGGACCATCGCCGCCGCCATCGACGAAGGCGTGCCGGTGCCGGTGTTGAGCAACGCGCTGTTCGAGCGATTCAGCTCGCGCGGCAATGCGGAATTCGCCGGCAAGGTGCTGTCGGCGATGCGTGCCGGCTTTGGCGGTCACGCCGAGAAACCGCATAAGTCAGGAACCGCGTAATGGCTGACGATATCGTGTTTCTGGTTGATTGCGACAACACGCTGATGGACAACGACCGTGTCCAGAGCGATTTGCGCGAGCATCTGGAAAAGGAGTTCGGCGCCGAGGCGCGCGATCGCTACTGGAGCATTTACACGGAGCTTTTTGCGCAACTCGGTTATGCCGATTACCTCGGCGCGTTGCAGCGCTATCGCATCGACGCCATGAACGATCCCAAGCTGTTGCTGATGGCGGGGTGGCTGATGAACTACCGCTTTGCCGACCGCCTGTATCCCGGCGCGCTGGACGTCATCAAGCACCTGCGCCAGTGGGGCAAGGTCGTGATCCTGTCGGATGGCGACGTGGTGTTCCAGCCGCGCAAAGTGGAGTATTCGGGCTTGTGGGATGCGGTGGAGGGCAATGTGCTGATCTACATCCACAAGGAGACCATGCTGGAGCAGATCGAGGTGGCTTATCCCGCGCGCCACTATGTGATGATCGACGATAAGGTACGTATTCTGGCCGCGATGAAGAAGGGCTGGGCCGACCGGCTTACCACCGTTTTTCCGCGTCAGGGCCACTACGCGTTTGCCGACGATGTCGCCGGTTACACGACGCCGGATCTGGCGGTCGATCGCATCGGCGATTTGCTGGGCTATGACTTGCCGGCTTTTACCGGCCTTCAAAAGGAGACTGTGTCATGAATCCTGCACTACATTTACGCCAGCTGGGCCAAGGCCTGTGGCTGGACAATATCACGCGAGGCCTGCTGACCAGCGGCACGCTGAAGAAGTATATCGACGAGTATGAGATCAGCGGTTTGACGTCGAATCCGAGCATCTTCGAGGCGGCCATCCAGGGAGCCGATTTCTACGATGAAGCAATCCGCACCAAAAGCGCGGCCGGCGGGAAGGGAGAACCGCTGTTCCTCGAACTGGCGCTCGAAGATTTACAGCAGGCCGCCGATCTGTTCCGGCCGATGCACGAGGCCTCTCATGGCATCGACGGCTGGGTGTCGATGGAAGTGTCGCCGCTGCTGGTGCATGATGCTGAGGGCACGCTGCGCGAGGCGCGCACTTTGCATGAACGCTTGCAGCGGCCGAACGCCTTCATCAAGATTCCCGGCACGGCAGAAGGTGTGAAGACGATTGAGGAGGCGATTTTTGCAGGCATTCCGGTTAATGTGACGTTGCTGTTTTCGCGCGAGCAGTATCTGACGGCTGCCGAGGCGTATCTGCGCGGCATAGAGCGGCGCGTTGATGCGGGGCTGGATCCGAAGGTGGCGTCGGTAGCGTCGCTGTTTGTCAGTCGCTGGGATGCTGGCGTCAAGGACAAGGTGCCGGAGGAGCTGAAGAACAAGCTGGGGATCGCCGTGGCGCGGCAGACTTATGCTGCGTATCGTGAGTTGCTTGCGTCGCAGCGTTGGCGCAAGCTGGCGGAGGCGGGTGCTTTGGCGCAGCGTTTGCTGTGGGCTAGCACTGGTACCAAGGATCCGGCGGCGTCTGATATTTTGTACGTGGAGTCGCTGACGGCGCCTAACACCATCAATACCGTGCCGGAGAAGACACTGCTGGCGTTTGTCGATCATGGTGTGGTGAATGGCAGTATGCCGCCGGAAGGTGGCGACGCGGAGAAAGTGCTGAAGCAGTTTGCCGACGCCGGGATTGACGTCGATGCGTTGGCCGCGCAGTTGCAAACCGAAGGCGCGGAGTCGTTCAGCAAGTCGTGGAAAAAGCTGATGGACGTTATCGAAGAGAAGAGCAAGGCTTGATGGAAGGCGGCTTGGCCGCCTTCCGTCGATCACGTGATTCAGGCGTTGCGGGCGAGGACGGCGTGAGCCAGCAGGCACACGTTCTCCACGCTGAAGCCATACTCGCGCAGCACGCGTTCACCCGGCGCCGAGGCGCCGAAACGGTCTATGCCCAGCACGTCGCCGCGCGTGCCGACATAGCGATGCCAGCCCTGCGTGGCGCCGGCTTCAATCGACAGGCGCGCGGTCAGCTGCGGTGGCAGCACCTGGTCGCGGTATTCCTGCGGCTGCTGGTCGAACAGCTCCCAGCTCGGCATCGACACCACGCGGGCGCGCACATTGTCCGCGTGGAGTTTGGTTTGCGCCTCTAGCGCCAGATGCACCTCCGAGCCGGTGGCGATCAGCACGATCTGTGCGTCGCCGCCTTCTGCTTCGCTCAATACATAAGCGCCGCATTGCAGGCCGTCGGCTGGCGCAAATTTCTCGCGGTCCAGCGTGGGAAGGTGCTGGCGCGTCAGCACCAGCGCCACCGGCTGGCCGGCCGATTGCACCGCTACGCGCCACGCGGCAGCCGTTTCGTTGGCATCGGCCGGGCGGATCACCACCAGCCCGGGCACGGCGCGCATGCTGGCAAGGTGCTCGATCGGCTGGTGCGTGGCGCCGTCTTCGCCAAGGGCGATGCTGTCGTGCGTGAACACATACACCACCTGCAATCCCATCATGGCCGACAGACGCATCGCCGGCCGCATATAGTCGGCAAACACCAGGAAGGTGGCGTTGAACGGCAGCGTGCCGCCGTGTGCCGCAAGGCCGTTGCTGATCGCCGCCATCGCGTGTTCGCGCACGCCGAAGTGGATGTTGCGGCCGGCGCGGCTCCAGCCACCGCCAGTTGAACCTTGGCGGTCGCCGGCTTCTTCCGCGCCGGGTGGGCTGTCCGGCTGGAAGTCGCCGAAGTCCTTCAATGCGGTAAAGGTAGATGGGTCAAGATCGGCCGAGCCGCCGATCAACGCCGGCAGTTTGGCGGCGATGGCGTTGGCCACCTTGCCGGCCGCCGTGCGCGTCGCTACGCCCTTGGCATCGGCGGGGAACACGGGAATGTCGGCGTCCCAGCCTTCAGGAAGGCCGCTTGTGCCGCCTTCCATCAGTTGATGCAGCTCGCGCGCCAGGTCGGGGAAGGCTTGCGCATAGGCGTCGATGCGGTCGCGCCATTCGGCTTCGCTATGGCCGCCGCGCGCGCCGGCGGTTGCATACGCCATGCGCGCTTCCTCGGGAATCAGGAAGACCGGCTGTTCGGGCCAGCCCAGTGCGCGCTTGGTCAGCGCCACTTCGTCCGCACCCAGCGGCGAGCCGTGGGCGTCGATCTTGTCCTGCTTATTTGGCGAGCCGTAGCCTAAATGGCTGCGCACCAGAATCAGCGACGGCTTGTGCACCTCGGCGCGCGCCGTGGCCAGCGCCTGTTCGATGGCTTCGACGTTGTTGGCGTCATCCACCGTCTGCGTATGCCAGCCATAGGCAGCAAAGCGCGCGGCGCGGTCTTCGCTGAAGGTCATGTCGGCGCCGGCCGACAGCGTGACCTGATTGTCGTCGTACAGGTAAATCAGTTTGCCCAATTTCAGGTGGCCGGCCAGCGATGCGGCTTCCGACGCGATGCCTTCCATCAGGTCGCCGTCGCTGACGATGCCGTAGGTGTGGTGGTCGATCACGTTGTGGCCAGGACGGTTGTAGCGCGCCGCCAGGCTGGCCTCCGCAATGGCCATGCCGACGCCGTTGGCGAAGCCCTGGCCCAGCGGACCGGTGGTCACTTCCACGCCGGGCGTGACGCCGCGTTCCGGATGGCCGGGCGTGATGCTGTCCCACTGGCGGAATTGCTGTAGCTGTTCCAGCGGCAGATCGTAGCCGCTCAGGTGTAACAGGCTATAAAGCAGCGCCGAGCCGTGGCCGGCCGACAGCACGAAGCGGTCGCGGTCGAACCAGTGCGGATTGGCGGGGTGGTGTTTGAGGAAGCGCGTCCACAGCACATAGGCCATGGGCGCGGCGCCGAGCGGCAGGCCGGGATGGCCGCTGTTGGCTTTTTGTACCATGTCGACACTGAGGAAACGCAGTGTGTCGATATTCAGTTGATCGCTGGAGTTCATGCGTGAGTCCTTCAAGGGAAGTCTCTCACCACATTAGCGCCGGTGAGCGCGCCGCTCTGTGCGGCACGCCACTTAGTTGGTCAGCTTCTTAGAAGCAGTGTTCCTGCGCCGGGAAGCTGCCGTCCTTGACGGCACTGACGTAGGCGGTGATGGCGGCGTCGATGCTGGTCTGGCCGTCCATGAAGTTCTTCACGAAGCGCGCTTTGCGGCCTGGGAAAACGCCCAGCAGGTCGTGCATCACCAGCACCTGGCCGGAGCAGTCCGGACCCGCGCCGATGCCGATGGTCGGAATCGACAGCAGGTCGGTGACTTCCTTGCCCAGCGCCGAAGGAATCGCCTCCAGCACCACCAGCGAGGCGCCGGCGGCTTGCATCTTCAGGCAGTCGGCCTTCAGCAGGTCGGCGCTTTCGGTGGTTTTGCCTTGCACTTTGTAGCCGCCCAGCTGGTGCACCGATTGCGGCGTCAGGCCGAGGTGGGCGCAGACCGGAATCGCGCGGTCGGTCAGGAACTTGACGGTGTCGGCCAGCCATGCGCCGCCTTCGATCTTGATCATGTGGGCGCCGGCCTGCATGACCTGCACGGCGTTGGCATAGGCGGTTTCCGGCGTGCCGTAGGCGCCGAACGGCAGGTCGGCGACGATCATCGCCGACTTGGTGCCGCGCGCCACGGAGGCAGTGTGATACGCGATGTCGTTGACGGTGACCGGCAGCGTGGAGGTGTAGCCGGCGCAGACCATGCCCAGCGAGTCGCCGATCAGCAGGATCTCGACGCCGCAGCGGTCCATCAGCGAGGCGAAGCTGGCGTCGTAGCAGGTCAGCATGGTGATTTTTTCACGCGCGGCATGCAGCGCTTGCAGCGTGTTGACGGTGACAGCCTTGTTGACGACCGCTTTGGTCGGTGCAGGTGCGGTGGCTTCGGCGGGCTTTTGGCCGGCGGCCAGTTCGGTTCCTTGCAGGTATCCAGACATGATAAATCCTTTACTTTAAAGCGGGCGGATGCCCTGGTCGGCCACGCCGGCGGCGTACTGCGACGCCGCTCCGTGGCCGGGAATATGGATGGACGGCGCGATCTCCAGCAGCGGCACCAGCACGAAGGCGCGCTCGGTCATGCGCGGATGCGGCACCGTCAGCGTGGCGCTGTTAATCACGGCATCGCCGTACAGCAGCAGGTCGAGGTCCAGCGTGCGAGGGGCGTTGTGGTAGGGACGTTCGCGGCCGTGCGCCTGTTCGATGCCGTGCAGCGCTTGCAGCAGCGCTTCGGCGTCCAGTGTGGTGGCGATGCGGGCGACGGCATTGATGTAGTCGTCGCCGCTGGAGTCGATCGGCGCGGTGCGGTACAGGCCCGACGCCGCCAGCAGCGTGCAGCCGGGCTGGCGCTGCAGCCGTTCCAGCGCATCGAGCACGTTGGCCTGGGCATCGCCCAGGTTGGCGCCGATGCCGATGTAGGCAAGCGTGAATGCGAACGGCGCCTTATCGTCCTGTGCGGAGGCGGGCGCCAGGCCGGCGGAAATTGCGGTGTTCATGATGCGGCGGAGATTACTCGGCGCTGCCGTCGCGCGCAGGAGCGTCGCTACCACCTTCGCCGCCGTCGCCGCCTTCACCACGGCCGCTGCGGTTGCGGCCACCACGGCGCGGGCCGCGTTTGCGTTTGGCGGGACCGCCAGTGCTGCCGCCACCTGCGCCGCCCGAGCCACCGCCGCTGCTTTCACCATCGCGCGGCGCGCGGGCCGATGCGATCAGTTCTTCGCGGGTGATCTCGTCGCCCTCATAGAAGGCAGTCCACCAGTCGCCGATTTCGGCGTCGATTTCGCCGGAGGCGCAACGCAGCAGCAGGAAGTCGTAGCCGGCGCGGAAGCGCAGGTGTTCCAGCAGCTTGTGCGGCGCCTTGCCGGTACGGCGCTCGAAGCGCGGCTGCATCGACCAGATGTCGCGCATGTCGGTGCCGATCTTGCGCTGCAGGGCCAGCTTCTCCGTCTGCGAATCGAGCACGTCGTCGGCCGCCAGATGCAGCGCCGGGATGGTCTGTTCACCGGACGCGCGGTAGGCGGTCCACTTCTCCAGCACCTGGTGCCACAGCAGCGACGCAAACAGGAAGCCCGGCGATACGGTCTTGCCGGCGTGGATGCGCGAGTCGGTCGAGTCCAGCGCCAGCGTCACGAACTTGACGCCCAGCGGCTGTTCCAGCACCACGTCCAGCAGCGGCAGCAGGCCGTGATGCAGGCCTTCCTTGCGCAGCTGCTGCAAGCAGGCCAGCGCGTGGCCGCTCATCAAGAGCTTGAGCATTTCGTCGAACACGCGCGCGGCCGGCACGTTGTTGATCAGCGGCGCCATGACCTTGATCGGGGCGCCGGTTTCCAGCTCGATGGCGAATTTCAGCTTGGCGGCGAAGCGCACCACGCGCAGCATGCGCACCGGGTCTTCGCGGTAGCGCGCTTCCGGCACGCCGATGATGCGCAGCGTTTTGGCGCGGATGTCTTCAATGCCGCCGTGGTAGTCCAGCACCTGCTGGTTGGCCGGGTTGTAGTACATGGCGTTGATGGTGAAGTCGCGACGTTCCGCGTCTTCCGCCTGCGAACCGAAGGTGTTGTCGCGCAGGACGCGGCCATGTTCGTCCTTCGGCGCGTTGGCCGAAGTCGTGCCGCGGAAGGTGGTCACCTCCAGCAGGTCCTGGCCGAACATCACGTGCACGATCTGGAAGCGCTTGCCGATGATGAAGGCGCGGCGGAACAGCCGCTTGACCTGTTCCGGCGTGGCGTTGGTGGCGATGTCGAAGTCTTTCGGCTTCACGCCCAGCAGCAGGTCGCGCACGGCGCCGCCGACCACAAAGGCTTCGTAGCCGGCTTCCTGCAGGCTGCTGGTGACGCGCACGGCGTTATTGGACAGCAGGCGCGGATCGATGCCGTGGGCTTCTGGCCCCAGCACCACCGGCGTGTTCGGATCGCGGACCGCTTTACTCTTGGTGCCGAGGATTTTGCGGATCAGTTTCTTAATCATTGAATAGGTCAATTAATGGCCAGCCTTGTGCGGCGGCGTGCGTTTTCAGTTTTTCGTTGGGATTGGTCGCCACCGGATGGCTGACGATCGACATCAGCGGCAGGTCGTTGTGCGAGTCGCTGTAGAAGTAGACAGTGTCGAAGTCTTCCAGCGTTTTCCCCATTTTTTCCAGCCACGCCTTGGTGTGGACGATCTTGCCCGGTCCCTGGGTCGGCGTGCCAAGCAGCTTGCCGGTCAGGTTGCCGTCGGCGTCCAGTTCCGGCATAGCAGCGATCAGGTGTTCCACGCCCAGCGCCTTGGCGATCGGCGCGGTGACGAAGTGGTTGGTGGCGGTGACGATGGCCACCAGGTCGCCGGCGTCGGCGTGTTTTTGCAGCAGCGCGCGCGCCGCCGGGTGCAGCGCCGGCGTCACCACTTCGGCCATGTACTGCGCGTGCATGTCATCCAGCTGCTTGCGCGGGAAGCGCGCCAGCGTGCCAAGCGTGAACTCCAGGTATTCTACCGGATCGAGCGTGCCGGCCTGGTATTGGGCGAAGAACTCCCGGTTGCGGCGGTCGTATTCGACGGCGTCGACGGCGCCGGTGCGCACCAGGAACTGGCCCCATTCGAAGTCGGAGTCGATCGGCAGCAGGGTGTGGTCGAGGTCAAAAAGGGCGAGGTTCATCATTCTTTCGCTTCCGCCTGCAGCCACTCGCGCAGCAGCGGCAGAGTGATCGGGCGTTGGGTTTCAAGGGAATACTGGTCCAGCGAGTCCAGGATGGTCGACAGCGACCGCATGTCGCGCTGGAAGTGCGACAGCAGGTAGGGTATCACGCCAGCCGACAGCGTCAAGCCACGGGCGGCGGCGGCGGCGGCCAGTGCGGCGCTCTTTTCGTCGTCGGTCAGGCCGTGGATCTGGTAGATCAGGCCCCAGCCCATGCGCGTGCGCAGGTCTTCGCGCACCGGCAGCACGGCCGGCGCGACGTTGCCGCTGCAGACCATGAAGGCGTTGTTGGCGCGGATTTCATTAAATAGCGCGAAGGCGTCGATCTGCGCCACCGGCGACAGCTTCTCGCAGTCGTCCAGCAGGTACAGGTCCACCTCCGGCGAGTAGACGAATTCGGACTCGATCGAAAACGGCGAGATGTAGCGCGCGCGCGCCTGTTCGGCCTCGCTGCCGCTGCTGGCCAGGGCCTTGAGCAGGTGCGACTTGCCGACGCCGACCGCGCCCCACAGGTAGGCGAAGTGCTCGCGCGAGCTGCGATCGGCGAACTGCTTCATCAGCGCTGCCGATTCGGCATTCTGTCCCACCTCGAACGATGCGAGGCTGTGCGCTGGTTCCGCACCTAAATCGAGCACCAGCTGTTTCATGGCGTTCGCCTTGTGATCTTTTGCATAACGTTTATCTGTTTCACATCATGCATTATAAAAGCTGCTGCTCAGATAGTGGCGACGCAAGTGACGGAAAGCCACCATCAGCACCGCCGATGCGGGCAATGCCAGCAGCACGCCGACGAATCCGAACAGCTGGCCGAAGGCCAATAAGGCAAAAATGACGGCCAGCGGATTGAGGCCGATCCGTTCGCCCACCAGGCGCGGGGTCAGCACAAAGCCCTCCAGCACCTGGCCGACGCCGTAGATGATGGCGACCGCGATCAAGCCGCTCCAGTCGGAAAATTGCAGCACCGCCGAAATCAGCGCCAGCACCAGGCCGAGGCCAAAGCCCAGGTAAGGGATGAACACCAGCAGGCCGGTGATGATGCCGACCGGCAGGGCGACGTCGAAACCGGCGATGGCCAGCGTCACCGAGTAGTAAATGGCCAGCACCAGCATCACCAGCAGCTGGCCGCGCAGGTACTGGGCCAGCAGGGTGTCGACTTCGCGCGCCATGCCCATGGTTGGTTCGATGTAGCGGCGCGGCACGCAGCCGGCCACGCGGGCCAGCATCGCCGGCCAGTCCAGCAGCAGGTAGAACAGCACCACCGGGATCAAGGTCAGCGTCGCCAGCCAGCCGAGGATGGCGGTACCGCCGACACGGGCGGAATTCAAGACGGCGGCCCAGATGGCGTCACCGCTGGCGTCCAGCTGTTCGGCGGCCAGCTGCTTGATGCCGGCGCTGTCGACGCGCACCTTGACGCCCAGGTCCATCAGGCGCGGCGCCAGCATGTCGTTGGCCTTGGCCAGGAAGGCCGGGATCTGCGCCTGCAGCAGCGGGATTTCCTTTTGCAGCACCGGCACCACGATCAGCACCAGCGCGATGATGGCGGCGAAGAACAGCACCACGACGATGGTCACCGACAGCGCGCGCGGCATACTGAAGCGGCGGCCGAAGCGCACCCGGTCCAGCCAGTCGACGCCGGGATTGAGCGCATAGGCGAAGATGGCGGCCGCCAGGAAGGGCGTCAGCACCGGGCCGAGGGTAATTAACAGGAACAGGAATGCCGCCCACACCGCCAACCAGAATGCCGTCTGCTTTTGCTCAACCGAGAGGGGAAATGGCATGGAGGTGAATTCGATGGTTAAAAAGGCGGTTGGACGGGGCAATTTTGATAAAATAGCGGATTGACCGGGTTATTGCGCTGATTTCTGCGCTTTTCATGCGATTTTGTCATGAAAAAGGGTCTCCGCCTTCTATTTTACCGCCTCCGCTGCGAAATACACCATGAGCCAAACTTCAAATGTTTCCCTGTCCTACCGTGACGCCGGCGTCGATATCGACGCGGGTGATGCTTTAGTCGAAGCAATCAAGCCATACGCCAAGCGCACCATGCGCGAGGGTGTGCTGGCTGGTTTGGGCGGTTTCGGCGCCATGTTCGAGATCAGCAAGAAGTACAAGGAGCCAGTCCTGGTGTCCGGTACCGACGGCGTGGGCACCAAGCTGAAACTGGCGTTTGAGCTGAACCGTCACGACACGGTCGGCATCGACCTGGTGGCGATGAGCGTCAATGACATCCTGGTGCAGGGCGCCGAGCCGCTGTTCTTCCTCGACTACTTCGCTTGCGGCAAGCTGGATGTGGCCACCGCGACCAACGTCATCAAGGGCATCGCCCAGGGTTGCGAACAAGCCGGCTGCGCGCTGATCGGCGGCGAAACCGCTGAAATGCCAACCATGTACCCGGACGGCGAATACGACCTGGCCGGTTTCGCGGTCGGCGCGGTGGAAAAATCGAAGATCATCGACGGCACCAAGATTGCGCCGGGCGACGTGGTGCTGGGCCTGGCCTCGTCGGGCGTGCACTCGAACGGCTACTCGCTGGTGCGCAAGATCATTGAAGTGTCGAAGCCGGACCTGGAAGGCGACTTCCACGGCCGCAAGCTGTCGGATGTGCTGATGCAGCCGACCCGCATCTACGTCAAGCCGCTGCTGGCGCTGATGGAATCGATCGAAGTCAAGGGCATGGTGCACATCACCGGCGGCGGCCTGGTCGAGAACATCCCGCGCGTATTGCAGCCTGGCCTGGTGGCTGAGCTGGATTCCAAGTCGTGGACGCTGCCACCGCTGTTCCAGTGGCTGCAACAGCACGGCGGCGTGGCCGATTCGGAAATGCACCGCGTGTTCAACTGCGGCATCGGCATGACCGTGATCGTCTCGCAAGAGAACGCGGCAGCCGCCATCGCCCAGCTGGAAGCGGCTGGCGAAACCGTCTACACCATCGGCAAGATCCGCGCCCGCGTCGGCGACGAGCATCAGACCATCGTCGTGTAAGCTGTTATAGCACGCCGAAAAAAGCGGACCACGCCTTGGCGTCGTCCGCTTTTTTATTGGGAGAAGAGAATGGACAGGCACGCGCTGGTGGAAGTGTTAATGCGGCAATTGCCGGGCTTGCTGGCTGTTTACCTGTTCGGCAGTCGCGGCAGTGGAACGGCGCGCGCCGACAGCGACCTCGACCTGGCCGTGCTGGTGGAGGGGCGGCTCGATCCGGTTAGCGCATGGGAATTGGCGCAGTCGATCGCTGTGTTGGTGGGATACGACGTCGATCTGCTCGATCTTCGCACTGCGTCAACGGTCATGCAGCATCAGGTGATTACAACGGGAGTACGCTTGTGGCATAAGGATGCACAGGCCGCGCTGTACGAGTGCGCCATCTTGCGCGAAAAGATGGACCTGGATGCTGCACGTGCCGGATTGCTGGACGATATCGAGCGTGAAGGGCGGATATATGGCCGATGACGTCATCATCAATAAAGCCGCTTCCATCGAACGCTGTGTGGCCCGCGCGCGTGAAGAGTATTTCAAACATCCGCCGACATTCGGTGCTGATTACACCCGCCAGGATGCGGCCATCTTGAATATTCAGCGCGCGTGCGAGGCTGCGCTGGATATGGGACATCATCTGATACGCCGGGAGCGGCTGGGTGTTCCGCAGAGTGCGCGCGATGTGTTCGATCTGTTGGCACGATCCTCCTGGATAGACGCCGCGCTGGCTGACGCAATGAAAAGGATGGTTGGTTTCCGCAATGTCGCTGTCCACAACTATCAGACGTTGCAAATGTCGATCACTGTCGCGGTCATTGAAAAGCATCTGGATGATTTTCTGCTGTTCAGCGAAACAATTATTCTGCATGACGCGTGACATGATGTAACTTAGCCTGGCTTTTATTTCTTGTTCGCCAGTTGCTTGCCGATGGTGCTGAGTGCGGCCAGGCGTTTGTCGTCGCAGCGCTTGCGGATGTCGTCATCGCGCTTGGTGGCGTCTTCGCACGGCATACCGCGCGTGTTGTAGTGGTATAGCGCCGGGCCGCTACGCAGCACCATGTCCAGTGTACCGGCGTTGGTCACCGCCTTGTCGCCGATGCCTGGCAGATCGACGATCTTGTCTTTGCCGCCACCGGTAGTCATCAGTATTTGCGCCTCCGAGCCGGGGGGGATCGGACGCGTGTAGCGCTCCAGCGAAAACATGCCCTGGCCGGATGCACCGGACAGCATATAGGTGCAGGCTTCGCTGAACAGGCCTTTGTCCAGCGAGGTGCCGGTGACCTTGGCGCCCAAGGCGGCTTCGATGGTTTTGCTGTCCAGCAGGTCGCAGGTGCCGGCAGCGAAGGAGGGCGCGGCCAGCGTGGCCAGCACGGCGGAGAGTAGCAGGCGGTTCATCATGAACATTCCTTTTTAATAACAATGTGATGCATTGTAGGAGAGCAGCAACCTGCCCGTCGCACGGCTGTGTTCATCACTGCGTCACATCCGTCTGGCATACTGCCGGGCATGAAAAAATTACTTGCTCTCTTGCTGGCGCTGGTTGGCGCCACGGCTGCGGCCCAGCCGGCCCATCCTGTCATCCTGGTATCGCTGGACGGCTTCCGTCCGGACTATCTGGAGCGTGGCGTCACGCCCAACCTCAACCGCCTGGTGGCCGGCGGCGTGCGGGCGGTGGCGATGCGGCCGTCGTTCCCGTCGATTACTTTCCCTAACCATTACACGCTGGTCACCGGCCTGCGGCCCGACCATCATGGCATCGTCGATAACACCATGATCGACAAGGCGATTTCCGACAAGCGTTTCACGCTCAGCAATGCCGAGGCGGTGGCCGACCGTCGCTGGTGGGATCAGGGCGAGCCGGTGTGGGTGACGGCCGAGCGCAACGGCATCCGCACCGGCACCATGTTCTGGCCGGGGTCGGAAGCGGCGATTCACGGCGTGCGGCCGACCCTGGCGCCCAAGTTCGACGGCAAGCTGCCGGCCAGCGAGCGGGTCGATACGCTGCTGTCGTGGCTGGACCGTCCGGCCGACCAGCGCTTCGGTTTCATGACCTTGTATTTTGATGATGTGGACCACGCCGGCCACGAGTTCGGCCCGGCCGCGCCGCAGACCACCGAGGCGGTGGCGCTGGTGGATCAGGCCATCGGCCGCTTGCTGGATGGGCTGGCCAGCCGTCACATCGACGCCAACCTGGTGATCGTCTCCGACCACGGCATGGCGGCGGTCAACAATGAGCGCGTGCTGCCGCTGCAGCGTGTGCTGCCGCCGGGCAGTTATGAGGAAGTGACCAACGGGCCTTATGCTGCCATCAACCCATCGTCGCCGGAGCAGGCGGACAGGCTGGCGGCGGCGCTGATGAAACCGTATGCGCATCTGCAGTGCTGGCGCAAGGAAGAGATTCCGGCGCGGCTGGCTTATGGCCACAATGCGCGCGTGCCGGCCTTCCTGTGCCTGGCCGATCCGGGCTGGAGCATTGTGTTCAGCGAGAAGAGCGCGGCCAAGGTCAAGGGCGGCAAGCACGGCTACGACAATGAGTCGCCGGACATGGCGGCGACCTTTATTGCCGCCGGTCCGGCCTTCAAGCCGGGCGTGGTGTTGCCGGAATTTGATAACGTCGACGTCTATCCATTGCTGATGCGCTTGCTGGACGTGGCGCCGCTCCCATCCGACGGCGACATCACGCCACTGCTGCCGGCGCTGGGGCAGTAGCGCCGGCGGCAGGCGATCAGCGCGGCGGTGGCGGCGGTGGACCGCCTTCCGGCATGGCGGCCATGACGTCGCCGTGCTTGTGGCAGACGCCGCTGACGGTGTCGCCGCGATGGCCGGTGAACTGCACCTTGTCACCCTCGACCTTGCCTTTGCAGGCGGCCACCGCTTCCGGCGGTGGACCTGGCGGCGGACCGTCCGGTGGCGGATTATTCTGCGCGGACGCGCTCAGCATGCAACCGGCCAGCGCCGACCACAGCATCCAATGCTTCATCAACTTCATGAACTACTCCTGATAACAATGCGTGAGCCGCCATTGTGCTGCTGGCGCTTGTTAGCTGCGGTCAAGGCGGCGTAAAGCGCGGTAAATTGGCGTATCCGACTGTCGTGCGCCATTGTGTCCGCTGGGCGGATTACACTTTACCGTCAACCACGCCGGAGCATTAAAACCACATGAAAGCGTACTCTTTAATGCTGCTTGCCTGCCTGGCTTTGTCCGCCAGGGCCGATGGTCCTTCGACCTATGAGGCCGCGGGGATGCTGGATGCCTACCTCAAGATCTGCACGGAGCTCGCGCCGGAAAAAACGGCGTTTTACAAACAGAGCATCCTGACGAGCATGAGCTGCGGCATGTCGGTTGCCGACGCGGAGAAAAGTGTGGCAGCAATCCGGGACAGCAAGAATCCGCAAATCCGCGCGGCCTACCAGACCGCCTATCAGAAGGCGCTGGCGCCGTTTAACAGCGCCACAGCAAAACAGAAACTGGAATTCTGCGCCCATTTTTCCGAGGTGAAGTGCTAGACCGTCCGGTTGAGTGTTGTCACAGCTGACGCCGCGCGGCGGTCAGGGTACGGTAAAAGACAGTAACCCCTAATGGCGTCTAGCACCGCCATGGCGATGCAGGTCTTCCAGATCGATGTCTGTGACGATGCCGGTATCTGCTACGATGACAAATGAGCGTCTAATCGGCATCGGAGGAACTATGATCACTATGCATCCTGGGCGTAAGGACGCGGCCTGACAGGATTAGCGCTTGAGAATTTTCGCCACCGGCGCGGGGCGCAGGCGGAAGGCGTCCGGCATGCCGGCGCCGAGCAGGGGACGCAGATACATGCGGAAGGCGTCGGTGACGTCGGTGCCGCTGGCGCTGATGAACTCGTCTTCCATGACGCGCGTCTTGCCGGCCACGGTGGTCAGCGGCAGCAGTTCGTAGTCGACCGAGTAGAAGCCGGTGCGCTTGATCGCCACCGAGCCGTCGCGGTCGCCCCACATGGCGAACTGCACGGCCTTCTCGCCGACTTCGCGCGCCTCGCGCTGGTCGATGTCCGACACGCAGCCGATGAAGGAGCGCTGCAAGTAGCCGAAGGTGTCGCCGCGCACGCGTTTGATGCCGAGCTTGGCCTTGATTTCATCGCACAGCAAATCGGCCAGCGCACCGGTGCCGGACAGTTGCACATTGCCATGCGCGTCGCGCTCCACTTCCTTGGCCAGCAAGGAGGCAATGGCTTCACCGCCAGCGTCATGGATGCCTTCCGACACGGCGATCACGCAGCGGCCGTAGCGTTCGTAGGTGGCTTTCACATCCGCCAGGAACTGCTCCAGCGAAAACACCCGCTCCGGCAGATAGATCAGGTGCGGGCCATCGTCCGGGAACTTTTTGCCCAGCGCCGAGGCGGCCGTGAGGAAGCCGGCGTGCCTGCCCATCACCACGCCCACGTACACGCCCGGCAAGGCGGCGTTGTCCAGATTGGCGCCGGCAAACGCCTGCGCCACAAAGCGCGCGGCCGACGGGAAGCCCGGCGTATGGTCACTGCCCACCAGGTCGTTGTCGATGGTCTTGGGAATGTGGATGCAGCGCAGCGCGTAGTTGGCGGCCTGCGCCTGTTCGCTGACGATGCGCACGGTGTCCGACGAATCGTTGCCGCCGATGTAGTAGAACTGTTCGATCTCGTGCGCGCGCAGCACCTTGAAAATTTCGGCGCAATAGGCCTGGTCCGGCTTGTCGCGGGTCGAGCCCAGCGCGGAGGAGGGCGTGGCCGCCACCAGTTCCAGGTTCTGGCTGGTTTCGCGGGTCAGGTCGACCAGGTCTTCGTTGACGATGCCGCGCACGCCGTGCATCGCGCCGTAGACCCGGTTGACGTCGCGGAAGCGGCGCGCTTCCAGCACCACCCCCGCCAGCGATTGGTTGATGACGGCGGTCGGCCCGCCTCCCTGTGCGACCAGAATTTTTCCCGATGCCATGCGCGCTCCTCCGTGATTGTAGAAAGGCTTGCTGCACCGAGACTATAGCGCGATCTTTACTGCGCGCCGATATTCTTGTCGAGGAATTTCTCCACCTTGCCCCAGAAGTCGATGCGGTTCTTCGGCAGCTTCCAGCCGTGGCCTTCTTCCTCGTACTCGATCCACTCGACATTCGGGTTGGTTTCCTTGACTGCCTTGTAGAACTTGGTGCCGTGCGGCAGTGGTACGCGGGTGTCGGCGCCGCCGTAAGCCATCAGCAGCGGCTGCTTGACTTCGCTGGCGCGCAGCAGCGGCGAGGTGGCTTTCAACTGTTCCGCATCCTTTTCCTGATCACCGATCATCACCGGCATGCCGTAGCGTTTGTAGTCATCGGTGAAGTCGGAGGCATAGAACCAGCTGCCGGTGTACATCAGGTTGATATCGCTGACGCCCACCCACTCGACGCCGCATTTGTACAGGTTGGGTTCCTTGATCAGGCCCATCAGCGTGGCGTAGCCACCGTAGCTGGCGCCGGCGATGCAGATGCGCTTGGCGTCAGCGTAGCCTTTGTCGATCGCCCAGCGGGTGCCGTCGGTGATGTCGTCCTGCATTTTCAGGCCCCATTGTTTGAAGCCGGCGCGGTACAGGCGCGCGCCGTAGCCGGTGCTGCCGCGGTACTCCGGTTCCAGCACGGCATAGCCGCGCGAGGCCAGGAATTGCGCTTCCGGATCCCACTCCCACTTGCCGCCACGCACCCATGGGCCGCCGTGCACCAGCACGATCAGCGGCAGGTTTTTGCCTTCGCCTTTCGGCAGCGTCAGCCAGGCCGGGATGCTCAAGCCGTCGCGCGCCTTATAGTGCACCAGATCCTTGCGCGCCATCTGGTTAGGGTCGATGTTCGAGAACGCCGCGCCAACCAGCGTCAGCTTGTCGGTTTCGGTGTTGTACAACATGGTGCGCTTGGGCCAGATGTCGGCAAACGCGGTCACCAGCACCCAGGGCGTTTCCCGCCGCGCCGGCAGCGTCAATTGGTTGACGGTGTTGGGCAGCATCTTGTCGATCTTCTCCTGCAGGGCTTTCATGGCGGGATCAGTCCAGCTGGTGCCCCATGCATCGGTCAGGTGGTTGACGCCGAGCAGCTTGTTGTCGCGCACAATCATGTTGCCGCTGAAGTCATAGCCGTCCAGTGCCACCAGCGGCTTGTCGGACATCTTGCCGGCAGCGATGTCGTAGGTGAATACGGCCGTCGTATCCTTGCCGGGCGCATGACTGACCACGTAGAAGGTGCCGTCCGGGCCGAACGACACGGGGCGGAAGGCGCCGCCGTGGCCGGTGTAGCGTTCGAAGTCGGTCAGCTTGCGCCACTCGTCGTTGGCTGGATCGCGGTAGTACACGCTGTTGGTGCCGCCCTTGTCGCTGGTCATGGTCAGGCGCGGTTCGCCCTTGTTGTCCAGCAGCCAGAAGTAGCTGTCGCCCGGCCGTTTGACCGAACCGTTGACGCGGCCATTGAGCGTGTTCAGCTTGAGCAGATTGGTGTACAAGTACTCGCCGCTGCTGCTAAAGATGCGGTCCTGGACGTAGATGTATTCTGAGTCCTGGGCGCCGGCCTGTGGCATGAGATAGGTGTGCCATGGCAGCAGATCGCGCGAGGTCAGGCTGGAGCCGTTGGTGATGAAGGGCTGGCCGTTGCGCATCGCCAGTTGGCGGAACTTGCTGCCGTCGCGGTTGATGGCGTACAGGCCGGGGGCATAGCGCATGTCGCCCTGTGCCAGGTCGCGGTCGGTGGCGGCGAACACCAGCCGCTCGTCGTTGACCCATTGGTAGGCGCCAATGTCGGCATCGCTGAAGTTGCCGACGACCTTGACCGCGTTGGTGGTCAGATCAACTACACCGAGCATGTCGCGTTTACTATTCTTGTTGCTGACCTTCACCGCCAGGTATTTGCCGCTCGGCGACAGGAGGGCGCCGGTGAATTCGGGATTGCTGAAGAAGTCTGCGATCGGCGGCAGGGGTTTGGCCGCGTCGGCGGCCTGGGAGTGGCCGCACAGGAACGCGCCGGCTACAGCCAGGGCGCGCAAAAAGTGGTGGAAGCGCATATGCCTTGTTATAAAATAAGTAACCAAGGCACAATAGCACTAGCTTGCCAAATGCGCCACATCATAAATGTATATTAATGTTGCTCCGGCGCGCGGATGTAATCGACTAGCGCCGCCGCGCGCGGTCCTGGCGCCGGCGTCAGCAGGCTGATCACGATCACGGTCAGCAAGCCGGCTGGCACGCCGAAGATGCCGGCTGAAATCGGCGCGATGTGGAACCACTGATACGCCGCGCCGCCGCCCAGGATCGGATTGGTGTGCAGCATATAGTAGACGCACACCAGGAAGCCGACCGTCATGCCGGCCACCGCGCCGTGGTGGTTGGCGCGCTTCCAGAACACGCCCAGCACCAGCGCCGGGAACAGCGTCGAGCCGGCCAGCGAGAAGGCCGCACCCACCAGCGACAAAATATCGCCCGGCTTGGTCGAGGCGGCATAGGCGGCGATGAAGGCCACCGCCAGCAACAGCAGTTTGGAAATCGTCACGCGCTTTTGGGTGGAGGCGCTGCGGTCCACCAGTTTGTAATACACGTCGTGCGACAACGCGTTGGAGATGGCCAGCAACAGGCCGTCGGCGGTGGACAGCGCCGCCGCCAGGCCGCCGGCCGCCACCAGTCCCGAGATGACGTAGGGCAGGCCGGCGATTTCCGGCGTGGCCAGCACCAGCACGTCGGCGTCGATGGTGATTTCGGCCAGCTGCACCACGCCGTCATGGTTGACGTCATTAATGCTGAACAGCGGATTGAGCTTGTCCACATTGGCCCAGTACGAGACCCAGTTGGGCAGGTGGTCGTAGTTGGTGCCGACCAGCGAGTTGTAGATGTCGTACTTGACCAGCACCGCCAGCGCCGGAATGGTCAGGTAGATCAGCAGGATGAAGAACAGCGTCCACAGCACCGAGACGCGGGTGTCGTGCACCGACGGCGTGGTGTAGGAGCGCATCAAAATGTGCGGCAGCGCCGCCGTGCCCAGCATCAGGCAGAACACCAGCGCCAGGAAATTGTTGCGCTTGATGTCGGAGGTGGCCGGATCGCCGGGGTAGGGCGTGGCGTGCGGCGTGATCGGTTCGGCCCGTTGCAGGTTCTGTTCGCGCGCTTCGCCCCACACGCGTTCGGCTTCGTCGGCGTTTTTCGGATAGGCCACCAGTTCGCGCTCGGCGCTGCGGATTTCCAGCAGCGAGGCGTTGCGCGTCTTGACGTGGTCCAGCTTGCGCTGGGCTTCGGCGCGGCCGATTTCCCACGAGGACGGCAGCGTCTTGAGGCGCTGCTCGTAGTCGGCGGCGCGCTGGCGGAAGATGGTGCGCACTTCGGCTTCCTTCGGATCTTCCTGCAACACGTGCTCGCGCGCGCTCAGCTTGGGCAGCAGTTTGCCGTAGGCCACTTGCGGGATCGGATTGTCGGTGTGCTTGGCCGACAGCCAGATGGCCGGAATCAGAAACGCCACCAGGATGATGATGTACTGCGCCACCTGTGTCCAGGTTATGGCACGCATGCCGCCGAGGAAGGAACACACCAGGATGCTGGCCAGGCCGAGGAAGATGCCGACCGAGAAATCGACGCCGGTGAAGCGCGAGGCGATCAGACCCACCGCGTAGATCTGCGCCACCACGTAGGTGAAGGAGACGATGATGGTGGCGATCACGGCCAGGATGCGCACGGCGCGTCCGCCACGCTCGGCATCGTCGGCGCCGCCGTAGCGTTCGGCCAGGAAGTCGGGGATGGTGTACTGGGCGAACTTGCGCAGGTAGGGCGCGATCAGCAGCGCCACCAGGCAGTAGCCGCCGGTCCAGCCCATGATGTAGGCCAGGCCGTCGAAGCCGTGCAGGTAGAGGCCGCCCGCCAGGCTGATGAAGCTGGCGGCCGAGATCCAGTCGGCGGCGGTGGCCATGCCGTTGAACATGGCCGGCACGCGTCGCCCGGCCACGTAATATTCCAGCACGTTGGAGGTGCGGCTGATGACGCCGATCAGCGCGTACAGCACGATGGTGGCGAACATGAACATGTAGCCGATCCACACGCGCGGCATGCCTTCCTGCTCCAGCGCGGCCAGCGCGATCAGGAAGCCGCCGAAGCCGGCGGTGAACATGGCGTAATAGCTGCGCAGGCGCTGGAAGAAGGTGCGTGGCTTCAAGCGGATGGCTCCGGTTGCTGGCGCGCGGCGCGATCGAGCCGGCGCATGCGCCAGGCGTAGAACGCGATGATGCCGAGATAGACCAGCGACGCCCCCTGCGCCGCCAGATAGAACGACAGCGGCCAGCCGAACACACTCAGGCCGGCCAGTTCGCGGGCGAAGAAGGCGGCGCAGAAGCCAGTCAGCATCCACAGCGACAGCAGCAGCGCCGTCATGCGGCGGGTCTTATGCCAGTGTTGTAGGCGCGTGAGCTGCGGCGCGGCGGGCGGTTGTGGTTTATCCATAGTACGGCGGTTCGTTTTCGTCATCGTGCTGCGCCGGCGGCAACGGGAAAGTCAGGCGGAACAGCGCACCCGGCAGCTTGGGCTGCGTCGCGCGCGGATTGCTGAAGATGTCGACCTCGGCGCCGTGTTGCTGCGCAATCTCGCGCACAATCGCCAGCCCCAGGCCGCTGCCTTCTGCCGTGTTACCGAGAATCCGGTAGAAGCGCTCGAACACGCGCTCGCGTTCGCCTTGCGCGATGCCGGGACCAGTGTCTTCCACTTCCAGATAGCCGTGTTCCAGCTCATCGCTGCGCACCCGCACGGTGACGCTGCCGCCGGCCGGCGTGTAGCGCAACGCGTTGTCGATCAGGTTGGACAGCAGTTCGCGCAGCATGGTCGGATTGCCGGTGATAATCAGCGGCAGCACTGGCGCTTCAAAGCCAAGGTCGATGCTGTGGGCGAACGAGGCTTGCACCCAGTCCTGCACCACCGTGCGCGCCAGCTCGGGCAGGTCTAGCGGCTGCATCACGCTGCCGGTCTGCGGATGATTCTCGGCGCGCGCCAGGGCCAGCAATTGATTAACCAGCCGCGTCGCCGCTTCCGAGCTCTTGGCCAGCTGTTCCAGCGAGCGGTGGATTTCGCCGCTGTCGGTCTGGCGCAAGGCCAGCTCGGACTGCATGCGCATACCGGCCAGCGGCGTGCGCATCTGGTGGGCGGCGTCGGCGATGAAGCGCTTTTGCATATCAATCGTGAGAGACAGCCGCGACAGCATCTCGTTCAGCGAACGCACCAGCGGCGAGATTTCCTCCGGCACCTGGTTGGAGGCGATCGGACTCAGGTCTTCCGAGCTGCGCGCGCGGATGCGCTCCTGCAATTGCGCCAGCGGCGACAGTCCGCGCGCCAGCGCAAACCACACCAGGGCCAGCACCACTGGCAGCACAATGAATTGCGGCAGGATCACGCCCTTGATGATGGCGTTGGCCAGCTGCGCGCGCTTCTCCAGCGTCTCTGCCACCTGCACCAGCGCCAGCTGCGGCGTGCTGCCGTCGTTGCGCTCGATCTGCACGTAGGCGAAGGCAACCCGCACCGGCGTGCCATGCATGCCGTCGTTGCGGAAGCGCACGCCGCCGGCGCTGGTCTTGTCTTCGTCATCCAGCACCGGCTGCGGCATGTCGCGGTCGCCGTCGATGTGTTCGCCTTGCGGCCCCTGGATCTGGAAGTAGACGTTGTCGATGTCGTCGGCGCGCAGGATGTCGCGCGCCGAGCCGCTGAGGCTCTTGATCAGCTTGCCATCGACGGAGCGCACCTGCTGCGCCAGCACGGTCACGCTGTCTTCCAGCGCATGGTCGAAGGGCTGGTTGGCAATCGACTTGGCGACCAGGTAGGTGATGGCGATGCTCATCGGCCACAGCAGCAGCAGCGGGGCCAGCATCCAGTCCAGGATTTCGCCGAACAGGGAATGCTGTATGTCCTCGTCCGCGTCAGGGGCGGGCGGCTGATACTCCGGTTCGGCGGCTTCCGGGGCGGCGCTCACTTGTTGGCGTTTCCGGCTTCGGCTTCGGCGCTGGCGCGCGCGGCCTCGTTGAATTTCTCCAGGCAGTAGCCGAGGCCGCGCACAGTGGCGATGCGCACGCCGCCCACTTCAATCTTCTTGCGCAGCCGGTGCACATACACCTCGATGGCGTTGTTGCTGACTTCCTCGCCCCATTCGCACAGGTGGTCGACCAGCTGTTCTTTCGACACCAGACGGCCGGTGCGGGCCAGCAGGATTTCCAGCAGGCCCAGTTCGCGCGCCGACAAGTCCAGCATCTGTTCATTAATATAGGCGCTGCGGCCGACCTGGTCGTAGCTCAGCGGGCCGTGCTTGATGACGGTGGCGCCACCGCCGGCGCCGCGCCGCACCAGCGCGCGCACCCTTGCCTCCAGTTCCGACAGGGCAAACGGTTTGGCCATATAATCGTCGGCGCCGAGGTCGAGGCCGTTGACGCGCTGCTCGATCGAATCGGCGGCGGTCAGGATCAGCACCGGCAGCAGCGAGGAACGCGCGCGCAGGCGGCGCAGCACCTCCAGCCCGGACAGCTTGGGCAGGCCCAGGTCCAGGATCAGCAAATCGAATTCCTGGGTCGACAGGGCGGTGTCGGCCTCTTGCCCGTTGCGGACGCAATCGATGGCGTAGCCAGACTGGCGCAAGGAGCGGGTGAGCCCGTCGGCCAGTACGCTATCGTCTTCGGCAAGTAAAATACGCATGTGAATCTACTCCGGCTGTACAAGCCCCTATTTTGGCGAGTTTTTGTGCTTTCTCAAAGAATTAGCGCAAATCCCGCTTGCATTAAGCACTGTTTTTTTATACAGTGCTACCTGTATTGAACAACCTCACTGGCTGAAAGCACATTATGGACGACAAAAAAGGCGTAGTACCTGCATCTGAAAAAGCCAAGGCGCTGGCAGCTGCGCTGGCCCAGATCGAAAAGCAATTCGGCAAGGGTTCCGTCATGCGCATGGACGCCAGTGCCCCTATCGAAGAAGTGCAAGTGGTCTCGACCGGCTCGCTGGGCCTGGACGTGGCGCTGGGCGTCGGCGGCCTGCCGCGCGGCCGCGTCGTAGAAATCTACGGCCCTGAGTCGTCGGGTAAAACCACGCTGACCCTGCAAACCATCGCCGAGATGCAAAAACTAGGCGGCACCTGCGCCTTCATCGACGCCGAGCACGCGCTGGACGTCGGCTACGCGCAAAAACTGGGCGTCAACCTGCACGAGCTGCTGATTTCGCAGCCGGACACCGGCGAACAAGCGCTGGAAATCTGCGACGCGCTGGTCCGTTCCGGTTCGGTCGACATGGTGGTGGTCGACTCGGTCGCCGCGCTGACGCCACGCGCCGAGATCGAAGGCGACATGGGTGACTCGCTGCCGGGCCTGCAAGCACGCCTGATGTCGCAAGCCCTGCGCAAGCTGACCGGTTCGATCAACCGCACCAACACCCTGGTGATCTTCATCAATCAGATCCGTATGAAAATCGGTGTGATGTTCGGTTCGCCCGAAACCACCACCGGCGGTAACGCGCTGAAGTTCTACGCCTCGGTGCGCCTGGACATCCGCCGCACCGGCTCGATCAAATCGGGCGACGAGGTGATCGGTAACGAAACCAAGGTCAAGGTCGTCAAGAACAAGATCGCGCCACCGTTCAAGGAAGCGCACTTCGACATCCTGTACGGCGCCGGCACCTCGCGCGAAGGCGAAATCCTCGATCTGGGCGTGGAAGCCAAGATCGTCGAGAAGTCGGGCTCGTGGTACAGCTACAACGGCGAACGCGTCGGCCAGGGCAAGGACAACGCCCGTATCTTCCTGCAAGAGCGTCCGGCGCTGGCGTGGGAAATCGAAAACAAGGTGCGTGAATCGCTGGGCGTGCGCGCGCTGCCGCCACTGGCTGGCGCCGACACCACCGTGGTCAAGCTGAAGCCAGCCAAGCCGGAAGCCGACGCGGCCTAAGCATGTCGTTCCCGCGCAGGCGGGAACCCATGCTGAGTCAGCGTTGTATCGGCTCCCGCCTGCGCGGGAGCGACGGTATCTATGCGAACACCCCCACTTAGCCTGAAAGCCCGTGCGCTGCGCTATCTCTCGATGCGCGAGCATAGCCGGCTGGAACTGGCGCGCAAGCTGTCCAAGTATGCCGAAGAGGGCGACGACGTCGATGCCCTGCTCGACCTGCTGGAAAAAAACAACTGGCTGTCGCAAGAGCGCTTCTCCGAAGCGCTGATCCACCGCCGTGCCGCCCGGTACGGTAATAGCCGCATTGTCGCCGAACTGCAAAGCCACGGCGTCAATGGCGAAGCCCTGCAAGAACTCAAATCCAATCTGGCCGACACCGAGATCGAACGCGCCCGCGACATCTGGCAGCGCAAGTTCGGCATCGTGGCAAATGATCCACAGGATCGACATAAGCAAATTCGCTTTCTGTTGCAGCGCGGCTTCTCGCAACGCACCGTGCAAAAGGTCATCAAAGGCGCTGATCTCGACGACTGAGTATCCAGCCGGTGCGGGGTGTGCTAAACTTTGCGGGTTTTTGCAGCACCGCGGGTGCGGTGGTTGTCCGTAGAAGCTGCGGCAACGTGCATTTTTAGTAAGAGAAAATGCGCCAGGCTGCTAACTAATTACATGCCGCGAGAGCGGTATCGATCTTATGTCCCTGTTAACTCCAGTTATCCGACGTGCGCTGCGGTCCTCGCGCGCAACCCCTATCCCGAACCGGGATGGTGTGCGGACTATTGGCGGCACCCCTCTGCATCAAACACCGATTTGCACTACAAGATTCCTCACCCTGCACGGCCTGGCCAGCGCAGTGGCGAAGTTTTACCCGCGCTGGGTGGACAAAGCAGCACCGGGTAGCGCGTAGCAACATTATCTGCTTAATCATTCAACCGATTTATACACATCAGCATCAGAAGGGAAGCCAGCATGAAAATCCATGAGTATCAAGGCAAAGAAATCCTCCGAAAATACGGAGTGACGGTACCGCGCGGCATTCCGTGCCTGTCCGTTGAAGAAGCAGTGAAAGCTGCTGAAACCTTGGGCGGCCCAGTCTGGGTTGTGAAAGCTCAAATCCACGCCGGTGGCCGTGGTAAAGGCGGCGGCGTGAAAGTTGCCAAGTCGCTGGAACAAGTTAAAGAATACGCTGACCAGATCCTGGGCATGCAGCTGATCACCCATCAGACCGGCCCAGAAGGCCAAAAAGTACGTCGCCTGCTGATCGAAGAAGGCGCGGACATCAAACAAGAACTGTACGTATCGCTGGTGACCGACCGCGTGACCCAGCGCGTTGTGCTGATGGCCTCGTCGGAAGGCGGCATGGACATCGAAGAAGTTGCCGAGTCCCACCCAGAAAAAATCCACTCGATCGCCATCGATCCAGCCGTCGGCCTGACCGACGCTGACGCTGCTGCCATCGCTGCAAAAATCGGCGTGCCAGAAGGTTCGATCGCTGATGCCGTGACCAACCTGCAAGGCCTGTACAAAGCCTACTGGGAAACCGATTCGTCGCTGGCCGAAATCAACCCGCTGATCGTGACCGGTTCGGGCAAGATCATCGCTCTGGACGCGAAATTCAACTTCGACGCCAACGCCCTGTTCCGTCAACCAGAAATCGTCGCTTACCGCGATCTGGACGAAGAAGATCCAGCTGAAGTGGAAGCATCGAAATTCGACCTGGCCTACATCTCGCTGGACGGCAACATCGGCTGCCTGGTGAACGGCGCCGGTCTGGCCATGGCGACCATGGACACCATCAAGCTGTTCGGCGGCGAGCCGGCCAACTTCCTGGACGTCGGCGGTGGCGCCACGGCTGAGAAAGTCACCGAAGCCTTCAAGATCATGTTGAAAAACCCAGGCCTGAAAGCCATCCTGGTCAACATCTTCGGCGGCATCATGCGTTGCGACGTGATCGCCGAAGGCGTGATCACCGCATCGAAAGCAGTTTCGCTGCAAGTACCGCTGGTGGTCCGCATGAAGGGCACCAACGAAGATCTGGGCAAGAAGATGCTGGCTGACTCCGGTCTGCCAATCATCGCTGCTGACACGATGGAAGACGCAGCCAAGAGCGTTGTTGCCGCAGCTGCTGGTAAATAATTAAGGAACCGATATGTCTATTCTGATCAACAAAGACACCAAAGTCATCACCCAGGGTATCACCGGTAAAACCGGCCAGTTCCACACCCGCATGTGCCGCGACTACGCGAACGGCAAAAACGCCTTCGTAGCAGGCGTAAACCCGAAGAAAGCCGGCGAAGACTTCGAAGGCATTCCAATTTTCGGTTCGGTGAAAGAAGCCGCTTCGGAAACCGGCGCCACCGTGTCGGTCATCTACGTGCCGCCAGCTGGCGCCGCTGCTGCGATCTGGGAAGCTGTTGAAGCCAACCTGGACCTGGCAATTTGCATCACCGAAGGCATTCCAGTCCGCGACATGATGGAAATCAAGGACCGTATGGCTAAAGCGGGTTCGAAGACCCTGCTGCTGGGCCCTAACTGCCCAGGCCTGATCACCCCTGACGAAATCAAGATCGGCATCATGCCAGGTCACATCCACAAGAAGGGCCGTATCGGCGTCGTGTCGCGTTCGGGCACCCTGACCTATGAAGCAGTGGGTCAGCTGACCGCACTGGGCCTGGGCCAATCGTCGGCAGTTGGTATCGGCGGCGACCCAATCAACGGTCTGAAGCACATCGACGTGATGCGCATGTTCAACGAAGATCCTGATACCGATGCGGTCATCATGATCGGCGAAATCGGCGGTCCAGACGAAGCCAATGCAGCCCGTTGGATCAAAGACAACATGAAAAAACCGGTGGTTGGCTTCATCGCCGGCGTTACCGCTCCTCCAGGCAAGCGCATGGGCCACGCCGGCGCGCTGATCTCGGGCGGCGCGGACACCGCACAAGCCAAACTGGAAATCATGGAAGCTTGCGGCATCACCGTGACCAAAAACCCATCGGAAATGGCACGCCTGCTGAAAGCAATGCTGTAATTTCCATCCGCCTAGTTGTGGAATAATAAAGGGGAGCCATGTGCTCCCCTTTATTTTTTGCCGGAGACCCGATTGGCCAAGCTCCTCATCTCGCGTGACGGACAACCAGAGCAGCAGGTGCAACTGAGCAAGGAGCGCATGACCTTGGGCCGGCATCCGCGCAACGACATCGTGCTGAACCATCCGGCCATCAGCGCCGAACATGCGGTCATCGTCACCATCCTCGACGACTCTTTCCTGGAAGACTTGCACAGCACCAATGGCACCTTCGTCAACGGTCACCGCATCGGCAAGCATTTCCTGCAACATCAGGACGCCATCAAGATGGCCAAATTCCAGCTGGCGTTTGTGGCGGACGGCGTGCGTCCGCTGGCGGCGGCGCAGCCGGTGCTGGCCGAATTGTCGGTGCTGAACGGCGCGAATGCCGGCAAGCATGTGGCGTTGACCAAGCCGCAGACCACGCTGGGCCGGGCCGGCGTGCAGGTGGTGGTGATCCACCGCCATCCGCAGTTCTATACGATTACCCATACCGAAGGCGAACTGGCGCCGCTGCTCAACGGCACAGCCTTGGACCGGCAGGTGGCTGAACGCCTCAGCGACGGCGACGTCATCGACCTAAGTGGTACGCAAATGACCTTCCGCGTGGCCTGACAAATTTTGTCAGTCGTGGACAGGCTGACAAATTGCGGCGCATCGGGCTGACAAAAAATGGCAGTTTTGGGTGGGTTTTGCTGAAAATTTAGGCAAAAATGGGCTGGCACACCAATTGCACTAGTAGGGATGTGTCACCCAACAATGTAATCACACCCCCTAGGAGTCGCAAAATGAAATCCATGAAAATGATGAAGAAACAAGCACAAGCCGGCTTCACCCTGATCGAGTTGATGATCGTGGTCGCCATTATCGGCATCCTGGCCGCCGTCGCGATTCCGCAGTACAGCGACTACACCGTGAAAACCAAGATGGCGACGACCATGTCGTCGGTTGATTCGATCAAAACCGGCGTGGCGCTGTGCGCACAGGAAGCCGGCGGCGACTTCGCCAACTGCAACAGCGGCGCGAATGGCGTGCCGGTCTTCACGCCAACCAAAGAACTGAAGTCTGTTGCTGTCGCCGCAGGGGTAATTACCGGCACCTTTAACACTGGCGTGGGCAAAGATATCGACAACAATACCGTGATCTTCACCCCGACGATTGCAGCCGGTGCTTCCAACGTCAAATGGGATGTCACCACCACCGCAACCAACACCGTTGCGATTGCCGCCCTGCAGAAAAACAACGCTGCCGCTGCCAGCCAATAAGTTGTCCTTCGTTAGCGAAAACCCGGCTGCTGGCCGGGTTTTTTTCGTCCGCTTAAACGATCTTCTGGCGGTCGGCGATCAGCGCTTCGTAGGTGAGGTTTTGCAGCATGGTGTAATGCACCGGATCGAGGTCGACGAACTGCACGCCGTAGGTGAACACCTCCGGCTTGTCGCCGGTCGCCGGCTTGACCACATTGATATTGCGGATGGTCGCATTCGGATTTACGCGCACCTGGCGGTTGCCGGGCTGGGCAATCAGATAGAACGACAGCCCCACATGCGCCTCGCCCTCGGACAACTGCTTGGGCGACTCGATCAGCGCACCCGACACGCTCAGGTTGACCAGGAACACCGAAGTGGCGCCGGACGGCGTCGTCACCTGCGCCGGAATATCCACCTTGACCCGCATCGCCGCCCGCAGGCTGGTGCCCTGGATCGACACCGGGAAACTCAGGTGCGCATAAAACAGCGGGCGCGGAAACACCCGCTGCACCACGCAGGCGAACGAGCACACGTTCACGCCGGAAAACACGCGGATCGTCAGCTTGTCGCCCTCGTTGAGCGCGATCGGTGCATTGTTCTCAAACGGCACCTTGACGATCATGTACTCATCTTTGACCCAGCCGATCAGCGTTGAGAAGTGCTGGATGGGTTTGATGGTGCGATGGGTGATGAACTGTATCCTGCCGCCTACTTGCAGGTTCATTTGCTCAAACTCGTATTCCTGAGTCTTGGCTTCGCTCGGCGGAGGGTTGCTGCTCATCAAACTCTTTCTATGTGGCGCAAAATGACTACGGTGACAATACCGTCAGAAAATTGTTCCTGCGACATTAATTATATGCGCGCCAACGAAATGTGACAATCAAGCAATACAACACATTGCGGATTGGTCATGAAGAGGAGGTACCCGGCTTAACTCGTCGCGCTCCAGTCGCCCGACTTGCCGCCGTGCTTTTCCATCACGCGGATATCGCTCATGACCATGCCGCGATCCACGGCTTTGCACATGTCATACACAGTCAGCAAGCCGACTTGCACCGCAGTGAGTGCTTCCATCTCTACGCCGGTCTTGCCGTAGGTTTCCACTTGCGCCTTGCAGTGCACCGAAGAATTTTCGACGTCGGTTACAAAGTCGACCGCCACCCGGGTCAGGGCCAGCGGGTGGCACAACGGGATCAGGTCGCTGGTGCGTTTGGAGGCCATGATGGCGGCGATGCGGGCAATCCCCAGCACGTCGCCTTTCTTGGCGGTGCCGCTCAGGATGATGGCCAGCGTCTCCGGTTTCATGCGGATGGAACCGCTGGCCAGTGCGATGCGGTGGGTCTCGGCTTTGGCGCCGACATCCACCATGTGGGCTTGTCCGGTGGCGTCGAAATGGGTCAGGTGATCGGTGGTCATGGTTGCAGCTTAAAATGATTCATAATGTGTCCCTCAGTTTTCATACCCGAGTTGCGGGTATCATATCACCGTGAATGCTAAACGCTCCTCTTACTCTGGCCGCATGCGCGCCGTTGCCGCCGCGCTGCTGATCGCCATGCCGATGGCTATGGCGCAGACTGGTCTCGCGCCTGCCAAGATTCCCAACCTGCCCGCGCTCGGCGGCACGGAAAGCCAGGATTTGTCGCCGCTGATGGAGCGCAAGCTGGGCGAGGAAATCATGCGCGATATCCGCCGCGACCGCGATTACCTCGACGATGGCCCCATCCTCGAATACATGAACAACTTCGGCAACGTGCTGGTGGACGCCCGTCCGGGCGCGCGCGGCGAGGCCAAGTACGATTATTTCTTCTTCGTGGTGCGCGATCCGCAGCTGAATGCGTTCGCGCTGCCAGGCGGCTTCATCGCGGTCCACTCGGCGCTGCTGTTGCAGGCGCAGAGCGAGTCGGAGCTGGCGTCGGTGCTGGGCCACGAGGTCGGCCACGTGGTGCAGCGGCACATTGCCCGCTCCATCGGCCAGCAGAAGCAGGATGCGCTGATCCCGCTGGCGGCGATGATCCTGGCGGCGCTGACGGCGCGCCAGGGCGGCGGCGATGCGGCCATGGGCGTGTTCCTCGGCGGCCAGGGCCTGGCGATCCAGCGGCAGCTGAACTTCGGCCGCGACGCCGAGCGTGAAGCCGACCGCATCGGTTTCCAGATCATGGGCGAGGCCGGTTTCGATCCGTCGGGCATGGTGGCGTTCTTCCAGCAGATGCAGGCTTCCACGCGCAATTACAGCGATCTGGTGCCGGCCTGGCTGCTGACTCACCCATTGACCAGCGAGCGCATCGCCGATATCCAGGCGCGTATCCGCGCGCAGCCGTACAAGCAGCGCCAGGACAGCCTGGACTTCTTCCTGGTGCGTTCGCGCGCGCGCGTGCTGCAAGACCAGAGCGCCAACGGCTACAGCGAAACCAAGCAGTTCTTCCAGGGCCAGATTTTGCAGGACAGTTGGCAGCAGAAGGCTGCCGGCCAGTACGGTATGGCGTTCCTGACCATGAAACAAGGCGACACCGACGCCGCGCAGAAATGGCTGGACCAGGCGCGCGAGACGGTCAACAAGCCGCCGCCGGCCGGCGTGTTCGGCGCTTCGCCGCGCAGCAAGGCGGAGTCGATTTTTGCCGCGACCTCAATCGAGATCAAGCTGGCGCAGACTGAAAACAAAGAGATGCTGGCCAAGGCCGCCACCGAGGCGGAAGCGGCGCACCTCAAATTCCCGCTGTCGCGCGGCATTGCGCATCAGTATGGCGAAGCGTTGCTCGCTGCCGGCAAGCTGGACGAGGCCGGCGCTTACCTGCGCGACCAAGTGCAGCTGTACCGCGAAGATATCGAAGCCTACGATTTGCTGGCGCAGGTGTATTCCAAGCAGGGCAAGCTGGCGCTGCAGCACATTGCGCTGGCCGAGTCGTACAACCTGCAAGGCGGCGTGATGGCTGCGCTGGATCAGCTGGGTTATGCGCGCAAGGCGCCGGATGCGTCGTTCTACGACCAGTCGCTGATCGATGCGCGCGAACGCGAGTGGCAGGCACGCCGCCGCGAAGACCTGGCCGACCGGGGCAAGAAGGAGATGGCCCTTTCAGGCTCGGCGTTCAAGCTGGAGATGAAGTCGGATAAGGACGGCAAGGACAACAAGGACGATCCGTTCAATAATTCCTACACCAGTCCGTTCGACCGCCTGCGCAAGGCCACCGATCCTATGCAGTCGCCGGGGTCGGTACGCTGACATAGCAGAAACGCGTCGCCAGCTGATCGGCGGCGATGCGTTCCACCGCCGTACCATCCAGGCTCAGCGCGCCAGCCGCGCCGCCTTCCAGCCATTCCAGCAAGACTTCGTCCGCCACCGGCGCGCCATCCAGGCGCAGCTGCGGCAGCACGTCGGCGAAATCGCGGTCATCCAATTGCGTGACGATGTCGCCATGGCGCAGCACCAGCGCCCCGGCCTCGGTTATGAAGGCCGCTTCTGGCGTGCCCAGCGGCGCGCCGGTGTGCAGCCGCCAGCCATCCGCAGGATCGGTACGGACGATGTACGGCGTCGCTTCGAGCTGCACATACACGCGCTGCGGTCCGTTCTGGAAATACCAGCAGCCGCGCTCATCGGCCGCGTAGTTGCGCGTGATGAAGCCGACCAGCGCCGCATTGGTCAGTTTGTCGCCCGGCAGATTAAGGTGCTGCGCGCGTTCGTCGCGCATGCGCCAGTTGCCGCGCGCGTCGAGCCCCAGCCAGCCGTAGCAGTGCGGCACATTGGGCCATTTGGCCAGCGCCTGTTTGACGATGTCATCCATGTTGTTCGAGGAAGTGAATCAGTTTGCTCGGCAGCCAGTTGATGCGGCCCGGCGGCCCGCCGACGGCAAAGCCGACATGGCCGCCGTGCTCAGGATAATCCAATACCACGCGCGATGACGCACGCTGCGGCAGGTGGCGGCCCGGCAGGAAGGGATCGTTCTTCGCATTCAGCACCAGCGTCGGCACGGTGATGTCGCTCAGGACGTGCTTGGCGCTGGCGCGGTTCCAGTAATCGTCGGTGTTGCGGTAGCCGTGCAGCGGCGCCGTGACGACATTGTCGAAGGCGTACAGATCGCGCGCGGCATGCAGGGCGTCGAGGTCGAACAGGCCGGGAAACTGCTGTAGTTTTGCTACGCATTTCGGTTTCAGCGTTTGCAAAAACATGCGCGTGTAGATCATGTTGAATCCGCTCGACAGCGAGACGCCGCCTTGCGCCAGGTCCAGCGGCGCCGACACGGCGCAGGCCGCATCGACAAACTCGGCCTGGTGCTGCGATTCGCCCAACCAGCGCAGCAGCGCGTTGCCGCCCAGCGAGACGCCGGCGGCGTAGAACTTGCCGCTGCTGCCGGCCGCCTGGCGCCGGGCGTGCAGGCGGCGCACGATCCAGTCGATCTCGGCGGCGTCGCCGGAGTGGTAGAAGCGCGGTGCGCGGTTGGCTTCGCCGGAGCAGCCGCGAAAGTGCGGCACCGCGCCGGACCAGCCGCGTGCCTGCACGTCGGCCATCAGCGCGCGCGCGTAGTGGCTGTCGGACGAGCCTTCCAGTCCATGGAACAGCACCACCAAAGGCTGGCCCGGCTGGCCGTCGACAAAGTCGATGTCGATGAAGTCGCCGTCCGGGGTGTCCCAGCGTTCGCGCCGGAAGCGCACCGCCGGCTTGCTGATGGCAATCGCCGGATAGATGGTTTGCAGGTGGCCGCTAGGCAGCCAGAACGGTGCGGTGTACTTCACGACGGCTTTAATGCAGGATCTGGCTGTGCGTATCCTGCGGCGCCGGTCCCGGTGCGATCGATACATGATGCAGGACGATGCGCCAGCCTTTCGGCGTTTTCGCGTACACATTGGTGGCGATCAGGTGTGCCGGCTCGCCGCTGGCGGCGGTGGCACCCTCGATCACCACGTGGACCGAGCTCATCAGCGTATGGGTCTCGTGCAGCTGCGACGGCAGGATGTGCAGGCCGCCGTGTTCGAGGATGGCGGACCAGGAGGCGCGGATGGCCGCATGGCCGATCAGGCGCACGCCGCCCGGATGCACGCAGACGATCTCGTCGTCATCCGCCCACAAGGCCATCAGCGCTTCCAGGTCGGCGCGGTTGAGGGCGTCGTAGAAGGCCGTTTCGGTTTCAGCGGCGCTGCCGTTGTGCGTTTTCTTGGCTGGCATGGTGGGCGAGGGAGGAGATTAGTGGTGGCCGACCACGGTGCCTGGCTTCAGGCTGTAGGCGGTGCCGCAGTACGGGCATTTGGCGACGCCGTGGGCGTCGAATTCCAGGAACACGCGCGGGTGCGACGACCACAGCGGCATGGCCGGGTTAGGGCAGTGGGCCGGCAGATCTTTGCCATCGAGTTCAACTGCGGCGGCGGCGGTGTGTGGATTGGTCATTTCTTGTGGCTCCGGATGGCTAAGAGAAAACCACGATTTTAACGGATTCGCGCAGTTGGCAAAAATCGTCGGTAAAATAGCGCCTCTACAACCCCGGTCCGGCCCACCCTGTGGCAGGAATGCCACAACTGTCCCATGATTGAATCCAGCCCTGCCGCCGCAGCCCCCTGCGTCGCGACCCACCACGAACCGTCCTGGCGCGCCGGCCTCAAGACCGGCATGCCGTCGCTGTTCGGGATTGGTGCCTGGGGTCTGGTGGTGGGCATCGCCATGGTCAAGTCCGGCCTGACGATACCGCAGGCGCTGGGCATGACGCTGGTGGTGTTTGCCGGCTCGGCCCAGCTGGCGGCCTTGCCGCTGATCGCGGCCGATGCGCCGATTTGGGTCATTTTCGCCACCGCGCTAGTGGTCAATCTGCGCTTTGTGATCTTTTCGGCGCTGCTGGCGCCGCATTTTTCCCACCTGCCGTGGCGCCAGCGCCTGACGCTGGGCTATGTGTCGGGCGACATTTCCGTGGCGCTGTTCCTGCAAAAATACCCGTCGTCGGCGCCCGAGGTCGGCAAGCTGTCGTACCTGAAGGGCTTGCTGTACCCCAACTGGGCCTCGTGGCAGATCGGCTCGATTGTGGGCGTATTGCTCGGCAGCGTGGTGCCGCCGGAGTGGAACCTGAGTTTTGCCGGCACCTTGGCGATTATTTGCGTGATGATCCCGTTGACGGCGGGGCGGCCGGCGCTGTGCGGCGTGCTGGTGGCTGGCGCCGTATCGGTGCTGGCGCATGGGTTGCCGTACAAGCTGGGCCTGCTGGCGGCGGTTCTCGCCGGTATGCTCAGTGCCATGCTGGTCGGTGAGACCGTGGAGAAATTGAGGACTAAACATGGCTGACTGGGAAATCTGGCTGGTAATCCTGGTGCTGGCGCTGGCCACCGCCGCCACGCGCAGCTCGTTCTGGCTGGTCGGCCATCGCATCACCATCCCCAAGCGGGTGCAGGAGATGCTGCGCTATGCGCCGGCCTGCGCGCTGGCGGCGATTGTGGCGCCGGACCTGATCCTGGCCGCCGACGGCCAGCCGGTGCTGGACGCCAGCAATCTGAAACTGGTATCCGGGATCGTCGCCACCATCTATTATTTGCTGCGACGCAATATGCTGGAGACCATCATATTCGGCATGGCTTTCTTCACGGCATTAAGGCTGATTTCTGTAACTTAATAACAGAAAAATCAACTCCGGCTTGCGGTAGAATAGCGCTCTTCCTCCAACTCGACTTTGGGTAGCCATGTCCGCTGTTCTGAACTTCATCCGTCTGCAAGACCTCATCGATCAAAATGCGCTGCAAGGCAAACGCGTTTTCATTCGCGCCGACTTGAACGTGCCACAGGACGATGCGGGCAATATCACCGAAGATACGCGCATCCGCGCTTCCGTTCCTGCCATTAAGGCAGCAGTTGCCGCCGGCGCCAAGGTCATGGTCACGTCCCACCTGGGCCGTCCGACTGAGGGCGAGTTCAAGCCGGAAGACAGCCTGGCGCCAGTCGCCCAGCGCCTGTCCGAGCTGCTGGGCCAGCCGGTTGAGCTGAAGCAGAACTGGGTGGACGGCGCCGGCCTGGAAGGCCTGCAAGCCGGCCAGGTAGTGCTGCTGGAAAACGTCCGCGTCAACAAGGGCGAAAAGAAGAACAGCGACGAACTGGCGCAGAAAATGGCCGCTTTGTGCGACATCTACGTCAATGACGCCTTTGGCACCGCGCACCGCGCCGAAGCCTCGACGCACGGCATCGCCAAGTTTGCGCCTATCGCCGCCGCCGGCCCGCTGCTGGCCGCCGAGCTGGACGCGCTGGGCAAGGCGCTGGGCGCCCCGGCCCGTCCACTGCTGGCGATTGTCGCCGGCTCGAAAGTTTCCTCCAAACTGTCGATCCTGAAGGCGCTGGCCGACAAGGTCGATAACCTGATCGTCGGCGGCGGCATCGCCAACACCTTCATGAAGGCTGTCGGCCTGAACATTGGCAAGTCGCTGGTGGAAAACGATCTGGTCGATGAAGCCAAGGCCATTATCGACATCATGGCCAAGCGCGGCGCGCAAGTGCCGATTCCGGTCGACGTGGTGTGCGCCACGGAATTCTCGCCAACCGCCGTCGCCACCGTCAAAGACGTGGCCGATGTGGCCGACGACGACATGATCCTGGATATCGGTCCGAAGACCGCCGCCCAGCTGGCCGCGCAGATCGCTGCCGCCGGCACCGTGGTGTGGAACGGCCCGGTCGGCGTGTTCGAGTTCGACCAGTTCGGCGAAGGCACCAAGACGCTGGCGCTGGCCATCGCCCAATCGAAGGCGTTCTCGATCGCCGGCGGCGGCGACACGCTGGCCGCGATTGCCAAGTACAACATCGGCGAGCAGATCGGCTACATCTCCACCGGCGGTGGCGCCTTCCTGGAGTTCCTGGAAGGTAAGACCCTGCCGGCGGTCCAGATCCTGACCCAGCGCGCCGCCCAGTAAGAGGAATAGCACGGTCGTGCTTTGTAGCAAATTAACAGTAGAATCCAGGTAATGCCTGGGAGGGGTGTCAAATCTGTAGCAAAACCTACAGATTTGATGTCTTAACCGCAATAAACCCTGGTTTCCGCGCCGCGCGGGAACTGTTCGCATGACCTACTGCTAAGGAATACTATGTCTCGTAGCACCAAAATTGTCGCCACGATTGGCCCAGCTTCTACCGACTTCAACGTACTGGTCAAGATGATCCGTGCCGGTGTCGATGTCGTGCGCTTGAACTTCTCGCACGGCAAGGCGCAGGACCACATCGACCGCGCCCGTCTGGTGCGCGAGGCGGCTGCCGAGTGCGGCCGCGAAGTGGCGATCATGGCGGATATGCAGGGTCCGAAAATCCGCGTCGGCAAGTTTGAGCAGGGCAAGATCGAACTGGCCAAGGGCGACAAGTTCATCCTGGACGCCAAGTGGGGCGAGAACGGCGAACTGGGCAACCAGGAACGCGTGGGCCTGGACTACAAGGCATTGCCGCAGGACGTGCGTCCGGAAGACCAGCTGCTGCTGAACGACGGCCTGATCGTGCTGGTGGTGGAAAAAGTGGTGGGCAGCGAGATTTACACCGTCTGCAAAATCGGCGGCGAGCTGTCCAACAACAAGGGCATCAACCGTCTGGGTGGCGGCCTGACCGCGCCGGCGCTGACCGCCAAGGACATGGAAGACATCAAGACGGCAATGAGTTTCCAGGCCGATTACCTGGCGATTTCGTTCCCGAAAAGCGCAACCGATATGGAAATGGCGCGCCAGCTGGCGAATATCGCCGGTGACGCCTACGGCCACAAGCCGATGATGATCGCCAAGATCGAACGCGCCGAAGCGATCCCGCTGTTGCAGGAGATCCTCGACGCCTCCGACGGCATCATGGTTGCCCGTGGCGACTTGGCGGTGGAAGTGGGCAACGCCGCCGTGCCGGCGCTGCAAAAACGCATGATCCGCATGGCGCGCGAGTCGAACAAGCTGGCGATTACCGCGACCCAAATGATGGAGTCGATGATCTTCAACGCCGTGCCGACCCGCGCCGAAGTATCGGACGTGGCCAACGCCGTGCTGGACGGTACTGACGCCGTGATGACGTCGGCCGAAACCGCATCGGGCCGCTATCCGATCGAAACCGTTGAAATGATGGCCGCCATTTGCGTGGAAGCCGAGCAGTCCGAGTACAACAAGCTGGATGCCGACTTCCTCAATGCGACCTTCACTCGCATCGACCAGTCGATCGCCTACGGCGCGCTGTTCACCGCGCACCACCTGGCGGTGAAGGCGATTGTGGCGCTGACCGAGTCCGGCTCGACCGCGCTGTGGATGAGCCGTCACAACATCGATACGCCGATTTTCGCGCTGACGCCTTCGACCACCACCTTGCGCAAAGTGGCGCTGTACCGCAACGTGAAGGCATACAATTTGCTTCAGGAAGGTGGCAGTGCCGCCGTGCTGAAGCAGGCTGAAGAGCTGCTGGTCGCGCAAGGCGTGGTCAAGAAGGGTGATCTGATCGTTGTGACCTCGGGTTCCCCGATGGGCCAGGTCGGCGGCACCAACGCGCTGAAGATCGTCAAGGTCGGCGAATTTAGTTAATTAACCGGTCGTCGGGGATGACGACGGACCGGTGACAGGTTTTTTTATTGTTTTTGGAGAGTTACCATGTCCCTCGTATCCATGCGTCAACTGCTGGACCATGCTGCTGAAAACGGCTATGGCATCCCTGCGTTCAACGTCAACAATCTGGAACAAGTGCAGGCCATCATGGCTGCCGCCGATGCGCTGAACGCACCGGTGATCATGCAAGCTTCGGCCGGCGCCCGTAAATACGCCGGCGAAGCGTTCCTGCGTCACCTGATCGACGCCGCTATCGAAGCCTACCCGCACATCCCGGTCGTCATGCACCAGGACCACGGCCAGTCGCCGGCGGTCTGCATGGCCGCCATCCGCTCGGGCTTCAGCTCGGTGATGATGGACGGTTCGCTGGAAGCCGACGGCAAGTCGGTGGCGTCGTACGAGTACAACGTCGACGTCTCGAAAGAAGTGGTCAAGTTCTCGCACGCCATCGGCGTGACGGTGGAAGCCGAACTGGGCGTGCTCGGTTCGCTGGAAACCATGAAGGGCGACAAGGAAGACGGCCACGGCGCCGACGGCCTGATGACCCGCGAACAGCTGCTGACCGACGTGGCGCAAGCCGCCGACTTCGTGCAACGCACCCAGTGCGATGCGCTGGCGATCGCCATCGGCACCTCGCACGGCGCTTACAAGTTCACCCGCAAGCCAACCGGCGACATCCTGGCAATCGACCGCATCAAGGAAATCCACGCCCGCATTCCTAACACCCACCTGGTGATGCACGGCTCGTCGTCGGTGCCGCAGGAACTGCTGGCTATCATCCGCGAATTCGGCGGCGACATGAAGGAAACCTACGGCGTGCCGGTGGAAGAGATCCAGGAAGGCATCCGTCACGGCGTGCGCAAGATCAACATCGACACCGACATCCGTCTGGCGATGACTGCGGCAACCCGTAAATTCCTGTTCGAGAATCCTTCGAAATTCGATCCACGCGACTTCCTGAAGCCAGCCCGCGCGGCCGCCGAACAAATCGTTCGCGCCCGTTTCCAGGCCTTCGGCTGCGAAGGCCAGGCGTCGAAAATCAAGGCAATTCCACTGGAAAAAATGGCTGAGCGCTACAAAGCCGGCGAGCTGTCCCAGATTGTGAAGTAAAATTCTGTTTTGGAACGGGTTGGTCTTACGGACCAATCCGACTCTTTCGACCGGCGATCGAGCATTCCTCTGTCGCCGGTTTTTGCTTTTTCATTACATTCCCCTGCT
Organism: Duganella levis; assembly: GCF_009857605.1. Lineage (GTDB taxonomy): Bacteria > Pseudomonadota > Gammaproteobacteria > Burkholderiales > Burkholderiaceae_D > Rugamonas > Rugamonas levis. Next base: position 19,824 of record NZ_WWCT01000005.1, on the reverse strand, counting down.
ATGAACAGCCTCTACCAGTCTTCCATCAAGTCCCTGCCACTCCTCGGTCATGGCAAAGTCCGCGACAACTACGCTGTCGGCGATGACAAAATCCTCATCGTTACCTCCGATCGCCTGTCGGCCTTCGACGTTGTCATGAATGAACCAATTCCCGGCAAAGGCAAGGTACTGAACCAGATGACCGACTTCTGGTTCGAGAAGCTGGGCCACATCGTGCCGAACCACCTGACCGGCGTTGCGCCAGAGTCCGTGGTTGCCGCCGACGAAGTGGATCAGGTCAAGGGCCGCGCCGTGGTCGCCAAGCGCCTGAAGCCGATCATGGTGGAAGCCGTGGTGCGCGGCTACATCATCGGCTCGGGCTGGAAAGATTACCAGGCTACCGGTTCGATCTGCGGCATCAAGCTGCCGGAAGGCCTGCAGCAGGCGGAAAAGCTGCCACAGCCGATCTTCACGCCAGCCGCCAAGGCCGACCTGGGCGAGCATGACGAGAACATCAGCTTTGAAGACATGGAATCCCGCATCGGCGCCGAACTGGCTGCCAAAATGCGCGATGTCGCCATCAAGTTGTACACCGAAGCGTCGGAATACGCCGCCTCGCGCGGCATCATCATCGCCGACACCAAGTTTGAATTCGGCCTGGACGACAACGGCGTCATGCACCTGATGGACGAAGTGCTGACCGCCGACTCGTCGCGCTTCTGGCCGGCCGATTCCTACGCCGTCGGCATCTCGCCGCCGTCGTTCGACAAGCAGTTCGTGCGCGACTACCTGGAAACCCTGACCGATTGGGGCAAGACCGCACCGGCGCCAGCGCTGCCGGCCGACGTCATCGACAAAACTCAGGCCAAGTATTTCGAAGCCATCGAACGCCTGACCGGCGAAAAGCTGAAGGTATAACGATGGCGGATCAAAAACCACTGGTCGGCGTCATCATGGGTTCGTCTTCGGACTGGGACGTGATGTCGAATGCAGTCAGCATCCTCAAGCAATTCGGCGTGCCGTTTGAAGCGCAAGTGATTTCGGCCCACCGCATGCCGGACGAAATGTATGCCTATGCCAAGAGCGCCCGCGCGCGCGGCCTGCGCGCCATCATCGCCGGCGCCGGCGGTGCGGCGCACCTGCCGGGCATGGTTGCGGCCATGACCATCGTGCCGGTGCTGGGCGTGCCGGTGCCGTCGAAATATCTGCGCGGCGAAGACTCCATGCTGTCGATCCTGCAAATGCCGAAAGGCGTGCCGGTCTCCACCTTCGCCATTGGCGAAGCGGGCGCCGCCAATGCAGCGCTGACCGCCGTGGCCATGCTGGCCGCTACCGACGACGCGCTGGCCGACAAGCTGGAAGCATTCCGCGTTTCGCAAACCGAGGTCGCCAAGGCCATGACTCTGCCGGTTGAATAAATGAGTGATACGAAGTTAAAGCCCATCCTGCCGCAAGCCAATCCACCAGCCTGGCTGGGCGTGATGGGCGGCGGTCAGCTGGGCCGCATGTTTGCCCAGGCCGCGCAGGCCATGGGTTATCAGGTTGCTGTATTGGAGCCGTCAGAAGATTGCCCGGCCGGCCAGGTCGCACAACGGCTGGTCAACGCCGGCTATAGCGACGAAGCTGGTCTCGATGCGCTGGCCGCGCAATGCGCCGCCGTTACCACCGAGTTTGAAAACGTCCCGGCGGACAGCCTGTCGCGCCTGGCGCAATCGGTGTTCGTGGCACCGAACGCGCACGGCGTGTCGGTCGCGCAGGACCGTGTAGCCGAGAAGAGTTTCTTCGTCAGCTGCGCCGACAAGTCGGGCGTGCTGCCGGCGCCGCACAAGGTGATCGCTTCGCAAGCGGATATCGACGCCATCGGTGATGACCTGCTGCCGGGCATCCTGAAAACCGTGCGCATGGGCTACGACGGCAAAGGCCAGGTACGCGTGAAATCGCATGCCGATGTGCAGGCCGCATTTGAATCCATGGACAAGGTGACTTGCCTGCTGGAGAAAATGCTGCCGCTGGCCTACGAAGTATCGGTTCTGACAGCGCGCGGCCATGACGGCGAATCGGTGGTCTATCCGATCGCCGAAAACGTGCACCGCGACGGCATCCTGTTCACCACCACCGTGCCAGGCCCGAACGTATCGGAAGAGAGCGCCTTGAAAGCGCAGAAGGCGGCGCAAGCTATCGTGGCCGAGCTCGGTTACGTGGGCGTGCTGTGCATCGAATTCTTCGTACTGACCGACGGTTCGCTGGTGGTCAACGAAATGGCGCCGCGTCCGCACAACAGCGGCCACTACACCATCGACGCCTGCGTCACCAGCCAGTTCGCGCAGCAGGTACGCGCCATGGCGCAATTGCCGCTGGGCGATGTGCGCCAGCATTCGGCGGCCGTGATGCTGAACATTCTGGGCGACGTCTGGTTCACCGACGACAGCGACGCCACGCGTGAGCCGGCCTGGAATGAAATCCTGGCGCTGCCGGGCGCCAATCTGCATCTGTACGGCAAGGACGATCCGCGCCGCGCGCGCAAGATGGGTCACCTGACTTTCATCGCGCCAACGCTGGCGCAAGCGCAGCAGCAACTCAACGCCGCCTGTGCCGTGCTCGGGATCGAAGCTTGAAGCAGCCATCCGCAACCGTCGCCGACCAGGCCGCTATTGCCGAAGCGGCGGCCATTCTGGAGCAGGGCGGGCTGGTGGCGTTTCCCACCGAGACCGTCTACGGCCTCGGCGCGGACGCTGAAAATCCGGCCGCCGTGGCGCGCATCTACGAAGCCAAGGGCCGGCCGCATGATCATCCGGTGATCGTGCACCTCGCCCCCGGCGCCGATCTCGACTACTGGACCACCGACGTGCCCGACGAAGCGCGCCAGCTGGTGCAAGCTTTCTGGCCCGGTCCGCTGACGCTGATCCTAAAACGCAACCCGCGCATCCCGGACGCCGTCTCGGCCGGCCAGGACAGCGTCGGCATGCGTTGCCCGTCGCACCCGGTCGCCATTGCGCTGTTGCAGGCGTTCAAAGGCGGCAAGGGCGGCGTGGCGGCGCCATCGGCCAACAAATTCGGCAACGTCAGCCCGACCACCGCGCAGCACGTGCGCGACGAGTTCGGCATGGACACGCATGACGATGGCGCGCTGAACGGCGACGATGCCTGCTCCGCAGCCGAACTCAGCCGCGTGCTGGAAGGCGGTTCGAGCGAGGTGGGGATTGAGTCCACCATCGTCGATATGTCGCGTCTGGCGACGCATGGCCCGGTGCTGCTGCGTCCCGGTCACATCAGCGCGCAACAGATTGCGGATGTGATCGGCATGCTGCCGGCCGCGCCGGACCAGGCCGCGCCGCGCGCCTCGGGTACGCTGGAATCGCACTACGCGCCACGCACGCCGGTTACCATGCTGGCGGCCGATGGCTTTGCCGCTACGCTGTCCCAGCTGCACGCCAAGGGCGTCAAGGTGGCGCTGATCGGCCACGACCTGCCGGCCGCGCTGACCACCTCGGCCCATGCCCAACGCATGCTGCCTGCCGACCCGGCCGGCTACGCCTATGGCCTGTATGCTGCGCTGCGGGATATGGACCAGACCGATGCCGGCCTGATCCTGGTCGAAACCCCGCCGCAAGACGCCGCCTGGCTGGGCGTCAACGATCGCCTGCGCCGCTCCGTGTTCGGCTCGGCTGGCGTGATCGACGCGCTGTTGCAGAAATAAGCCACTGCCGTGTTCTACGGCAGCTTCACCTGCTAAGATGAATTTGTTGCCGGCCGAAAAACTCGCCCGGCCATCTTGCAAGGAAGCGATATGCGCAATGCACGGCTGGCTCTGATTCCCCTCGTCTTGACTCTGGCTTCCTGCGGCGGTGGCGGCGGCAGTAGTGCCGACCACAGCGGCGGGACCGTCGTGACGCAACCCTCGACACCGGTGCCGCAACTGCGCGGCCAGCCCATCGGCAGCGCCACGCTGGTGCCGGTCACTGTCAGCGCCAGCAGCACCGTCAACACGCTCGACCCGGCCGCGCTGAAAACGCTGGTCGACGCCGGCACCACCTTGGGCAGCGCCATCACCGGCACGCCCACCTGCGCCATCACCACTTACACGCTGAAGTACCACACCATCGATTCGACCGGCGCCGACACGCCCGCCAACACCGCCATCATCGTGCCATCGGGCACCAACGCGGCCTGCCAGGGCGGCCGTCCGGTGCTGTTGTATGCGCACGGCACCTCGGTCCAAAAAAGCACGGACATGGCCAACCTGGCTTCCACCGAACCACGCCTGATCGCCGCCATGTTCGCAGCCCAGGGCTATATCGTGGTGGCGCCGAATTACGTCGGCTATGCCGGCTCGACCGCCGGCTACCATCCGTATCTGGATGCACAACAGCAGTCGGCCGATATGATCGACGCCTTGCGCGCCGCCCGCAGTGTCTTCAGCAGCATCAACGTTGGCGCCTCCAGCCGGCTGATGGTCACCGGCTACTCGCAGGGCGGCTTTGTGGCCTTGGCCACGCAGCGCGCCATGCAGACGCAATACGCGTCCGAATTTGCGGTGACGGCCGCCGCGCCATTGTCCGGCCCGTATGCGCTGACGCAGTTCGGCGACGCTATCTTCAGCGGCGCGCCGACCACCGGCTCGGCCGGCTTCCTGCCGATGCTGATCAACGCCGGCCAGCGCGCCGGCGCCAATCTGTACAGCAGCACCAGCGATATCTACGAGCCGAAGTACGCCACCGGCATCGACACGCTGTTGCCCGGCACGCAAAGCCTGGGCGATCTGGTGGCGGCCGGCAAGCTGCCGGACGATGTGCTGTTTGCCGCCGACTCGCTGCCGCAGACGGCCGGTTACGCCAGCGCCTTCGGCGCCGATCACCTGATCAAGACCGCCTACCGCGATGCCTACCTGGCGGACCTCAAGGCCAATCCGTGCAACGCCAGCAGCGCCACGCCGCTGGCTTGCGCGCCGGCACAATCACTACGCAAGTGGCTGCTGAAGAACGACCTGCGCACTTACACGCCGACCGTGCCGCTGTTCCTGTGCGGCGGTGATGAAGACCCGTTGGTCCCGTATGCCAACACCGCCAGCACGGCGGCGTACTTCCGTGCGCAAAATGCGGCCGGCCTGCAACTGACGGTGTTGAATGTTGACACGCTGGCGGCGGGGCCGTCGCTGACCTCGCGCACCGAGTTCGCCGCCGCCAAGGAGGCGTTGCGTCTGCTCACACTGAGACAGACCGGCAGCGCCGCTGCCGCCGACCAGGCGGTCAAGGACGCGTATCACGCGGGACTGGTGGCGCCGTTTTGCCTGCGGGAGGCGCGCGCCTTCCTTGATTCTGCACCAACGCGGTGAATGGCGACTTGATATAGCTGAATAAATGCCGAGCAAGCGTTCTTTTTTGCTCACAAACCCCTGTTTTTAGGGGTGTTCCTCTATACAAGAGTTTCTTGTACTGGCATATTAGTTGGGTTGCGAATAGCACGGCCGTTCGTATCACAAGACAAAAAAATATTTTTAGGAGACAACATGCGTCATACCAAACTTGCACTTGCTGCAATGGCCCTGGCCGTCCTTGCGGGTTGCGGCGGCACCGATCCAGCAGCGGGCGATCAAACCACGAAAGTCAAATACAGCGCACAGGTGTCGTTCGGCGATAGCCTGTCCGACGTCGGCTCTTACGCCGTCGGCACCGTTGCCGCACTGAAGGGCGGCAAATTCACCATCAACGGCAACAACACCTCGGTCAATGAAACCCTGACCGGCAAAAACTGGACCGAGCTGACCGCCGCCCAGATCGGCCTGGCTGCACCATGCGCCGCCGTCACTGGCCTGGACGGCAATGCCGCCCAGGGCTTCTCGGTGCCGGCCACGCCGCACGCCGGCTGCTACGGCTACGCCATGGGCGGTTCGCGCGTGACCAATCCTATTGGACCGAGCCATAAGGCGACCGGTAGCGCGCTGGGCGCGCTGACCTATCCGGTCGTGACCCAGATCGCCAACCACCTGAAAGCGGTGGGCGGCAAATTCAAGGGCGACGAGCTGGTGCTGGTCATGGCTGGCGGTAACGATGCACTGTTCCAGCTGGGTGCGCTGAGCAGCGCAGCCACCACAGCGGGTACCACTGCCGGCAACACCGCCTACCTCACCAGCCTGATCGGCCAGCTGGCTGCCGGCGCCACCAATCCTGTTACTGCCGCTGCTGCTATCGGTGCTGCCGCACAAACCGCCGCAGCACAGAGCGGCGCGACGCAGACCACCATCACCCAAGCCGCTATCGGCGCTGCTGCTGTGCAGCCGGGTAACTCGGCTGTGGCTTCGGCTGCCGTCTTTGGTCCGATGGTTGCCAAGGCCACCACTGACGCGCAGACTGCAGGCGCCAAGGCCGGCGCCGACTACGCGACCGCCCACGGTCCGGAACTGGTCGCTGCAATGGGCCAAGCCGGCACCGAGTTGGTGGCACTGGTGAAAACCCAGATCATCGCCAACGGCGCCAACTACGTGGTGGTGAACAACCTCCCGGACGTGGCCACCACGCCGTCGGGTCGCACCAAGGATGCCTCGACCCAGGCACTGATCAACGCCATGGTCAACGCCTACAACAGCGCGCTGAGCTCGGGCCTGGCCAGCGAATCGAAAGTGCTGCTGGTGGACGTGTTTGCGGTCAGCCATGACCAGGCCACGAACCCTGGCCCATACGGTCTGACCAACGTGTCCGAAACCGCATGCGACCTGACGACCGCCAAGAACCCGCTGGGCAGCTCGCTGGTGTGCAACGCCAGCAACCTGAAAACGGGCGACGTCAGCCACTGGTCCTTTGCCGATGACGTACACCCAACCCCTTACAACAACCTGCTGCTGGCGCGTTATGTGTCCAAAGCGATGGTGACCAAGGGCTGGCTGTAATTCAGTCACATAGAAAATATCTGGAGACGATATGAATAAAACGGTAAAACTGCTGGCGCTGGCCGCCGCAATGACGGTGGCTTCGGCTGCATCGGCACAACAAACCGCCGGTACCTGGCTGGGTACGCTGGGTATCAACAAGATCACGCCGAAAGTGGATTCGGGCGATGTGTCGGCGCCGGCGCTGCCGGGCACCAAGACCGATGTCGGATCGGACACCCAGCCACGCTTCACGGTAGGTTATCTGTTCACCGACAACATCTCGGTCGAGCTGGACGCCGGCCTGCCGTACAAGCACGAGCTGAGCGGCGCTGGTTCGATCCAGGGCACCGGCAAGCTGGCGACGGCGGAAGTGCTGCCGCCGACCATCTTTGTCCAGTACCGCTTCCTGAACGCGAACTCGACCTTCCGTCCTTATGTCGGCTTGGGTTACACCTACGCCATGTTCCAGAAGGAACGCGGTTCGGGCCAGCTGACGGCGATCCTGAACACCGGCGGCCCGGGCGCCACCTTCAAGCTGGACGACAAGTCGGCAGCCAGCTTCCAGATCGGCGGCACGTACAAGATCAACGAGAAATGGTTCCTGGATGCGTCGGTCATCAAGACCAAGCTGAAAACCACGGCCCACTACTCGACCGGTCAGACCCAGGAAGTGCGCCTCGATCCGCTGGCAGTCAACTTCAGCATCGGCTACGCCTTCAAGGGCTTCTAGCCCGCAACGTAGATAGAACCGCTGCCTCGGCAGCGGTTTTTTTTAGCGCGCGCTAACCAGTTCTTCCGCCTTGTTCCACAACGCTTCGGCCCGCGCCGGATCGACCGCATACCGGCGAACGCCCGCACTGAACGCACTCAACACAAGTTCGTCCGGCACCAGCGCGCCGACCTGGCAATCCTCGCAATAACGCCCCCCAATAGCATCCGCATCCGCCACCACGCCGGCCCAGATGGTGGTGGCCGCGCCTTGCTCAACCGACTTCACTTCGAACGGCGGATTGCCCAGCGCCAGATGCTGCGCATTCATGGCCTCAAACGCCGCCTGGAATGCCGCCGGCTCGATATTGCGCGCCAGCTCAGTCTGGATCACGCCCGGATGCACGCTGGCCGCCCGCACGCCTCGGTGGCGATGGCGCGCGTCGAAGGCGACCGCCAGCAGCGCGTCGCCGGTCTTTGAGCGGCCGTAGGCCACCCACGGATCGTAAGGCGTGTGCGCGAAGTTCGGATCGTCCAGGTCGACATCGGCGAAACGGTGGCCGTTGGATGACAGCATGACGAGCCGCGCGCCTTGCCGCATCAACGGCGCCAGCTGGTTGATCAGCACGAAGTGGCCCAGCACATTGGTGCCGAACTGGCTTTCAAAACCATCGCGGGTGTGTTCCAACGGCGTGGCCATGATGCCGGCGTTGGCCACCACCAGATCGAACGGCTGGCCGGCGGCGACCATGGCGTCGCCCACCGCGCGCACCGACGCCAGGTCGGCCAGGTCCATCTGCACCAGCGTCAGGTTGCCGCCGTTGTGTTGCGCCGCCTGTCGTATCGAGGCGGTGGCGCGCTCGGCTTTTTGCAAGTCGCGCGCGGTGCCGACCACCGACGCGCCGTGCGCCACCAGCGCCCGCGCAGTCTCCACGCCCAGCCCGGCGGAGACGCCGGTGATGAAGGCGCGCTTGCCGCGCAGGTCGATGCCGGCCAGCACCTCGTCGGTGGTGGATGTTGCTCCGAAATGTTTCATGGTGAAGTCCTCCTGTGTGTGGAATCATCACGATACGCCTGCCGGCGGCCGCAGATTCGCCAAAACTGGCCGATTTCTTGCCTGATCCGCTCAAACGCTTGCCGTTCGCTGGCCGCGCTGCCACACTGGTTCGATGGACGATTTACTTCAAAAAATGACGCGCCGGGTGCTGCACCACAGCGGCGGCCAGCTGACCGAGACGCCGATCCCACGGCTGGCGATCGGCGCTTTCCGTCAGCCGGAGCCGACCATTACGGCGGTGGCGGCCGGCGTTTGCCTGGTGCTGCAAGGCGCCAAGCAGATGCTGGTCGGCGGGAAGATGCTGCGCTACAGCGCCGGCGGCTGTTACGCCTCGCTGATCGAGTTGCCGACCACCTGCTGCGTGTTCGAGATGGCGGGCGACCAGCCCTATGTCGGCACCGGCCTGACGCTGGATCATGCGCTGTTTGCGTCCCTGATCGCCGAGATGCCGGCGCCGCCGCCGGAACAGCCGGTGATGGGCTTTCATATCGGCCCGGTGTCGCGCGCGGTGCTGGAGGCGTGGGATCATTTGCTGGCGCTGCTCGACACGCCGGAGGATATACCGCTGCTGGCGGCGTCGCGCGAGCGCGAGCTGATGTACCGTTTGCTGCAAAGCCCGCATGGTCCGCTGCTGCGCCAGATCACCCGCGACGAGGGCAGGCTGGCCCAGGTGCGCCGGGCCATCGACTGGATGCGTCAGCATTTTGAAGAACCGGTGGCGATCGAGACGGTGGCGGGGATTGCCGGCATGAGCGTGTCGTCGTTCAACCGGCATTTCCGCGCGGCGACCGAGACCAGTCCCTTGCAATATCTGAAGACGCTGCGCTTGCAGGCGGCGCGGCGCCTGCTGGCGGCCGGTACCGACGCGACCCGCACCGCCTACGCGGTCGGGTACGAAAGTCCGTCCCAGTTCAGCCGCGAATACGGCCGGCTGTTCGGCCGGCCGCCCAAACAGGATGCCTCACGACTGCGGGAAAATATCAGCGATATTTCCAGCATCGTGGTGTGAATTACTGGAAGGCCTGGATGCCGGTCTGAGCCCGGCCCAGGATCAGCGCGTGGATATCGTGCGTACCTTCGTAGGTATTCACCACTTCCAGGTTGACCATGTGGCGGATGATGCCGAACTCGTCCGAGATGCCATTGCCACCCAGCATATCGCGCGCCAGGCGGGCGATGTCCAGCGACTTGCCGCACGAATTACGCTTCATCATCGATGTGATCTCGACCGCCGCCGTGCCTTCATCCTTCATGCGGCCCAGGCGCAGGCAGCCTTGCAGGCCCATGGTGATTTCGGTCTGCATGTCGGCCAGCTTCTTCTGGATCAGCTGGTTGGCGGCCAATGGACGGCCAAATTGTGTGCGATCCATGACGTACTGGCGCGCCGTGTGCCAGCACGATTCCGCCGCACCCAGCGCGCCCCAGGCGATGCCGTAGCGTGCCGAGTTCAGGCAGGTGAACGGACCCTTCAGGCCGCGCACGTCCGGGAAGGCGTTCTCTTCCGGCACGAACACATTGTCCATGACGATTTCGCCGGTGATCGAGGCGCGCAGGCCGAACTTGCCGTGAATTGCCGGCGCGCTCAGGCCCGCCATGCCTTTTTCCAGCACGAAGCCGCGGATCGACCCTTCATCGTCCTTGGCCCACACAACGAACACATCCGCCACCGGCGAATTGGTGATCCACATCTTGGCGCCGCTCACCGAATAGCCGCCCGGCACTTTCTTGGCGCGGGTGATCATCGAGCCGGGGTCGGAGCCGTGGTTCGGTTCGGTCAGGCCGAAGCAGCCGATCCACTCGCCGCTGGCCAGCTTGGGCAGGTATTTCTGTTTTTGCTCTTCGGTGCCGAACTCGTAAATCGGCACCATCACCAGCGACGACTGCACGCTCATCATCGAGCGGTAGCCGGAATCGATGCGTTCGACTTCGCGGGCGATCAGGCCGTAGGCCACGTAGTTCAGGCCGGGGCCGCCGTATTGTTCGGGAATGGTCGGGCCCAGCAGGCCGATCTCGCCCATTTCGCGGAAGATGGACGTGTCCATGGTTTCATGGCGGAAGGCATCGAGGATGCGCGGTTGCAGCTTGTCCTGGCAGTAGGCGGCAGCGGCGTCGCGCACCATGCGCTCATCGTCGGTCAGCTGCTGGTCCAGCAACAGCGGGTCATCCCAGTGGAATTGGGCGCGGGCTTGGCTCATAGATAGTCTCTCATTATGGATGAATGCTGCCAGCATTCTATGCCTGAGACCTGGTGTGCGCTTTTCTAATGGCGACACCAATTTCCGTTTTTTACCCGAGGCCGGCGAACTGGCCGCTGTGGAAGATCAGGGGCGGGCGCGGCGAAAACGCGCAGAATTCCACTTCGCCGACGAAAATCACGTGGTCGCCTTCCGGATAGCGGCTACGGTTATGGCACTCGAACCAGGCCGACGCATCCTTCAGGATCGGCTGGCCGGTGCGCGACAGCTCGTACTCCACGCCTTCCCACGGATCGATGCCGCGGGTGGCGAAGCGCTTGGCCAGATGAGCTTGCTCAGCGTTCAGCACATTGATGACGTAATGCGAGTTGCCGGTAAAGATGGGCATGCTATTGGCGCCATTGGACAGGCTCCACAGCACCAGCGGCGGATCGAGCGACACGGAATTGAAGGAACTGGCGGTCAGGCCGCGAAAGCTACCGTCCGCCAGCCGGGTGGTGATGATGGTCACGCCGGTCGCAAACTGGCCCAGCGCCTGGCGGAAATGCGCCGTATCGAACGTGCGCTCTTCGGCGCGGGGAGAATTGGTGTTCATGCGGACATTATGCCAAAGATTTGTACCGTCATAGCGGATTACCCCGGTTTGCGTTACAGTGAGCAGGTGGGCAAGTCTTCTATGCAGGAGGAGTCATGGCTGGCAATGCGGAAACCGCAATACTGGGCGGCGGCTGTTTTTGGTGTACTGAGGCGGTGTACCTGGAGGTCAAGGGCATCACCTCGGTGGAGTCCGGCTACGCGGGCGGCGAGATCGCGCAGCCGACCTACGAACAGGTGTGCACCGGCGCCACCGGCCACGCGGAAGTGGTCAAGCTGAGCTTTGACCCCACGGTCATCAGCTACCGCGACCTGCTGGAAATCTTCTTCACCATCCACGATCCGACCACGCTCAACCGACAGGGCAACGACGTCGGCACCCAATACCGTTCGGTCATCTATTACCAGTCGCCGCAGCAGGAAGCCACGGCGCGCCAGGTCATCGCCGAAATGGCGCATGTGTGGGATGCGCCCATCGTCACCGAACTGTCGCCGGCCCCGCCGTTCTACAAGGCCGAGGACTACCACCAGGATTACTTCCGCCAGCACCCCATGCAGGGCTATTGCGCGTTCGTGGTGGCGCCCAAGGTCGACAAGTTCAGGAAGACGTATGCTGGCCGATTGAGGTAAAGGCTGGCACGCCGCCATCGTCGCCCAGCACCGCAAACGCCGGCATGCCGCCATCGTTCAGCGCATACGACGGCTGCACCGGCGCGCTCGCCGCCGACGGATACATATGCTTGCGCGACCACGGCAGCACTGACGCCCGCTGGCCCGCCTTGCGGCCGACGATCTGGTAAAGACTGATCAAATCCTGCTCGAAGGCATAAGCGCAGCCGGCCAGGTAAACGTGCCAGATGCGGTAGCGCTTGTCCCCGCCCAGTGCCCGCACTTTTTCGCCGTTGGTCTCGAAGTTGTCGGTCCAGATGGCGCAGGTACGGGCATAGTGGCGGCGCAGGCTTTCGACGTCGGTCACTTCCAGCGAACCCTGCTGCATGGCTTTCAGCACATGGCCGATGTGCGCCAGTTCGCCGTGCGGGAACACATATTTTTCGATGAACTCGCCGCCGCCGTACGGCGTCTCGCCGTTGTCCGGATCGGTGGAGGTAATGCCGTGGTTCATCACGATGCCTTCCGGCGCCAGCAACTGGTTGATGGCGGCGAAGTATTCCGGCAAATGGCGGATGCCCACGTGCTCGAACATGCCGACGCTGGTGATGCGGTCGAACTGGCCGCGCACGTCGCGGTAATCCTGCAGGCGGATCTCGACCAGGTGTTCCAGCCCGGCGGCGCGCACCCGTTCCTTCGCCAGCGCATACTGGTTTTCCGACAAGGTGACGCCGACGCAGCGGGCGTGGTACTTCTGCGCCGCGCGGATCACCAGCGCGCCCCAGCCGCAGCCGATGTCGAGCAGCGTCTGGTGCGGCTGCAACTCGATCTTGCGTAGGATGTGGTCGATCTTCTTCAGCTGGGCGGTGGCCAGGTCTTCGTCGCCGTTTTCAAAATAGGCGCACGAATACACCATATTCGGGTCGAGGAATTCCTGGTAGAAGTCGTTGGAGACGTCGTAGTGGTAGCGGATCGCTTCCGCGTCCTTCTGCTTGTTGTGGCTGATGGTGCGCACCATGCGGGCGAACTTGCCCTCGGCCTTGAGCGAACTGCGTGCCAGCGCATTGACCACGGCGATCATGTCCATGGCTTTGCCCTTGACCTCGATCGCCCCTTCGACATAGGCGGTGCCGAGGTTGGACAGCGACGGCGTCAGCAGGTAGCGGGCGGCGGCGATATTTGGCAGCCGTATCGTCACGCGCGGCGTTTCGCTGGACAGGTCGACCTGCTGGCCGTTCCATAGCTCGATGCGCAGCGGCAGCGTGAGCTGTTCGCGGATGCCCGAGATCCAATTGCTGAGTTGATTCTGTACGAACAAGATAACCTCCGAGTTCAGGATAAAAAGACCATCGCAAGCAATGGTCTGGTATCCATGGGGAGGCGGTCCTGCTTACGGTTGCAGGCGCTCCTTGACCCAGCTGCCATCAGCTTGTTTCTCGTACACGATCCGGTCATGGAAACGCGAACGGCGTCCCTGCCAGAATTCGATGCGGACCGGGTCGAGGCGATAACCGCCCCAATGCGCCGGCCGCACCGGCTGCTCGCCGCTAACTGCCGCAGCGGCGTCGTAATTGGCTTCCATCTGCTCCCGGTTGGCGATAGGCGCACTCTGCTGCGAGGCAATCGCAGCGATCTGGCTTTTCACCGGCCGGCTGTAAAAATACTTGTCGCTTTCTTCGGCGGCGGTTTGCACCACACTACCTTCGATCCGCACCTGGCGTTCGAGTTCACTCCAGAAGAACAGCAAGGCCGCGCGCGGGTTGGCGCGCAGCTGCTGGCCTTTCTGGCTCTCATAATTGGTGTACCAGGTGAAACCACGCTGGTCGTATTGCTTGATGAGGACGATGCGCGAACTGGGTTTGCCGTCCGCGTCCACCGTGGCCACGCTCATCGCGTTGGGTTCATTGACCTTCGCATGCATGGCCTCCTCAAACCACTTGCCGAACTGGGCGATCGGGTCGTCCAGCACGTCCTGCTCCGTCAGGCTGGCGCGGCCGTAGTCGAGCCGCAAGTCCGCCAGTACCACGCCGTCGGCCACCGTGTTGTTGACCGGGACTGCTTGTTGCTCCGGCACTTGGCTGGGCGGCAGGTCGGGGGTAATCCCGCGCCGTACCTGCATTGCACTGCCCAGTTGCGCCATTTGTTCGGGGGTGAACAGCCGCTTGGCCATCGTTGCGATGTGGGTTTCCTCTTGCACCATGTGGGCCGCGTAGGTGTCGCAGAAGCGCGCGACATCACTGGCCGACAGCGTGGTGCTGGTCCCGTTGGCGATTTGCTCAAGTTGCGTTTTGATTATAGTCCAGTCTCTATCCATTTGCTCGTGACCGGCCAAGATGGCGGGAACCAGCTCTGCCAGAAGAGAGGCGTCGGCGTCGCGCGCAGTCGCTTGCAGCATCGGCAGCAGGTTTTGCTCCTCGTCGTCATGGTGCAAATGGGCGGCGTGGTTGAAGTATTTCAACACCGCTTGCGCGGCTTTCTGCGCGTCAACATCGGCGCCGTGCATGGGGAGGTGGGCCAGCAGGTTCTGCATGGTTTGCAGCTGCTTGCGGATGCGATCGTGGCAGTGTTTCAGCACAGCAATCGGCTGGCTGAAATCGGGGGCGGTGTCGTACAGTGCGTTGCTCATGGAAGGCGCTCTCTCTGGATTAAGCGCCCATTCTAGAATAATTCAACCAGGCGCGGATTTAGTCGTTGGCCCGGAACGCTTGCGCGAACTGGTCGAGGTGTTGCTGGATGGGCGGGAAATTGAGTGCGGTCATGCGCACCAGCATGGCGCGGCCGCGGTCGATCTGGCCCAGCTCCAGGCAGGCGCGCATCAGGTTGAGCCCGGTAGTCGGGCCATGCAGGTGTTCGTCGTAGACCGGGTCGATCAGGTCGAGGATCAGTTGGAGGTGGCCGGTCGAGCCGAGATCGTTGGCGATCATCATCAAGGCGTGGCGGTCGAAATTGCCGGACGCTAGCACGCCGGCGTACAGCGCCCACGCTGGCTCGACTTCCTGTTGCTCCAGATAGTGGCGCGCCAGCCACAATTGCGGACACCAGGCGCCGGGCAGGGCGGCGGCGGTGTGCAGCGCTGCCAGGTAGGCGGCTTCGCCATGTTGCTCGCGCTGGGTCGTGGCCCACCACATCAAGCCAGCTTCCAGATTAGGCGCGGCCTGCACCGCCTGCCACAGCGTCTGCTCGGCCAGCGCTTCGTCGCCGCGCTCGAACTGCACCTTGGCCAGGTTGGTCAGCAGGGCGCCGGTTTCACCGACCTTGGCCATGCCGGCGCGCAGCGTGGCTTCGGCGGCGTCGAGCTGGCCGTTGGTCAGGTGCACGATGCCCAGCGTGGTGTGGCTGCGGTCGACATTGGCGTCGATCTCGACCAGACGTTGGCCGGCCGCTGGCAGGTCGGCCGCAAAGCCGTCGTCGAGGCCGGTCAGGATTTGTCGGTAGAGTTCATCCGCTTCATCCCATGCCTGCTGCAGCGTCGGCAGGAACATTTTCTCGCGCCACTCCTCGCGGCTGATCTGCAACTCGCGGCCCTGGCTGTCGTAGGCCGTGATCGGGGCGCCGGTAGCGGGGGCTTCGGTTTTGCTGCCGCGCAGGGCAGCGAGGATTTTTTTGAACATGGCTGGACGGAACGGTATCGATTCGATCAGCATATCAGCTTGTTAACTTTTTCAATGTTCGGTTGGTTTGCCGCCGCTCCGTTAAAATGGCGGCATGAACAGCATTACACCCCCAGATTTCGACGATGTCGACTTTGAACGCCGCTTCGGCGGCATCGCGCGCCTGTATGGCGCCCATGCGCTCGCACGCTTCCGCACCGCCCACGTGTGCGTGGTCGGCGTCGGCGGCGTCGGCTCGTGGATCGTCGAGGCACTGGCGCGCAGCGCCATCGGCCAGCTGACCTTGATCGACCTCGACAATGTGGCCGAGTCCAACATCAACCGCCAGATCCAGGCCCTCAGCAGCACCGTCGGCATGGCCAAGATCACCGCGCTGGCCGAGCGCATCGCGCAGATCAATCCGTTCTGCCAGGTCAACCAGGTGGAAGATTTTGTCGAGCCGGACAACCTGGAAGCCATGCTCGGCGGCGGCAAGTTCGATTACCTGATCGACGCCACCGACTCCGTCAAGGCCAAGGCGGCCATGCTGGCGTGGGCGCGCCAGCACAACCTGCCGGTGATCACCATCGGCAGCGCTGGCGGCAAGACCGATGCGTCGCAGATTTCGGTGCGCGATCTGGCCAAGACCGAACAGGAACCGCTGCTGAAGAAGGTACGCAAGATCATGCGCGCCCAGTACGGCTTCCCGCGCGGCGAGAAAACCAAGTTCCACATCGACGCCGTGTTCTCGATGGAACCGCTGAAGTTCCCGGAAACCGGCGAAGTGTGCGCAGTCGACGGCGACGACCGCAGCGGCGGCGTGACGGGCCTCAACTGCGCCGGCTTCGGCTCGGCGATGGTGGTCACCGCCACCTTCGGCATGGTGGCGGCCGGACACGCGCTGCGCAGGCTGGCTGATGACGCGCTGCCAACTAGCACCCCGGACGCCGTCTAGTTTGCTATCATGACGAGCTGTCTGCCGACCTCATTGAAAGAATCCACATGAAGCGTAGTTCCGTATTTGTTGCGATGTTGTTGACTGTTTCGGCCGCCGCCTTCGCGCAGGCGCCACAGGCCCAGCCTGAAGCTGCACCTGCCGCGTCCGCTCCTGCTGCCCCGCTGGTGGTCGGTTCCGCCACGCCCGGTCCGGCTGCCGAACAGCTGATCATCACCGACACCAAGGTCGGCACCGGCACCGAAGCGACGGTTGGCGCCACCGTCTACATGCATTACTCGGGCTGGCTGTACCGTCCGCTGGCCAAGAATATGCACGGCAAGATGTTCGACTCGTCGATCGCGCGCGGCGAACCGCTCGACTTCGTGCTGGGCGCCGGCCGCGTCATCAAGGGCTGGGACCAGGGCATCATCGGCATGAAAGTGGGTGGCAAGCGCACCCTGATCATTCCATCGGAACTGGCCTACGGCGCCCGTCCGACGCCAGGCAGCGGCATCCCGCCGAACTCGGCGCTGATCTTCGATGTGGAACTGGTCAACGTGAAGTAAATGGCAAGCACCGCGCGAACAGGGGTAGACTAGCAGCTATCCCCCTCGTCGCCGGAGGTTGTCATGCACGTAGCTAACAACGTTACTGAACTGATCGGCCGTACCCCGCTGGTACGGATCAACCGGCTGGCCCAGGGCAGCACTGCCCAGGTGCTGGCCAAGCTGGAATACTGCAATCCCGCGCACAGCGTCAAAGACCGCATCGGCCTGGCCATGATCGAAGCGGCCGAAGCAGCCGGGCAAATGCGCCCCGACACCATCATCCTCGAACCGACCAGCGGCAACACCGGCATCGCGCTCGCCATGGTGTGCGCGGCGCGCGGCTACCGCTGCACGCTGGTGATGCCGGACACCATGAGCCGGGAACGGCGCATGCTGCTGCGCGCCTACGGCGCCGAGCTGATCCTCACACCGGGCAGCGAAGGCATGCTGGGCGCGATCCGCACCGCCGATGAACTGGCCGCCAGCGATGCGCGCTATCTGATTCCGCAGCAATTCAACAATCCCGCCAATCCCGAAGTGCACCGCCGCACCACCGCCGAAGAAATCTGGGCCGACACCGATGGCCGCGTGGATATCCTGGTGGCCGGCATCGGCACCGGCGGCACCATCACCGGCGTGGGCGAGGTGCTCAAGGAGCGCAAGCCCGGCTTCCGCTGCGTGGCGGTGGAGCCGGCGGCGTCGCCGTTTTTGTCGCAAGGAACCAAGGGGCCGCATCCGATCCAGGGCATCGGCGCCGGCTTCGCGCCGGCCGTGCTGAATACCGCCATCTACGACGAAGTGGTGTGCGTGAACAACGAGGATGCGTTCGAGACGGCGCGCCAGGCGGCGCGGCAGGAAGGACTGCTGGTGGGAATATCCTCCGGCGCCGCACTGTGGGCGGCGTTGCAGGTGGCGCGGCGGCCGGAGAATGCCGACAAGATCATCGTCACGATCATCCCGTCGTTTGGCGAGCGCTACCTGAGTACCGCCCTGTACGCCAATCTGGCGGATTAATGCGCGTGGGCGTGCGCGGCTGGCGCCGGGGCCGGCGCTTGCAGACAGCATTCCAGCTCGGCTTCGCCGGTGCGCACTTGTAGCGTGCTGTGCTGGATGGAGAATTCCTCGCGCAGCGCCTTGCTGATGGCGTCGATGGCGCCATCGCCCGGGTAGCCGGTCGGCGTGACCAGTTGGGCCGTCAATGCATTCTCGGTGGTGCTCATGGCCCAGATGTGCAGGTCGCTCACCTTGCTGACGCCGGGCTGCTTGCTCAGAAACTGTTCGATCTTGGCGCGGTCGACATTGTCCGGCACCGCCGCCATCACCATGCGCAGCGACTGCTTCAGCAGCGACCAGGTGCTGATCACGATGAACACCACGATCACCATGCTGACCAGCGGGTCCAGCCAGTTCCAGCCGGTGTAGCGGACCACCACGCCGGCGATCAGCACGCCCAGAGAGATCGCGGCGTCGGCCGCCATGTGCAGGTAAGCGCCGCGGACGTTGATGTCGTCTTTGCTGCCGGACATGAACAGCCAGGCCGAGAAGCCATTGATCAGGATGCCGACGCCGGCCACCACCGACACCGTCAGGCCGGCCACCGGGTCCGGATGCGCCAGCTGCTGCACTGCTTCCCACGCAATGCCGCCGCAGGCTGCCATCAGCAGCATGGCGTTGAACAGCGCAGCCAGCATCGAGCTGCTGCGCAGGCCGTAAGTGTAGCGGTGGTTCGGCAGGCGCTTGGCCAGGATGGCGGCGCCCCAGGCCAGCATCAGGCCCAGCACGTCCGACAGGTTGTGGCCTGCATCGGCCATCAGCGCGGTGGAGTTGGCCAGGAAGCCGTAGAAGAACTCGACGCCGACAAACACCGTATTGAGACCGATGGCGATGGCGAAAGCGCGGCCCATGGTATTCGGATCGCCGTGATGGTGGTGGTGGCCGATGCCGTGGCTGTGATCGTGGTGGCTGTGCGCCTGCTGGTCGTGGCCGTGGTCATGATCGTGGTGATCATGGGCGTGGTCATGGTGGTCGTGGTCGTGGTGCTTGCTCATGCTTCGGTTCCGGTGGCAGGTTCGGCGATATGTTCCAGCATATCGTTGAGTACGCCGCTGATATGGGCATCGGCGGCGGAGTAGAAAACTTGCTTGCCCTGGCGCTCGGACTTGACGATGCGGGCGGCGCGCAGCAAGCGCAGATGGTGGCTTACGAGCGAACTGCTCAATTCCAGTGTAGACGCGATCTCGGAGACCGCAATCGGCGCCGGCATGCAGGCCAGCACGATGCGCAGCCGGGTCGGATCGCCCAGCAAATGGAACAGATCGGCCAGTTGCGCGATCTGCGGATCGCACGTGGAATAGTCGTGTTGACAGCTCATGATTGCTAACATATGAATAGGTGTTCACATGTTAGCACAAAAAAACACGCGCAGTCCGGCGGGTGGCCGGACGCTGCTTATTTCTGTAGATCGGCGGGGAGTTGCGCGCGCAGTTTGGGGTCGAGGGTTTGCAGGGCTTTTTCCAGTTTGTCGGCCCGCTGCAGGGCTTGCACCTGTTCTGCGCTGAGTGCTGGCGCTGGTTTGCGGAAGGCGGCTTGGCCGCCCAGCACCACCAGCGCGCTGATCAGGGCGATGCCGGCTGCGGCCGCCAGCAGCCGCAGTTCGCGCGGCGTGATGGCCGGCGAGTGGGTGGCGATCGGCCGTACCGGGCCAGCAGCAGGCGTCGGCACATAGCCGGGCGGATGGCCGGC
>NZ_WWCT01000059.1 GCF_009857605.1 Duganella levis | reverse complement strand
GGCGGCGGGCAGCCGGGCGGGCGGCGGCGGGGCGGCAATCGCCATCGCCGTGGCGCGGTCGTCGAGCTTGAACACGCTGACCACATTGGCCTGGCTGGCCGCCTGCTCCTGCAACGACGCCGCCGCTGCCGCTGCTTCTTCCACCAGCGCCGCGTTCTGCTGTGTCACATTGTCCATCTGGCTGATCGCGTGGTTGATCTGCTCGATGCCGGCGATCTGCTCTTCGCTGGCCGCCGCAATATCCTGCATGATGGTCGTCACCCGTTGCACGCTGCCGACAATCTCCTCCATCGTCGCGCCAGCCTGTTCCACCAGCTTGCTGCCGGCATCGACCTTGCCGACCGAGTCGTCGATCAGCATCTTGATTTCCTTGGCCGCCGCCGCCGAGCGTTGCGCCAGCGTCCGCACTTCCGACGCCACCACCGCAAAGCCGCGCCCCTGTTCGCCGGCGCGCGCCGCTTCCACCGCCGCGTTCAGCGCCAGGATATTGGTCTGGAACGCAATGCCGTCGATCACCGCAATAATCTCCACGATGTTCTGCGACGAGGCGCTGATCGAATGCATGGTCTCGACCACCTGCGCCACCACCGCACCGCCCTTGCTGGCCACTTGCGAGGCCGACGCCGCCAGCTGATTGGCCTGGCGTGCGTTGTCGGCATTCTGCTTGACGGTGCCGGTCAGCTGCTCCATCGACGATGCAGTCTCTTCCAGCGAACTGGCCTGCTGCTCGGTGCGGCTCGACAAGTCCTGGTTGCCGCGCGCGATTTCGCTGGTGGCGGTGGCGATCGTATCCGTGCCGCGCCGCACCTCGCCGACGATGTTCAGCAGGCTCTGGTTCATATCGCCCAGCGCCTCCAGCATCTGCCCGGTTTCATCGCGCGAGTGCGATTCGATCCGGCTGCGCAAATCGCCCGAGGCGACCGTGCGCGCAATCCGCACCGCCGCGCTCAGCGGACCGACGATGCTGCGGCTGAGTATCCACGCCAGCACCGCCGCCAGCGCCACCGTCAGCAGGCCGCCGATGATGATGGTGTTGGCGGTCAGGCTTTGCAGCGAGGCGGCGTCGGCCGCGCGCTGTACCAGCAGCGTCTGTTCTGCGCCGCTGATTTCCTTGAGCAGCGCGCGCATCGCGTCCATGCCGGTGCGGCCGCGACCTTCGCGCTCGAATTGCAGCAGCGGATCGATGCTGGCGCCATCGTTGGCCTTGGCGCGCAACGCCAGCACCGGCGCCACCGCATCGGCGTGCCACGCCTGCTCGGCCTGTTCCAGCTTGCGCAGCCGGTCCTGTTGCGCCGGGTTGTCGGCGGTCAGCGAACGGGCTTTGTTGAGATGTTCGGAAAACGCCGTCTGGCCGGCTTTGAGCGGCGCCATCGAGGCATCCTCGCCGGTCAGTGCGTAGCCGCGTTCGCCCGTTTCCATGTTCAGCAGGCTTTCCAGGATGGCCTGGGTTTCGGCGATCACTTCATGGGTGTGGTTGTTCCAGCCGTTGGCCTGCGCCAGCCGCGAGAAGTTGGTGTAGGCGGTGCCCAGCAGCAGCGCCAGGATCACCACTACCGCGCCGAAGCCGAGATACAGCTTGCGGGTGATGCCGAAGTCGGAGAATCGCATGGTGATACCCTCCCGATGAGCACGTCAAAGTTTTAGGTCAAGCAGCCAACAAACGATTTAGTGTATAGAAGTTTTCCGGCACGGCCTACCTCGTTCCGAAATATTTGCAGCTAGCAAACACGCTAGTAATGCAACTTGCATGCAACAATTTATTATTGCCCCGGAAATGTTTTCGTGGCTTAATGTTCCGTTCCACATGCGCGGACAGCGATCCTGTCCATGCATTCATGTAGTTCCATAAAATCGGGAGAGAAATACTATGCAGGGACAACACCTGTTGCGCACGCTGGTCGGCGCAGCCCTCGCCGCCGGCCTCAGCGCCGCCGCCGTGGCCGCGCCAGCAGCCGCTACGCCGGCTGCCGCCAGCATCTACAACCAGCCGCCGAAAGAGATTCTGGATGTGATGCGCGCTGCGGCGCCGCCATTGCCGTCGCTGAGCCCGACCCGCGACAAGCTGATGCTGGTGACCATGCAGGACTACCCGTCGATCGCCAAGGTGGCGACGCCGTTCCTGCGCCTGGCCGGGGTGCGCATCGAGCCGGGCAACCACAGCCAGCATGATACGCCGGGCGGCTACGGCATCCCGCCGTGCGTCAGCGCCATCGATCTGGTGCAGGTGGACAGCGGCAAGAGCATCGCCGTCAAGCTGCCGGCTGCGGCCGACGCCTGCCCGCGCCGTCCGGTGTGGAGCGCCGACGGCCAGCGCTTCGTGTTCGAGAACGTCACCACCGATGCGGTGGAACTGTGGGTGGGCGACGCCAGGAGCGGCGCCATCCGCCGTCTGCCGGGCGTGCGCCTGAACCAGATGTTCGGCGACCAGGTGCACTGGATGCCGGACCAGAAGACGTTGCTGGTCAAGCAGGTCGTCGCGCGCAAGGCGCCGCCGGTCGAAGCGCCGGGCTCGGAAGGTCCGGGCATCCAGGAGTCGCTGGGCCAGAAAGGCCAGAGCAGCACCTATGAAAACCGCGACACGCTGCGCAACCGTCACGACGAAGAACTGTTCAACTACTACGGCACCTCGCAACTGGCGCTGGTCGATGTCGCCACCGGCAAGATCACCCCGGTCGGCAAGCCCGGCCTGTATGAAGACCTGTCGATCGCGCCGGATGGCCGCCATGTGGTGGTGACCGAAATCCGTCCACCGTATTCCTACGTCACCACCTTTGACCGATTCCCGAAACAGGTCGACCTGTGGGACCTGGCCCAGCGTCCGGGCAAGGACGGCAATCCGGTGGTGCGCGAAATCGCCGCGCTGCCGCTGGCCGACCGCGTGCCGAACCGCGGCGTGCCGACCGGTCCGCGCGACTTCACCTGGCGTCCGACCGAGGCCGCCACGCTGGTGTGGGTGGAAGCGCTCGACGGTGGCGATCCGAACGTCAAGGCTAGCGAACGCGACAAGCTGATGCTGCTGAAGGCGCCGTTCAATGCCGCGCCGGTGGAACTGACCCGCACCGAACAGCGCTTCGGCGGCCTGTCGTGGAGTGAGCAGCCTAACGTGGCGCTGCTGACCGACTACGACGTCAACCGCAAGTGGGTGCGCACCTGGCAAATCAATGTCGACGATGCGCAGAATTCGCGCCGCCTGATCTGGGACCAGTCGAGCGACGAGAAGTATGCCAATCCGGGCCAGCCGGTGCTGCGCCGCCTGGCGAACGGCTTCCCGGTGATCCGTCTGCAGGGCGACACCATGTACCTGTCCGGCGCCGGTTCGTCGCCGGATGGCGACCGTCCGTTCCTCGACAAGTTCGACCTGAAGACGCAGCAGAAGGAACGCCTGTTCCGCAGCAGCAAAACCTCGTATGAACATTTCATCGGCTTTGCCGGCACCGGCGAAGGCCGTTTGCTGACCTGGTCGCAGTCGCCGGAAGACACGCCGAACGCCTTCGTCCGCACCTTGGGCGCCAGCACCACCGCCGAAGCGGGTGAGCCGAGCTACGCGTCGTCCAGCGTGGCGCTGACCCACCTGGTCGATCCGGTACCGCAAGTGCGCCAGATCAAGAAGCGCCTGGTCAAGTACAAGCGCGCCGACGGCATCGACCTGTCGTTCACGCTGTACACGCCGCCGGGCTACAAGGAAGGCACGCCGCTGCCGACTATCCTCAACGCTTATCCGATGGACTTTGCGGATGCGTCCAAGGCTGGCCAGACCACCGGTTCGCAAGCTACCTTCACCCGTCTGCGCCAGTACCGTCTGCTGCTGTTGTCGGGCTACGCGATCATCGACAGCGCGGCCTTCCCGATCGTCGGCGATCCGCGCAAGGCGTATGACACCTACACCGAACAGCTGGTCGCCAACGCCAAGGCTGCGGTGGATGAGGCCGTACGTCTGGGCGTGACCGATCCGAATCGCGTCGGTGTGACGGGCCACAGCCACGGCGCGCTGATGACCGCCAACCTGCTGGCGCATTCGGACCTGTTCCGTGCCGGCGCCGCCACTAGCGGTTCGTACAACAAGTCGCTGACGCCGTTCGGCTTCCAGAACGAGCGCCGCTCGGTGTGGGAAGCGCCGGACGTCTACACCAAGGCTTCGACCTTCTTCTACGCTGACAAGCTGAAGACGCCGCTGCTGATCGTGCACGGCGGCGACGACGCCAACCCGGGCACCACGCCGCTGCAATCAGTGAAGTTGTTTGAAGCGATCCGCGGCAACGGCGGCGTGACCCGCCTGGTGATGCTGCCGCACGAGCCGCACTGGTACGCCGCGCGCGAGTCGAACGAACAGCTGATCTATGAAATGCTGCGCTGGTTCGACAAGTATGTAAAAGACGCGCCGCCGAAGCAGTAACGCGAACGGAGCAATAAAAAAGCCGCCAAGTGAAAACCTGGCGGCTTTTTTTTATCTACAGCGCGGCTTAGTCCGTGACTGGGAAGCTGGCGCTGCTGGTGGTGCCGTTTGGCGTGGTCACGGTAATCGTCAGCGCGCCACTGGAAACGGCATTGCTACATACCAGGGTGTCCGGGGCCTGGCTGGCGTCGCTGACCAACTGCACGGTGTAGATCCAGCTGTTGGAGTCGGCATCATTGGTGTTCGGCACCGTTACTGAAGCGGCCGAGCCGAGTATGCCATTCGAGGTGCTAAACACGATGTTACTTCCTGCCGGCAGCGGATTGCCGGGACGGTCAAACAGCCACAATGGATCGCCTGGGTGCGCCGCTACTCGGTTGTTGGCGAACACGGTCGGATTGTTGTCGCGGATCGCGAAGTGGAAGGCACGGCTGACGTTGCTAAACGCGACGCCGTTGGTGCAATGCGCCAGCGCCAGGCCGGTGACCGGCGACTGTTCCAGCAGCGAGATGGCGGCCGTGCTGTTGGACATGACCATCACCATCGATTTGCGCACGTGCACCGTGTTGTTGATGGCCGTGTTCGGCACGGCGCGCAGCACGCCGTTGTAGACGCCGTCGCCGCTGGCGTTCCAGCTGCCGTCACCGTTGGAGTCGATGTATTGCTCGCCACTGACGCGGGTGGCGTTGCCGCTCGTCCAGACATCGTCGATGCCGTTGGCGTTGTCGTCGGTGACGGCGCGGTCATTGCGGAACGGATCGCCGAGGTCGACAAATGGTTCGCCGGCGTCGTAGCGGTTGTTGCCGTTGTTGTCGACGAAGCTTTCCTCGCCCAGCGCATACGCCAGCACGGTGACGCGGCCGTCGGTCTGGCGCGGATTGCCCGAGCAGAAGCGTACCGTGCATTCGCCCGGCGTGCCTTTTTGCGTGATCACGGTGCCGTCGGTCAGGGTGGTGCTGGTCAGGCCGGTCAGGCAGGAGGCGTCGATCGAGCCGCCCTCGGCGGTGAAGCTGACGGCGGTGCCGTCCGGCGCCGGATTGTGGAAGTGGTCGGCCAGGCGCGCCGTGACGATGGTGCCAGTCGGTGCGGTGCAACCGTTATATTGGCCTCCCTCAACGTTTTTGATGACCGCGCTCAGCGAGAAACTACTCTGCTCCGGTACGCCGGTGGACACCACCAGCTGGTCGGACAAGGTGCTTAGCGAAGTGCCTGGCAGCGTGGCGGTGACGCGGACCGGCGTGTTGACGGTCCCGGACGCCACCGTGGTGGTGATCAGGCCGCCGGCGCCGCTGGTGGCACTGGCAGGGTTCAGCGACAAGCCGCCGGCGGTGGTGTTCAGCGCGAAGCTGACGCCCTGGCCAGAGACCGGATTGCCGTTGCGGTCGAGTACCTTGAAGGTGACGGTCGCGCTCTCCTGGCGGCCGGCGCCGCCGGTACCTTTCAGCGAGATGTTCTGCGGCAGCGCCGAGACGAACACCAGCTGTCCCGCCGTGGCGGCTTGTACCGTCAGGTTGGTGCTGCTGCTGATGGTGACGCCGTTGGCGACAAAGGAGGCGCTGACCGGGTCGACGCCGCCGCAACCGAGGTCGGTGTAGGAGGTGGTGGCGACGCCGCTGACGGTGGTGACCGGCGACGCGATGCGCGCCTTGCCGGCCGTGACGCAAGGCGAGCTGAAGGTAACGACCTGGGCCGGCGCATACGGCGTGCTGCTGTTGAGCACAGTGGCGGTCAGGCTGGCGGTGCCGCCGGCCGCCAGTGTGGCCGGCGAAATGACCGGCGCCGACAGCGTCAGTTGCAGCAGGCTGACGGTGTAATTGAAGGTGGCACTGACTGCCGTGCCGTTAACCGTGGCGCTGGCGGTGGCGCTGAAGGCGCCAGCCGTGGTGCCGGCGGCGATGCCGATGCTGGCCTTGCCGCTGGCGTCGCTGACCGCAGTGCCGGTGGCGGGCGTCAATACCGCGCTCTTGTCGGTGGTGGCGAAGCTGACCAGGGCGTTGGCCACGGCCAGGCCGTTGGCGTCCTTGACGGTCGCCACCAGCGTGCCGCTGCGGTCGGTGGCGATACTGGCGGTGGCGCCGCTGGCATCATTCAGCGCCAGCGCCAGCGTCGGCTTGCTGGCCTCCGGCGTGGTGACGGCCGGGCAGCCGGGCAGGCTGGACGGACGGCTCGGATCGATCGTGGTGCAGCCGGCGCTGTTGCCGCTGCCGCCACCGCCGCAACTGGCCAATGCCGCCGCGAAGGCGGCCGCCAGCATCCAGCTGGCGGCATGATGAGCCCAGTGTTGGGGCTGCTTGTTTCTGAACATGTTTACTCCTGGTTGAAAGAGGGGAGTGCCGGCGCGTCGAGCGCGCTCAGCAACGGCGCCGTGGCCGCCAGCCGGACCGCCGGCGCCGCCAGTGCGG
>NZ_WWCT01000058.1 GCF_009857605.1 Duganella levis | reverse complement strand
CACCCGGGCCGCCCCGCTGGCCGCCAACCGCGCCGCCCTGGCTTGCGCTGTAATCTGCTCCGCCTGCGCCGGCGTCATCGCGCTGGCTGGCGGCATGGCTGGCGCAACCGGCGCCACCACCACCGGCGCCGGCGGATTCGGATCCTTCTGCAACCACACCGTCGCCAGCCGCACATCCTGCTTGCCCGGCACGCCCAGCTCCACGTACAGATGCACATAATCCGCATCCACCGCCCGCGTGGTCGTCACATGCAACACCGACCGCGCCCCGCGCCGCTCCACCTGCATGCGCACCGACGCCAGCGCCGGATTCATCGTCACATTGGCGCCGCGATACACATTGCCGTCCGCCAGCCGCACCTGCAGGCCCGCCACCTCCTCCGGTGTCAGCGCCACCAGGTCGATATCCACCGCCAGCGGCTGGCCGATATACGAGCGCGGCGCGATATCCCCCAGCTCGGCGGCAGCGGCGCCCAGCGTGGCGCCAGCCACGGCCAGGGCGCAAATCGAAGTTAGCAAAGACTTAAGCGGCATCATCCAGGATCGCGGTCAGGCGAGAATTCAAAAGGTATAACAGCTATAACGGCGGAAATTCCCAATTTTGTAGCCCCCGGTTAATTTTTGCAAACTGCGCTACACTCAAATACCTTCTTTTACTACCAAGGATTCACCATGAGCACCCGTAGTGAACGTGACAGTTTCGGCCCGATCGACGTTCCCGACGCCCAACTGTGGGGCGCGCAAACCCAGCGCTCGCTGGAACATTTCCGCATCTCCACCGAGAAGATGCCGCTGGAACTGATCCACGCGCTGGCCAGCGTCAAGCGTGCCGCCGCCCGCGTCAACCTCGACCTCGGCCTGCTGGATGGCGCGAAAGCCATCGCCATCACCCAGGCTGCGGACGAAGTGCTGGCTGACCGCCACCCAAGCGAATTCCCGCTGGCCGTGTGGCAGACCGGCTCCGGCACCCAGTCCAATATGAACATGAATGAAGTGCTGGCCAACCGCGGCTCCGAGCTGATGGGCGGCGTGCGCGGCGAACGGCGCGTGCTGCACCCGAACGACGACGTCAACAAAGGCCAGTCGTCCAACGACATCTTCCCGACCGCCATCCACGTCGCCGCCGCCCAGGCGCTGGCGCACAACGTGCTGCCGGCCATCAAACAGCTGCGTGACAGCCTGCACGCCAAGGCCGAAGCCTTCGCCGACATCGTCAAAATCGGCCGCACCCACCTGCAGGACGCCACCCCGCTGACCCTGGGCCAGGAATTCTCCGGCTACGTCGCCCACCTCGACTTCGCCACCCACGCGATCGAAGCGGCGCTGCCCGGCGTGCTGCAACTGGCGGCCGGCGGCACGGCGGTCGGCACCGGGCTCAACTCGCATCCCGAATACGCCACCCGCATCGCCGCCGAGTTGGACCACGCGCTGAAACTGCCGTTCAAGACCGCCGACAACAAATTCGCCGCGCTGGCCGGCCACGACGCCCTGCTGTCCGCCCACGGCGCGCTGAAATCGCTGGCCGCCGCCTTGATGAAAATCGCCAACGACGTGCGCTGGATGGCCTCCGGCCCGCGCTCCGGCCTGGGCGAAATCAGCATCCCGGAAAACGAGCCGGGCAGCTCCATCATGCCGGGCAAGGTCAATCCGACCCAGTGCGAAGCGCTGACCATGCTGGCTTGCCAGGTATTCGGCAACGACGTCGCCATCACCATGGGCGGCGCCTCCGGCAACTTCGAGCTGAACGTCTACAAGCCGATGATCGCCCACAACTTCCTGCAAAGCGCGCGCCTGCTGGCCGACGGCATGCGCAGCTTCGAGGAACATTGCGTGCACGGCATCGAACCGAATCGTGGCCGCATCGAGGAACTGATGGAACGGTCGCTGATGCTGGTCACCGCGCTGGCGCCGCACATCGGCTACGACAAGGCCGCCACCATCGCCAAGCAAGCGCAGCATGAAGGCACGACCTTGAAAGAGGCTGCGCTGGCGCTGGGCTACGTCACCGCCGAGCAATTCGAGCAGTGGATTGTGCCGCTGGACATGACGCGGCCGGGCGCCAAGGGCTAAAAGCCGTAGGAGTAGCGCACGCCCATCAGCGCGTCCGGGGGTGCGTTGGCGTCATGACCGGGATTGACGCGCCACATCAGCGCCCCGGTCAGCCGCCCCTTGCTGCCCTCGCGTCCGAACAGGCGGGTGTAGCTGAATTCCAGGTCGCGTTCGGTGGCGGTGGGCCGCAGGTTCAGTGTCGGCACACCTAGCGCCAGCGCGCCCGGCGTGGGCGCCAGATTGACCGCCGCGCCGCTGTACTCCAGCGTGCCGGTGCGCACCCGCGCCGGAATCGACAGGGTAAGCGCCAGCCGGTCGTTCTCAGCCAGCCACTGGCGCCGCACATAGCCGACGCTGTACGCCACCGTGCGCACCGACGACACCTGCGCCAGCAGGCTGTCCGGGCTGCCGATGCCCTCGGTCTTGCCATACGACGCCATCGCCATCAGCGCGCTGCGCGACGTCAGCGCATAGCCGAGCGACAACGAGGTGAAGGTGGTGGTTGGACGCGTGTTCAGCATCATCGACATGCTCTGCTGCATGCCCGGCGCCCCGCCTGCCTCACGCAGGATGCCGAGGGTCAGGATACCGGTGCCGCGTCCCATTTTTTTCTCGAAGTCGGCGCTGCTCAGCCAGCGCTTGCCGCGCTCGTTGAGCACCGGCCCGAGCGGATCGAGCAAGCTCAGATTGTCCGGCAGCGCGCCGAAATGCAGCTGCGGCATGCCGGTCACCGCGCTGAAACGGCGCGTGCCGGCCTGCTGCAAGGTTTCGGCCAGCGCCGTCTGGCGGTCAGCCGAGTTAAACAGCAAGGTTGCGCTGGCGCGCGGTTCATACCAGGGAAAAGTGGATAGCGGCGTCAGCTGGTCAGCTGCCAGTGCGTCGGCGCCGAGCAGGCTGGCTGTTGCCAAGGTCAAAGAAAACTTATTCATGATGCAACTCGCTGGAAGGTCGTTGCGCCCTGCCTGAAAAAGTAGCAGTTACCTCAGAATAGCAACTTCTTTTCTACCTAGCAATCGGATTGACGTCTTGCTGATAGGGTAAACTGCGCGCCTGTCGGAATGCCGCTACACTAGACTTAAGCAGGGGCAACACCACCTTCACATCATGGCACCAGAGGATAAAATGCAGAAAGTAAGTTTCGAATTAAACGGCGAGTTTGTTGAGCTAAATCAGTTATTGAAACTGGTTGGCCTGTGCGACAGCGGCGGCGCCGGCAAGATGATCGTGGCCAGCGGCGATGTCAAAGTCGACGGCAAAAAAGAATTGCGCAAGACCGCCAAGATCCGCGCCGGCCAGCAAGTGCGCGTGGGCGACATCCATATTACTGTGGTTGCAACGTAATATTACTTGCATTATGGAAATTATGATGTAAGCTTCAAACTGCGCCGGCGCAGGCTTGATCTTGCGCAAGCCGGTTCGCCCCGGCCTCGCTATAGTAGGCGGGCTTGTCATTTCAACCAGTTCGCCTAAAGGGGGATGTCATGGACGGTCAGCAACCACTCAGCCCCACCCAGGAGAGCTTGCTGGGCGACTTGCGGCAGGTGATCGAAAATGCCGAAGAGCTGTTGAAAAACACCGACCAGTACCATGGCACGCTGTACCAGGTGGCCCGCAACAAGCTGGCCGATGCGTTGCAAAAAGCGACCACCGAACTGGCCCGCTTCGAGGATGTGCACATCGACCGCATGATCGAACTGACCGCCGTCGCCGCCCGCCTGCACCGCGACCTGACCGGCGAAGCCCAGCTGCTGCGCGCCTTCAAGCGCGACAACTGACGCCACCACTTCGGCCTATGCCACCAGCACCGCTTGCGCCAGCCATTGCTGCAACGCGGCTGCGACATCAAACGCCTCATCCAGTTCAAATGCCGCATCCAGCGCGGCGCCAAAAGTGCCGCCCTGTTCCAGTACCTGCAAGGCGGCGTGCGCCGCTGCATCCAGCGGCAACAGGACAGGCTGCCATTGCGGACGTGCCGCCAGCGCTTGACTGGGAACCGCCATCTCCTCTGGAAACGCCACGCCGCTGCCCGGCTGATGCGCCAGCCACAGCGGCACTACCGCCCACTCGGATGCCAGCAGTTGTACAGCAGGATTCAGGCGGAAGGTGGTCTCTTCGATTTGATCCGGCGCGATGGCCGCCAGTTGCGCGGCGCTGAGGCCGTCCGCCTGTGGCGCGTAATGAGCGCGGTGCAAGGCCCACTCAAGCGCCGCCAGGTCTGGCAGATAAGGCAGCTGGGCCGCGTGCGGGAAATCGCGCAGGAAGGTGGCGAAGCGCGCGCCGAAGTGGTTCAGATCGGGATTGTCGGCCGGTTGTGCGCGGCCATAGGCACGCGCCAGGCCGCCGAAGAATTCGTCGCCCACCAGCGCCAGCGCCACCGGATAGGCGGCCGCCAGCGTCTTGTGCCAGGTGGCGCTCTGGTTGCCGCGATACAGCGCAAAGCGGTGTTCGCTGTGGGCGGACTTGAACTGCGTCAGCACGGTCACCCCGTCATCCAGCAGAGCGCTGGCAAATAACTGCTGCGCATCCGCCAGCACGCCGTCGGCGGCCTCGGCAACGGTCGCAGCAGCCATGCCTGGCGCAGCGCGCACGGTCGGCGATGCGCCAGCGGCGGCGCGGGCGTGCAGCGCGGCGGCGCGGTCCGCCTCGGCCAGCAGCACGTCCAGCGCCGGCAGATCCGTATCCCACTCAATCAAGGTCGGCACCGCGCCAAAGCGCTGCAAAGCCGCCTCGTACAAGTGCCAGACCGGCTCGGCCACCCGGTCGCCATGGTGATCGATCACCGCCTGCGGTGTCACCAGATGTCCAGCCAGATGCATCTCGCCCACCACGCCCGGCGGAATCGCCAGCATGGCCGCCAGCGCATCCTCACCGTGGTTGCACTGGTTCACATACAAATTATTAATATCCAACAACAGCCCGCACCCGGTGCGTGCCGCCAGCGCCGCCAGAAACTCCGCCTCACTCATCGCATCCGCATGGAAGCGCACATAGGTCGACACATTCTCCAGCAACACCTGCCGCCCCAGCGCCTCCTGCAACTGCTCGACGCGCGCGCACATCAGCGCCAGCGCCGCCCGGTCCAGCACCATCGGCAGCAAATCGTTCAGTTGGCGATCCGCCACCGCGCCCCAGCACAAATGCTCGGACACCAATACCGGCTCAACCCGCTTCACCAGCGCCCGCACGCGCGCGAGATGCGCATCTGAAAAACCACGCGCCGAGCCCAGTCCCAGGCCGACGCCATGCAGACTCACGGGATAATCGCGCCGCAACTGTTCCAGCACATGCCAGTCCCAGCCGCCCGCATCGAGATAATTCTCGCTATGCACCTCCAGCCAGCCGGCACGCGGCCGCTGGTCGAGGAATTGCCGGTAATGCGGCGCCCGCAAACCGACGCCGACACCCAGCGCGGCAGCCGTGCTCACCGACGCCGTCATCAGTCTTACTTGGCCGGCGGCGTAGTCTTGCCGCCTGCCTTCTCGCAGGTGCCCTTCGGCACATATTTCCACTCGCCCGGCTCACTATCGGTCTTCGACTGACCGGCGCAGGAATGCGCGCTGGTAGCGCAATCGTTCTGGCCGGCCTTGGCGACGCCGTAGCATTTTTCCTTGTCGTCGGCCGCAACAGCCGGGGCCACCTGTGCCGCGCACACCGTCGCCAGCGCCGCCGCGATCAAAGCTTGACGTTTATTCATGCTAAATCTCCTGAAATTAAAATGAAAACACCCGCAGCCTACCAGCAATATGGCGGCTCCGCATCTGGACCATCGCAAGGGAAAGAAGGCGTGCGCAAACACGCGCCGCGCAGCAGGATCTGCGCGGAACAACAAGGCGGCGCAGGACGCGTCCGCCAGCGGCCGGTCAGGCCTTGGTGTTAATTGTGTTGCCGAGGTGAGACGGCAGATTCGGCACCGGCGGAATCGCCTCGATCAGCGCGCTGGCGCTGGATGCCTGGATGTCCTGGGCTTTTTTCAATACAGAAATGCCGACTGCCTGCTTGGTGCCCGTGTCAGCCATCGTGGTTGAAAGTTGAGCAATACCGGTAACGTCCATAAGTACCTCCATTAAGAGCTATCACCCCTATTAACGGAGGCTGCGCCGGCAACTTTAGCCCTGCAATGAAGTTTTTTTCAGATGGGTTAGCAACCAGGCCAGCACCTCGGCCGGCTGGTTCAGGTCCAGCCACGCCAGGCTGGCGCGCAAGCCGTCCGGACGCGGATGATCAGCCGCCACCGCCACCACCCGCTCGTCATGCGGATACAGCGGCGCGCGGCCGTTTTCCAGCCGGTGCACTTCCAGCTTGTCGATCGGATAGGTCTTGAAGCCTTCCAGCAAGGTCAGGTCAGCCGGCGACATGCGCGCCAGCTGTTCATCCAGCGTTGGTTCGGGCGCGTCGCGCAGCTCATGGATGATGGCATAGCGAAACGGCGACCCCACCATTACTTCGGCCGCGCCGGCGATGCGCAGCCGAGCGCTGTCCTTGTGCGGCGGCTCGAACTGCAAATCGTGGTGACTATGCTTGATGACATTGACCTTCAGACCCTGCGCCGCCAGTTGCATCAGCAAATGTTCCAGCAGCGTGGTCTTGCCACTGCCCGACGTGCCGACCACTCCCAGCACCTTGCGCGCGAACGTGGGACTTACTTGATGCATTGCCTTACCTCACCATCCTGTTGATGCTCGTCATTATACGCAGCAACAGTTGATGGGCGCAGCAGGCGCCGATTACTCCTTGACTTTGATGCTGCCAGATTGGCGCGCGCCGGCCAGCACGATCAGGCCGAAGCAAATCAGGAGCAGGCTGATGCTGCTGGGTTCAACCGACTGGCCCATGTCGGCCGCGTGGGCGCGCGGCACGTAGGCGGCAGCGGCGATCAGGAATGGCAGGCACTTCAACTGTTTCATGATATTTCCTCTTGCAGAGCTCACAATGATGGAAAAATATCATTTTTTTATGACAGGCGAATTACGTTTCAATAGGGAACGCGATAACGGTAGCCGCGGAAATTGAATACGGCTTCTTTCGGCTGCAATTTCTCCAGCAGCAGGCCGGGCGCGACTTCCTCCCCTTCGTGGCGCAGAACCTTGTCGACCAGCAATAAACGGTCGGCGGCGTTCTTGGAGTAGATATAGCCTCCGACCGCCACCGGCGGAATCGCGCGCTGGATCGGCTCCGGCAGGTCGCGCAGGTTGACGACCGGCTCATCCGAGGTTGAGGCTGGATTGGCGGCGGCCGTGGACGGCTTGGCCGACGCAGCCGACTGAGCCTGCGACTGTGCCGGCTGCGATGACGCCGGCAACGGCTCGGGCGCCGAGGCGCGCGCCAGATTGGCGACCGATTGCGGCAAATCCGCCACCGGCGCCGGCAACGGCGTCGGCG
>NZ_WWCT01000057.1 GCF_009857605.1 Duganella levis | reverse complement strand
CCACGCGGGCGGCGGCGGCGGCCTGGCGCAGCCAGTCGTCGCCATCGGCGCTCAGGCCACGGTCGTTGCTGGCCCAGGCCATGATCCAGCAGGCGTCGGCGCGGCAGGCCGCAGCGGCGGCAGGCAAGCTGTCGGCCGCTTGATCACATAGCAATAATGCCTGTTCGGCATAATGGAAGGCGGTGTCGAGGTCGCCGCGCAGCCAGGCCGGCTCGGCGGTAATAAGATGTAGCCGCGCCCGTTGCACCAGGGCGGCATCCGGCGCCAGCAGCGCCAGTAGCGGGACAATCTCGGTGGACAGTTGCTGCGCGCGTGCGGGGTCCCGCTGACGAATATGCCAGGCCAGCGCCATCAGCAGTTTTAACCGTTCCGTACCTTGCACATCAGGCAAGGCCGTTTCCCACTGCGCCAGCTCGTCGTCGAGCGCAAACATGTCCACCAAATTAACTTTCCTCTACTGTGTTGCGGCAGCGCGCCGTTACGCTGATTACCGCATTATTCCACAGTTTGCAGCCCCTCCTGCATCTCCCTTTTAAGTGCCTGATATCTAAGCCTTTTTGGTTCCATTTGGAAACTAGTTTGGTGAAAGCAACACAATTACAAAAAAAGCGGCGCCGCAGCGCCGCTGGTGCCTGACCGCCCGGCTGGCTAAGCGCGACCGGGCTGGTTAATCTGGATCAGCCGCGAACGCATGACGTCGGTGGCGGCCGGCCCCGGCGCGAACATATAGTCCTCGTCATTGATGGCCAGGCCGCTGTTGGCGTCCACCAGCACCTGGTCTGCCGGTTTACCGGTTTCGCGGCTCACCACCAGCAGGGAGGCCCCCTCCGGCGCCAAGTGATCGTTGCCCCAAGCAACGAATGCCAGCAGCACCGGTTTGAAGTCGCGGCCAGCCTTGGTCAGCACATATTCATAGCGCGGCGGCCGTGCGCTGTACTGGCGACGCTCCATCAGGCCGCCCTCCACCAGGCCGGCCAGGCGGCGCGTCAACATATTCGGCGCGATTTTCAGGCTCTTCTCAAATTCATCAAAGCGGGTCAAGCCGTAGAAGGCGTCACGCAGGATCAGGATGCTCCACCACTCCCCTACTTTGCCCAGGCTGCGGGCGATCGGGCAAGGCATGCTGCCAAAGTCGGTATGTTTCATGTTTGCTACTCCTCTATGTCAGGTGATCAACAAAATGCGTTAACAAGAACGCCTTCAGACTGAGCGACTTGCATGTTGGATGCAAGAAAGTGTGACTTTTTTTAGTGATGCAACTGCTGTGACAATGTGTGTATTTTCGCGCTTCAATTTCGTCTCCTTTTCTACCCTGGTTTTTAACTACTTTCCTCTATGAAAACCCTGGTTTTCCGGCCTGTTTTTGTTCCTCCAAGATCGGCTGAAAAACCACACTCAAAACTCTCCAAAAATCACTTTATTTCCACACGCCAATTTCACGCTAGAATGTGAACATTAGAGAGATTGTTCTTTCAGGATAAAATTCTTCCTGTAGATCAACACCTCAACCTTGTTGGCTACCCCGATAACGTAGCCATCGACCAAGGCTGCGCACCCCAACAACGTGTGTGATAAATGAAAACTTTTACTAAAGCTCTCGCCATCGTTCTGTTCAGCCTGCCACTGATCGCCAGCGCCGCCGGAAAAACCGCGACCGCCAGCATGGCAGTGAGCTTTGAGGTGAAAGAAGCCTGCACGGTGCAAACCAGCGCCGCTGCCGCCACCGCCGCCACGAACAACACCAAAGCCGCGCCAGCCGTCGCCTGCCAGCTGAAAACCCCTTACCAGATGACCCGCAACACCGCCCAGGCCGCCAGCGTCAACAGCGCCGCCGCGCAAGCCACCGCCCTCCGTCAGGAGTCCGGCGCCGGCGAATGGACCATCA
This sequence comes from Duganella levis, assembly GCF_009857605.1. Taxonomy (GTDB): domain Bacteria; phylum Pseudomonadota; class Gammaproteobacteria; order Burkholderiales; family Burkholderiaceae_D; genus Rugamonas; species Rugamonas levis. The sequence continues at coordinate 6,079 of NZ_WWCT01000057.1, read as the reverse complement.
CCTTCTGATCGCCCCCCGTCTTCGCGACCGTCAGAACCACACGGTCGCCACCACCGTATCCTTGTAATCCCCCGGCGACGGCGTCGTCTGCGCCGGCACCAGTCCGAACACGGTCTGGCTTTTGGTCGTGCCATCGCCCGTTCCGCCCATCACCACCGTCCCGCCGCTGCCGTCGCCCAGACTGGCGCCATCGAGCGCGTTGGAAATCTGATACGACACCAAATCACTCGCTGACGTCTTGATCATCTTGCGCGCGCTGATGGTGTTGCCGGCGGTCGTTCCCGCCGAAAACGTGATGCGGTAAGCCGTGTTCAGGCTGCAGCGCGCGGTCAGCGTCGAGGTGGTGCGGATGGCGCTGGTCAACAGGCTGCTGTTGGGGAATACCAGGTTGCCAACATTGATATCGCAATCGTTGATGACATTCGAGCTGACCTGGAACGGCATCGCTACCGATGTGCCCAGCACGCAGTTGCCGGTGCCAGTCAGGAAAAAGATGTAGCGCATCAGCACACTGGTGCCGCCGAAGTTGGAGACGAAGCTCAGGTTATCCGGCCCCACATTCGTGCTGGACAGCGTGGCGTCCGCGTTCAGCTTGGCGTACAGGTTGACGTCCTGCATCAGGGAGCCGACGCCGCCGGTCTTGGTCAGCGTAAACTGGATCACATTCGCCGCCGTGTCGGTGCCGCTCCAGCCGCCCCATACCTTGGCCGCTGCGTAGCTGCTGTCGGTGTACAGGTTGTAGTTGATGCGCTTGGTGCCGTTGGCCAGCTGGCGCGGTACCGTGACGGTGGGACTGGTGTTGCCCGAGCCGTCGCCCAGGTACAGGCAGACAGTGGCATTGGGGAACAGCAGCCCGGCCACGAAGCTGGTCCAGGTGCAGGTGACCTTGAAGTTGGCGTTGGCATACGCATCGGCGCTGGTGATCGAGCTGACCGACGGGAACACGATATCGCTTTGCGCCACAGAACAACTGTCGGCGCGCGCTTGGCCGCAGCACAGCATCAACAGCAATCCCAGCCACAGCAGGCAACGGCGCGCGGACATCATGGTGCGCTCCGGCAGACAAACGGACCCATGGTCGACAGCGCATTGCCCTTGACCGGCGTGTAGCTGAACTCGACCACGCAGCGCACCCCGTCCACTGTGGCTTGCAGGTGGTTCAGCGGTTCCAGATGGTCGATGAAGGCCACGCCGTCGAACCCGACCAGCGTGCTGGCACCGCTTTCCACATGCAGCACCGTGGTGCCGGCCGGCAGCGGCTTGTCGGCCGCGTCATGCAGCACCACGCTGGCGGCCTCGTAGGTTTCAACCGGGAAGCGCACCAGCACCCCGGACAGGCGCGCCGGCACCACGGTCTGGGTGGTGCTGGCCACACGCGCATCCAGCGGCAAGTGGGTGGTGTCGATGCCCACCTGGTTTTGCAGATACGGCGTCAGGTTGGGCACCAGCATGTAGCCGCTGCTGCTGGTCTTGCCGATCACCTGGTTTTCCTGCAATACCGGCACGCCGCCGACGCCGTCGGTGGACACCAGCCCGAAGCCGGCGCCGACCTGGCGCGCCGCATGCACGCTGCCGTCCATCAGCACCACCGCGCCGGCCACGTCCAGCGAGCTGCTGCGGTTGCCGCCGGTTTCCAGCGTGTAGGCCGTGACCTGGCCGTAGTTGCCAAGATAAGTGCCTTGCGCCTGGCGCACCGCCGTGCCGTTGTTGCTGGCCGATTGCAGCCCCCAGCCGAAGCCGCCGCTATAGTCGGCCGAGCGTGACAGCGTGGTGGTGGTGCCGCGCACGCCGTTCTGGCGGCTGCGGCTGACGGTGGCCGAGATGCGGTCGCCGAAGCTGCCGCTGACGCTGAAGAAAACACCGCGCGACTTTTCATCGCGGAAATCGCGGAACGCGCTGACGCTCAGATACATGCCCCAGCCCAGCCCGACAGAATAGTTGAGTGCGGCAATCCGCGCCGGCGGCGACAGCGGCGCCCGCACGTTGACCAGACTGACGCCCACGCCCTGGCCGCCGAACAGCGCCATGGAGAAATTGAAGCGGTCGGTGGCGCGCACCACCGGAATGCCTTCCACCGAGCCGAGGTCGCCATACTGCGCCAAGGTGCGCTGCGATTGCAGGTCGACGCTGAAGCGCGGGCTCAGATATTGATAGCCCACTGCGGCCTGGGCGCCGCGCCGGCTGTTGTCGCCATTGCCGCCGGCACTGGCCGCCAGCGAGCCGCTGACCACGCCCGACTGGCCGACGCGCCACAGCATGCCGGCGCCGCCATTGATCACGCCGCGTCCGGCTTCGCCGTGCGCTTCCAGCGTCAGGTTATTGCTGAGACCGCGCCGCAGCGACCCGCTGGCGGCCGGCGTGCGGGCGTAGTCGAACGAACGCGTGCCGTAACCGCGCCGTATCAGCCCCAGCTCGACCGAGTAATCGGTCAGGTCTTCGGCCAGCATGCGGGTATCGACGTACAGCGGCACGGTGGTACTGATGGCGCGGCCGGCGGCGTCGCGCGTGACCAGCGTGGCCTGGCCGGCGCCGTTGATGCCGGCCACCTGATTGATGATGAACGGGCCGGACGGCACGGCGGTGTCGACCTGGCGCACGCCGTCCACATACAGGCTGACTGCGGTCGGCACCACCGCCGAACCGCCCAGCGAAGCGGCCGGGAAGGTCAGCAGGTCCGGCCGCAGGTCGAAACTGCGGCGCCACTGCACGCCTGCCATGCGCAGCGAACGCGACCAGTTAAGCGACGACGAAATGAAATCGCCGGCCTGCCAGGTTTCCAGCGTCTCCGGATCGGAATGCACCCAGGCGGTATCGAAGCGCACGTACTGGCGCAGCTGGTTGCTGTAGTTAAACACGCCGGTGCTGCTCAACACGCCGTTGGTGTTGAAGTAGCGCAACTCGTGGCTGACCGAGGTGCTGCGGTTCTGGCCCAGCTGGGTATAGGCGTCGTAATTGATCACCGCGCCCGGCGTCACCGTGGCCACGCCCGGCTTGCGCACGGTGCGCGCCGAAACCGAGATCGGCGCCCGCAGCACATCGTCGACGCGCAGCGCCAGCGCCTGGCGCGCCGGGTCATAGGTATAGCTCAGGCCTTTGACCTGGTCGAGGTCGAACTCGTCCTTGCCCTCGACCCCGAACAGTTTGGGGTCGAGTTCCAGGTCGCGCAGATTCTGCACGCTGCTGCGCAGCCCCGAGCTCTTGCCCCGGGTGAAACGCAGTACCAGTCCGGTCGATTCACCGTTCAAGCTTACCTCCAGAAAAAGCTCTTCATCTTGCGGCGGCGGCGCCGGCACCGTCTGCGCCAGCACGCTGCCCATGCTCATGACCAACCACCATGTCAACAGCCACCACCAGGCCAGCCGGCGCCGCATCCCGGGTCAGTCCACCCTGGCCACGGTACTGGCGCTGGTCGGACGGGAATTGATGTTGGCCTTGACTGCCAACGTCCCGTTCAGATCGGCATCGCCAGACGTGGGGAGGCGCCACTCGCGCACCCTGCCCGCCAGCACATAACCGAACAGGCCGGAGGCAATCTCGAATTGCTTGCCGGCGGCGTTGCTCAGTTCCAGCGCGCCGATCTGTGCGCGCTGGGTGCCGCTGTTGCGGACTCGCAACATCCAAAAACCATCTTTCTTGAACACGCTCCAGGCCAGCACCGGCGCCGCGCGCTCATCGGCCGGCAGCACGAACATCGGCACGGAATAGCGCAGGCGAATGTCGACCCCGCTGGCCGGGCCATCGTCCTTGGGGATCTCGTCGATCAAGATGCGGTAAGTCAGCTCGCTGGCTGGCAATTGCTCGCTGCGCCGGACCAGCCGGATAATCTGGCTGCTTTTCGGTCCGATCTGAATGATGGGCGGGCTGGCCACCACGTCCTGCGTCGGGGTCAGCACATCGTCGCCGTCTTTTTGTTCCCACAGGTAGACGCGCACCTGGCCGTACACCGGTGCCTCGCCCAAATTCTGTAAATTAATGCCGGTGGCGCCCTGGCCCACGCGCAGATTGATCATCACCGGCGAAATTTGCAGATTGGCTGCCGCCACCGGCAACGCCAGCAGGCAAGCAGTCATCCATCCCAGTATCCGTGCGCGCATCCCAGTCATCCCACCTCCGGTTGCTTACTATCAACTCTGGATTCAATTATTGGGTATCTAAAAAAAACCTGCTTTTGTTGGACGCGACAAGTGTTTTGCAAGCGTAGAAAACTATCAAAAATATTTAAAAGATAGGCATAATACGCAACAGGGAGTGATAAAACTTTATCAACCAAATTTCCGAGGCCCGCAATGCAGAGCACCCTCGAAAGCACCCGTAGCAAGATCCTCATCGTGGACGACTCCGCGTTTGAGCAGCGCATGCTGGCGGATTTACTGAGCGAACTGCCGTATAAGGTCTCGGTGGCTTTCAACGGCTTGCAGGGCTACCAGCTGGCACTGGCCAACCGCCCTGACCTGATCCTGCTCGACGTCCGCATGCCGAATATGGACGGCTACACCGCCTGCCGGCTGCTGAAGGCCAATCCGGTCACGCAGGATATTCCGGTGATCTTCCTCAGCGGCGCCGATGCCGACGACGACCGCATCCTCGGCCTGTCGATCGGTGGCGTCGACTTCGTCTCCAAGCCGTTCTCGCCGGGCGAGCTGGCGGCGCGCATCCAGGTGCACCTGAACCTGGCCAGGCGCCAGCACGCACCGGTGCCCGCGCCCGGCACGCAAGAAGCCGCCGAGCCGGAACCGGAAAGCGAACCGGATGCGGTGCTGGTCAACGCCGTCAAGCGCCTGATCGCCGACAACCTGGCGGCGCTGCCGGGACTGGCCGAAATCGCCCGCAGCGTTGGCACCTACCGCGAAAAGCTGTCGCAGGTGTTCCGCGAACAGACCGGCATGACGGTGTTCGGCTTTATCCGCGAGGAGCGCATCCGTCGCGGGGAAGAATTATTGAAGGATACCGATATCGACGTGCAGGACATCGCCCTGCTGATCGGTTTTAACAACGCCGGCAATTTCGCCACCGCCTTCCGTGAGCGCATGGGCGTGACGCCGACCGCCTATCGCCAGGCGATCCACAAGAAATAATTACGCCAGCTGCGCCCGCATCTGGCGGCGCCAGAAGAACCACGACGCCAGCGCATTGACCCAGTAGCCGGCGTACAGCACCGCCGTCAGGTACAGGCCGCGGCTGGCGTACAGCGGCACCGACACGGTATTCACCAGCAGCCACACCGGCCAGGTCTCGACCCGCCGCCCCATCAGCAACAGCTGCGCCACCACGCTGAACATCAGCACCGCCGAATCAATGAAGGGAGCGTAGGCATTGGTATAGGCCTGCAACATCAGGCCGTAGGCGGCGGTGGCCAGCAGGCTGATCGCCGCCATCCAGCCCAGCGCCCGCGCGCCGGCGTGCGCAATCGGCAGCGGCGTGCCGCCGGCGCCGCGCAGCCATTGCAGCCAGCCGATCAGGCAGGTGACGATGAAGAACAGTTGCAGCGCCACGTCGGCGTACAGGTTGACGCTGTAGAACAGCATGGCAAACATGGCGCAGCCGACCACGCCCAGCCACCACGAATGAATATTGTTGCGCCCCGATAGCACGATGGAAACGGCCATGACGGCGTTGGCGGCGATTTCCAGCGGTGAGATCAACAGCACTCCTTGCAGGGTTGAGGGGGCGCAGCCATTCTCGTCCACCCTGCCGGGGAACGCAATAGCCTCAGGCCAACGATAGCTGCAATTCGGCGATATTGATCGGCTTGACCAGGTGGGCGGCGAAACCGGCCTGGCGGCTGCGCGACTTGTCGTTTTCCTGGCCGTAGCCGGACAGCGCCACCAGTTTCAGGCCGGCGCCGTCGGGCAAGCGGCGCAGATGGCCGGCCAGCTCGAAGCCGTCCATGCCCGGCAGGCCGATGTCGAGAATGGCCACCTGCGGCATGCTGGCCGCCGCCAGCGCGATCGCCTGCGCCGGGTCGTAGGCCACGGTCGGCTGGTAGCCCAGCGCGCCCAGCAGCTCGGCCAGCGAATCGGCGGCGTCCTGGTTATCGTCCACCACCAGCACCCGCAGGCCGGCGCCCGGCTCCGGCGCC
>NZ_WWCT01000056.1 GCF_009857605.1 Duganella levis | reverse complement strand
GGCGGCTCATTAGCCAGCAGCGACGACACGTCCGGCTCAGTGGGCGCGCTGGCCGCCAGCGGCGCCGGTTCGGGCAGCGGCTCGGCAGCCGGCCGTGGTCTTGGCTTCGGCAGCGGGACCGCCGGCTTGGGCGCTTTCTGCGCCAGCGGCGTGATCTCGGGCGGCGGTGGCGTCTCTACCCGCTTGGGCAGCGCCAGCCGCAGTTGCGCCGTCATCAGCGACGGCTTCAGCTCCGAGGCCCGGTGCGTCTGCGCGCTCAGGCGCCCTCCCACCCAGTCAATGGCGGCAAAGTGCAGCGCCACAGTGGCCGCACACAAAACCAGTACGCGCCGGTGTCGGGTAAGGAAGGAAACGATCATCATGGCCGCTAGTTTAAACGGGATCGCAGTTCTCGGCAGTGCTGGCGCAGAAATGTTGCCAAAACCTTTTGAATGCCTAACCAATATCTGCTACGCTAGCCGCTCAACCTACAGGAGGATAGCCATGGTCCACCCGCAAATGCCGAACATCCCCGGCGCCGGCGTCATGAACGATACGCTGGATTTTGTCAAAAACCTGTGGGGCAGCATGAGCGTGCCGGGTCTGACCGCACCCACGCTGTCGGTCGAAGAACTGGACAAGAAAGTCAACGACCTGAAAGCCGTCGAGAGCTGGCTCAATCTGAATCTGAGCATGCTGCGCGGGAGCATACAGGCGTTGGAAGTCCAGCGCGACACCATCGCCACGCTCAAATCGGTCGGCGCCAGCCTGGCCTCCGCCGTCAACTCGGGCGTGAGCGACAAGTCGATCTTCGACGCCAACCCTTACGCCTCCGCCTTCTTCCACCACGCGCGCGAAGCCGACAAGGCGCAAGCCACGCAGCCATCGCCGCCGCCCGCACCTGCGCCAGCGCCAGTGCCGGAGGCCAAGACGGAAATGCCCAAGCCGGCCGGCGGCGGCGCTGCTGCGGCCCAGCCCAACGCCTGGTGGAATCTGTTACAGGATCAGTTCAAGCAAGCCGTGTCCACGGCCATGGCGTCGGAATCGATGATGACCGATGCCGCCGTCAAATTCGCCGCAGCCGCAGCGGCAGGCGCCAAGCCGGCGGAGAGCAAGCCTGCCGCCAGCGCGGCATCGGCAGCGCCGGTCAAACCGGCCTCGGTGAAAAAACCTGCCGCCAAAAAGCCGGCGGTCAAAAAAGCTGTCGCAAAATCGGCTAAACCGGCCAAGCCGGGCGACGATCAGCCGTAAGGCAAATTACGCCAGCCGCTGGATGCGGATGGCGTCGATCAGGCCATCGGCCTGACGTTCCACTTTCTCGATATCGATCAGGCCTTCCTCTTCGAGCAGCTTGGCGCTGTCGTGGGCGGCCTGGAAGCTCTCCAGGGTATCGCCCTTGGCGGCTACCGGGCGAACCCAGGCCACACTACCTACTTTCATTTTTTTGTAAACTTCTTTGGCGATGTCGCGCATATTTTTTGTGCCCTTATTTGCTCTCAAAATTGAGTGTCATGTTGGTTTAACTACTGGTAAATCGGGTGCTCTCCGGCACCGGTCCATTGGCGGCTTCGTACTCGCTGGCCGCTGCCGCCGCTACCACGCCGGACACCGGCGCCAGCATCGCCAGCTGTTCCATCAGCTGCGCAAAACGCTGCTGTCCCGGCGCGATGGCGTCCACGTGCATCAACACGCCGATCGCTTCGTCGGCCAGCCCGCGCTCGTAACCATTCTGCTGCAACGCCGAGATGATGATCTGTGCGGAGTTGAACAGGATGCGCATATTGTGCGGCAATGAGCGGCGCGCCACGCGCATCCAGTCGATGGCTTCCTGCAGCTTGCCGGTCTTCCACAGCAGCACGCCGCGGTTCATCATCTCCGCCGCTTCCAGGCGCGCTTCCTTGATCAGCTCCGCTCCCTCGTCGCTCATGCGCGCGCGGTCGAAGATCTTCTGCACATCGTCCAGCAGCACCGTGTTGTCGTGGTTATTGCGCGTCACGTATTGCAGCAGGTGGACCGGCGCTTCCTTGACGCCGACCGCAAACAGCAAGGTCGCCATATCCAGGCAAGTCTCGGTGTCCGGCCGCTGGCGCGTGTCGTCGGCCAGCATCGCTTCCAGCTCGTCGCCGGACTTGCGCGCGCGCCGGAAATCGCCGCTCTCGTGATACACCAGTCCCTCGGTGATCTTGGCGCGCAGCGTCACCTGGTCGCCGCCAAACTGGTGGACTGCCGCGTTGAGCAGGCGGATGGCTTCCTTGGTATCGTTCTTCTGACCGCACACGCGCGCCAGGCCGAGATACGCATCAACCGTCTTCCGCACCGAGAACTCGCCGATCTCGATGCACTTGCGGAAGGCCTTCTCCGCCACCGGAATATTCCCCAGCTTGAGCGCCGTCTGCCCCAGCGAACGTTGACGCGGCACCGAATTGGGCGACAGCTTGGCCGCCTTTTGCAGCACGTCGAACGACTCTTCGGTTTTGCCTTGCAGCTGGAACGACTGCGCCAGCTGGTCGAAGGCGTCGATGTAAAAACGGTTATCGGCAATCACCGCCTGGAACATCATGCGCGCCGCTTCCAGATCGCCGGCGGCCATGCGGATTTTCCCCAGGCCGCAGCGCGCCCAGTTGTAGTCGCGGTCTTGCAGCACCTGCTCGTAGACCACGCCCGCCTGTTCGGTCTCGCCGGCCTTCAGCAGCAGCGTGGCCTTCATGCGCAGCAGGTCGATGGCGTGCAGCGGATGATGCGCCACCTGGTCCTGGCATAGCTTGGCCGCGCGCAGGTAATCCTTGTCCGCAAAGGCCTGGTCGATTTCGCTGAAGACCTGCTTCTTGATCCACACGCGGTTCAGGCGCGTCAACAGCACGCCTTCGGTGATCGGCTTGATGATGTAGGCGTCCGGCTGATGTTCGGCCGCGCCCATCACCGATTCCACGCTTTTTTCGGCGGACACCATCAGCCACACGCTGGACGGCAGCATCAGGTTGCGGATGCGCGCCTCTTCCAGCACCTGCTGGCCGTTCTTGCCGTCGCCGAGATTATAGTCGCACAGCACCACGTCGTAGCGGGTTTTCGACAGCAGCACCATGGCCTCGCCACCGCTGGACGCCTGGTCGATATGCTTGGCGCCGAGGTTGCGCAAGGACTCGCGCAGCAGCTGGCGGATGCCGACGAAATCGTCGATGATCAGGTAACGCTTCTCCGCCCAGTCGATGCCGCCGTCGGCGGTGGTGTTGGCGCTAAAGACTTCGCTGCTCATCATGGCAACCGCAAGACGAAACAGCCGCCGCCCAGGGTGCCGCCGTTTTCCAGTGCGATGCTGCCGCTGCGCTGGCGGTGCTTGTGCATCTTCGCCACTTCGCTGGAAAAGTACAGACCCAGGCCGCTGCTATTGCTTAAGAAGTTAATCGCCGCCTTGGCGCTGGCGCCCGACTCCAGCATATTCGCCGGGAAGCCGGCGCCGTTGTCTTCCACCCGCAGTTCCAGGTAGTCGCCATCAACGGCGATCGACAGGCGGATGCGGTCGCGCGTGTAGCGCACGGCGTTGTTGATGGCGTGGACCAGCACCCCGATGACCAGGTCTTCATCCAGCGTCCAGATGGCGTCCTGCGGGTAGTCGACTTCAAACGCGATGCCGCGCGATTGCAGCAGCATGTGCGCCTGGCCGGCCACCAGCTCCACCAGCTCACGCATGCTGCGCGGCGCCGGGTCGAAGGGATAGCCAGGTTTGCCGACATCCTTGTATAACGCCAGTAACTGGATCAGGTTATCGTTCAGGCGCTTGGTCTGGTACAGCATCTGCGCCATCTGGCCGTATTCCGGCGCGGCGCTGGACTGGTGTGCGGACAGCAGGTTCTCCAGCGTGCCACTCAGGACGCTGATCGAATTTTTCATGTCATGCACGGTGGATGCGAGGAACATGAACAGCTCCGGTGAGCCTTCTTGCTGCTGCGATGCTTGTTCATCCATTTACAGGATCTCCATGGACGGCGGTGTTCAGGGGCCGATTATAGCCTGAGGCCTGTAGTGCCGCCAACGCGTTCCGTTTGCGTAAGCGCAACAGCGACGTGCTCCGGCTACTGCGCGCGGCGGCGCTGCTTGAGCAGGAAGCGGCCGGGGTCCAGTGCATCGACCAGCGCTGCCTCCAGCGGCGGCGGCGTGTTTTCCAGTTGGGAGACCAGCAGTTCTGCCATCAGCGGGGCCCAGATCAGGCCTCGCGATGCGTAGCCAAGCAGGCAATGCAGGCCGGGATGGCGCGGCACGTCGGACAGGAATTCCAGCCGGCCGGCGTTCGGGTAGTCGGGCAGCGCGCCGGCCAGCGGCAATCGGTCCGGCGCGGCGACGCGGAAGCCCACGCGGCCAGCCAGCGGCGCGGTGTACGCCAATGCTGCCACGGCGTCGCCGGGGATGATTTCGGCCAGCCGGGCCAGATTCTCCTGCTGGCTGCTGGCGCGCAGTGCCGGATCGTCGTCGTTGTCGTAGGTGGCGCCGGCGCAGACGATGCCGCCCGATGGCGGCGTGACATACGCTTCGCGGCAGACCACCAGCGTTAATAACGGTGGCAGCAGCGGCGGCACTGCGGCGGCATCGACCGACAGGTGGGTGACCTGGCCGCGCAACTTGGCCAGCGGCAGTTCCGCAGCCTGTGCGATCTGGCCCGCGCCAGCGCCGCTGGCCAGGATCACTGTGGGCGCTTGCGCGATCAGCGCGCCGTCTGCGCCTCGCACCTGCCATTCGTCGTCCACGCGCAGCAGGTCCAATGCTTCGGTATGGAACACGCGTTGCAGACGTTCGCCGCACGCCGCCAGCATCGCCTCGCACAGCGACGATGGCCGTGCCCAGCCGCCTTGCGCAAACAGCCAGCCACCATGCGGCGTCGGCGCGTCGATCAAGGCGCTGGCTTCTTGCGCGTCGGCCCAGCGCGCGTATTGTGGTGGATAGTTCCATTGCGCCAGCGCGTCCTGCTGCACTTTCGCGTGGCGTTCATCGCGCGCCAGTTGCAGCACGCCGCAATCGGCGCCCAAGAATGCTGTGCCCACGCCGCCCATACGGCGCCATTCGCGCAGCGCAAACAGGTAAGCGGCGCGGCTCAGGCGAGTGGGGATGTTGTCGTCTTTGGAGAGCAGCGGCATGAAGATGCCAGCCAGGTTGCCGGACGCCTCCTGCGCCGGATGCGCGTGGCGTTCGATCAGCGTCACCTGCCAGCCGCGCGCGCACAAACGCTGCGCGGCCGACGAACCGGCCAGTCCCGCGCCGATCACCACCGCGCGCCGTACTGGCGCGGCTTGCGCAGCAGGCTGCGGTTTTCGGCTATGGTAGACAGCCTCAATATCCGGTGCGACGGCGCGTCGCCCGGCGTCGGCGTCGGCAGCGATGCGGCACACGAATCCCGCTGCCGTCAGCGCCCACACCAGCGCCTCGTCGGCGGCGCGGGCATGCAGGGTGGCGCCTTGCACCGCCAGCTTCGCCAGCGAACGCGCCCATGCCGGCGCAACATCCGCCGACAGGCAAAACGCGTCCACGCGCGCCGCAACCTGCGGCAGCACGGCATCCACCGCGCCCACCAGCAGATCGAGCGTCACCTCATCATTCAGGATCACGCGATGAAAGCCTGGCACATTCAATGGCCACGCGTCGCGCAGCTGCGCATCTTGCACCGCAGCTGCCGGCGGCAGCGCAGCGGCAATCGCTATGTAATGCAAGCGCCCGCCCTGTGCGCGCGCTGCGGCAAACCGCTCGCCACTGCCAAACTCAGTGTCGAGCACGACCCGCATGGTCACTTGCGCGCCTTGCGGCAGAAGCAATCCGGCGCATGATCATCCACCATGCCGATACCCTGCATATACGCATACATAATCGTCGAACCGACAAACTTGAAACCCAGCTTGGCCAGATCCTTGGAAAGACGATCCGACAGCTCGGTCTTGGCCGGGCGCGGCCCGTCGCCACGCACAATCGGCTTGCCGCCGACGTAAGACCACAGCAGCTTATCCAGGCTGCTGCCGCTGTCGAGCAAGCGCAGGTACGCCTGCGCATTGGTGATCGCCGCCGCCACCTTCAGCCGGTTGCGCACGATGCCGGCATTGCCCAGCAATTCAGCCACCTTGTCCGGGCCATACGCGGCGATTTTGTGCGCATCCCACTGGTCAAACGCGGCGCGATAGTTCTCGCGCTTGTTGAGAATGGTCTCCCAGCTCAAGCCCGCCTGAGCGCCTTCCAGGTTCAGCATCTCGAACAAGCGCCGCTCGTCGTGGCACGGCACGCCCCACTCGGTGTCGTGATATGCCAGATACAGGGGATTGGCGGGATTGGCCCAGCTGCAACGTTGTTTATCCATGCTCAGTTCAACTCCAAATCGCTCGACAAGCCAATGCGGCGACGTTCGCCGGCCAGCACCAGCGGCCCGGTCAGGTTAGACACCAGCCGCACCTCGCCATCCGTCGCCGCCTGATCAAGTTGCTGCATCAGGCGCGGGAAGACGCCGTCGGCGCGCGTGGCGTCGGTGCTGTACAGCGCGGCCCAGGCATTACGGCCGGAGCGCTTGGCGATGTACAGCCCCTGGTCGGCCAGTTCCACCACCTGCGACCACGACAGCAAGCGCGGCTGTGACGGCAGGAAGGGGAAGCAGGCAAAGCCGATCGAACAGGTCTTGGACAAGCGTACGCCGTCCGGCAAGGTGAAATCGCGCTCGGCGACGGCGCGCCGCATACGCTCGGCCACGCCCGGCGCCTCATCGCGGTGGGTGGCGCGCGCCAGCACCAGGAATTCCTCGCCGCCCCAGCGGATCACATAATCCGACTCGCGGAACACCTCGCGCAGCCGCTCCTGCATCTGCACCAGGATCGAATCGCCTGCCGCGTGGCCGTAGCGGTCGTTGACTTCCTTGAAGTGGTCGAGGTCGACCATGAAGAACACCAGGTCCTTGGCTGCATGCAGGTCGCACTCGTTCAGTTCGCGATGCAGCCCGGCGTCGTAGCCGCGCAAGCTCATGGCGACATCAGCGTCGACGTTTTGCAGGAAGAAGCGGCGGTTGCGCAGCCCGGTCAGCTGGTCGGTCAGGCTGACTTCCTCCAGCGCCTGGTAGGCCTGTTCCAGCTCCAGGTTCTTGTCCAGCAGCTGTTCCTGGGTGGCGGCCACCTGGCGGTAGGCGCTGGCATTGTCAAGCGCGATGGCGCCGTAGGCACACAGCGTGCGGAAGATCAGCCGTTCGCGTTCGCCATACGAGCGCGCCAGCAGCGACTGCACCGTCATCACGCCCAGCACCCGCTCGCCCACGCGCAGCGGCGCAAACAACAGGCTCTGGGTCGGCAGCGTGCCGGGAATCAGATTGGGCGTGACGTCTTCATCGTCCAGCTCGACCAGGATTTCGCGCCGTTCGCGCAGACAGCGCGCGGTATTGGCGTTCGGATCATCGGCGGCGATGCGCACGCGCGGCAGCGGCTTGTCCGCTTCAATGCCGAATTCGCACACCAGCGAGGCGCCGTCCGGCTGCAGCAGGAAGATCGAGAAGTGGGTCGCATCCAGCAAGCCATGCACGTGACGATCCAGCGCGCGGAACACCGCCGCCGCATCCAGATGGGCGGTGATTTCCTGGCCGATGGCGCTCAGGTGTTCCAGCGTGGCGCTGATCTGTTGCAGCACTTCGGCGCGCTGCGCCTCGGCCGCCGCCAGCTGGCGATGATGTTCGCCCTCGGTCTGCGCCCGTTCGGTCTGGTACTGCACCTGCATGGCAATGGCGCGGTTGGTGGCTTCCTTGCTGTGGGTCTGGTCGCGCGCGGTATTGGCGCGCAGCGCGATGGTGTAAGCCCGCTGATAATCGCCGATGGCGGCGTACTCGCGCGCCGCCGCGTCCAGCAGCGCGCCCGGCACCGTGTAGCCTTCGATGGTGGCGGCGATCTCCAGCGCCAGCTGCAGATAATGCAGCACGGCGTTGGGCGCCACCATCAGTTCCGGGCCCGGCAGCGGGTGGCGGGCGTGGATGTCGGCCAGCACGTTGAGGGTGGCGATCTGGCTCGATGCGTCGCCATGGTCGCGCGCCAGCGCCAGTGCGGCCTGGGCGGCGGCCAGCGCATCGTCGGCGCGCGCCAGGTACGACAGCGCATGCGCCTGGCCGCGCCGCGCGCTGCTCTGGAAATCGTTCTGGCACAGGGCATCGCCGCGCGCGGCCAGGCGGGTAAAACTTTCCAGCGCGGCCCCATAATTGCCGAGGTCCAGCGCCAGGTCACCCTGGTATTCCAGCGCCACCGCGTAGGCGCGCGAACCGGACAGCGGCGCCAGCGTGTTCAGCGCTTCGCGCAGCAGGCTCTGCGCGGCGTCGCGCTGGCCCAGCTGGCGCAGCGTTTCGGCGGTCTGCATCAGGCACATGCCGATGCTGAGCGGCCAGCCGGCCGGGCGCGCCAGGTCCAGCCCGCGCTGCATCCATTCCAGCGCCGACTCGTGCGCGTTGAGACTGGTGAAGCCGTTGCCTATATTAGTAGCGACAATGATGGCGCGGCGGATCTGCCCGCTGGCCAGGGCGTTCTCAAAGCTCAGCATCAGGTGGCCGATGGCGCGGCCGTATTCGCTGCGCTGGAAGGCGCAGGTGCCGAAAAAGTCGCTGATCCAGCCGGCCGCGATCGGTGCTACGCCATTCAGGTCCGTGCTGAAGCGGTCGCGCCAGCGCTGCTGGGCGGCCGGGCCGTCGCTGAAGGCGTCGCAGATGCCGGAGGCGGCGTCGATGATGTCGATGCGCAGCGGGTCGGCCGCCACGCGGGCGGCGG
>NZ_WWCT01000055.1 GCF_009857605.1 Duganella levis | reverse complement strand
GCCTGGTGCGGCGAATTGGCGGCGGCCGGCGTGCGGCCGCGGGTGGCCGCACGCGCCATCTGCGGGCGGGCGTTGGTAGGCGAGCTCGAGCTGCTGCGCACCCGCTACAACGATATCGTCATCGACACCGAGGGCCGCGACACGGCCGACAGCCGCGCCGCGCTGATCGCCGCGCGGCTGGCGATTGTGCCGATCGACGTACCGGTGACGCCGCAACAGGTCGATCTGGCCAGCCAATACAAGCTGATCGCCCGCCTGAATGCTGCGCGCATGTTCAATCCAGGACTGCGCGTGCTGTTTGTCCTGGTTGGCGGCGACGTCCCGCCCAGCGACGAGGAGCGCGCCGCGGCGCGCGCCTATGCGTCGCGGGTGATGTCGGCGACGCTGGCCAGCACCATTATTCGCGGCGCCGCCCCGGCCGATATGGACGGGCTGTACCGCGAAGTTTTCCACCACTGATAGAAAGTAGAGCATGAAAAAATTAGCACTCGCCGCAGCCGTTGCTGCCATGTTGACCACTGGCGTGCACGCCGAAGACGCGGCAGCAACGCCGGCCGCCGTGCCGGACAACGCGGTCAGCTTCAACGTGGCGGCGATCAGCGATTACCGTTATCGCGGCATTTCGCAGACGCGCTTGCAGCCGGCCTTGCAGGGCGGCGCCGATTATGTGAACAATCCGACCGGCCTGTACGCCGGCGCGTGGGCCTCGACCATCACCTGGATCAAGGATGCGGGCGGCGACGGCCATGTGGAACTGGACCTGTATGCCGGCAAGCGCGGCCAGGTGACGGCCGATGTGGCGTATGACGTCGGTGTGCTGACCTATGTTTATGCCTCGAATGGCTTGCCGGTCAGCGCCAATACCACCGAGATCTATGGCCAGCTGGGTTATGGCCCGGCTTACGTGAAGTACTCGCACGCGGTGACCAATCTGTTCGGCTTTGCCGACAGCAAGAACAGCGGCTATCTGGACATCGGCGCCAACATTGACGCCGGCGACGGCTGGACGGTCAACCTGCACGGCGGCCGCCAGAATGTCCGTCATAACGACGCCGCCTCCTACACCGACTGGAAGCTGGGCCTGACCAAGGACTTCGGCGCGGTGACCGGCGCGCTGGCCGTGATCGGCACCAACGCCCAGGCATCGGCCTATACCTCGGCCGCCAACGGCAAATTCCTCGGCAAGACCGCGTTGCAGCTGACCTTCAGCAAGGTGTTCTAAGCCTGCTGGGCGCGCGTCGCACAGCAATGGTGGCGGCGCGCTTGCCTAGCCTTCAGCGCCGGCGAACAGGCGCGCGATCGCGGCTTGTTGCCTGGATCGCGCGACGTCGGCCAGCACCCACTGCTCATTGCCGGGGAAGCGCAGCCACACGGCTTTCCAGGCATTGCGGTTGCCCCCGCCCTGCAAGTTGGCAAAGGCCGATGGCGTGACGAAGCGCTCGCCGCATTTGATCTCTGTCCCGGTGACGACGGCGAAGTAGGGCTTGCGGCCGAACGCGGCGCGCAGTCTGGTGCCCTCCGGCAGATATAGCTGCTTCCATTGATAGCCCGCGCCGCTGGTCGGGCTGGTCTGCTCCTGCGCGGCCGGGGCCGGCGGCTGCATGTAGCGGCGGATGGCGTCGCAGATAACGGGCTCCAGTTCCCAACTGTTCCAATGGATGCCGGTGAGTTCGCCCAGTTCCACCAGCAGGTCGGCCGGAAGACGCATGGGAAATTGAAGGGTAGCCATGGTGGGTCTCCCTAAAAAGCGGTTTTACTAAAAGCCTCTAAACAGTACTACGCAATGCTAAATCGCTCTAAAGCTTACTAAAGTTAGAGCGCCTGCAAGATTTTTAGTTCCCTCAACCGTCCCTTAGAGCGAAATATCGCTGTCTAGTATTAGATAGTACGATTTAGACTGTTTTAGTAAAACGCGAAAAAACAGACACCCACCCTATATCCTCTCGCTTCATAGCGGGCAGGATCTTGGCAGCAGGGCGCCGAGGTGGTGGTAGCTGCTGTGCTGCGGGAAAATCTCGCGGTAGAGGTGGCGTACTTCGGGCGCGCACAGCTTGCCGTCTTCCTTGTAGGCTTGCAGTTCCAGTTCGCTGTGGCGTGAGTGGTAGGTGTCGTGGCCGTCTTCGAGCACCAGCGTGTCGGCCAGGCGTGCGTGCGGCAGTTGGGCGACGAACACCAGCACGCAGCCGGCTTGATGCGCGGTCAGCGGGCGGCGGCCGTGGGCCACCGTCACCAGCACGCGCGCGGACGGATTCACGCTTTGCATGACCTTCAGGCGCGCCAGCAGTTCGGCGCAACCGTCGCGCTCCAGCGCTTCGGGGCGCAGCAGGGCGAGGATGACACCGGCGCGGGCCAGCGCCGTGTCCTGGCTGCGCAGCGAGGCGTCGATTACCAGATCGTCGAATAGTTGGGCGTCGTAGGGGCGGGGATTGGGCGAGACCAGCAGCACCCGTTTGCCGGCCGCGACGCGCAGCATGGCCAGGTCTTCGGCCAGATCGGCCACGGCGCTGTCGCCGTCTTCGCCAGTCAGGGCGACGATCATACGGCCTCCATCATGTTGACGGCCATCGTGGCCTTGGCTGGCCGGTAGAGCGGCAGCGCGTCGAGCGCTTCGAGAGCGGCTGCCAACTGCTGGCGGCAGGAGTCGGTGGCCCGCACCATCGGCAAGCGCAGCTCGTCGCGCAGCAAACCCTGCATCGCCAACGCCGCCTTCAGCGGCGCCGGATTCGGCTCCGAGAACAGCAGCCGCATCATCGGCAGCAGGGCGGCCGCCAAGGCGCGCGCCTCGGCCAGCCGCTGTGCGCGCACCAGATCGAACAGTTGCACATACAAATCGGTCCGGAGATGCGCCGACGCCGAAATCGCACCGTGCGCGCCGCCGCACAGCGCGGCAAACAGCAACACATCGTCGCCGCACAGCACCGACAACGGCGTCTGCTGCACCAGATCGGTCATCTGCTGCAAGCTGCCGCCGGCCTCCTTGATGGCGGCAAACTGCGGCCGCTGCGCCAGCCGCCGGGCGGTGTCCAGCTCCAGCTGCACGCCGGTGCGCGCCGGCACGTTGTACAGCACGATCGGCCGCCCGGTGGCGTCGGCGATGGTCTCGAAATGGCGCACCAGCCCCTCCTGCGACGGCCGCACATAGGCCGGCGTCGACACCAGATAGCCGGCCAGGTCGGCGTCGTCGAATTCCAGCACACGGCTGGCGGCGGCAAAGGTGTCGCTGCCGCCGATGCCCATCAATACCGGGCAGCGCTTGTGCGCCACCTCCAGCACCGCCGCCAGCGCCGCGCTCTGCTCGGCCAGATCCAGCTGCGGCGCTTCGCCGGTGGTGCCGCACACCACCAGGCCGTGAGTGCCAGCGTCGACCACGCGATCGGCCAGCCGTTGCAGCTGCGCCAGGTCGATCTCGCCGTGGCGCATGGGGGTGGCCAGCGGCACCCAGATGCCGTGTAAACAATTCATGATAGTCCAAGGTGGTTGCGATGGAACCAGCGTAGCCAAGCCCCCGTAAAAATGTTCTAAAGAGTCGCCGCCCCGGCGTAAAGAAAAAATAAATTTTTACGCTTTGTTTACACCCCGCCAGCAAGTCTTTACAAAATCTTTAGACCCTTCTGGCTAAGCTTCAAGCTATCAAAACAAGACCTGTGAGGGTGTGATGGACATAGTATTTATCGGCGCGATTGCGCTGTTCTACCTGCTGACGGTGGCCATGGCCGCCGGCTGCGCCAAACTGGGAGGCCAGCCATGAACACGTTCTACCTGATCGGCGCGATCGCCGCCGCTGGCCTGCTGGTCTACCTGGTGGTGGCCCTGCTGAAAGCGGAGGATCTGTGATGAGCATGCAATCGATAATCCTGCTGATCGTGTTCCTGGCGGTGCTGCTGGCGCTGGCCTGGCCGCTCGGCATCGTGCTGGCGCGGGTCGGCGACGGTAACGCCGCCGGCACCAGCCCGCTGCGCGGCTTAGGCTGGCTGGCCAAAATTGAACGCCTGATCTACCGTCTGGCCGGCGTCAACCCGCAAGAAGGCCAGGGCTGGAAAACCTACGCCCTGTCGCTGCTGGCGTTCAGTGTGCTCGGCACACTGGTCACCTACGCGCTGCAACGGCTGCAAATCTGGCTGCCGCTCAACCCGCAGGCAATGGCCAACGTCTCGCCCGACTCCGCCTTCGACACCGCCGTCAGTTTTGTTGCCAACACCAACTGGCAGGGCTACAGCGGCGAACAGACCATGAGCTACCTGACCCAGATGCTGGTGCTGGCCGGCCAGAACTTCTTCTCGGCCGCCACCGGTATCGCCGTCGCCTACGCCCTGATCCGCGGCTTCGCCTCGCGCTCCGCCAAATCGATCGGCAATTTCTGGGTCGACCTGGTGCGCTCGACCCTGTACATCCTGCTGCCGCTGTCGCTGATTCTGGCCGTGGTGCTGATGGCGCAAGGCGTGATCCAGAACTTCGCACCGTACAAGGAAGTGCAGCTGCTCGACCCGGTCACCTACAGCCAGCCGAAAGTCGGCGCCGACGGCCAGCCGCTGCTGGACGCCAAGGGCCAGCCGGTCACCGAAACGCTGACCGCCACCACCCAGACCATCGCCATGGGCCCGGTCGCCTCGCAGGAAGCCATCAAAATGCTGGGCACCAACGGCGGCGGCTTCTTCAACGCCAACTCGGCCCACCCGTATGAAAACCCTACCGCGCTGAGCAACTTCCTGCAGATGCTGGCGATCTTCATCATCCCGGCCGGTCTGTGCTTCGCCTTCGGCCGCATGGTCGGCGACCGCCGCCAGGGCTGGGCCGTGCTGGGCGCCATGACGCTGCTGTTCGTGGTCTGCACCTGCGTGGTGATGGGCGCCGAGCAAAGCGTCCATCCGGGCCTGCAGGCGCTCAACGTCGACCAGAGCATGGGCTATATGGAAGGCAAGGAAACCCGCTTCGGCATTTCCGCCTCGACGCTGTTCGCGGCTGTCACCACGGCTGCCTCATGCGGCGCCGTCAACGCCATGCACGACTCGTTCACGCCGCTGGGCGGCATGATCCCGATGCTGCTGATCCAGTTCGGCGAAGTGATCTTCGGCGGCGTCGGCACCGGCCTGTACGGCATGCTGGTGTTCGCCATCATGGCGGTGTTCATCGCCGGCCTGATGATCGGCCGCACGCCGGAATACCTGGGCAAGAAAATCCAGGCCTATGAAATGAAGATGACCTCGATCGCCATCCTGGTGACGCCGACGCTGGTGCTGGCCGGCACCGCCATCGCTGTGCTGTGCGACGCCGGCAAGGCCGGCATTGCCAACCCCGGCGCGCACGGCTTCTCGGAAATCCTGTACGCGTTCAGCTCGGCCGCCAACAACAACGGCTCGGCGTTTGCCGGCCTGTCGGCCAACACGCCGTTCTACAACAGCATGCTGGCGATCGCCATGTGGTTCGGCCGCTTCGCCATGATCGTGCCGATCCTGGCCATCGCCGGCTCGCTGGCCGGCAAGCAACGCCTCGACGCCAACGCCGGCACCATGCCGACCCACGGCGGCATGTTCATCGGCCTGCTGTGCGGCGTGGTGGTGCTGGTCGGGGTGCTGAACTACGTGCCGGCGCTGGCGCTGGGCCCGATCGTCGAGCACCTGCAGCTGTTTGCCCAATAAGGAATCACCATGTCTACTACAACGCAAAAAGACGCCACCCTGTTTACCAATCCACCGGCCCGCAAGCTGAATATGTTCGATTCGCAGCTGCTGGTGCCGGCCATCGCCGACTCGTTCCGCAAGCTGCACCCGCGCACCCAGTTGCGCAGCCCGGTGATGTTCGTGGTCTACGTCGGCAGCATCATCACCACCGCGCTGGCGGTGCAGGCGCTGCTGGGCAAGGGCGAAGCGCCGTTCGGCTTCATCGCCGCCACCGCCGTCTGGCTGTGGTTCACGGTGCTGTTCGCCAACTTCGCCGAAGCGCTGGCCGAAGGCCGCAGCAAGGCGCAAGCGGCCTCGCTGCGCAGCCTGAAGCAAACGGTCACCGCCAAGAAGCTGGCCACGCCGAAGCACGGCACCACCTGGCTGCCGCAGCCGGCGCTGGACCTGCGCAAGGGCCACTACATCCTGGTCGAAGCCGGTGACGTGATCCCGATCGACGGCGAGGTGATCGAAGGCGTGGCCTCGGTCGACGAAAGCGCGATTACCGGCGAATCGGCGCCGGTAATCCGCGAATCGGGCGGCGATTTTTCCAGCGTCACGGGCGGCACGCGGGTACTGTCGGACTGGCTGGTGGTGAAAGTCACCGCCAATCCGGGCGAGACCTTTCTCGACCGCATGATTTCGATGGTGGAAGGCGCCAAGCGCCAGAAGACGCCCAACGAAATCGCCCTGACCATCCTGCTGGTGGCCTTGACCATCGTGTTCCTGATCGTCACCGTGACCTTGCTGCCGTTCTCGCTGTTCTCGGTGGCCGCTGCCGGCGCTGGCACGCCCGTGACGATCACGGTCCTGATCGCGCTCTTGGTATGCCTGATCCCGACCACCATCGGCGGCCTGCTGTCGGCCATCGGCGTGGCCGGCATGAGCCGCATGATGCAAGCCAACGTGATCGCCACCTCGGGCCGCGCGGTGGAAGCGGCCGGCGACGTCGACGTGCTGCTGCTGGACAAAACCGGCACCATCACGCTGGGCAACCGCCAGGCCTCGGCCTTCATGCCGGCGCCAGGTGTCACCGAACAGCAGCTGGCCGACGTCGCCCAACTGGCGTCGCTGGCCGACGAAACCCCGGAAGGGCGCAGCATCGTGGTGCTGGCCAAGCAGAAGTTCAACATCCGCGAACGCGAAATGGCGACCCTGAACGCGACCTTCGTGCCGTTCACCGCGCAGACCCGCATGTCCGGCATCGACATTGGCCCGCGCGCGATCCGCAAGGGTGCGGCCGACACCGTGCGTCAGTACGTCGAAGCGCTGGGCCAGAAATACCCGAGCGAAGTGGCGCGCAGCGTCGACGACATCTCGCGCCGCGGCAGCACGCCGCTGGTGGTGGTCGACGGCGAGCGCGTGATGGGCGTGGTCGAACTGAAGGACATCGTCAAGGGCGGCATCAAGGAACGCTTCGCCGAGCTGCGCCGCATGGGCATCAAGACCGTGATGATCACCGGCGATAATAAACTGACCGCCGCCGCAATCGCCGCCGAAGCCGGCGTCGACGACTTCCTGGCTGAAGCCACGCCCGAGGACAAGCTCAAGCTGATCCGCAGCTACCAGGCCGAAGGCCGGCTGGTGGCGATGACCGGCGACGGCACCAACGACGCCCCGGCGCTGGCCCAGGCCGACGTCGCGGTGGCGATGAACTCCGGCACGCAAGCGGCCAAGGAAGCCGGCAACATGGTCGATCTCGATTCGAACCCGACCAAGCTGCTGGAAATCGTTGAAATCGGCAAGCAGATGCTGATGACGCGCGGCTCGCTGACGACGTTCTCGATCTCCAACGACATCGCCAAATACTTCGCCATCATCCCGGCGGCGTTCGTCGGCACCTACCCGCAGCTGAAGGCGCTCGACATCATGCACCTGGCCAGCCCGGCCTCGGCCATCATGTCGGCGGTGATCTTCAACGCGCTGATCATCATGGTCTTGATCCCGCTGGCGCTCAAGGGCGTGCCGTACCGGGCCATCGGCGCCGTGGCGCTGCTGCGCCGCAACCTGCTGCTGTACGGCGTCGGCGGCATCATTTTGCCGTTCATCGGCATCAAGGTCATCGATCTGGTGCTGACCGCCCTCAACCTCGTCTAACCCCCGCTCCCCGCGCGCGGGGAGCTTGAAAGGAACTGTCATGGCATCGCAACTGCGTCCCGCCCTCACCATCTTTGCCGCGCTGACCCTGGTCTGCGGCGTGCTGTACCCGCTGGCCGTGACCGGCATCGGCCAGGCCGCGTTTGCCGACCAGGCCAACGGCAGCCTGGTGAGCGTCAACGGCAAAACCGTCGGCTCGTCGCTGATCGGCCAGGCCTTCACCTCGCCGCAATACTTCTGGAGCCGGCCATCGGCCACCGCGCCAATGCCAAACAATGCGGCCGGCTCCGGCGGCGCCAACCAAGGGCCGACCAACCCGGCCCTGATCGACGCCGTCAAAGGCCGCATCGACGCGCTGCACGCGGCCGACACCGCCGTTGGCGTAACCAATAGCGCCGCGATCCCGGTTGATCTGGTGACCGCCTCGGCCAGCGGCCTCGACCCCGAGATCAGCCTGGCCGCCGCCCGCTACCAGGCCGGCCGCATCGCCGCCGCACGCCGCATCAGCAGCGAGCAGGTGCTGGCGCTGATCGCCCGCGAACAGCAGCGCCAGTGGTTCGGCTTCTTCGGCGAAGCGCGCGTCAACGTGCTGGCGCTGAATCTGGCGCTGGACCAGGCGGCGGTAGCCAGCCACGTCCCGGCGCGCGGCTAAGCCACAAGGTACAATCCGCGCATGGCCATGTTCCCCACCGACTCCGTACGACCCGACCCCGATGCGCTGTTGGCGCAGGTGCAGGCGCAGGAGCGCAAGGCCGCGCGCGGCAAACTGCGGATCTACTTCGGCGCCTCGGCCGGCGTCGGCAAGACCTACGCCATGCTGGCGGCCGCCCGCAAACTGCAGGCCGACGGCCAGCCGCTGCTGGTCGGTGTGGTGGAAACCCACGGCCGCGCCGACACCGCCGCCATGCTGGCCGGGCTGCCACTGCTGCCGCCGCGCCAGGTAGCCTACCGCGGCAAGCAGCTCGCCGAATTCGACCTGGACGGCGCCCTGGCCGCGCAGCCGCCGCTGATCCTGATGGACGAACTGGCGCACAGCAACGCCCCCGGCTCGCGCCATCCGAAGCGCTGGCAGGACATCGAAGAACTGCTGGACGCCGGCATCGACGTGCTCACCACCGTCAACGTCCAGCACCTGGAAAGCCTGAACGACGTGGTGGGCGGCATCACCGGCGTGCGGGTCGGCGAAACCGTGCCCGACACCGTGTTCGACCAGGCCGACGAAGTGGTGCTGGTCGATGTGCCGGCCGATGAACTGCTGGCGCGCCTGCAAAGCGGCAAGGTCTACCAGGCGGCGCAGGCCGAACGCGCCTCGAAGAACTTCTTCCGCAAGGGCAACCTGATCGCGCTACGCGAACTGGCCTTGCGGCGCACCGCCGACCGCATCGAAGACGACGTGCGCGCCTACCGCGTGGAAAAATCGATCGCCGACATCTGGAAGACCGGCGCAGCCTTGCTGGCCTGCGTCGGTCCCGGCGCAGGCGGCGAACACACGGTGCGCAGCACGGCGCGGCTGGCCGGCCAGCTGGGCACCGGCTGGCATGCGGTGTACGTCGAAACGCCGGCGCTGCAACGGCTGCCGGCGGCGCAGCGCGAACAAATCCTGAAGACGCTGAAGCTGGCCGAAGACCTGGGCGCCAGCACCGCCGTGCTGTCCGGTGCCGACCTGGCGGCGGCAGCGCTGGACTACGCGCGCAGCCACAACCTGTCCAAGCTGGTGCTGGGGCGGGCGCAGCGGCGCTGGCCGTGGCCGTGGCGCACGGCGCCGCTGAAACGGCTGGCGCAACTGGCGCCCGACCTCGACCTGATCGAAATCGGCGTGCCGCGCAACCAGCCGGTGCCGGCCCGCAGCCGCCATGCCGACGCCGACCCGTA
>NZ_WWCT01000054.1 GCF_009857605.1 Duganella levis | reverse complement strand
AAGGCGGGGCTCAGCCGCGGGCTGGCGGCGATGGCGCCGCTGCATCCGGGCCGCTGCCCGACGCCGGCTTGAACAGCGCTGCCGCGCTGAAGCGGCTGGGGGGATTGGAGTCGGTTTATCTGATCGCGTTGCGCAGCTTCATCGCCGAGGCCGAGAAGCTGGCGGCGCAGCTGCAAGCCGCGCGCGACGATGAAAACTGCACCGCCGCCTTGCCGGCGCTGCACACGTTGAAAGGCCTGGCCGGCACGGTCGGCGCCGACCGCCTGGCGGCGCTGAGCCAGCAAGCCGAGCTCGCCCTCAAGGAAGACGATGCCGCCTGGGCGCCGCTGGAGCAGGTGCTGGACGCCTGCCCCGGCGTCGCCGGCGACATCGAACAGCTGCTTAGCGGAAGCCGTCCGCGCTGATCTCGATCTCGCTGACTTCGCCATAGGTCTTGGCGATGTCGCGGATCGCCTCGGCCTTGCCGACCAACACCGTTTGCAGCTGTTTGCGCGGGAAGTGCTTGTCGACCAGCGCCTTGGCCTTCTCCGGCGTCAGGCTGTCGACGTCACGCGTGAAGTTGTCGATCTGCGCCCGGTCCACCCGGTTGGCGTACATATCGCCCAGCAGGCTGGCCAGCTGCTCGCTGGTTTCGTAGCGCGGCGGGAACTGGCCCTTCACATACGCCTTGGCCGACGCCAGCGTGGCGGCATCGATCCCTTTATCCCACAGCCGCTGGTAGGTCTTGTGCGCCAGCGCCAATGCGGCTTCGGTCTTCGGCAGCGCGGTAAAGCTGCTGATGGCAAAGGTGCCGGTCTGTGCCAGCGTGGCGAACTGGCTGTTGGCGCCATACGTCAGGCCGGAGTTGACGCGCAGCTCGTCGTTCAGCCACGAGGTGAAGCGCCCGCCCAGCACGGTGTTGACCACTTGCAGCTGCACGTAGTCCGGGTCGTTGCGGGCGATGCCGGCGCCGCCGATCAGGAAGGTGGTTTCGATCGCGTCCGGCTTGTTCACCAGCAGCACGCGCGCCTTGCTGGCCCGCACCTTGCCGTTGTCCTGCGCGGCCGGCGCCGGGCCGCTGGCTTTCCATGCGCCGAACAGGGATTCGATCTGCTGCCGCATCGCGGTCTTCTGGAAGTCGCCGACCACGATGATGGCGGCGTTGTCCGGACGGTAGTAGCGCTGGTAATAGCCCTGCACGTCGCCCTGTTTCAGCGCGGCCATGCTGCTGATGGTGCCGCTGGCCGGGATGCCATACGGGCTGTCGCCGAACAGCATGGCGCGGTAGTAGGTCTGCACCACGTTGCGCGGCGCTTCCTTGGCCTGCTTGATGCCGTTGACCTTGCGTGCGCGCAGCTTGGCCAGCTCGGCGTCGTCGAAGTTCGGCTGCTGGACGATTTCGGCGAACAGCGGCAGCAGCGCGGCCGTGTCGGCCTTGGCAAAGTTGGCTTGCACGGTGCTGGCCTCGGTGCCGGCGCCGCCGGCCAGGCGTGCGCCGCGGTAGTCGAAGGCCTGGTCGATGCTGGCCTTGTTGTGGGCGGCGGTGCCGAGCAGCAGGGCGTCGCCGGTCAGGTTGGACAGGCCGGGCTGCGCGCCATCGTTGACGGCGCCGGCCTTGACCACGGCACGCACCGAAATCAGCGGCACGTCGTGGCGTTCCATCAGGTACACGGTCAGGCCGTTTGGCAGTGTCACGGTGTCGAACTCGGGCAGACGGAATTCGGCGGCGTGGGCCGGCGCGGCCAGCAGGGCGGCGATGGCGGTGGCGATCGCGGCGCGCGCGGCGCTGGCAGTCAGTGGTGTATTCATCGTATCAATCCTCCTTCGCAGCCAGCACGCCGACGGTGCGCTGCGATTTCTTCAGGTATTTGGCGGCGACGGCCTGGATGTCGGCCGGCGTCAGTTTTTCGTAGGCGGCGGGGGCGTCGAACATCTTCTTGTAGTCGCCGAAGAAGACTTCGTAATTGCCCAATTGCTGCGCCTTGCCGTTGATGGTTTCCTGCTCGCGGTACAGATTGACCAATTTCTGGTTCTTGACCTTTTGCAGTTCCTCGGCCGTCACGCCATCCTTGACCAGCTTGTCGACTTCGGCCAGCAATGCTTTTTCCAGCGTCGCCGGTTCCACCTTGGCGGCGGCCACGGCGGACAGGTACAGCAGGCCCGGATCGAAGCCGTCCAGGCTGTTAGCGCTGACCTGCGTCGCCAGTTGCTGCTCCACCAGCGCTTTATAGAGACGCGAGGTCTTGCCGTCGGCTAGCAGGCTTTGCAGCACCTCCAGCGCGTAGTAATCGGGATTGCCGGCTTGCGGAATCTTGTAGGCGATGCTCAGGTTGGCCGAGGTGGCCGATTCCTTGGTGACGAACACGCGCCGCTCGCCGGTCTGCGGCGGCTCGACGGTGCGCACCGCCGGCGGCAGCGCGCGCTTCGGAATGGCGCCGAAGTACTTGGTGGCCAGCTTCTTCACCTCGTCGGCCTTGACGTCGCCGACGATCACCGACACCGCATTGTTCGGCGCGTAATAGGTGCGGAAATAGGTTTCCAGATCCTGCTGGGTCCAGGCCTTGATGTCGGACTCGTTGCCGATCACCGACCACGAATACGGGTGCGCCATGAAGGCCACGCTGTTGACCTCTTCGCGCAGCAGGCGCATGTTGGAGTTCTCCAGCCCGGTGCTGCGCTCGGACAGCACCACGCCGCGCTCGCTGGCGACCATTTTCGGATCAATGCTCAGGTGGGCGATGCGGTCGCTTTCCAGCGTGAAGATGGTTTCCAGCGAAGTGGCCGGGAACCAGTCCTGGTACACGGTCAGGTCGGTGCTGGTGTAGGCGTTGTTGGAGCCGCCCTTGGCTTCCATGGTGCGGTCGAACATTTTCGGGCCGAAGTTTTTCGAACCGTTGAACATCATGTGTTCAAAGAAGTGCGACAGGCCGGTAATGCCGGGCGCCTCATTGCGCGAGCCGACTTTCCAGAACGTGTACATATTGGCGTTGGGGATGCCGTGCGATTCCAGCACGATGAACTTCATGCCGTTGGCCAGCGTGAAGGTCTGCACCTGGTCGGCGCTGACGGCGGCCTGCGCGGCAGTTGTGCCCAGTACCATGGCCAGGCTGGCGGCCAAAACTTTCCATTTCATGAGCGTTCCTTTTCAAGAGAAGCGCAAAGCATACAACTTTTTGACAACTATTTGCGAATGACAAGTTTAACGGCTAGCATGGAGCCACTGACAACAGGAGTGATGCGATGGAAAAACCGATGAACTGGGTGGAGCACGAACTGAGCATGACCGTGCTGATGACGCCTGATATGGCCAATTTCTCAGGCAACGTCCATGGCGGCACGATTCTCAAGTATCTGGATAGCGTGGCGTATGCGTGCGCCAGCCGCTATTCCGGCAGCTATGTGGTGACGCTGTCGGTGGACCAGGTGATGTTCCTGCAGCCGATTCATGTCGGCGAGCTGGTGACCTTCCTGGCGTCGATCAATTACACCGGTAACACGTCGATGGAAGTCGGCATTCGGGTGGTGACGGAAAATATCCAGAAGCGGCTGGTGCGCCACGCTAATAGCTGCTACTTCACCATGGTGGCGGTGGACGAGCACCGCAAGCCAGTCAAGGTGCCGGAACTGGTGCCGGAGACGGAAGAGCAGAAGCAGCGCTGGGAACAGGCCTTGTTGCGCAAGCAGTCGCGCCAGATGGTGCACGGCAACCGCAAGAAATGACGCTGGTGATGGATCGCCAACTGCTGTTTATCTGTTTCCTGACGTTCGTGATCCATCTGATTGGCACGCTGGCGTATTCGGTGCGCATCGCCGGGATTCGCACGCGCCGCATTGCGGTGTCGCTGGCGCTGTTCAGCATTCTGGTGCTGGTGTCGCGCACCTCCAATTCTTTCCTCGGGCCGTTTTTGGCGAAGCGGGTGGAGTCCAGCATCGGCATGCCGCTGTCCGGCCCGGAGCTGCTGAGCGATTTTCGCTGGCTGCTGGTGTCGGCCTCGCTGGCCACGATTGTCGGGGCGCTGTTGATTCCGACCTTTCAGCGCGTGTTTTGCCGGGCCGTGATGCACTTCCAGATCCATCGTTCGGTGCCGAAGCTGATCTTGCATGGGTTCTTCAAAGGCGGACTGTCGTATGTGAAGGACAATGTCAGTCTGCCGCGCGCCAGCAACCTCGCTGGTTTGCGCGATACGCAAAGTGTGTCGCTGTCGGTCACGCTGTTGAATGTGATCGCCACCGCGCTGTGGACGGTAGGCGTGTTCGCCGCGCTGTACGCTGGCGTGCTGGACCCGTCGGTGCGAGTGACGTCCAGTACCCTGTCTTCAATCATCAACGGGGGCGCCACGGTGATGATGGCGGTGTTCATCGATCCGCATATGTCGGGCATGACGGATGACGTCATCGAAGGGAAGGTGAGCGAAACGCAATTCCGGCGCGCCGTTGTGTGGCTGGTCGGCAGCCGTTTGTCCGGCACCTTGCTGGCGCAGCTGCTGCTGGTGCCGTCAGCGCTGCTCATCACCCTCGTGGCCAAGGCCATTTGAGGGCACTACTCCTACCTATATTTTCTCCCGCTCTAAAAACTCTAAAACCTCTAGAACGCTCTAAAACGCTAGATTTCGAACTATTTCGCTAGATTTCGCTCTAAAAAAAATAGAGCTTTTAGAGGAAATAGAGTGATCTAGAGAGAATAGAGCGAGCAACACTTTATTTTTAGAGTGATTTCTAGCGTTATAGAGCGAAATAGAGCGTTCTAGAGAAAATAGACGTTTTAGAGGGAGAGAAAATGGACCACCCTGACCACCCGATCGGCGGTATGTACCTGCCGAGCAAAGTATTCATGGCCCTGATCGAACATACCGGCGAGGGCTGTTATGGCGAAAAAACGGTAGCCGCATTGAGTACACTCATCAAACAGTGGATCGCCACCACGCCCGCTGCACACTGCCCGTGGCGCGAAGACGAAGACGAAGACGAAGACAGCGAAGACGAAGACAGCGACGACGAAGGGGACGCCAGCGCTGCCGGCGAAACGCCAACCGCGCCGCAGTCCGCGCCGAAGCAGGCCGCATCACCGCCAACCATTACGCCGCAGCCCGCCCCAGCGCCACATGCATCAACGCCAGTCGCCACAACGGCCGCCCTGCTGACACCCAGCCCAGCACCCGGTGCGACCAACGGCCACTCGGTCACCCGGGGGTACCAATGGAAGCAGCTCTTCCTGCCCAACGGCACCGAACTGCGCACCATCTACTGCGGGCGCTCAATCTACGCCAAAGTCGAAAACGAACAAATCATCAGCGATAGCGGACCGACCACGCCATCGCGGCTGGCCAACAGCAATGGCTGTGGCAGCCGCAACGCCTGGCAAACGATCTGGCTGCGTCTGCCTGGCAGCACGCGGTGGCAGCGTGCCGCTGACTGCCGCTGACTGCCGCTGACTGCCGGCGGCTGGCCGGCGCATAGCCCCGACCAGCGGCGCCGGACTTACTTGTTGCGGCGCGTGAGGAAGATCAGGCCGGCCGCGATCACCGAGGCGGCGGACAGCGCGTACAAGCCGCCCTGGATCGAACCCGTCTTCTGCTCCAGATAACCGAAGGTGGCTGGCGCCACGAAGCCGCCCAGATTGCCCAGCGAGTTGATCAGCGCGATCACGGCCGCCGCGATGCGGCTGTCCAGATAACCTTGCGGAATCGGCCAGAACAGCGACGACGCCGCCTTGAAGCCAATCGCCGCAAAGCAGATCGCCACGAACGCAAACACCGGTCCGCCGGTGGTGGAGGCGTACATGCCGCACGCTGCCACCAGCAACGCCACCGCCACCCACGCCTGCTGATGGCGATATTTCTGCGCCAGTGTGGCAAACATATACATGGCCGCGATCGAGATAATCCACGGAATCGAGTTAAACAAGCCGATCTCGAATTCCGAGAAGTGGCCCATCTTCTTGATGATGCTCGGCAGCCAGAACGTGGCGCCATAAATGGTCAGCTGGATGGCAAAGAAGATCACGCAGAACAGCGCAATGCGGCCATCCTTGAGCAGCGAGAACATGCTGGCATGCGGCGACCGCTTGGCGTCACGCTCTTTGCGTTCGGCCTCGATCACGGCCGCCAGTTCGCGCCGCTCCTCATTGGTCAGCCACTTGGCGTCTTCCGGTCGCGAGTCGAGGAAGAACCACACCACGAAGCACAGCACCACCGACGCCAGCCCTTCAATCACGAACATCCATTGCCAGCCGTGGAAGCCGCCGCCCTCGATCGACAGCAGCGCGCCGGACAGTGGACCGGAGATCACCGACGCCAGCGCCGAACCGCTGAGGAAGATCGCCATCGCCTTGCCGCGCTCGCTATTCGGCAGCCACTGCGTGAAGTAATACACCACGCCCGGGAAGAAGCCGGCCTCGGCCACGCCCAGCAGGAAGCGCACCACGTAGAACGAGGTCTCGCCCTGCACGAAGGCCATGCAGGTGGCGACGATGCCCCAGGTCGCCATGATGCGGGTCAGCCACGCCTTGGCGCCGAAGCGCTGCTGCAAAATATTGGATGGCACCTCGAACACCGCATAGGCGAGGAAGAAGATGCCGGCCCCGAATCCGAACGCAGCCGCGCCGATGCCGAGGTCTTTCTCCAGATGCGAGCGGACAAAGCCGATGTTGACGCGGTCGATATAGTTGGCAATGAACATCACCACGAACAGCGGCAGGATGCGCCACTTGACCTTGCTGACGGCGGTGTCGAGAACGGAACGGGCGGCAGCAACGCCGCCGGTGGTGCTGGCGATGGTAGTCATATTGTCTCCTTGTGGTTCTTGTCGTTGTTATTAGCGAACCATGCAAGGCATTTTGTTATTGAACTTCCAGCCGGGGATCAGGAACTGCATCGCCACCGCATCGTCGCGCGCGCCCAGTCCCATATTGTTGTACAGGTGATGCGCCTTTTCGATCGCATCCATGTCCAGTTCCACGCCGAGGCCGCCGCGCTGCGGCACCTGCACCATGCCGCCTTCGATCTGCAGCGGATTCCTGGTCAGGTGCTGGCCGTCCTGCCAGATCCAGTGGGTGTCGATGGCGGTGATGTTGCCCGGCGCCGCCGCCGCCACATGGGTGAACATGGCCAGCGAAATGTCGAAGTGGTTGTTCGAATGCGAGCCCCAGGTCAGGCCCCACTCATGGCACATCTGCGCCACCCGCACCGAACCCTGCATGGTCCAAAAGTGCGGATCGGCCAGCGGAATGTCGACCGATTGCAGCTGGATCGCGTGGCGCATCTCGCGCCAGTCGGTGGCCACCATATTGGTGGCGGTCAGCAGGCCGGTGGCGCGGCGGAACTCGGCCATCACCTCGCGCCCCGAGTAACCGTTCTCGGCGCCGCACGGGTCTTCGGCGTAAGCCAGCACATCGCCCTGGTCGCGGCACAGGCGAATCGCATCCTTCAGCAGCCAGCCGCCGTTCGGATCGAGCGTCACGCGCGCCTGCGGGAAGCGTTCGTGGATGGCGGTGACGGCCTCGATTTCCTCTTCGCCGCGAAACACGCCGCCTTTCAGCTTGAAGTCGTTGAAGCCGTAGCGCTCATAGGCCGCTTCGGCCAGCCGCACGATGGCGTCCGGCGTCAGCGCCGCCTCATAGCGCAAACGGGTCCAGGCGTCCGGCGCGTCGGCCGGGGTGGCGGCGTAGGGCAGGTCGGTGGCCTGGCGGTCGCCCACATAGAACAGATAACCCAGCATTTCCACCTGGCTGCGTTGCTGGCCTTCGCCCAGCAGGGCGGCCACCGGCACGCCGAGGAACTGGCCCAGCAGATCGAGCAGCGCCGCTTCCAGCGCCGTCACGGCGTGCACGGCGATGCGCAGGTCGAAGGTTTGCAGGCCGCGGCCGCCGGCGTCGCGGTCGGCGAAGGCGGCGCGCGCCGCGTTCAGGATGGCGTGGTAATTGCCGATCGGCTGGTTCAGCACCAGCGGGCGGGCGTCTTCCAGCGTCTGACGGATCTTCTCGCCGCCCGGCACCTCGCCGGCGCCGGTGTTGCCCAGGCTGTCGGTGAGGATGACGATGTTGCGCGTGAAATACGGGCCGTGGGCGCCGCTCAGGTTCAGCAGCATGCTGTCGTGGCCGGCCACGGGAATGACGCGCATGGCAACAATGCGGGGCGTGTCGGAAGGCTTTTGGGTCATGATGTCTCCATAAATGATTGCGCTGTCATCATGATGGTAGCCTTGTGTGCCTGTAATTTCAAGGTAAACCTGAAACTAAAATGATTGAAAATGATGTATGATGCTACAATTGCACATCACCCCTTATCATCAAGCGCCATGGACAACACCGAACTGCGCAGCCTGCGCACCCCCGAAGGCGACCTCAGCGTCAGCGGCGCCACGCTGGTCGATGTGGCGCGGGTGGCCGGCGTGTCGCCGATCACCGTCTCGCGCGCCTTGAACCAGCCGCACCTGGTGCGGCCCAATACGGTCGCCAAGGTGCAGGCCGCGGTGGCGCAGACGGGCTACGTCAAAAACATGATGGCCGGCGCGCTGGCGTCGGCGCGCAGCCGGCTGGTGTCCCTGGTGCTGCCGACCATTTCGACGCCGATCTTCGCCGACATGGCGCAGGCCGCCAGCGACCACCTGACCGCCGCCGGCTACCAGGTCATGCTGGGCCTGTCGAGCTACGAAGCGTGGCGCGAGGAATTGCTGGTCGAGACCATCCTCAGCCGCCGGCCCGACGGCGTCATCCTGACCGGTTCGCTGCACACGGACAGCACCCGGCGCCGGCTGCAAGCGTCGCAGGTGCCGGTGGTGGAAACGTGGGACCTGACGCCGTCGCCGGTCGACATGATGGTCGGCTTCTCGCATGAAGACGTCGGCCACGCCATCGCCCAGCACCTGCTGGCGCAAGGCTACCGCCGCATCGCCATCCTGGCGGTGCAAGACCCGCGCGCGGCGCGCCGCAACCAGGGCCTGCAGGCTGGGCTGGCCAAGCACGGGGTCGAAGTGGCGGCGGTGCAGATCATGCCGCTGCCGTCGACCTTCGCCCTGGGGCGCGACGGCCTGGAAGCGCTGCTGGCGCGCTGTCCCGACATGGACGCCGTGGTGTGCAGTTCCGACACGCTGGCGCACGGCGTGCTGACCGAAGCCATCGCGCGCGGCCTGTCCGTACCGCAGCAATTGGCGGTGGTCGGCTTCGGCGACCTCAATTTTGCTGCCCGCACCTATCCGCCGCTATCGACTGTACGCGTCGATGGGGCTAATATCGGACGTATGGCAGCGCAAGCGATCCTGGACCGGGTGGACGGCAAGGCGGTAGCCCGCCTGAACGACACCGGTTTTGAGCTGATCCAGCGCGGCAGCACCTAAAACAAGGAGGCCGGCATGGAAATGAAGCGCATCAACGCGGGTAAATTGCGGGCTATCGGGTATGACGCCCGCGACAAACTGTTGCGGGTGGAGTTTGACGACGGCAGCGCCATGGACTATAGCGGTGTCGGCAATGAGGTGTGGCGCAAGCTGTCGACCTCGGGGGCGGCGTGGAGCTACTACCGCGACAATATCGAGGAAGAATATACGGGGCGGCGCGGTGTGGTGCGCAAACCCACCACCCGCGCCGACCTCGAAGACCTGTTCAAGCCGCCGTCGGAAACTTAGCGCCTTAGCGCCGGCGCGCCGCCGGATCGTCGGTGCAGACATCGCGGAAATTGGACGGCCGGTCGCTGGCGCTGTGCTCGGTAATGCAGGCCAGCGTGGTCTTCACCTGGCCCAGCCTGCGGTCCGGCGTGATGCTGCTGACCACATCCACCTCCGCATAAAACGGCTTGCCCTTGACCGGCACCACCGTGTACGTCATGCGCACCGGCAGCCAGACGCCGCGCGAACTGTAGGACTTGGCCAGCTTGACCTGGCCGCCGGCCCGCTTCAGCACCACCGGCGCGTTCTTGACGGTGCGCTCGGCCAGCTGCTCGATGGTCTGGCGCGCTGCCGCCAAGTGCACCGAATCCGGCGCGGCCGGATTGCAGCGCGCCTGATGCACATCCGCCACCCGCGCCTCGGCCTTCACCAGCGCCGCGCGCGCCTGGTCCACCCGCTCCGGCTGACTTTCCAACTGCGCCGGCCAGCCGGCCAGCTCGGCATCGGCCCGCGCCACCTGCTCA
>NZ_WWCT01000053.1 GCF_009857605.1 Duganella levis | reverse complement strand
ACCCATTGCTGGCCGACGCGGTGCGCGGCGCCGGCGGCGTGTTCTTCTCCGGCGGCGACCAGGCCCGTATCACCCAGGCGCTGGTGCGCGCCGACGGCAGCCGGACGATGCGCTGCCAGACGGCGTCATTGTCGGCGCGCAGGCCGCCGCCGATGATGACCAGTGAGCCTTTGGGGCCATCGGCCGCCACCACGCTCATCGGCAAGGCCAGCAGCAAAGCCGCGTGCAACAGGAATTTGATCGCCATGCGCATACGCACTCCCATAAAAATGGTCCACCACGGCGCGCGGCACCGGCGCAACCCGCACTGCGCTACGGCCAGGGGGCGGCGACGCTAGCGGTAGCGGTACAGCGGCTGTTGCAGCTGGATCGGCCGGATGTCCATGCGCAGTTTCAGCACCGAATACGCTTCCACCTCGGTCGAGCTGTAGCCGACGCTGTTAATCGTCTTGGAGAAGCGGAACTCGAAGCCCAGCTCCGGATTGAAATCGCGCGGGTTGCCAAAGGCGATGCCGATGGCGTCCTGCTGGGCGTTGTCGATCAGATTCACCATCAGATCCAGCACCGCATTGTTGCCAAGGATGTCGTTGGTGTAGACCGGCTCGCGCGTGTCCGGCTGGTTCGGGTCGAGCTTGTTGTCGGCCTTGTCCGGCGATGGCGTGAACTCGCGCGTCACCAGGTTGAACTTGTCGCCGCGATCGAGGTAACTGATGGTGGCGTTGGAAATATTAAACCCCTTGATGCCACGGTCGGTAATCGCCGCCGACAGGTCCAGCAGCAGCGCGCCGCTGTAACCGATGATTTCGACGTCGCGCTTGGCGTTGACCACCATCGCGGTGTTCTCGTCGATGCCCAGGCCGATCTGGTAGCCCTTCTTCAGCATCACCGGAATCATGCGCGCAAAGCGGCCGCGCACCAGCAAGTGCTGGTCGACAAACACGTCCTCGCCGATGAAGCCGAGGCCGGAGGCGATCTCGTGGCCCTCGTTGACGCCCTGCTTCAGCATGTCCAGGGTCGACTTGGCGTCGTAGAACATGGTAGTGCTCATGATGGCGGCGCCGGCGCTGGAGCCGGCCAGCACGCCGCCGTCGCGGTAGACGTCCCACACCGCGTCCAGCGCCGCCGTGTGGCTGCCGTCGGTGCGCACCAGCGCGCGCGTGATGCGGGCCTGGTCGCCGCCGGTGAAATAAATCCCGGTGGCCGAATGGATGGCCGCCACCACTTCCGGGTCTTCGGCGGCCTTGCGGTAGTCGCTATTGGGCCAGGTGACGCCGAGCGGAATCGCGAACGCCTGGGCGCCGTACTGATTGAGCTTGTTGACGGTGGCCTGGGCCGCGCTTTCCGGGTTGATCGAGGCCGAGCCGAACACGCCGATGCGCGCGCCCTTGCCGCCCGCCAGCATGACGATGCGCTGCCACACCTCGGCATTTTCGGCGCGCAAGCCGCCGCCGATGATGACCAGATTGCCGGCCGGCGGCGTCAGCACCGGCTTCGGTGGCGGCACGGCCTTGGCCGGTTTGCTGCTCTTGCCCGGCACCTGCACCTTGGGAACCGGCGTCGTCGCAGCCGCCTGCGCGGCGGCGCCGGTCAGCACCAGCAGCCATAGCAGGCACAGCCTGCCCAGCCCCTGGCGCGTAAAACCCGTTAATTTCATGTTGCCCTTCCGATGAAAACCGGCGCCGGGCTATCGCCGGGCGCCGTAGTTACCGCAGATGATACCAAGCTATTGCTTAAAAACGCATTACTTGAAGGCGTAATTTACACTAGCAAAGAAGCGGCGGCCGCGCACATCGGTATACGTCGGGTCGTAGCCTGAAATAAAGTAATACGCCTGGTTCGAGTATGGCGGCGCCGTATCGGCCAGATTCTGCACGCCGGCGCGCACTTTGATGGCCTTGCTGGCCTGCCAGGAGCCGGTCAGATCCCACAGCGAATACGATTTCACGCGGTTGGCC
Source organism: Duganella levis (assembly GCF_009857605.1). GTDB lineage: Bacteria > Pseudomonadota > Gammaproteobacteria > Burkholderiales > Burkholderiaceae_D > Rugamonas > Rugamonas levis. Next base: position 8,307 of record NZ_WWCT01000053.1, on the reverse strand, counting down.
GCCACCACCGTGCCGTCGTCGGTGTTGATCGCCGAGTTCTGGTCTTCATAGCCGCTGGAGAAGGTATTCGACAGCGTGGCCGCCCACGGACCTTTATCCCAGTCGAAGGTGATGGTATGGCGCCAGCGCTGCACCACGCCGTCGGTGACGAAGCGGCCCAGGTTGCTGACGAAGGCGTCGCCCTTGGCATATTGCAACTCGGACTTGGTGACATAGGTGCCGCTCAGGCGGCCGCCGAAACGGCCGGCCCAGGTCTGCACGCCCTTGAAATCGATGGTCAGATCCAGCCCGGCCGCCTTCTGGGCGCCGCGGTTTTCCTTGAACTGGTCGATATAGGTGATGAAGCCGTCGTCGTCGCGGTGGATCAGGTTGCCGTACTTGGCCTGGTTGCCCAGGATCACGTCGTCACCAATTTCGGCGATCAGATCGGTGCGCTTGATGTTCCAGTAGTCCAGCGACAGCATCACCTGCTTGGATGGCTGCAGCACCATGCCCAGCGAGAACTGGCGGCTCTTCTCCGGCTTCAGGTTGGGGTTCGAGTAGCGGTGCACTTCCCAGGCGTCGGCGCAGTCGGCGTAGTTGTTGTCGACGGTGGCGCAGTAGACCGGGTCCGGCAAGGTGGCGGTGCTACCGACCTGCATCGGGCGGTACAGCTCCGTCATCGACGGCGCGCGGAAGCCGCGTCCGGCCGAGGCGCGGAACAGCATGGTGTTGGTCGGCATGTAGCTGACCCCGACTTTCGGGCTGGCGGCGCCGCCGACCACCTGGTAGTGGTCGTAGCGGGCCGAGACCTGCGCCTCCCACTGCTTGGTCAGCGGCAGCAGCAGCTCGCCGTAGACGGCCTGGATGTTGCGGGCGTAGGCGGTGGCGTCGCCGCCTTCCGGCGCGAAGTCGTTGTTGATGTTGTCGCTCATTAAGAGCGCGGAAGGGTTGAAGGTGGTCTTCTCGCGGCGCAGCTCGCCGCCGATGGCCAGCGCGGCGTCGCCGCCGGCTAGGGTGCCGACCGGGTGCGACACTTTAAAGTCGACCGAGTCCATGGTGCCGCGCGCGTGGCGCACCTCGTCGTTGACCTGGATGCTGTTGAGCAGCGCGATGCCTTCCGGGCTGGACGGGCCGAACGGGTTGATCAGGCCGTCCGAGATGCCTTGCATCAGCTTGTCGTACAGCAAGTAGCCGTGCGTGTCGCGGTCCTTGATGACGTTGACGCTGTGGTTCAGGCCGACGTCATAGTCCCAGCCGTTGTGGCTGCCGGTCCAGCCCAGCACGAAGCGCTGGCTTTCGCTGGTCAGCTCCGAGGTGCGGCGGCCCGCTTCGAACAAGCGCATGTTCAGTTGCACCTCGCCCGGCACGTCGTCGTCGGCCGAGGCCTCGTCCGACAGCAGGTTGTACTTGGCCAGCGCCGGCACCTTGCGGTAGTCGATGTAGCCGGTCACGCGCGCCGACGAGGCGGCGTAATAGGTCTTCGAGCGGCTCAGCGCCACCTCGGCGTACAGCTGGTTTTCGGGATTGATCTGCAACACGCCGCGCGACAGGAAGTTGGCTTTTTCCGATTTCGGATACAGCTCGGTGTCGCCCATGTAGTTGTAGGTGCAGGCGTCGACGCCGCCGGTGCCGGCCGGCAGGTACAGATTGGCCGGGCCGTTACAAGTCGGCACCGACGGGTTGATGGTGCGGTTGGTCAGCGGCTTGCCGTTCAGCGTGAAGCCCTGGTCGTTCAGGTAGTCGCGCTGGGCGCCGGTCAGGCGGATGTTGGCCGGCGAGGTGTAGCCGGACAGCAGGTGCGGCAGGCGCTCGGCGATGTGCAGGTCGTTGATGAAGTCGCGCTGCGAGGTCGACAGCGCATCGGTGCGCTGGAAGTCGGCCACGGCAAACACGTTGAAGCCGTCCTTGGCGACGTCGCCGATACCGGCCGTCAGCGTGGCGGTGCGCTTGCCGGCCCCGCCCTCCTTGGTTTTCAGGCCGTAGGCGTTCAGCTCCACGCCCTGGAAGTCCTTGCGGGTGATGAAGTTGATCACGCCGCCGATGGCGTCGGTGCCGTACAGCGCCGAGGCGCCGTCCAGCAGCACTTCGACGCGCTGGATGGCGGCGGCCGGGATGTTGTTGAGGTCGACGCCGGTGTCGTCGCCGGGCGAGGCAAAGTTGGCCATGCGGCGGCCGTTCAGCAGCACCAAGGTCGACGAGGTGCCAATGCCGCGCAGGTTGGCGCTGTTGAAGCCGCGCTGGTCCTTGCCGTCCGAGATGCTGGCGCCGTCGGTCAGCGAGCCGACGTTGGCCGACAGCCGCGCCAGGATTTCCGAGGCGGTGGTGACGCCGACCTTGTCGATTTCCTCGCGGGTGATCACCTGCACCGGCAGCGCCGTCTCCGATTCGATGCGCTTGATGGCCGAACCGGTGATCTCGACCCGCGCCAGCGGCGGCGGCAACGGCGCATCCTGGGCGCTGGCTGGCTGGCCGAGGATACCGGCGACGGCGCCCAGGCCGATGGCCAGCCGGACTGCCCGCGTCATGACCAAGGCGCGCGTGCGATGCATGTGACTCATATTCTCTCCCAGCTTTTAGATATATAAATAATTCATTTAAACTAACTGTACGCAGTTGTGGCCGAAAACTCAAGAAAGCCGGGCACCTTTCGCCCTGTGCGATTTACTTTGTGAAAATAGTGCTACATACTCAATCCTTAGACGATTTCGGTGACCCGCCATGCAAGCACACAAACATCCCCTTTCCGCGCCGTACGCCAGCACCGCGTATGAGCTGACCAGTTTCCATTTCGGCACGCCCGGCCGCGGCAAGAAAGTCTATATCCAGGGTTCGCTGCACGCCGACGAGGTGCCGGGCATGCTGGTGGCGCAGGTACTGCGCCGGCAACTGGCGGCGCTGGAAGCGGCCGGCCAGATCAGCGGCGAAATCATCCTGGTGCCGGCCGCCAATCCGATTGGGCTGGCGCAGGCGATCCACGGCGCCGCCTTCGGCCGCTTCGACCTGACCACCGGCGTCAACTTCAACCGCGCGTACAAGCACGTGGCCGAGGATTTGAAGAAATCGCTGGAGGGCAAGCTGGGCGCCGACGCCGCCGCCAACGTGGCGCTGATCCGCGAACACGCGCGCGCCTCGATTGCCGCCTGGCAGCCGAAGACCGACGCCGAGACGCTGAAGAAAACCCTGATGACGCTGGCGATCGACGCCGACATCGTGCTCGACCTGCATTGCGACAACGAGGCGGTGCTGCACATCTACGCCGGCACGCCGCTGGCCGAGGCCATCGCGCCGCTGTCGGCCATCCTCGGTTCGCACGCGACCCTGCTGGCCTACGAGGCCGGCGGCGAGCCGTTCGACGAAGCCTGCAGCCGCTTGTGGTGGGATCTGGACCGCCACTTCCAGCACCGCTTTCCGATTCCGCCGGCCTGCCTGTCGACCACGGTCGAACTGCGCGGCGAGCAGGAAGTCAGCTACGACCTGGCGAACCAGGACGCCGCCGGCCTGCTGCAATTCCTGACACTGCAAGGCGTGCTGCACGCCGGTGACGCCGCCGCCCAGGCCGCCGCCGCGATGCTGCCGGCGCCGCTGTGCGAGGCGACGCCGCTGGAAGGCGTCGAGCCACTGTATGCGCCGCATGCGGGGATACTGGTCTACACGCGCGAGCTGGGTGCGCGCGTGACGGCCGGCGACGCCATCGCCGATCTGATCGACCCGGTCAGCGGCGACACCACCGTGTTGCGGGCGGCGGTCGACGGCGTGTTCTTTGCGCGCAGCGCGCATCGCCATGTGATACGCGGCATGAACGTCGGCAAAGTGGCCGGCGCCAAGGCCTATCGTGATGGCGACCTGCTGAGCGCATGATGACCACTTCCCGTAAATTCAAACTCCCGCACACTTTCGTCCTGCTGTTCATCATCCTGGCGCTGATTGCGGCGGCGACCTGGCTGGTCCCCGGCGGCAAATACGATACGCATCTGGTCAACGGCAAGCAGTTGATCAATCCGGACAGCTTCCACTACATCGCCAGCGCGCCGCAGGGACTGACGGCGCTGATGAAGGCGCCGATCAAGGGCTTTGTCGAGGCGGCGCAGATCATCGGCTTCGTGCTGATCGTCGGCGGCGCGTTTGCGGTGCTGCAAAAGACCGAGGCGATCGACTCGATGATCAAATCGCTGGCGCGCGCGCATGCCAGTTCAAAGTTTATTCAGCGCGCACTGATCCCGGTCTTCATCACGCTGTTCTCGATCGGCGGCGCAACGTTTGGCATGAATGAGGAGGCGATCCCGTTCATATTGATTTTCGTGCCGCTGGCGCTGGCGCTGGGCTATGACACGGTGGTCGGCGTGTCGATTCCGTTTCTCGGCTCGCAAGTGGGCTTTTCGGCGGCGTTCCTGAATCCTTTCAACGTCGGCATCGCCCAGGGTATCGCCGGCGTGCAGGTGTTTTCCGGCTGGGGCTATCGGCTGATCGTGTGGGTGATTGCCACCGCCGTCACTGTCGCCTTCATGATGTGGTACGCGGCGCGCGTCAAGCGTGATCCAACGCTCAGCCCGACCTATGCGCTGGACCTGGAGAAGCGCAAGGATCTGCCGGTCGGCGGCATCGGCGAGTTCCACGGCATGACCGCGCGCCACAAGGCGGTGCTGTGGATCTTCGCCGGCTCGCTGGGGGTGATGGTGTTCGGCGTGGTGCACTTCGACTGGTATATCGACGAAATCGCCGCGCTGTTCCTCAGCATGGCCATCGTCATTGGTCTGGTCGGGCGGCTCGATTCGACCCAGATCGTCGAAGGCTTCATGCAGGGCGCGCGCGATCTGGTCGGCACGGCGCTGGTGATCGCGCTGGCGCGCGGCACGCTGGTGCTGGCGCGCGATGCGCACATCATCGACACCATGCTGCATGCGCTGATGCCGCTGGTGCAGTCGGCGCATCCGGTGTTTGCAGCGTGGAAGATGTTCGGCATCCAGACGGTGATTAATTTCTTCATCCACTCCGGCAGCGGCCAGGCGGCATTGACCATGCCGATCATGGCGCCGCTGGCCGATCTGGTGGGCGTCACGCGCCAGACCGCGATCCTGGCGTTCCAGTTCGGCGAGTTCACCACGCCGATGATCCCGACTTCCGGCATCACCGTCGGCGTGCTGGCGTTGGCGCGCATCCCGTGGATCACCTGGGCCAAGTGGATGATCCCGCTGCAACTGATCTACGCCGTCCTCGCACTGGCCCTGCTGGTGCCGCCGTGCCTGATGAACTGGCAGTAAGGAATTGGCAATAAAGTTCCAGCTATATACACAGGGGACTTACCCTCGGGTGGTTGCCTGAAATTGTCTGAAATGGCCTGATAAATGCCTGCATTTGTAACAGCCAGACGTCAGCTCTCATAGGCAGCTCGCTTGAAAAGCGCCTGAAATTTCAGGCATTCGTCAGGCGATTTCAGACAATTTCAGGCATCCACCGCAGAGGACAAACCCTATGTATATGCCCTCCGCGATAGCCGGCTGGCGCAGGCATACGTCATGCCTGATCCTATCTCGACCAATGCGTATATATCGGCGCGCGGAAAGGCGAAAAGCGCTGGATGTCCAAAGACAGGACTAAACTCTATACGTGGGACTGGACTCACGGAGAAATTGAGGTATTCAACAAACGCGGCCGCCACCTTGGCGCAATCGACGCAATCACTGGCCAACTTATCAAGGACGCAATCTCAGGAAGGAAGATCGATGTCTAACTTTATCGAAAAATGCCTGTCGCGCGAAGCAGCGCCCGAAGATATCGATGATTTCATCGACCAATGGCACCAAAATCCTGGCCATCAGGCGTTGCACGAATTCCTCGGCATGACGCGTGACGATTACGCACGCTGGATCGCGGACGCATCCGTCCTGCCCGCCATTATCAATTCACGTAAATATCCGGGAAATAGCGCTCCATCAGCGACGCCGGACGGGCCGGGGGCGTGAAGCCGTGGCGGGCGTACAGCGAGTGCGCATCGCTGGTGGCCAGCATGAAGCGGCGCAACCCTTGCAGGTCCGGATGCGCCATCACCGCCGCCACCAGCGCTTTGCTGACGCCCTGGCCGCGCTGCGCCTCCACGACAAACACATCGGCCAGATAAGCAAACGTCGCATAATCGGTAGTCACGCGTGCAAAACCCACCTGCCGGCCATCCAGATAGGCGCCAAAACACAGGGAATTATTGATCGCCCGCTCCACCGTTGCGCGCGGAATGCCCCGCGCCCACGTCGAGCGTTCGCTAAGAAACTGGTGGATCAAGTCGAGGTCCAGCGCCTCGCGCTCGGTGCTGATGTGCAGTTGGTCCATGTTTTCCGTGGTCATTAAAATAATGTTGACGTATTTTAGAGCAGCTTGCGGTTTATAATCTCCGTTGATCCTCAGCGCATACCAACTTTTAGACTATGACTGCACAATTCTCCAAAAAAGCCGAAGCCTGGTCCGCCCGCTTCAGCGAACCGGTTTCCGACCTCGTCAAACGCTACACCGCCTCGGTGTTCTTCGACAAGCGTCTGGCCAAGGCCGATATCCAGGGCTCACTCGCCCACGCCGAAATGCTGGCCGCCCAAGGCATCATCTCGGCCGCCGACCGCGCCGAAATCGAACGCGGCATGGCCCAGATCAGCGCCGAAATCGAGGCCGGCAGCTTTGAATGGCTGCTCGACCTGGAAGACGTCCACCTTAACATCGAAAAACGCCTGACCGAACTGGTGGGCGACGCCGGCAAGCGCCTGCACACCGGCCGCTCGCGCAACGACCAGGTGGCGACCGACATCCGCCTGTACGTGCGCGCCGCCATCGACGACGTGCTGCAACTGCTGCACGCGCTGCGCAGCGCCCTGACCGACCTGGCCGAAAAGAACGCCGACACCATCCTGCCCGGCTTTACCCACATGCAGGTGGCGCAGCCGATCACCTTCGGCCACCACATGCTGGCCTACGTTGAAATGTTCGGCCGCGACGCCGAGCGCATGGCCGACGCCCGCAAGCGCGTCAACCGCCTGCCGCTGGGCGCCGCCGCGCTGGCCGGCACCACCTTCCCGATCAACCGCGAACGCGTGGCCAGGACGCTGGGCTTCGACGACGTCTGCCACAACTCGCTGGACGCCGTCTCCGACCGCGACTTCGCGATCGAATTCACCGCAGCCGCCTCGCTGATCATGATGCACGTGTCGCGCATGTCGGAAGAACTGATCATCTGGATGAGCCCACGCGTGGGCTTCATCGACATCGCCGACCGTTTCTGCACCGGCTCGTCGATCATGCCGCAAAAGAAAAACCCGGACGTGCCGGAACTGGCGCGCGGCAAGACCGGCCGCGTGTTCGGCCACCTGATGGGCCTCCTGACCCTGATGAAAGGCCAGCCGCTGGCCTACAACAAGGACAACCAGGAAGACAAGGAACCGCTGTTCGACACCGTCGACACGCTGGTCGACACGCTGCGCATCTTCGCCGACATGGCCGGCGGCATCTCGGTCAAGCCGGACAATATGCGCGCCGCCGCATTGCAAGGCTACGCCACCGCCACCGACCTGGCCGACTACCTGGTCAAGAAAGGCCTGCCGTTCCGCGACGCCCACGAAGCCGTGGCGCACGCGGTGCGCGCCTGCGACGACCTGAAAATCGACCTGTCGGAAATGACGCTGGAGCAGCTGCGCGCCTTCTCGCCGCTGATCGACGACGACGTCTTCGCCGTGCTGACGCTGGAAGGCTCGGTCGCAGCGCGCGACCACGTCGGCGGCACCGCGCCGAACCAGGTAAGACTAGCCATCGCCCGCGTGCGCGCGCAACTGCAGTAATTCCCTCCCGGCGCCGCCATCCGCGCGGCGCCGATCTGCCAGCTTGTTGATCTGGCACAGTACCCTGTCCCCGCCGCCGATCTAGCGTGAAGTCATCTACCCAAGGAGGATGACATGAAACCGCACACGCCCCTGATCGCCGTCTGCCTGGCCCTCACTCTTGCCGCGCTGGCGCCCGGCGCCGCCGACGCCGTCCAACTGATGTCGGCCCCGGTCACCATCGCAACCCCGCAGGAAACCGCCAACCTGGTGACGCGCCTGACCGCGCTCGATGGGCACCAGGGCCTGACCAACGACTACAGCTTCCGCATCAGCAGCCAGCATCCCGGCGTCGTCGGCCAGAAGATCACCCGCGCCCAGCACACCTACAAAGGCCTGCGCGTGCTGGGTTCCGAATCGGTGGTGGTGACCAACGCCGCCGGCGACATCGTCAGCGTCTCGGTGGCCGACCGCCGTCCCGGCCTAGCGCCGCAAGCCACCACGCCCGGCATGCCGCTGCCGCCGGCGCTGCCGG
>NZ_WWCT01000052.1 GCF_009857605.1 Duganella levis | reverse complement strand
GGCAGCGACACCGACAGCCGCGCCAAGCGCGCCGCCGGCAGCCGTCGCCGACCTGCTGGCCGCCGCGCGCCGTCTGGCCGATCTGGGCGACATTAAGGCCGCCGAAAAACACTGCCGCGATCATCTGGCCCAGCATCCGGAATCAGCCGAAGCCTACTTCATCCTCGGCCTGCTGAATGAGCTGACCAACAAACCAAAGATGGCGGAAGATTACTGGAAACGCTGCATCTACCTGCAGCCGGACCACTACGAAGCGCTGTGCCACCTGGCGCTGCTGGCCGAAGCCAATAACGACGCCAGCGGCGCCGCCGCGCTCAAGGCCCGCGCCGCCCGCATCTACAAACGCCAGCAAGCATCCTGAAGGCGCTAAACCATGAGCACAACCACCTCCCCCGCCACCATCGACGTCAAGGACTGCTGGAACGTCATCGGCGTCAATGGCGACCAGAGTTGCGAGAAACTGGAGCAGTTCGTCCACTGCCGCAACTGCGACGTGTACGCCAGCGCCGCGCAGCAAAACCTGCAACGCCCAGTCGGCGACAGCTACAAGAAAGACTGGGCTGCGCACTTTCGCCAGGCCGCCACCGGCAATCAACAGCAGGACAGCTCCTGCCTGGTATTCCGCATCGGCCGCGAATGGCTGTCGCTGCCGACCCGCATGTTCGTCTCGGTGGCGCCGATCGCCACGCCGCACCGCCTGCCGCACCGCGCCTCGCGTGGACTGAGCGGCATCGTCAACGTCGGCGGCACGCTGTACCCGTGCATGTCGCTGGCCGCCCTGCTGGGCATCGACGACAGCGAAGGCGAAGCGGCCACCCACCGCCACACCTTCGCGCGCCTGCTGCTGACGCAATGGGAAGACCAGGCCTACGCGCTGCCGGTGGCCGACCTGCACGGCATCCTGCGCTACGCCAGCGCCAGCGTGCAGGCGCCGGCCGCCACCATCAACAAAGGCCTGTCGCGCTTCCTCACCGGCGTCATCACGCATGACGACATGCGCATCGGCGTGCTGGATGAAGCGCTGATCGGCTACCAACTCGCGAGGACCCTGCGATGAGCGTGGATAACAACGGAGACCTGAGCCAGTTCTCCATGCTGGACCTGTTCCGCATGGAGGCCGACAGCCAGACCCAGATCCTGACCGACGGCCTGCTGGCGATGGAACGCCTGAAGGACGACGCCAGCGCAGTCGAATCGATGATGCGCGCGGCGCACTCGATCAAGGGCGCGGCCTCCATCGTCGGCCTGGAAGTGGTGGTGCAGCTGGCGCACGGCATGGAGGACGCCTTCATCGCCGCGCAAAACGGCAAGCTGGCGTTGACCGCCAACCGCGTCGACGTGCTGCTGGCCGGCGTCGATCTGATCCTGCAGCTGTCACGTTTGCAGGACGCCGAAGTGGATGGCTGGCTGGCCGCCAACGGTGAACAGATCAAGCGCACCATGGACTCGATCAGCACCATCGCCTTCCTGCCCGAACCGATCGATTTCTCACCGCCGATGCTGGCGCCGATGTCTGCACCAGCACCGGCCGCACCGCAATTCCCGATCGGCGAACTGCCGATCGCGCCGCAGCCTGCCGGCGCTCCTGCGGCCGACGATGCGCACGAGCGCCGCACCATGGCGCCGATGAAGCACGCACAGAACTTCGACAAGCTGCTGTCGCTGGCCAGCGAGTCGCGCATCAACGCGCACCAGATGCATCCCTTCGTGCAGAACCTGCAGCGCTTCAAGCGCAACCAGAGCAGCCTGTTCTCGCTGATCGAGCAGCTGCACGAAGCCATCTCCAACAGCACCGACGCCGGCCTGAAGGAAAAGTCGCTGCTGGCGCTGCAAAAAACCCATCCGCTCAAGCAGTTCGTGCTGGAGCACATCGCCGACATCGAAGCCTACGAGCGCCGTCTGCTGGCCGTCTCGCAAGGCATGGTGGACGAGGTGCTGACCATGCGCATGCGGCCTTTCCGCGACGGCGTGCAGCACTTCCCGCGCATGGTGCGCGACCTGTCGCGCAGCCTGGGCAAGGACGTGCAGCTGCAAATCGTCGGCGAAGACACGCTGGTCGACCGCGACATCCTGGCCAAGATCGAAAGCCCGATCAACCACATGCTGCGCAACGCCATCGACCACGGCATGGACAGCGCGGCCGAACGCAGCGCCGCCGGCAAGCCGGGCACCGGCACCATCGTACTGGAAGCGCGCCACCGCGCCGGCATGCTGAGCATCGAAATCAGCGATGACGGCAAGGGCGTCGACCTGGAAAAAATCCGCGCCCGCGTGATCGAACGCAAAATGGCGCCAGCTCAGATGGCGGCCGCCATGTCGCCGGCGGAGCTGATGGAGTTCCTGTTCCTGCCGGCCTTCAGCCTGAAGGAAAACATCACCGAAATCTCCGGCCGCGGCGTTGGCCTGGACATCGTCCACGAAACCATCCGTTCGCAAAACGGCACGGTGCGCATCGAGTCCGAACTGGGGGTCGGCTTCCGCACCTACATCACACTGCCGCTGACGCAATCGATCGTGCGCGCGCTGGTGGTGGACGTCAAAGGCGAAGCCTACGCCGTGCCGATCGTGCAGGTAGAGCGCGTGCTCAAGGTGCCGCAGACTTCCATCCACACGCTGGAAAGCAAGCAGTTCTTCGACTTTGGCGGCGAGCATCTGGGGCTGGTCTCGGCCGCGCAGGTGCTGGAACTGGGCGACACCAGCGCCGAAGGCAGCGAGCTGCCGGTGGTGGTGATCGGCGCCGGCGCGCGCCGTTACGCGCTGGTGGTGGACGCCATCCTCGGCGAGCAAAGCCTGGCGGTGCAGGCGATCGATCCAATCTTCGGCAAGATGCGCGACATCTCGGCCGCCGCCTTGCTGGACAACGGCGACCCGGTGCTGATCCTCGACGTGCCGGACCTGCTGCTGTCGATCGACAAACTGCTGCACGAAGGCGGCCTGCATCAACTGGCCAAGTCGGATGCCGCCGAACGCCGCAAGACCAAGCGTATCCTGGTGGTCGACGATTCGCTCACCGTGCGCGAGATGGAGCGCAAGCTGCTATTGGCCCGCGGCTTCCTGGTCGATATCGCCATCGACGGCATCGACGGCTGGAACGTGGTGCGCAGCGGCGAGTACGATCTGGTGATCACCGACGTCGACATGCCGCGCATGGATGGTATCGAACTGGTAACGTTAATTAAAAAGGATTTACACCTGCATAAGGTACCGGTCATGATAGTGTCATACAAAGATCGGCCGGAGGACCGCGCACGCGGACTGTCGGCCGGTGCCGACTACTACCTGACCAAGGGCAGCTTCCACGACGAGACGCTGCTCGATGCCGTCAGTGACCTGATTGGAGACGCCCGTAGATGAAAATCGCCATCGCCAACGATGTCGCCATGGCAGCCGAAGCGCTGCGGCGCGTGGTCGCCAGCACCGCCGAGCACCAGGTGCTGTGGATCGCGCGTACCGGCGCCGAGGCGGTGCGCATGGCGGCCGACAGCCGGCCAGACCTGATCCTGATGGACCTCAACATGCCGGAGCTGGATGGCGTGGAAGCCACGCGCCAGATCATGGAGCACAGCCCGTGCGCCATCCTGGTGGTGACCGGCCGCCCGCAGGATAACGTCAACCAGGTGTTCCGCGCGCTGGGCGCCGGCGCGCTGGACGTCACCGCTACGCCGGTGCTGCAAGGCCAGCCGGGCGGCGACGCCGAACTGCTGGCCAAGATCCGCACCATGGACAAGCTGATACGCCACAGCGGCGGCAATCAGGCCATGCTGCCGCGCAGCGCCGCCAACGCCGGCGGCAACGGCAATGCCAGCAACGAACCGGACACCGAAAAAGTCACCGCGCTGCTGGCCATCGGCGCCTCCACCGGCGGCCCGGTGGCGGTGTCCAAGCTGCTGGCCGGCTGGAAGGCGCCGCGCGGCTGCGCCATCGTGGTGGTACAACACATCGACCAGCACTTCGCCGACAACTTCGCGCGCTGGCTGGGCGAGCAGCTGGAGATGCCGGTGCGCTCCGCCGAAGAAGGCGATGAACTGGTGGCCGGCACCATCCTGATCGCCAAGAGCAATGACCACCTGACGCTGGATCAAAACCTGCGCTTGCGTTACGATGCCCATCCGAAGGACTATGCCTACCGTCCTTCGGTCGACGTCTTCTTCCATTGCGTGGCGCAGCACTGGAAAGGCGAAGCGATTGGTGTACTATTGACCGGCATGGGGCGCGACGGCGCCGAAGGCCTGCTGGCCATGCGGCGCGCCGGCCAGACCACCATCGCCCAGGACCAGGCCAGCAGCGCGGTGTACGGCATGCCGCGCGCGGCGGCGGAACTGGACGCGGCGCAAATGATACTGCCGCTAGCGAAGATCGGACCGGTCTTGCGCGGTACCCTGGGCGGACGTAGCTAACAACCTAAGAGAAACCTGATGTCCGAAGCACAAGTAATCGTACAAGATCAAGAACCGGTCCTCACCACCTTCAAGGTACGCGTACTGCTGGTCGACGACCAGTTGATCATCGTCGAAGCCGTGCGGCGCATGCTCAGCGACCAGCCGGACATCGAATTCCACTACGTGACCGACTCCACCAAGTCGCTGGAGACTGCGCTGCAATTGCAGCCGACCGTGATCCTGCAAGACCTGGTGATGCCGACCATCGACGGCTTCGGCCAGATCGCCCAGTACCGCGCCGAAGAAGGCCTGCGCCACGTGCCGGTGATCGTGCTGTCGGCCAAGGAAGACCCGAAACTCAAGGCGCACAGCTTCAGCACCGGCGCCAACGACTACATGGTCAAGCTGCCGGACAAGCTGGAACTGCTGGCGCGGGTGCGCTACCACTCCGGCGCCCACATCAGCCGCCTGCAGCGCGACCAGGCCTTCCGCTTCCTGCGCGAGAGCCAGAAGCAGCTGGCCGACGCCAACATCGAACTGCAAAAGCTGGCGGCGCTGGACGGCCTGACCGGCATCGCCAACCGCCGCCGCTTCGACGACACCATGCGCATCGAATGGCAGCGCGGCCAGCGCGACAAGAAGCCACTGACGCTGCTGATGTGCGACGTCGACTTCTTCAAAGGATATAACGACAGCTTCGGCCACCTGGCGGGCGACTTGTGCCTGAAAAAGGTAGCGGCTGTTTTGACTGAACACCTGAAGCGACCGGCCGACCTGGCCGCGCGCTACGGCGGCGAGGAGTTTGCGATTATCCTGCCGGAGACACCACTGACTGGGGCGCTGATCGTGGCCGAGTCGTGCCGCCGCCATCTGGAGCAGCTCGCGATCGAAAATCCGCAAGCGACCACGGACCTGTCCTCGGTGACCATGTCGATCGGCGTGGCCAGCCTGGTGCCGTCGCCGGATTCCTCGGTCGAAGAACTGATCCGCCTCGCCGACCAGGCGCTGTACGCGGCCAAGCATGCTGGCCGCAACCGCGTGATGAGCGCGGACGACACGCCCGGTCTCACCTCATCGAACTAAGGAAAAACTGCAGCATGAGTGCTCAAATCGATCAAGTCAGCGTCGTCAAGAAATCGAATATCTACTTCGACGGCAAATGCGTCTCGCACACCGTCATCCTGGCGGATGGCAGCAAGAAAACCGTCGGCGTCATCTTCCCTTCCAGCCTGACCTTCAACACCGGCGCGCCGGAAATCATGGAAGTCGTCGGCGGCGTGTGCAAGGTGCGACTGGACGGCGCCGACGACTGGCAGACCTACGGCGCCGGCCAGGAATTCAAGGTGGCGGGCAACAGCAAATTTGACATCGAAACCGTGGAAACCCTCGATTACGTTTGCCACTTCGGCTAAACTCAAAAGCAGACTGCGGTCTGCTTTTTTTACGACCATGAACATACCATCACACAAGCTACTCGCGATTATCGACGCCCAGGTCCAGCTGGTTGGTCTGGGCAATGACCTCGCCGCCGTCATGGACGCCGCCTCCGCGCGCGCGGTGGAACTGACCGGCGCCGACGGCGCCGTGGTCGAACTGCTGGAAGATGACGCCATCGTCTACCGCTCCGCCAACGGCATCGCCGAAGCGCAACTGGGCTTGCGCATGCCGGTGGCGAACAGCCTTTCCGGCCGCGTGCTGACCAGCCGCACGGCGGCATTGTGTACCGATAGCGAGACCGATGACCGCGTCAACCGCGAAGCGTGCCGCAAGGTCGGGCTGCGGGCGATGGTGATCGTGCCGCTGATCGCCGGCGGCGACGCCATCGCCGTCATGAAGCTGATCTGGAAGAAGCCGCGCGAATTTAACGAGCACGAAGTGGAGATCGCGCAACTGCTGGCGAATATGGCGGCGATGCTGATGCAGCGCGCCACGCAGGAAGGGCCGAATGTGCTGAAGCAGCGCCTGACGCTGGATGAAGCCAGCGGCACCGCCAACCGTTCATTCTTCTACGAGCAGCTGCAAGCCAAGCTGGCGACGGCGCAGGCCAGCAAAGGCCACCTGGGCGTGGCGGTGGTGCGCATCAACGGCATCGCGGCGCTGACCGAAGCGCTGGCCGACATCTCGCGCCGCATCGAGCGCGAATGCCGCGCTGGCGATCTGGTGGCGCGTATTGGCCATGATGAATTCGGCGTGATCCTCAACATGGCGTCGCGGCGCTCGATCGTCACCAGCCAGCTGCATCGTATCAGCCTGTCGGTGACAGGCGAATCGCTGCCCGGCATCAGCGACGCCGCATTACGCGCCGCCTGCCACACCGGCTGCTCGCTCTACCCGGAAGACGCCCACACCGCAATTGAGCTGGTGCAGGCTGCCCGCCCTTAGATGAACACAGGTTCAGGTTCGAGCAGCACGCCGTAGCGCGCCTGCACGTCGGCCTGAATCGCCTTGGCCAGCGCCACCACTTCGGCGCCGCTGGCGCCACCGTTATTCACCAGCACCAGCGCCTGTTTCGGATAGACGCCGGCCGCGCCCAGGCTGCGGCCTTTCCAGCCGCATTGATCGATCAGCCAGCCGGCGGCCAGCTTCTCGCTGCCATCCGGCTGCGCGTGGTGCACCAGGGCCGGAAAACGCTCCAGCAGCGCCGCGCATTGCGCGCCCGATACCACCGGATTCTTGAAGAAACTGCCGGCGTTGCCGATCACCGCAGGATCGGGCAGTTTGCGGCGGCGGATCGCGATCACCGCGTCGGCCACCTGTTGCGGCGTCGGCGTGCCGGTCAGGCTTGGTTCGGCCGCCAGCTCGGCGTAGCGCAGGTTCGGCTGCCACTGCTTGGGCAGCGCAAATGTCACGTCGAGAATGATCAGGTGGCGGCCCTCTTCGCGCTTGAACACACTGTCGCGATAGCCGAAGCGGCACGCCGCCGCCTCCATCACGCGCGTCTCGCCGCTGCACGGGTCGAACACCGTCGCGCGGTGGAACACGTCCTTGATTTCCAGCCCATATGCGCCAATATTCTGGATAGGCGCCGCGCCCACGGTGCCGGGAATCAGCGACAGATTTTCCAGCCCGCCGACGCCTTGCGCCAGCGTCCACTGCACGAACGCATGCCAGTTTTCGCCGGCGGCCGCGCGCACCAAATAATGTTGTTGCGTATCTTCCAGCACTTCCCTGCCCTGCAAGGCGATGTGCAATACCAGGCCGTCAAAGTCGCCGGTCAGCAGCACATTGCTGCCGCCGCCCAGCACCAGCTTCGGCAAAGTAGCCCAGGCGCCATCGACATAAACGCCGAGCAATTGCTCCTTTTCAGTCACGCGCAAATAGGCGCGCGCGCTGGCGGCGATGCCGAAGGTGTTGAGGGACTGCAGCGGAAATTGATGTAGGACAGAAAATGGGGCGGGCATGAGAAAATAATCAGGAAATTTCATCGATTATAGAGCGAAACAAGCAAAAAACCAGCGCCGATATGGCAGCGTTGGGCAGGTTGTCCGTTAAAATATCAGTCTTTGATGCAGCCGGATCCACGCGTGCTGCATGCCTCACGAAAAGGAAATAGTTATGCCGTCGTTTGATGTAGTTTTGGAAGCCGATATGATCGAAGTGAAGAATGCCGTCGAGCAATCTCAAAAAGAGATCGCCACGCGCTTTGACTTCAAGGGGACCGGCGCCGCCGTCGAACAGAAGGAGCGCGAGCTGACCATTACCGCCGATGCGGAATTCCAGTTGCAGCAAGTGCGCGAAGTGCTGACCGGCAAGCTGGCCAAGCGCAAGGTCGACATCCGTTTCCTCGACGATGGCGAGATCAAGAAAATCGGCGGCGACAAAGTGCGCCAGGTCATCACGGTGAAAAACGGTATCGAAACCGACGACGCCAAGAAAATCGTGCGCGCCATCAAGGACAGCAAGATGAAGGTGCAAGCCGCCATCCAGGGCGAATCGGTGCGCATCACCGGCGCCAAGCGCGACGACCTGCAGGCCGCCATGGCGCTGCTGCGCAAGGATGTTGCCGACCTGCCGCTGGAATTCAACAACTTCCGCGACTGATCTCCCGTCCGTCCGCGCGGCGTGCCCGGCACGGCCGCGCCGTCACATAGCTGTAGTACACATGGAGTAGAATAAGTCGGAGCCCCGACCATGCGTACTGCCGCGCGACCGCAAATAACCTCGGTAGTCTAAGGATAGCAATGAAACGTGTTGATGATTTCCGCCTGCGATTTGGCAATGAAGAGTATGTGCCCATCATGATCGGCGGAATGGGGGTCGATATCTCGACCTCGGAACTGGCGCTGGAAGCGGCCCGTCTGGGCGGCATCGGCCACATCTCCGACGCGATGGTGGAAGACGTCTCGGATCGCAAGTTCGATACCAGCTTCGTCAAGGACAAGACCAAGCTCTACAAGCACAACATCAACAACATGGACAAGTCCATGGTGCAGTTCGACCTGCAACGCCTGGCCGAAGCGCAACGCCTGCACATCGGCGCCACCATGCGCGCCAAGCAGGGTCCGGGCCTGATCTTCGTCAACTGCATGGAAAAGCTGACCATGAACGGTCCGCGCGAAACCCTGCGCACCCGTCTGAATGCGGCGCTGGACGCCGGCATCGACGGCATCACGCTGTCGGCCGGCCTGCACTTCGGTTCGTTCGCGCTGATGGCCGACCACCCGCGCTTCCGCGAAGCCAAGCTGGGCATTATCGTGTCGTCGGTGCGCGCGCTGCAGATCTTCCTGCGCAAGAATGCCAAGCTGAACCGTCTGCCGGATTACGTCATCGTCGAAGGCCCGCTGGCCGGCGGTCACCTGGGCTTCGGTCCGGAAGACTGGAAAGACTACGACCTGATGACCATCATGCTGGAACTGCTGGCCTACTTCAAGGAAGAGAAGCTGGACATTCCACTGATCGCGGCCGGCGGCATCTTCACCGGTTCCGACGCCGTCAGGTTCCTGGAAGCCGGCGCGGCGGGCGTGCAAGTCGCAACCCGCTTCACCGTCACCAAGGAATGCGGCCTGCCGGACAAGGTCAAGCAGGAATACTTCAAGGCGTCGGAAGAGGACATTATCGTCAACGGCATCTCGCCGACCGGCTATCCGATGCGCATGCTGAAAAATACGCCGGCGATCGGCTCCGGGATTCGTCCGGGCTGCGAATCCTACGGCTACCTGCTGGACGCTACCGGCAACTGCGCCTACATCAACTCGTACAACCGCGAAGTGGCGGCGCATCCTGAACTGAAGAACGTGGTGGTGATGGACAAGACCTGCCTGTGCACCCACATGCGCAACTTCAACTGCTGGACCTGCGGCCACTACACCTACAAGCTGAAGGACACCTCGTTCAAGAAGCCGGATGGCGAGTATCAGCTGCTGAGCGCGGAACACGTGTTCAAGGATTACCAGTTCAGTACGGACGATCACATCGCCCTGCCTGAGCAGGAATGAGAAAAGCGCCCTAGGGCGCTTTTTTTATTTTGTCATCCTTCGCTGTTGATGCGGTAGATCAGCGCTTCCAGTACTTCGTCTGCCCGCTCATTATCGACCTGGCAGGTGCCGGCATTCTCATGCCCGCCGCCGCCGTATTCCAGCATCAGCGCGCCGATATTGGTCTTCGAGGTACGGTTCAGGATCGATTTGCCGGTGGCGAATACCGTGTTCTGGTTCTTCAGGCCCCACAGCACGTGGATCGAAATATTCGTCTGCGGGAACAGCGCGTAGATGATGAAGCGGTTGCCGGCAAAGATCACTTCCTCGTTGCGCAGATCCAGCACCACCAGGTTCTTGTGCACCGTGGCGCAACGGCGGATCTGTTGCTTGCACTTCTCGGCGTGGTCGAAATACAGCTCCTTGCGTTCCTTCACGTCCGGCAGTTCCATGATCTGCTCGATCGTATGGTCCTTGCAGTAATTGATCAGGTCCATCATCAGGTTGTAGTTCGAGATGCGGAACTCGCGGAAGCGGCCCAAGCCGGTACGCGCATCCATCAGGAAGTTCAGCAGGTCCCAGTTTTCCGGATTCAGCACTTCCTGCTCGTTGAAGCGGGCCGCATCGCCCTTGTCGACCGCCGCCATCATATCGTCCCACGATGCCGGGAACGCCTTGAGGCCGCCGTAATAATCGTAGACCACGCGCGCAGCCGATGGCGCCTCCGGATGAATCACGTGATTGCTGCGCTCACCGGTATTGCGGATGGTTTCCGACAAATGGTGGTCAAACGCCAGGTGCACGCCGGGCACATACGGCAAATTGGTGGTGATGTCGTTGTCGCTGATCGCGATCTTACCGTCCTGCATGTCCTTCGGATGGACGAACAGGATCTCGTCGATCAGATCCAGGTGCTTGAGCAGCACCGCGCACACCAGGCCGTCAAAGTCACTGCGGGTGACCAGACGATATTTCTTTGCTTCAGACATGGAACACACCTCTAGTAAGTTGAAGAAGGCCGCCGCAAGGCGATCACTAATCATACAACCCTATGGTGTAACTGCACAGCAATTGCTTTAAGCCGTTGATGTAAACGCAAAAAACCCCAGTTTTGCACTGAGCGCGATCTTGAGCGCGTTCAGGCTTAACTGGGGTTTTTCTAATAACTAGCTTGACGATAACCTACTTTCACACTGGTTGCAGCACTATCATCGGCGTAGAGTCGTTTCACGGTCCTGTTCGGGATGGGAAGGGGTGGGACCGACTTACTATGGTCATCAAGCTTTGAC
>NZ_WWCT01000051.1 GCF_009857605.1 Duganella levis | reverse complement strand
TGATGACCATAGTAAGTCGGTCCCACCCCTTCCCATCCCGAACAGGACCGTGAAACGACTCTACGCCGATGATAGTGCTGCAACCAGTGTGAAAGTAGGTTATCGTCAAGCTAGTTATATAGAAAAAGCCCCTTCCGGTATCAATCTGGTTGGGGCTTTTTTGCTTTTGTGCATTAAAATGGGTCGATATCTGATATGCAACCCAATCTTATGCCTCATGTAATGCGTTGTGCCTGTGCTTTGCTGTTGCTGGCGCTGTTGACGGTGGCCCGCGCGGCACCGCTCACGCTGCGTTTCGAGCATCTTGGTGTGGAGCAGGGGCTGACACAGGAGTCGGTCACCAGCATGGTGCAGGACCGGCAGGGTTATATGTGGCTTGGCACCCAGGCCGGCCTGAACCGTTTTGACGGTTACCGCATCACCGCCTTCAAAAACGACCCCACCAATCCACACAGCCTGCAGGATAACTACATCCAGGCCTTGTACGAAGATGGCGCCGGCCGCTTATGGATCGGCAGCCGGAGCGGCCTCGACCGCTATGATCCTCTCACGCAGGTGTTTACCCATGTGCTGTCCAAGGCGGCGGTGAGCAATATTGTCAGCGATGGCAAGCAGGGCTTGTGGCTGGGCACCTTTGAGGGCTTGCAGCACCTGGACATGGCCAGCGGGAAGCTGAGCGTGCTGCGCCACGCCGATGGCGACCAGGACAGCATCAACGATGACCGCGTGAGTACCATGGCGCGCGACCGGCAGGGCAATCTGTGGCTGGGCACGGCGCGTGGCCTGGAGCTGCTGCCGGCAGGCGGCACCCAATTCCATCACTTCGGCCCCCAGGAAAACCGGCCGGAGAACAACTTTATATCGCTGTCGATCGGGCCGGACGGTGTGCTGTGGGCGGGTACGCTGAAGGGCGTGCAAGCATGGCGCCTGAACGGCCAGTCGGCCGAACGGCTGGCGGTGGAGATTCCGGCCGAGCTGGCGCAACAGCGCATGACCAAACTGATGCACGATCGCGACGGCACGCTATGGCTGGGCACATTTAGCGACGGCCTGCGCCGGCGCGATCCGTCCAGCGGCCGTGTCTATCGCTACCCGCGCGACAACCTGAACCGTTACGGCATCAGCGACACCCAAGTCAGCTCGCTGTACCAGGACCGCACCGGCACGCTGTGGGTGGGCAACTGGTATGGCGGCGTCGACCGCGTCGACCTCAATAGCGGCGGCTTCGAGCGCTACACCGAACATGGCGGCGTGTTGCCTGGCATCGGCAGCAACAAGGTAAGGGCGATCACCGGTGCACCGGATGGCAAGTTGTGGCTGGGGTCGGCGCAAGGGCTGGTCTTGCTGGACCCGGCACAAGGCACGGCCAGGTTGACGTCGAATACCGAGCAGCGCCCCGGCTCGCTACCGCCGGATGCGCTGGGCGCGCTGGCCACCGACCAGAGCGGCCGTTTGTGGCTGGGTTCGCCGAGCGGCCTGTTCTGGCGCGATGCCGGCAGCGACTATTTCCACGCGTTGCCGCTCAATGATGATCCGCAGGCGCGGGCGATCCAGCGCATCCTGGTGACCAAGGACGGCATGATCTGGGTCGGCTCGCGCTCCGCCTTGTATCGCATCGATCCGCAGACGCTGGCGGTGCAGACGTATCTGTCCGATACGGACGACCCTGAAAAATTATCCGGCCGCGTGTACACGCTGCTGGAAGACCCGCAGGGCAATCTGTGGGTGGGCACCGAGAACGGCCTGGACCGGCTGGACCGCAGCAGCGGCAAATTCGAGCGCTATCGCCACCACGCGACCAAGCCCGACAGCCTGAGCCATAACCGCGTCTACTATCTGTACCAGGATCCGCAACAGCGGATGTGGATCGGTACTGCGGCCGGCCTGAACATGGCGCAGATGGGCGCCAACGGCAAACTCAGCTTCCGGGTCTATCCACCGGCCAATGGCCGTTCCTACGATCCGATCGGCGCGATTTTGCCGGACCACCAAGGGCGCTTGTGGATCAGCACGACGGCAGGGATCTCGCAGTTCAATCCGGAGACCGGCCTGTTCCGGAATTACGTCGCGCGCGATGGCCTGATCGACGGTTCGTATTTCGTCGGTTCCGGCTACCGCGCGCCGGATGGCACCTTGTACTTCGGCGGGCTGGAGGGGGTGACGGCGTTCCAGCCGGCCCAGATTCATGACAATCCCGAGCCGCCGCAGGTGGCCATCACCGATTTCTCCATCTTCAATCAATCCATCCTCAGCACGCCTTTGCCGGCCGGCGCCGAGGTGCGCGGGCCGCTGGGCAGCTTGAACTCGCTGTCGCTGTCGTATCGCGATGCGGTGTTCTCTTTCGAGTTCGCCGGCATGCACTACGCGGACCCGCAGCGCAACCGCTATGCCTATCAGCTGGAGGGCTTCGATCCGGGCTGGGTGACGGCCGATGCCGGCAAGCGTTTTGCCACCTACACCAATCTCGATCCCGGCCAATATGTGTTCCGCGTCAAGGCCGCCAACAAGGATGGTGTGTGGAACGCCGAGCCGGTGTCGGTGACGGTAACGATCACGCCGCCGGTGTGGAAGACCTGGTGGTTCCGCATCCTGGCCGTGTGCCTGGTGCTGGGCAGCGCTTACCTGTTGTTCCGTATCCGCATCCGCCTGCTGGTGCGGCAGAAGCAGGAGCTGGCGCAACAGGTCGACAGCCGCACGCACGAGCTGGTGCAGCAGAAAGAATCGATCGAGCGCGAGAAGGAAAACGTCGAGCTGGCCCACCGCAATATTTCGCTGCTGTCGGACATCGGCCGCCGCATCACCGCCAACCTCGACAGCGAGGCCATCATGTCGCTGCTGTACCAGCAGGTGCATGCGCTGATGGATGCCAGCGTGTTCGGCATCGGCATTTACCGGCCGCAGCAGGAGTTGATCGAGTATCCGTTCGCGATGGAGCGCGGCAAGCGCTACACGCCGTACACGCGCAGCATGCGCGAGCCGAACCAACTGGCGGTATGGTGCATCCAGCATAATCAGGAAGTCTTCATCAACGATCTGGAGCTGGAGTACGGCCGCTACATCGGCAGCCTGGATCTGGTGTCCGGCGCCGAAGACATGGGCACGCTGGAAGACGGTTCATTGCCGACCGAGCCGCGTTCATTGATCTATGTGCCGATCTCGGTCGGCGGCCAGGTGCGCGGCGTGATTACGGTTCACAGCTACCGCACCCATGCGTACCAGCGCATCGACCTCGACATGCTGACCACGCTGGCCTCCTACGTGGCGGTGGCGTTTGCCAATGCCGATTCCTATCGTCAGTTGCGCGACGCTCAGCAGCAGCTGGTCGAGCGCGAGAAGCTGGCGGCACTGGGTTCGCTGGTGGCGGGCGTCGCGCACGAGCTGAACACGCCGATCGGCAACAGCCTGGTGATTGCCAGCACGCTGGAAGACAAGACCAGCGAGATGGAGCTGCTCAACAACGGCAACACGCTGCGCCGTTCCGACCTGCGCAGCTTCCTCGATGCATCGCGCGAGGCGTCGACGCTGCTGATGCGCAGCCTGCGCAGTGCGGCCGAGCTGGTCAACAGTTTCAAGCAGGTGGCGGTGGATCAGGCCAGCGCCAAGCGGCGTCCGTTCAATCTGCATCAGGCCAGCAACGAGATTGTCATGACGATGAAGAACCAGGTGCGCAAGGCTGGCCACCAGATCGTGGTGGAGATGCCGGACGATATCGTGCTGGACAGCTTCCCCGGCCCGTACGGCCAGGTGGTCATCAACCTGATCAACAACGCCCTGCTGCATGCGTTTGAAGACCGCGAAGGCGGCGCCATGCGCATGTGGGCGGTGCAGTTGGGCGCTGACCGGGTGCGCATCGTGTTCGAGGATGACGGCAAGGGGATTTCGATGGAACATCAGGCGCGCATCTTCGATCCGTTCTTTACCACCAAACTGGGGCAGGGCGGCAACGGACTGGGCCTGAGCATCACCTACAACATTGTGACGTCGCTGCTGGATGGCTCGATACGGGTGGACAGTGCGGTGGGCGTCGGGACGCGCTTCACGATGGATTTACCGTTGAAGGCGTCCCTGGCGGGGGATTAAATGCCCCAGATGATGTGTTCGTTTTCCGCCTTGGCGGTACGCAGCATTTCCAGCAGTGGGTAAGCGCGGGCGGAGAAACCGACCCGTTGCGACGCTGCGTGTTCCTTGGTTTCGCCTTCTTCCTGCTCGTGGGCGTGGATGTCGTGCTCGACATCGCTTTCCGGATGCAGCCGGGTTTCGGCCACTTCATGTTCCAGTACCGACAGCGCTTGCGCGGCCTCGGCGGCGGTGATCACGCCACGGGTAGGATTCTTATGCAACAGGTCCAGGATGCGCTGCGCGTGTTCCTGGTACATCAATACTTCCGGGCTGGATTTTGATTTGAATGCAATTAACATAGCGGCACTTTCCTGGTTCGGCAACGGCACGTCCGTTAGCTAAGACTTTAATACATAACTGAAACTTTACAACACTTTGCGGCCACTGTTTAGGCGTTACCGCACCCCGATTAAGGATTCCCTAAGCGAATACTCCGGTTTTCAGAGGAATTTAAGGGAAGTGAAGAATGTTTCAGCCTGCTCGGCCTCGATTTTTTGCGGTGCGCCGATGATGACGATTTGGTAAACCCGGCGGTCTTTGGCGATGAAACGGCCGATCAGGCGCATGGTTTTGCCGCTGGCATCCACCTCTACCGCGCCGTTGGCGAGCGGCTTGCTGCTGGTAATAATACCGCCGATGTTATTGACCATTGCGCTCTGCATCGCCGCCAGGGCGGCCGGCGCCTCGGCGGCGTCGGCCAGTTGCGCGCTGCCGACGGCGAACACCACGCCGTCGATGTTGGCGGCGGTCATGGTCATGCTGACCGCCAACTGGTCGAGGTGGATGGCGCGCGTTTGCGTCGCCGGCTTGCCGGGGAACAGCACGCTGTACGGCGCGTCGGCGCTGCGGTAGTCGCGCCAGTCGTACTTCGGACTGCACGCCGACAAGGTGATGGCCGTCAGCAGCGCCAGTAACAATGTCGGCGTGCGGATTTTCATCGCTTGGACTTCTTCTTCTCGTCAGCGGCCTTCCAGGCGTCGATCCACGGCTGCTGGCGCAGCACGCGCGACATCGGGTCGATGGTGACCATGGCGTGCGCGGGCACGGTGACCACGCCGACGCCATCGGTCATCGGCAGCTTTTCGATGCGCTCGTTGACGCGCACTTCGATCGGCATCGGGAAGGCGCCGCCGTCTTTCAGCTTCCAGCGCAGCGTCAGCTTGTCGCCGCTGCGCTCCTCTACCAGTTCCGGCAGCGCGGCGTGGTAGAGGTAGGCGTCGAAGAACCAGTTCAGGTCGCGGCCGCTGGCTTCGTTGCTGAACTGGACGAACTCCTTGGTGCTGCTCCAGCGCGGCTGGAAGTTGCCCGGCGTTGGCGTGGCGGTGCCGTACACCATGCGGCGGGTGGCGGTGAAGAAGGCGTCGTCGCCGATCAGGTTGCGCAGCGTGTGCAGGATCAGCGCGCCCTTGGTGTAGATGTCGTTGCCGGGGCCGCCGCGCGCCTCTTCGTAGATGTCCTCGATGCGCTGGGTCTTGCCGCTGACCACCGGTGCCTTGTTCGACAGCGACTTGCGGAAGTTGAACAGCTCGGCCTGGAAGTCGCGTTCGCCGCGCAGCGATTCCAGGTACAGCGGCTGCATGTAGGAACCGAAGCCTTCGTGCAGCCACATATCGTCCCAGTCGGCGTTGGTCATCTGGTTGCCGAACCATTCATGCGACAGCTCGTGGTGCAGCAGCCAGTCGTAGCCGTAGGCGGACTTGGCGTAGCCGTTGCCGTAGGCGTTGATGGTCTGGTGCTCCATGCCCAGGTGCGGGGTTTCGACCACGCCCATTTTCTCGTCGCCGAATGGGTACGGGCCGACGCGGTATTCAAAGAAATCCAGCATCGGCGTGAACTCGGCGAACAGGCCTTTGGCGTCCTCATCGTGGCCCTTCAGGTACCACATGCGCAGCGGGATGGTGTTGCCGAAGCGGCTGGCGTAGTCGCCGGACAGCATCTCGTACGGGCCGATGTTGAGGGCGACGCCGTAAGTGCTGGGGTTCTTGGCGCGCCAGTTGTAGGTGCGCCAGCCGTCTTTCTCTTCCATGCCGGTGGCCACGCCGTTGCCGGCCACCACCAGCGGCGACGGCACGGTGATGTGCAGGTCGATCAGCTGCGGCTTGCCCATCGGGTGGTCGATGCAGGGCCAGAACATATCGCAGCCTTCGCCTTCGACGGTGGTGGCGATCCACGGCTGGCCGTCCTTGGTCTGGCTCCAGGTGAAGGCGCCGTCCCATGGTGCGTGCTTGGCGACGTGCGGCACGCCGTGGTACTGGATGCGTACGGTGGTGCGGGCGCCGGCTTGCAGCGGCGTCGGCAGCGTCAGGTAAAGACGGCCGTCGGGATTGCTGATGGCGGCGGGCGCCAGCGTGACGCCATCGACGCTGGCGCTGTCGATTGGCAGGTTGCGGTCGAGCTCGACGGCGATGCGGGTCAGCGGTTCTTTCAGCAGGAAGGTCAGGGCGGCGTCGCCGCGAATGCTCTTGGTGGCCGGATCGACGCGCAGCGCCAGATCGACTTTTTCAAACGTCACCGCCAGTTGCTCAGGCGCGCGCGGGCTGCCGGAGTTGGAGGTGAAATCAGTAGGCGGCAATTGGGTCGTGGCGCAGCCGGCCAGCACGGCGCTAGCGGCGAGATAGAGAGGCAAACGGGTCATCGTGGTCCTGGCGTTAGTGAACTGCGAGCAAATATAGCAGCAAGCTGGCAAGACTTGGTATGTAGATACAGTGCCCGAGCCACTTTTTATATTGGCGTTAGCCGCTTGGCCTGCATAGATCGTAGCTGATCAATGTGATTACTCTGCGTTCTTGCTCGAATACTTCCAATACCTGGTTAGTCAGATCGGTTCGCTGCGCCAGTTCCCGTAATACGCAACTGAAAAGATACTGCTGACGCTCCACGGTCATGACGAAATTTGAATTTAGGCAGATCAGCCCTGAGTGAACTTCCTGTGATGCATAAAGCCCACTTGGTGAGTTTGCGCCTTTTCCACGAAAGTCTCGTGCGTTGCGTGTGACGAAGGTGTAGTCGTTATTGATAATGCTCGTCATCAGTTGCCGGTCTTTTGCTCCCAGGAGCCCTCGATCTCTCGAGCACGTTGCCTCAAAACCGGCATCAATTGCCATCCCCACCAGGCTTGGGGACAGACACTCGTCGAGGAACAGGCGCCAGCTCATTTTCTGATAGATGAACGTGAGTGATGCTGGTTATTTTCCAATCCGGATGTGTCTGGGACATGCGTCGGGCTTTTTCTTGCGTGGGATGCGTTTGCGTATAGATTTGAGCTGACTCGACTAAATCTTCCGTCAGAAAGGCATACGATTCTTTGAGCTCCGCCAAGGGCATGCCTTCCTCAAGCGAACCTACGACCGTCTCAACCGGAACGCGTGTGCCGCTGAACACCGGCATGCCCCACATCACCTCATCCGAGATGCTGATGGCGCGCAGCGCCCGATCCAATCTGCGAGAGCGTGTCGTTGCTGCATTGATGTACTGGGCTAGGACGAGATCAAATGTTTGATCTCTGCTGGAAAGCCTCAAGGCAAGGGCGCGTTTCAGTTTCCCGGCCGCTGTGATCTGCGCGACACTGGACGCCAGCATGGCTTTTCTTCTGCGCTGTGGGCTGAGCTGTTCTGTTTTGCAGTAGAAGGCAATGAAGGCGGCGGCGAGCCGGGAGATGCGCCATTCCGCTCCTTGTCGGATCAATGGTTCAGAAACCACTTGGTTCGCCACTGCGCGTTCGATGACAGCTTCGCTCAACCCTGCGATATAGGCTGCTTCTGCACTGTTAAGGAAAGTCGTGGACGGCATGATGCTTCTCCTTTGAGGCTAGTCTTTGAGTAGGGCGCGTCGATATTGGATCGCTTCGCTCATATGTGGTTCCTGGATGCGGTCGCTTTTTGCCAGGTCGGCGATGGTGCGCGCTACGCGCAGGATGCGGTGATAGGCCCGGCCCGACCAATGGAAGGATTCCATGCTTTGCTTGAGCTTGGATTTGCTGAAGCGGTCGAGTTTGCAGTAGTGGTCGATCTCGCGCGGCGTCAGGTATTGGTTGCGCTTGCCCTGGCGGTTCAGCTGCAGCGTAGTGGCTGCCTGTACCCGCGCGGCGATCATGGCGGATGGCTCGCCATCGGCTGCGGCGGCAAGGGTGTCAGGCGAAACCGAGGCGACTTCGATTTGAATGTCGATGCGGTCGAGCAGCGGGCCGGAGATCCGGTTTTGATAGCGCAGGATGACATCCGGTGTGCACCGGCAGGCGACGCTGGCGTGACCGGTGTATCCACAGGGGCAGGGGTTCATCGCTGCAATCAGCTGGAAGTGGGCAGGGAAGTCCGCCTGCCGCGCCGCCCGCGAAATCGTGATGCGGCCCGACTCCATCGGTTCACGCAATACGTCCAGGACGTGTCGGTTAAATTCGGGCAGCTCGTCAAGGAAGAGCACGCCGCGATGGGCCAGTGAAATCTCGCCCGGACGCGGCACGCTGCCTCCGCCCACCAATGCCGGACCGGAAGAAGTGTGATGCGGCGCGCGAAAGGGCCGGTGCTTCCACTGCTCGATGCGGAAACCGCCCGTCAGCGACTGCACGGCGGCGGACTCCAGCGCTTCTTCGTCGCTCATTTCCGGTAACAGTCCGGCGAAGCGCGAGGCCAGCATGGTCTTGCCCGCGCCCGGCGGCCCCACCATCAGCACCGAGTGATTGCCGGCCGCCGCCACTTCCAGCGCGCGCTTGACGAACAGTTGCCCTTTGACGTCGGCAAAGTCGGGATATTCTTGCGGCAGCACCACCGGCGCGGTCTCGTGGCGCGACAACATGGTCTCCACCGATTTGCCGGCAAAGTGGCGACAGACTTCCAGCAGCGACGCGGCGGGATAGATGGCGGCATTCGATACCAGCGCCGCTTCGTCCGCATTGGCCATGGGCAGGATGAAGGCCAGGCAGCCGCCGTCACGCCGGGTGGCCAGCGACATCGCCAGGGCGCCGCGAATTGCGCGCAGCTCGCCGGACAACGACAGTTCCCCGGCAAACTCATATTGATGCAGACGGCGCGAGGGGATTTGCTTGGAGGCGGCCAGGATGCCGAGCGCGATCGGCAGGTCGAAACGGCCGGATTCCTTGGGCAGGTCGGCGGGCGCCAGGTTGACGGTGATGCGTTGGGCGGGAAATTCAAAGCCGCCATTCTGGATGGCGGCGCGGACGCGGTCCTTGGCTTCTTTGACTTCCGTGTCCGCCAGGCCAACGATGGTGAAGGCCGGGAGTCCATTCGCCAGATGCACTTCGACGCTGACTTCCTGCGCCTCCATGCCGGCCAAGGCGCGGCTTTTCAGTATGGCAAGGATAGACATGACCGGGGCTGGACGAGAAGAATCAACCGCCAGCGTAATCCCGGCCCGGCGGGCCAGCTTGCGCTAGCCCAAACCTCGCTCACATTACGGGTTGGCTTTGCCTTCCAGCTCGGCCAGGCGGGTTTCCAGTGCTTCCAGCTTGGCGCGGGTCTTGGCCAGCACCTGGGTCTGGATGTCGAATTCCTCGCGGGTTACCAGGTCCAGCTTGGAGAAACCCTGCGTCATCATGGACTTGACGTTCTTCTCAATGTCCTTTGCTGGTGAGTTTTCGATGGCTTGGCTGATCTTGTTTTGCAAGTCATTAAAAAAAGTGTTCATATCCATAATATTCCTTGATCTGGTGGGTCTGTCATTGCACCATTACGGTGCGACTCGGCGTTAATGTGGTGCGAAACCGCCGAAATCCCGCTGGCCGCTTCCCAACATTCTCACTTTGGGGTGAGCGGGGCCGTTATCAACCATGATACGCCACCTGTTTGCTGAACAACATTAGCTGGCACACATTCTGCTAAAGAAGCCTATGAATGCTTTCATCGCTTCGCTTAACAAGGATTTTAAACCGCAACTGCTAATCAAGTTCAACTCACTAGGAAAAACAATTATGAAAATGGCCCAGAACTTTACCCTGATTGCTGCGTTGACCTTAGCATTCGCGTCCATGGCGCGCGCCGAAGAAGCGACACCCGCTCCTGAAGCAAAACCAGATAACGAAGTCAGCTTCAACGCTGCCGTTGTCAACGATTACCGCTACCGCGGCGTATCGCAAACGCATCTCGACCCAGCCTTACAAGGCGGCGCAGATTACGTGAACAACCCGACCGGTCTGTACGTCGGCACCTGGCTGTCGAGCATCAAATGGATCAAGGACGGCGGCGGCGATGGTAGCGTCGAGTGGGATATCTACGCTGGTAAGCGTGGCGCCATCACCGATTCTATCAGCTACGACGTCGGCGGCCTGTACTACTTCTACCCGTCCAACAAGCTGCACCCGAGCGCCAATACCTTCGAGCTGTACGGCCAGCTGTCGTTCGGCCCGGCATCGATCAAGTATTCGCAGTCGACCACCAATCTGTTCGGCTTTGCCGACTCCAAGAATTCGGGCTATGTCGATGCCCAGCTGAACCAGGAAATCTCCGACGGCTACACGTTGAATCTGCACGTCGGCCACCAGAATGTAAAGAATAACAGCGCCTCCAGCTACAGCGATTACAAGGTAGGCCTGACCAAAGATTTCGGCGTATTTAGTGTGGCATTGGCGGCGGTCCGTGCCGACACGAATGCTTACGTCGGAAACGGGAAAAACCTGGGTAAAACCGGTGTTGTCCTGACCATTTCCAAAACCTTCTAAGCGAGGCCAGTATGAAAATGATTACCGCCATTATCAAGCCGTTCAAGCTTGACGAGGTGCGTGAAGCCCTGTCGGCGATTAACGTGCAGGGCATTACCGTGACCGAAGTGAAAGGCTTCGGTCGCCAGAAGGGCCACACCGAGCTGTATCGCGGTGCCGAGTATGTCGTGGACTTCCTGCCGAAGACCAAGATCGAAGCGGCAGTCGACGACGCGGTCGTCGAGCAGGCCATTGAAGCGATTGAAGGCGCTGCCCGCACCGGCAAGATTGGTGACGGCAAAATCTTCGTGACCAACCTGGAACAAGTGATCCGCATTCGTACCGGTGAAACCGGCAACGAAGCTCTCTAAGAGGATGATGAGAATGAAGAAAACTATAACAAGCGTGCTGGCTGGGGTCTCCATCCTGTTTGCATTGGCCGCACCTGTGCACGCCCAGGACGCCAAACCGGCGGATGCGCCCGTTGCTGCCGCTGCTGCCTCGGCACCGGCGCCAGCCGCCGGTTTGGCGTCCTGGGCGTGCACAGGTGCGACCAATGCAAACAG
>NZ_WWCT01000050.1 GCF_009857605.1 Duganella levis | reverse complement strand
TGTGCGGGGGTGTGCGCCAGCAGCCAGGCGCCGTGCGCGGTGGGGGCGGCGCCGAGCACGGTGGTAAAGCCAAGGCGGGCCATGCTGGAGCGTACCTGCCGGCACAGCGCCAGCGGGCCGCCGAACAGGCGCAGGCTGGCGCCGACGTCGAGCAGCAGGCTGAAGTCGGCGTCGAAGGCGACCTCCGGCGTGAACTGCAGCAGGGCCAGCGCGATCGCTTCCAGCGCCGCCGCTTCCTTGCCGGGATCGCGTTCCAGCATCACGGTGTCGGGCGCGATGGTGGCGACGCCGCCGCTGCGCATGCCGACCCGCACACCGGCGGCGACCGCCAGCGGCGAGGCGATCAGCACCTGGCCGCCATCCATCACCGCGTAGGCGCCGGCCTCAGACCAGCACCGGCGCAGCGTTTCGAGCGGTAATAGCGGCAGGTGCAAACTGAACAGCAGGGGCGTTTTCATGGTGCAGCGGGTGGCGCCCGGCGGGCATATCGGGTAAGGGGATGTACAGGGCCGCATCGCAGGCGGGGCCGCGCCGTTTCAGCACATCGACGGCGACGCCGCCAACGGCCGGGCGCAGACCCAACCGGAGCGGCGCCGGCGAGGCTTCGCTGGCGCAGGACAGCGGGCGCATCAGCCAGAACCAGGTGTCGGTGCTCTGCGCCGCCAGGTGCAGGCGCCGTAGCGACTCGGAGCGGATATGGGTCTGCCACAGCACCACCGCGCCGCAGCTGCCGTTGCGCAGGATCTGCTCGGTCGCCCACAGCGCGTCGCCGGCACGGTCGGCGCGCAGCCACAGCAGCCGGCTGGTGTCGATACCCCAGGTCCTCAGCGCTCTGGCGTGCGGCAGGTAGGGCGGCTGCACCAGGGCGATGCGCTGGTCCTTGGACAGGGCGCGCAACATCGGCTTGAGCAGCTGCAGTTCGCCGATGCCGGACTGCTGCAACAGCAGTTCAACCAGGGTCGAGCGCGGCCAGCCGCCGTTGGGCAGCTGCGCATCGAGCGGCGCGTGGCCGGTGGGCTGCACCGGGGCGCGCGAGACCGCCAATTCGCTGGCGCGCCACACGTCGGGCAATGCCGAGGGAGGCATGGCGCTGTCGGGGATGGGCTGGCGTTGGAGGGCGGTGCAAAGCATGATGATTATCAAATAGTACTGTATGGGTGTACAGTATAATCCATGGGTGCAGTGATTGCGCAAGTCCTTTTTGCTTCCGTGCGGAAAGGGGAATATATGCCAGGGCGCGTGGTCTGGCGTATTGCTGGATATTGTTGCATTGAGCGCCTTTGTGCGGGAATAATATGAGATTCGTGATGCGCTATAATGATCACTAATCTCAGGTCTCGGGAGAAAAGCATGACGAAGCAAGCTATTCAGTTCCAGGTGAAGCCACGCCGCCAGCGGAGTGGCGGGCTGATGGCGTCGGCGCGGCTGTCAAACGATGCCCGGCGGCACGCTGGTGGGGAAGAGACGGCGGCGTCGGAGTCGGTGCCGACGGTTGGCGAAAGTCAGGCGTTATTTGCACAAACGCTGGATTCGATTTCCACACTTGACCGCAGGCTGCGCGATGTCATCGCCCTGGTGCAGCAGATCATCCCTGACGTTGATGGTACATTTGATTCCGTTCTGGAACAGACGCCAATCCGGCTGCACGACCCGGTGCAAGAGCGCTTGCGCCAGCGTGCGGCGACTGCGGTGTTGAACGGCACCGAGTGGCTGACCTCGGCCCAGGTGGATGCGCTGGCGCCCGGTGCCGATAAACGCAGCAACGCGCATGCGCGCGCCAACCGCCTGCTTGGAGAAGGCAGGGTGTTCGCCATCGAGCAGGGCGGGCGCAAGCACTATCCGCGCTATGCGTTTGACGCGCTGGGTACGCCGTATGGGGCGGTGCGCGAGGTGCTGCAGGCGTTTGGCGACGCTCCCCCGTTGCGGGTGGCCAGCTGGTTTGAGTCGACCAGCGCCGCGCTCGACGGGCGCCGGCCGCGCGAGCTGCTGGACAGCGATCCCGCCGCCGTGGTGCGCGCGGCGCGAGAGCATGTCGTAGGGCCGCTGCATGGCTAAGGCGCTGCCTTACCGCACCATTCAATTGGCTGCGGGGAGCTGGTATCGCGTACACCAGTTCGATGCCGTGAGCGGCGCGTACGGGCCGACCACTTTCAACGACAGCGGGCTGGGCAACGCCCGCTTTAGTCCCTTGCGCGATCCCGCCACCGGCAATGTCATTCCCACGATGTATGCGGTCAGCCAGGTGCGCGGCGCGCTGGCGGAGATCCTGCTGCGCGATGTGCCGGAACCGTCGGCCGGTTTTCTGTACGATTGGGAGCGCGATCGTGCCAGCGACCTGCACCTGAGCGCCATCAGGCTGCCGCCACTGCGCGTCGTCAACCTGACCAGCACCGGCTTGCGCGCCGCCGGCCTGCATGACGCCGGCCTGTTCGCCTTTGCCGCGTCGAGTTATCCGGCGACGCGGGCGCGCGCGCTGGCAGTCTGGGAGGGCATACCGGATGTGCAGGGTCTTTGCTGGATGTCGGTGCGCGACAACCAGTCGATGGCTGTCATGTTGTTCGGCGATCGGCTGGATCCTGCGTTGTTGTCCGTGGAAACAGGGCCGGCGCCCATTGCGGCGTATCAGGCGAGCGTTTTCGCATTGCTCGACGAACTGGGGTGTGGGCTGGCGCTGTAGCCCACGCCGCCCGAGTTCGTGCTCATGATCGGGTATGCAATCGTCCACGTACTATGCCGTGTAGAAACCTTTGATGTGCCTTGGCCGGTGACGCGGAAAATTATCAAATGATCGCTGGCCAGATAGTCAATTTCTTTATCGATACTGATATCTGGGCGGCAAGTCGAACGCGCCGCAGGGCCGGTTTCGCCCCTAAGCAGACAAAACACATGATATACCCCCCTGAAAAATGGGCGATTATGTTTGAGCGAATATATCTTGCAATCTTCTAAGATCATTTACTGTGTAGTAGACTCTTCGACCAATCCGTCTTGATTCAAGTTTTGGCCAGATCTTTCTTTCGCTAAACACAGGAGGGTTAAGATCTTCAAGTAAACCAAGTGAAAGTAATTGATCGCCGTAAGAACTCAGCGCATGAAATGTCACGCCTTCTACGCAAAAAAACGAACTTTGTATCGTTAAGTATTCTTCCCCTACGCGGATTGGGCAACTTTTTTTACGGAGAAAATTAAATCCAGCATGCCGATCTCCTTTCATTCTACAGACTGCCACACGCCAACCGGCGGGCATAGCCCCTTTTTTTAGTGAATCTCTTTGAAATTGAGTTGTAAAAAACTGCCGACTAACGCATTCTAAATTAATGGCCACCATCGTGACCCAGCGAGACAAAATTAATTGCTCTTTGTGCGTCAAATCCGGCCATTCGCCTCCAGCGAATCTAACTACTATTTTCTGCGCTTCTTTGTGAATACCAGACATCCATCCAGTATTGCATTCTTGACATACGTTCCACACAGTCCAGTAATATTGATGTCCCCGCTTATCATATGTCCGTTCATGCAGTATCGATTTTTTCCAAAAAACCAAACTCTCAGGTCTACTTAGCGTATGGAATGTTTTAATAGCAGGGCTTTTCGGGAAACGTCGAGTCAGCCACTTCCCGAAAATGTGCTCTTCTGATAAAGGTATTATTCCCTTATCGGGGCAATAAATACAGATCCCCGTTTTTGATCTACGTGGGTTGCCATATCTGAGATCAAAGTTACATCTACAAAATGGGATGGAACCTATTGTTTTTCGATTACACTGTGGGCAATATTCCGGAATATTTGATAATTTTATCTCATCAAAATTCATTTATCTTCTCCATATAATGGAAGGCAGACTCAATTATTTCTGACCAGGGGTCTAACTTCCTTATTTTCCAAATCTCTTCCATTTTCACTTTTCAATGATTCATCGATACCTTGTCAAAGGTCCGCTATTGGCCGGTTGCAGTCAACTGCAATCGGAATAACATTGGGACAACCCACAAAACTCACAGAGTCCCACGTTTGGTTGTAGCGCTATTGGCCCGTCCCCATCGAACGATTGAACTCATGTGTCTTTGTTAGCGCGTGGTTTGAGTATAAGGGGCAATAAGAGCATTGCTACCATCACTATTCCCACTATTCCGACAATCACCGCTGCCCCTAGCCATGGGGTAAATTTTCGGAAATAGCCCAGAACTGGGCCTGCAAAAAAAGCGCCAATAATGCAGCCTGCAATCACGCCGAGTATGGTACGGCAGAGAGTGCTACGTGACAGCCCAGCCTCGTATCGATTTAATTTATCCACACAAAATCTCGTAAGTTTTGTTCTGATAAGGTGCATCATTACCGGCCGCTATTGGCCGGAGTCAGCCGTTAGTCATCAACCGGCGTAACCGACAGCACTTTCACCTTTGACGTCGCGTCGTGAACCTCTTCATCACCGTTGAGGTAATTCCAGAAGTCCTCGTATGCGATTTCAACATCTCGGATGGTTGCACAATCTTCGAAAATTAGATTCGTTGCTGTATCAATCACCTCATCACGCGGCGCTGTGAAAGTATGTGGTTCGACAGTTAAATCCACAGAAATTGCCCTAACGCTATATTTCATCCCATACCTAATTTTTAGTTGCAATTGATAGTCCGCTGCTGGCCGTCAGCGGCCTCCAAAGAGCGATTCAATAAATTCTGGAACGATGTGCTTTCCATCTTGTGAAAGGTCTAACACTTCGCCCGTTTCAATCATCCATCTAAGTCGCTTTTTGACTAAACTGATTGCCAACGACAGCGCTTGAATTGAGCTAATTCCCATGATGTCAGCATAACGTCCCTCAAAGCCAAATATTGCGCAAGGACATGCCCAGTCCATATCTTGCCTGTATGGCGCACCAATCATAATTTGCATTGGAACTGTAGTACCATCACTTTTATACCAGATGAAATCATGTGTCGCAATGACGGTGGGATTATCAATTTTCATCATATTTTTTACTCCAGCTTGGCAGCCATGAATGTCCGCTGCTGGCCGAAAGCTGCCGCCACCAAATTATCCAATTTTATTCCCCTCAAATTTTCATCTAGTGTTTTAGAAAGGGAAGTTTGCCACCCAATAGAACCCGCTCCATTGAGTACCCCGCGACATAATACTCTCCAAGTTCTTGGGTGACTTCGACCGCAAGATAGGTTTTGTCAGGGTATTCATCAGTCTCAGCGTGATACCAGTATTTTACGATCCTGATCCATTCGTTTCCCACGCCGCGCTTTCCATAGTTGATGGCCTCGAAATCATACGATTTGATATGCCCGAAAGTAGATTGCATAGCAAATGCGGGATTTAACAACTCATCACGTGAGTAGGCCGATTTGAGTTTTGGCGAGATTGATATGTAAACGGCATCAAGTTCGTTTCTGGCCAGTTGACTAGCGGTCTGGTCAGCGAGCGCGCGCATGACTGCATCCCCGGTTTTGTCTGACGAATCAGAAGCGAAAGCGGATTGCGCTATAAGCAAGAGGGCTGCGACAAGCAGCCTTAATGAGAAACTTCGAAATAACAGCATATCTTTATAATTTATTATTTGCAAAAGACGAAGGTCCATTCGTGGCCGAACACTGACGCTTTTAAGAAAAGCATTGCCCAGAAAAAAAGGTCATGGGAAACACAACTTAACAGCGAAAATATTTTCAGTTCGGCACACTTATAGATTTACTTTTCATAAAAAGAACTAACGCTAGTCCGCCGAATACGAGGGTAAGAATCGGCTGATTGCTGTACCAGAGTGCGGGCAGACAGCAAACAAAAACCAAACCAGTAATAAAACAATAACATCTTCTTTGACGTGGAGTCATAAAAATTTCCCTAAGTAATAGAGGTGAGTCTATGGCTGCTCTTGGCCGAAAGCTGCCGGGTCTCAGGATAGCATCTTGCATGTGCCAAAAATACACTCATTATCACAATAGTTCGCCTGAGAGAATTTGGGCCTTGTACAATTAGCTCACCGCAAATTACTAAAGGGGTCGTCAGTGTCTACCTACCAAGACTATCAAAAACAAATCGCAGAACTTCAGTCCAAAGCTGAAGCAGCGCGGCGTACAGAGGTTTCAGAAGCGAAGGCAAAGATCCAGGCGATCATGAACGAATACGGGTTGACTGTAGATGACATCGGTGGAGGTCCCAAGCAGGCACCTAAAGCGCCTCGCAAACCAGTCGAAATCAAATACAGGGATGAGGCAACTGGCGATACCTGGACCGGCCGTGGACGCGCGCCTAAATGGCTTGAGGGCAAAGATAAAAACCAATACCTGATTCGATGATAGCCTCCGGTGCGCGTCCACGTGGCTATATCAGGCATCAGTTTGTTCAGCCATTTCAAGCGCATCATCTACCTCGATACCGAGATATCGAACAGTGCTCTCAAGTCGTGTATGCCCGAGTAGCAGTTGGACGGCGCGCAAGTTCTTCGTGCGGCGATAAATGAGCGTGGGCTTGGTTCGTCGCAGTGTATGTGTGCTGTACGCCGTCGGATCCGAGCCGATTTCATCAAACCACTGATGTGCTATCCGTGCATATTGCCTGGTTGAGATATGTGGGGATTCACCGATTCGGCTCGGGAATAGAAAATCGGTGTGTGGCAGTCGGGCCGCATCAATCCATTCAAGCAGGCTTTTTCTGGTGCCGGCAGTCAGTTCAAATTGAACGGGCTGTTTTGTCTTTTGCTGCATCACGGTCGCCCTGCTGGCCACGTGATTGCCGTGGACGACATCGAGAACGCGTAGTTGTACCAAGTCACAACCACGCAGCTTGCTGTCTATCGCGAGGTTGAAAAGTGCCAGATCGCGCCGGCGACCGTAGATTTCAAGCCTGACCCGAATAGCCCAGATCTCACTGATGCGGAGCGGCGCCTTCTGACTCACTAGTTTGCCCTTGTTCCATGGCGCACTGCGCTCGGAAGCGAAAGTGTTTGTTTTCATGAAGGACCTCCTTGTGTTGGAGCTTCACTATGCGCTGACCTCATCACTAGTGCTTTTCTGCAGCGTTAGAATCTGAGAATTTTCCATCTAGGCAATAATGCTATGCTGGCCCATCGGCCGCAATCGGCCAAAAACAGATACTCGAAATAATGAAAAAATCAGAGGAAATATGTTTAAAGTCACCTTCGTGAAATATATATTTGATTCCGATCATGATGACGCGAAGGCGCGCTTTGCAGTATTAAGTCGAGAGGAAGTGCTACCTTTTGTGCCACAGGTCGGGATTGATATTATGTGGCCGTTGGAAAAAACTCAGGAGATTGTTGAGTGTGCATGGAGAACAGAACATGAGGATTTTAGGTGCAGAGTTGAGGACTTCTACGTGGTTAACTTCAGCCTTGATGCCCCAGATTTTGATGAGTACCTAGACGACAGTCCGGAGCGAGGATGGGCTGTTAGTTCTATCTATCCCGCTCAATGAGTGATTTCCGTAACCGGCTAGAAGCTGACTGACGTGAACGCAGTGGTTAAACGGAAGAACAATGGTGAAATTATTTAGAAAGCTCGTTTGTGCTTTGTTTTCGTCACTCGTGGCAGTACAAGCCATGGCCGATGACAGTGCATATGTTCGCCTCAGTGAGGCCCTAGTATCTAGTTTTGAATGTGCCACACTAGCTGCTCACGCTCGAAAGAATCAAGAAGAGGCTCGGTTAGTTGCGCACGGGATTGCAAAAGCAAGGGTTTTCGTTGCTGCATATAGAGCGGGAGCAATTTCTAAAGAAGAGATGAACCAGGTCGACTTGGTACTGCCGATGGTGCTTCGTTTTTGGTCCTTCCAAAAGTTGGATGTGCCTGTTGATTTCACTGTAGGTAATATATATGAGGCCATATGGACTCGGACGACTACTGAAATAGGTGCTCAAACTCGCAAAATAAAAGAGCATCAACAGGACTACCGCATATGGGCAACTGCCGATTTCAAGGAAAAAAACTGTACTTTTGTAGGGATGTAACTCAGCGAACGGTCTTTATTTTTGAACCGGATTAGACAGTAAACTGCCATAACCGGCCGCTGTGAAGATAAGGAAAACTTTACGTTTTAAATGGCAGAAGTTAAGCATAAAGCCGCAAACCCTGCGGGCCTTATTCATCTAAAATCGTACCTCGCTTGGCACACATGTGCCGCTAAATCCTACCTTACCAGTATAGAACTAAAGGGTGAATAATATGGCGGTTGCAGACTACGAGTACACAGTTGAGCAGTGCGACGTCTCGCAGCGAAACCGTGGCCGACTTACTGCGTACCGCACGTTCCGACGTAAATGCCTCGATTACATACGTGCCGATAGCAGAACTTCCGTAGCAACCCAGATTCATAACCTTGCCTGGCACACGGCCGTCTTCAAGACGCTGAATGAGGCAAGGCGCATTGAGCCTGAGCGAAAAGTGAACGCTGGGATGTGGAACTTGATATCTGCCGGCTACTTCACAATAGTCACGCTCGGCGTGCGTCGTCTTGTCGACCATCACGCAAAGACTGACTCTGTTTGGAACGTGCTAGAGCATCTTGAAAAGCATCCGGAGTTGCTAACGCGGGAAAACTACGTTTGCTACGACGGCGTGCCGTTCGACCACGCTAACGCATTTTCAGCGTATGTCGCCACGCTGGAAGTGTCTGATGAACGTGGCGACAGTGGAACTTGGTTGCCCGCCGGTGGCCCAGACGCCTGGGGCACATCGCACTTGTTGCACAAGGCGTTCGACAGATTAGCCGGAGCACACGGCTTAAAAAAGCGGATGGATAAAATCCCAGCGGAGCTATTTGCAAAACTCAAGGACCAGCTTCGTGCGCCTGCGATTGAGCGAGTGCGGACCCTTGCCGACCGCAGCATTGCACATGCGGAGAGAATAAGCCCGGACTCTCCTGTGCCTGTGACAACGTTTGATGATGTCGAAGAGGCGCTCAGAATAATAGTGCGGGTAACGAATTTTCTTTCCGCGTCAGTCTTCTACGATGCGGCGTTTGGCAGCGTGGTACCGACACCTCAGTATGATGTACTCGCTAATCTAGACGCACCTTGGATATCGAGCGCGCTCATTCCGGACCTGCGTGACAAGTGGCGGGAAGTGTGTAACTCAATGAACACTTGGGCCGATGACATCGATGATGGCTTCCTGCTGGAGCTGAGCTAATGGAGAAATAATGGAAGCGACGGTCTGGTACTTGCTAAAAATTTTCGATGATGAACGATGGGCCGATGCGTTCATGCGTGGTGAGTTACGCCTAAACCGGCTGCGGCACTTTAAGAAAATCGAGGAGAAGGAATACGCTGACGATGCGCGGCCAGATGAACATGAAGCCGCTTCGCATTGGTGGCAGCCCGACAAAGTGCGAATTAAGCTGAATATTCATGGTGTCGGCGAGCTTGATATAACCGACGATCTTGCGGGACCCGTGGTCACCTCGTATTCGCACCACGAAAATCTCCATGTGCTTTGTCTGTACGCTATTCGCACGTTTGGAATCTCAATACAAGGTGAGACATTTTTGATAAGCGATGAAGACGCCGACCGAGTCCGCGAGCAGTTATTCGTCAGCGAGAAAGTTGCAAAGTTTGGCAGACACGGCGTGCTTATTGACGCTGCGACGTTTATAGAAAAAATGAAGATTGCATTGAGGACCCGTGGTGTAGGATTCGCGAGCAACCTAGTCGAGTATTACGACGACGAAACGTTTAATGGCGAAATCAAAGTGGACCGCATACCGTTTTCAAAGCGTAAGAGGTTTAGTTTTCAGAACGAGTACAGATTTGTCGTCAACACTAAGACCGAAGGCGACGACCATCTTCAACTCGAACTTGGCGACATCTCAGATTTTTGCAGAAAAGTGGACCCACTCGAACTGAACAATTTGTTCAAATTTGAAAAAGTCGAAATACCCCTACCACTGAATTAAAAAATGACTCTTGGCGACCGACGGCTTAGGGGCGTTAGCTGACGGTCGGAGTTCGAAGATCTCCGACGTGTTGCTCGGATTTTATGTGTTATATGGAAGCCGCGCGGATTCTGCCGCGCTCTGCTCGGTGCCGCGTCCATGATGGATACGAGTGCGTGCTCCCGCACGAAGGCGGCTGGGCACCTGAACGACTAATGATGTATGAGGTGCGATGTAAGGGCTTTTACGAATACTCTATGATCGCCTCCTAGTTGTTTGCAGCTCTGTGGCCGACGCTCAACGTTCCTTCGTAGCTTCATATCGACACATCAGGTGAGGAGTCGTTCCGCCCATTTGTCTTGGGCCGTCGTTGCCGGTCATTTGTGGAGCGCTTCAGTGCCCTACCTCCTTGCCGAGTGCAATTTTCCCCTATGGTGGTGATCGCCCCGAGGGCGTGCGTTTGTCGGTCGCCTCGCGCTGTTTGTTCTGTTCCGGTCCGGTGACGGCGATGTCGTCACAGGTCGACGTGTTGACGCTTGTCGTAGTTGCCCGATAAGGCGCGCTCCGCAAGCGTCTTATCCACCCCCTGCATGGACAGGAATGCGAGCGCGGCTTCCTTGCCGAACGCCCGCTGGAACTTCAGCGCTTCGGTGATGAGCGCGGTGGTGGCGAGATCGGTACGCCTGTCGGTCGTGTTCATCGCAGTTTGCCTTATCAGCGTTCTTTGTGGAGCGCGGGCGTCTGGCCGTGCTCCTGTTTTCTATGGTGAGCCTGGCCGGCCTGCCTGAGGGGGGCTTTGCCGGTGTCTTTACGGACACCGGGCTCGGCTTTCAGGAAATCCTTGGCGTTGTCGAGCGAGATGATATCCCACTCGTGGCGGTTGGCATCGATGGCCACACGCTTGCCGGTGGCCTTGCCCTGGCTATCTACTTCCGGTCCGTTGACGGTGACGCTGCGGCTGCCGCGCTGCGACAGCACGATGCCGTCGCCGACATCGGCGCCGCTGCCCGCCATGGCGCGTTGCAGGTCGACGCCCCAGATGGTTTGCCGGCCACCCGGCGTCTGCAGGGTGACGAAGTAGCTCAAATCGTTGTCGGCGTTGTGCTGGTAGCGCGCCGGTCCGTGCTCGAGTACGCGCCCGTAATGCGTGCGGTGCCTGGCCAGTTCCTCGGCCGCCAGCGCGGCGGTCATGGCGACCGCCGCCTCGCTATCGCCGCGCTGGCGCAGGAACTTCTTGAGTTCTTCGACGGCGCGCTGATGACGCGGGTGGGTGGTGTCCTGTTCCGGCGCTGGGCGTGCTTTGTTTTCCTTGCGCTGTGGTGGCGCCGTGGCGGACGGTTCGGTTGCGGCGGCATGCTGTTTCGTTTTTGTTTTCGCTATCGTTGTCGCTCTTGTCTTGGTCTTCGCTTTCGTTTTTTGTGACGCTTCCGCCGACGCGGCTGGTTCGCCAGGCTGCGCCGGCTGTGGCTCGATGGCGTTCGCGCGCTGGGCGGCTTCGCGCTCGCGGGCCGCGAGCCGTTCGGCCAG
The DNA here is from genome assembly GCF_009857605.1 of Duganella levis. Taxonomy (GTDB): domain Bacteria; phylum Pseudomonadota; class Gammaproteobacteria; order Burkholderiales; family Burkholderiaceae_D; genus Rugamonas; species Rugamonas levis. The sequence continues at coordinate 929 of NZ_WWCT01000050.1, read as the reverse complement.
GCGCGTTTTGTCCAGCGCAGTGGGGCGGTGTCCGGTCGTGGCGATGCCGCGTTCGGCCGCCGCCAGCCAGGCTGCGCGCTTGAAGGCATCCGTGCCGCGCAGCTTGAGCCTGGTCCATCCCTTGGCCTGCGCCAGCTCGACCATGGAGGTTGCGGTATCGGCGTCCTCGTGCAGCGTGCGCAGTTTCGTGCCCAGGTCTTCGAAGGCGAGGGCGTGGTCGCGGTCGCGGAAGTAGTACTTGCCGTCGGTGTCGATCAGGTAGCGGTTGCGCAACGAGAGCGGAATGTCGGCTGCTGGCGGGGGATCAGGGTTGGCGGTCGGCGCGGCGACCGCCGGTGTCGGCTGGGCCGTGACGCTGGGAGCCGGTACGGTGTTTTGTCTGGTCGTCGCCGCCGGCGATGCGCCGTTGCCGGCGTCGAAGATGCCGACCTGCCTGGCGATTGCGTTCAGGCGTCCGAGAAAGGCTGTTTCGGCGGGCGTGGCGTGCTGCGCAGGTCCTGTACCCGATGGCGTCTGGTTGGCCGCGTCCTCCCGTGAGCTGTCCGGCGGTTGCAGCGTTTCGAAGCCGGGTAGCTGGGGTTGCTGGGCCTGCCGCCTGGTGCGGTGTGCGGATTTGCCTGTTGTCGTCCCCGCCGGCGGGGCGGCTTCGATCTGGTTCATGGCGTGCTCCTGTCCTGGACTGCGGTGGCCAGCGGCGGCGTGGCCAGGCCGTCCAGCGCGATCTCGATCCGGCGGTTGCGGGCGCGGCCGGCCTGCGTGCCGTTGTCGGCGATGCGGTCGCCGGCGGCCTGGTAGCTGCTGCGGATTTTCGACGGCGCGACGCCGCTGTCGAGCATGAACTGGCGCGCCAGCGCGGCCCGCTGTGCCGCCAGGCGCCTGTTTGCCGGGTCTGGGCGCACGGCGTCGGTGCGGCCAGACCCGGCAAACAC
>NZ_WWCT01000004.1 GCF_009857605.1 Duganella levis | reverse complement strand
CGCAAGCGGCGGCTGGTGTGGCTGCTGGTCTGACGGCGGCACAGGCGGCGATTGCCGTCGCCACCTTCGGCAAGGTCGCCGCTGCGGCTGCGGCCGGCCAGAGCGGCGCGGCGCTGGCTGCGGTGGCAGGGCAGACCATCGCCTTCGGCTACATCAAGCCGGAAGTGCAGGCCAACAAGGCAAATTCGGCGTTTGTGGCGGCGTCGGGTAAGAAGGATGCGCTGTCGGCGTTCTTCACCAAGTTCCTGCTCAACTGCGACCAGTGGGACGGTTATAACAGCGAGCGCAAGGCGCTGATGTCTCACCTGAAGAGCAACAACGTTGGCAACGTGGTCGCGATTACCGGCGACATCCACTCCTTCTTCGCCGGCACCGTCAACGACGACTTCGACGCCACCGGTGGCGGCACGCCGGTGATGGTGGACCTGGTATCGGCTGGCATCAGCTCCGACTCGTTCTTCAGCTACCTGCGTGACGCGGCATCGACGCTGGGCGACATCGGCACGCTGGTGTCCTACCCGGTAGCGGTGCCGGTGACCGGCCTGGGCACGGTCAACCTGAACTTCAACCTGCTGGATTACACCATGGGCAAAGCTGCGCCGACGGTCGCGTCGCTGGCCGAACAGACCCGCGTGCAGCTGCGCGGCGCGCTGGCGGCGAAAGGCGTGCCGGAGTCGCAGCTGGAAGCGACCACGGCTGCTGTGCTGACCGGTCTGCAAGCCAACAGCGACTTCAACACCAGCCTGTTCACGCTGGCACAGCAACTGTCCGCGCTGGGCAACAACGCGTGGCTCAAGCATCTGAACACCGATGCACAGGGCTACACGCTGGTGACGCTGACCCCAGGCAAAATGACCGCCCAGTTCCGTCAAGTGAACAAGCTGGTAGGCGCCACCGCCCCCGCCACCATCGTCGCCCGCACCACCACCGCGACGGTCACCGCCGGCACCCCAGCCGTGACGATTAGCTAACCCCCCGTCGTTCCCGCGCAGGCGGGAACCCATAGGCCGTGTGCCATTCCGACTCAGCATGGGTTCCCGCTTTCGCGGGAACGACGGGGGCGGCTGCGGCCGTCCGCATTTGCCCGTACAATCTCAGGTATGGACAAAAGCACCACACACAGCCCGCTGACGCGCGCGGCATTTCTCAGCGGCTTGGGTATCGCCATCGGCGGCTCGGTCCTGTTTTCCACCAAGGCCATCGTCGCCAAGCTGCTGTACCGCTACCACATCGACGCTGTCACCCTGATCGCTTTCCGCATGCTGTTCTCGGTGCCGGTGTTCGCCGCCGTCGCCCTGTGGAAGATGCGCACCGGCGCGCCGCTCACCAGCGGCGACCGCTGGCGCATTCTCGGCCTCGGCCTGGTCGGCTACTACCTGTCCAGCTTCCTCGACTTCCTCGGCCTGCAATACATCTCGGTCGGCCTGGAACGGCTGATCCTGTTCTTGACGCCCACCTTCGTGCTGCTGATCAGCTCGACCTTCCTCAAGCAGCACATCAGCCGCAAGCAGTGGATGGCCCTACTGACGTCCTACTGCGGCATCGTGCTGGTGTTCGTGCACGACCTTCAGGGCGGCCACAACGTGGTGCTGGGCGCGGCGCTGGTGACCGGCTCGGCCGCCGCCTACGCCGCCTACCTGCTGCTGTCGGGCGAAATGGTCAAGCGGCTCGGTTCGCTCAAGCTGGTGTCGTACGCGATGTGCGTCTCGACCGTGGCCTGCGTCGGCCAGTTCTTCCTGCTGCGTCCGCCCGAATTGCTGATCCAGCCGCTGCCGGTGTATGGCCTGTCGCTGCTGAACGGCCTGCTGTGCACGGTGGCGCCGGTGTTCATGACCATGATCGCGGTCGAGCGCATCGGCGCCGGCACCGCCTCGCAGGCTGGTATGATCGGCCCGGTGTCAACGCTGTTCCTGGGTGCGCTGCTGCTGGGCGAACCCGTCACCTCCTGGCAGCTGGGCGGCACCGCCCTCGTGCTGGCCGGGATTTATCTGCTGTCCAAAAAATAAACTAGGATCGAGACATGAAATTCCGCATTGCCCTGATTGCGCACGACAAGAAAAAAGACGACATGATCACGCTGGCCACTGAATACAAGGCGTTCCTGTCGACCTGCGCGCTGGTGGCTACCGGCACCACCGGCGGTCGCCTGATCAACGAAGTCGGCCTGGAGGTGGAGCGCAAGCACTCCGGCCCGTTCGGCGGCGACTTGCAGATCGGCTCGCTGCTGGTGGAAGGCCAGATCGACTGCGTGATCTTCCTGCGCGATCCGATGACGCCGCAGCCGCACGAACCGGACATCAACGCCCTGGTGCGCGCCTGCGACGTGCACAATACGCCGTGCGCCACCAACCTGTCGTCGGCACATCTGGTACTGTCTCAGCTTCAGCAACGCGCTGCCTAATTCAGGAGAAAAGCAATGGTCAAGGCGATCCGCATCAACCGCGTCGGCGGTCCCGAAGTGATGGAACTGGTGGAGGTCGATTTGCCGCCGCCCGGTCCGGGCGAGGTGCGGATGCGCCATGAAGCCATCGGCCTCAACTATATCGACGTCTACCACCGCACCGGCCTGTACCCGCAACCGATGCCCGGCGCGCTGGGCGTGGAAGGCGCCGGCGTGGTGGAGGAAGTGGGCGAGGGCGTGACCGACTTGAAAGTGGGCGACCGCGTGGCCTACGGCGGCCGTCCGCTGGGTTCGTATTCGGAAGCGCGCATCATCCCCGCCTCGCAGCTGCTGGTGCTGCCCAACCAGATCGAATTCGACACCGCCGCCGCCATGATGCTGCAAGGGCTGACGGTGCAATACCTGTTCCACCGCACGGTGCCGCTGAAGGCCGGCGACACCATCCTGTTTCACGCAGCGGCCGGCGGCGTGGGCCTGATCGCCTGCCAGTGGGCCCGCGTGATGGGCGTCAAGCTGATCGGCACGGTCGGTTCGGAAGAGAAGGCGGCGCTGGCGATTGAAAACGGCGCTACCGAGGTCATCAACTACAACAAGGAAAACTTCACCGAACGCGTCAAGGAGCTGACCGACGGCAAGGGCGTCTCGGCGGTGTACGACTCGATCGGCAAGGACACCTTCATCGGCTCGCTGGACTGCCTGCAGCCGCTGGGCACCATGGTCAGCTTCGGCAACGCCTCCGGTCCGGTGGCGCCGTTCAGCCTGAGTGAGCTGGCCAGCCGTGGTTCGCTGTTTGTCACGCGGCCGACCCTGATGACCTACGCCGCCAAGCGCGACGACCTGGAAGCGATGGCCAAGTCGCTGTTCGGCGTGGTCAGCAGCGGAGAAGTGAAAATCGACATCCGCCAACGCTATGCGCTGGCTGACGTGCAACAGGCTCACCGCGACCTGGAAGCCCGCAAAACCACCGGCTCGACCATTCTGCTGCCATGAGCGCGGCTCCGGAAGAGCGCAACGACGACACGCAAAGCGACGAGCGTGACGACGGCGACTTTTCGGACATGCTGAGCGAAATGCGCATCCTGTTGCCGGGGGCGCAGATGTTGTCGGCATTTCTGATCATCTTGCCGTTCAACGGCGGCTTTGCGCAGATCGTCCATCTGGAAAAGCTGCTGTTCCTGGCGACCTTTTTGTTTGCGCTGGCCAGTCTGGTGCTGCTGAGCGCGCCGGCGATCCAGCATCGGCTGCTGCGGCCGCTGAAGGACCGGGTGCGCTTCAAGCGCATCGCCTCACGCCAGATCGTCGCCGGCGCATTTGCGCTGGCGATTGCTCTGGTGCTGGGGACGGATCTGGTGATATCGGAAGTGTTTGGCGCCACCATCGGGCTGCTGGTGGCAGCCCTGATGGGGTTGTTGATACTGGTAGCCTGGTGGCTGATGCCAGTTTATTTACGACGCAAGCTTAGTTAGCCTTCGGCGCCGGATTCGCCGCCTGCACGTTCTGCGTCTTCGGCTCGATGGTGATGTCGATGGTGCGCGGCACACCGTTCTGGCCCGGGAAGCCGGTGAACGCACTCTGCACCAGCGCCGGCATCACATACGGGGTCGCCTGTACACCGCTGGTGTTCTGCACCGTCACGTCATACAGCTTGCGGCCCGACACGGTATCGATGGTCACGCGCAGCTGGCGTTGATACTGGTGCTTGATCTGCTCGCTCACATAGCGCGGACCGAAACGGTACGGATCATAGAAGAACGGACGATAGGCCCAGCGCGAATAGCCAAAGCGGCCGTAGTAGCCGTAACGGCCAAAGCCCGGACCCCAGTACCCATCATCAAACGGATCGGACTGAATGACGCGCACCGGATGATCGATGGTGAAGTATTTCATGCTGACCATCAGCTGCGGCTGTTGGCCTTCGTCAGCCTGATGGAAGCCCAGTTGCGTCAGCTGATTGGCCACCAGCGCCTGGTAATTGCGGAATTCCAGCGTATCGTTGGCCCCCTGCGGCGCTTCGAAAGCGAAGGATTTGTCCTGGAGATCGGCGGCCGGCCAGTCGTTGAACGCGGTCACATTGCTGTGCAACGTGGTCGCGCAACCGCTCAGCAGCATGACGGCGGCGGCCCCCAGCATGGCGAGATAGTTTTTCATGATGATGCCCTTTCAGCTAAAACGGGTTATCCGGGATTCAGTGTATGCCGCCGGCACGGCGCTCGCATGATTATTACAGACTGTTACGGCCGAATGTACAACAGCAATGTTAGTTCCCGCAAAAGCCAATTGTCTCTTAAACTGCGAATCCGCGCATGGGCCGGCCCCGGTATTGGTAAAATAAGCCTTTGTATCCGTCCCTTCAGAGCCTCCAATGCGCACAGACAGCAGCCCCACGACGATCTACCGCAAAGATTACACCCCTCCCGCCTTCCTGGTTGACACCGTAGAACTCGGTTTCGACCTGGCGCCGGCGCGTACCGTGGTGGCGAATCGCATCACCCTGCGCCAGAATCCGGCCTCGTCCAGCCACGACATCGTGCTGCATGGCGAGGCCATTGAACTGGTGCAACTGCGCCTGAACGGCAAATTGCTGGCTGCCGGCGACTACACGCTGACCGAATCGACGCTGACCATCCGCAAGGCCCCGGCCGCCGTGGTGCTGGAAATCGAAACCATCTGCGCGCCGGTGGAAAACACCACCTTGTCCGGCCTGTACGTTTCCAACGGCAACTTCTTCACCCAGTGCGAGGCCGAAGGCTTCCGCCGCATCACCTTCTTCCCCGACCGTCCGGACGTGATGGCCAAGTACACCGTGATGCTGCGCGCCGACAAGGCCGCCTATCCGGTGCTGCTGTCCAACGGCAACCTGATCGAAGAGGGCGACCTCGGCGACGGCCGTCACTACGCCAAGTGGGAAGACCCGTTCAAGAAACCGTCCTACCTGTTCGCGCTGGTGGCGGCCAAGCTGGTTTGCCAGGAGGAAACCTTCAAGCTGGCCGATGGCCGCGACGTGCTGCTGCAAGTGTGGGTGGAAGAGGGCAACCTCGACAAGACCGACTACGCCATGCAGTCGTTGAAGAACTCGATCCGCTGGGACGAGGAACGCTTCAACCTGGAACTGGACCTGGACCGCTTCATGATCGTCGCCGTGGGCGACTTCAACATGGGCGCGATGGAAAACAAGGGCCTGAACATCTTCAACACCAAGTTTGTGCTGGCCAACCCGCGCACCGCCACCGACATCGACTTCGCCGGCATTGAAGCGGTGGTCGGCCACGAATACTTCCATAACTGGACCGGTAACCGCGTGACCTGCCGCGACTGGTTCCAGCTGTCGCTGAAGGAAGGCCTGACCGTGTTCCGCGACCAGGAATTTTCCGCCGACATGATCGGCACTGACTCCGGCCGCGCCGTCACCCGCATCGACCAGGTGCGCACGCTGCGCCAGGCGCAGTTCCCGGAAGACGCCGGCCCGATGGCGCACCCGGTGCGTCCCGACTCCTTCGTCGAAATCAACAACTTCTACACCGTCACCGTGTACGAAAAAGGCGCCGAAGTGGTGCGCATGTACCAGACCCTGCTGGGTCGCGACGGCTTCCGCAAAGGCATGGACCTGTATTTCGAGCGCCACGACGGCCAGGCCGTCACCTGCGACGACTTCCGCGCCGCCATGGCCGACGCCAACCAGCGCGACCTGGCCCAGTTCGAACGCTGGTACTCGCAGGCCGGCACGCCGGTGGTCACCGCGCGCACCCGCTACGACGCCGTCAAGCGCAACTTCGACATCATCCTGTCGCAGCGCGGCCAGGCGGACCAGCAACCGTTCCACATTCCGGTGGCAGTGGGCCTGCTGGGCGCCAACGGCAAAGACCTGCCGCTGACGCTGGAAAACGGCAAGCACGAAAAAGGCGCCACCACGGTAGTGCTGGAGCTGACCACGCAAGAGCAGATCTTCCGCTTCCGCAACGTCGACGAACGTCCGATTCCATCGATCCTGCGCGACTTCTCGGCGCCGGTGATCCTCGAATACGACTACACCGACGCCGAACTGCTGCATCTGTTCAACCATGACAGCGACCCTGTCAACCGCTGGGAAGCCGGCCAGCGTCTGGCGATGGAGCGCCTGCTGAAACTGACCGCGCAAGTGGCGGCCCACGGCGCCGGCAACCTCAAGCTGGACAACACCTTCATCAATGCCATGCGCACCGTGCTGACCGACGAAACGCTCGATCCGGCCTTCCGCGAACTGGCGCTGATCCTGCCGTCGGAAACCATCATCGCCGAGCAGATGGAAGTGGTCGATCCGCAAGCCATCCACACCGCGCGCCAGTTCCTGCGCCGCACCATCGGCGCCGCGCTCAAGCCGGAACTGCTGGCGCAATACCACGCCAACCAGACGCCGGGCGAGTACAGCCCGGACGCACTGTCGGCCGGCAAGCGCGCGCTGAAAAACCTGTGCCTGTCCTACCTGATGGCGACGCCGGACATGGCCGAACTCAAACTGTCGCAGCAGCAGTTTGAAAGCGCTACCAACATGACCGACCGCTCGGCCGCGCTGGTGGCCATGATCCACAGCGGCGCCGAAGCCGGCCCGTACCTGAAAGCCTTCTACAAGGACTTCGAGAACGAAGCGCTGGTCATCGACAAATGGTTCGCCATGCAAGCTGCGGCGCCGACCACCGATGCGGCGGCCGTGCGCAAGCTGATGGAGCACCCGGCCTTCACGCTGAAAACGCCGAACCGCGCACGGGCGCTGATCTTCAACTTCACCAACGCCAACCCATCGCAATTCCACGCGGCCGACGGCAGCGCCTACGCCTTCTGGGCCGAATACGTGATCAAGCTGGACGCCATCAACCCGCAAGTGGCGGCCCGCCTGGCGCGCGCCATGGACCGCTGGCGCCGTTACGCGCCGGCGTTGCAGGCCAAGATGAAACAGGCGCTGGAAAAAGTCGCCGCCCAAAAACTGTCTAACGACGTCGCCGAAGTGATCACCAAAGCACTCGCCAACTAATCACCATCAACCAAGGGACCACATGAAACGAGTCAGTCTTACGCAATACCTGGTGGAAGAACAACGCCAGCACAACACGATCCCGGCCGAACTGCGCCTGCTGATCGAAGTCGTCGCGCGCGCCTGCAAAACCATCAGCCACTCGGTGGGCAAGGGCGCGCTGGGCGAAGTGCTCGGCACCGCCGAGACCGAAAACATCCAGGGCGAAGTGCAGAAAAAGCTGGACATCATCTCCAACGAAATCCTGCTGGAAGCCAACGAGTGGGGCGGCCACCTGGCGGCCATGGCGTCGGAAGAGATGGAATCCATCCACCCGATTCCAAACCGCTATCCGAAGGGCGAATACATGCTGCTGTTCGACCCGCTGGACGGCTCGTCGAACATCGACGTCAACGTCTCGATCGGCACCATCTTCTCGGTGCTGAAAGCGCCGGAAGGCATGGACCAGCCGACCGAAGCCGACTTCATGCAGGCCGGCACCAAGCAGGTCGCCGCCGGCTACGCCGTGTACGGTCCGCAAACCATGCTGGTGCTGACCACCGGTAACGGCGTCAACTGCTTCACGCTGGACCGTGAAATGGGCTCGTGGGTACTGACCCAGCGCGACATCCAGATTCCGGCCAAGACCAAGGAATTCGCCATCAACATGTCGAACCAGCGCCACTGGCACGCGCCGGTGCAGCGCTACATCGGCGAACTGCTGGCCGGCGACACCGGCCCGCGCGGCACCAACTTCAACATGCGCTGGATCGCCTCGATGGTCGCCGACGTACACCGCATCCTGAACCGCGGCGGCATCTTCATGTACCCAGCCGACACCCGCGACACCTCGATGCCAGGCAAACTGCGCCTGATGTACGAAGCGAATCCGATGGCCTTCATCGTCGAGCAAGCAGGCGGCGCGGCCACCGATGGCAAACAGCGCATCATGGACATCCAGCCGCACAAACTGCACCAGCGCGTGCCGGTGTTCCTCGGCTCGCGCGATGAAGTAGCGGTAGTGACCGGCTACCATAGCGAAGGCTGAAAAGCCTGAAATCAGCATAAGGCAATGAAATAGTTGCAACCAGCACCAAAAATTATTGCTTTGGGGCTGGTTGGAGTGCTGGTTCTTTGTTAAAATGCTGGTCGTCGCCGCTTTAGCTCAGTTGGTAGAGCAGTTCATTCGTAATGAAAAGGTCGCCAGTTCGATTCCGGCAAGCGGCACCAGAACTCAGCAGTAAAAAGTATTAAGAAGTCTCAAAACCCGCTCTCCTCATAGGAGGAGCGGGTTTTTTGTTGTCCCCGGACGTTTAAATGGGTGAAGCTTTCAACGAATGCATTGGCTGATCCGTTGCGTGGGCGGGCGGCAGAAGTGCTGGTGCAAGGACTTGGTCGTCATGGAGCGAATGCCATTAATCGCGCGGATTGGCGACTGGCGGGCTTCACTAACTAACAGGTGGAACGGGCAGCTGCCCGGCATCCGTTCGTTCTGGCGACTGAGTGCGAGGGAATGTAGCGTCGGCGGCGCCAACGTATCTTGCGAAGCTTGAGCAGGAGAGGGCGAAGGTCGCTGCGATTAAGCGAGATCAAGAGAGTAGCAGGTCGCACAGTCCGTTCCGGTAATGCATATTTCACTACTGGAATCAGTTGTCAGGAAAACGGGTTATCTTTTCTGATAACCGTACTACACACTACCAACCGAGGTCGTAAGATTTAGCAAACGACGCCTAACCGAGTAACGTTGGCTGCTATCCGCGCTGAGTTGAACACGAACGAAGCAGAGGGAGTTTCAGTCCTGTGGATTTTCTCTACTTGGGTATACACAATTGGTTGCAAAATTACATGTCGATGCAATTGGAAATGTTCAGCGAAATCCCGTTGAATCTTCCCTGCCCTTGAGGTGATTCGTTGGTTTTACGTTTAACAGTCCACTTGTGGCAGGTGATCTGCTTTAACGTTATGCTAAATTAAGCATGAATTTCATAATGTAACAAATTTCCCCCATAGACAACCCTCGCGAACACTTGTAGACTGATTTCATTCTTGCAATATAGGCGATAAAAATGAAAGAGTTCAAGTGGCTTCATCTTACTGATTTACATGTGGGGCAACAGTCACATAATTGGCTTTGGCCGAATTTGAAAAAAACATTTATAGATGATCTGGAGCGGATTTCTAAAAATTCAAATGGTTTAGATGTAATTATTTTTTCTGGTGATATTACTCAAAAGGGTGCTGTTAGCGAGTTTAACGCATTTACGGCCGTCCTTTTAGATCTGTATGAAAAACTAGATAAATGGGGCTATAAACCTGGATTCTTTTGCGTACCTGGCAATCATGATCTAGTGCGGCCTGATCCTGATTTGCAGGAATCATTGCTTTTTAAACAATGGAGAACGGAGCCCTCGGTTGCCAAACAATTTTGGAAAACTGAAACAAGTCCCTACAGAAAGCACATTGAGGCTGCCTTTCAAAACTACACTAATTGGAAAGATAATATTGGAAGCCAAGGAATTCCAATTTTGCCAACAAAAGATGGAAAAATTCCTGGTGATGTGTCCGCGAGTGCTAAGTTCGGCGATGTATCAGTAGGTCTTGTTGGTTTGAATTCGACATTCCTGCAATTGGGCGACGGAGACTACAACCAGCAGTTAGATCTCGACGTCAGGCAATTGCTTGCAGTAACCGATGAAAATCCCGATGAATGGTGCTCGCAGCACGATGTTAATTTTCTAATCACCCATCATCCTACAGGATGGCTTCATCCTGAAGTTAAGAAAGATTTCGACACGGAAATCTATCCGCCGGAGCGCTTCACTGCCCATATATTTGGACACATGCACGAATCAAGTTCGCAGACTATATCTACCGGCGGAGGACCAAGTAGAAAAATCGTTCAAGGTCCTTCGATTTTCGGTCTGGAATATCTTGCCGATGGTACCACTGAAAGGCGTCATGGATATACAGTAGGGAAAATCGCGATTCAGAAGACATCTGCCGAATGGATTCTTTGGCCACGAATTTCTCATATTCGAGGCGATGGCAAGCGAAATTTCATTCCAGATTATAATCATGCAATTATTCCAGGTGCGGAAAATACTTCTGAACCATTAAAAATATCAACGTCGACTAGTCAGCATAATGTGCAGCAACTGATTTCGGAAATTGAACAAAAGATTGTGGTTACCTCAATCAATGAGGTATCTATAAATTCAGATTTTTTAGAGGCTACAAAATATAATATTCCCCAACTCGACCAGCATATTGGAATTCGCGTTCCATCTCAACAGGCTTGTGTAGCGGCCATTGCTTTGGAGCGTATGGTTTGGATTTGTACAGATTGGGGATTAGGGACGGACGGTTTTTTGTATTCTATAGTGAAATCTATGGGGTACCAAGAAAAACCAATATATCGAATAGATTTAGGCAACTACGCTAAACGTAGTGAATTCTTGAATCGTTTTCCTGAACTGTATGGTTGCTCATTTTCAGAATATTGTAAAAACTTATTGCAGGTAGGTCCTGCAATTCTTATCTTCGATGAAGCGCCGTCTGAAAATATTCAGGAATTGCATATGGCTTCAGATGTTGAAAGTTTGGGCGATATGGTTCTCGATTTTTGTCCGCAAGTTGTTATATTGGCTGTTACTCGCGTTCCTCCGATAACAGGAAAATTTAGTAAGATAAGCCTAACTCCATTGGATGAGGTTGAAACCAGAGCTTATGTCTTTTCGCATAAAAACTGCCAAAGCGATATAAAAAATCCATCTTCTATAAGTGAAATTTATAAATTAACAGGCGGAGTGCCGAGCAAAATAGAAAAGGTACTAAAAAGCCTTCGCGTAGTAAATTTATCCGATTTACAGATTGGAGCTTTGGTAACAAGGGCATCAGAAAATGAAGTCGTTCCGCGTGCGCTATCCACGGCAATCGAAGCTATTTTTAATTCAGCTGATGATAATATTAAGCGTGCCGGATTAATGCTAAAGCTTCTTTGCATTCTGCCACATGGAGAAACGCTTCAAAAAATTCGCCGCTTTGACCCGCAGTACGTATTTTATGAGACACAAGCTGTTACTTTGTTAGATTATGACCTTATAGAGGTTCGAAATGGGTTTGGTGTAATTCCAAACGTTAGTGGTCAAGAAAGTAAAATAAAACTGTTATTTGCAAAAGCTGCAGTGCGTGAATATGTGTTGTCTTTGCTTGGCGAAAAAGAAATAGATTCTTTGACTAAGCGGGCAATGGGGCTATATTTTGAGGAAAATCGATCTTCTGGTATTTGGAAGATCAAGTCAAGAGAAGGTTTTAAAATATCAGAAGATTTGACCACGTTGGATAATGGCCATGAATTGGTGCTTCGTATGTTGTCGCTGGCCGTTTTGAATTTGCAAAATTTGCGCGTTAAAACAGCACTTACTTTAGCTCAAATCTACTGCGCCGAACTATTGGCTGGTAAGCATTATAGGAGTTGTACTGCTGCTTGTGATGCCGTTCTTTCTACTGCGGGCGCGGAAGCAAGTAATTATGGAAAGGAAGTACTTTCAATACGATACCTATTGGCAAAAAGTTCTCGTATGCAAGGGGACAATCCGCGATCAAAGAAACTTCTAGAGGAACTAATAGAGCATGAGTGGCCAAAAGATCTTAAAGTATCACTACTGTTAAATTATGCGTTGTGCCTGCAGTCATTGGACGATTCGGAGGCAATTAAAGCTGCCGAAGAATTAATTAAAATTTCTCCGAAATCTAATGATGCCATTCAAGCTCGCGCTATTGTAGTTGAAATGGGCGCTCAAGGTGATGCAAAAGTTAAGTTATTAAGACTTGAGGAACAGGCCAAGAAAAGTGGTGCAGTTACAGTACGCAATAACCTTATTTTGTCGAGAGCGGATTCTTATTCAGATGATTCCGATATGTTGGGGGTTTTGCAAGAGGTCGTGTCGAGCTCAAGTAAGACTCGTGATCCGTATAATGCGAGTCGTGCGGCGGTAAAAATTGCCACTATTTCCGTTGAGAGAAATATTAAACTCTCAAATGAAAATATAAATAATTTAATTAGTGCCTATCAGTATTTTTATGGGCAGAGATTTGATGCATTATTTTTAAAGTCGCATAAGGCTCTTTGGGATATTTTTGAAAATACTGGAGATATTCAAAACCTCCTTAGTTTATTTAAACATAGTTCGTTTATTTGGCGTCTAAATGGAAATGAGGATCGAGAAAAACCTTATGTTACAAGAATGATTAAATCTGCAACGGGTCTTCTCAAGTCTAATATAATTACTGCCGATCATGATACTGCTTACTTTATTGCTCGTGCTAAACAAGTTAAAAAGCTGAGCTGATTTCGTGCATTAAACGATTAAGTCCGTAAGATATTTTTTAACAACCGGAATCGCGTGATCTTCCATTGGGGCAATAAAATGGAATGGAACTCAGGAACCAATCGATATTGTTGTACCTATGTTGTACTTTTCACCGATTTAGTACCAACATTTCATAGGTAATTCGATTCCGGCAAGCTCACCAAGATACATTCCGGCCAAGTTCCGGCAAAATCCGCCTTACCTGTTTTCAAAGAGGGAGGCGTCTTTTTTTTTATGCTATTCGCCGGTTGGAGCCTTAAATGACCTCATCAACCACTATGGATGAAGCAGGGCGCCCTTTGAAGGGGGGCGCGACGTAATACTCATCAAGGTGAGCGTCTAAGGCACTCGCGTTTTGAGCTGTTCCAGACAAGCGATGATCTTGTCGCGGCTGATATTCCGAAACTTACCGAGCAGTAGATCAGTAAGCCAAGCTGTGGGTACATCAAACAACTCGGCCGCCTGAGTAGGCGTCACATCAAGCTCGTTCAGCTTGTCTTCCAGCTGACTGGCAAGCATGGCCTTGGCCAGCATATCATCAGCATCCGGGAGGCCAACATCGGAGTAGGGATTGCCGCTGCTCTCTTCGACGACAACGCCGTTAATGATTTTAGTCATGGCTGATAACTCCTTTCCAGCGCTGCGGCAGTGACCAGGAATACTATTTGACCTTGAGCATGCAAAAGAGGTTTCTTATTGCTTTCTGAAGCGCTCCGTCAGCGGCCACAGGGTCAGTGTGGCGGCCACGGCGATGGCGCTGCCGAGCAGGTTGGTTTCCAGGCGCGCCAGTGCGTAGTTGTATTCGTTGAAGACTGGCATGGCGTAGTCGGCCACCAGTACGAAGGAGGGCGTCAGGAAGGCGACGAAGACGCCGTAACCTACCGGCCGCAAGGTCATCGTCAAGCCAATCAGCGGGAACACCGCCAGCGCAATCGCCAGCGGCGAGGTTGCCAGGCCGCTGATGGCTACCGCGATGATGGTGCCGACCACCGTACCCACCGCACGTTCGACGCTGCGCGGCAGCGTGCCCGAGGCGGACGGCTGCAAGATCAGCAGCACCGCCATGGTGGCCCAGTAGCCGTTCGACAGGTCCAGCATGTGCACCGTCAGGTAGGCCACAGTGGTGGCGATACCGAGCCGCAGCGCGAAGTGCGCGCCGTCGCTGGATAGCGAGGCGTGACGGCGCAGATGCAGACAGCCTTCGCGCACGCTCTGCGCGGCGGCGGCGTGCCAGCTGGTGGTGTAGTGCTCCGGCGCGAAGGGGCGGATCTGCCAGATCACCACGCTCAGCGCGGTGGCGAACAGGCAGCCGAACAGGTACACGCCCAGGTAGGCCATGCCGCCGCTGCCGCCGTGCCACGGCCGGTCCACCATCACCACGCAGGCGGTGGCGGCGAGGATGGCGACCTGGTAGGCCTTGGCGCCCCACACGCGCGCCAGTCCAGCGCTGGTGACCACCAACAGAATGGCTAGCGCGCCAGCCGCCGTACCCAGGCTGGCGGCGTAGGTGGTCAATCCGCCGGCCACGGTCGACAGTACGGCGAACGACAGCATCGAGGCCAGCCGGTTGCGCGCGGTGTCCGACGCGGTAGCCAGCGAGGTCCAGAAAGCGCCAATCGCCGCCCACGCAAAGTCCGGCGCGTGCAGCGCGCAGCCCACCAGCAGCATGATGGCGGAGGCCGAAGCCGCGCGCATGCCTTCCAGCAGGTTGGCCTTATCGGTGGCGTGGGTGAGCAGGGATTTGAGCATCATGAGGTTCAGCTTAAGCGCACACGCTCCGCGAATCCAATATTTCGTGCTAGTCTCTTCAAGACGAAAAAGATATCGCAAAACGCTCTTCAAGATGAAAGGACAACGATGGAGTTTCGCCAGTTACGCTATTTTCTGGCCGTCGCCGAGCACCTGCATTTCACCGTAGCGGCCGAGCGGCTGGGCATCGCGCAGCCGCCGTTGAGCCAGCAGATCATCAAGCTGGAACGGGAGATCGGTACGCAGCTATTCATCCGCCACCCGCGCCGCGTGGAATTGACTGAGGCAGGTGTGATTTTCAAAGAGCGCGCGCGGCGCGTGCTGGACGACGCCAACGACGCGCTGGAACACGTGAAGATGGCGGCGCGCGGCGAGAGCGGCAACCTGTCGATCGGTTTCGCCGGGTCGACGGTGTTTCATCCGACCGTGGCGCGGCTGCTGCGCCGCTTCCGCGAGGACTATCCGGGCGTGAAGATCCGCACCGAGGAGAGCAACAGCACGGCGTTGTTGGGCAAGCTGGCCGACGCCCAGGTCGATTGCGCCATGATCCGCCTGCCGCTCGATTGCGGCGACCTGACCGTGACGCCGTTGGTGCAGGAAAAGATGATCGCGGTACTGCCCAGCGGCCATGCGCTGGGCCGGCGCCGCACCATCGACTTGAAACAGCTGGCGGCCGATCCGTTCATCCTGTACCCGCGCGCCATCAATCCGGAACTGTACGACGCCATCATCAGCGCCTGCCACGTGGCCGGCTTCTCGCCCAGGATTGAAATGGAGTCGCCGCAGATTTCGTCGGGCGTTAACATGGTGGCGGCGGGATTCGGCGTGGCCATCATTCCGGAGTCGATAGGCCAGTTTCGTTCCGAGGGCGTCACTTATCAGGATCTCCGCAACCAGGGGTTGGGCACGGCGATCGCATTGATTACGCGGCCGCGCGAGAAGTCGGTCACGGTGCAGAACTTCACCGAGATGGTCAAGCAGTTCTACCGGCGCTGAGGGCGGTGCAGCAGTTCGTCCATCACGCGTTTCTGGCGTAACTGGCGGCAGGCTGCTTGCAGCGCGGCGATGGTGGCGGCGTCGATCTTGGGATCGGCATACAACGCCACCCGGCCGCGCGCCAACGGGTAGCGTGGGCTGATCTGGCCAGCGGCCTTGCCCAGCACGTATTCGATGCTGTCGCTGACGCCCAGTATCACATCCAGCCGCTCGGCCTGCAGCATGCGCACGCCTTGATCGTAGCTGTCGAAGGCGTGTTTGTGGATGCGTGATTCAGCTTCCAGTTCCGGACTGTAGCCGGAATGGCGCAGCATGCCGACGGTTTTGCCGAACAGGTCTTCCATGCGCTGGAAGCGGAAGCCGCTGCGGCCGAATACCACGATATCGACCGTGCCCACATAGTCGATGCCGCCGCCCTTGGCGCTGGTGTCGATGATCAGCATTAGGTCGGCGCCGCCGCTGGTGAGCATGTGCGGCGCGCGACCATAGGGCACCGGCATGGGCGTGATCGGCACACCGCTCAGCGTCGCCAGTTGTGCGGATAAATCGATCAAGGCGCCGACCGGCTGGCCGTGCGGACCATTGCCGGCCCACGGCATCAGGTTGACCATCGTCAGGCGCAGCGGCGCTTTCGCCACCGCTGCGGCAGCGGCCGACGATGTCGCAGGCAGTACGCCCAATGCCGCGATGGAGGCCATGGACGCCAAGGCACGGCGGCGTGTCGGTACATGCATCGAAGGCTCCTTGTTCGCGTTATTCTTCCCGTATTATGCCCATGTTAGCGGCGAAAGCTGTGCAGCTGTTTTGCAATGCCAACTTTGGGAGGTGCGGAATGGATGGATTTCAAGCGGGCCGGCGCAGGTTGCTGGGGGCGGCTGCGGGGATGACCGCGATGGCGGTGCCGGGCGTTTCGTCGGCATCGCCGGCGGCGCCATCGTCGGCGGCGGACTGGGAGGCGATCGCGCAAAGCTATGACATCGCCGGCGATATCGTCAATCTGGAAAACGCCTATTACGGCATCATGGCGCGGCCTGTGGCGGAGGATTTCAAGCGTAACATCGATTACCTTAACCGCTATAACTCCTACTATCTGCGCCGCCAGTTCGACCACGCCGGCATGGAGCAGCTGCGCGCGCTGCTGGCGACCCACACCGGCGTGGCGGCGGAAGAACTGGCCATCACGCGTGGCGCCACCGAGTCGCTGCAAAACCTGATCTGCAATTACCGCCTACTCAAGCGCGGCGACACCATCATGTA
This sequence comes from Duganella levis, assembly GCF_009857605.1. Taxonomy (GTDB): domain Bacteria; phylum Pseudomonadota; class Gammaproteobacteria; order Burkholderiales; family Burkholderiaceae_D; genus Rugamonas; species Rugamonas levis. The sequence goes on along the minus strand of NZ_WWCT01000004.1, from coordinate 305,351 downwards.
CGCCAATCTGGATTACGACGCCATGCAGTACGCGATGAACGATCTGGCCCAGCGCAATGGTGCCAAGGTGGCGCTGGTGAAGATCCCGGAACCGGTCAACCGCCAGGCCGCCATCGACGTCTATGAACAGGCCTTGCGCCAACATCCGCGCACCAGGCTTTTGCTGCTTACGCACGTCAACCACCGCACCGGTTTTGTGCTGCCGGTGGTGGAGATCATCAAGATGGCCAAGGCGCGCGGCGTTGATGTGATCCTCGACGTGGCGCAATCGTGGGGACAGCTGGACTACAAGCTGCCCGATCTGGGTGCGGATTTTATCGGCGCCAATCTGCACAAATGGGTTGGTGCGCCGCTCGGCACGGGTTTTCTGTATATTCGCAAGGAGCGGCTGGCGGATATCGGTATCGAGCGTGGCGACGAGGATTATCCGGCCAGCGATATCCGCTCACGCGTCCACTCTGGCACCTTCAACGCCGCTGCGCTGATGACGGTTCCGGCGGCGCTCAAGCTACACGACGAAATCGGTGTGGCCAATCGCGGACGCCGCCTGCGTGAACTGCGCGATTACTGGGTACGGCAGGTTCGCGGCCTGGATGGCGTGCAGGTGCTGACGCCGGACGATGCGGGCAGCTACGGCGCGGTGACCTCGTTCCGTTTGCGCGGCCACACCACGTTTGAACAGAACGCGGCGCTGGTCAACCGGCTGGTGGAGCAGTATCGGATTTTTACCGTGGCGCGCAAGGGGCCGGTGGGCGGCGCCTGTATCCGCGTCACGCCCGGTTTGTTCACCCGCACCGGCGATCTGGACCAGCTGGTGGCGGCGCTAAAGGATTTGTCTCAAAAGGGATAAGCCTACCTTTAGGCAGGTTACAAACGAGGGGCGCATCGGTTCCAATGTGATCTGGCTTTGCCACATCAATCACATACGACAGGAGTATCACGTGAATTCCGAAAAGACTTCTTCCGACGTCAGCACCTCCCGCCGCTCGGCCATCGTCGGTGGCCTGGGCGCTGTTGCTGCGGCAGCGGCAGGCCTGCCTTCGATCGCCTCGGCTGCGACATCTTCCACCACCCCTCATCAAGGAGCATTCAACATGGACAGCGGTTTTGTTACAGTAAAAGACGGTAGCCAGATTTTCTACAAGGACTGGGGTCCTAAAGACGCACCAGTAGTCTGGTTCCACCACGGCTGGCCGCTGAGCGCCGATGACTGGGATAACCAGATGATGTTCTTCCTGCAGCACGGCTACCGCGTCATCGCCCACGATCGTCGTGGTCATGGCCGTTCGACCCAGACCGACCATGGCAACGACATGGACACCTACAGCGCCGACACCGCCGCCGTGGTCGCGGCATTGAAAGTGAAGAGCGCCATCCACGTGGGTCACTCGACCGGCGGCGGCGAAGTAGCACGCTACGTGCGTCAACACGGCAAAGGCCTGGTGACCAAGGCTGTGCTGATCAGCTCCGTGCCACCGATCATGGTGCAATCGGCCACCAATCCAGACGGCGTGCCGCTGAAAGTCTTCGACGATATTCGTCAAGGCACCGCGTTCAACCGTCCACAGTTCTACATGGACCTGACGATTCCGTTCTACGGCTACAACCGTCCAGGCGCGAAAGTGTCGGAAGCGATTCGCCAGAACTGGTGGCGTCAAGGCATGAACGGTGGCGTTAAAGCCGCCTACGATTGCATCTTCCAATTCGCCCAAGTGGACTTCAGCGACGACCTGCGCGCACTGGATATCCCGGTGCTGGTGATGCACGGTGAAGACGACCAGATCGTCCCATTCGCCAACAGCGGCGCGAAATCGGTCAAGCTGCTCAAGCACGGCAAGCTGATTTCGTACCCAGGCTTCCCACACGGCATGCCAACCACGCACGCTGATGTGATCAACCCGGACCTGCTGGCCTTCTTCAAGTCCTGATAGCCGGTTAGACCTGTGGCGCAGCCGTCGCTCAATGCGACGGTTTGCGCCTTGCAGTGAGCAGGGCCGCCAGCAGCATTGACGCGCCCAGCAACGGAAACACCACGCCAATAACGACGGCAATGACAATGGCGCCCAGCGCCAGGCGATCGCCTTGCCGGCATGGCGGCGGCGCAAAGCTGCCGGTGGGACGACGCTTCCACCACACCACGACGCCGCTCACGCACAGCAGCATTAGCGCGACGCAGCCGAGCAGCATCACCATCTGATTGATCCAGCCATATTCCCCGCCCTGATGCACGCTGACGCCCCATTCGGTGACGCGGCCAATCGCGCCTATGCGATCCGCGCCGAGGTCCATCAGCACTTTGCCGCTGTACTGGTCGAGGTGGATCACGCGTCGTCCGGCCAGTTGGCGCGGCGTGCGGATGGCGCTGTAGACGGCTTGCGCGTCTTGCGGCAGCACCAGCCGATAGCCTTGGCGCAGGCCGGCGGCGGCCAGCGTGTCGACTGCCTGGTCGGCGCTGATACGGACGACGCTGGCCGGCGCGACGGGGCCGTGATGGCCGCCATGGCCGTGGTGTTCGGCGTGCGGATCGTCGGAGGCGGGCAGCGGTTGCTGCTGCAAGGTCCAGGGCAGGTCGCCCAGCGCGGAAGCTGGGATGGTGGAATGCGGCAGGTTGCGCCACATGCCGTTCGGCGCGCCGAGATCATGTTCGCTGAGCCAGCGGTTGACTTGCTGGCCCCAGACCGCAGTCCATGGCATGCCGGTCAGCGCCAAAAACAGGATAACGATGCCGCCGAAGGCGCCGGTGACGGCGTGCAGGTCGCGCCACCAGTTGCGTCCTATCGCGCCGGGACGGATGCTGACCACGCCGTGGCGGCGGCCGCGCGGCCACCATAGATAGGCGCCGGTCAGCATCAACACGATGATCCAGCCGGCCACGGTTTCGATGACCATGCGGCCGCCGTTGCCCAGCACCGTCAGTGAATGCAGGTGCTTCACGAAAGTCATCACGCGCGCCGATTCGTCGATGGCGCCGAGCACTTTGCCGGAGGCGGGATCGAGGAATACCTGGCGCACCTTGCCGCCGGCTTGCGTGACGTCGACCTGCACGCTATGCGTGTCGTCGTCCGGCAGTGTGATGGCTTTGGCGTCGCCCGGTTCGGCGCGCAGCGCGGCGGCGATCAACTGCGTGGGTGCCAGCGTTGGTCTGGCGTCAGTTTCGCGCAGCAGCAGGCGGGCGTAAACCACGTCGTCGATCTGCTGGTGGAACAGATAGGCGGCGCCGGTCAGCGCCAGTAAAAAGATAAAGGGCAGGCAAATCAGACCGGCATAAAAATGCCAGTGCCAGACGCGCCGGTACAATCCGGACGCGGAGGACGGGTGGGACATGGGGAATCTCCAGCTTTACAGATGCGAAAGCGCAGCGCGGTAAAAGCGCTGCGGACGGACGAATCAGACGGCGGCAGGAGGCGCTCGCGGGTTGGCGGTCGACCAGGCGAACAGCGGCGACGGCGAGTGGTAATACAGTGCAGGGAAAATCGGTTGCGCGCGATGCAGCGGGAAATGCCAGGCCGACGGTGGCGGCAACGCTGGCGGCGTCGCGTGCGCTGCGCAGTACGGACAATGCTCGAAGGCGTGCACAATCGCGTCCGACAGCGACTTGTCCGGCGGCGCCTTGACGCCGTAGACGGTACACATCTCCAGCCCCGGAATGCCGCCAGCCGCCGACATCGCATGCGACACGGCAGGCGCAATAGCACTGAACAGCAGCGCCAGAATGGCAATCCACAAGTGCAAGACGTTCCGTTTATCCGATAGGCGCATCCACCAATTATACCCACCCGCGCCGCGCCGCCAGACAGGCTTAAATCTTTAAGTCAGCAGTTAACTACGCTATCATCGCCGCATGAACCGGAAACTCCTTGCCCTCGCTGCGATCTCTGCGGTGTTTGGCGTCATTAATTTTGCCAGCCGTGCTGCCCAGTCGGGACAGCAGGCGCCGTTTCAGGCTTTGGTCAGCCCGGCCAGTTGCGCGCAGCCGCAGTGGCCGGCCGAGGCGCGGCGCTATGAAATCGAGGGGGCGACCACGATCCGGTTTGAAATCGGCAGCGACGGCCGGGTGCTGCATCCGGCGGTGACGCATGGCAGCGGTTGGCAGATCCTCGATCAGGCGGCGCTGCAAGGCATCGCCAGCTGCGTGTTCCAGCCCAATCTGCCGGCCGCCAGCAAGCAGACGGTGTTCCCGTTACAGTATGTGTGGAAGTTGAGCGGCACGGCGGCGGCGCGGCCGGTGCTGCTGGCCGACAGTTGCCCGCCGTCTGACCGCTTCGCCACCTTCCGCGCGGCCGACCAGCGGCCCAGCAGTGCCGATGGCATCCTGCTGCGCTTTCTGGTGAACGCTGACGGCGCGCCGACCCGCGTGGTAGCCGAGCCTAACGGCCAGCCGCCGGCGCTGGTGGCGCAGGCGGTCGACTATCTGCAAAGCTGCCGCTTCGGCTACCCGGACGGCGCAACCGCAGCGGCCGGAGCCACCGAAGAGCGCACCGATACCGGTTTCGGCCGGGTGTTGCTGAAATGATTACGCGGCGCTGGTCTGCATCTGCGCGCGCGAGGCCAACGCTTCGCGCACCGCAGTCAGGATGCGTTCCAGGTTGGCCGGCTTGATGACGTGGGCGTCGAAGCCGGTGTCGATCACGCGCTGGCGGGTGACGACGTCGCCCCAGGCGGTGAAGGCGATCAACGCTACTTGGTCGAAGTCTGGCACGGCGCGCAGCGCGGCAGCGACCTGGTAGCCGTCCATGCCGGGCATGCCGAGGTCGAGCAGCACGGCGTGCGGTTCGAAGGTGCGAACCGCTTCCAGCCCGGTCAGGCCGTTGTAGGCGACCGCGGTGCGGTAGCCGTGCAGTTCCAATAGTTCGGCCGAAATGTCGGCCGCTTCGCTGTTGTCGTCGACAACGAGAATACGTTGGGTAGTGGTCTGGTCCATGATATGAACGAAAAATGAAACGTGGCGTTCGGCTGGGTCCAGGCCGGAGGAGGCGGGGCGCGACAGGGAGGGGGCACGCAAACCAAAAGCAAATTGGCTTTCCTTGCGTCAATTATAGTGGCATTTTGGCGGCGCGCTTGAAGAAATGTCGTGTTGTCTCCAAATTGGCTAGGAACATTTATTGAAAGGAATTAAATATGAGCACGGAAAAAGCCATTCTGGCCGGCGGTTGCTTCTGGGGGATGCAGGATTTGATCCGCAAAATGCCGGGCGTGGTGTCCACGCGCGTCGGCTACAGCGGCGGCGATGTAGCCAACGCCACCTATCGTAACCATGGAACACACGCCGAGGCGATCGAGATCAACTTCGATCCGGCCGTGCTCAGCTACCGCAAAATCCTGGAATTCTTCTTCCAGATCCACGACCCGAGCACCGCCAACCGGCAGGGCAATGACCTCGGTACTAGTTATCGTTCGGCTATTTATTATGCCGACGAGAAACAACGCGAGATCGCCGAAGACACCATCGCCGACGTCAACGCCTCTGGCCTGTGGCCGGGCAAAGTGGTTACCGAACTGGCACCGGTCGGCTCGTTCTGGGAGGCGGAAGCGGAGCATCAGGACTACCTGGAACGCATTCCTAACGGCTACACCTGCCATTACATCCGTCCGGACTGGGTCTTGCCAAAGCGGTAAATTGTGTTTATAAACAGCGGCTTACGAATCGGAAGGTAACCGGAAGGCTATTTTGGCGCGGTCCGCCTACAGTGCAGAGCATGTTTTCAGCTCTTCACTTTAGGAAATGCCATGAGCCAGTTATTTGCCGCCGTTTATGAAATCCACAGTGCCGCCCTGGGCCGTCCGTCGCTGCGTCTGAACCTGGTTGTCAACCGCGAAACCGACAGCGTGGTTGGCACCGCTGTGCTGGAAACCGTCACCGGCGACGTGCACGAAATGTCGGTGCGCGGTCACCATATGGAGATGGATGGCGGCGAGCCGATGCAGGCCATCGTGCTGGCCGGTACGCCGCCGATTTTCGGCGCGCAGAGCGATCAGCCGACGTCGTTCCAGATGTTGCTGGTGTTGCCGACCGCGTGGAAAGATGGCCAGGCTTGTTATAAGATGAGCTTCGGCAAATTGTTCCCGCGCGTGATCGATGTCCGCGACGGCGTGGCGCGTGCAGTGTTGCCGGAAACTGTGTATTAAAAAAGCAACAATGCAAAAAGGATAGCTCGCCGATGAACCGCCAGGATGCCGTGCCGCCGACCGCTGTCAACGATTCCTGGCGCGGCTGGATCGCCGAGAACCTGATCCTCGGCGGCCAGCCCGGGCATCTGGCCGGCATCATGGTCCAGTCCGGCATCGCCGAGGCGGCGGCGCGCGCCGAGGTCGAGGCGGCGCTGGCCAGTCCCTATCTGCGCGGAGTGGCGCGGTTGCACAACCGGCTGGCCAAGCGCGACTGGGTGCTGGGCATCCAGTCGCGGCTCAACCAGCTGGCGCCGGCCGAGGTGCCGCGCCGCGAGCGCCTGTTGGGCGACGATTTCCTGCACGAGTTTTACCAGCGCAACCAGCCGGTCATCATCACCGGCATGCTGGACGGCTGCGCCGCGCGCGACAAATGGACCTTCGACTACCTGGCCGCGCAGCTGGGCGAGCGCGAGGTGGAGGTGCAGTTCGGCCGCAACGCCGATCCCGACTACGAGATCAACAGCACCTCGCACCGGCGCCGCATGCCGTTCGGCGACTATGTGGCGCTGGTGCGCAACGCCCGCGTCACCAACGATTTCTACATGACCGCCAATAACGACGGCCGGAACCGCGACGCCCTGCAAGGGCTGATGGCCGACCTGCCGCCGCTGGACGCCTATCTGCAGCCGGGCAGCACTGGCTTTTTTTGGTTCGGCCCGGCCGGCACCATCACGCCGTTCCACCACGACCTGACCAACAACTTCATGTTGCAGATCGCCGGGCGCAAGCGGGTGCGGCTGGTGGCGCCGTGCGACACGCCAAAAATGTACAACCAGCGCCACTGTTTTTCGCCGGTGGACGGCCGTAACATCGACCTGGAGCGCTTCCCGATGATGGCCGGTGTACAGGTGCGCGAGTGCGTGCTGGCGCCGGGCGAGATCCTGTTCCTGCCGGTCGGCTGGTGGCATTTCGTCGAGGCGCTGGACGTCACCATCACCGTCTCCACTACCCATTTCCACTGGGACAACGACTTCTACAGCCAATATCCTGCCACCCAGGACTTTTGATTTACAATCGACGGGCGACATTCCTCACGGAGACCCGTCATGCCCATGCACTACCTGCGCACCTACGCCAGTCCGCAGCGCACCGATCTCAGCAACCGCCGGCTGGGGCGCGCGCTGGCGTTCGTGGCCGGCGCGGTCAATGCCGGCGGCTTTTTCGCGGTCGGCCAGTACACCTCGCATATGTCGGGCGTGGTGTCGGCGCTGGCCGACAATCTGGCGCTGGGCCACAGCGGGCTGCTGCTGGCGGGACTGGCGTCGCTGGCGGCGTTCTTTCTCGGCGCCGCCACCTCGGCCATCCTGATCAACTGGGGCCGGCGCCGCGCCGCCCACAGCTGTTACGCGCTGCCGCTGCTGCTGGAGGCGGCGCTGTTGCTGGCTTTCGGCCTGCTCGGCGCGCGGCTGGCGGCGCATGGCCATATCGCCGCCACCGTGGCGCTGCTGTGTTTTGTGATGGGACTGCAAAACGCCATCGTCACCAAGGCCTCGCGTGCCGAAATCCGCACCACCCATGTCACCGGCCTGGTGACCGATATCGGCATCGAACTGGGCAAACTGTGCTACTGGAACCGCGCCGCCGATACCGCGCCGGTGACGGCCGACCGCCGCCGGCTGGCGCTGCTCGGCTCGCTGCTGGCGATGTTCCTGGCGGGCGGCGTGGCCGGCGCCTTCGGCTTCCAGCAACTGGGCTTCGTGGCGACGCTGCCGCTGGCGGCGGCGCTGCTGCTGTTGGCCATCGTGCCGCTGCTGGACGACGTGCGCGGACGTAATTAGTTGGTCTATACTTCCCGCATGAACGAAATCCTCACCACTCCAGCACCCAATCACCAGCAGCGCGTCGGCATCGAACGGCGCGAGCGCACCCGCGCACTGCTGATCCGCAGCGCCATCGACGTCTTCGCCCGGCTCGGCCCGGACGCTCCGGTGATCGACGACTTTATCGCCGCCGCCGGCGTGGCGCGCGGCACGTTCTACAATTATTTCAAGACCACCCACGAGCTGCTGGCGGCCGTCACCGAGGACCTCAACGAAGAGGTGCTGGGCGTGGTCGATCCGCAGGTGCTGCGCTACGACGATCCGGTGGCGCGCTTCTGCGTCGGCACCCGGCTGTACGTGTATTTTGCGCTGCGTTATCCGGTGTGGGGCACCTTCCTGACCCGCATCGGCCCGGCGCACGCGGTGCGCGGGCGGCGGCTGGACCGCTACCTGCTGCGCGACCTGGAACTGGGTCTGGCCACGGGCCGCTTTACCGCCGGCAGCGCGCTGGCGGTGCGCGACATGATTCTGGGATCGGTGTTCTTCGGCATCGAAACCCAGCTGACCGAGGGCGGCGGCGGGCCGCAGCATATCGAAAACATGCTGACGATGGTGCTGCACGGCATCGGTTTGCCGGCCGACGAGGCGCGCGCCATTGCCACCATGCCGCTGCCGGACATCGGCCCGGTGGCCTCGCCGCTGTTCGCCACGCTGCGTCCGGCGGCCGACAATTGATGTTGCGCGCCGTCACGCCGGAGGACGCCGGCGCCATCGCCGCCATCTACAACCACTACATCGCCACCACCACCATCAGCTTCGAGGAACGCGCGGTGACGGACGACGAGATGGCGCAGCGCATCCGCGACCTCAGCGCCGTGCTGCCGTGGCTGGTGCACGAGGACGATGCCGGCCAAGTGACCGGCTACGCCTACGCCACCAAATGGCGGGTGCGCAGCGCCTACCGCTTTTCGGCCGAAACCAGCGTGTATGTGGCGCCCGGCCAGGGCGGGCAGGGCATCGGCAGCGCGCTGTACACGGCGCTGCTGGCCGAACTGCGCCAGCGCGGCGTGCACATGGCGATCGGCGGCATCGCCCAGCCCAATCCGGCCAGTGTGGCGCTGCATGAGCGGCTCGGCTTCGTCAAGGTGGCCCATTTCAGCGAAGTCGGACGCAAATTCGACCGCTGGATCGATGTCGGCTACTGGGAATTGAAACTGGGCTGAGGCGTGCGGCAGCGTCGGCTGGAACTTGCTATGATGCAGGTCTGATAACTTGGTATTTTTCCGTCTATACAATGCCCCAGGATAGCCCCGCCATCGATCTCACCAGTTGCGACCGCGAACCGATCCGCACGCCCGGCGCGGTGCAGCCGCACGGCTTCTTGCTGGCGATGGACGAGCAGCTGACGGTGCGCCAGGTCAGCGCCAACCTGGAGCAGTTCACCGGCATGGCGCCGGAGCAGGCGCTGGGCCGGCCGCTGGCCGAGGTCATCGGCGCTGCCGGCGCGGCGCAGCTGGCGCCGCAACTGACGGCCGGCGCGCTGCGCGAACAGCCGGCCTACCTGTCGACACTGGCCCAGGGCGGCGCGCCGTTCGATGTGCTGGCCCATGCGTGGGACGGTTTGCTGTTGCTGGAATTCGAGCCAGCGGGCGGCCCCGGCAGCGATCTGCAACAGCTGTATCCGCTGGTAGGCGACTTCCTCAACAAGATCAGCGACGCCGACACCATCGCCGAACTGAGCCGCTTGGCGGCGGACGACATCCGCGCCCTGACCGGCTTTGGCCGGGTGATGGTGTACGCCTTCGACGAGGAGGGCCACGGCAATGTGCTGGCCGAGTCGCTGGCCGACGGCTACGACAGCTATCTGGGCCAGCGCTTCCCGGCCAGCGACATTCCGCGCCAGGCGCGCGCTCTGTACGTGGCCAACCGCGTGCGGCTGATTCCGGACGCGCACTACACGCCGGCGCCGCTGGTGCCGCCGCAGCATCCGTTCGGCGGCCACGCCAGCGACCTGTCGTTTGCCGCGCTGCGCAGCGTATCGCCGGTGCACCTGCAATACATGCGCAATATGGGCACGCTGGCGTCGATGTCGGTTTCGCTGGTGGTCAAGGGCAAGCTGTGGGGACTGATCTCCTGTCACCACGCGCAGCCGCGCCGGCTCAGTTTCCACCAGCGCACCGTGTGCGAGCAACTGGGGCAGATCCTGGCACTGCACATCAAGAACCGCAGCGATGCCGACGAGTTGCAGTTCCGACTTGAGGTACGGCGCGCCATGGTGCGCATCCTCGGCGGCCTGACCCAGGGCGCCGACTTCATCGAGAACCTGCGCAGCGTGCTGCCCGAACTGCTGCACTTCGCGCGCGCCGGCGGCGTCGCCATCGTCATCGGCGAACGGCTGATTACGTTTGGCGACACGCCGACCGAAGAACAGATCCAGGCGCTGGCCGCGTGGCTGAACGGCCAGGTGCTGGACGACGTGTTCCATAGCTCCCACCTGGCGGAGCACTATGCGGCGGCGGCCGACTACACCGATTGCGCCAGCGGCCTAATGGCGATGCAGATTTCGCGCATTCACCCGCACTACCTGCTGTGGTTCCGGCCCGAGCACGTGGTGCAGATCGACTGGGCCGGCCGTCCGGACGATAAACAGGCAGGACAACTGTCGCCGCGCAGCAGTTTCCAGCTGTGGCGCGAGACCATCCACGGCAACAGCGAGCCATGGCGTGACGGCGAGGTGGAGCTGGCGCTGGAATTCCGCACCGCGCTGCTGGGCATCGCGCTGGAACGCGCCGAGCAGATGGCCGACCTGGCCGAGGAACTGGGCCGCGCTAACAAGGAGCTGGAGGCGTTCTCGTATTCGGTGTCGCACGACCTGCGCGCGCCTCTGCGTCACATCGTCGGCTTTGCCGACCTGCTGCTGGAGGCGGCCGCCAGCGACAACCCGGAACGCCGCCAGCGCTTCCTGGTCAACATCAAGGACGCGGCGCGGCTGGCCGGCAAGCTGGTCGACGATCTGCTGAGTTTTTCGCAGATGGGCCGGGCGGCGCTGCGGCCGGTGCCGGTGCGCATGGAACAGCTGGTGCGCGGCTGCATCGACAAGCTGGCGCCGGACCTGCCGTCGCACCGCATCGAGTGGGTGATCGAGCCGCTACCGGAGATCACCGCCGACCCCACCTTCCTGCAACTGGCCTTGTATAATTTGCTGTCGAATGCAGTCAAGTTCACCAGCCAGCGCGATCCGGCGGTGATTCGCATCAGCAGCGTGCAGCTGCCGGGCGAGACGGTGTTCCACGTGGCCGACAATGGCGTCGGCTTCAATATGGACTACGCCCACAAATTATTTGGCGTATTCCAGCGCCTGCACCGGATGGAAGATTTCCAAGGGACCGGCATCGGCCTGGCCAATGTGCGCCGTATTATCGAGCGCCATGGCGGCCGCGTCTGGGCCCATTCCGTGCCGGGGGAGGGCGCAACATTTTCATTTGCTTTACCCGTAACTGATTGAGACCGACTATGTTAAAGCCCATCCTGCTGGTGGAAGACAATCCCAACGACCTGGAACTGACCTTGATCGCGCTGGAGCGCAGCCAGCTGGCCAACGAAGTGATCGTGGTGCGCGACGGCGCCGAAGCGCTCGACTACCTGCACGCGCGCGGCGCCTATGCCAGCCGTGAACAAGGCAACCCGGCGGTGGTGCTGCTGGACCTGAAATTGCCCAAGGTGGACGGCCTGGAGGTGCTGGCCGAGATCCGCGCCGTGGCGGCGCTGAAAAGCATCCCGGTGGTGATGCTGACCTCGTCCCGCGAGGAGCAGGACCTGGTGCGCAGTTACGAGCTGGGCGTCAACGCCTATGTGGTCAAGCCGGTCGACTTCACGGAATTCGTGCGCGCGATCGCCGATCTCGGCATCTTCTGGGCGGTGCTCAACGAGCCGCCGCCGGGATCGCACCGCTACATCAAGCCGCTGTAGAAACTGTCGTGGTGGCGCGCTGGTGCAGCAGCTGGCGGATGCGCGCACTCAGTGTTTCGGCGCTGTATGGCTTGGGCAGCAGATGGACGCCGGGCGGCAGCTTGCCGTCGTGCGCCAGCACCCCTTCCGCATAGCCGGAGGTGAACAGGATCTGCGCCTGCGGCAGCTTGCGTTTGACCAGCTCGCTCAAGGCCAGGCTGCTGATGCGGCCGGGCATGACCACGTCGGTAAACAGCAAGTCGATATGGGCGCCGTCCTCGATCAGATGGGCGGCCTGTTCGCCGTCGGCGCTGCTCAGCACCTCGTAGCCCAGCGCCGCCAGCAGATCGGCGGTGGCGGCGCGCACGTCGTCTTCATCTTCCACCACCAAAATGGTTTCCACGCCGCCGCTCAGCGGCTCCGCCACGCTGGGCACCATGCCGGCCGGCGTGCCGTGGCTGCGCGGCAAATAGATCTGCACGCAGGTGCCGTGGCCGACTTCGCTGTGCAGCGCGATCTCGCCGCCCGACTGCTTGACGAAGCCGTACGCCATGCTCAACCCGAGGCCGGTGCCCTGGCCGGTCGGCTTGGTGGTGAAGAATGGTTCAAAGGCGCGTTGCAGCACCTCCGGCGGCATGCCGCTGCCGGTGTCGGCGATTTCGATCAGCACATAGTCGCACTGGCAAGCGCCCTGACTGTCCGGCAGCGGTGCGCCGGCGGCGACGTTGCGCGCGCGGATGGTCAGCGTGCCGTCGCCGTGCATGGCGTCGCGGGCGTTGATGGCCAGGTTGAGAATCACGTTGTTCAGTTGGCCGACATCGACCTCGGTGTGCCACAGTTGTGGCGCCAGGTCGGTCAGCACCTGCGCGCGCGCGCCCAGCACGCGGCGCAGCATGTCGTCCATATTCGCCAGCAGCGGCGCCAGCGCCACCACGGCCGCCTGCAAGGGCTGGCGGCGCGCGAACGCCAGCAGGTGGGCCGCCAGCCGCGCGCCGCGTTCGACGCCGTTGAGGGCGTTGTCGACGCGCGCCAGTCCCTGCGGATTGACGTCGCCGATCATCTTCACCAGCTGCAGATTGCCGCCGATGACTTGCAGCACATTGTTGAAATCGTGGGCGATGCCGCCGGTCAGTTGGCCGATGGCTTCCATTTTTTGCGACTGGTGCAGCGCGGCTTGGCTGGCGCGCAGTTCCGCCTCGCGTTGGCGCAGTTCGAGGAAGGCGGCGTCACGCTGCCGGCGCGCCTGGTAGGCGGCGCTGTGGTAGCGGATGCGTGCCTCCAGCTCGCGCGCCTCAGGCCACTTGACCAGGTAGTCGTTGGCGCCGAGCGCGAAGGCGCGTGCCTTGGTATCGGCATCGTCCTCGGACGACAGCAGGATGATCGGCACATGGTCGGTCTCGGGCGCGGCGCGCAGCAGGCGGATGACGTCGAAGCCGTCCGCACCCGGCATGCGCAGGTCGACCAGCACCACCGTGGCTTCGGTCTCCCGGCACAGGGTCACCGCCAGTTCGGCGTGCGCGTCGTAGCGCAGCCGGATGTCGGCATGCTTGGACAGGCGATAGCCAATCAGGTCTTCGGCCATGGCTTCGTCATCGATCAGCAGCACGGAACAATAGGGGGTAGGGGTGTTGTCGTTCATGGGCGCGGAAAAAAAGGATAATGAAATTTTACCTGAGCGGGGCTGCCTGTGATGGTGCCCTTGCGTACCGTGCGCGCGTAATGACTGTGTAGAATCGTCACTTCATGTTGAATTTGGGGAATATATTGGATGTCTTGACCGCCTTGCGCGCCGCCACCGCCGACCGTCACGCCGAGCTGGACTCGCGCACGCCGCTGGCTGCGGCCGCGCCGGACCTGCGCGCCTACCGCGATCATTTGCGTTTGCTGGAGGCCTGGCTGGCGCCGCTGCAAGCGTGGCTGGACAGCTACCCGGATGGCCCGCGCCAGCAGATGCCGCCCCGCGATTATCTGGCGCAATTGCGCATCGACCTGGCCGATGCTTCACTGAAAGCGCTGCCGGTCGCCGCGCCGCTGGCGGTGCAACAGCCATGGCCGAAGCAAGCCAGCGCCGCCTATCGTTGGGGCGTCAGTTACGTAATCGAAGGTTCGCAACTGGGCGGGGCGGTGCTGTACAAGCGCCTGGCCGTATCATTGGTGCCACATCCCCTGGGCTATCTGGGCGGACAGGGATCGCCCGGCCCGCGCTGGCAGCAGTTCCTGGCCGCCCTGCGCGCCGACGTGGTGACGCCGGCGCAAATCGAGCAGGCTTGCCAGGGCGCCCAGCAAGCCTTCGACAGCCTGATCGGGCTGCTTAATAGCTCGTCAGCGGCACCGGCTGGCCGCCTTTGAAGGTGAAGATGGTGACCGGCGATTGCTTCATGTCGCCCTTGGCGTCGAAGGCGTAGGTGCCGGCCACGCCCTGGTAGGAACCGGCGCTGATGATGGCTTGCACTTTTTGCGCATCGATCGAGTTGGCCTTTTGCATGCCTTGCGCGTACAGCATCACGGCGTCGTAGTAGGCGGCGGCGTAGACGTCGGCGTCCTGCTTGAAGCGGGCCTTGAACTTGGCCTTGAAGGCCGGGCCGGTGGCGGCCTTGTCGAGGATGGCGCCGCCTTGCGAGCACAGTACGTTTTCGCCGACGGTGTCGCCGCCCAGCTTGCCCATTTCGGCGGTGCAGATGGTGTCGCCGCCCAGCAGCTTGGCGGTGATGCCCAGCTGTTTCATCTGGCGTGCCATCGGCGCGGCTTGCGGCGCGTAGCCGCCGAAGAAGATCGCCTGCACGTTCTTGGTCTTCAGCTTGGTCAGGATGGAGGTGAAGTCGAACGCCTTGTCGTTGGTGAATTCGTGGCCGGCCACGGTCATGCCGGAAGCCTTGGCCTGCTTCTTGAATTCTTCCGCCAGCCCTTGGCCGAAGGCGGTGCGGTCGTCGATCACGGCGACGTTTTTCAGTTTCATTTCATTGGCGGCGTACAGCGCCATTTTCGAGCCCAATTGGGAGTCGCTGGCGTTGACGCGGTACAGGCCTTTGTAGCCTTGCTGGGTGAGCTTGGGATTGGTGGCGACGCTGGCCACCAGGGCGCCGGCGTCGTTGTAGGCGCGCGAGGCAGGGATGGCGACGCCCGAGTTGTACGGACCGACCACGTAGTGCACGCCGGCGTCGATCAGTTTCTGGGCGGCGGCCATGCCGGCTTTCGGGTCACCCTGGTCGTCTTCCGACAGCAGTTCGAATTTCAGCTTCTTGCCGGCCACGGTGATCGGCTTGGCATTGAGTTCTTCCACCGCCAGGCGGGCGCCGTTTTCATTGTCCTTGCCGGCAAAAGCCTGGGCGCCGGACAGCGGGCCGCTGTGGCCGATCTTGATGATGGTGTCCTGGGCGTGGGCGCCAAAGGCGGCCAGCAGGGCCAGGGCGGCGGCGGTGTGCTTCAATTTCATGCGATCTCCTGTTTGTTGATGCGATGATTATCGCTAAAAACGCAGAATATTATCGTGCGAGTTGCGCTTGCAAACAGGTCGTCTTCAGAATTTAATTTGGCCGGAGATGCTGGCGGCGGGGCGATGTGGCGACCGCGCCCCGCGCCAGTGCGGCCAGCGGCACATGGTGCGCGGCCTGCACGGTCGCGGTGCGCCGCCCCGGCGGGAATGCCGGAGAGGCGCGTTGCCGGCGCGGGAATGCAGGGCCGGCAGGTTGTCAGGGCGGCTATGGTGCGTTGCCGATGCTGCGGGTAGCGGTGGTGGCGTTGACCGCGCCCACACGCGGAATCGCGGCAGTGGCGGCACGGGCGGCATTGGCAGTGGTGCCGGCAATGTCGTTGACGTTGTAGGCGGCGATGGCGGCGGCCAGCGCTGGATTTGAGCGCAGGTCGGCCGGCGTGTTGGCGGCGTTCTGTGCGGCGGCCACTTGCGCGGCATTGGTCTGCTCGGCGGCGGCTTGTGCTGCGGCTGCTTGTTGCGCCGCATTGGCGGCGGCAGCGGCTTGTTGGTTGGCGCTGGCAGCGGCGGCGTTGGCGGCGGCCAGGCTGGCTGCGGTCTCCTGCACTGCGGCGGCCTGCTGGGCGGCGACATTGGCTGCGGTGGTCGCGGCGTCGGCGGTGCTGGCGTTGTTTTGCGCCAGACGTGATTGCGCGGCGGCGGCGACGGCGGCTGCGTTCTGGGCTGCCATGGCGTCAGCGGCATTCTGCGCGGCCTGGGCTTGCACGGCGGCCGACTGCGCTGCCGAGTTGGCAATGGCCACCTGGGCGGCAGCGGCTTGCGCGGTCTGCGCTTGCTGCGCGGCGGTGGCGTTGGCTGGCAGGACGGGGATGTTCTGTACGGCGTTCTGGGCCGCCACGGCTTGTTGTTGCGCTTGCTGTGCGGCGCCAGTGGCGGTGCTGACGGTGGTGGTGGCTTGCTGACGCGCCGTCTGGGCCTGCGCGGTGGCCTGCGCTTGCTGGGCTGCGGTCAGTGCGGTTTGCTGGGCCTCCTCGGCGGCCGTTGGCGCGGTCTGCTGGGCTTGCTGGGTTTGCTGTGCAGCGGTGGTCGCATTCGCTGCGTTCTGGGCCTGCTGGGCATTTTGCGCTTGCAGGCCGGTTTGGGCCCGTTGCGCCGCCAGCGTTTGCTGCGCCTGCTGCCCTTGTAGCGTTGCCTGGGCTTGCTGCGCGTTCTGCGCCTGTTGCTCCTGCAGCGTCGCTTGCGCCCGTTGCAACGTCTGCGCTTGTTGTCCTTGCAGCGCGCCTTGCGCCTGCTGCACATTCTGGGCTTGCTGGCCTTGGCGCGCTGCTTGCGCCTCTTGTGCGGCGCGTGCCTCTTGCTGCGCTTGCTGTGCGGCCTGGTTCAATTGTAAGGTCTGCTGCAAGGCCGACACCTGGGCTGCCTGCGCCTGCTGGGCGTTCTGCACCTGCGTTGCCGCCTGCTGCAACTGCGCCTGTTGAGCGGCGCGTGCCTGGTCGAGCTGATTTTGCTGATTCAGCGCCGCTTGTGTTTGCTGGGCTTGCTGCGTGGTCAGATTGTTGGCCTGCAATTGCTGGGCGGCCTGGGCCTGTTGTGCCGGCGTCAGATTGGCTTGCTGGTCTGCCGTGACCTGGTCGAGCAAGGCTTGTTGCAGATTGGCTTGCTGGACGTTGGCCTGTGCCTGTTGCGCTGCCTGCGCCTGCTGTTGCTGCACGATCGGCGACGGCGTCTCCGGCTGCTGCGCCGCGTTCGTCTGTTCCAGTTGCGCGCGCTGTGCCGACAAGCGGTCGGCGGCCGTTTCCGGCAGCGGATTCTGCGACAGATTATCGATCTCCTGCCGCGCCAGGTCCAGCCGCGTATTGGCCGCCAGCTCTTCCGGCGTCAGGCCCACGCGCTGCTGCGCGGTCAGGCTCTGGAACGGATTGCTGCCGAGGCCAGGAATTTGCGCACTGCCGGCCGCGCTCAGTTGCTCGGCAAAGTTGGTGGCCAGTGTGCGGAAATTGTTGAGCGTATTGTCCAGCGTCGACGTGGTCTGCTGGTTGTTCGCATTGAATGCGGCGCGCAACTGCTCCGGCTCCAGCGACAGCCCACCGGTCAATGCCGACAGCAACGGCGGCTGCAAGGTCACGCCCAGCTGCGCCAGATTCTGCGCTTGCGTCGTCGTGCCATTATTCACCTGCTGATTCAAGCTGTTGACCAGATTGTTCAGCAGCGAGCCTTGCAACGGCTGCCCCTGATCGAAATCCACGGTCGGCAGCAGGTTGAACGCATCCACCACATTCTGCACCGCCGTATTGACCGTATCGGCGCGTTGTGCAGTGTCGAGCAGGGTGTTGCCCTGCACCTGAGACAACTGCTGCTGAGCATTGGTCACCGACAACAGAAATCCCGCCACCGGCGACAAATCCACCGTCACCGACGCCGCCGGTGGCGCATCCAGCGCGCTGCCTACCGCATTGATGGTGGCATTATTCACCGCCGCCGTTTCAGAAGCGCGGTTGACCGCTTGCAATTCCGTCGTCGCCGATGGCGTCAGGGATGTGATGGGAAACATTGCCGCTCTCCAAAAGTAGGTATGGCTCACCTGTAGCATGCGCCGCCATAGCGGCCGCGTCAGTGTGTCATTTCACATAGCCGGCCATTTTGCACACTGTTAGTTCGCGCACGGTCAAGCGCGCTGGTCGGGCCTATCGTAAGCCTTCCAACCCCGAACAACCCACGAGAGGATCGCATTATGGATAACAGCATCGATACCAAAATCAACAGCACCCGCGACGGCGTTACCCAAATCGGCAAAGACCTGCGCGCCGACGCCCACGCTGCCATCGATAAAGTGGCTGACAAAGTACCGCCAACCACCGACCGTCTGGCCACCCAGGCCCACACCGGCGTCGACAAAGTTGCCGACACCGTGGAAAGCACCTCCGACACGCTGGCCGCACGCAGCAAGCAAGTGGTCGAATCGTACAAAAACTTCACCGAATCGAGCCGCAACCACGTGCGCGCCAATCCAGTGATCTCGGTACTGGTGGCTGCGGCCGCCGGCTACGGCATCTCCAAGCTGCTGGGTTCGCGCGGCAGCAAGTAAGTCCATCGTTGGCCCGGCTGGTGTCACTGCCGGGACGACCGGTAGTGCCCACGCAGGGCGCCGTCCGCCGTCTCGTTCAAAGGATATCCATGACCACCAAGCAAAAATCGCCGGCCTCCGTGATGGGGGCCGGCGCCGTATTAAGCACCGTTTCCGGCCCTTCGTCGGCCAATTTGCCGGCCAGTCTGGGCGGCGCCAGCACGCAGGAAGACGCACTGCTCGACAAAGTCGGCGGCGGCCAGCAGAGCGCTGCCGCCATGCCGTTCAACGCCAGCAAGGCCGGCGAACATGGCGAAGCCGCGCGTACGCCGCAAGCCGGCCAGACCTGCCCGGTGGCGCATCCGGTGGCCACCGCCAGCACCGCCGGCGAAACCAGCGCCTCGGACAAAACCGGCAGCGGCGTGCCGCCATTGGGCGTGTGCCCGGCCGGCCACTTGGACCGCGTGCGCGCCGACGCCAGCGAGCAGCGCCTGACCACCAACCAGGGCGTGCCTGTTGCGGACAACCAGAATTCGCTGAAAGTCGGCCTGCGCGGCCCGACCGCCATGGAAGACTTCATCCTGCGCGAAAAGCTGACTCACTTCGACCATGAACGCATTCCCGAGCGCGTGGTGCATGCGCGCGGTTCGGCCGCCCACGGTTACTTCGAGTCGTACCAAGACCTGAGCGCCATCACCCGCGCCGCGCCGTTTGCCGCCGCCGGCAAGCGCACGCCCGTGTTCGTGCGTTTCTCCACCGTGGCCGGCGAACGCGGTTCGGCCGACACCGTGCGCGACGTGCGCGGCTTCGCCGTCAAGTTCTATACCGACGAAGGCAACTGGGATCTGGTCGGCAACAACATCCCCGTATTCTTCATCCAGGACGCGATGAAGTTTCCCGACCTGGTGCACGCTGTTAAAGTCGAGCCGCACCACGCCATGCCGCAAGCTTCCAGCGCGCACGACACCTTCTGGGACTTCGTCTCGCTGATGCCGGAATCGACCCATATGCTGATGTGGCAGATGTCCGACCGCGCCATCCCGCGCAGCTACCGCACCATGCAGGGCTTCGGCGTGCACACCTTCCGCCTGGTCAATGCGCAGGGCGAGGCAGTGTTCTGCAAATTCCACTGGAACCCGGTGCCGGGCACCCACTCGCTGGTGTGGGACGAGGCCGCCAAGATCGTCGGCGCCGATCCTGATTTCCACCGCCGCGACCTGTGGGAAGCGATTGAAGCTGGCGCCTTCCCCGAGTGGGAGTTGGGCCTGCAAATCTTTACCGAAGAACAGGCCGAATCGTTCCCGTTCGACGTGCTGGACCCAACCAAGTTGGTGCCGGAAGAACTGGTGCCGGTGCAGGCAGTCGGCAAGATGACGTTGAACCGCAATCCAGACAATTTCTTTGCCGAGACCGAGCAGGTGGCGTTCTGTACCGCCCACATCGTGCCCGGCATCGACTTCAGCAACGATCCGCTGCTGCAAGGCCGCATCCACTCCTACCTGGACACCCAGATCAGCCGCCTGGGCGGCGCCAACTTCCACGAGATCCCGGTCAACGCGCCGCTGGCGCCGGTGCACAATAACCAGCGCGACGGCATGCACCGCCAGACCGTGCATCGCGGCCGCGTGGCGTATGAGCCGAACTCGCTGGGTGGCGGCTGTCCGTTCCAGGCTGGCATGGCCGGCTTCACCACCACCTTCCGCCAGCAGCCTCAGCCGCCGGAAGACAAGGTGCGCGGCAAGCCGGAACTGTTCGCCGAGCACTTCGCCCAGGCGCGGCTGTTCTGGATCAGCCAGAGCCCGGCCGAGCAGGCCCACATCGTCAACGCCTTCCGCTTCGAGCTGAGCCGGGTGCAGACGCCGGCGGTGCGGGTACGGCTGCTGTCGATGCTGGCCAATGTCGATCCGATCCTGGTCGATGGCGTGGCGCAGGGGCTGGGCATGGAGGTGCCGCCAGCGATGCCGCCGGCCACCGATGCGC
Source organism: Duganella levis (assembly GCF_009857605.1). Lineage (GTDB taxonomy): Bacteria > Pseudomonadota > Gammaproteobacteria > Burkholderiales > Burkholderiaceae_D > Rugamonas > Rugamonas levis. The sequence continues at coordinate 285,001 of NZ_WWCT01000004.1, read as the reverse complement.
CGCCGCCACACTACGAACCGTCGGCGGCGCTGTCGCTGCTGGCCCGTCCGGGCGCTACCGGCGCCAAGACGCGCAAGGTGGCGATCCTGGCCGGCCACGGTGTGGAATCCGATAGCCTGAAAACCGTCTACGCCGCGCTGCTGGCGGCCGGCGCAGTGCCGCGTGTGGTAGCGCCGCAACTGGGGCAATTGACGGCGGCCGACGGCAGCCGCATCGATATCGAGATCTCGCTGGAAGCCGGGCCGGCGGTGCTTTACGACGCGGTAGTGGTCGCCGATGGCGCCACCAGCGCGTCACTGCTAGCCGCCGATGCCGACGCCCGCGACTTCGTGCGTCAGCAGTATCGCCACTGCAAGCCGCTGCTGGCGCTGGGTGACGGCCAGCAACTGCTGGCGGCGGCCGGTATCCCGGCGACGCTGGCTGACGGCTCTCCCGATCCGGCGCTGTGGCAGGTATCGGCCGGGGCGCTGGATAGCGCGTTGACCGAGTTCCAGCAGGCGCTGGGCGGTCACCGCGACTTCCAGCGCGAAACCGACGCAATCCCGCTGTAATTTCTCCTATACCAACGAAGTATTCAACAATGACGGGCATAGTGATATGCTCGTCATTAATGCTTTTTGTTGCCTCTACCAAAAGAAAGAATCAGGACACCTGACGCATGGACGTATACGCCCCCCAAGTCTGGCTGCCGCACGAACGGCCCACCCTGCCGGGATCGCCGTCCAATCCCGAGCACTCCATGCCGAAGCGTATCGCCTTCCTGTTGGTGGGCTTCATCGTCGCCATCACTGGCGGTCTCGGTAATGCGCTGGTGTCGGTCAACCTGCCATACCTGCAAGGCTCGCTGGGCGTGTTCACCACCGAAATCCAGTGGCTGCCGGCCGCCTATGTGATGACCAACGTGTCGATGAACCTGCTGCTGGTGAAATTCCGCCAGCAGTACGGACTGCGCCTGTTCACTGAATTATTCCTGGTGCTGTATGCGCTGGTGACCGTGGCCCACTTGTTTGTGCACGGACTCGGCTCGGCCATCGCCGTGCGGGCCGCGCACGGCATGAGCGGCGCGGCGCTGACCACGCTCGGCCTGTACTACACGCTGCAAGCCTTCCCGGCCAAGCACCGGCTCAAAGGGGCGGTGCTGGGTATCGGCTTTTCGCAGCTGGCGGTTCCGATGGCGCGGCTGTTCTCGTCCAATCTGCTGGACTTCGGCGAATGGCGCGGCCTGTATTTCTTCGAGCTTGGTCTGGCGCTGGTATCGCTGGCCTGCGTGCTGGCGCTGAAGCTGCCGCCGGGCGACCGCATCAAGGTGTTCGAGAAGATGGACTTCCTGACCTTCGGCCTGTTCGCGCCCGGCGTGGCGCTGCTGTCGGCGGTGCTGGCGCTGGGCCGCACCGTCTGGTGGCTGGATACGCCATGGGTCGGTTATGCGCTGGCCGGCTCGATCGTGCTGATCTGCGCCGCGCTGGCGATTGAACACAACCGCGCGCGGCCATTGCTCAACACCCGCTGGCTGATCAATCCCAACATCGCCCGCCTGGCCACGTCGGTGCTGCTGATCCGCGTGGTGCAATCGGAAGCCAGCGGCACGGTCGGCTTTTTGCAAGTGCTGGGCCTGAACAATGACCAGATGCTGACGCTGTGGTGGATCGTTATGGCCGGCGCGGTGGCCGGGCTGGTGATTAGCGCGTTGTACATCTCGCCGACGCGGATTCCCGGCCAGTTGCTGTTCTCGCTAGCGGTGATGGCGCTGGGGGCGTACATGGATTCCGACGCCACCAACCTGACGCGGCCGCAAGACCTGTACCTGTCGCAGTTCCTGCTGGGCTTTGGCGGCGCGCTGTTTGTCGGCCCCACCTTTATTTCCGGCTTTGGCGCGGTGATCGCCGCGCCGAACAACCTGGTCAGCTTCTCGGTGATGTTCTCGATCACGCAGACGCTGGGCAGCCTGCTGGGCACGGCGCTGACCGGCACCTTCCAGGTATGGCGCGAAAAATACCATTCCAGCATCCTGGTCGAGCACCTGACGCTGCTCGACCCGCAGGTGGCGGCGCGCATCCAGGCCGGCGGCGCGCAGGGGCTGGCTTCGCTCAGTGCGGCGGCCACGCGCGAAGCCAACATCCTCGCTTACAACGACGTGTTCCTCGCCGTCACCGTGCTGGCGCTGTTTACGATGGCGGGATTGCTGACGCATTACCTGTGGACCGCCTGCGTGTCCCATCAACCGAAATCGGTGCAGAACGCCCAGACTGGCATGGCGACTGCTTCTCTTAACAATTCCGGATCTCGCTGAAACCTATGGCCAATACTCCACCTCCCGAAACCCCGTCCACTTCCGACAGCCGCATGGCGGCGATGGCTGCTGCAGCGGCCGCTGCGGCCGTGGCGGCTTCCAGTCCCGCCGCGCCGGCGCCGGACCGGCGCGCGCAAGTGCTGTCCGCTACCTTGTTTGCGCTGGTGGCGCTGGTCGGCGTGCTGGTGGTGCTGTATGCGTGGCGGCTGCCGCCGTTCACCAGCGCGATTGTCTCCACCGAGAACGCGCTGGTGCGCGGCCAGGTGACGCTGATCGGCACGCAGCTGCCGGGCTATGTGGTGGACGTCAAGGTGCAGGATTTCCAGTACGTTAAGCAAGGCGAGTTGCTGGCGCAGATCGACGATCGCATCTACCAGCAGCGCTACGACCAGGCGCAGGCGCAGCTGGCGGCGCAAAAGGCTGCGCTGGAAAACTGGGTGCAGGCGCATCGCTCGGCCGAAGCCAGCGTGCTGCTGAATGACGCTACGCTGGCCAACGCGCAGGCGCAGGCGGCCAAGTCGGTGGCCGATCTGAAGCGGGTCAATTCGCTGGCGGAAGATGGTTCGCTGTCGTTGCGCGAACAGGACTCGTCGCGCGCGGCCAATGCCCAGACGTCGGCGGCGGTGGCGCAGGCGCGTGCCAGTCTGGATATCGCCAAGCAGCAGGTGCTGTCGGTGACGGTCAACAAGCTGTCGCTGGAAGCGGCGGTGGCGAATGCGGAAGCGGCGCTGAAGGCGGCCAAGGTGGATCTGGATAATACGCGCATCACGGCGCCGGAGGATGGGCAGCTGGGGCAGGTCACGGTGCGCAAAGGCGCATACGTCAACGTCGGCGCGCAGTTGATGGGATTGGTGCCGAAGCAGCAGTGGGTGATCGCCAACCTGAAAGAAACGCAGATGAATGGCGTGCAGGTCGGCCAGCCGGCGACGTTTAAAGTTGATGCGCTGGATGGCGCGCAGCTGACTGGCGTGGTGGAGCGGATTTCGCCGGCCACCGGCTCGGAATTCAGCGTTCTGCCGGCGGATAACGCCACCGGCAACTTCGTCAAGATCGCGCAGCGGATTCCGGTGCGCATTCGCATCGACCAGGGCCAGGCCAACGCGCGCCGGCTGTCGCCCGGCATGTCGGTGGTGGTCAGTATCGACACCTCGGTCAAGGTGCGCGAGACGGCGCATAGCCAGCCTGCGCCAGCCGCAGCGCCGGCGGGAGCCAAGCCATGACGTGGCGCGCATCGTGGAGGCGCCCGCGCGCCACGGGCGTGGCGGTGGCCGTGGCGTTGGTGCTGGCTGGTTGCGCGGCGACTGTCGCGCCGCCGCCGGCGTCGACCTTGCAGGTGCCAACTGCATGGCGCACGGCGGTGCAGCAGCAGGGCAGTGGGCCGGTGGCGCAGCAGTGGTGGCAGAGCTTTGGCGATCCCGCATTGACGGCGCTGGTCGACACGGCCTTGCAAAACAACGGCGACCTGCGCGTCGCCCGCGCCCGCGTGGCGCAGTACCGCGCGCTGGTCGGCGTCGCCGAAGCCGGACAGAAGCCCACCGTCTCGGTCGACACCACGCCCACCCGCACGCGCCAGCTGGCGTACAACGGCGTGCCGTACGTAACCAACGTCTACCAGGCCGAATTCCAGGCCAGCTACGAAATCGACGCGTGGGGCCGGCTGGCCGCGCTGACCGACGCCGCCACCGCCACCTATCAGGCCGAGCAAGCCAACGCCGATGCGGTGGCGCTGTCGATCGCCGCCACTGTGGCCTCCGGCTATCTCAACCTGCGCGGCCTGGATGCGCAGCTGGAGCTGACCGAAGCCACGCTCAAACTGCGCGAAGAATCCGCCAAGCTGGCCAAGCGCCAGTTCGACGTCGGCTACAGCTCGCGGCTGGAGTGGCTGCAAGCGCAGGCCGAATACCAGACCACCGCCGAAACCGTCCCGCAGCTGAAACGGCAAATCTTTGAACAGGAAAACGCGCTGTCCATCCTCACCGGGGGCAATCCCGGCCCGGTGGCGCGCGGCACGGCGCTGGCGGACCTGCAATCGCCACCGGTGCCGGAAGGGCTGCCGTCGGAACTGCTGCGCCGCCGTCCCGACATCGCGCGCGCGGAATACAACCTGGTGGCGCTCAACGCCAACCTGCAAGCCACGCGCGACCAGCTGCTGCCGTCGTTTCGGCTGACCGCAGTGGGCGGCGTGCAAAATCTGAAGTGGCACGATTTGCTCAACGCGCCGACCGCGTTGTGGCATCTGACCGCCGCCGTCGCCGCGCCAGTGTTCGACGGCGGCCGCGTGCAGTCGCAGACCGACTCGGTGGCGGCGCAGCGCGACCAGAGCATCTATGCGTATGAGAGCGCGGTGCGGACGGCGTTTTCCGAAACCGAGAACGGCCTGGGCGCGATCGTGCGGCTGCGTGAACAGGCGATTCAGAACGACGCGCGTCGCGCCACGGCAGCGGAAACGCTGCGCATTGCGCACAACCGCTATCGCAACGGCTATGCCTCGTATCTGGAAGAACTGGACGCCCAACGCACGCTGTACAGCGCGGACGTCGGACGTTTGCAGTTGAAGACGCGGATACTGGTCGCTTCAGTGGACCTGTACCGCGTGTTAGGCGGGGGATGGCAACCGCGAATCGGCGGCCCTGATTCAGGCGCAAGGTGATGGCGCCTGCCACCCCGCACGGCGGCATGCCGGGGTCAGACCCCATGCGGGGTCAGACCCCATGCGGGGTCTGACCCCTTCGGACTGGGGTTACTTCACCGGAATGCAGAGTTCCGCGGTGAACATGCCGGTGTCCGGGTCCATGTCGTAATCGGCCGGATAGCGCTCGAAGCACACGCCTTCGTCGATCTTGCCTTCGGCTGACAGCTGGCCGAAGAACTCGCCCCATGCCGTCGGCACGTCGGCGCCGGTGCCCTTGAAAGCCGCCACCGCGTAGTGCCCCGCCGGCAGGTGCGATTCCTTGGCCGGCAGCTGGATCGGATAGTCGGCCGATACCGCCACACAGGCGTCGTAGCGGCACTCGGCGGGCGGAGTGGTGGAGGGATCATCCTGCGCCACGCCGTAGGTCACCTTGCCGGTCAGGCCCATGGCTTGCTGCCACGGCGTGAACACTTCCTTCCAGAACTCGCCAACGGCGGGGCCGAACGGCCCCTTGTAGCGCAAGTAGGCGACACGGACTTCAGGCAGTTCTTTTATCTCGTATTGCATGTACGTCTCCTTCATGAACGGCCGGCTGGCGGCGCACCTTGCGCAGCATGCGCTGCAGCCAGTGTTCAAAGTCGTCGACATAGGTGAACACGGCAGGCACCACCAGCAAACTCAAAAGCGTTGAAGTAATCAGGCCGCCAATCACGGTGATCGCCATCGGAGAGCGGAAGCTCGGGTCGGCGCCCCAGCCCAGGGCCAGCGGCATCATGCCCGCGCCCATTGCAATGGTGGTCATCAGGATCGGACGGCTACGTTTGTGGCAGGCATCGACCAGCGCTTCAAAACGCCCCATGCCTTCCTGGCGGGCCAGAATAGCATAATCAACCAATAAGATTGAATTTTTTGTCACGATCCCCATCAGCATGATCAAGCCGATCATCGACGGCATCGACAGCGCGCTATGCGTCACCAGCAGCGCCACGAAGGCGCCGCCGATCGACAACGGTAGCGCCGCCAGAATCGTCGCCGGCTGCATGAAGTCCTTGAACAGCAACACCAGCACGCAGTAGATGCACAACACGCCGATCAGCATGGCCAGGCCGAAGCTGGCGAACAGCGACGCCATCTCCTGAGTGTCGCCCAGCTCCGCGATCTTCACTGACGGCGGCAGGTTTTTCAGCGACGGTAGTGCGCGGGCTTCGCTGTTGACTTCACCCAGCGCGCGCTTGCCCAGTTCTACTTCCAGCGTGACGTTGCGGCTGCGGTTGAGGCGATTGATCTGCGCCGGGCCGCTTTCCATGCTGATGTCGGCCACGGTGGCCAGCAGTACCGGGCCGTTCTTGCCCGGCACCGTCAGGCGGCCGATGGCCTCAAGGTCGGCGCGCACCGCGTCCGGCAGCTTGACGCGGATCGGCACCTGGCGCTCCGGTAGGTTCATTTTGGTCAGGTCGGTGTCGTAGTCGCCGGCGGTGGCCACGCGCACCGTCTGGCCGATGGATTCGGCGGTGACGCCCATGTCGGCCGCCTTGGCGAAGTCTGGTTTGACGATGATTTCCGGCCGCACCAGCGAAGCGGTCGAGCGCACATTGCCGACGCCTTTCAGCGTGCGCAGTTCGCGCTCGGCTTTCTGTGCGGCGGCTTTCAGGGCCACGGGATCTTCGCTGCGCAGCACCAGTTGCATCTTGACGCCGTTGTCCGGCGGGCCGACCTTGAAGCGGGCGCCGGGAATGGCGTCCAGCTTGTGGCGGATTTCGGCTTCCAGATCGGCCATCGATTCCTTGCGGTCGGTGCGGTGCACTGTGGTCAGCGTCAACACGGCGCTGCGCGCTTCCGCTGCGGCGCCGGGGGCAAAGGCGTCGCCGCTGGAGCCGCCGCCGATGGAGCTGAACACCGACTTGATGCCCTTGACCTGCATCGCCGCCTGGCGCGCGCGTTCGGCGACTACACTGGTTTCGGCCAGCGTGGAGCCGGGCGGCAGTTCCAGGTTGATCTGCGTTTGCGAACGGTCGGCCGCCGGCACGAAGCCCGTCGGCAGCAGGCCGACCAGCATGATCGAGGTGACGAAGAACACGGCGGCGGCGCTGGCGGTCACCAGGCGGTGCGTCAGGCACCAGCGCATGACGCGGATGTAGCGCGACATCAGCCAGCCGTCTTTTTCTTCCTTGTGCGCTGTAGGCTTGAGGATGTAGGCCGCCATCATTGGCGTCAGCAGACGCGCCACCACCAGCGACGCCAGCACCGCGATCACGGCGGTCCAGCCGAACTGTTTGAAGAACAGGCCTGGAATGCCGCTCATGAAGGCAGTCGGCAGGAACACGGCCACCAGTGCGAAGGTGGTGGCGATGACCGCCATGCCGATTTCGTCGGCCGCTTCCATCGCTGCTTCCATCGGTGTTTTGCCCATGCGCAGATGGCGCTCGATGTTTTCGATTTCGACGATGGCGTCGTCCACCAGCACGCCGACCACCAGGGCCAGCGACAGCAGCGTGACGGTGTTGAGCGTGTAGCCGAACAGGTAGATGCCGAGGAAGGCCGGCATCACCGACAGCGGCAACGCGGCGGCGGCCACCAGCGTGGCGCGCCAGTCGCGCAGGAACCACCACACCACCAGCACCGCCAGCAGCGAGCCTTCGTACAGCAGTTCCATCGAGCCGTCGAAGTTTTCTTCGACCGGATGGGCGTTGTCGATGACCTGTTTCAGTTCGACTTTTGGATTGTTCTTTTGCAGCTCTTCGATGGCGGCGCGCGCCCCTTTGGCGACGGCCACTTCGCTGGCGCCCTTGGTGCGGAAGATTTCAAAGCCGACCACCGGTGCGCCGTCTTGCAGTGCGATGGCGCGCGGTTCGGAGACGGTGTCGGTGACGGTTGCCACCTGGTCGAGCCGCACGCGGCGGCCGTCCGGCAATGGCAAGTCCATGGCCGCCAGTTCGGCCGCCGTCTGCACGGTGGCAATGGTGCGCACTGATTGTTCGGCGCCGCTGACGTCACCGCGTCCGCCCGGCGCTTCTTTCTGCACCTGATGCAGCTGGCGCGAGACGTCCAGCGCGGAGACGCGCAGTGCGGCCATGCGGGCGTCGTCCAGCTCCACGCGGATTTCGCGATAGACGCCGCCGACGCGTTTGACCGCGCCGACGCCAGGCACCGCCAGCAGGCGCTTGGCGACGTTGTTATCGACGAACCAGCTGATTTCCTGGTTGTCCATTTTGTCGCCGTGGGTCGGTGCATCGGCGGCGGTGAAGGTCAGCACCACGCGGCCGGCGGTGGAGGCCTTGGTGACGCTCGGGTCGCGCAGCTCGGCCGGCATGTCGGCCTTGACGCGGGCGACGGCGTCGCGCACGTCGTTCACCGCGTCGGAGATATTTTTCTCCAGGATGAATTCGACGGTGGTGGTGGAGACGCCATCGAGCACGGTGGTGGAGATGTTCTTGATACCTTGCAGGGTAGCCACCGAGTCTTCGATTTTGCGCGAGACTTCGGTTTCCAGCTGCGCCGGCGCGCTGCCGTCCAGCGTGGCGGTGACGGTGACGATCGGCAGTTCGATGTCCGGGAAGTCCTGCACCGGATTGGCCTTGTAGGCCAGGAAGCCGGCCAGCGACAGCAGCGCAAACAGCATGATCGCCGGGATCGGATTCTTGATGGAGAGGGCGGAGAAATTCATGCTGTTCCTTAGCTGGCGACGACGTTGACCAGGTCACCGTCGTTGAGGAAGCCGGCGCCGCGCACCACGATCTGGGTGTCGGCTTTGAGGCCGCCCAGCACTTCGATGCGGTCGCCGAGACGGCGGCCCGGTTGCACCTTGATCTGGCTGACATGCTTGTCGGCGTTGAGGCGGAACACGAAGCTGAAGCCGTCGCGCACCACGATGGCCTGCTGCGGCACGGTCATGGCGTCGGAAGCACCGAGCTGGAACTGGCCACTGGCGAACATGCCGGCCTTGAACGGCGCGTCCTTGCTGCCGGCGCTTTGCGGCAGGTCGACGTACACCAGCGCGGAGCGGGTTTGCGGGTCGACGGTCGGGGCGATCATGCGCACCTTGCCGGTGACTTCGCTGCCGTTGGCGGCTTTGACGATGGCGCTGACGCCGGGCTTGAGGTAGCGCAGGTCGGCGGCGACGACTTCGGCGCGCCATTCGAGGCGGCCCTGGCGGATCATGCGGAACAGTTCCGTGCCGGCGCCGGAGACTGCGCCGACGGTGGCGCTGCGGGCCGAGATGACGCCGCTGTCGGGGGCGACGACTTTGGTGTATTTGAGGCGTAGCTGCTGGCTGGCCAGTGCCGCCTTGGCGGAGGCGATGCGGGCGTTGGCGGTTTGTTCGGCGGTGTTGTATTGGCTGATCTGCTGCGTGCTTAAGGCGCCGGAGTTTTGCAGCGTGCGGGCGCGGGCCGCATTGGCGGCGGCATCGGCGGCGTTGGCTTCGGCTTCGTGGACGGCGGCCTGGGCTTGCGCGAGGTCGGCGTTGACGGTGTCGGCGGAGAATACGGCCAGCACTTCGCCGGCCTTGACGATGTCGCCGACGTTGACGCGCACGTCGGTCAGGCGCAGGCCGTTCGATTCGCTGGAGACGCTGGCTTCCTGCCAGGCGGCGACGTTGCCGTTGGCGGCCAGTTTGATCGGCAGGCTGGCGGCGCTGGGCTGGGTGATGGTGACGGTCAGCGCGGCCTTGGGGGCTTCGGCTTTCTTGTCGTCGGCGGCTTGGGAATAGCTGGCGACGCCGGCGGCGGCGACTGCAAAAGCGGCTGCCAGGACGTAGGCGAGTGGTTTCAGTTTGGCGTTCATGGTGGGCTGATAAAGTTAGTTGGCGGCGGGCGGGGTGAAGCCACCGCCGGCGGCGCGGTACAGGGCGACCCAGGCGGCGCTGCGGTCGCGTTGCAGGTTGATGACGGTTTGCTCGGCGGTGAGGCGCGTGCGGCGCGCGTCTTCCAGTTCGAACAGGCTGGCCATGCCGTTCTTGTAGCGCTCATCAACGGCGGCGTAGTTGGCGCGGTAGCCTTCCAACGCGCTCTGGGCATGGCCGGCGCGGGCGGCGGTGCTGTCCAGATTGACCAGCGCCTGTTCGACTTCGCTGACGGCCTGGCGCACGGTAGCGCGGTAGCTGCTGACGGCGGCGTCGTAGCGTGCGTTGGCCGAGTCGACGTTGGCGCGGCGGCGGCCGGCGTCGAACACCGGCAGCGACAGCGCGACCGGGCCGATGGTCCAGGTGTCGGTCTGGGTGCTGTCGCCGCCGGCGCGGAAGTTGGCCACGCCGACCGAGCCGGATAAGGTCAGGCGCGGATAGCGCTGCGCCTGGGCGTTGCCGACATCGGCACTGGCGGCCGCCACTTCGCGTTCGGCAGTGAACACGTCCGGCCGCTGGCTCAGCGTGCGCGCCGGCAGTTCCGCAATCTCCATCTCCGGCGCAGTGCCGGCAACCGGCAGGCCGGCCGCGAGTTTCTGGCGCAATGCCGGTTCGTCGATGGCGGTCAGGGCGGACAGCACTTTGACGTCTATGTCGCATGCGGCGCGCTGGGAGAGGTAGCGGTTGTTGCCATCGGCGGCGCTGGCGCGGGCCAGCGACAGGCTGGCGGGCGACTGGAAGCCCGCCTTGGCGCTCAGCTCCGTCAGCCGCTCGGTATCGGTGCGCGACCGCGCATCCTGCTGCGCCACCGTCAGCAACTGCTCACAGGCGCGCAGACCGTAATACTGGTTCGCCACCTCGGCCGCCACCGACACGCGCGCATCATGCCAGCCCGCGTGTGCGCTCTCCAGCCGCGCCTGCGCCGCATCGCGCGCCGCCCGGTTGGCGCCAAACAGATCCACCTCCCACGACGCATTCAAGGCCGCCTGCGAGGTAGTCCCCATCGGCAGCGCCGATTGCTGGTTGGAGCGGTTCACGCTGGCTGCCGCATCCACATTCGGCAGCAGCGCCGCGCCTGCGGCGACCCGCTCGGCGCGCGACTGCGCAATGCGCGAGGCCGCCGACGCCACGGTCGGACTGACCGCCTGCGCTGATTCGATCAGCTGCACCAGCAAGCCATCGGCCTGCCCGCCCCACCAGCTGGCGAGATCGGCCTGGCTGCCGTTGTGCGGCAACGGCGCTTGCCACTGCTGCGGCGTTAGCGCATCTACCTGCGTTGCCGGTCCTTGCACCGCGCAGGCGCTCAACGTCGCCGCGACGGCCAAGGCCGTCGCGCGTAATAAAACTCTCATGCTTTCCCTTGTTGAATCAGTCGTTTAAATTATTGCTGAGGGGGTGTTGCTGAGGTGTAGACGTTGGCCGACGGTAAATATTGCAAATGCACAGGCAAAAAAAAACCCGCTGCCAGTGGCGCGGGTTGAATTCCAATGTTCAGCGAACGGATTGGAGGAGACAGTTCCAACTATACCCCTCTTTATGTTGCACTGCAATACCGTAGAATTACGTTGTTATTATTGTCATCTTTTAAAATCCTCAAACGCCCTTGGCCGGCAGCGCCAGCGTGAAGGTGCTGCCGTGGCCGAAGTCGCTCTTGAAGAACAGCGAACCGCCGATCAGGTTGGCCAGGTTCTGGCACAGGTACAGGCCCAGGCCGGCGCCTTCGGCGTGCCGGGTGGAGGTCGAATCCAGCTGCGAGAACGCCTGGAACAGCTTGGCCTGGTCTTCCTCGCGGATGCCGGCGCCGCTGTCGGCCACCGAGAATTCGATTACCGGCGCCTGGCCCTCGACCACGCGCTGGCTCAGCGACACGCGTACGGTGCCGCTTTCGGTGAACTTGATGGCGTTGTTGCCCAGGTTGAGCAGAATCTGCGTCAGCGCCCGGCGGTCGGTTTCCAGCACGATGGCCGGATCGGCCAGGTCCATTTCCAGCGTCAGGTTCTTTTGCACGGCCAGCGGGCGTAGCGTGTCCACCACATCCTTGACCACGCCCTGGCACTGCACGGTTTCCAGTTCCAGCGTGACCTTGCCGGCTTCGATCTTGGCCACGTCCAGAATGTCGTTGATCAGCGAGAGCAGGTGACGGGCGCTGGTGCGGATGGTGTTGAGCTGCTTGTCCTGTTCCGGCGTCAGCGGGCCGGGCAGCTTCATCAGCAGCGCGCCGGTGAAGCCGATGATGGCGTTCAGCGGCGTGCGCAGTTCGTGCGACATATTGGCGATGAAGGCTGACTTCATGCGGCTCGCTTCCGCCAGCTCCAGGTTTTTCAGCGCGATTTCGCGGTTGATGGTTTCCAGCTCGCCGGCGTGGTGCGCCAGCCGCATATTCAGTTCGATTACCTGGCGTTCGCGCGCCTGCAACTCGCTGTTGACCTGCACCGCCTGTTCGTAGGTGGAGATCAGCAAGTCGAGGATCTGCTGGCGGTCGGCGTTGATGAAGTGCTTTTGTTCGCCAAGATACAGAGCGATGCCGATCTCCATATTCTGGTTCTTGCGCAGCTTCTGGTTCATCAGCATGTGGCCGATGCGGTTCAGCAGATAGTCTTCCGCGTATGGCTTGCGGATGAAGTTATCGGCGCCGCATTCGATGCCGCGGATGATGTCCTTCGGGTCCATCAGCGAGGTGACCAGGATCACCGGGATGTCGCGCAGCTCCGGATCGGCCTTGATGGCGCGGCACAGCGTGTAGCCGTCCATCTCGGGCATGACGATGTCCGACAGCACCAGGTGCGGCTTGCGCTCGCGGATGGCTTCCAGCGCCAGGCGGCCGTTGGGCGCCACGCGGGCGTTGTAGCGCATCGACTGGATCAGCCGGCGCAGACGTTCGGCCTGGGTGGGACTGTCTTCGACGATCAGTATTTCGATTTCATCTGGCTGTATTTCGTAACTGGTGTCCACAGACCACCCTCCTGGTGCATAGTTGGCTAGGCAAACTATATCGGATTACCCTATCAAGGGGAAGTTTCCTGTCCCTGGAAACTGCCGGCGCGCCAGGTCAGTACCAGTGTGTCGCGGTGGCCGTGTTGCGCCAAGGGCTGGATCGGAGTGGATTCATGGATGACAGTGGCGTCATTCAACAACAACATGGTCCATGGCGCCGTCATGGTGAAACGCTTGCCGTTCGGGCCATCGGCCTCGAAGACACGCGTTTCGCCGCCCTTGATGCCGTCGCGGGCGATCAGGATGACCGCGACGAAATCGACGCCGTCGCGGTGCGCGCCTTCCGGCGTGGGCCGGCCGATGCCATCGGTGGTGTCGATGCGGAACTGGTGCGCCTCAACATACCATGGCGCCGCCGTGTCGCGCGCCGCGCTGCACAACTGGCCGATGGCGGTGATCAGCGCCGGCCAGCCTTGCTGCGTGACGGTGGCCGGCAGCACCGGCTCGAACAGGCGGTGCATGCCGCCGTGCAGGGCGTTGTATTCCAGTGGCTGCCAGTGCGCGCGGTGCGGCGTTTGCGTCAGGTGGCGGCCTTCCTGGATGAAGCAGGAATGGCGGCGGCGCCGATAGCGGCCGCCGTCCTTCAGGTACTGGTCGGTCGCGAGGTCGTTCCAGCTGGGGATCAGCGCGTCCAGCGCGGCCAGCGGCAGGCCGGCCAGCGTGGCCACGTCCTGCGGCTGCAGCAGCGCATAGCCGTCGCGTCGCAAGGCCGTCACGGTGTCGGCCAGCGGCGTGTAGATAGGTGTCGTCATCGTGCTTAGCCGGCCGAGGTCATCAGGCTGGAACGCAGTTCGTCCAGTTGCTGTTTCATGCCGACCACCTGGTCCAGCGTGCATTGCGTGGCTTGCAGGATGGACGGCGGCAGCTTGGCCGCTTCGTGGCGCAACGCGTCGCCGTGCGGCGTCAGCTTGATGATGACCTGACGCTCGTCGCTGGCGGCGCGGTTGCGGGTGATCAGTTCCGCCACTTCCATGCGCTTGAGCAGGGGCGTCAGCGTGGCCGAGTCGAGGAACAGGCGTTCGCCCACCTCCGACACGGTCAGTTCGTTTTTCTCCCACAACACCATCATGACGAGGTATTGGGAGTAGGTCAGGCCCAGGCCGCGCAGCAGCTTGCGGTACAGCTTGCTCATTGCCAGCGAGGTGGAATAGAGAGCGAAGCACAGTTGCTGATCGAGCTGCGGGACGCCGAAGGTGGGGGTAGTTTGCGTATCCATCTTCTTAGTATAGGTAGTGCACTATCCAATTGCAAGCTCACGGGGGAAAAATAGTTTTGGTCGGCAAATCCGCTCGGTTATGATGATGGTAAGAATACTCGCGGGAGCAGCGGCGCATGAATGTCAAAAAGGCCATCGTACTGATAGTCGATGAAGCGACGGACAACCTGATCCAGATGAACGGCATGCTGGAGGATCAGTACGAAGTCCGGCTGGCCAACAGCGGCCGCGCGGCGCTGGACATCATGCAGCACGTGCCGCGCCCGCACCTGGTGGTGGTGGATGCCGACCTGCCGGGCGTGGACGGCTACAGCGTCTGCCAGCAACTGAAGTCCAGCCCCGATACCGCCGATATCCCGGTCATTTTCCTGCAACGCGCGCTGGACGAGCAGCGCGCGTTGGACGCCTGCGCGGCCGACGTAGTGCCCAAGCCGGTGCAGGGCGGGGTGCTGCGCGCGCGGGTCGACACCCATCTGCAACTGCGCCACGCGCGCGAACTGCTCAAGCAGCAGCGCAATCTGCTGGAACACGTGGTGGAAGAGGTGACGGCGGAACTGAGCCAGATGCTGGACGCGATGATCTGGGCGCTGGCGTCGCTGGCCGAAACGCGCGAATACGAAACCGCCAACCACCTGCGCCGCGTGCAGCACTACATCGTGGCGCTGGCGCGCCAGCTGCAGCATCATAAGCGCTTCGAGGAAGAGCTGAGCGACGCCAATATCAAGGCGCTGTTCAAGGCCGCGCCGCTGCACGACATCGGCAAGGTGTCGATCCCGGACGCCATCCTGCTCAAGCCGGACCGCCTAACCGACGCCGAATTCGAGGTCATGAAAAAGCATACAGTGTACGGCCGCGACGCCATCGCCAATGTCGAGAACACGCTGGGCTACACCAATACCTTCCTGCGCTACGCGCGCGAGATCGCCTATTCGCACCAGGAGAAGTTTGACGGCTCCGGTTATCCGCAAGGCCTGGCGGCCGAGGCGATCCCGATGTCGGCGCGCCTGATGGCGGTGGCCGACGTGTACGACGCGCTGATTTCCAAGCGCGTCTACAAGCCGGCCTTCACCCACGAAACCGCCATGGAGATGATACGGCAGGGAAGCGGCGAGCATTTCGACCCGGACGTGGTCGACGCCATGCTGACGGTGGAGGAGGAATTCATGGCCATCGCCAACCGTTACAGTGACGCTGCCGGATAGATCATGCGCCGGCGCGGCTACCTGGCTTTCTTTGTCGGGATCTGCCTGACAGCCTGGATCTGCTATTTTGTGATTCAGGAACAGCAGAAGCAGCAAGTGCAGGCCAGCTTCCAGCGCGACACCGAGAGGGTGGCGCGCGACATGCAAAACCGTCTGCAAATCTACTTCGACACGCTGCACAGCATGAAGGGCGTGTATGCGGTCAACGACCGTATCGACCGTGAACACTTCCATCGCTTCGTCAATGAGCTGAAGGTCGACAAGCGCTATCCCGGCTATCAGGCCTTGCAGTTTGTGCGCGTGGTGCCGGAGGCGGAACTGCCGGCGTTTGTGGAACGCGTGAAGCGCGACACCACGCTGGAGGCGCAAGGCTATCCGCAATTTCATGTGCATCCGGCCACGCGCCGCCCGCTGCATTACATCATTGAATACACCGAACCGCTGAAGGGCAACGAGAACGCCTTTGGCCTCGACCTGGCGGCGCTGGCGCCGCACCTGAAGGCGCTGGAACTGGGACGCGACAGCGGCGACATCGTCGCCACCGAACGCATCACGCTGGTGCAGGACGCCAGCGGCGAACCGGGCTTCGTGGCGCGCGCGCCGGTGTACCGCAACGGCCTGCCGCTGGACACCACGGCGCAGCGGCGCGAGGCGCTGGAAGGCTTTGTGGCGATTGTGTTCCGCGTCAATGCGCTGATGCGCGAGGTGCTCGATCCGGCGCTGCTGGAGCATCTGCATGTGCGCATCGAGGACGGCGGCTTCCAGCAAGGGAAACCGCCGGCGCCGGGCGTCGACACGCTGCTGTACGACAGCGACGGCAGGGTCGAGACGCATCAGGAGCGCGGCGAGAATGTGTCGGGACTGACGGCGCAGACGGTGCTGCCGGTGGCGCAGCGCCACTGGATCGTGCGGTTTGAAGGCCGCGCTGGCGCGCGTTACGGCCGCTCGCAACTGCCGGTGGTATTGATCGGCATGGCGGGCGTGATCATCAGCGCGCTGATCGCCGCGCTGCTAGTGGTCAACCGGCGCGAGACGGATGCGCGGCACGGCATGGAATTCAGCCTGAATGAGCTGGAGCTGCAAAAACAGAATGCCGAGCAGGCGCGCAACAGCCTGTCGCGCGTGGTGGCGACGCTGAAGCAGGCGCAGACCAATCTGCAAACCTCGGAGAAGATGGCGTCGCTGGGGGCATTGGTGGCCGGGGTGGCGCATGAACTGAATACGCCGATCGGCAACAGCCTGCTGACCGCCACCGCGCTGGCCGACATGGTGCGCGACTTCGAGCGCCGCTTGCAGGAAGGCGCGGGCCTGAAACGCTCGGCGCTGGATGCGCACCTGGCCGACGCCCGCAAGGCCTGCGACATCATGGCGCATTCGCTGACGCGGGCGGCGGACCTGATCACGTCCTTCAAGCAGGTGGCGGTGGACCAGGCCAGCGGCCAGCGGCGGCGCTTCCGGCTGGACGAGGTGCTGCACGATACGCTGGCCACTTACGCGGCGCAGCTGCGGCGCGCCTGCTGCACGGTGACGGTGGACGTGCCGGCCGATCTGATGTTCGATTCCTATCCGGGGAGCTTGAGCCAGGTGCTGAGTAATCTGATCGGCAACGCGCTGCTGCACGGCTTCGATGGCCGCGAGAGCGGTGTGCTGGCGATCAGTGCGCGGCGCGAGGGACGCGACCTGGTGGTGCTGCAAATGAAGGACAACGGCATCGGCATGACCGACGTGGTGCTGCACAAAATCTTCGATCCCTTCTTCACCACCAAGATGGGGCAGGGTGGTTCAGGGCTGGGGATGAATATCGTTTATAACATTGTGACCGGCGTGCTGAAAGGGACCATCCGCGTGGAGTCGGTGCCGGCCGGCGGCACCAGCGTGCTGCTGGTACTGCCGTTGGCGCCGGCGCCGGAAGAGGAGACGATTCAGGCGTAGCGCTGGCGCAGCAGCTGCAGCATCGCCACGTTCAGTTCCCACGCGTTCGACACTTCCTTCTGCGTGTAGGGCAGGGTTTGCGTGTACGGCACCGGGCCGAATTCCGGCGTCAGCGTCATGCGCGATACACCGGCGGCGCGGCGCAGGCGGATCACTTCATCCCACCACGACAGGTGCGCTTCCAGAGCGGCCTGCGATTCCGGCGCGCGGAAGTCGGCCACTTGCGGGCCTTGCGCGTGTCCCACGCGGGCGTGGATGTGGCGCACATGCGGCAGGGTTTTGGCCAGCGTCTCCGGCTGGTCTTCCAGCAGGGACTCGCAGGCGCAGCACCAGTGCGACAGGTCGGCCGTCAGTTGCAGGTCGGGCATCTGTCCAAGGTAAGGCAGCAGCAGCATCGGATGGCCGCTGAAACGGCTGCGGTGGATCTCGTGGACAATCGGCACGCCGTGCTGGCGCGAGATGTCTGCGGCGAGGTCCAGCAGTTCGCGGTTCTGCTGCGGCGTGAAGTAGTCCTTGCCGGTGTGCGAATTGACGTGCAGCGGCCTGGCGGCGCAGGCGTTGTGCAGCAGTTCGGCCAGCGCTTGCTTGTGCGGCGCGAAGGTCGGGTGGAACACCGTCTCCCATTGGGCTACGATCAGGCCCAGGCCCGCGTCGGCGATCTGGCGGGTCCAGTCGTCACGCTCGGCGGCGTCGAGCGGCAGCGACATTTCGATGCCGTCGAAACCTGCGGCTTTCACGCGCTCGATGAACACCGGCGCCGGCAGCTCGTTATTGCCCCACTGGGCGGCGAAAATCTGGATCTGCATTACAGGAAGCCTCGCGCCGGCAGTTTGTCGTCGCGCTGGATCCAGTTTTGCGGCGAGTAGCTGGTGGCGCCATCGGTGACGTGCAGCGTGTAGGCGTGGCGCGACACCGCCGAACGATTCGGCGCACTGTAGTGCGGCAGCAGGCCGTGGAAGCACACCAGGCTACCGGCCTTGCATTCCAGCGGCACGGCGGTGCTGTTGTCCGGCCAGCCCATGTCGCTGAGCTTTTCCATGCGCACGTCGTCGCCGTTGCGCAGGAAGCGTTCGCGCATCGGGCCGCGATGGCCGCCTGGTTCGGCCCACATGCAGCCGTTGTCCAGCGTCGCGTCTTCCAGCGCGAACCAGAAGGTGGTGACGCTGACCGGGTCGGTGTCGAAGTAGGTGGCGTCCTGGTGCCAGCGCACTTCGCCGCCGATGCCGGGCTGCTTGAAGATGTACATCGACTGCCAGACCTTCGGATCGGACAGACCCAGTTCGCGCGCCAGCTCTTCCAGGCGGGCGTCGGCCGTGAAGGCGCGGAAGGCTGGATCGAGATCGTGCATGGCGTGGCCGATCTTGTTGATCGACAGTTCCTTGGCCTGTTTCAGCTGGCCGTCGACGCCGAAGGCTTCTTCTTCAAAGAAGCAGCGCACGGTGTTGTCGGAGCCGAGGAAGTAATCGTCTGTGGTTTTTTCCTGCTCGATGGTGCTGAAGATGCCGGATTGGGCGGCCGGATCGAAATCGTTGACAATCTGGGCGGCGCGGGCGCGCAGCCTGGCGATCTCCTCGGCGCTCTTGAAACCGGGGATAACGATGAAGCCATCGCGTTGATATTGTTGTTTTTGTGATTCTGTCAGCATGTCTGGCTCCATGGCGGGATATTTGATTCATCGCATTTTACGGACATGGGGAGGCCATCACAATCCGCAAAAGGTTGACACATTGTCGCCAAAGTGGAGACAATCAAGGCATGGACCAATTACGGGCGATGGAAATATTTGTCGAGGTGGCACGGCTGCGCAGCTTCAGCGAGGCCGGCCGCCGCCTGGGCCTGACGCGCGCCATGGTCAGCAAGCACATCCTGCAACTGGAGGAAAAGCTGGGGGCGCGGCTGCTGCACCGCTCCACGCGCGAAGTCAGCCTGACCGATGTCGGCCAGGCGTATCTGACGCCGTGCATGGCGACGGTGGCGCAGGCGCAGGAGGCGGCGCGGGTGGTGGCGCAGCAGGCCGGCGATGAACTGGCCGGGCCGTTGCGGATACAGGCGCCGTCGAGCTTCGGCAGCGAGTGGCTGGCCGGCGCCCTGGCGCGCTTCGCGCTGCTGCATCCCTTGCTGGAGCCGATGCTGTTTGTCGACGACGCGCTGCTTGACCCGATCGAACATGGCTTCGACCTGACGATACGGGTGGGCGGCATACCGGACGTGCATGCGCTGGCCATGCGGCCGCTGGCGCCGTGCCGCGGCGTGCTGTGCGCATCGCCGTCGTATCTGGCGCGGCACGGCATGCCGGTCACGCCGCAGGATTTGCAGCAGCACCGCTGCCTGCACTTCAGCCACCTGACCGACGGCACGCAATGGCATTTCACGCGAGGCGACGAACAGCAATCGGTGCGTGTCGCCGCCAGCTTCACGGCCAACAATGGGCTGGTGCTGCAACAGGCCGCGCAGCAGGGGCTGGGCATCGTCTACAACACCACCTTCCTGGCCTGGCGCAGCCTGATGGAGGGCACGCTGGTGCCGGTGCTGAGCGACTGGGAACTGCCGCTGAATCACCTCAGCGCGCTGTATCCCGCCAGCCGCCAGCCATCCCCCAAAGTGCGCGCGCTGATCGACTTCCTGGTCGCCGAATACCATCCCGTGCCGCCATGGGACCGCGAATTGCAGACCTCCGGCATATTGCGTTGATCCGGTGGGAATTCGCGTATTTTTTGGATTGAATAAAGTGTTACCCTAATCGCCAACATTTCCATGTTGTGGCGGACACCATGCATTTCTCATTATGGTTGGCTCTCACCCTGCTGCTGCTCGCCATCGGCGCGCAGCTTTTGGCCGCGTTGCAACTGGCAGCACTGCGCCGCGCAGGCCATTACCCGATGCGCGGCCAAGCGCTCATGGCTGACGTGGAGCGCCTGTTGAAAAGCGGCCACCGCAGCTGGGCCATACGCTGCTACCGCGAGATTCACGCCTGCACCTTGCGGCAGGCGAGGGATGCCGTGGAGGCATTAGCCAAAGGTTAGAAGATATCTATGAAGATCAGAAACTATGCTGCGGGCGCGCTTGGCGCGGGACTCGGGACTGCAATCTACGATGCCTATCAAAAGGGCTTAAGTGGTGTGGATTGGTACAAGGTGATTTTTGTGACGCTGGCGACGTTAGCCATTGTGGTTGTCGTAGCACTGCTGACGCAACGAAATCGTACTGTGTGATTGAACATCAGTGCGAGTCGCCCCTTGGTGAAAGTATGGACGTGGCAAGATGAAATACGTGTTGAAACTGTTGAAATATTTGGTGCTCGCCAGTGTAACCATTCTAGTTGCCTATGTGGGAATGACTACATTTCCTGAGCCGATGTTTGATCACCATGTCGTTTACAGAAATTACGAAATTTGGTCCGATCAATCGATTCCACCCCAAATTAGCAATGTGCTTGATGACGTCAACCGACGACTTGTCCGGTCCGAGTTGCAAGGTGAAAACAAGAAGTTCAAGATCTTTTTCTGTAACGCATCATGGCGGCTGTGGTTGTATGGTCAGCATTTCAGCGATCAGGTAGGGGCAGATGCCGACACAGCGGTCACACGCAATATCTATGTGCGAGCATCCGACATCGCGTCGAACCACATTCTTCCGCCAGGAGGGGGCGACCTTGCAGACGCTGCTCAGCGACCACTCTCCTACTTTATCGCGCATGAAGCGGCACACATTATCGTGGCGCGACAATTCGGGCGACTGGTCAGCTTCCGATATCCAGAGTGGTTAATGGAAGGTTACGCTGACTATGTGGGTAAAGGTGGCGATTTTGATTTTGACGAGAATTATCGACTGTTCCGCATTCACAGTCCGCAAATGGATTTTCAGCAAAGCGGTTTATACCGGGGCTTTCATCTTCGGGTTGCAGTACTTTTAGATAAACAGGGCTGGACGGCGAAGCAAATTTTTGAACATCCGCCAAGCGACAATGCCATGAACGCACTGCTAACGAAATTTGCAACGTCACCAAAAAGCGCCGACTCTCACTAGAGCACGACTCACGTATAGTTCTTCGTCGCGAATTAGGGTTACATAGATTAGGTTGGCACAAGCTCGATCTTGATTTTTTTTCCAAGCGCCGCTGCTGCGCTGGTTAGCGTAGTAAGCGTAAGGCTGGAGTCATTTTGATTCAGCAGCCGGTTCAGCGACGCTCTGCTGGTGCCCATTTTCTCGGCAAGGCTGGTTTTGGTCATGTTTTGCCCCTTCATTTCTTCGGCAATCTGCCACGCAATAATGCGCTTTACTGCGACCACTGCCGCTTCTTCCAGCAAGCCTTCCTCCATCAGGAAGTCATCGAAATTACTGCCAATGTTTTTGCTTTTCATTTAGAGCTCCAGACTTATTTCATACGCTGCTTTGCTAAGCGCAGTTCAGTCGCAGGTGTCTCTTGACCTGGCTCAGAAGAATGAAGGAGTTGAAATTGGGATTATCGATAGGAGGTTTGGCATTCAAGCCTACGCCCTCCACACTGAATGAGCGGGAGCTGATTCGTGTGATTTTTGGAGACGAGGTCGTGCAGTGTGAAACACAGCCGCATCACGATACCCGCATGTCAGGCAATGTATCAGTTGAATCGAAGGACGATGCGGTCTTTATCTATAACAGCGACATAGCGGAAAAAATAATCTCGAAACAGGCGCAGTATCGAGTGAGCCCTACGTCACGGCGTTTCTGCTTGCCGAGGCGTTGAAGGCTTTTTTTGGCTGTATCCCGTGGAACGATTGGAACTACCAAACCAAGTTAAGCAACTACGGGAGACCGTCGCCTGCGGCAGTACCCCAGCCCGCCCCGACGAAAGCCTGGTGGAAGTTATGGTGATAAAGGTATCGTGATTATGAGCTTTGAAGAGGACTCCGAACTTACCCCGCTCACTGACGCCCAGATGGAGGCGTTACGCATGCTCACGATTGAACGGGCACCTGGAGAACTGGCCGCAGTGGAAAGGGCGGCGACGGACCTGGACTTGTTTTACGCATTGCCTCATGCCGCCATGGGGGCGTGGCATCTCGGAAAAATCGATCTTGCCATCAGCCTGGCGGAAAAAGCGCTCGCCCTTGCGCCAAACTTTGCGGACGACTGGAACTATGGGAATGCGCTGCACTTTGGCCATACCGCCCTTGGACTATGCGCGCTGCACAACGGCCAAGCCGACGAGGCGTTGACCCGGCTTCACCAAGCTGGCGAGACGCCAGGGTCGCCACAACTGAATTCCTTCGGGCCGTCGATGCAGCTGGCCAAGGCCTTGGCTAAGCAGGGCGAGTTCAGCGCCGTCCTCACCTACCTGGAACAATGCCGCGTCTTTTGGAAGAGCGGCGATGTGTGGCTGGCTTTATGGAAGAAGAAGCTGTTGGCCGGCGACGTGCCAAATTTCTCCTTCTCCGCATACCGCTGAGACGGACCCTGTTTCTATAGCCCTAAACCTGCGCCATGCCGCCGTCCACGCTCAGGTCGATGCCGGCAACAAAGCTGCTCTCATCCGACGCCAGGAACAGCGCGGCGGCGGCGACTTCTTCAGGACGGCCCATGCGGCCGAGTGGAATCATCGTCGAGAACATATTGCGCAGCTGATCGGCGCTGGCCTGGTCGCTGGCCTGGCTGTCGATGATCGGCGTGTCCACCGGCCCTGGGCTGAGCGTGTTGACGCGGATGCCGCGCTCCTTCAATTCCATGGTCCAGGTGCGCGCAAACGAACGCACGGCTGCCTTGCTGGCGCTGTAGGTGCCGTAGCCGGGCATACCCTTGACCGAGGCGATCGACGCGGTCAACACGATGGCGCCGCCTTTGCCCATCAGCGGCAGCGCTTTTTGCACCGAGAACAGCAGGCCTTTGGCGTTGATGTCGAAGGTTTTGTCGTAGTGTTCGCTGGTGACATCGTCGATGCCGGTCGGATCGACGATGCCGGAGTTGGCTACCAGGATGTCCACCCGGCCTTTGCTGGCCTTGACCGTGGCGTACAAGCGATCCAGGTCGGCCAGCTTGCTGACGTCGCCCTGCACGGCGGTGACGTTGGCGCCGATCAGTTCGACGGCTTTGTCCAGCTCGGCCTGACGGCGGCCGGTGATGAACACATATGCGCCTTCGGCAACGAAACGCTGCGCGGTCGCCAGACCGATGCCGCTGCTGCCGCCCGTGATGACGGCGATTTTGCCTTCCAGTTGAAGCTTGCCCATGTTGTTGCTCCTGTAATGAGTTGATAAAGCTGGTGAGCCGGCTATCCCGCTGCACCATGACCAGCAGTATCGGGATCCGGGTCCGGATTGATAAGTCCATGCCGCCGTATAATGCCCATTCCTCAGAAGCATGAATCGGCGTATTTGGGAGTGATTTAATGGACCGTTTTCTTTTGATGCACTGCTATGTTCGCGCCGTCGAAACCGGCAGCTTTTCCGCCGTTGCGCGCGAGCTCGGCACGGGCCAGCCCAACATCAGCCGCAATATCGCGGCGCTGGAGCGGCATTTGGGCACGCGGCTGCTGCACCGCTCCACCCGCAAGCTGACGCTGACGCCGGAGGGCGAGCGTTATTACGTCGAGGTGCGCCGGGTGCTCGATGCCGCCGAGGAGGCCGATGCCAATGCGCGCGGGGAGGGCAAGCCGAGCGGCCTGTTGCGGGTCAGTTGTTCGACTGTGCTGGGACGCGTGCATTTATTGCCGCATGTCGGGGCGCTGCTGGCGCGCTATCCCGAGATGGAACTGGATCTGCAACTGAGCGACCGCTATATCGATCTGGTGGAAGATGGCGTCGACCTGGCGATACGGGTTGGTGTGCCGGAAGATAGTGCGCTGCGCGCGCGCCGCATCGGCATGTCGGAGCGGGTCTGCGTGGCCAGTACCGAGTATCTGGCGGGACGCGCGGCGCCGCAAACGCCGGGCGACCTGCAGCAGCATCACTGCATCGTCTACACGCTGATGAATTCAGGCATCAGCTGGCGCTTCCGTGAGGGCGAAGTGCCGGTGCGCGGCAGTTTTCGCTCGAATACGCTGGATGGCGTGCATCGCGCTGTCATGGATGGACTGGGTATCGGTTACGGGCCGCAATGGATGTTCGAGCGCGAGATACTCGATGGCAGCGTGCGGATGCTGTTGGCTGACCACTATGCGCCGGCGGTACCGATCAACATCATTTATTCCGCCCATCGCCTGTTGCCACGGCGCGCCGCTGTGTTCATGGACTTTATCGCCGAAGCGTTCGGCCGCGATCCGACCTTGCAGGAAGGAGCGCTGGCGCGCTTGGCGGGAAAGACGCCTTCGCGCAAGGCGAAGGCGTCGTCGATCACTTCGCGAACAAAGCCTGGGCGTCGCGCTTGAAGGAGAGTGCCGAACCATCGCGGCTGTAGAACATGTGGCCGCCTGGGTAGACGGCCAGTTTCGCCGGAGTGGCCATTGCGGCCGGCATCTGATCGAGGATCAGCGACGACGTGAAGTACGGGCACGACAGGTCGTTGTAGCCGTGCGCGATGAGCACGCCCATTTTCGGGTCGTTGGCCATGGCCTGGCGCAGGTCGCTGACCGGTTTGTCCTGGCTGGCGCCACGGTCCCAGGCGGCATTCACTTCATATGACAGCGCCTTGTACTGGGCGTCCGTTTTCCAGCCGACTTCACGCGTGATGAAATCGACCATGGCGCTGGTGGTCGGGGCGATCAGCGCGTTCAGGATCGGGTCGCCCGACTTGCGCTCGGCCGAGGCCGGGAACGGATCGTAGGCGGTGACGTTGGCGTCGTACACCGAACCGATCTTGCGGTCGCCGCGATGCAGTTCGCGCAGGAAGGTCTGGATGTCGAGACGGCCGTCGAGGCGGCCCACGGTGACAGCGTCGATGCCGGTCAGTTCGCTGACCTTGCCCACCAGGCGGTTGATGGCGCCGGGATCGGAGCGGCCGGCCAGCAGGTCGGTGGCGAACTGGCCGCGCGTGTAGGCTTCGACGCTGTGCATGGCGTCCGGTGTCAGCCGTTGTTGCGCTTCCAGGTGCGAGGCCGCCATCGACGGCAGGTTGATCATCCACGGCAGCGGCGACAGCGCGGTGTCGTCGCCAATCGCGGCCGGGTCCAGATACGGCGAGACCATGAACAGGCCCTTGATGCCGACGCCCAGCTGGGTTTGCAGTTCGCGGGCCAGGCGCGGCGCGCGGTAGCCGCCGTAGGATTCGCCCATCAGGAATTTCGGCGAGCGCAGGCGGCCGTTCTTGACCAGCCAGTCATACACGGTGCGCGACAGGTATTTGATGTCCGGTTCGGTGGCGTAGAAGTCGGCCTTGGCCTTGGCCGGCTCCTCCAGCGCGCGGCTGAAGCCGGTGCCGATCGGGTCGATGAAGACCAGGTCGGTCATGTCCAGCCAGGTGTGCGGATTGTCCTGCAGTTCCGAGGAGTCGGACGGCGCGTCGCCGGCGGCGCCAAACTGCACGCGGCGCGGGCCGATCGCGCCCAGGTTCAGGTACACCGACGAGGCGCCGGGGCCGCCGTTGAAGGCGAAAGTGACCGGCCGGTTGGGGCTGCTACCCGGCACCGTGTAGGCGGTGTAGACCACTTCGCCGATCACTTTGCCTTTGGCGTCACGCACTTTGATGGTGCCGACCGTGGCGTCGTAATTGAACGGCTTGCCGTTCAGGCGGATCGTCTGGTGGATGGTTTTGTCGTCCGGCAGCGGCGGCAGTTCGAGGTCGGATTTGGCTTTGGCATCGGCCGCCGGTGGCGTATCGGCGGCGTGGACGGCGGGCAGTGCGGCGACCAGCAATGTGGCAAGCGATGTGGCAACGGCAGCGGTGCGAAGAAGGCTGGAAACTGGTGAGCGGGGCATAACATCCTTATCTGGAAAAATGTGACCAGCGCAACATTAGCACACACAGCCTTTCGTCCAGCGTCAGGGGAGCTGCCACGCTCCGTCCTGGTACACGCGCTGCTCGTCGAGGTAGACGCCATCGGTGACGGCGAAGACATCGATATGGTAGCGGGCGTCCTTGCGTTTCAGCTGCGGCTTGGTATAGACGCCGTGCTTGGCGCCCAGCGACAGGTGGATGCCGCACATGCGCTCGTAGGTGCCGATGTCGTCCACCATGCGGTCGCGCGCGAAGGCGCGGTTCATGCCAAAGCCCAGTTCGCGCAGCCACACTTCGCCTTCATGTTCGCGGATGATGGCCAGCATCTCCTCGAATGCCGGCGTGCTGTTTTCGGTGCCGACCACGCGGCCTTTGTCGACCACGATGGTAATCGGCGCGGCCGGGCGGTTGACCAGGAATTTGGTGTCGCCAAACACGAAGATGCGCGCGCGGCCGCTGACCGCTTCCAGATCCTGCGCTTCGGTAAACACTTCGCCCAGCGGGAACTGGCCACCGACGTTGGTCATGCCGCTGTAGTCGCCGATATTCAGCTTGGCCGCTTCAAACGGCGAGGCAAACATCAGCTGGGCGCCGTCGCCGCTGTCGACCACGCCGCGCTGCGCGCTGTCGATGCGCGCTTTCAGGCCATGGCCGACGCCGCGGTAATAGGCCGGATCGTAGGCCAGCGAGTTGATGTAGTGGAGTCCCTGTTCGCCTGGCATGCGCGACAGGTGGACGTGCTCGATCACCTTCAGCCCGCGCTTGAACAGTTCGATGCGGATGCGGTAGGCGTCCATGCGGAAGCTGGTCGATTGCACCAGCACCACCAGGTCGCCCGCCTGCAGGCGCTCGAAGGTGGCCAGGATCTCGGCGGGCTGGGTGCTGTCAAAGTCGATGAACTGGGCGTCCGGCGCGGCGCGGCGATAGGCTTCGGTCAGCGCGCGATTGAGGTCGGTGCGGGTGTCGTAGACGATCAGCGCGGCATGCGGCGCACGGTGTTCGATGGCGATGGTCAGCGTGTCGTGCAGGTGGCGCGCGGCCTGGTCGACGGCGGCTTCGGGAATGGCGCCGAAACGGGAAGGGAAGGACGTCATGGTGAGGCGGTTATTGGGATCAGCCCGCATTATAAGGTAGTTGTCGGCGATGCCACGCTGACACGCATTCTTCTTGTAATAGAGAAAAGAGCGATATAGAATTAAAAAATAGCCTAGCGGCAACTCCGTGGCGATAACAACAGGAAGCGTGATGACCGTATTAATGGGACAGGATTTGCCGCTGGAACGACCGGATGCCACCGGGCGGGCCGCGTTGTTTGTGCCGACGGCATCGATCAAGGGCGATGTGCTGGAGACGGTGCGGATGGGGGCGGCGATTGTCGGTTATGGCAACCATGACCGTACCTTGACGATTTATTACGAAAGCAACCGTTTCAACGAGCCCAACCTGGTCAAATGGGAACAAAAAGCGCGCAAGGCGTTTGAGCGGCTGGCGGAGAATCTGCCGACCGTGTCCAAGATGGTGAGCAAGCCGGAGAATTTCGAGCAGGTGGGCTACATCAGCAGCAAGGGCATCCTGATCCGCCGCATGGAAAAGCTGCGCAACTGGCTGGAAAAGTCCGACATGCTGGACGGCGGGCCGGAATCGGAAAACGTGGTCTTCACGCCACCGCCACCACCGAAGAAAATCGTCGAATAGCCACCCGGTTATGGCGTGCGCTGCGCCGGCGCGGGGCGTTGTATGCTCTTGGCAAGAATTCATTCTTTCAGGAGACAATCATGATGATTCGTTACGTAGCGGTGACGTTGACGGCGCTGGCGCTGCTGGGCGGCTGCCAGAAGAAGGATGATCCGAGCGAAGCCGGTCCGGCCGAACGCGCCGGCCGCAAGCTGGATGAAGCCACGCAGCAGGCCGGCCAGAAGCTGGACAACGCTGCGCAGCAGGCCAATCAGCAACTGAGCGACGCCGCCAAGGACACCAGCCAGAAACTCGACAAGGCAGCCGACAAGGCCAGCGAGAAGCTGAACGAAGCCACCAAGGAAGCCGGCCGCAAGCTGGAACGGGCCGGCGAGAAGATGCAGACCGCCGCCGACGAGCGCGAGGCCAAGAAGTAATCAGTGCTTATGCGTCGCCTGCTTGATCGAGACCACGTTGAGGTGCTCGTTCGGGGTAGGCGGATGCGTGTCCGGATCGCCGCCCAGCACCACGCTCAGGTCGACGAAGCCGGCGCGCCAGGCACGTTCCAGATCGCGCTCAATGGCTTCCATCGACGTCAGATGGAAGTTCTCGAAGCCGCGCACGCCGTAGGCGCGGTTGCGGCCATGCGCCTTGGCCAGGTACAGCGCCATGTCGACCAGGTTGACCGCGCGTTCCCATGCCAGCGGCACGCCGTCCGGGATCAGCGGGAACGGCGAGAAGCCCACCGACACATTCACGCTGATCTCATGCTCGCCGTATTTGAGCGACTGCGATGAGATGCTGGTGAGGATGCGGCGCGCCACTTCTTCCATGCCGTGGCGCGGTATCGCCGGCAGGAAGGCGAGGAATTCTTCGCCGCCCCAGCGCACGATCATGTCGGTTTCGCGCAGCGCGATGCGCAGGTTCTCGGAAATCATCTTCAGCACCGCATCGCCGGCCGCGTGGCCGTAGTTGTCGTTGATATGCTTGAAGTGGTCGACGTCCAGCAGGAACAGCGCGCCGACCACGTCGTCGGAGCGCTCCTGTATTTTCAGGCCGCGCATGTAGTCCTGGAAGTGGCGGCGGTTGTACAGCGACGTCAGTGGATCGAGCGTGGACTGCGCCTTCAGCTCCAGGTTCTTCACCTCCAGCTGGGCGTTGGTGTGCCGCACCTTGCGGTACAACAGGCCGACCACCGCCGCCGCCAGCGCAAACACCAACGCCAGCAGCCACCACACGCGCTGTTGCAGGCGGCGGTTGTCGATCTCCGCGCCCTTGACCTGGTTCTCGCGGCTCAGTAGTTCGATCTGACGCTGCTTCTTCTCGGTCTCGTATTTTTCCTGTAGCTCCAGCATGGCCTGCTGGCGGCGCTTTTCAAACAGCTCATTGGAGATATTGCGTTCGCGGTGATAGGCGGACAACGAGCCGGCCAGGTCGCCGGCGCGCTCCAGCGCTTCGCCATATTCGCGCAGCGCCGCTTGCAGATCGGGCTTGTTGTTCTCTTGTTCTAGACGTGACAGGCCAAGCTCGAACTGCCGCTTGCCTTCGGCCAGCCGCCCGGTGCCCAGATAGGTCTGGCCCAGGTTGATGCGCGCCGTCGCTTCGGTGGTCTTGTCGCCGGTCTTTTGCGCCGACAGCAGCGACTCTTGCGCATACTGCGCGGCGCGCGCGAAGTCGCGCTGCTTCAACGAGTTGTCCGA
Organism: Duganella levis; assembly: GCF_009857605.1. GTDB lineage: Bacteria > Pseudomonadota > Gammaproteobacteria > Burkholderiales > Burkholderiaceae_D > Rugamonas > Rugamonas levis. Next base: position 255,674 of record NZ_WWCT01000004.1, on the reverse strand, counting down.
CAGGTTGACCAGTGTGACGCCAACCATGCGTTCCGCCCCCAGCTTGCGTTCCAGCGCCAGGCTTTCCTCCAGCACGCGCAAGGCGCGCTTGGGCTGGCCGGAATCCATGGCCAGGCCGTACTCGGTGTTCTTGGCCATCGCCATGCGGCCGGGCGAGTCGAGTTTTTCGGTTTCCGCCAGCAGCTCGTTCAGCACTTCGGTGGCGTTCTCGTATTCCTTCATCTGCACATGCAGCTTGGCCAACGCGTTGAGCGCCGCCACCAGGCTGATGGCGTCACCGGCCGGCGGGCGCGCCTGGTCCACCGCATGCTGAAGCTTGAGCAGCGCGGCCGGGAAGTTGCCCTGTTCGGCGTAGGATTGTCCGGCGGTGATGGTGGATTGGACCTTGAGTCCGATGTCGCTGGTGGTCAGCGCCAGCGCCTCGGAATCGAACGCCAGGCGGTGCGCGGCGTCGACGTCGGCCTGCGCAAACAGCACATAGGTTTTGGCCAGCATACCCTTGGCGATGATGGCGTTGTCGCGCAGCGACTGGCCGAGAGTGATGACTTGTTCGGCCGTTTCCATGGCCTTGTCGTTCTGGCCCAGGCGCATGCGCACGGCGCTCATCTGGGTGAGGAATTCGGCGCGCGTGTGGGGCGGTGCGTCGCGCAGTTCCGGTTGCAGCTTTTGCAGCTGCGCCAGCGCCTTGTCGGGCACGAAACGACTTTGTTCGCGGATGTCGAGGATGCGGTCGTCCAGCGTGGCCGGAGTTTGCGCCCACGCCGGCGCCAGCGTCAACGCCATGGCTGCCGCCACGGCCAGCCGCTTGCTGTGCCACCATCCACCGTTTCTTGATCCAGCCAACTTGACGCCCCCAGAATGCAACGCAATGTCTAGACAATTATAGGCGTGTTGCAGTCGAGAACGCCCTTGAGCGTGCGATTTTTCCTCAAAATCGCACAGTTTTTAATGGCTTTTCAACTACATTAAGCAGCTAGTTGCTGCAAAAGGTATAGACGTTGATACAAGCCGCCGTCGATCTGCATCAGCTGCTCGTGCGGGCCGGTTTCCGTGATGCGGCCGTGATTGAGCACGATGATGCGGTTGGCGTCGCGGATGGTGGACAGGCGGTGGGCGATGGCGATCACCGTCACCTTGCCGCGCAGTTCATCCAGCGCCACTTGCACGATCTGCTCCGTTTGCGAATCGATGTGCGAGGTGGCTTCGTCCAGCAGCAGGATGCGCGGCGCGCCGGCCAGCGCGCGGGCGATGGCGATCAGCTGCTTCTGGCCGACCGACAGGCGCGAGCCGCCTTCACCCAGCGGCGTGTCGTAGCCCTGGTCCAGCGCCGCAATGAAGTCATGCGCGTGGGCGGCGCGGGCGGCCGCTTCGATCTGCGGCTGCGTCAGGCTGCGGCCCATGTCGATGTTTTCGCGGGCGGAGGCGGCCAGCAGGAAGGGGTCTTGCGGCACCAAGCCGACTTCGGCGCGGAAGCGTTCATTGTCGATATCGTCCAGCGGCACGCCGTGCATCAGGATACTGCCGTGCGGCGCCGGGTAGAAGCGCAGCAGCAGCGACAGTAAGGTCGATTTGCCGCTGCCGGTGTGGCCGACGATGCCGACGAAATCGCCCTGTGGGATCTCCAGCGACAGGTCGTGCAGCACCGGCTGGCCGGGGTTGTAGGCGAAGTTCAGATGGCTGATTGAGACGGCCGGCGCACTGCTGTCGTTGGCGGCGGCCTTGCCGGTGCTGGCGCGGTTGCTCGCGTGCTCCTGCGCAGCGCCTTCTTCCAGCAGCGTCGCCACGCGCGCGCTGGCCACTACCGATTGCTGCAATTGGCTGAACTGCATGGTGATCTGGATCAGTGGTTCGATCACGCGCGCCAGGTAGCTGATGAAGGCGTACAAGATGCCGACTTCGGTGGCGGTCATTTGGCGCTGGCCGAACATGAAGATCACGGCGCCCAGCAGGATGATGTTGAACATATCCAGCGCGGGCCGCAGTAGCCAGGCGTTGGCGCGCAGTTCGGCCAGGCGCGCGGTGTAGTGATCCTGGTTGGTTTTGGCGAAGCGCTGGCCGAAGCGCGCCTCGGCGTTGCTGGCCTGGAGCACGCTCATGCCGCCGATGGACTCGGCCATCTGGCCATTGATTTCGCTGCGCAGCGCGCGGGCGCGGGTCACCGCCGGCGCGCTCCAGCGCTGGTACAGCCAGACGATCAGCAGCACCGCCGGCAGCAGCGCCAGCACGATCAGCATCAGGCGCCAGTCGAGGAAGGCCATGGCGCAGACGGTGCCGATCAGGACGATGGTCGAGTCGAGCATCACGAACAGCACCTGGATATAGAGACTCTTTACAGCCTCCGTGTCGTTGGTGACGCGCGACACCAACTGGCCGGTGATGGCGCGGTCGAAGAACGACATCGGCAGCAGCAGCACGTGGGTGTAGACCATCTGCCGCAGCCGCATCACCGAGCGCATGGCGAGGCCGGACAGGCGCACCAGTTGCAGGTAGCGCAGGCCGCTGGCGATCCAGCCGGTCAGCACCACGCCGGCCAGCAGCGCCGCCATGCGCGGCCAGTCCAAGTGATGCGGCAGCAGATGTTCGTCGATCAGCGCCTTGCCCATGATGGGGCCCATGACTTCCAGCAGCGCGGCGGCGACCAGCCACAATACGGCCCAGCCGAGATGGTGCTGGTCGGGCAGGGCGGCGCGGCGCAGCAGGGACAGCGCTTGCCGCAGCTGGCCGCGTGGATTTTGTATATCAGGCTTCATCAAGACTTGCTTCCAATTGTTGATAGCGCCACTGGCTGGCGTACCAGCCATCCAGTGCGAGTAGCTGTTCGTGGCTGCCGGTTTCGCTGATGCGGCCATCGCGCAGCACCACAATCAGGTCGGCGCTGACCACGGAGCTCAGACGGTGGCTGGCGATGATGGCGCTGCGGCCCTTGCGGGCTTCGCGCAGTTCTTCCAGATGCTGGAGGATGCGGGTCTCGGTGCCGGTATCGACGGCGGACAGCGCATCGTCGAGCAGCAGCAGATCGTTGTCGGCCAACAGCGCGCGGGCGATGGCGACGCGCTGGCGCTGGCCGCCGGACAGCGTGATGCCTTTCTCGCCGACCTGCGTGTCGTAGCCGTCGGCGAACAGCAGGATATCGTCATGGATGGCCGCCAGGTCGGCGGCGTGTTCGATCTGCGCGCGCGTGGCGTCCGGGCGGGCCAGCGCGATGTTGTCGGCAATCGAAGCGGAGAACAGGAAGGACTCCTGCGGCACCCAGCTGATGGCGGCGCGCAGCGCTTGCAGCGTGTAGGCGTCGAGCGCGTGGCCGCTCCATTGCGCGCTGCCGTGTTGCGGCGTGACCTGGCGCAGCAGCACCCGCAGCAGCGTCGACTTGCCGCTGCCGGTGGGGCCGACCAGGCCGAGCGTCTGGCCGGGCTTCAGTTCCAGCGTGATGTCGCTGATGGCTTGCACGGTCTGGCCGGTGTAGGCGTAGCTGATGCCGCGCAGCGACAGCGGGCCGGCCGGCACCGCAGCCAGCGTGCCGTGATCGTCGATCGCCAGCGGCGCATCGAGCATCGGTTGCAGGCGCTGCCAGGCGGCGCGACCACGCTCGATCAGCGACAGCACCCAGCCGGCGGCGAACATCGGCCAGATCAACTGGCCGAGGTACATGGTGAAGCTGGTCAGCGCGCCGATGGTCAGCTGGTTGTGCCAGATCAGATAACCGCCGAGGCCCAAGGTCAGGCCGGTGGCGGCGGTCAGCGTCAGGCCGACAGCGGGTTCGTAGGCGGCTTCCCAGACTTGCGCGCGCAGGCTGGCGTCCGAGGCCTTTGAGGCCAGTTCGGAAAACTGGTCGGCGCTGCGTTGTTCCAGGCCGAGCGCGCGCAAGGTGCGCACGCCGGACAGGGTTTCCTGCACATGGTCATTGAGCGCGCTGAAACGCTTGAGCGAATCGGTGGAAGCTGTGTGGATATGGCCGGAGATGTACCAGAACGCCCATCCCATCAACGGGAACGGCAACAGCGCGATGCAGGCCAGACGCCAGTCGACGCCGAGCAGCATCACGCCCAGCACCATCACCAGCGTCAGGGCGCCGTCGAAGCCGGCCAGCATGGCTTCGCCGGCGGCCATTTCGATGGCGTCGATATCGTTGGTGGCCAGCGCCATCAGGTCGCCGGTGCGCTGGCGCTGGTAGAAGGCCGGGCCTTGCAGCGTCATGCGGGTGTAGAGGCGGGTGCGCAGCGAGACGCCGAGCTGGTAGGCGGCACCGTACAGGATCTGGCGCCAGGCCACGCGCAGGAAATAGATGCTCAGGCCGATCAGCAGCAGTGAGCCGATTTCCATCAGCAGCGCGTTGCCGGACAGGGTATGGTTGGCCAGGCCGTCGATCATGGCGCCGACCTTGCGCGGCACCCAGACGCTGAGGGTAGCGACGCCGGCCAGCATGATGCCGGACACAATATAGGCGCGGCTGTGCTGGCGGACAAAACCGCCGATCAGCCGGGAGAGTTTAGACATGCATGTTGCCTTGGAAAGCGGGGTAGGCCGCTAGGATACAGCATGCACAAAAAATCCGGGGTCAGGTCCGGCATTCGGACACGAACACAACCATAGTCTTCGATACGGTTGTGCTCGTGTCCAGGTGCCGGACCTGACCCCGGAGTTTATTTTTTGGCTTTGGGGGCGGATTTGGCAGGCTTGGTTTCCGGCGCCAGGGCGATTGGTTTTGGCGGCGGCGCCGGGAAGCTTGGCTTGACCTGGGCTTTGACTTCGATGAACTCTTGCTGCTCCGGGATCGGCGCGGCCGCTGGTTTGGCTTTCGGCGGCTTCGGCGGGGCGGCGATGGGTTCGTTGGCGGCGATGACGGCCGCGCTCACCGCTGCGGCCAGCGCCGGCGGCGTGGCGGGTGTGGCGGGCGTGAATGGCGCCGGCACCGTCGGCTTGGCCGCAGCCAGTTCGCTCACTTGCTTGAAGCTGCTCTGGGCGCTTTTGATCAGCTCGGCCTGGGCGGCGGAGGCGATGCTGGCCAGTTCGCGGCCATAGGCCAGCAGGCTGTCGAAGCTGCCCGTCGGCTGCGCGCTCAGGGTGAAGAGTTCTTTCGGGTCTTTGACGGCCAGCCATTGCTTGGCGGCGGCCGAGGATTTTTCTACCGAAGCTTTGGTGGCGTTGATGTTGAGCGCGATGACTTTTTCTGCGCTCTCGACCGCCGCGCTGGCGATGGTGTTGAAGATCTGGAATTGCGCTTCTAGTTGCGATTTCGTGGCTGCGGAAAACTGTTCGGTGATCGAAGACATGGTTTCTCCTGAAATTATGATGCAACGCAATAAGCCCATTCTAGCGACGATTTTTGGCGATGGAAAGTTATTTTTTCCACCATGTGCACGCAGAAACGTTATAACGATTAATGCGGCGCAACAATTGGTGTATTTTGTTGAAACTGCCTACAATGGTCTTACTTCAAATCAACGGGAGCGCAGATGGATGTCGTGATACGCAACGCCAATCTGGCCGATGGCCAGCAGGGTGTGGATGTGGCTATCGAGCAGGGCCGCATTGTCGCGGTCGGACCGCGTCTGGCAGTGCAGACGGGACGGGAGATTGATGCCGACGGCGATCTGCTGAGCGCGCCGTTTGTGGACGCGCACTTTCACATGGACGCCACGCTCAGCTACGGTTTGCCGCGCGTGAATGCGTCCGGCACGCTGCTGGAAGGCATCGCGCTGTGGGGCGAGCTGAAGCCGCACCTGACCCAGCAGGCGCTGATCGAGCGCGCGCTGCAATACTGCGACTGGGCGGTGGCGCGCGGCCTGCTGGCGATCCGTTCCCACGTCGATATCTGCGACGACCGCCTGCTGGCGGTGGAAGCGCTGCTGGAGGTCAAGCGCCGCGTGGCGCCGTATCTGGATTTGCAGCTGGTGGCGTTTCCGCAGGACGGCGTGCTGCGCGCGCCGAATGCGCTGATCAACCTGAAGCGCGCGATCGGCATGGGCGTGGATGTGGTGGGCGGGATTCCGCATTTCGAGCGTACTATGGCCGATGGCGCCGAGTCGGTGCGCATCCTGTGCGAATACGCCGCCGACCAGGGCTTGATGGTGGACATGCATTGCGATGAGTCGGACGATCCGATGTCGCGCCATATCGAGACGCTGGCCTATCAGAGCAACCGCCTCGGACTGCACGGCCGCGTCACCGGCTCGCACCTGACCTCGATGCATTCGATGGACAATTACTACGTCAGCAAGCTGCTGCCGCTGATGCGCGAGGCCGGCGTCAACGCCATCGCCAATCCGCTGATCAATATCACGCTGCAGGGCCGCCACGATACCTATCCGAAGCGGCGCGGCATGACGCGCGTGCCGGAGATGCTGGCGGCCGGCATCCCGGTCGCTTTCGGCCACGATTGCGTGATGGACCCGTGGTACAGCCTGGGCTCGGCCGATATGCTGGAGGTGGCGCAGATGGGCCTGCACGTGGCGCAGATGACGGGCCAGGAGGCGATGCGCGATTGCTTCCGCGCCGTGACCAGCACGCCGGCCGCCATCCTCGGCTTGCAAGGTTATGGCGTGGCGCCCGGCTGTCACGCCGATCTGGTGCTGCTGGACGCGGCCGATCCGGTCGAGGCGATCCGCCTGCGCGCCGCCCGCCGCATGGTGATGCGGCGAGGAAAAATTATTGCAGAGTCGCCACGCGCCCATGCGCGGCTGAGCTTGCCGGACCGGCCGGATAGCGTGAATTTCCGTCTGAACCGCTAGCATGCGTGCTGGACTTGGGCGCGGAAATCCATGACAATTGAACACTGTTTAATGCGCTTGGAGTTGCCTTGAAAGAAATCGCCATCCGCCCCGCCACGGAAGCCGACTTCGGCGCCATGTGGGACATATTTCAGGAACTGATCGCCAGCGGCGACACCTATTATTTTGCCGCCGATACCAGCCGCGAGGATTGCCACGCTTACTGGTTCGGTTCCGGCATCGACAGTTATGTGGCCATCCATAACGGCGAACGGCTGGTCGGCATGTACCGTTTGATGCCCAACCAGCGCGACCGCGGCGCCCATGTGGCGAATGCCTCGTTCATGGTCAGCCCGGCGGCGCAGGGCGTCGGCGTCGGCAAGCTGCTGGGCGCCGATTGCCTGGAGCGCGCCCGCGCCGAAGGCTATCTCGCGATGCAGTTCAATTACGTGGTCAGCTCGAATATGCCTGCCGTGCTGCTGTGGAAGAAGCTGGGCTTTTCCATTGTCGGCACCTTGCCGCGCGCGTACCGCCACCAGTATCTCGGCTTTGTCGATGTGTACGTCATGTACCAGTTGCTGGAGGATCCGTCGCACTGGCCCGACGCATGAAGATACTCGAAACGCAACGCCTGCGCCTGCGCACCATTACGCCCGACGACGCGGCGTTCTATTATCAGCTGGTCAACGATCCGAGCTGGATCGAGCATATCGGCGACAAGGGTATCCGCAGCGTGGAGGGCGCCCGCATTGCCATCATCGACGGGCCGTGCGCGATGCAGCAGCGCCATGGTCACTCGCTGTATGTGATGGAACGCAAGAGCGATGGCCAGGCGCTGGGCTTGTGCGGACTGATCAAGCGCGACAGCCTGCCTGATGTCGATATCGGCTACGCCATCCGTCCGGCGTATTTCGGCCAGGGCTATACCTATGAGGCGGCATCGGCGGTGGTGGCGTATGCGCGCGATGTGCTCGGCATGAAGCGCCTGATGGGCATCACCAATCCGAACAACATGGTGTCGATCAATCTGCTGGCCAAGCTGGGCCTGACGTTTATTGAACACAAACCGCTGCCACCCGATAATCGTCCTACCAACATTTACCGACTCGCGCTATCGTAGCGTGGAGATTTGATAGATTTTTTCAGCGCGATATAGCAAGATGTACTTCGGGCATTGAATATTGCCCGTTCCCCAAACAACGGAACCAATTAAGCACAGCAAGCTTGTCTGAATTGAATTCTTGAAAAGGGGTAGTCATGAAACTCGCCAATCTGAAGATCGGTGTGCGCTTGGGCCTGTTGGGGGCGTTCTTCTTTCTGGCGCTGGCGATTGTCGCGCTGGCCGGCTGGCGCGCATTGGAGAGCAGTAACACGCGCAGCGCGGAAGCGCTGGCGCGTTCGGTGGCGCTCAGCCAGGCCATCGACACCGCGCGCAGCGCGCAGGTGGAATTCAAAATCCAGGTGCAGGAATGGAAGAACATCCTGGTACGCGGCAACGATCCCGCCCAACTCGACAAATACAGCAAGGCCTTCGTCAAGGGCGGCGAGACCACACGCGGCGAGCTGCAAAAGCTCGATGGTCTGCTGGGCAAGCTGGACTTGAAAACCACGCTGGTCGATGAAGCGATTCAAACCCAGAACGAGCTGGTGGCGCGCTATATGGAGGCGCTGAAGAAATACGACTCAGCCAATCCCGACAGCGCGCACGTGGTGGACAACCTGGTCAAGGGCATGGACCGCGAACCGACCAAGAAAATCGATGACATCGTTGCCTTCATTGGCAAGGAGTCGGGACGGCTGATCGCCGCGATCGCAGAGGAAAGCAGCGCCGCCTACCGTCAGACGCTGATCACCATGGGCGTCACGCTGCTGGTAACGGTGGTGGTGGGCGTGCTGACGGTGACCTCGCTGATCCGCAGCATCACCAGGCCGCTGGACGCTGCGGTCAGCATGGCGCAAACGGTGGCCGCCGGCGATCTGCGCAGCGAGGTGACGGTCGACAGCAAGGATGAGATCGGCGACCTGCTGGGCGCGCTGAAAACGATGCAGCATAACCTGAGCCATATCGTCGGCCAGGTGCGCCATGGCACGGAGACCATCCACGTCGCCTCGACCGAGATTGCGGCCGGCAATCTGGATCTGTCGAGCCGCACCGAGGAGCAGGCCAGTTCGCTGGAGGAGACGGCTGCGGCCATGGTGGAACTGACCGCCACTGTCAAGCAGAACAACGAGAATGCGGCCGAGGCCTGCCGCCTGGCCGACAATGCCCGTCACGTGGCGGCGCGTGGCGGCGACGCGGTGGCGCAGATGGTGCGCACCATGGGCGAGATCAACGACAGTTCGCGCCAGATTGCCGACATCATCGGCGTAATCGATGGCATCGCATTCCAGACCAATATCCTGGCGCTGAACGCGGCGGTAGAGGCCGCGCGCGCCGGTGAACAGGGGCGCGGCTTTGCGGTGGTGGCGTCGGAAGTGCGGACGCTGGCGCAGCGCTCGGCAGCGGCTGCGCGCGAGATCAAGGAATTGATCGGCACCTCGGTCGGCAGGGTGGAGGCGGGCAGCCGGCTGGTCGGTCAGGCCGGCGACACGATGAGCGAAGTGGAGGCCAGCGTGCAGCGTGTCACCGCCATCATCGGCGATATTTCGGTGGCCAGCGGCGAGCAGCGCGACGGCATCGAGCAGATCAGCATCGCCATCAACCAGATGGACAGCGTGACGCAGCAGAACGCGGCGCTGGTGGAGGAGGCCGCCGCCGCCGCCGAGTCGCTGGAGCAGCAGGCGGCCAGTTTGTCGGAAGCGGTCAGCATCTTCAAGCTGCACGGGCCGGCGGTCGCTTTGCCATTGTCGCGCCGCCGCACCTTGCAGCTGGCTGGCTGAAAATTGCCACAGGCCGTTTGACGTGCCTCAAGCGGGCGGCTGAACGGCCCATCTGGCGCGGCCCGATCCACTATCATTCCCTCTTCTGCACTGCACCCGACGAAGAGGGACAGCATGAACAGCATATGGCTGGTAGCGGCTGGCGTTGCGCCATGTTTGCTGGCGCTGTTGGCCGGTCAATGGCAGGCGCGCGGCCTGCGTGCGCGCTGCGCGCAATTGCAGGCGGCGCTGGTGGCGCAGCGCGACAATGAAATGCGGCTGGATTTCATCGCCCATCACGACAGCCTGACCGGCCTGCCCAACCGCTTGCAGTTCCAGATGCAGCTGGAACATGGCGTGGCCTATGCGCGCCGCCATGACAGTTTGCTGGCGGTGCTGTTTGTCGATATCGACCGCTTTAAAACCATTAACGATACGCTGGGCCATGACGCCGGCGACCAGGTGCTGGTGCAGTTTGCCCAGCGCCTGCGCCAGTGCGTGCGCGAGGTCGATACGGTGGCGCGCCAGGGCGGGGATGAGTTCATCGTGCTGCTGACGGAACTGCACAAAGGCGCCGATGCGCAGCAGGTGGCGGAGAAGATCATGAAGACCATCGCCGAGCCGTTCGTGGTCAATGGCGATCTGCTGGATGTCGCAGCCAGCATCGGCGTGGCGGTGTATCCGGATGACGATGACGATATCGAGACGCTCATTGAAAAGGCGGATCTGGCGATGTATGCGGCCAAGCAGCGCGGCAAGGGCGCCAGCCTGCGCTTCCTGCCCAGCATGCAGGCCAAGGCGTATTCGCGGCTGATCCTGGAGACGGCGCTGCGCCACGCGCTGGAGCACGATGAGTTTATTCTTACCTATCAGCCCAAGCTGGATCTGAAGCGGCAGCAGATCACTGGGGTGAAGGCGCTGCTGCGCTGGAAACATCCGGAACTGGGCGTGGTGATGCCGCTGGATTTCCTGCCGGTGCTGGAGCAGAGCGCGCTGATCATGCCGGTGGGGGCGTGGGTGATGGCGACGGCGGCCGAGCAGGCGCGCCGCTGGCTGGAACAGGGCATGTCCTTGACGGTGGCGGTGCATCTGTCGCCGCGTCAGTTCTTCCACAAGGATATCGTGCCGAGTTTTGCTGCGATACTGGAGAAGGCTGGTGTGCCGGGCCGCTGCATCGAGCTGGAAATCACCGAGGCGATGCTGATCGATAAAAACCAGAACGCGGAGGAGATCCTGCAGCAGTTCAAGCAGTTGGGTATGCGGATTGCGATCAGCGATTTCGGCACCGGCTATGCTTCGCTGAATTATCTGCGGCGCTTTACGGTGGATATTGTGAAGATCGATAAGTCGTTCGTCGATGATCTGGCGCGCGGCGGGGCGATGGTGCGGGCGATTATCGAGATGGCGCATACGCTGGATATGCAGGTGATTGCGGCGGGCGTGGAGACTGCCGACCAGCTGGCGCAGTTGCAGCAGATGGCGTGCGATGAGGCGTTTGGTTTCTGCATCAGCGCGGCGGTGTCGGCTGATGAGGTGGAACTGCTGCTGGCGGGCGGCCAGCAGCAGGTTGCGGCAGCGCTTACTTCTTGATCCGCGCAGCCGGCATGATGCGCACGCCATCGATGTCGAACTTGTTGGATGGTCCCCGGACGCCACCTGCATCGCTGTAGGTGGCGTTGTTCTTCATGTAGCTCATATTGTAAAAGTCTTCCAGTTGCAGCGTATAGCTGCCGGGCTTTAACGCGGCGCGCAGTGGCGTCGAGTATTTGGCGCCTTCGCTGGCCGGCGAGTGCGGCAGCTGGACCACGCCGCTGGCAACGATGGCGCCGCTGCTGTCTTTCAGCGAGGCCCATTTGACGCCGCCGCTGATGCCCAGGTTGATCTGGTGGGCGGTGTTGCGGTATTTGATTTGCACCGCGTAGCCGCCTGCGCTGTCTACTTTGAAGGCTTGCGCAAAGGTGTCCGACGGCGCGCCCCAGCCGGCGCGGGAGATGGCGATTTCCTGGCCGTGGTTCAGGCAGGCGGGCATGCTGTGGTGGCTGCGGTTGCCGGAACGCGTGTACTCGGCTTCCACCGCGTAGCAGGCATTGCCTTCCTTGCCGGCGTGGCGGTCGGACCACGTGCCGGCGCTGATGCGCGGGCCGACCAGTTGGCCATTGCGGTAGATGTTGTAGACGATGGCGTCGCCTGCGCCCGCCGCACCGCCGTCGATGTGCAGCGTCGGAAAACCGTAGGCGCCGTGTTCCAGTTTGGCGATGCGCGGTTCGGCCGGCGCGTAGACGGCGCTGTCTAGCACCAGTGGCTTGGCGGTGACGCTACGCTTGGCCTGCTGGCCTGGCAGCAGTTTGCCGAGCCGGATCTCGACGCTGTTGTCATCGCCCAGCGCATCCCATGCCAGCGCGTCGCCGGCAGGCTTGCCGTTCAGCGTGATGCCGGCGACCGCGTAGTAGCCGTCGCCCGGCGCGGCGGCCGGTAGTTGCACGCGCACGGCGATGCGCTTGCCGCGCAGCGTCAGTTGATTCAATGTGATCGCATCGCTGCCGGCAAACGTCTCGCGCCGCAGCCGCGCCGTGATGAACGGCCGCAAGGCGATGCCGTCATTGGTGGTCTGCACGCCAAACACGCTGCCTACCACCATGCCCAGGTAGCCACCCACTGACCACAGCTGGCGGCGCGAATTGACCACCGGGCCACTCAGCTTGCCGTCGTCCAGCATCGGCTGGCCGGACAGCCATTCCAGGTTCTCCATGTTGGACAGGTTGGTGGCGGCGCCGCGCATCAAGGTGGCGTAGGCCGCATCGGCCACGGCGACGTTGCCGCCGATGGCCGCCGCCTTCAGACCATACGCGGTGACGAACGGCCACATGGCGCGGTTGTGATAAACGGCGGTATTGGCCTGCTGCGGCCAGATCACTGGCGCACCCAGTGGTCCATGCGGATAATGGGCGAGAATGCTGGCGGCCTGCTGCTGGTCGGCGATGCCGGTGACGATGGCCAGCGATTGTCCCAGCCAGTCGTATTTGTACAGCGCCGCGCCGTCGAAATGGCCGGCGGTGACGCTGCTGTACATGCCGCTGTCGGCTTGCCAGAAGCGCTGGTTGATGGCGGTCTTCAGCGCGGCGGCCCAGCCGCTGTAGCGCGCGGCAGTGGCGGCGTCGCCTTGTTCCCTGGCCAGTTGCGCGGCCAGCGTCAGCGCCTTGTAGTGGGCGGCGTTGGTGGACAGCGCCTTGGCGGTGGCCATGTACGACAGCTCGTTCGGCAGCCACGCGGCATAGCTTTGCTCGCGCCAGTCGAGGAAGGATTCTTCGCCGTTGTACAAGCCGTCGGCGGCGTCCCAGATGGCGATGCGGTCGTTGTCCAGCGTGTTGCGCAAGGCGTGCAGGGCTTGTTGCGCGAAGACCTGGCGTTCGGCCGGCGGCAGGGCTTTCAAGGCTTCGTCGGCGCCGAAGGCCCAGCTGACGCGGTCGGTGCTGACCGGCCAGCTGCCGCCGCTGCCGGTGTCCTGCACGATCTGGTAGCCGTCGCCGACGGCGTGTGCGCCAGCGATGACGCCGTCGCGGTAGCCGGCCAGCTTGAAGGCCAGCGAATTGCGGGTGCGTTGCGGGTCGAGCATGCCGAGGCCCAGCGAGGCGGCGTAGGACAGGTCGCGCGTCCACACGTAGTGCCACAACTCGCCGGTTTCAAAGCAGTCGCACGGGATGGCGTTGCCGCCGTTGTAGCTGCCGTCGCGGATTTCGCTGACGGAGTCCAGCTTCATCTCAGCGCCGGCCAGCGCGAACAGGGCGTCGAAGGCGAGGTTGCCGCTGCGGACTGTCGGCAGCGCGGCGCTTTCGGCGTAGCTGATTTGCTGCTGGCCGCCTTCGCGCACCTTCATGGTGGTCGATTGGGTGTAGCTGCGCAGCGCGGCGCCGGCGTCCGGCGTGGCGTAGCGCACGGTTTCCTGTTTGCCGTCCCAGGTCGGGTAGTTGGCGCTGGCGGCAGCGTCGGCGGCCTGGGCGAGGTGGGGGGCGGTCAGCGCAGGCAAGGCCAGCAGCAGCGCGGTAAATTGCTTCATTGATTGCTCTCCGTAGTCGTACTACATGCCATATTTTTTTGCCCGGCCGGGCCTAGGCTGTTGATTTTTCGAAAGAATACTCTTAAAAGTCACCGCCATCAAACGCGACTGGCTGGCTTGAATTGAGTTCAAATACAGTCGGGGCCGGTTTGAGCGGTCTAATGGGCCCCTCGGCGCAGCCAAACTGGCATTCGCCTACAGAAAATACCGTTTTTCCGCAATAAACTGTAGTTCTACTACATCGCCGTCATTCAAATCCTGTAGCCGAAATACAACGCATCCCCCGATATCGTAGAGGGAGCCTTGATATCCGGGGCTGGTATTACGTAGTGACAGGGAAGTTTGATTGACACCGAATCTAGTTTTAGTACAAAATTCTTTCCAGAACGTCTTTAGAACGTTGCAATTCCTTGGTTCCCGTGGTTGCTGCAGTTGCGGGACTTATATTTGTGTCATTCAGAGGGGACATTAAATGAACATCTTCGCAAGCAAGCGCAGCCACACTGCGTTCCAGTTAAAGCCACTCGCCGCAGGCGTTGCCCTGTTGGTCGTGGCCGCCGCAGCGCCAGCGTTTGCCCAAACCAGCGCGGATGCACCCGCCGCCGACGCGCCGAAGCTGCAGTCGGTGACCGTGGCCGGTATCCGCCGCGGCATCGAGGACGCGATCTCGGTCAAGAAAGACGCGACCTCCATCGTTGAGGCGATTTCGGCCGAAGACATCGGCAAGCTGCCGGACGTGTCGATCGCCGAGTCGATCTCGCGCCTGCCAGGCCTGGCCGCCCAGCGCGTTGCCGGCCGCGCGCAAGTGATCTCGATTCGCGGTCTGTCGCCAGACTTTTCCACCACCCTGCTGAACGGCCGCGAGCAAGTCTCGACCGGCGACAACCGCAGCGTGGAATTCGACCAGTATCCATCCGAGCTGATCGGCGGCGTCACCGTCTACAAAACCCCGGACGCCGGCCTGGTTGGCCAGGGCCTGTCGGGTACCATCGACCTGCAAACCGTGCGTCCGCTGAATTTCGCCGGCCGCACCGTGGCGCTCAACGCCCGTGGCGAGAAGAACTCGCTGGGCAAGATCGGCAACGCCAAGGACACCGGCAACCGCTTCAGCGCCAGCTATATCGACCAGTTCGCCAACCGCACCATCGGTGTCGCAGTCGGCTACGCCCACCTGGAAACCCCGGTGCTGGACAACGAGACCGGCCTGTACGAGCCATGGAAGCGCGATGACCGCGCCGGCCTGCCGAGCGGCACCTTCGCGTCGGACGGCATCAAGGCCGTGGCCAAGAGCGGCCGCAACGAGCGTGACGGCCTGATGGGCGTGCTGCAATACCGTCCGAACAAGCAATGGACCAGCACCTTTGACGCCTATGCATCGCGCTTCAAGAACGAAGAAACCTCGAACCAGATCGAGATCAGCCTGAGCGGCTGGAACGGCGGCAACAAGCCGGACCCGATCTACAATCCGGTCGTGATCAACAACGGCACCATCGCCGGCGGCACCGCCAACAACATCTATCCGCTGGTGCGCGGCATGTATAACAAGCGCCAGGATGATATCCGCGCGGCCGGCTGGAGCAATGAATTCCGCCTGGACGGCTGGTCGCTGTTTGCCGACCTGAACTACTCGAAAGCCAAGCGCGACGAGCTGAGCCTGGAAAACAATCTGCAGATGACCAACGCGGCCGGCGCCCCCTTCCTGGATTCGGTCAAGCTGGGCTACGGCAACGGCGGCTTCTCGCAGCTGACCCCGGGCATGGACTACAACAACCGCAACAACCTGTATGTGACCAACACCATCTACGGTTCGGGCTACGGCAAGACCCCGAGCGTGGAAGACGAGCTGAAAGGCTTCAAGCTGGTCGCCAACATCCAGTCGTCGGGTGCGCTGGAAAAAGCGTTCTCCAGCTTCGACATCGGCGCCAACTATGCCGACCGCAGCAAGAACAAGCACCAGCCTGAAGGCAACATCACGCTGCAAGGCGCGCCGACCACCATTTCGTCCGACCTGTTCTACCAGTCGGCCAACCTGGGCTTTGCCGGCGCCGGCTACATTCCGACCTGGAACGTGCCAGCCGTGGTGGCCAAGTACATGGTGTTCGCACCGACCGACACCCAGGGTTACCTGATCGCCAAAACCTGGGAAGTGAGCGAGAAAGTCACCACCGCGTTTGCCAAGGCGAACATCGAAGCGGAACTGGGCGCCGACGTCAGCCTGCGCGGTAACATCGGCGTGCAGGTGCAACGCACCGACCAGTCGTCGGCTTCGCGCTGGTACGACAACACCACCGGCGCCATCAAGCCGGTCAACGACGGCAAGAAATACACCGACGTCCTGCCAAGCATGAACCTGGCGTTCGGCCTGGACAATCAGCAGACCGTGCGTCTGGCGCTGGCCAAGCAACTGGCGCGTCCGCGTGTCGACCAGCTGCGTTCGGCACTGGACTTCGGCATCGACACCACCAAGCGCGAGCCGGGCGGCAGCGGCGGCAATGCCCAGCTGGACCCATGGCGCGCCAAGGCCTTCGACATCTCGTACGAGAAGTACTTCGACAAGAAGGCGTACTTTGCCGCTGCGGCGTTCTACAAGAAGCTGGATACCTACATCTTCACGCAGACCAAGTCGTATGACTTCAGCGCGTACGTGCCGCCTGGCTCGGTGGGTAACAACCCGACCGATCCGCTGCACACCACCATCGGTAACTACACCGCGCCATACAACGGCAACGGCGGTAACCTGAAGGGCCTGGAGCTGTCGGCATCGCTGCCGTTGAACATGGTTAGTAAGGCGCTGGATGGTTTTGGTATCAGCGCCAGTACCACCTACACTGATAGCAAGATCACGATCGAAGATCCAAGTGGCAGCATCGGCCAGCACATCCCGCTGCCAGGCCTGTCGAAGCGCGTCAGCAACCTGACCGCTTACTACGAGAAGGCCGGCTTTGAGGCGCGCGTCAGCCAGCGCAAGCGTTCGGACTTCGTCGGCGAGATCGGCAACTTCTCGAACGACCGCGCACTGCGTTATGTGGTCGGCGAGAACATCATCGACCTGCAGGTGGGCTACACCTTCGAGAATGGTCCGATGAAGGGCTTGGGCTTTGTGGTGCAAGTGAACAACCTGCGCAACGCCGCCTACGAGACCTACAACGGCGACCGTTCGCAGCAGCTGGAATACCAGAAATACGGCCGCACCCTGCTGGCCGGCGTGAACTACAAGTTCTAAGCCTTCGCGCTTGAACTAAAAAGGGCGTCCCTCGGGACGCCCTTTTTTCTTTTACGACTTCTTCTCGGCGGCGGAGAGGATGGCGTTTTGCTGATCCAGCCAGGTCTTCAGCGGCGCGAAGTATTCGAGCAGCGCGTTGCCGTCGATTTTGTCTTCGCCGGAGATGGCTTTCAAGGCTTCCGGCCAGGGCTTGCTGGCGCCCAGTGCCAGCATCTGTTGCAGCTTGGCGCCGGCCTTGGCGTTGCCGTACACCGAGCAGCGGTTCAGCGGGCCGGTGTAGCCGGCTTCGCGGCACAGCGCGCGGTGGAACTGGAATTGCAGCATGTCGGCCAGGAAGTAGCGCGCATATGGCACATCGGCGGCCACGTGGTACTTGGCGCCGGCGTCAAAGCCGCTGGTGCCGTTGACCGGCGCCGGACGCTTCATGCCCATGTACTGCTCGCGCAGCTGCCACCAGCTCTTGTCGTAGTCGGCCGGCTTGGTCTTGCCGGAGTAGACGTCCCAGCGCCATTTGTCCACCGAGTAGGCGAACGGCAGAATCGCCACCTTGCTCAGCGCACGTTCCAGTAGTTGCGGGATGTCGGCGGTGACGTCCGGTTCCTGATCCATCAGGCCGATCTGCTTCAGGTAGCTCGGCGTGATCGACAGCGCGACGGTGTCGCCGATGGCTTCGTGGAAGCCGTCGTTGGCGCCATTGCGGAACAGGAAGGGCTGCTTGGTGTAAGCCAGGAAGTAGTAGATGTGGCCCAGTTCATGGTGGATCACGGTGAAGTCTTCGGCGGTCGGCGTGATGCACATCTTGATGCGCACGTCGTCCTTCTCATTCAGCGGCCAGGCCGACGCGTGGCATACCACATCGCGGTCGCGCGGCTTGGTCAGCAGCGAGCGTTCCCAGAACGACGCCGGCAGCTTTTGCATGCCCAGCGAAGTGTAGAAGCCCTCGGCGTACCTGGTCATCTGTTTGGCGTCGGTCTTGCGCTGTTCCAGCACTTTGGTCAGGTCGTAGCTGCTGGCGCCCGTGGTCGGCTTCAGCAGCGGGTACAGATTGGACCAGTTCTGGCTCCACATATTGCCGAACAAGTGAGACGGGATCGGGCCGTCCAGCGGCACCACGTCCGGGCCGTAAGTGGCGCGCAGCTTGTAGCGGGTGTAGGTCAGCAGCGAGTCGTACAGCGGTTTGACCTGCTGCCACAGGCGTTCCATTTCGGCGGCAAAGGCTTCCGGCGGCATGTCGTACTGCGAACGCCATATCACGCCGGTGTCGGCAAAGCCCATCTGCTGCGCGCCTTTGTTGGACAGGGCGACGTAGTCGGTGTATTTCTGTTTGTACGACGGCGACTGGGCGTGCCAGCCGACCCACATTTCTTTCAGCTTGGCTTCATCGCGGCTGGTGGCCAGGACTTTTTCCATTTCGCCGAGCGCCATGCAGTTGTCGGGCGTGGAGCAGTATTTGGCTTTGCCGTAAGCGCCGTTCATGGCGGCTTGCAGCTGGGCGTATTGTTCGCGCTCCTTCGGATCGGCGAAGACCAGCGTTTGCTGCAGCAGCATGATCTTGCGCGCGGATTCCGCCGGCAGTTTGAGGCCGTTGAAGCGGCGCGCGCCGATGGCGGCTTCGCCGGAGGCGGTCAGGTAGCGCTCGGCGAAGTAGGAGGCGATGCCTTCGGTGTCGTCGGTGATGAAGTTGGAACCGACCCAGGCGGCGCGCGATTGTTCGTTGTTCAGCTTATTCAGCTTGGCTTCGGTGTCGGCCAGGAAGCGTTCGGCTTCGGCGGCAGTGGGTTTGGCGGCGGGTGCGGCCAGCGCGGTAACGCTGGTGGCTGCGAGGGCGGAGGCCAGCAGCGTGCTGATAATTTTTGGTGTCACAGACATCTCCCTTGGTGTGTGTGCTGGTCATGATACACCGGGCGAAGTGATATGCTAACCATTCCTGCATTCCTTGAAAGCGCCAATGGACGAGTCTTTGCCAACCCCGGTCACACTGCATATCTTTCGTAAACTGATGTCCTGGCGCGGCCGTTTTCACATCTGCGACAGCGACGGTATGATGCTGTATGAGTGTGTGGGAAAGTGGGGCTGGTTCAATCCGCCGTGGGTGCTGACACGGGATGGCCTGGAAGTCGCTGTCTTCAAGCGCAAGTTGTGGACATGGCTATCGACCTGGAACGTCAGCATGGGTGAAGACAGCTTCCAGTTGCGCCGTAAATCATGGACGCTGCGGCGCCACATTCTGGTTGAAGGCGGTCCGTTTGACGGCGCCGTCATGACAGGCAGCCTGTTCGACCGACAGTTTGAAGTGACCTGGCGTGGGCGAGTGCTGGCGCGGGCGCAAGGCAAGTTCCTGACGCTACGCGAGCGCCACGATATCGAGGTACTTGAT
The DNA here is from genome assembly GCF_009857605.1 of Duganella levis. Lineage (GTDB taxonomy): Bacteria > Pseudomonadota > Gammaproteobacteria > Burkholderiales > Burkholderiaceae_D > Rugamonas > Rugamonas levis. The sequence continues at coordinate 236,454 of NZ_WWCT01000004.1, read as the reverse complement.
CACTCCCCTCAGGCAGTGCTGTTCATTGCGGTGCTGATGGCAAATCTGCTGATGGAAAAACAGGCGGAACACGATAGCCACAGCAGCGGCGCCGATTGATGCAATCGGCTTTAGAATAAGTCTTTCCTTCACCAGGTCTATCACTACATGGCTCATCTTCATCCCACCGGCTGGCAAGAGATGTCGGCGACTGGCGCGGCGGCGCGCGAGATTGAAACGCTGGCGTATCTGAATGCGACGCTGGCGGAGGCGCCCTACCATATCTATCACGGCGTCCACTGGACCAATGTGGAGAAGGGCTACTCGGCGTTCGATCAGGTGGACTTTGTGATCGTGGCGCCGAACGGCCGGGTGCTGCTGGTCGAGCAGATCGCCGGCTTCCTCAACGAGACGCCGGATGGCCTGGTCAAGCAGTACGCCGGCAAGCCACGCCGGGTGGCGCAGCACATCATGCGCTCGATCCGCGTGCTGACCGAACGCTTTGGCAGCGAGCTGTCAATCGACTACGTGCTGTATTGCCCCGACTATCTGGTGCGCGATCCGCACCTGGCCGGGCTGGACCCGCGCCACATTATCGACGCCAGCAACAAGCATCTGCTGGCGCAAATGGTGCGCGACATCCTGCCGGTGGGCGATGGGGCAGCCGACGCGCAGTTCGACAAGGTCACGCGCTTCCTCGGCAATATGCTCAGCCTCCGCCCCGATCCGAGCGCGATGATCGGCAATGCGGCGCGCATGGTGGCGCGGCTGTCGGGCGGCCTGGCGACGTGGGCGCACCGGCTGGAGTTCGCGCCGTTCCGCCTGCGCGTGATGGGCACCGCCGGCAGCGGCAAGACGCAGCTGGCGTTGTCGGAATATGCGGCCGCCATCGAAGCGGGCCTGTGTCCACTGTACGTCTGCTACAACCGGCCGCTGGCCGACCATATCCAGACGCTGGTGCCGGATGGTGGCCGCGTGACCAGCTTCCATATGCTGAGCGACGCCTTTGCGCGTGAGCGCGGCAACACGCCCAACTACGCCGCGCCGGATGTGTGGGAAAAGATCGAAGCAGAGATGACGGCGTCACCGCTGCCGGCGAGCTGGCAATACGATGTGCTGATCGTCGACGAAGGGCAGGATTTCTCGGCCGCCTGGCGCGATATTTTGCTGCGCATGCTGAAGCCGGAAGGCCGCGCGATCTGGCTGGAAGATCCGAATCAAAACCTGTACGGCAAACAAAGCGTGCCTTTGCCTGACTGGGTGACGCTGCATTCCGATACCAACTACCGCAGTCCGCGCCAGATCGTCGAACTGCTGGCGACCATCGGCGCGACCGACACGCCGGTGGAGGCGGGCAGTCCGTTCAAGGGCGCCGATATCGAGGAACTGGTGTACCCGGACGGCGACACCGAAGCGATGCTGGCGCAAACGCGGCGCGCCGTCACGCTGTGCCTGGGCGCCGGCTTTACGCGCGAGGATATCGCGATCGCTTCGTTCCGTGGGCGTGAAAAATCGGCCATCCTGCACCTCGACCAGTTAAGCGATGTGCATACGCTGAAGTCCTTTACCGGCGAATACGATTTGTTCGGCAATCCGCAGTACCGCGACGGCGGCCTGCTGGCGGAATCGGTGTACCGCTTCAAGGGCCAGTCGGCGCCGGCCATCATCTTCACCGAGATCGATTTCGAAGAGATGGACCAGCTGGTGCTGCGCAAGCTATTCGTCGGCATGACGCGCGCGCGCCTGAAGCTGGTGCTGGTGCTGAGCGAAAGGGCCGAACAGCAGCTGCTCGACCGGATCTAGGCTGAGCGCAGCGCCAGCGCGGGATTCATGCGGCTGACCGCCAGCGTCTGGGCCAGTGTGGCGCCCAGCATCACGGCGCAGATCAGCAGCAGCGCCACGGCCAGCGGCAGCATGGCCATCGGCGCGAATGTGACAAACGACGCCAGGTAGCGATGGCTGGCATACCACGCCACCGGCAAACCGAGCACCGTTCCCGCTGCACTCAGCACAATGAATTCGCGGGCAATCAACATCGCCACGATGCGCGCGCTGGCGCCGTGCAGTTTGCGGATGACGATCTCGCGCTGGCGCCGCCGCACCGTATAGGCGGCGAGAACATACATGCCGAAGGCCGCGATGGCAATCGCCACCGCACTGCTGATCGCCAGCATTTTGGCGAGGCGGATGTCCTCCGCATAGCTTTGTAAAAAATAGCTGTCGGCGTGCCTGATATCGACTACGTCGTTGGGGAAGTATTGGCGCGCCAAGCCGCTGGCGAGGTTGGCCAGCGCCGCCACGTCACCATGGGTGCGGACGGTGAGTACCGTGATGTCCTTGCTGGTGGCATAGATGACGGGGCGTGCCGCCTTATGCAATCCTTCCAGTTGAATGTCTGGCGCCACGCCGACAATGGTGGCGTTGAGCGAGCCGGCGCCTTCGCCCAGCCTGATGATCTGGCCGATGGCCGCTTGCGGTGTGGCGAAGTTCAATGGCCGCAGCGCGGCGGCGCTGATAACGATCGTGTCTGTGGCGTCGTCGCGGTTGCGATGGCTGTCGAAAAGACGACCGGCGAGCGGCTGGATGCCGTAGACGCTGAAGAAATTGGCCGTCACCGGCCGCGAGACGATGCTGCTCCTGGTGCCGTCATCGCGCGAGATGGCGTAGAAGCGTCCCAGGAAGCTGACGCCGAGCGGACTGTCCGTGGCGGCTACGCCTTCCACGCCCGGCACCTGCGACAGCGCTTCGCGCAAGCTGCTGGCGCCCTGCGCAGAGAGGCTGGCAGGCAGGTGCATCACCAGCAGGCGATGGCTGTCAAAGCCGGGATCTGACAACAGCGCGTAGCGGGTCTGGTAGGCGATGGCGAAGGTGGCGCCGGTGAGACCGATGGCCACCGCGAATTGCAGCACCGTCAGCACGCGCCGCAGCGCGGAGGCGTCGCCGGTTTCGCTGTCGCCGCGTCCCGCGAAGGCTTCCGGTGGACGCACCCGCATCGCCACCCACAGCGGATAGATGGCCGATACCACGCCAACCACGGCGCCCGCCGCCAGGCTCAATGCCAGCATCGACGGCGTGAAGATGTCGTCCAGCTTGCGGTCGACCAGGTCAGCGAAAATCGGCAGCAGCAGGTAGGCGAACAGCAGTCCCAGGCCGGTGGCGCCCAGGGCAACCAGCAGCGACTCGGCGAGAAACTGCTGGGCGATCCGGCCGACGCTGGCGCCCAGCACCTTGCGCAAGGCGATTTCGCGCCGGCGCCGCAAGGTGCGCACGGTGGCGAGGTTGACGTAGTTAATCGTCGCCAGCAGCATGATGAGCAGCGCGATGCAGGTCAGGCCATAGACGACCCGGATGTCGCCATGCAGGCTGCCGTAGGGCGAGCCGGCGGTGTCGCGGTCGAAATACATGGCGGGCAGGGCGCCAAGCCGGATATCGGCAGCATGGCCATGCAGGTCGCGGGCCAGGGGCGAGTTGTCAGCCGCCGCTTGCAGGATCTGGCTCAAGGCTAGCGGCGAAGCGTTCGGCTTGAGCTTCACATATATTTTGGCGTAGATGTAGCTCCAGGATTGAAACAGCATCATGCGCTCGTCGGCGGGCCATAGCGTGGTTTCGATGCCGGTCAAGCCGCTGTAGGTCACGGTGGAATTCGATGGCGGATCGGGTAGCACGGCGGCGACGGTCAGCGTCTTGTCGCCGGCTTGCAGCGTCCGGCCCAGCACGTGCTCTTGCCCATACAGCTTGTGGGCCATGCCGCGCGTGAGCGCCACCATGTCCGGCTGCAGCAAGGCCTTGGACAAGTCGCCTTCCAGCGGACGGACGTCGAATATTTGTTCGAAGCTGGGGTGGACAGTGGCAAATTCCACCGGTTCCAGCAAGGCGCCGACCTTGACGTCCACCTTGATGTAGTTGAGCGCCGTGGCCTGGTCGACCAAGCCGCTGCGGGTGGCGACATCCAGCAGCGGCAGCGGCGCCAGTTCGAACCACTGTGGCTTGGGGATGCCGTTGTACTTGTACTTGACCAGGTAAATCTGTTCCGCCTGCGGCACCTGGGCATCGTAGCTGGAGACGTAGCGCACAAAGCCCAACAGCAGGAAGCACACGCTGAAGCCGACGGCCAAACCGAGGATGACGACGGCGGAGTAGGCCGGTTCGCCCGCAAGCAAACGCAAGCCGATACGGAAGTCGCGGAGATTCAGCATGTCAGTCGCCAGTTCTGGTGTTGGGGCATGCAGGGACTACAGCAAAGCCCGTGCCACGTCTGGCGACATGGTAACGCTGTTTAAGTGTCCAGTATCGAACATTGTGCATGTTCGATACTGGACAGTTTTTACAGCGCGATGTCGACGCTGCGGCTGGCGTCTGCGCTGGCCGGCAGGTCGACGGTGAGCAGTTTGGTCGTGTCGTCCCACGCGTAGACGGCGATCTTGCCGTCTATGCGCACCGACGATGGCGCGGCCGTGACGTTATGCACGGTCAGCGCGATGGTGCGTTCCGGACGCTGGTAGTGCTGGCCGACTTCCGACTCCACCCGCAGCGTCAGCGCTTTGCCTTGCAGCTTGCTGGCGAAGCGCACCAGTTCATACTTGCCTTGTTCGTAGGCTTGTGCGGTCAGGCCATCGTCGTCATACAGCTTGCCGCTGCCGGCTGTCGCCGAGGCGTCGTGCCAGTAGTGCAGTTCCAGCTGACGGGTGTTGTAGTCGCGCGTGGTCTGCACCACTTTCGTCATCGGGATGAAGGCGCCGGCGCGGACGTAGACTGGCACGTGGTCCGGCGTCAGCGCGACCGAGCGCGTGGCGCCGCCAGCCTGCTTCTCGTCGGTGTAAAAATCGAACCATGTGCTGCGCGCAGGGAAGTAGACGTCGGTCCTGGTGGCGCCTGGTTTGAGCACCGGCGTGACCAGGAAGTCCTTGCCCCACAAGTAGGTGGACGACATGGCGCGCACCTTGGCGTTGCCCGGCTCCTCGTACAGCATGGGACGCATCAGCGGCAGGCCTTGCTGGTTGTTGTCGAAGCCCAGCGTGTAGTTATACGGCAGCAGGCGGTAACGCAGGCGGATCGCCTCGCGCGCCAGCGCCTTGGTTTTTGCTTCGCGGTAGACCGGTTCGGACGGCACTTCTTCCTGCGCGTGCGGGCGGAACACCGGCTGGAACACGCCGTATTGCAGCCAGCGCTGATACAGCTCGTTGTCCAGCACCGGATTGGCGAAGCCGCCCAGGTCCGAGTGCATATAGCCGACGCCCTGCATACCCATTTGCAGCGAGATTTCCGGCTGCGATTGCAGTCCGTCCCAGCCGCGATTGACGTCGCCCGACCACGGCATGATGCCGTAGCGCTGCGTGCCCGAGTAACCGGCGCGCATCAGGATGAACGGCCGCTCGGCCGGGAAGTCGCGCTGGTAGCCTTCCGCCACCAGGCGTGCCCACTGGTGGCCGTAGATGTTGTGCACCTGGTCGGCGCTGCCGGTGGCGTGGCGCGCTGCGGTCGGATGCACTTCCGGCTCACCGAGGTCGCCCCACACGCCCTTGACGCCTTGCTGGTGCAGGCCTTTGTAGATATCCCACAGCCAGTCCTTGCCCTGCGCGCTGAAGATGTCGATCAAGCCGGTGTGGCCGAAGTAGAAGTCGTAGGCCAGCGGCTGGCCGTCGGCGCCGGTGGCCAGCACCTTCTTGTCGACCGCCTCCTGCCAGCGGCTGGAGGTATCCAGCACAAACGGTTCGGAGATCAACACCGTCTGCACGCCCTTGCTCTGGAAGTCGGCGATCATCGCCGGCGGATTGGGGAAGTTGTCCTTGTCCCAGGCCAGGTTGCCCATGGTGCCCTTGATCTCCTTGCCGAACCAGAACAGGTCGAACACGATGGCGTCCAGCGGGATATCGTCGGCGATGAACTGGTTGACGGTGTCGCGCGCCTGTTGTTCGTTGTGGTAGCCGAAGCGCATGGCGAAATTGCCGAAGGCCCAGCGCGGCGGCAAGGGCTGCTTGCCGGTCAGGCTGGTGTAGTTGCCCACCACGTCGGCCCAGCTGTCGCCGGCGATCACCTGATAGGTCTTGCGGCCGCCGATGGCTTCATAGGTCAGCGTGTTGTCCTTGCGGCTGTCGAAATCGAGGTAGCCGGTTTGCGGATTGTCGAAGTGGATGGCGTACATCTTCGACGACAGCGCGACCGGCATGGTGTAGCCCATCAGTTCCGAATGGTCGCCATAGCCGTAGTGCGCCTTGTTATATAGTGTGAAGCGGTAGCCGCGACGGTCCATGCCGACCGCGCGCGAACCGGCGCCGTACAGGGCTTCGGTCTTATCGAGCGCGAACTCGATGGCTTCCAGCGTGCGCGGCTCGCCCTTGTTGATATCCTTGCTGCCCTTGGCCACGTCGTCGGTGACGTGGATGTAGCCGCGCTTTTCCGCCACCAGCGGTTTGCCCTTATAAGCGTAGGCGATCTTGAACGGCGACTTGGTGATGGTGACGGTCAGGCCGGGCGTGGCGTATTCGATGGCGCCGGCTTTCTGTTTCAGCGTGGTCTTGACGGCGGCCGGCGCCAGCACCACCGCGTGCGAGGCCGGATCGGCGCTTTCGCCTTTCGGCACGAAGGTGGTTTCGATAATGCCGGCCGAGTAGGGCGTGATCAGGTAGCTGCCGTCGCTGGTGCGGACTTCCAGATGGCCGTCGCGCTGGGTGACGCCGCCGAACTTGCGGTCGGCGTTTTGCGCGTGGGCGGGCAGGCTGGCCAGCAGGGTGGCGGCGGCCAGGGCGGTGAACGGGATGGTTTTCATGTACTTGGGTCTCAGCGCTTGTTGTTTGGCTACATTTGACACCATATCTACCCCACTAAACAAGCATATTCCCTTCATTTCATTGGGTATTTCTTGTGATTGACACGTCTGGGGTCGCGTGTTATTTTGCTACAAATTTTAAAATTCGGGACGTGCAGCATGCAATCTTCCAGCCACAAACCCCTCCTGTCATTCTGGCAGCTGTGGAATATGAGCCTCGGCTTCTTCGGCATCCAGTTCGGCTTTGCGCTGCAAAACGCCAATGTCAGCCGGATTTTCTCCACGCTGGGCGCCAATCCCGACGATTTGTCCCTGTTCTGGCTGGCGGCGCCGGTCACCGGCCTGCTGGTGCAGCCTATCATCGGCTACCTGAGCGACAACACCTGGCATCCGGTGTGGGGCCGCCGCCGTCCGTTCTTCTTCGTCGGCGCCTTGCTGGCGTCGATCGCGCTGCTGCTGATGCCCAATTCCGTCTCGCTGTGGATGGCGGTGATCGTGCTGTGGCTGCTGGACGGCGCCATCAACGTCTCGATGGAACCGTTCCGCGCCTTCGTCGGCGACAAGCTGGGACCGCGCCAGCAGACCGCCGGCTTCGCGATGCAGACCTTCTTCATCGGCTGGGGCGCGGTGATCGCCTCGCTGCTGCCGACCATCTTCACCCACTTCGGCGTCAGCAACGACGCCGGCGGCGGCGCGATTCCCGACACCGTGCGCTATTCGTTTTACGCCGGCGGCGCGGTGTACTTCTGCGCCGTGCTGTGGACCGTGCTGACCGCCAAGGAAACGCCACCGGCCGACCTGGCCGCGTTCCGCGCCGAACAGCAGCGCAGCGCGGGCCTGGGCCACGCGCTGAAGGAAATCTTCAGCGGCTTCGCCCACATGCCGAAGACCATGGTGCAACTGGCGGCGGTGCAGTTCTTCACCTGGATTGGCTTGTTCGCGATGTGGATCTACACCACCAACGCGGTGGCCGAAAACGTGTTCGGCACCACCGACGCGCAATCGTCGGCATTCCAGGACGCCGGCAACCATGTCGGCGTGATGTTCGCCGTGTATAGCGGCGTGTCGGCGCTGGCCGCCTTCATCCTGCCGGTGTTCGCGCGCCACACCAGCCGCAAGTTCGTGCACCTGGTGTGCCTGGTCATCGGCGGCGTCAGCCTGTTCAGCATCTACGCCATCCGCGACCTCGACAGCCTGTACTACCCGATGATCGGCATCGGCATCGCCTGGGCCTCGATCCTGACCATGCCGTACGCGATCCTGGCCGGCGCGCTGCCGGCCAACCGCATGGGCTACTACATGGGCGTGTTCAACTTCTTCATCGTCATCCCGCAGATCGTCAGCGGCCTGCTGCTGGGCTTTGTGACCAAGCACTGGTTCGCCGGCCATACCGTCAAGACCTTGATGCTGGGCGGCGTGTGCATGGTGGTGGCGGGCGTGCTGACGCTGCTGGTGCGGGACGACGCCGAACAGTGATGTAATATTGTCCGCGAGACAAGCTAGTTGTGCGACGCGATTTTGCCGGAACAGGTAAAACCGTTGGGTTGAATTTGTCAATTACCTACGCGGAGCAATCATGAGCATCAACACGGTCAGCACCACTTCCTTCCCCGGCCAGCGGCCGGGCACCTCGGGCCTGCGCAAGAAAGTCAGTGTGTTCCAGCAGGCCCACTACCTCGAAAATTTCGTGCAAAGCGTGTTCGACACGCTGGGCGACTGCGCCGGCAAGACGCTGGTGCTGGGCGGCGACGGCCGCTTCCACAACCGCGCGGCGGTGCAGACCATCCTGCGCATGGCGGCGGCGCACGGCTTTGCCAAGGTGCTGGTGGGGCAGGGCGGCATTTTGTCGACGCCGGCCGTCAGCTGCGTGATCCGCAAGCACGGCGCGCTGGGTGGCATCGTGCTGTCGGCCAGCCATAATCCGGGCGGCCCGGATGGCGACTTCGGCATCAAGTACAACATCGCCAACGGCGGCCCGGCGCCGGAAAGCGTGACCGAGGCAATCTACCAGCGCACCGAAGCCATCACCCAATACCGCATCAGCGACGCCGCCGACATCGACCTGCAGAAAGCCGGCGCCACCCGCATCGAAGCGATGGACGTCGAGGTGATCGACTCCGTGGCCGATTACGCGGAACTGATGCAAAAACTGTTCGACTTCGACGCCATCCGCAAGCTGATTGCCGGCGGCTTCCGCCTGTGCTTCGACGGCATGCACGCGGTCTCCGGCCCATACGCCAAGGCCATCCTCGAAGGCCAGCTGGGCGCCCCGGCCGGCAGCGTGATCAACGCCGTGCCGCTGGAAGATTTCGGCGGCCACCACCCGGACCCGAACCCGGTCAACGCCGCGCAGCTGATCGCCATCATGGCGGCCGACGACGCGCCCGATTTCGGCGCCGCCTCCGACGGCGACGGCGACCGCAACATGATCCTCGGCCGCAAATTCGACGTCACGCCGTCCGACAGCCTGGCGGTGCTGGCCGCGCATGCGACGCTGGCGCCGGGCTACCGCGCCGGCCTGAAAGGCATCGCCCGTTCGATGCCAACCTCGCAGGCGGCCGACCGCGTGGCGCAGGCGCTGGGCATTCCTGCGTTTGAAACGCCGACCGGCTGGAAGTTCTTCGGCAACCTGCTGGACGCCGGCAAGGCCACACTATGCGGCGAAGAAAGCTACGGCACCGGCTCGGACCACATCCGCGAAAAAGACGGCCTGTGGGCGGTGCTGTTCTGGCTTAACCTGCTGGCGGCGACCGGCAAATCGGTGGAAGCATTAGTCAGCGAACACTGGGCGCGTTTTGGCCGCAACTACTATTCGCGCCACGACTACGAAGGCGTCGACACCCACGCCGCCAATGAGTTGATGGCGTCCCTGCGCATCAAGCTGGCCACCATGGCGGGCCAGGACCTGGGCCACTACGTGGTCGACTTTGCCGATGACTTCAGCTACACCGATCCGGTCGACGGCTCGGTGGCGCAGCAGCAGGGCGTACGCATCGTCATGACCAATGGCTCGCGCATCGTGTTCCGGCTGTCCGGCACCGGCACCGAGGGGGCGACGCTGCGGGTCTACCTGGAACGCTACGAAGCCGATCCCGAATTCCACCACCTGCCGACGCAGCAGGCGCTGTATCCGCTGATCCTGATCGCCGAGCAGGTCGCGGGCATCGCCGACTGGACCGGCCGCGCCCATCCCACCGTCACAACATAAACCATAAAGGACGACAGCATGAAATTGACAACCATTGCACTCTCCCTGGCACTGGGCCTCAGCGCCGCCAGCGCACCGGCCCTGGCGGCCGACAAGCCGAGGCCCTTCCTGTGGGAGAATGCGACCGTCTATTTCCTGCTGACCGACCGCTTCAACAACGCCTACACCGGCAACGACCTGGCCTACGACCGGCAGAAGGATGCCGCGCCGCTGCGCGGCTACATGGGCGGCGACCTGGCCGGCGTGATCAACAAGATCAATGACGGCTACTTCGACAGCCTGGGCGTCAACGCCATCTGGATCACGCCGCCGGTGGAGCAGATCCACGCCGGCACCGACGAAGGCACCGGCAAGTCCTACGCCTTCCACGGCTACTGGGCCTCCGACTTCACGGCGGTCGACGCCAACCTCGGCACCGAGAACGACTTCCGCAACCTGGTCGATGCGGCGCACGCGCATGGCATCCGCGTGCTGCTGGACGTGGTGATGAACCACACCGGCCCGGTGACGGAAGAAGACCCGGTGTGGCCGAGCGACTGGGTGCGCACCGCGCCACAGTGCACCTACAAGAGCGCCAAGACCACCATCGAATGCACGCTGGTGAAAAACCTGCCGGACTTCCTGACCGAGAGCGACACCCCGGTCGAACTGCCGGAACGGCTGGCCGCCAAATGGCAGCGCGAGGGCCGCTTCGAAGAAGAAATCAAAAGCCTGAACGAATTCTTCGCCCGCACCGGCTACCCGCGCGCGCCGCGCTACTACCTGATCAAATGGCATACCGACTGGATCCGCAAGTACGGCGTGGACGGCTTCCGTGCCGACACCGTCAAGCACGTGGAAGCCAAGGTGTGGAAAGAGCTGCAGAAGGAAGCGGCGCTGGCGTTCGAGGACTGGAAGAAGGCCAACCCGGAGAAGAAGCTGGGTGACGACAAGTTCTACACCACGGCGGAAGTCTACAACTACAAGATCAGCGATGGCCTGTATCACGACCTGGGCGCGGGCCAGAGCGTCAACTACTACCAGGCCAACTTCAATAGCATGATCAACTTCGGGCTGGTGAAGGATGCGGAGCAGGATTATGAGACGCTGTTCAGCAGCTATTCGAACGCGCTGCACGGCGGCCGCCTGAATGGCTACTCGGTGCTGAACTACCTCGACTCGCACGACGACGGCGCGCCGTTCGATCCATCGCGCAAAAAGCCGTTCGAGAGCGCCACCAAGCTGCTGCTGGCGCCCGGCGCGGCGCAGATCTACTACGGCGACGAAACCGCGCGCAAGCTGGATGTGGCGGAAGCCACCGGCGACGCCAAGCTGCGCTCGTTCATGAACTGGAGCGAGCTGGCGCAGAACGCCGCGCGCGACGGCTACAAGGTAGCCGAGGTGCGCGCGCACTGGGCCAAACTGGGCCTGTTCCGCAAGGCCCACGTGGCGGTCGGCGCCGGCGTGCACCAGCAGCTGCAAGCCAAGCCTTACGTCTTCAAACGCACCTACGACAAGGACGGCGTGCACGACAAGGTGGTGGTGGCGCTGGACCTGCCGACCAACAAATCCACCAGCATCAACCTGCACGGCGTGTTCGCCAACGGCCAGCGCGTGACCGACTACTACTCCGGCAAGACCGCCGTGGTGGCCGGCGGCGCAGTCAACTTCGGCACCAAAAATGCGGTCGTGCTGATCGGTCAATAACCCTGCTATCTGTAAGGAAAAGTTGTTAGTGCGAATGGTTATCATTTACACTGTTCAACTTTGTTAATTTCTTACGGGTTTTTATGTCGTTTAGCATACGAAGTTCTGCCTCGGCGCAGTGGTTGGCGGTTGGGCTGTTATCCACTGCGTCGCTGGCGGTGGCGCAGGAAGGGGCCGAACCGGCCGCCGATCAGACCTTGCAGCAGGTGACGGTGTCCGGCGACCGCAGCGCCGGTTACTACAATCCGCAGCACAGCAGCGGCGCCACCCGCACCGACACGCCGTTGCGCGAAGTGCCGCAGGCGGTGCGCGTGATGACCGAACAGCAGATCGAAGACCTCGGCGCGCTGCGCCTGGCCGACACCGTCGATTACGTCAGCGGCATCTCGCGCCTGAACGACTTTGGCGGCACCTGGGACAACTTCGCCATCCGTGGCTTCAGCAGCACCGACATGGGCTTCCTGGTCAATGGCTTCGCCGGCTCGCGTGGCTACAACCCGCCGCGCGACACCGCCACCGTCGAACGCTTCGAGTTCCTCAAAGGCCCGGCGGCGGCGCTATACGGCAGCAGCGAACCGGGCGGCACCATCAACATCGTCACCAAGAAGCCGAAATTCGCCACCCATAACGTGGCCGAAGTCAGTGTTGGCAGCACCGGCCTGCGGCGCGCCACGCTGGACAGCACCGGCGCCTTGGGCAGCAGCGTGGCCTACCGCGTCAACCTGATGGCGGAGGAGGGCGCCAGCCGCTCCTCGCTGCTGGGCAACCGCCGCCACCTGTTCGCGCCGGCGCTGACCTGGGTGGTCGACAGCGCCACCACCGTCAACTACGAAGCGGAGATCCTGCGCGTCAGCACGCCGCTGGACCGAGGCCTGATCAACGTGCGCGGCGCGCTGGGCGGCCTGCCGCGCGACCGCGTGCTGAACGAACCGGCCGACGGCAATATGTCCCTGACCAGCAATACGCACCAGCTGACGCTGGACCGCGTGCTGTCCGACCACTGGCGCGCCAAGGTCGGCGCCAGCTACAAGGAAAGCACCTTCGATGGCGACTACACCGAAGCCAGTGCGCTGGCCAGCGACAACCGCACCCTGAACCGTCAGGCCACCTGGCGCCAGCTGCCGTCGCGCGACGTGTCGCTGCAGGGCGAATTGGAAGGCAAGTTCGATACCGGCGGCATCGGCCATACGGTGCTGTTCGGCGCCGAGGCTTCCAGCCTGTTCATGAACATGGAAATCTGGCGCTCGGCCAACTACCCGATCGACATCTACAACCCGGTGTACGGCAAGCCGGCGCCGGCGCTGACGCAGCTCACCACCAGCTCGGACGAACAGCAGCGCGTCAAGGGACTGTTTGCGCAGGACCAGATCAGCCTTTCGCCGCAATGGAAGCTGCTGGGCGGCGTGCGTTATGACCGTTACGACCAGCATGTGATCAACCGCGTCGCCAGGACCGACAGCTCGCAGCAGCAAGACGCGGTGTCGCCGCGCGCCGGCCTGACTTACCTGCCGACCGCCTGGAGTTCGGTGTACGTCTCGGCCGGCAAATCCTTCCGTGGCAACAGCGGTACCGACATCAGCGGCAAGGCCTTCGATCCGCAGCATTCGACCGCGTATGAAGCGGGCCTCAAGCTGCAAACGCTGGACGAGCGGCTGGGCGCCAACTTCGCCGTGTTCGATATCACCAAAACCAATGTGCTGACGGCCAGCGATGTCGCCGGCTATTCGGTGGCGGCGGGGGAAGTGAAGAGCAGCGGCTTTGAAGCCGACGCCTTCGGCCAGATCGACGACCGCTGGCGCGTGACGGCCAACTTCGCATGGATCGATGCGCGGGTAAGCAAGGACAAGACGCTGGCGGTGGGCACGCGCCTGACCAACGTGGCGAAGACCAGCGCCGGCCTGCTGCTGATCCGCGAGACGGCGCTGAAAAATGGTGGACGCTGGGGCGTGGGCGGCGGCGCCAATTACGTCGGCAACCGCTCGGGCAATACCGCCGACACCTACTCGCTGCCGGCCTACACCACCGCCAAGCTGCTGGGCTACTGGCAGGTCAACAAGACCACTCGCGTGTCGGTGGACGTGAACAATCTGTTCAACCGCAATTACTACAGCAACTCGTGGGGCAACCTGTACGTGGTGCCGGGTGCGGAGCGCAGCATCGTCACCCGGCTCAAGGTTGACCTATAAGCGACGGCGGTTGCGCAGGCCCGCCATCAGCAGCAGGCCGGCCGCGAGCATCAAGTACGCCGCGGGTTCCGGCACCGCGCTGACATTGCTGACAGTGGCGTAGGCCGCATCCGTGCTGACCGCCGTAACGGCGGCCGGCAGCAGTGCGAAGGTGGCGATGTCTCCGCTGGCGCCGAGGTAATTCAGGCCGGCGTCCAGCAGTGCCACTGAGAGCGTGGCGCCGGCGCTGCCGCTACCCATCGGCTGGCTGAAACTGACGTCGAACGACAGCATGCCGCCCAAACGCGCCCATTGCGCAAACTCATTCCACGCATCGCCATTGCCGATGGTGAGCTGCGACGCCAGTGAACCGGCCACCTGTCCCTGCGCGAAACTGGACGAGGTGAAGTCACCGGCAAAGTTGGACAGTCTGGCTTGCACCGGATCGGCATTGGCCAAGCCAAGGAACAGGAAGTCCACATAGCCTTCCTGCTCCGCCAGCGTGCTGGTGTCGATCGACACGTGATACGACTCGGCCGAAGCCTGCGCCATGCCGCAGGCCAGCATCAGCGCAAACAACAAGCGCGCGCTCAGTTTATTCAGAATCGACATCGTTACTCCTTAAGGCGTGCCGGCGATCAGCTTGGGCAGGTAGCCCACGCTGGCGCGGTTGGGATTAGTGAAGATGGTGGTGACGCTGGCGCTTTGCCCCGGCGCCAGTGCGGACACCGGCAACGCCAGCGTCGGCGAACCGCCTTGCACGCCGCTCTGGTTATCCAGCGCCACGCCGTCGGTCAGGTAGTCGGCGCGGAACAGCAGGTTGCCGCTGATGATGGCGTTGGAGGTATTGGTGAACGACACCGTGCCCTTGCTCTTTTGCGTGGCGCGATCCAGCGTCAGCCCGGATTGCACAATCTTCACACTGGCGGTAACGTCGGTCAGCAGCGACACCCTGGCGCTGCCTTCAAACGCGCCCAGGTCCGGCGCGGCGCCGCTATAGGGCAGGCCCAGATTCACACCCTTGTCGATCAAATCGCTGCCGGCCGCCAGATGCAGATAAGGCAGCAGCGGCAGGCTGCCGTCCGGCTGGCGCGGCGCATCCCAGCCGGTGGTCGACACGCTCTGGAAGTCGGCCGCCGTCACGCTGACCGGCAGGCTCCAGCTGTTGTTGGCCGTATCGGCGCCGCCGGCGCTGGCGATCGGCGTGTTCTCGTAAGCGAGGTTGTTGCGCGCCACGCCCAGCGAGATGGCGGCGTTGCTTGGATCGATGCCGAGGAAATTGAAGCCGACGCCATTGGCGATGCTGGTGTTGTTGTAATACAGATTGGCGACCGGATGGTGATTCGCGTAGAAGCCGTTGGCCTTGTTCTTGAACGCCACCGACAGCCGCACCGTGTGCACCGGCGCATTGGGCTGGTACACGCCGCTGTAGCCGCCGACCTTGAAGCCATTGCCGTTGCCCGCAGCGAGCGAGGTGAAAGTGCCCGGCAGGTAGCCGTGCTGCCACGCCCACGAATTTTCGATCAGCACCGGCGAGTAAGCGTTGATCAGGTCAAAGCCATCGTCGGTATTGGCCCACGCGCGGCAGCCGCGAAACACATTGCCCGGATTGTCGGCCTTGATGTGCGCGCCGAAACCGTCGGCATTCTGGCCGGCGCCGGATTTGCTGTATGGGTCGTAGTTGTGGTGCGAGTCGACGTTCAGCACCAGGTTGTAGCTGCCGTTCGACAGAAAGAACCCTGGCCCCATGTGGTGGTGGGTGTTGAGCGCTTCAAAGGTGTTGTAGCTGCCCTTGACCCAGATGCCCCACGATTCGTTGTTAAGCAAATTGCCCGGCTGCTGCGGCGCGCCTTTCAGCTCCAGGCCTTTCAGGTGCAGATAGCTGGCCGTGACGTTGAAACCCTTGACGCGGCAGTTCTCCTTGATCGGCGTGAAGTCGAACACCGGCGTCTCGCCCGGATAGGCCCATTAGCGGATCGGCTGATCCTGCGCGCCGCTCTTGTCCAGGGTGATGGCGTTGACCACGTCGGTCTGGCTGGCGCAGCTGGCGATGGTGCCGGTGTAGACGTAATCGCCGCCACGGAAGTAGATGGTGTCGCCCGGCGCTGCTGCCGTCTGTGCCCTTGCGATGGACTGCCACGGCGCCGCCAGCGTGCCCGCATTGCTGTCGTTGCCGCCTGGCGCGACGTAGTAGGTTGCCGCCTGCGCGCCCGACGTCAGCGCGAACGCCACCAGCGCGGCGCCCTTGTGCCACTTGCTCATATCTGCTCCTGTTGTAGTCGATGGTGAATGCCAGCGACTCTAAAGGAAGCTTATATACCCGACAACGAAGCAATTCGCGCTTGTTTATTCTTTTGGGTTATTTGCTGCGTGTGCTGCACAAAGGCGGCTGGCTCCAGCGGCGCGGCAAACAGATAGCCTTGCACCTCGTCGCAGCCGGCCACCCGCAGGAAGTCCAGTACCGCCTCGGTCTCCACGCCTTCCGCCACCACGCGGTGGCCGAGGTCTTGCGACAGCGTGATCATCGCCGTCACCAGCGCCTGCTGGCGCGGATCGCGATCGAGGTGGAAGATGAAGGACTGGTCGATCTTCACCACATTGGCCGGCATCTTCTGCAGGTAGGCCAGGCTGCTGTAGCCTGTGCCGAAATCGTCGATCGCGAGGCCCACGCCCAACGCGGCGATCTGCATCAGCGTGGCGTGCGCCTTCACCGGCTGCTCCATGATGGCGCTCTCGGTGAGCTCCAGCTCCAGGCAGGAAGGCGGCAACTGGTGGCGCGCCAGCGCGGCCGCCACGCCGGCGGCAAACTCCGGCTCCACCAGATTGGCGGCCGATACATTCACTGACACCTGCAACGCAAGCCCCGCCGCGCGCCAGGCCTGCTGCTGGCGCAGCGCCGCCTCCAGCACCCAGGCGGTGGTGGCTTGCGCCAAGCCGGAACGCTCGATGATGGGAATGAATTCGGCCGGACCGACGGCGCCCAGCTGCGGATGGTTCCAGCGCAGCAGCGCCTCGGCGCCGACGCACACGCCGCTGGCGGCCACCACGCGCGGCTGATACACCAGCCGCAGTTGATCGCCGCTGTCCAGCGCCGCGCGGAAGTCATTCAGCAGCTGGAAGCGGCGCTGGTACAGCGCATCCTCCTGCTGCGAATAGACGGCGACGTGGGCCGGGCTGTCGATCGCATCGTGGGCCGCGCTCTGCGCCTGGCGCAGCACGGCCAGGCTGTCGGCGCGGCCGATCTCGAACGGCACCACGCCGGCCGACGGCGTCGCCACATGGTGGGCCTTGGCGATGGCCAGCGCCGACTGCATCCTGGCTTCCACCATTGGTAGCCAGCTTTCCAGCGTGGCGCCGGCTGGCGCCATCAGCATGAACTGCGCGGTGCCGACGTGGTAGATGCGGCGGCTAGCGCCGATTTCCGCGCGCAGCCAGCGCGCCGCATCGGTCACCAGTTCGTCCACGTACGACGACTGCATGGCGCGCGTGGCGTGCGCCAGCTGCGCCGGCGTGGCCAGGTTGACCAGCACCGCCAGCCGCTGTTCGCCGTCGCCGGCGTCCAGTTGCAGGTCGTCGAAATCCTCGATGAACTGGTGGCGGTTGGGCAGGCCGCTGACGGCGTCGATGCGGCCCAGCGCGTGCTGCAATTCGATCTGCGCCATCACCATGCTGGCCAGGTCGCACAAGGCGCTCAGCTCCTGCGGCGTGGTGTCGCGCGGCTCGGTGCCCAGCACGCACATGGCGCCCAGACAGTGGCCGTCGGCGGTGATCAGCGGCGCGCCGGCGTAGTAGCGGATGCCGCTGGCGGCCAGCGGGCTGTCGCGGTAGTAGTCATCGTCCATCAGGTCGGGAATCACCAGCGGGCCGCTGTCGTCGGCCACCTGGCCGCACGGCGCGCGCAGGCGCGGGATGCTGGTGTACTCGACGCCGACGCGCGACTTGAACCACTGGCGGTCGGCGTCGGTCAGCGAGATGGCGGCGATCGGCAGCTGGAACAGATTGGCCGCCATGCGCGTGATGCGGTCGAAGGCTTCGCTGGGCGGGGTGTCCAGCAGGTGCAGTTTGTGTAGTGCGTCGAGGCGGCGTGCCTCGGCTAGTTCGCAAGAGCGTGTCATGTGCAGATCCGTATGCAGGTCAGAATGCAATGCGGGTCAGGGCACTGGAGAAAAAGCGGGGAGCGGGGCAGGGCTCGTGGAAATGTTTATTTCCATATGGAAACACCATGTTACCACGATCCTGCCTGCGCCGCTTTCAATCGTATCTATGGCATCGATAGCGAATACGGTGCATCGGCTGCGCTGGCGCCACGCCGGGTGTTGGGTGCTGCCGACATGTCGAAGTCTAGCGTGGCGCCCTGCATCAGCGTCGCATGATCGAGCCAGTTATGGGCATAGGGCTTGCCGTTGACCTTCAGCGCTTGCACGTAGCGCTGCCGGTCGCTATTGGCCGGCGCGTTAATGATGACGGTTTTGCCATTCTCCAGATGCAGCGTGGCTTTCTTGAACAGCGGCGCGCCCAGCACGTACTGCGGCACCGCCGGCGTGACCGGATAGAAGCCCAGCGCCGAGAACACATACCAGGCCGAGGTCTGGCCGTTGTCCTCGTCCCCGCAGTAGCCGTCCGGCGTGGCCTTGTACAGGCGGTTCATGGTTTCGCGCGCCCAATACTGGGTTTTCCACGGCGCGCCGGCGTAGCCGTACAGGTAGATCATGTGCTGGATCGGCTGGTTGCCGTGCGCGTACTGGCCCATGTTCGCGATCTGCATTTCGCGGATCTCGTGGATCACTTCACCGTAGTAGCTCTCGTCAAACGTCGGCGGCAGCGTGAACACCTGATCCAGCTTGGCGACAAACTTGTCGCGGCCACCCATCAGCTGCATCAGGCCCTGCACGTCCTGGAACACCGACCAGGTGTAGTGCCAGCTATTCCCCTCGGTGAAGGCGTCGCCCCACTTGAAGGGATTGAACGGCGACTGGAAGCTGCCGTCCTGGTTACGGCCGCGCATCAGGCCCGTCTCCGGATCGAACAGCTTCTTGTAGTTCATCGCGCGCTGCCTGTAGATGGCGATTTCAGACTCCGGCTTGCCGAGCGCTTTGCCCAGCTGCCAGATGGCGAAATCGTCATAGGCATATTCCAGTGTGCGGGCGGCGTTCTCGTTGATCTTGACGTCGTAAGGCACGTAGCCCAAGTCGTTGTAATACTTGACGCCCTTGCGGCCGACGGCGTCCATCGGCCCTTCGTTGTCGGCGCCGTGCTTGAGCGCCTGCCACAGCGTTTCGACGTCGTAACCGCGCAGGCCCTTGACGTAGGCTTCCGCCACCACCGAGGCCGAGTTATTACCGATCATGACGTTGGCCAGGCCGGGGCTGGACCACTCGGGCAGCCAGCCGCCTTCCTTGTAGTCGTTGACCAGGCCCGCCTGCATCTCGCGGTTGATCGACGGGTACATCAGGTTCAGGAAGGGATACAGCGCGCGGAAGGTGTCCCAGAAGCCGGTGCCGGCGAACATATAGCCGGGCAGGATCTGGCCGTTGTAGGGACTCCAGTGCACGATCTGGTTGTTGGCGTCGATCTCGTACAGCTTATTCGGGAAGAACAGCATGCGGTACAAGCTGGAATAGAAGGTGCGCGTCTGATCGACGCTGCCGCCTTCCACGCTGACGCGGCTCAGCGTTTTGTTCCAGACATCCTTGCCCTTTTGCGCGGTGGCGTCGAAGCTGTCGTTGGCCAGTTCGCGCTTGAGGTTCAACTCCGCCTGTTCCTCGCTGATGAAGGAGGAGGCCACGCGCATGCCGACCTTTTCGCCTTTTTCTGTCTTGAATCCGACTACCGCGCCGCTATGGTTGCTGGCCAGTTCCATCACGCCTTCCACCAGCTTGTCGCCGCTCCAGATGTGGGTGGAGGTGAACGGCTTGTCGAAATAAATGACGAACCAGTTCTTGAAGTTCTTCGGCAGCGGGCCGCGCGCGTAGCGGGTGCTGTAGCCGACGATCTTGCGCTGCTCCGGCAGCACCTTGATGTAGGAGCCCTTGTCGTAGGCGTCCACCACCACATAGGCTTCGTCGGTCTTCGGATAGGTGAAGCGGAACTGCGCGGCGCGTTCGGTCGGCGTGATTTCGGTGGTGACGTCGGAGTCGGCCAGATAGACACTGTAGTAGTACGGCTTGGCCACTTCCGCCTTGTGCGAAAACCAGCTGGCGCGGTCGTCCTGCGTGAAGCGCAGTTTGCCCGTCACCGGCATGATGGCGAACTGGCCGTAGTCGTTCATCCAAGGCGACGGCTGGTGCGTCTGCTTGAAGCCGCGGATCTTGTCGGCGTCGTAGGTGTAGGCCCAGCCATTGCCCATCTTGCCGGTTTGCGGCGTCCAGAAATTCATCCCCCACGGCAGCGCGATGGCGGGGTAGGTATTACCGTTGGAGAGTTCCGGCTTGCTGGCGGTGCCCATCAGGGGATTGATCCATTCGACTGGATCACTGACAGGGGCAGCGGAGGCGGTGAGTATGGTGAAGAGGATCGGCAGTGCGAGTAGTTTCATGTCCTATTGCGCTGTAATGGTGACGGAGGAAGGCGCGCTATCGAGCTTCCCGTCATTCACTATCAGCGTGGCGACATACACGCCCGGCAGGTCGGCGAAAAAGGTCGGTGTGGCGACATGGTAGTTTAGCAGCGTTGCGCCGCTGCCTGCCGGTTTTGTCAGTGTCCACGAATACAGCACGATATCCTGATCGGCATCGACGCCGCTGCCGGCCAGTTTGATCGAACTGCCGGCGGCGACGGTTTGCGCCGCGCCGGCGTTGGCTACCGGCGCGCGGTTGGCCTGTGGCGTGTAGTCACCACCGCCGCAAGCGCTTAGCGCCAACAGGATCGCAAGGGAGAATTTTCGCATCCATCAATTTTCAACGAAAACGACCGCGCTGCGTGCAGGGATGGTGAAGGTGCCACTGAGTTTGTCGTATTTGGCTTCTGCGGCCACGCGTTTGTCCGCTGCGGCCATGCCGGTGTGGACCGGATGCAGCTGATAGCGGCGGTTGCGTTCTTCGGTGGCGGTGACGCGCTGCTCGGTCTTGTCGACGTTGATCAGGTAAACCACCGTCTTGAAGCGCGCGCCGGCGTAGTCCTTGCCGTCGATGCGGGCAGCGATCACGGTCGGCACCTGCGACGGGCCGGTGTTGAAGAAGCGCAGGCGCTGCTTGATGTCGGCGGCGCTGCGCAGGCGGAACAAGGTGCTGCTGCTGCGGATCGTCAGCAGGTCGCGGAAGGCGTCGCGCGCGTAGGCGATGTCCGCCGGCGCCGGCTTGATGTTCTGGTTGCGCAGCAGGGGCTTGAGCAGCGCGTAGTCCCTGCCGTTGTCGGCGGCCGGCGGCAGGCCGGTGCCGAAGTAGTTGTCCTGATAGCTCCAGTCCAGGCGATTGAACCAGTCGCCCGATTCAAAGCTGTTGCGGTCCAGCGATTTGGAACGCAGGATGTCGAAGCCGGCGTGGAAGTAAGCCACGCCCTGGCTGAAGGCGTTGATGGCGGCGCCCAGCATCTGCACCTGCGCGCGTTCGTGCGCGGTGGTCGATTGCGGCAGCTTGAAGGCATTGATGTCGTACAGCGTCTGGTTGTCGTGGTTCTCGACGTAGTTGACCACTTCGCCCGGTTCGCTGGCGTAGCCGGCCGGCTGGTTGCCGCCGTAGACGATGTCCTGCAAGGCCACGGTGTTGCCGTCGGCGGTGGTCAGCTGGTAGCTGCGCAGCGTGCCGGCCAGGCCGACCTTGACCATGTCCGATGCGTGCAGCAGGTCGGCGGCAGGACGCTGGCCGGCTTGCGCGTTGGCGTCGTAGACCAGGCCATTGATGTAGCCCTGCTGCGTGAACAGCTGCTGGCCGCTGTCGCCGGCGCCGCCGCCACGCACGGCGTCGCGGCCACGGTCGCTGAAGGTGCCGATGCCGCTGCCGTTCAGCGACAGCTGCGAGGCTTGCACGAAGCGCGCGCCGTCGGCCACTTCGCCGAAGTTCCAGCCTTCGCCGATCAGGTTAATGTGGCGGCCGGCGGCCTTGTCGGCGCGGGCCTGCACTTGCTCCATCACGGCGCGCGGCTGGTGGCCCATCAGGTCGAAGCGGAAGGAATCGATCTTGTAGTTTTTGGCCCAGAAGGCCACCGAGTCCACCATCAGCTTGCCCATCATGAGGTTTTCGGTGGCGGTGTTGTCGCAGCAGGTCGAGCGTTCGATGTCGCCCTTGGCGTTGAGTCGATGGTAGTAGCCGGGCACCACGCGGTCCAGTACAGACTTTTCATTCTGGCCGGCGATGAAGGTGTGGTTGTAGACCACGTCCATGCCGACCCGCAGGCCGGTCTTGTGCAGCGCCTGCACCATCTGACGGAATTCGACGATGCGCCTGGCGCCGTCGGCTGGATCGGTGCTGTAGCTGCCTTCCGGCGCGTTGTAGTGGAACGGATCGTAGCCCCAGTTGAAGCAGTCCTGCGCACTGGCCCTGGCCACTGCGGCCTGCTGCGCTTCGCTGTCTGCACCGGCGACAGGAATGGCTGGCGTTACGCAGGCTTTTTCCGGCACGCTGCCGATGTCGTAGACGGGCAGCAGGTGGATGTCGGTCATGCCGGCCTTGCTCAGCGCGGCCAGGTGTTTCATGCCGTTGGACTTGGCCTCGGTGAAGGCCAGGTACTTGCCGCGGTTGGCGGCGCTGACCGTGTTGTCGTTGATCGAAAAATCGCGCACGTGCAGTTCGTAGACCGTCATGTCGGTCTGCGCGGCGACCTTGTTTGGCGACGGCGTGCCGTCCCAGCCGGCCGGCTTGAGTTTGGCGGCGTTGAGATTGGCAACGTAGCTGCGCTTCGAGTCGGTGGTCAGGCTGACGGAGTAGGGATCGGTCACCAGGTTGCGGACGATGCCGGCGCTTGGCGTCATCACGTCCACCACGTACTGGTAGTACGGCCCCTGGGCGTTGGCGGACCAGATGCCGGTGGCGTCGTCGCGTTGCATCGGTGTGATGGCGGTGGCTTTGCCGGCGCCGCTGACGTAGGAGCAGACGGCCACGTTTTGCGCGGTCGGCGCCCAAAGTTTGAAGGCGGCGCCGCGCGCAGTGACGATGGCGCCGAGATCGTCGGCCTTGGCGGCGTTGGCGTAGAGGTCATCCAGCGCGCCGGCGAGTTGCAGCGAGGTGGCGGCGATGACGGCGCCGTCTTCGGCTTCCTGCACCAGCAGCACTTGCTGCGTCATCAGCTTGGCCGCATCGGCGACCGTGAAGACGATGCCGTCGCCGGTGAACTTGAAGCGCTGCGCGACGGCGGCCGGCACGTCGCCCTTAAGGCGCGTCAGCGTCTGCGCGCCATCTTCACCGCTGACGCGCGCGCCGGGCGCAGCACGCAGCAAGGCGTTGGCGGAGTAATACAGCTTGAAGACGCCGCGCGCCGCATCGACGCCTGGCCATTTGATCAGCCGGCGATCGAGCCAGTAAGCGCGCGCATCGACGGCGGGAGCCGCATGCAGCGACGTGGCAAAAGCACCGTCGCAATCAGCCAGGACCGGCGCTGCCGACGCGGCCAGACAAGTCAGCGCCAGCGCGCTCCCCAAAGAACCCGCCACCAAATGCTTACCTGCCATATGCCGTCTCCAAGCCGTTGTTTTAGTAGTGCAGTTACAAAATGCGCCGCATCACTCTCAAATTTGGCGGTTATGGTACTCCAGAACTGTAGTTTCTTATCAAAAATTAACAAAAAGTAGCAAAGTGTAGTGACTTTATTGCTGATTTATATACACGTTGTTCCGCACTGTACATGCTGTATCAATCGGTAATTGTCGAATAAGGGAAGCCCTTACGCTGCTAGTCTTGGGTCATAGCCGTAACCACCTGTTGCCTCAACCCTGCGGCAGCGTCCGTTATCTAATTCACAAGGGCTATCATGATCCTGCTTTTTTGCGGCCTGTCCGGCGCCGGCAAGTCGACGCTTGCCAACAGCGTCAAAGACCGTCTCGGAGGGCAATTCGTTCCGGTTGAAGTCATCGATGGCGATCCGTACCGCGCCCGCCTGTTCACTGACCTGGGTTTTTCGCGCCAGGACCGCAGCGAAAACCTGCGGCGGCTTGGCTACATCGCCGACAAATTCGCCGCGCACGGCATCGTGACGATTATCAGCGCCATCAGTCCTTATGACGACGTGCGCCAGGAACTGGTTGCGCTCTATGCCGACGTGAAAGTGGTGTTCATTGATTGTGCGCTCGATGAACTGCAGCGGCGCGATACCAAGGGCCTGTACCGGCGCGCCAGCCTGCCCGATGATGCGCCCGACAAGTTGAAGTGCCTGACCGGCGTCAACGATCCGTTCGAGCCGCCTTGCGAACCCGATTTGTATTTCAACACCCGCGACAGCAGCATCGCCGACTGCACCGCGCGCATCTGCGAGTATGTGCTGAACCAGACCGCCTTTGCCGAACGCAGAAAGGTGCGGCATGGCTAATGATGTGCTGGTGATCGCCGGGATGCACCGCTCCGGCACATCGCTGATCACGCATTGGCTGCATGATTGCGGCTTGCAGGTCGGCGAGAACCTGGTCGGCGCGGGCACCGGCAACGTTGAAGGCCACTTCGAGGACGAGGATTTCTTCCAGTTGCACCAGCAAATCCTGGCCGACAAAGGCGCGCATCCCGATGGCCTTCATCCGCCGGAGACGATGACGCCAACCCGCCAGGAGCAGGCGCAAATGCATGCGCTGATCACGGCCAGGAACGCAAGCTTCCAGCAATGGGGCTGGAAGGAGCCGCGCACTTGTCTGTTTCTGGACACCTATTCGACCTTGCTGCCGGAAGCGAAATACCTGGTGCTGCTGCGCGATTATCAGGAAGTGGTGCACTCGCTGCTCAAGCGCGATGTCAGCCTGCTCGATAACAAGTACCAGGGAAAAAGCTGGCCGCACCGCATGGCGTGGAAATATTTTTACCGGTCGATGCGGCTGGCGCAGCATCGCCGCAAGCATCGGGAACGCTATCTGAAAGCCTGGCTGGCGTACAACCAGATGATCCTGAAGACCCTGCGCGCATTGCCGGAGGACCGCTATCTGGTGGTCAGCTACCAGTCCATGCAAAGCGAGTGCGCCGAGGTGTTCAGCTTCCTCTCGTCGCACTGGCCGTTCAAGCTGCAATACAAGAAATTCGCCAGCGTGTACCGGAAGGAGCTGATCAGCCGCAAGGCCGACGTGGCGCCGGCCGCAGTCACTCCCGAGTTGCTGGACGAAGCACAGCAACTCGACGCCAGCCTGCAAAGCTATCTGCAACGCAGCCGGCAGCGGCTGGCCGAGCTGGCCCTGCTGCGCTAGGCGGTACGATAGTTGTCGACCATCTTGTAGCGCATTGCGTACAGGGCGAACAGGGCGGCGACCACCGCTGCGAAGGCGGCGAACAGGAACATCTGGAAGGCGATCGGACTCAGGCCGCTGCTGGCGATCCAGCCGCCCACCACGTCGTTCTTCACGCCGGCATTGACGATCAGTACCCACAGGTTGCCGACCGTGACGGCCAGGTACCAAAAGCTGAGGATGATGCCTTTCATCGAGGCCGGCGCCTGGCTGTAGGCGAATTCCAGTCCGGTGGCGGAGACCAGCACTTCACCCAAAGTCAGTAGCGCATATGGCAGCAACTGCCACAGGATGGAGACTTTGTCGCCGCCATCCATCCACAGCTGGATCATGCCGATCACCACCCACGCCGATGCCGACAGCGCGATGCCCAGCCCCATGCGGCGCAGCGGCGTCGGCGTGATGCCGAGCGCGCGCATGATCGGGAACAGCGCGACGTTGTTGAACGGGATCAGCAGCATCACCAGAATCGGATTGACCGCCTGCATCTGCGCCGGCAGCAGCGTGAAGTTCCAGCCGAAGACCGACAGCAGCGGGCTGTCCATGGTGTTGGCCTGGACGATCCAGGTCGAAGCCTTCTGGTCGAACAGCGACCAGAACGGCGTGGTCAGCGCAAACACGATCAGGATGCGCAGCACCGAGCGCACGCCTTCCACCGCTTCATCGGTGTGCTTGCCGCGCGCGCGTTCCAGTTGCATCGAGACGCCGATGCCGCCAAACGCCAGCACCAGCACCAGCGCCGTGCAGGCGGCAATGACGAAGCCCCAGGCCGGCGTCATGCACAGCGAGACCACGCCGGCCAGCGCGCCGAAGCCGGCCACCACCAGGCCTGGACGCGACAGGCCATGCCACGACTGGCTACTGGCGCGCGCCAGCAGGGCGGTGCGCGCTACGCTGCTGAACGAATCCGGATTTGGCGCGGCCGGCGGCACGTGCACATACTTGCCGCGTCCCAGCCAGAACACCAGCGTGGCAATCGCCATCAGGATGCCGGGAATACCGAATGCCACGGCCGGACCGTAGTCGCGCAGGAACAGTGGCATCAGCAGCGAGGCAAAGAAGGAGCCGAAGTTGATGATCCAGTAGAAGGCGTCGAACACCAGCTTGGCGCGGTTCTTGTTGGTCTGGTCGAACTGGTCGCCGACGAAGGACACCACCAGCGGCTTGATGCCGCCCGAGCCGAACGCGATCAGCGCCAGGCCAAGGTAGAAGCCTTGCAGGTTGTGTTCAAAAATCGCCAGGCAGGCATGGCCCGCCACGTAGATCAGGCTGAACCAGAACACGGTCTTGTACTTGCCCCAGAAGCGGTCGGCAATCCAGCCGCCCAGCAGCGGGAAGAAGTAGACGCCGATGACGAAGGTGTGGAACACATGCTTGGCTTCGGCGGTGCGGTCGCCGATCGGAATGAACAGCAGCAGGGTACTGAGCAGGAAGGGCGTGAGGATGTTGCGCATGCCGTAAAAGCTGAAACGTTCGCAGCCTTCGTTGGCGATGATGTAGGGAATTTGCCGGGGCATCGGCCCGTTGCCGTTGTTACTCACTGTATTTCACTCCTGATGTTGTGTAGTTTGACTACTATTTTTTATCTAAAGAATCCCGGTTGGAATGCTTAAGTTTTTGTTTTTAAAGGTTTGTTTTGTATTTTAACGCTACCGCGCGCGGATTGAAAAATCTGTTTTCGTGCTGTATATTCTCTACAAAATTGTGTGACCGCCCAGCCAACCCCGGATTTTCTTATGACTAAGCAACTTACTCAAGTGTCCCCGCACTCCCCAGACTGGTATCGCGACGCGATCATCTACCAGGTTTACCCGCGCAGCTACATGGACAGCAACGGCGACGGCGTGGGCGATCTGCCGGGGATTACGGCAAAGCTGGACTATATCGCATCGCTGGGCGTGGACATCCTGTGGATTTCGCCCTTCTTCAAATCGCCGATGAAAGACTTCGGCTACGACATCGCCGATTACTGCGACGTCGATCCGCTGTTCGGCACGCTGGCTGACTTCGATGCGCTGATCGCCAAGGCGCACAGCCTGGGCCTGAAGATCATGATCGACCAGGTGATGGCGCATACTGCGGAAGATCATGCGTGGTTCAAGGAGAGCCGCTCCAGCCGCGACAATCCGAAGGCCGACTGGTACGTCTGGTCCGATCCCAAGCCGGACGGCAACCCGCCCAACAACTGGCTGTCCGTGTTCGGCGGTTCGGCCTGGCAGTGGGACACGCGCCGCCGTCAGTACTACATGCACAACTTCCTGGTCAGCCAGCCGCAGCTGAACTTCCACAATCCGGAGGTGCAGAAGGCGCACCTGGACGCGCTGCGCTTCTGGCTGGAACGCGGCGTCGACGGCATTCGCCTGGACGCCTGCAATTACCACTTCCACGACCAGCAGCTGCGCGACAATCCGCCGGCCACCAACCGCGACTCGATCACCGTCACCGACGTCAACCCGTACGGCATGCAGGCGCACGACTTCGACAAGACCCGTCCGGAGAACGTGCCCTTCCTGCAAAAGCTTCGCGCGCTGCTGGATGAATACAAGGCGGTGTCGATCGGCGAAGTCGGTTCCGACGATTCGCTGGCCACCATGGCGGAATACACCGCAGGCGGCGACAAGCTGCACATGGCCTACAGCTTCAACCTGCTGGTCAACCTGCTGTCGTCGCACTACATCCGCGAACAGGTGGAGCAGTTTGAAAAACGCGTGAAGGGCGGCTGGGCCTCGTGGTCGGTCGGCAATCACGACGTGCCGCGCGTGGCGTCGCGCTGGGGCGGCCCGTCGGCGCCGCAGGCGTTTGCCAAGCTGGCGCTGGCGATGCAGCTGTCGCTGAAAGGCACGCCGTGCCTGTATCAGGGCGACGAGCTGGCGTTTGCCGAAGCGGACGTGCCGTTCGAGCTGCTGCAAGATCCGTATGGCATCACCTTCTGGCCGGAGTTCAAGGGCCGCGATGGTTGCCGCACGCCGATCGCGTGGACCGATGGCGCCAACGGCGGCTTCACCACCGGCAAGCCATGGCTGCCGGTGTCGCCGGACCATCTGGCCAAGGCCGCCTCGGTGCAGGAGGCGGACGCGGCATCGTCGCTGGCCTTTACCCGCGCCTTCACCGCCTGGCGCCGCCAGCATCCGCAACTGCTGCGCGGCGAGATCGCGTTCTTCGACACCCAGGACCAGGTGCTGGCATTGCGCCGCGACCTGGCCGGTGAGCGCAGCATTCTCGCCGTGTTCAACCTGAGCGGCGAAGCGCAGACGGTGGACCTGCCGGCCAGCGCCGGCGCCGAGCAGCTGCAAGGCTACGGCCTGCCGGGCGCCGCAGCCGATGGCAAGGTGGAGCTGCCGCCTTACGGCGCCTGGTTCGGCTACGCCGCCTGAGGGGATTTCCTTCTTAACATCAGGTATTTCAGGTATGCTTCCGCCAACTGTTTGGACTGAACCGACAATGAAACAAGCTGAAGTGGATCAAAAACTGAATCGTACCGCCTTCGCCGACGGCCCGCGCCTGCTGGCCGACATCGGCGCCACCCATGCCCGCTTCGCCTTGCAGACCGCGCCCGGCGAGTTCCGCGCCGTGCGCGTGCTCAAGTGCGACGACTATCCGGACATCGTGGCGATGCTGCGCTCGTATCTGTCGGACCACGCCGGCGTCAACCTGAACCACGCGGCGCTGGCCGTGGCCAACCCGGTCAGCGGCGACTACATCCGCATGACCAACCGCGACTGGGAATTCTCCACCGACGAAGTGCGCCGCGCGCTCGGCCTGCACACGCTGCTGGTGGTAAATGACTTTACCGCGCTGGCGATGTCGCTGCCGGGCCTCAAGCCGGCCGATTTGATGCAGGTGGGCGGCGGGAAGCCGGCCACCAATTCGGTGATCGGCGTGCTGGGGCCGGGCACCGGTCTGGGTGTGTCGGGCGTGATTCCGACCGTCGACGGTTTCGTCACGCTGGGTTCGGAAGGCGGCCACACCAACTTTGCGCCGGCCGACGAGCGCGAATACGCGATCCTGCAATATGCATGGCAAACCTGGTCGCACGTGTCGACCGAGCGTTTGATTTCCGGCCCCGGCATGGAAATCATCTACCGCGCCATCGCCAAGCGCAACGGCCGCCAGGTGCGCGATCTGAGTTCGCAGGAAATCATCTCCGGCGCGCTGACCGACAAAGACCCGCTGTGTCTGGAAGTGCTGGAATGCTTCTGTGCCATGCTGGGCGGCGCCACCGCCAACTTGGCCGTGACGCTGGGCGCGTTCGGCGGCATGTTCATCGGCGGCGGCATTGTGCCGCGCCTGGGTGAGTGGTTCGCCTCGTCGCCGTTCCGCGCGCGCTTTGAGGCCAAGGGCCGCTTCACCAGCTACCTGGCCGAGATTCCAACCTACGTGATCACCACGCCGAACCCGGCGTTCTATGGCGTGGCGACGATTCTGTCCGAACACCTGCGCGGCCGCAGCGGCGCCAACACGCTGATGGAGCGCGTGCAGCATCTGCAACACGAGCTGACGCCGGCCGAGCAGCGCGTGGCGCAGCTGGTGCTGGAGCAGCCGCGCCTGGTGCTGAACGAGCCGATCGCCGATATCGCGCGCCTGGCGGAAGTCAGCCAGCCGACCGTGATCCGTTTCTGCCGCTCGCTGGGCTTCCTCGGTCTGGCCGACTTCAAGCTGAAGTTTGCCAGCAGCCTGACCGGCGCGATTCCGGTGCGCCACAGCCAGGTGCGCGTCAGCGACAGCACGCACGATCTGAGCGCCAAGGTGATTGACAATACGGTGTCGGCGATTCTGAAATTCCGCGACCAGCTAGATGTGCGCTCGCTGGACAAGGCGATTGCGCTAGTGGCCAAGGCCAAGCGGGTCGAGTTCTACGCCATGGGCAATTCGCGGGTGGTGGCACTGGATGGTCAGCACAAATTCTTCCGCTTCCGCATTCCGACGTCGGCGTATGGCGATTCACATTTGCTGACGCTGGCGGCGGAGTTGCTGAATCCGGGCGACGTGGTGATTGCCATCTCCAACTCCGGCAAGCTGCCGGATTTATTGGCGGCGGTGGATGCGGCGCGCGCCGCCGGCGCCGACGTCATCGCCATCACCTCCAGCAACTCGCCGCTGGCGAAGAAGGCCAGCGTCTGCCTGGCGGTGGATCACACCGAGGACAGCACCAGCTTCCTGTCGATGATCTCGCGTATCCTGCAACTGCTGCTGATCGATATCCTGTCGGTCGGCATCTCGCTGGATACGCAAAACGCCCGCCTGGTGGTCGAACACAAGAGCAACAACGGCGAGGCCGACAACCGCCGCTTGATGATCTCCCACCTGGACGGTTAATTACAGCTTGTAGCGCAGCGTCAGGGCGATGCTGCGCGGCGAACCTGGCAGGCTCAGGTTAGGGCTGGAGCCGTGGCCGGAGACGATGTAGCGCGCGTCGCCGATGTTGTTCAGGTTCAGCTGCACTTCATATTTGCTCGCCTGGTACGCCAGCATGGCGTCCGCTGTGATATAGCCCGGCAGCACCACGGTGTTGCCGGTGTTGGCGTAACGGCTGCCAACCGCATTAATGCCGCTACCGGCCTTGAAGCCATATCCCAATTCCTTGGTCAGCCACAGGTTGCCGCTGTTGCGTGCCGTCAGCGTGGCGCGCTTGCCCTGCACCGGAATCTGCGCGGCCACGGTTTTGCCGGGCTGGTTGACGCTGGTGTCGACCGCCACCGATTCGGTCACGGTGGCATCGGTGTAGGCGTAGCCGGCCAGCACTTTCCACGCGTTGCCCAGATCGGCGCTAAAGGTCAGCTCCAGACCATCCGAGCGCTGCTTGCCGATCGGGACGATGCGGTTGGTCAGCGGATCGGTGATCTTGATGTTGTCGCGCTCCAGGCGGTACAGCGACACGGTGGCGTTGGCACGGCCGCCCCACAAATCATACTTGCCGCCCACTTCGGCGTTGCGTGTGGTTTCCGGCGCCAGGTCGGCATTATTGGCGGCCAGCGCGAAGTTCTCGCCGCTCGGCTGGAACGAACGGCTCCAGGACGCGTAGTACGACTGCTGCTGGCTCGGCTGCCATACCAGGCCGGCGCGCGGGCTCCAGGCGTTGTCGGTGCGGCTCAGGCTGGTGGCGACACCGGCCGGGCTGACGATGCGCGATTCCTGCTTGAAGCCGTCGTAGCGCACACCGGCCAGCGCCTTCCATTCGTCGCTGAACACCAGCGCATCCTGCAGATAGGCGGCCGAGGTCTTGTAGGTGCCGAAGGTGTCGGTGCGCGCGCCGAGCTTGGCCGGATCAACCTGCGGCAATACCGGGTTGAAGATCGACACATTGGTCGCCACCACCACGGCGGCGTTGGTGAATGCGTCCTTGCGCTGCTGG
This sequence comes from Duganella levis, assembly GCF_009857605.1. GTDB lineage: Bacteria > Pseudomonadota > Gammaproteobacteria > Burkholderiales > Burkholderiaceae_D > Rugamonas > Rugamonas levis. The sequence goes on along the minus strand of NZ_WWCT01000004.1, from coordinate 204,948 downwards.
CCGAATTCCACGCCGTACAGCAGTTCGTGCTGGATGCCGCCGGTGGCCAGTTTTTGCGTCAGCTCGGTCTGGTTGGACCAGCCATGTTCCATGCGCGCCAGCTTGGCGTGCGCCAGCGACATGGTGGCGGCGACTTCGTTGACGTTGCCGGAGATGTTGGTGTTGTTGCGGTCCAGCGTGTAGTCGTAATAGCGCAAGCCGTTGCGCAGCGACAGGCTGGCGTCGAAGCGGTGCGTCAACGTGGCGGCGCCGGAGACCACGCGCGACTGGCTGTAGTCGGCCTGGCGGGCATTGGCGGCGCCGTAGTACTGGCCTGGCTCGACGTCGACCGGGCGGCCGTTGTACGACGGGATGCCGAAGTCGGTCAGGCGGCGGTCTTCCAGATAGTCGGCTTGCAGCAGCACTTTGGTGTCGGCCGACACGCGCAGCGCCACCGATGGCGCGAGGGCAGTGCGGTCGAGGAATTGCTGCGAACGGTAGCTGTCGGCTTTTTCGCGCGCGCCGGTCAGGCGCCAGGCCACGGTGTCGCCGGCGCGGCCGAAGTCGATCTCGCCACGGCGGCCGCTGTGGTCGCTCAGGCTGGCGGCGATGTCGTTGATGTCGGCGCCCGGTTTCTTGGTCACGCGATTGACCAGGCCGCCCGATGAGCCGCGGCCGTACAGCACGGCCGCCGGGCCTTTGACCACTTCCAGCCGCTCGATGTTGGACAGGTCGCGGAAGTACAGCGCGTCGTCGCGGAAGCCGTCGACGAACTGGTCGCCGATGGCGGTGAAGCCGCGAATGAACACCTGGTCGCGCTGGCCGTCGCCGGTGGACAGGCCGACGCCCGGCACGGTCTTCAGCACGTCCTGCAGCGATGTGGCGTGCAGATCCTTGATGACGGCGGCGGGGATGACGTTGACGGTTTGCGGCACGTCTTTCAGGTCCATATCGGTCTTGGTGGCGCCGCCCGAGCTGCGCGCCACGTAGTTGCTGCCGTCGTCGCGCGCACCGACCACCTTGATGACCTGTAGCTGCTGGTCATCGTCCGCATGCGCTGCTGGCGCCATGGCAAATGCCGACCACACCGCAATACTTACCGCTTTCATCTTCAACCGCATTTTGATCCCCGTACGCATGTAAATCCTGCAATTGTAAAGCTTATGTAAAGAATAGTAAATGCGAATCAATCTCATTAATTATTTTTAGCTGTTACAAATCGGTACTTGAAGTTCCGAAAGAATGAGTTAAGATATATCGAAATAAGTTATATCTTAAAAGGAGTTTCACCATGTTTGGATTTCATCACCACCACCGTCCACACGGCCCGCACGGCCATCACCCACACCATGGCGGCCCTGGCCATGGCGGCGGTCCCCGTGGCCGTGGTCCGAAAATGTTCGACGCCGGCGCCATGCGCTATGTCGTGCTGCAACTGATCGCCGAGAAGCCGCGCCATGGCTACGAGATCATCAAGGAGCTGGAGCAGCGTTCCGGCGGCGGCTATTCGCCGAGCCCGGGCGCGATCTATCCGCTGCTGTCGATGCTGCTGGACATGGGCCACGTGCTGGCCACGCCGGATGGCAACAAGAAGCTGCACACCATCACTCCGGAAGGCGAGGCTTTCCTGGCCGAGAACCGCCAGTTTGTGGACGCCATTCTGGCCCGCCTGGCGGAAGGCGATGAGCACCGCGAAGGCCTGCGCACCGCCATGCATGAGTTGAAGCATGCCGCCATCGAGCAGGCCCGCGCCAGCAACCACAGCCCGGAACGGATCGAGCAGATCCGCGCCATCCTGCGCCAGGCTGTTGTGGACATCAACGCCCTATGAGCAGCGCACTGCCCTTGACGCCGGCGCGCGAGCGCATCGTGCTGTGGCTGCTGGCGCTGACGCAGTTCACCGTCATCATGGACTTCATGGTGATGATGCCGCTGGCGCCGCAACTGATGCGGGCGTTTGCCATCGAGCCGGCGGCGGTTTCGGGCGCGGTTTCGGCCTATGCCTGGTGCGCCGGCATTTCCGGGCTGGCGGCGGCGATGTATATCGACCGCTACGACCGCAAGAAGCTGCTGCTGGTGGTGTTTGCGCTATTCACGCTGTCCAACCTGGCTTGCGCGGCGGCGCCGAACTTCCATGTGTTGGTGCTGTCGCGCGCCTTTGCCGGCTTGAGCGGCGGCATACTCGGCGCCATCGTCATGGCCATCATCGGCGACCTGATTCCCGCCAACCGCCGTGGCGCCGCCACCGGCATTGTGATGACGTCGTTCAGCATGGCCTCGGTGCTTGGCGTGCCGACCGGCGTGATGCTGGCCGCGCATTACGGCTGGGCCTCGCCGTTCTATATTCTGGTCATTTGCTCGCTGCCGATTCTGCTGCTGGCCGCGCGCGTGCTGCCGGCGCTGGACAGCCATCTGCCGAACAACACGCCACTGTCGGCGGTGCTGCCGAATCTGCTCGCGTTGTACAAGAAGCGGGAGCATCTGAAAGCCTTCCTGCTGTCCGTCGTCAACATGATGACCGGCATGATGGTGATTCCGTTTATCTCGCCTGTGCTGGTCAACAACGTCGGCTTGCAGCCGGCCGAAATCACCTATGTGTATCTGGCCGGCGGCCTGGCGACCTTCTTCACCGCGCGCCGCATCGGTACATGGTCGGACCGTTACGGCGCGCAGAAGGTGTACCGCATTGTCTCGCTGCTGTTCATCTTGCCGGTGCTGTTTATCACCCATATGCCGGTGCTGCCGCTGGTGGGCGTGATGCTGTTCTTCCCGTTCTTCATGGTGCTGGCGTCGGGCCGCAATATTCCGATGCAGGCGCTGATGACCACGGTGCCGGAGCCAGCGCGACGCGGCGCTTTCCTCAGCGCCAACGCGGCGATCCAACAGGTGGGTACCGGCGTCGGCGCCTTGCTGGGCGGGCTGACCTTGCACACGCAGGCGTCGGGCCACATCGCCGGCTACGGTCTGAACGGCTGGATTGCGGCCGGGCTGGCCTTGTTGACGGTGCTGTGGGTAGGGCAGGTACGCGGCGCCGCGCCAGTGGCGGCGCCGGTAGAGGTGAAAGCGGCTTAGTTGGCCGGCTGGCTGTCGAATGCGGTGCGCTTGGCTGGATGCTTTTCGCGGCGCCAGCGGGCCAGGCTGATGACTTCGTCGTTGGCGCCGTCTTCAACCAGGATTTCATCGTCGCTGGACGACACCAGGAAGCTTTCCCAGCGCAGCGCCGACTCGGCGCTGTTTTCCACAAAGCTGAACTGCCAGTAGTTTTTGCCGTTCAGCTTGCGTGGCACCGGATCGTATTCCAGCAGGCCGCCGTGGGCCTTGCCGTTGGTGTTCTTTTCAATCAGGGCCGACCAGGCTTGCAATTCCGGCAGCCCCATCAGGGCGGCTGCGCCTTGTTCCTTGGTGCGCACGGCACGCGGCTCGGCCGGCGGCGCCGGGTCCTTGATCTCGGCCGGACGCGCTGGCGCTGCGGCCGGGGCCGGCTTCTTGACGGCGGCCGCGCTGCTGGCGCTGGCCGACGACGCTACCGGTACCTTGACCACGACCTGCGATTCGACGGAAGGGGGGCTGACCAGATAGGCGATAAAACCGAGCGCGACAACCGTCGTCGTCACGCCGGCGATGACCAGTTTGCGGGAAGACTGCTTGCTTAATTCCATGAGGGGGATTCAGAAGACTGATTTTATAGTCGGCCATACTAAACCAAAGGCATCTTAGGGGCAACTTTTGCTCCTTTTTTACGCGTTTTGCATTGCCGTACCGACAATATTCCGTGGCTTCCCTATATTATTTTGGTATTACTCCGTCGAGATAATTCATTGGCTGTTGAGGGCGGATTTTCGTACCATCGTTGCAGCATCAGTAAAGGATATGCCTGTGAACAAGAATATTGTGGGGATCGATTGGGGCACCAGCAACCGGCGCGCCTATCTGATAGATCAATCGGGCGCCTGCCTGGCCGAGCATGAAGACGGCCAGGGCATGCTGGCCGTGGGCGGACGCGACCAGTTCGGCGCCTCGCTGGCCGGCTTGCTGGACGCGATGCAACTGCCGGCCGACGTGCCGGTGATCATGTCCGGCATGGTGGGCAGCGCCTCCGGCTGGCAGGAAGTCGATTACCTCGACGCCTCGGTGCCGCTGACGCAGTTGCCGCAGCACCTGGCGGCTGTCACCGATCCGGCCTGGGCCGGCCGCGCCACCATCGTGCCCGGCTATGTGTACCGCAACGGCGCTTCGTCCGACGTCATGCGCGGCGAGGAAACCCAGCTGCTGGGCGCGGTCGCGCTAGGCCACCGCGACGGCTGGCTGGTGCTGCCGGGCACGCACAGCAAGTGGGTGTTGCTGCGCGACGGCGTGATCCAGTCGTTTGCCACTTACATGACCGGCGAACTGTTTTCCATGTTGTCCAAGGGCGGCACCTTGTCGTCGATGATGGGCGGCGACAGCGCCGACGCCGACGGCTTTGCCACCGGCCTCAACCAGGCGGCGCGCAACGAGCCGCTGTCGAATAGTTTGTTCCGCGTGCGGGCCGGCGTGGTGTCGCGCGCGGCGCCGGCACAGCAGGCGGCGGCCACCGTCAGCGGCCTGCTGATCGGCGCCGAGTTCGCCGCTGCCGCGCGCGCGGCCGAAGGGCAGGGCATTGCCGTGATCGGTTCGCCTGCGCTGGCGGCGCGCTATGCGCTGGCCGCGCAGCATTTCGGCTTGAACTGCACGGTGCTCGACCCACATGCGGTGTATTGCACCGCCATTTCCCAATTCCTGAAAGCCTGACCATGACTACTGTTACCCATCCTGCCACACCACTGGTTGCCATCCTGCGCGGCCTGAATCCTGCTGAAGCGGTGGATGTCGCCAAGGTGCTGCATGCGGCCGGCTTCCGCGCGCTGGAAGTGCCGCTGAACCGTCCGGGCGCGCTGGAGGCGATCGCCGCCATCGTCGCGCTGGAACTGCCGGATACGCTGGTGGGCGGCGGCACCATGCTCACCGTCGAGCACGTGGATGCGGTCTTCGCGGCGGGCGGCCGCCTGCTGGTGTCGCCGAACTGCGTGCCGGCGGTGATCCGTCGCGCTGCCGAACTGGGCATGTACTGCGCACCAGGCGTGGCTACGCCAAGCGAAGCGTTTGCGGCGCTGGACGCCGGCGCCCACGCGCTGAAAATTTTCCCGGCCGAGTCGGTTGGCCATGGCGGCATCAAGGCGCTCAAGAGCGTGCTGCCGGCCGGTACGCCGGTGTGGCCGGTGGGCGGCGTGTCGCCGGAAACCATGGCCGACTGGGTCAAGGCCGGCGCCACCGGTTTCGGCATCGGCGGCGCGCTGTACACGCCGGGCGTCACGCTGGACCAGCTGAAGGAACGCGCGGAAGCGTTCGTCACCACCTGGCGCGCTTTGGCCGTATGATGGCGGCTCTCTAATCTGAGGAATCGAACTGATGAGCAAGCATGATGTGCAGTGCCTGTGGGATCTTGGCGCGCAACTGGGCGAAGGCCCGCTGTGGGTGGCGGAACAGAACCGTCTGTACTTTGTCGACCTGAAGAGCCAGAACCTGCACGCGGTCAACGTCGGCAGCGGCGAGCGCCGCAGCTGGGCCATGCCGGACTACATCTGCTGGCTGATCGCGCGCCGCGACGGCGACGGTTTCATGGCCGGCCTGCGCGACGGCATTGCCCGCGTCTGGTTGGAGCCGGAGCTGCGCATCGAGTACCTGCACCGTCCGTTCCCCGAGGATAGCGGCCTGCGCATGAACGACGCCAAGGTCGACAGCGCCGGCCGCATCTGGGCCGGTTCGATGCACAACACCGATTACGCGCAAGCGATCGGCACGCTGTTCCGCCTGGATACCGATCACCAGCTGCACGCGACCGAGAACGACTATCACATCTGCAATGGCCCGACCTTCAGCCTGGACGGCGCCACCATGTACCACACCGACAGCTACGAAGGCCGCACCTACGCCTATCCGCTGGCGGCCGACGGCACGCTGGGCGAGCCGCGCGTGTGGCGTCAGTTCGGCGACGGCGAAGGTTCGCCGGACGGCATGACGGTCGACAGCGAAGGCTGCGTGTGGATCGCGCAATGGGGCGGCAGCCGCGTCTGCCGTTACTCGGCGCAGGGCGAGTTGCTGGAGACGATCGCTATGCCGGTGCGCAATCCGGCCTCCTGCACCTTCGGCGGCGACGATCTGAAAACGCTGTTCATCACCACCGCCAGCGAGGACAACACGCCTGAGCAACTGGCCGCGCATCCGCTGACCGGCGCCGTGTTTGCAGTACGGGTTGACGTTGCCGGCGTGCCGGCGGCGCGCTTCGGCTAAAATGCGGGCTTTAGCAAAAGCCCGCCGCCATGCAAACTCCAGCGCCTAAATATTTTCACTTCCACCCGGACGCAGACCTTCCTGTATTGGAAGGCCTGCGCGCGTTCAAAACCATTCTTGTCGCTGATGTTGAAGTACAGGAAACCACCATGTGGGACATCAGCCGCTGGCTGATCGAGTCCGGCAGCCTGTATGTGCTGGTATGGGGCAAGGACAGCGAACAATGGCGCGAGGCGGTCGAGGACGCGGCGCTGGAAGCCGTCAACTACGAAGACGTGGCGGAACAGCACCGCGTACTGGTCACCGCGCATGAGGATGACGATCTGGAAGAAGTGTTCTGGTTCGCCCGCCACCGCGCATCCCATCCGGCCGACCTGCAAGACACCCTGATCCTCCACATCGCCGACACCCCGCGCCGCGAAGAACTCGAAGACGCTTACAGCGACGCTTGAGTTGACGTTCCTCAGTCGCCGCCAGCCCTCCCGGGCGCTAACGCTCGCGATTCTGGCCGGTATCGAAGCCGAGCAGCAAAAAGAAATTGATCAGCTGGATCAACTGACAATCAGACGCTATTCCATCGCCATGAGTGAAGCGAGTACCATTCTTAAAGAGCGCGATCCGGAATTTTACCCGGACAATGGCGAAGAGTTGCTGCGCCAGTTGCGCGCCGAATGGCCGCGGCACCGTTAGAACGTGATGCGCACGGATGACGCGCTGCGTTTAGCATCGCCGTGGAAGACGGCTTCGATGTTGTTGCCATCAGGGTCCAGCACGAAGGCGGCGTAGTAGCCGGGGTGGTAGGGACGTTCGCCCGGCGCGCCGTTGTCTTTGCCGCCGGCCGCCAATGCGGCCTGGTAGAACGCCTCCACCATCGCGTGGTCGCGAGCCTGAAACGCCAGATGATGGCGGCCGGTCAGCGCGCCTTGCGCCGCCTCGCTGTCTGCTGTGGAGACGAACAATTCATCGGCCCAGAAGTAGCCGTCGTCGGCGCCGCCGAGCGGGATGCCCAGCACTTCAAACACAGCGGTATAAAATTTTTGCGAGGCAGGCAGGTCGCGCACGACCAGTTGGATGTGGTCGATCAAGCGGCCACGGTGCAGTTCTTGTGTTTCCATGCTGTACTCCTTCACGCGAAGTCCATGGGAACGCAGATTTTAGCCCGAAAGCGCTTTTTGGACGCGCCACGATAGCGGGAGTGTGAACAGCAGAAGCGCCGCCAGCGTACACAGCGCCACCGATACGCCCAGCACGTCGCCCAGCCGTCCGAACACCACCGGCGACAGCGCACCAGCGCCGATGGTGCCGGTATAAAACCACGCAAACGCCTGCTCGTGCTTGCCCGGCGCGGCCAACTCCGGCACCACGCCGTACAGTACCGATGAGGTGCCGTTCAACGCCAGTCCCAGCAGCGGCAGCATGAGCATCACGCCGCTTAGCGGCAACCACACCGCCAGCACGATGCATAGCGAGGTCAGCGACTCGGTGGCCCACACGGTCTTCATCATGCCGATGCGCGCGCCCAGGTAGCCGCAGAATAGTTTGCCAAACGCGCCGCCCACAAATAGCAGCGACAGCGCCAGGCCGATGCCGGCCGTGCCCGCACCTTTGTTCTTCAGCAGGAAGGGGAGGAAGGTCAGGAAGCCCATGCGGGCGGTGCTGTCCAGCGTGCCCGTCGCCAGCAAGGCACGCAGGCCGCTAACCGAACCGCCGCCCACGCCGTGCGCCTGACCCGAGCCCGCAGTGCCCGTTGCGCCGGCCTTGCGGGACGATGCGGCGGACGCCGGCAACAGCCGCCACAGCAGTAGCGCCGCACCCAGTCCCAGCACGCCGATCAGCATGACACTGGTCTGCCAGCTGACCACCACCAGCAACAAGCCGACCGCGCCGGGTATCAGTGTCTTGCCGATGTCGCCGGCAAAGTTGTACTGCGACAGCGCCTCCTTGACGTTGCCGCCGGACGCATACGCATCCGTCACCAGCGACGACGCCAGCGGATGCTGGGTGCTGGCGCCCAAGCCGCCCAGCATCAGCGCCAGCATAAGCACCGGCAAGCCGCCAGCCATGCCGGCAATCAGATACGCCACACCGGCCAGCGCCGTGCCGCCGATCAGCATGCGCTCGCGTCCCCAGCGCCGCGCCAGACGGCTGGCCAATAGCTGGAAGCTTGCCATCACGCCGGAATAGGATGCGCGCAGCAAGCCGATCATCGCGTAGCTGATGGCAAACTGGGTCTGCCAGATCGGCAGTAAAACGTAGATGAGATCGGTGAGGCCGTCATGCACGGCATGGGCGCTGCTGGCGGCGAACAGTGCACGCCGGCGGCCGGATTGGCCGGCATCGACCGCTTCTGCCACGGTGGATGCGGGCCTCGCCATTATTTGGGTGCGCCGGCAGGGGCCGTGGTCAGGACGTCGTCGTCACTGCTCCACGCGGGCGAGGTGATGGCGTAGAACGTCAGCGGCACGCCTTTGCTGGCGCGGATCGAGCGCACCGTGCTGGGCTGGATGACGATATAGGAGCCCGGCTTCACTGCCTGCACCTTGCTGTCGGTCCAGACCTCGCCTTCGCCGCTGAGCACGAAGAACGATTCCTCGCCCAGCTTGTTGTGGCTCCACGCGCTGGCCTTGCCCGGTTCGAGCCGGAACAGCGCCACGCTGACTTTGTCGCTGCGGGCGCCAGCAGGCGCGGTGCGGCCGCTCAGTTCCCACAGCGTGACGCCAGGCGCCGCGTGGATGGCAGTCAGTTGATCGGGATGCAGCACCGGCGGCAAATCCTGCGCCATCGCCGGCGCCATCGTCGCGAAGGCAGCGAGCAAAAGAGTAAGTAATTTCATGTGCACAAGTTTAGCAGACAAAAAAAAGCCCGCGTCGCCGTAGCGTCCGCGGGCTTCTGGCAGGCTAGATCAGCCGGCCGGCAACATTACATCATGCCGTCCATGCCACCCATGCCACCCATGCCACCCATACCGCCCATGCCGCCGGCAGCTTTGTCTTCGGTGACTTCAGCGATCATGCAGTCGGTGGTCAGCATCAGGCCAGCGATCGACGCTGCGTTTTGCAGTGCCGAGCGGGTGACTTTAGCTGGATCCAGCACGCCCATTTCAACCATGTCGCCGTAGGTGCCGTTGGCAGCGTTGTAACCGTAGTTACCCGAACCAGCCAACACAGCAGCAACCACCACCGACGATTCTTCGCCAGCGTTTTGCACGATCATGCGCAGTGGCTCTTCCATGGCGCGCAGAACGATCTTGATACCTGCGTCCTGGTCTGGGTTGTCGCCTTTCAGGCCGGATACCAGCGCGCGGGCGCGCAGCAGGGCAACGCCGCCGCCTGGCACAATGCCTTCTTCCACGGCAGCGCGGGTTGCGTGCAGTGCATCTTCCACGCGGGCTTTTTTCTCTTTCATTTCAACTTCGGTAGCAGCACCGACTTTGATCACGGCAACACCGCCGGCCAGTTTGGCCACGCGCTCTTGCAGTTTTTCACGGTCGTAGTCCGAGGTCGCTTCTTCGATCTGCACGCGGATTTGTTTGACGCGGGCTTCGATGTTAGCGGCTTGACCAGCGCCATCGATGATGATGGTGTTTTCTTTGCCGACTTCGATACGCTTGGCTTGACCCAGTTCTTCCAGGGTGATTTTTTCCAAGGTCAGGCCGATTTCTTCAGCCACCACTTGGCCGCCGGTCAGCACAGCGATGTCTTCCAGCATGGCTTTACGACGGTCGCCGAAGCCAGGAGCTTTGACAGCAACGGTTTTCAGGATGCCGCGGATGTTGTTGACCACCAGGGTCGCCAGTGCTTCGCCTTCGATGTCTTCAGCGATGATCAGCAGTGGACGGCCAGCTTTAGCGACTTGTTCCAGTACCGGCAGCAGGTCACGGATGTTTGAGATTTTCTTGTCGCACAGCAGGACGAATGGGCTGTCCAGAGCGGCAACTTGTTTCTCTTGGTTGTTGATGAAGTATGGCGACAGGTAGCCGCGGTCGAACTGCATACCTTCAACGATGTCCAGCTCGTCGTTCAGCGATTTGCCGTCTTCCACGGTGATCACGCCTTCTTTGCCGACTTTTTCCATCGCTTCAGCGATACGCTCGCCGATCGAGGTATCCGAGTTGGCCGAGATCGCGCCGACTTGGGCGATTTCTTTCGAGGTGGTGGTTGGCTTGGCGATTTTTTTCAGTTCTTCGACGGTCGCTGCAACAGCTTTGTCGATACCGCGCTTCAGGTCCATTGGGTTCATGCCGGCGGCAACGAACTTCATGCCTTCGCGCACGATGGCCTGGGCCAGCACGGTTGCGGTGGTGGTACCATCGCCGGCGTTGTCGCTGGTACGGGAAGCAACTTCCTTAACCATTTGCGCGCCCATGTTTTGCAGTTTGTCTTTCAGTTCGACTTCTTTGGCAACGGATACGCCGTCCTTGGTGACGGTAGGGGCGCCGAACGAACGTTCCAGCACAACGTTGCGGCCTTTCGGGCCCAGGGTGACTTTAACGGCGTTAGCCAGGATGTTCACGCCTTCAACCATTTTGGCGCGCGCTGCGTCGCCGAAAATAACTTCTTTAGCTGCCATGTTTATTGCTCCTTGAGGTGTTAAGTGGGATCAGTCGAGACCAAGAATTACTTGGTGACGATCGCCATGATGTCTTCTTCGCGCATGACCATCAGTTCCTGGCCGTCGATCTTGACGGTCTGGCCGGCGTATTTGCCGAACAGGACGCGATCGCCTACTTTGACATCCAGAGGACGTACTTTGCCGTCTTCCAGGATCTTGCCATTGCCAACCGCCAGGACTTCGCCTTGATCTGGTTTTTCAGCAGCCGCATCAGGGATGATCAGGCCGGACGCAGTTTTGGTTTCCTGGTCGAGGCGTTTGACGATTACGCGATCGTTCAAAGGGCGAAGGTTCATACAAAACTCCTTAATTTTTAACAATGGTACAGTTGGTTGTCGTTTCAATCAGATTGCTACGACGGAAAGTTGAGCTGGGTGCTGTTAGCACTCCACCGTAACGAGTGCTAATTATAGGGACGACCTTGGTCCATTTCAAGGCGCGCAAGCTTGCGAAGCATCAAATAAACAAGAAAATAGTATCGTTATGACTACAATGCATGATCTTCACCGCGAATTTGCACCTCCGGAGCCGTTGCGCGGCGCCATCCGGTGCTTTTGGCATACCCGCCGCGCCGACCATGGGCCGAGCTTCGAAATCATCCCGGATGGGTATGCGGAGATCATTTTTTACTTCGGCAGCTGTTATCTCGATGGCAAGGCGCTGCCGTCGCCGTTCTTGATGGGCTTGCTCAACCAGCCGCTGCATCTGACCACCGACGGCGTGCTGGACGTGATCGGCATCCGCTGTTATCCGTGGACCGTGTTCGATTTGCTCGGCCTGCCGCCGGACAAGGATGGCTTGCGGGTGTTCGAACATCCGGTGGCGGTGCTGCAACCGGCTTTGCAGGCCTGCGTGGCGGAGGGGCGGATCGAGGATGCGGTGGCGCTGCTGGCGGACTATTTCAGCGGCGCGCAGCCGACGGCGGTCGATCCCACGCTGTTCAAGGCCGGCGCGGCGATGCTGGAGGCGCGCGGCGTGATGCCGGTCAGCGAGGTGGCCGCAGCGGCGCATGCGACGGTGCGCACGCTGGAGCGCAAGTTCAAGCAGTCGTCCGGCCATACGGTGAAGGACGTCTCCGGCCTGATGCGCTTTGAACAGGCGCGCAACCGCCTGTGGACCGAGCCGGATGCGAACCTTGCCGAACTGGCGCAGGCGCTGGGCTACACCGATCAGTCGCATCTGAGCCGGGAGTTCAAGCGCTACAGCGGCATGACGCCGGCCGCATTCGCGCGCAAGCGTCGGCCGTAGTTTTTGTCGCGTTTGTACAATCCGGCCTGGCCAGCAAAATTTAGACTGGCCGGCATGAAAACTTACGACATCATTATTTCAGGCGCCGGCCCGGTCGGCCTGTTTCTCGCTTGCGAGCTGGCGCTGGCCAACTGTTCGGTGCTGATGCTGGAGAAGGCCGACGATCCGCACACGCCATTGAAGCAACTGCCGTTCGGCATCCGGGGACTGAACGCGCCGTCGATCGAGGCGCTGGACCGCCGCGGCCTGCTCGATCAGCTGGAGGTGCCCAAGCGGCTCAAGAATCCATTCGGCCATGTGGGCTCCACGCAGGCGGGGCACTTTGCCGGTATTCCGTTTTTGTACGGCGATATCGATACCGCGCAGTGGTCCCATCGCCTGCCCAGTTCCACGCCCACCAGCATGATCTCCGAAATGGCGGAGACCGAAGCGGTGCTGACGCGCCGCGCGCAGTCGCTGGGCGTTGAGATACTGCGCGGCGTCGGCGTGACCGGAGTTAAACAGGACGACGCCGGCGTTACCGTGCGGACTAGCGACAGCATCTTTCGCGCCTTGTGGCTGGTTGGCTGCGACGGCGCGCGCAGCGTGGTGCGCAAGGAGGGCGGCTTTGAGTTCGCCGGCACCGAGCCGGAATTTACCGGCTACACGGTGAAGGTCGATTTCGCCAATCCGGAACTGCTTAAGCCTGGCCGCAACGTCACGCCGCGCGGTATGTACTTCCAATCGCAGCCGGGCTATCTGGCGATCCAGGATTTTGATGGCGGCGCTTTTCATCAGCGCGGCGAGGCGGTCACGCTGGAACATCTGCAATCGGTGCTGCGCCGGATTTCGGCTACCGACGTCACCATCAGCGCGCTGCACGTCGCTACCACGTGGACCGACCGCGCGCGCCAAGCCACCAGCTACCGCAATGGCCGCATCCTGCTGGCCGGCGATGCGGCGCACATTCATTCACCGCTGGGCGGACAGGGATTGAATCTGGGATTGGGCGACGCGATGAATCTTGGCTGGAAGCTAGCGGCCACCATACGCGGCGATGCGCCGGACGGCCTGCTGGACAGCTACGAGGCCGAACGCCATCCGCTTGGCGTCCGTGTGCTGGACTGGTCGCGCGCGCAGGTTGCCATCATGCGTCCCGGCCCGGAGGCCAGCGCGCTGCATGCAATCTTCCGCGATTTGATCAAGACGCGCGATGGCGCGACCTATATCGCCGGCCGTGTGTGGGGCATCGCCACCAACAGCGTGCCTAACTTTGAAATTGATGGCGTGACAGTGCAGGCGCTGATGCGCGACGGCCAGGGCATGCTGCTGGACTTTGACGCCGATCCAGCGATGCGCAGCTGGGCCGCGCAACATGGCGTCAAGTATGTGACCGGCCGCGTGCCGGACCGGCTGGACTACCACGCCTTGCTGGTGCGGCCGGATGGCGTGGTGGTCTGGCGTGACGGCGACGGCGACCTGTCTCAGGCCGCCGCGCCGTGGTTCAGCACTAAGGCTTAAGGATCGAGCGGATCAGCCGGATCGATGCGCAGCGATTTGGCCGAGGGCCGGAAGGTCAGCTCGGTCGGCGACAAGCGCTTACCCACCGTGCCCGGCAGGTAGCCCAGTTCCTTCTGGTTGCGCGCCGAAAACTCCGGGCTCTCGATATAGCCGCTCTGGCCGGTATTGGTGATGATCAGGCTGTCCTTGTCCAGCGGCGCGCCCATCGCCACCAGCCGGCGCGTGACGTTGCGCAGGTTGGTGGTGGTATGGCGCGCATAGGGCTCGATGATGACGGACTCGGCCGGCACGCCATAGCGTTCGATCAGCGCGCGTCGCATCTCCACCGCTTCCACGTAGCGGGTGCCGCGCGGATGCACCGATGCGCCGCTGAGGATGATGAACGGCGCTTCGCCGTCGGCAAAGCGCTTGGCGGCCATGCGCACATTGAGCTTGCCGCGCGGGCTGAGCGGCAGCGCGTTTTCCGGGCCGATGCCGGGAATGATGAGCGCCGTGTAGCGGTACAGCTTCCAGTCGATGATGTGGGCGCGGCCTAGCGCCGCTGCGTTGTGCTGCGGATCGAGTGGCTCGAAGGCGATGGCGTCGTCGCGGCCGTTCGCGTCCAGCAGGGCCACCGCCAGCCGCAGGCTTGGATCGAGCGCCAGCGCCGGATCGTCGGCGCCGGCCTTGGCCATCGCTACAGCGTCAGCCACGGTGGCGGTGAAGTGCTGGCTGCCGGCCGGCTCAAGCGGGCCGTCGATCAGCGGGTAGTGCGGCGCCGCACCCAGTCCGTACACCTGCAGGATGCTGTTCAAGCCGCGCAGTTCGCGCCCAACCTGGGCCGGGATGCCGTCGTCGGCCAGCGCCGGCTTGCGCCAGGCCGAGGCCGGCGCTTTGGCGGCCGCAGCGGCCAGTTCGCCGATTTCGGCGTCGCTCCACAGCCCGGCGTTCAGCACGCAGGTCGGCGCCTGCTGGCAGGCGTCGATGCGGGCGCGGCGCGCGGCCAGCACGGCGTTGGCGTTGTCGAGGCGGGCGTTGCCCATGTCGCTCAACGCCGGGAACAGTTGCCGCGCCAGCAGCGACCAGTGCTGGTCGGTGACAGGGGCGGCGCCGCCCGGCAGCGACCAGGCGAGCGACAGGGCGAAGGACAGCGGCAGTAAGGTTTTTTTCATCATTCGGTTCACCATGCTTTACTCAGGACCAGGCGGAAGCTGCGGCCAAACACGGGACGTCCGTAGATGGCCTGCTGGCTGCCCTGGCCCGCCAGTGTATCAGTGCGCGTATTGCCTTCGGTCAGGCCTTTCGCATCGGTAAGGTTGTCGCCGGACAGTTGCAGCTTCCAGTCGCCGCGCGTGACCGAGACGCCGCCCCCCAGCGAGTGATAGGCCGGCAGCGCGGTGGCCTCGAAGAAGTCGACATAGCGCTTGCCGGTGTAGGAGTAGCTGCCGTACATCTCAACCAGATAATCCTGCACATTGAAGTCGTAGTTCGGGCGGATGTTGCCGAACACCTTAGGCTCGCGGATGATCTGGTTGCCAACCACCTTGGACGGATCGGCGCCGGTGGCGTTGACGAAGTCGCGGTACTGCGGATCCTGCACCGTCAGCGAACCGGCCAGCGAGAAGCGCGGTCCCAGCGCCAGCGAACCATCCAGCTCGGCGCCCTTGACCACCGCCTTGCCGAAGAACGGCACGGTCTGGTCGTTGCGGCCGGTGGCCGGGTTGAACGCGACGAACGAGGCGTTCAGCGGGTTGAACTGGGTGTAGAAGCCGGTCACGTACAGGTAGGAGCGGCCCATGGTCGCCTTGAAGCCGGCTTCAAACTGGTTGGCCTTGGTCTTCAGCACCAGCGGGTCGACCGACGCCGCCACCTGCATCGACGGCGGCACTTCCAGGTGCGAGGCGCGTGCATAGGCGCCCAGCTGTTTGGTGAAGTCGTAGTTGGCGCCCAGCGTCCAGTTGATGGTGTTGATGTTGTACTTGTGCGCCTGCACGCCGCCGGTGAAGGCGCGGGTGGTGTCGTCGGCCAGCGTTTTGGCATCGCCCAGGTTGACCTGGTTGGTCAGCAGCGCGTAGCCGTCGTAGTGATAGCGTTCGCGGCGCAGGCCGCCGTCCAGGCGCAGGCGGTCCGAGACTTCCCAGGTGTCGTTGACGTAGAAGGCGCCCATGCGCGCGTCGACGTCGCCCTGATTCAGCGTGGTGGTGTAGCGCAGCACGCCGTTGTCGGTCACCGACCCGAGCACCGCGCCGGAGGCCGAGTAGGCCACCATGTCCAGCGTGCGCGGCTTGCCTTGTACCTCGATCAGCATGTCGTTGTAGACCGACTTGCTGGTCTGGCCGTAGCCGCTCAGGTAGACGCCCAGCTTGACGTCGTGGTTGCCGCTGCCGGTCTGGAAGTTGCGCGTCAGGTTGATGTCGGCCTGGTTGGAATAAAAGTCCGAGCCGGCGGCGCGGTATTGCGCCTGCATCACCAGGCCGGAGGCAGCGGCGGGATTGTAGACCTGGCTGCCGTTGCTGCCGGCGATGGCGTAGCCGAGATGATCGACGGCGCCGAACGCGGTCTTGGCGGCGCCCAGGAAGCCGTTGGCAAACTGCGTGGCGTCGGCCGGGTTGGAGGTGGAATAGAAGGCGTCGAAGTCCAGCGTGCCCTTGGTGGCGCCGGCCTTGGCCGACAGCAGCCACTGGCCCAGTTCGCCCTCGTACTGCACGCCGAGGTTGCCGTATTCCAGATGGCGGCCGTTGGCCAGGTCGCGCGTGTCGGTCACCAGATTGCCGTTGCCGTCGCGATATTTCATCGGCACATTGCGCAGCGCCGGCGAATTCATGGTGCCGTCGAAGTAGTCGATGTACTGGTTCAGCGAGGCCGATGGATTGCGCGGGTCGGCAATCGGGATCGGCAGGTAGAAGGTGTTGTGGTCGTTCAGGTAGTTGCCGCTGACGGTCAGCGTGCCGTGTTCCAGTACGCGCTTGAGGTTGCCCCGGATCTGGCCGCCCTTGTCGTTGGGGAAGCCGTTGTCGCGGTGACCGTCATCCTGGCGGATAAAGCCGCCGACCGCGTAGAAGGTCTGGTCGTCGATCTTGCCGGCCTGGTACAGGTCGAGCCGCGCCAGGCCGGTGGTGCCCAGCGTTACTTGCGCCTTGCCCTTGGTTTTGTCGGTGCCGGTGACGGTGCTGCTGTTGACGATGGCCGCCGCCTGGCTGGCGTAGATCGAGGCCGGGCCGCCACGCACGACTTCGAGGCTTTTGGTCATCAGGTCGTAGCGGTTGAGGCTGTCGCCACGGAAGAAGAAGCCGTTGATTTCGGTGAACAGCGGCAGGCCGTCCTGCTGGAACAGCGCCAGGCCGTCGTCGGTCGGAATGCCGCGCACGCGGGTGATGTTCTGCACCTCGCCGCCGGTGGCCTCAACCTGGATGCCGGGCAGCTTGCCCAGCAGGTCGGCCATGCTTTGCGGCGCCAGTTTCTGCACCTCGTTCTGCGACAGCGCGTTGACGGCATACGAGACGTCAAAACGGCGCTGCGGGCGGGCCGAACCGGTGACCACCACGCTGTCGACCTCGGCGGCCGGGGCTTCTGCGGACGGCGTGGTTTCTTGTGCCAGCGCGGGGCCGGCGACCGCGCATGCCATGCTGATGGCGTGCGCCAGCATCTTCTTTTTGGTACTCATCGATTTCTCCAGTGGGTAGGGAAGGCAACTGGCGGCGAGTATAGGACGGCATTTTCGGTATAATTATTTATTACTTGTAAAATAAATAGAATATGACAATTGTGTGACAAGAATTGTCTGTTTTATACCGTTTGTATGAAAATTGCGCGGCTAAAACTGTCTTCAGAAGAAAAACGTTTGTTATGGCACCTGCGGACCAAGGGCGCGATGCCACGCACCGAGCTGTCGCTGGCGCTGCAGGTCAGCAATTCGGCGCTGACCAAGCTGTCGCGCAACCTGATCAGCCTGGGGTTGGTGGAGGAGCAGGCGTCGGCCGATGTCAGCGGTCGTGGCCGGCCGACGGTGCCGCTGACGATTTCGCCGGCGGGCGGCTTCGCGGTCGGCGCCACGCTGCACAAGGGTGTGCTGGAGATCGCGCTGGTCGATTACGCCGGCGGCATCATTTCGCTGACCAGCGAAGATGTCGGCGCGCCGGACCCGCAGGCGTTTGCGCGCCTGCTGGAACAGCGCATCACCGAACTGTCGGTCCGGCATAAATTGCTGGGCGGGCGTTTTCTCGGCGTTGGCGTCGGCCTGCCGGGGCCGCCGAAGGGACGCGCCGGCAACAGCTGGAACATCGTCAACGACCTGCCTGGCTGGCGCGACGTGCCGCTGCGCCAGCTCCTCGATGATGCGCTGGGCCTGCCTACCATGCTGGAGAACGACGCCAACCTGTCGGCGCTGGCCGAATACTATCTGGACGATACCGTGCGGCGCGCGGCGACGGCGGTGGTGTTCCTGCTCGGCTATGGCATCGGCGCCGGCGTGATCGAGGACGGCCGCCTGCTGAAGGGGCAATTCGGCGGCGCCGGCGATATCGGCGGCCTGTATCCGATGGACCAGCCGCGTCCGACCACGATGGACCTGCTGTCGGTGCTGCGCGAGGCCGGCTGTCCAATCCAGTCGGTGGCGCATTTCGATCAGGCGGTGGCCGGCCATGAGGCGGTGATCGAGCGCTGGCTGGAGCGCGCCGCCGGCCAGCTGGAACTGGTGGTCAACAGCGCCATCTCGTGGTTCGATCCGGGCGAAATCATCTTCTCCAGCCCATTGCCGGAATCGCTCATGGCGCGGCTGGCGGCGCGCCTCAACCAGGGGCAGTTGCGCTGGCCGGCGCACCGGCCATCCGCCGCCATCCGCGTGTCGCGGCTGGGCGGCAGCTCAATCGCGCTGGGTGCGGCCCTGTTGCCGATCCACGCTTCCAGCGCCGTGTCGTTCTGGTAAGGCGCCATGAGCGGTCATCGCTATCTGCTGAGCCGTGACCGCCACCTGATCGGCTACTCGGCCGGCAATTTCGGCAAGAATCTGTTGCTGGGCAGCGTGGACGTGACGCTGCTGTTCCTGCTGACCGATTTGCTGGGCGTAGCGCCGCAGCAGGTCAGCCTGTTGATGGCGGTGGTGTTCTGCGGCGACCTGCTGCTGGACCTGGGCGCCGGCCTGCTGGCCAGCCGGGCGCAGAACCATGGCATTGGCTACCGCCGGCTGATTGTGCTGGGCACGCTGCCGTGCGCGCTGGCCTTCGCGCTGTTCTTCAGCCTGCCGCTGATGGGGCACCCCAGCCTGGAGCTGACGTGCGCAGCGATACTGCTGTTCCGTGCCGCCTACGCAGTCATCGACGTGCCGCATAACAGCCTGCTGGCGCGGGTGGCCAGCGACAGCCGCGCGCGCGGACGGGCGTCCGGCTACCGCACGGTGTTCAGTTCTGCCGCCGGCGTGGTCATCGCAACGGTGTCGGTGCCGTTGGTCGGCAGCGCCGGCCAGCATGCCGCACCTGGCCAGTTGGCGTGGCTGGGCGTGGCCGGCGGCCTGCTGTTCTGCGGCGCCATGCTGTTGGCCGCTTGGTCGTCGCGCGAGGAACCTGGCGCTGGCGCGCTGCGCAGGACGCGCGCAGTGTTCCTGCCTCGGCTGGACCGGTTGTTCGCGGCGATGGCGATGATCGCCGTCGTGACCGGATTCGCCGTGCCGGTGTTTGGCAAAATGATGTTGTACATCGCCACCTACGCCTGGCGCCAGCCGGCGCTGGCGGGGCGGGTGCTGTTCATGCTGACGCTAGGGCAGTTCGCCGGCGCGGTGTGGTGGATCTTCATGCTCCGCTATCACGACAAGACGCGGCTGCTGGCGGTCAGCCACTGCGTGGCGCTGGGCGGCATCGCCTTGTTTGCGCTGGCCGGCGCCGAGCCGATGCTGCTGATGGCGACAGCGGCGTTAATCGGCATCGGCTTTGGCGGCATCTTCATGCTGCCGTGGGGGATACTGGCCGATGTCATCGATTTCGCCGAGTTCCGGCACCGCGAGCGGCGCGAGACGGCGACCTTCGCCACCATGCTGGTGATCCTCAAGGCCGGCGCGGCGGCATCGGCGGCGGCCATCGGCTGGACGCTGGCGGCGCTGGGCTATGTGCCGGGCATGGCGCAGCCGCCATCGGTGGTGCAGGGCATGCAGTGGCTGGCGTTCGGCGTGCCGGCGCTGGGCTCTGTGCTGGCGGTGCTGACGTTGCGGCGGCTGGCGATCGGCCATCAGGCGCATGCCCGAGTGCTGCGCGCCAACCAGTTGCGGTGCAGCCGTGTACCGGCTTAGCGCCGCTCGCCGCGCGTCTTGAGCTGGTCGAGCAGCACGGCGACCAGCAGGATCAGGCCGCGCATCAGGTATTGGTAGAAGGCGTCGACGTCCAGCAGGTTCATGACGTTTTCTACCGTCCCCATAATCAGCACGCCGATCAGCACACCGAAGATGCGCGCCTTGCCGCCCTGGAGCGAGACGCCGCCCAGCACGCAGGCGGAGATGACGTCCAGTTCAAAGCCCTGCGCCGCATTCGGCTGGCCGCTGGTGATGCGCGAGGCGAGGATCAGGCCCGCCATCGCGGTCACTACGCCTTGCAGCAGGAAGATCCACACGCGCAGCCGTTCGACGCGCACGCCGGCCAGCCGCGCGGCTTCCGGATTGCCGCCAATGGCCAGCGTGTTGCGGCCGAAGACCGTCTGGTTCAGCAGGATGCCGAAGACCACGAAGCAGGCGCCGGCCACCAGCACCGGCAGCGGCAGGCCGAAGATGCGGGTGTCGCCGAAGTCGATGAAGCTGTCGTCGTTGATGCCGACGGCCTGGCCTTTGGAGACGATGAAGGCCAGGCCGCGCACCATCAGCATGGTGGCCAGGGTGGCGATCAAGGCGTTGACGCGCAGGTAGGCGATCAGGACGCCATTGAGGGCGCCGATCAGCGCACCGGCGCCCAGACCTGCAGCAACGGCGATGGCGACGCTGCCGCTGTGTTCCAGCACGATGGCGCCCAGCACGCCGGCGAAGGCGATGGTGGAGCCGACCGACAGGTCGAAGTCGCGCGAGGCGAGGCACAGCATCATGGTGCAGGCCACCATGCCGATCTGCGCGACCGACAGCATCAGGCCGATGACGTTGGTCACGGAGAAGAAGTTTTCCACCGTGGCCGATAGTACGGCGAACAGCACCAGGTAGGCCAGCGGCATGCTGTATTCCGATAGCCATTGGCGCGAGATCAGCGGCGAGGCCGCAGCGGCAGGATTGAGTTGAGAGACGCTCATGCGATGCTCCGTGTAGGTTGGGCAGGCGATTCGATGTAGGCGGCCGGCGCGGTGGGTGTGGCAGTGGCTGCGGCGGGCGTGGCGCCGTCGGGCAGGGCGAGGCGCAGGACTTCGGTTTCGTTGGCGTCGGCGCGCGACAGTTCGCCGCAGATGGCGCCTTCGCGCATGACGATCACGCGGTCGGCGATGCCCAGCACTTCCGGCAATTCGCTCGATACCACGATCACGCAGCAACCGCGCTCCGCCACTTCATGGATGATGCGGTAGATATCGTTCTTGGCGCCGACGTCAATGCCACGCGTCGGCTCATCGAGTATCAGCACCTTGAGGCCCGGCTCCGCCAGCCAGCGCGCCAGAATCACCTTCTGCTGATTGCCGCCGGAGAGCAAACGAATCTCCTGTTGGTGATTGGGCGTCTTGATGCGCAGGCGGGCGATGAATTCATCCGCCAGCGCCGCCTCGCGCTTGTGGCGCAGGAACACGCCGCCACGCAGATCGTTACGACGCACGCTGATGTTGATATTCTCCGCCACCGACGCCGTGGCAAGAATGCCTTGCTCCTTGCGGTCCTCCGGACACAGCACGATGCCGGCGGCAATAGCATCCGCCGGCCCGCCGGTGGCAACAAGCGCGCCGTCCAGTAACACCGTGCCGGCGGTGCGCGCATCGGCGTTGTACAGCAGACGCATTAACTCGCTGCGTCCCGCACCCACCAGGCCAAAGAAGCCCAGCACCTCGCCGCCATGCACGCTGAAGCTTTGCGGGCCTTTAACGTGCTTGCCGTCCAGGCCTTGTACCTGCAGGCGCGCTTGCGTATGCGGACGTTCGCGGTAATCGTAGATATCGCTCAGTTCACGGCCGACCATATCGCTGATCAGCCGATCGCGCGGCACGTCGGCCATCACATCATGCGTGACGATCTTGCGGCCGTCGCGGAAGATGGTGCAGGCGTCGCACAGCTCATATAGCTCTTCCAGCCGGTGCGAAATGTAGATCAGTGTGCGGCCATCGGCGCGCAGCTCTTTCACTAAGCGGAACAGGATTTCGGTTTCGCGGTGCGATAGCGAGGAGGTAGGTTCGTCGAACGCGATCACCTGCGCGTCCTGCATGATGGCTTTGCAGATCTCCACCATCTGCCGCTGCGCGATCGACAGGTCTGCCAGCCGCGCGGCCGGCGACAGGTCCACACCGATGGCGGCCAGCTTCTCCGCCACGATGCGATGCGCGCGCGCCTTGTCGAGAAAGCCGAAACGCGTCGGCATGCGGCCCAGCAGCACATTCTCGGCCACCGTTAATTCGGGCACGTACTGCAATTCCTGATGGATGATGGCGACGCCGGCGCGGATCGCATCCTTGGCGCTGGTGAAGTGGCGCTCCTGCCCATCCACCAGCAGCCGTCCGCCATCCGGCTTGTACTGGCCGCCGAGGATTTTCAGCAGCGTTGACTTGCCTGCGCCATTCTCACCCAGCAGCCCATGCACCTGGCCGGCGTGCGCTGCGAAGCTCACACCGTTCAGCGCCTTCACGCCGGGGAAGAATTTGCAGACCTGGTCGAATTCCAGATATGCGGCCATGGCTACTGGCCCATCGCTTTGCGGACCTCGGCCTGATTGGCGCGGGTCATCAACATCCCTTTGGTGAGTACTTCAGCCGGTGGCGTGGCTTTGCCGGTGATCCAGTTAACCAGATTGATAGAGGTCTGGTAGCCGTGTTCCCTGGCGCTGATCATCACCGAGCCAAAGAAGCCGGTCGGCTGCGGCTTGTTCAATTCATTTTCTGCGGCCTTGGCGCCGCCGATGCCGATGCCGATCATGTTGTCGGCCTTGATGCCGCGTCCTTCGGCAGCGCGTACCGCACCCAGTACCGCTTCATCGTTCAGGCCCACTGCCACCCAGTGTTTGAACTTGGCGTTCTTGGTCAGTGCGATGTTGGTGGCGTTGAAGGCGTTTTCGGTGTCGGTCTTGGCTTGGGGAGCGTCGATGATGTTTGCGGCCGGGAAGCCGGCGGCTTTCAGCGCATCGACGGCGCCGGTAGTGCGTTCTTTCCCGGTCGGGAGCTGGTCGTAGGCGACGCGGATCGCGCCGACTTCCGCCATATTCCATTTGCGGGCCTTGATTTCGGCGATGATGCCTTCGCCAACCTGCTTGCCGATCTGGTAGCCGGAAATGCCCATGTGGGGAATGGACTCAATCGGCTTGCCGCTGCCGTCGACCAGGCGGTCATCGACTGAAACGACTTTGAGGTTGTTGCGCTTGGCCGCGCGTTCGATGGCCTTGCCCAGCTTGACGTCCGGCGCGCAGATGACAAAACCCTGTGCCTTCTGCGCCGCCAGATTGTCGATGGCCGCCATGGTTTTCTCGCCGTTGGGGATGCCGATCTTCACCAGCGTGAAGCCTTTCTCCTTGGCGGCGACTTCCGCATAGCGCCACTCATCCTGGAACCACGGCTCCTCCGCCTGTTTGACGAGGAAGCCGATTTTTACGGGATCAGCGGCATGCGCCCAGGCCGCAGCGCAAAGCGCCGCAGCAACCAACAAAGTACGTTTCATATCCTGTCTCCATTCGATTTATATCGTTATTATGGGTTGATACGTAATTGATACACTGGAATCACCGTCACACTGCGCACGGTTGCCATCTGCTTCGCGCCGCCGAAATCGGGGCGTGCCTCTTTGGGCAGGTAGATAGGCGCATCGGCGCGGAGCGGCAATACGGATACGGTGAGCGGCTGGTCCAGCAGCGCGGCTTGCTGACGCAGGCCGAACTGCCATTGATAGCCGCTGTAGTACCAGTCATCCAACATGCGGGTGCCTGAGTACACGCGGCCGATGTCGCCGACAAAGTCGATTTGCAGCAGCGCGTCGTCCAGGCCTTTCAGCTGCTCGCGCGGGACGTTGATCTGCCATGCGCCTGCGGCCTTGAAGTTTTCCGGCGCCGGCTGGATGGCCGCCTTCGCGGTGCCGCCGATGACCACAGGCGCCGCTTCCTGCGCGTTGCGGGTTTGCGTGACAGTAGCCTTGATCTCGTGCGCAGGCAGCGTCGCTTCAAACGCCTGGAAGATGCCGTCGTTGCCGGCCGCGCGCAGGGCGACGGTGGCGGTAGGTGCATCCACAGCCGCATTCGCGCCGGCGTTGGACGGCGCTGCCGCCGCCTTGGCCGCTGGCTTGGCATTCCATGCCGCGCCGGTGGTGGTGGCCTTCGGCGCATTCGCCAGCGCAGGATAAATCGCGAAGCGGAACTTGCTGTCGCCGACCGAACGCAGTTGCAGCGCGTTGCCGTCCACATAGGCCTGGTCGGCGCTCAGCAGCAGGCGCTGTTGGCCTGCCAGTTGCACCACGCTCAGTTGCTGCGATTGTTCCGCCGTAAGTACCACGATGGTCAGCGGACGCTTGCCATCGCGCTGCACGGTCACCGCCGCACCAGCACCAGGCTGCACGCCGGTGACCAGCGTGTGGCCGCCATTAGTGGCAACGTGTGCGCCGCCTGCCGCCGTCACGCGCACACTCGCGTCGAACGACAGTTCTACCGGCACGCCGGCGTTGGCGCCGAATACCGCCACCAGGCCTGCCTTGCCCTGATCCAGCAGCGTTAAAGGCTGGGCGGTGGCGTAGTGCAGGTTGGTGCCGTCGAGGTCCAGGTTCAGCGGCCAGATGAAGTAGGCGCCATTAGCTATGTCCACCGGCTTGCTCGGCAGCGTGATGCTTTGTCCCGGCAGCTTGACGTTGAACTGCGTCGCGTTCTGCGCCGCCATTGGATACTGGCGTACGTGGTTGTTCACGAACAGGAAGCCGCGCTCACCTTCGCTGCGCACGGCAAAGCGCGCCGTGGTCAGGTCATCCGGCTTGGCCGGCGACACGTCCGGCTTGCGCACGGTCATAGGCGCCAGGCGCGAACCGAAGGCGCGCGTGAACAGATGGAATGGCCGCAGCTTCTCCAGCACCTTGCGCTGCTGGCCATCCGGGCCGAGTGGCGCCTGGAAGTCGTAACTGATCATGGTGGTGTCGTTGTAGCCGCCACTGAGGGTGCTTTCTTCCATGCCGGTGCCGCCCAGGCTCAGCGGATTGCGGCCGCCGTGGAACATGTAGTAGCCCATCAGGTTGACGCCGGAGCCCAGCTGCACCGGCAGCATGGAGGCGATATCGTCGGCCGACACCACGGTTCGGCGGCGATACATGAACGGCAGGCCGGCGCCATATTCGGCGCCGAGGAATGGGGTGACTTCCTTGTCGGTTTCGGCGGTGCCCGGCGCGTGGGCGGCGGTTTGCGCACCCAGGTCGCCGCTGACGCGGGTGTCGAAGCGGAAGGCGTAGGTCTCTTTCGCCGGCAGCTCCTTGGTGCTCACGCCCCAAGGCTCGTCGGGATAGCCGCCGAACACCGGCGTTACTTCGCCGCTCGGGTAGATGGTGCCATCCCAGCCGGTGACGGTGTAGTAGGGCACATCCATGCCCGCCTTCAGCGCCAGCTTTTTCAGCGCAGCGATGTGTTCCGCGCCTTTGCCAGGACCATCGATGTTGTATTCGTTTTCCAGCTGGATGCCGATCACATGGCCGCCGTCTTTCCACAGCTGGCCTTTCAGCTGCTGGCCGATCTGGCCATACAGGCGCTCGACGAAGCGCATGTATTGCGGATCGTTGGAGCGGGTCGGCATGGCGTTGACCACCCAGTCCGGGAAGCCGCCGAAGCGCACTTCGGCGTGTGCCCACGGGCCGACGCGGACCACCACATCCAGACCGGCCTTGCCGGCCAGTTCGATGAAGTGGCGCAGGTCGCGGTTGCCGGACCAGTCGAATTTACCTTCAACTTCTTCGTGGTGGTTCCACATGACGTAGCTGGCGACGATGTCGATGCCGGCCGCTTTCATCTTGCGCAGTTCCGCTTCCCATTGCGAGGCAGGCGTGCGGCTGTAGTGGAATTCGCCCATCACCGGCAGCCATGGGGCGCCGTTGCGGGTCAGGTAGCGGGCGTTGGCGCCGAGCGTGGCGCCATTCGGTGCGGTGGCTGTGCCGAGGCGCAGCGCGGCGTTGAGCGGGGCGGGCGTTGGAGCGCTGGCGTCGATGGACAACGTGCCGGCGCCGGCAAAGCCGGTGGCCAGCACGCTTGCCACCACCGCCGCGCAAATGCGGAGGCGGGGCGCGATTACCATTCGGCGACGCTGCCGTCTTCGTGGCGCCATACCGGGTTGCGCCAGTCCGGCGCGTTCTTGGCGGCTTCGATGACGCGCTCTTCGTCCACTTCCACGCCCAGGCCTGGTTTCGGCAGCGGGTTGCAGTAGCCGTCGATGATCTTGAAGTCTTCCTTGTTGACCACGTAGTCCAGCAGTTCGCCGCCCTTGTTGTAGTGGATGCCCATGCTTTGCTCTTGCAGCACGGCGTTGTACGACACGAAGTCCACCGCCAGGCAGGCCGCCAGCGCGACCGGTCCCAGTGGGCAGTGCGGCGCCAGCGTGATGTCGTAGGCTTCGGCCATCGAGGCGATCTTCAGGCACTCGGTGATGCCGCCGGCGTGCGACAGGTCCGGCTGCACGATCGACAGGCCACCGGCCGCGAACACGTTCTTGAATTCGAAGCGCGAGTACATGCGCTCACCGGCGGCCAGCGGGATCGAGGTCATCTCGGCCAGGCGCGGGTAGTATTCGGCCTGCTCGGCCAGTACCGGTTCTTCCACGAACAGCGGACGGAATTGTTCCAGTTCGCGCAGCAGGGTCTTGGCCATCGGCGCGGCCACGCGGCCGTGGAAGTCCAGGCCGAATTCGATGGTGGTGCCGAAGGCTTCGCGGATCTCGGCCACGCGGCGCACCGCTTCGTCCACTTTGGCCGAGGTGTCCAGCATGCCCAGTTCTTCGGTGCCGTTCATCTTGAAGGTGTTGAAACCGCCTTTTTGCAGCGTGCGGATTTGTTCGATGATGTCCGACGGACGGTCGCCGCCGACCCAGCTGTACATCTTCATGCGGTCGCGCACCAGGCCGCCCAGCAGTTCGTACACCGGCTTGCCCAGCACTTTGCCCTTGATGTCCCACAGCGCCTGGTCGATACCGGCGATCGCGCTCATCAGGATGGCGCCGCCACGGTAGAAGCCGGCGCGGTACATGGTCTGCCACAGGTCGTTGATGCGGGCCGGGTCCTGGCCGATCAGATACGGCTCCATCTCCTGAACCGCAGTCTCCACGGTGCGGGCGCGGCCTTCGATGACCGGTTCGCCCCAGCCGACGACGCCTTCATCGGTTTCGATTTTCAGCAGCATCCAGCGCGGTGGAACACGGTAGGTCGTCAGTTTAGTGATTTTCATAGGGTAAAGTCAGGATGGAGTTCGGGGAACAGACGCTCAGTCTAAAACGGCCGGCTAGACTGGAAATATGATTAATTCGCTGGGAGCCATATCATTATCGGATAGCAGCCGTGGGTGCTCAAATCTGGCGCAGCTATCCGATATCTGCATGGCTGGCCGCGCTTTATTCATAGCTGAGGCCAGCCGCCTTCCCTTAGACTTTCCGTTGTCGAAAACCGTTTCAGGACTCCTATGAATGTAGCAACGCATGCAGCCACCTCGGTCGCGTCCACGCCCGGCATCATGCTGATCCGGGTGGGGCAGGCCGGCTGCGCGCTGCGTTGGGATGCTGTACAGCAATGTTGGCGCTGGCCTGATCCGGTCGGCAGCCAATTGTATGCATGGCCGGCGCCGCCCGCCATGCCGAGCGGCGTCCGCCTGCAAGAGAGCGCCTGCGTGATGGTGTGTTGCAGCTCCGGCCGAGTGCTGCTGGGGCTGGGCAAGCGGCTCGGCATGCTGGAACTGCCGCAGCCCGGCCAGCCGGTGCGCACCTTGCAGGCCCAGGTGCTGATCACCATCGACGCCGCCGAACCGCGCACCAGCATCAGCGACGGCTGTACCGACCGCGACGGCAATTTCGTGTTCGGCACCGCCAACACCGCGCAGGACCAGCGGCCGATCGGCAGTTTTTACCAGTATTCGCAGCGCTACGGCCTGCGCCGGCTGGCTTTGCCGGCGGTGGTCAAGGCCGCCAGCATCGCTTTCAGCCCGGACGGCCGCAAGATGATCTTCGCCGACGCCACCCGCGGCGAGTTGATGCAATGCGACTACGATGCCGAGCGGGCCAAGGTCAGCGGGATGAAAACGTTTTCGGAGCTGGTGGAGCGCGGCGCCGGCGCCGCCATCGCTGATAGTAAAGACAACATCTGGAGCGTGCAGGGCGGCGTGCTGGTGCAGTACGACAGCGCCGGCCAGGTGTTGCGGCAGATTTCGCTGGCGCGCGAGGCCGTCGCCTCGGTGGCGTTTGGCGGCGACGGCCTGCGGCAATTGCTGGTGCTCGGCGCGCAGGGCGGCCTGTACGGTTTACCGCCGGATGTGGCCAAGGGGCTGGCGCGCGGCGTCGCCGACAGCTTGTTTATTGATAGCGGTAGCGCTTCCATACCGGTTTCGCGCACGTGACGGTGATTGACGCTGGTCCAGCCCGCATTTATGATGGGCAATCAAACCAATCACCCTTATGACTGATTCCCGCTCGGACCGCTTTGTTCGTTCCCACCTGAAAACCCGCCACCTGGTCTTGCTCGTAGAGCTGGGCCGGCATGGCTCCATCGCTCACGCAGCGCAAGCCGCCAACCTGACGCAGCCTGGCGCGTCCAAGTTATTGGGCGAGCTGGAACACGCGCTGGGCGTGCAGCTGTTCGAGCGCCTGTCGCGCGGCGTGTCGCCAACATGGTACGGCAAGGTGCTGATCCGCCGCGCCGGCGCGGCGCTGGCCGAGATGGATGCGGCGCATCAGGAAGTGATGGAACTGCTGTCCGGCCTGCGCGGCCGCGTGGGTCTGGGCACGGTGCTGGCGCCGGCCACCGGCCTGGTGCCGAAGGCGATCAACCTGCTGAAGGCACGCCATTCGCGCGTGCATGTGGCGGTGACCATGTCGACCAGTAAAGTGCTGGTCGAGCGCCTGCGTAGCGGCGAGCTGGATCTGGTGGTGGGCCGCATCCTCGATACCGAGGCGGCCGATGAACTGAATTTCGAACCGCTGACCGACGAGCCGCATGTGCTGATCGCGCGCGCCAGCCATCCGCTGATCGACCGCGCGGACCTGAAGCTGGAAGACTTGATGGAGCAGTGCTGGATCCTGCCGCCGGCTGGCTCCATTTTGCGCGATCGCCTGACCGCGCTGTTTTTATCGCATGGCCTGGAGCAGCCGGCGGAAACCGTCGAAACGCTGGACATGCCGGTGGTTGCTAGTCTCCTGCTCAATAACGACATGATCGTGGCGCTGCCGGTGGAAGCGGTGCAGCCGTATCTGGACGCCGGTTTGCTGAAGGCGCTGCCGTTCGATCTGGGCGTGAGCATGGATTCGTTCGGCATTGTGACGCGCAAGCGACACCAGCTCTCGCCTGGCGCCGATGCCATGCTGATCGCGCTGCGCGACGCCGCAGCCAGCATCTATCCTCACTATCGCGCGCCAACGCAGGGTTGACTTGCAGCGTGATATACGAACTTGGTATGGCCCGCGCTAAATAATCTATTGGTTTGTAAATTGGTGTTTCGCTAGCATCCGGTTATCCGTCCAATCTTTAACAGAGACGGGACAAAGACAAACACTGGAGATGCACAATGAAACATAAAAAAATGAGCTGGCTGATTGCCACGCTCTTTACTTCGCCACTGCTGGTCCAACAGGCCATGGCACAAGATGCCGCCGCCGCAGCAGGCGATATTCAACAAATTAATGTGACCGGTATCCGCGCCTCGGTGCGCAATGCGCTGGCGGCCAAGGAAGCCTCCAACAGCATGGTGGAAGTCGTATCGTCGGAAGACATCGGCAAGCTGCCGGATACCACCATTGCAGAATCGCTGGCGCGTTTGCCTGGCCTGTCTTCCGGCCTGGATCGCGGCAACGCGTCGCAGATCGTCGCGCGCGGCATGGGTCCACGCTTCATCGGCGCCACGCTGAACGGCCGTGAACTGGCATCGTCGGAACCGGATCGCGCGGTGCGTTTCGAGCAGTTCCCGTCGGAGTCGATCAGCGGCGCGACTGTGTATAAAACGCAGAACGCCGAACTGGTGGAAGGCGGCATCGCCACCACCATCGACCTGCAAACCGTGTCGCCACTGAAGTACAACGGCCGTCAGATCAACCTGAAAGCCGATGCACTGTACTACCCGATCTCGAAAGACATCGCCGGCGCCGACAAGACCGCGCCACGCGTGGGCGGCATTTACGTCGACCAGTTCCTGAACAAGACTTTGGGTGCGGCGATTGCTTTCAGCTACCAGGACCAGCCATCGGTGCAGAAGGGCGTGCAGCAGTGGGGCTTCGATGAAAGCACCGCCACCAACAAGACGCCCTGGGGCTTCCAGGATGACATCCGCCGCGGCGACAACAAGCGCAGCAGCGTGCTGGGCAAAGTCGAATGGAAACCGAACAACGACGTCCTGATCACCGCCGACACCTACTTCGCCCGCACCAAGATCAACGAAGACCAGCTGCAGCACTGGACCGAAGGCCTGGCCAACTACGCCAACTACACCAACGTTAACCTGATCAACGGTTACGTGGCCGGCGCTACCGCCGACTGGACCAAGGTCGTGAACAACCACTCGCGCTGGCTGCAGGACGCCAACGTGGCCGCCACTGGCCTGAACGGCAAGTTCACCGCCGGCGACTGGAAAGTGGAAACCGATCTGTCGACCTCCCACGCCATGCGCAGCAGCCAGTGGGTAGACGTGCGCCAGTGGAGCAACGACTACATCAAGACCACCTTTGATTTTACCGGTAACGAACACCAGGCCTACAGCTTCGGCATGGACACCGGCAATCCGGCCAACTACAGCGCCGCAACGCTGTACGTCGACACCGACGGCCACGTGAAGGATCTGCTGAACGCCGTGTCGGTCAGCGCCTCGCGTCCGATCGACAACAGCATCATCAGCCGCATCAAGGTTGGCGTGCGCGCCACCGATCGCGAGAAGAGCTATCGCCAGACTACCTGGGATATGGGCTCGCAAGCGATTCCGCAATCGGCGTTTGAAACCGTGAACGTGGCCGGCTTCCCGTCGTATATCGCACTGAAGGACTTCACCGGCACCATCGCTTCGGTCTACGGCGCCAACGCCACCAACCCGACCGGCCGCGTGCAGACCCAGGATGATCTGTTGTCCGGCTGGAAGGTCAAGGAGCGCAGCACCTCGGCTTTCATCCAGGGTGACCTGGATGGCGAAGCCCTCGGCAAAACCTACCGCGGCAACGTCGGTGTGCGCGTTGTGCACACCAAGACCGACAGCTACGGCATGGAGTCGATCGGCGGCGCGGATGCCACGCCGGTCGAAGGCGGCACCTCGTACACCGAAGTCCTGCCTAGCCTGAACCTGATCTTCAATCTGGATGAAGCGCAGGAACACCAGATCCGCTTCAGCGCGGGGCGCGCCATGTCGCGTCCACCGCTGGACGAGCTGCGTGCTTCGCGCATCCTGAGCACCGTCACCACCGGCCGGCCGCAAACCGGTACCGCCGGCAATCCTGACCTGCTGCCGATGATGGCCAATCAGGTGGACCTGGCGTACCAGTGGTACTTCGCCAAGGGCGGCCTGGTGTCGGTGGCCGGCTTCTACAAGCAGGTGCAGCGTTACATCGCCATCACGCAGAGCGAGGCGATTACCCGCTCGGTCAACGGCGAAGGCGGCAACGTGCGCGGCCTGGAGCTGGTGTACCAGCAGGCGTTCAACTTCCTGCCGGCGCCATTCGACGGCCTGGGTATCGCCAGCAACTACGCTTACACCCTGAGCTCTATCCATGAGCAGGTGCCGGTCGGTAATCCATACCCGATCCAGGGTCTGATGAAGAACAACGGCGGCATCACGCTGTGGTACGAGAAGGCAGGCTACGAAGCACGCCTGTCGGCTACCCATCACAGCTCGTTCGTGCGTAACCCAAGCTGGGACGCCGGCCAACTGCTGGTGAACGGCGCGGAGACCTACTACACGCTGAACCTGGCCAAGCAACTGACGCCTAACATCCAGGTCCGCTTCGGCATCGATAACCTGAGCAATCAGAAATCGGTTTACACCAGCGCCAACAACCCACTGCAACAGCAGGTGACCGATTACGGCCGCCGCTACAATCTGGGCCTGTCGTTCAAGCTGTAAGCACGTAACCTTTTTATCGTGGTATTTGCGGAGCGGTGCGTGATGGCACTGCTCCGTTTTTTTTATCAGGGGAGACTGCTTTGAAAATAAGACTGATAAGTATCATGCTGTTGTTGATGGCCTGCGTGAACGTCGACGCCGCCACGCGCGAACGACTGTCGCTGGATCGCGGCTGGCTGTTCCACCAGGGCGACATCGTCCAGCCGCCTATCGTTGGACACGAAGAATCCTATAGCAATGCCAAAGCCGGCAGCGCCGGCGGCGCTGCCGGCAATGAATACGACGACTCGGACTGGCGCCATCTCGACCTGCCGCACGACTGGGCCGTCGAAGGTCCGTTCGATCCCAAGGCCAATGTGGCGCAGGGCTACCGTCCGCGCGGCATCGGCTGGTATCGCCGCTACCTGCAAGTCGATCCGGCGGATCGCGGCAAGCATTTTGAATTGCAGTTCGACGCCATCGCCACCCACGCCACGGTCTGGGTCAACGGTAATGTGGTCAACCGCAACTGGTCCGGCTACAACGCCAGCTACATCGACATCACACCGTTCCTGCGCTATGGCGATGCGATGAACACCATCGCCATCCGCGTCGATGCGGAAGCGATGGAGGGCTGGTGGTACGAAGGGGCCGGCATGTATCGCCACAGCTGGCTGGTGAAGCGCAACCCGGTGCACGTGGTGACCGACGGCGTGCACGCCACGCCGCGTCTGGTGAAGGACAAGCAGTGGAGCATTCCGGTTGAAGTCACGCTGAATAACAGCGGCAAGGCCGCCA
Organism: Duganella levis; assembly: GCF_009857605.1. GTDB lineage: Bacteria > Pseudomonadota > Gammaproteobacteria > Burkholderiales > Burkholderiaceae_D > Rugamonas > Rugamonas levis. The sequence goes on along the minus strand of NZ_WWCT01000004.1, from coordinate 172,153 downwards.
GCGACGTCATCGTCGAAGTGACGCTGTACGACGCCGCCGGCAAGCAGGTGGCGCAGCGCACCGCGCCGGCGCGCGTGGGCGTGCTGGCCACCAGCACCGTGCAGCTGCCGATCACCGTCAACAATCCGGCCATCTGGTCGCTGGAGAAGACCAACCTGTATCGCGTGACCACTCGCGTTCTGCAAGCCGGCAAGGCGCAGGATGAGGTGTCGCTGAACACCGGCTTCCGCACCATCCGCTTCGATGCGGCGCAGGGTTTCTTCCTCAACGGCGTGCACCTCAAGCTGCAAGGCGTGTGCATTCACCAGGACCATGCAGGCGTTGGCGTGGCGGTGCCGGATTCGGTGTGGGAGTATCGTCTGCGCCGCCTGAAGGAAATGGGCGTGAACGCGATCCGCTTCTCGCACAATGCGCCGGCGGCGGAAGTACTGGACATGGTGGACCGCATGGGCTTCGTCGTCATGGACGAGAACCGCAATTTCAATCCATCGGCGGACTACATGAAGCAGCTGGAGTGGATGGTCAAGCGTGACCGCCACCATCCGGGCATCGTCCTGTGGTCGGTGTTTAACGAGGAGCCGGTGCAGGCCACCGAAGTCGGTTACGAAATGGCGCGCCGCATGTCGGCCGCCGTCAAGGCGCTGGACGATACGCGTCCGGTGACCGCTGCGATGAACGGCGGCTTCCTGACCGAGCTGAATGTGTCGCATGCAGTCGATGTTGTAGGCGCCAATTACCAGGTGCCGGATTACGACCGCTATCACAAGGCTTATCCGAACAAGCCGTTCACCAGTTCCGAGGACACCTCCGCCTTCATGACGCGCGGCGAGTACAAGACGGTGAAAGAGAAAAACCTGATCGCCAGCTATGACGACGACGCGGCGCAGTGGGGCAATACCCACCGCGATGCGTGGGAAGCCATCGACAAGCGTCCGTTCGTGGCGGGCGGTTTTGTGTGGACCGGTTTCGATTATCGCGGCGAGCCGACGCCGAATGAATGGCCGTCGGTCAGCTCGGTGTTCGGCATCATGGACTTGAACGGTTTCCCGAAAACCGCCTACTACATCCACCAGGTGCAGTGGATCAAGGACAAGCCGCTGATCCACATCGCGCCGCACTGGAACTGGAAGCAGGGCGACAAGGTACGCGTGATGGTGATGGCCAACGTCGAACGCATCCAGTTGCTGCTGAACGGCCGCGCGCTGGGCGAGCAGAAGGCCGATCCTTATCGCATGAATAATTTCGACGTCGCCTTCGAGCCGGGCAAGCTGGAAGCGATCGGCTACCGGGGCGGCAAGGAAGTCGTGCGCACGGCGGTCGAGACCACCGGCGCGCCGGTGTCGCTGGAGCTGGTGCCGGACCGCGCGCAGCTGAACGGCGATGGCCGCGACGCGCTGCCGATCACCGTGCGCGCGCTGGATGCGCAGGGCCGCGCCGTGCCGCTGGCGGATAACGAAGTAACCTTCGCCGTCACGGGCGGCGGCCGCTCCATCGGTCATGGCAACGGCGATCCGAATTCGCACGAAGACGAGAAGGGCGCCACGCGTCGCCTGTTTAACGGCCTGGCGCAGCTGATTGTGCAGACCAACTACGATGCCAAGGACGCCGTCACCATCAGCGCCACGGCGCCCGGCCTGCAAGCGGCGCGCGTGACGATTCCGGTCAAAGCGGTGGCGGCCGAGCCGTTCGTGGCGCCGGCCGATGCGCCGCTGACGTTTGTGCGCAGCTGGCGGATTGCTCCGGATGGCGATGCGCGTCCGGACCCGAACCAGAAGCTGGCCAGCTTCGACATGAATACCTGGGGCTGGGGATCGCCGCCGATGCGCGCCGCCGCCGGCAGCAAGTATCACCTGTACCGCGCCAGCTTCACGCCGCGCAAAAACCTGTCGGACGGCAGCGGCCACATTCGCTTTGCGTCGATCAAGGGCAAGGCAGAGATCTGGCTCAACGGCGCGCTGGTCGGCAAGAAGGACAGCTACGCCGCCGCGCCACTGGATGTGGTGCTGCCGGCCGGCGACGGCAAGCGCGAGATCAATGTGCTGATCGAAGCGGAAGCGGGGCAGGGCGGCGGCATCGAGGGCAATGTCACCATCGAGCCGGCGCAGTAGTTGACGGCGAGTAAATAAATCGCGTGCTTGTCGGTAGCAAACACGCGATTCGGTTGACGGCATCCCGCGCGCTGCCTATAGTGGCGGGATGATTTCAGATTTCCAAGAACTGTCCGATAAAATCGACCAGCTGGCCGAGATGACCGTCGCCCTGCGCCGGGAAAATGCGCAGCTGCGCCAGGCCAACGCCGCCCTCGTGGTGGAGAACATGGGTTATCAACGCCGTCTGAGCGAGGCCTCGACGCGGGTCGAAGCTTTGCTGGAGCAGATCCCGTCCCTCGACGCCGACACGCCCGAAGAAAAGCAGCCTGAAAACGAGGACGCACGATGATCCAGGTGGATGTGACCATCATGGGCCTGAGCTACAAGCTGGCCTGCAAGGAAGAGGAAGAAGCGGCGCTGCGCAAGGCGGCGTCTTTCCTCGACAAGAAAATGTCGGCGATTCGCGACGCCGGTAAAGTCAAGGGCAATGACCGCATCGCCGTGATGGCGGCACTGAGCGTGGCGGCGGAATTCCTGACGGTGAAAGCGCCGCAAGGTCCGTTGTCTGACATGTCGATCCTCGAAGTGCAGACCAAGATCAGCGCCATGCACAAAGTACTGGATGCCGCGCTGACGCCACAGGAAACGCTGTTTTAATTTGTTTTTAATTGGATCAGCCCTTCCTTTGCGGCGCACAAGAGAGTAAACTTCATTCACCCTGCAGTGTTCGAGACTTGTCATATATTCCTTGAACCATTTTTTTGCACCGGTTACGGAAATTTGTTCGATGGGCGAGAGCGTCGCTAGTCCGATGAACCCGAAATTGAACTAACTGTGACCACCTGAGCCTTTTGGTTCGGGATGCCGGCAAGACGGCACACGTGGGGCCCTATTCAACGAAGAGCGGTTGCAAGCATGTGAATGCGCAGCCGCTTTTTTTCGTCTGGACGTTTTTGCAAGGAGGCGCGATGCAGTATTGGCTGATGAAATCCGAACCGGATGAAGTGAGTATCGACGACGTCATGGCTTCGAAGGACCAGACCACGCCGTGGTTCGGCGTGCGGAACTACCAGGCGCGCAATTTCATGCGCGACCAGATGCAGGTCGGCGATGGGGTGCTGTTCTACCACTCTAGCTGCCCGGAGCCCGGCATTGCGGGCCTGGCGGAGATAGTGAGCGCTCCTTATTCGGACGCCTCGCAGTTCGACGCCAAGGGCAAATACTACGACCCCAAGGCCACGCAGGAGCAGCCGCGCTGGATTTCGATCGATGTCAAAGGCACGCAGAAAACGCGCTTGCTGTCGCTGGCGGAGATGCGCACGATCCCCGCGCTGGAAGAGATGACGGTGCTACAAAAGGGCAGCCGCCTGTCCATCACGCCGGTCACGCCGGCGCAATGGAAGGCAGTGGTCAAGCTTTTGAAATAATCGGCGGCCGTCCCTGCTGGCGGACCTTGTAGGCCCATACCAGCATCAGGATGGCGCCGACGATCATCGGCAGCGACAGCACCTGGCCGGAGGTGATCGGCAGGCCTAGCACGTTGGTTTCCCAGTCCGGAGTGCGGAACCACTCGGTGAAGAAGCGCGCGCACCCATACAGCAGCGTGTACATGGCGCCTACCGCCAGGCGTGGACGTTCCTTGCGCGCGTATAACCACAGGATAATGAATACCAGCAGGCCGTCGATCAGCATCTGGTAGATCGGCGACGGATGGCGCAGACCTTGCAGGAACACCGGGTCCGGATGCAGCGGGTAGCGGATGTCCGGCCACAGCATGGCCCATGGCAGCGATGGATCGCTGACCACGCGGCCCGGCAGTTCGGCGTTGATGAAGTTGCCCATGCGGCCGGCGGCGTAACCCAGCGGTACCAGCGGCGCGATGAAGTCGTACACGTCCAGCAGGTTGCGGCCGGCCTTGCGCGCCCACAGCGACATGGCGATCACCACGCCGAGGAAGCCGCCGTGGAACGACATGCCGCCGTGCCAGACCTTGAAGATTTCGATCGGATCGGAGAAGTACTTCACCGGCTCGTAGAACAGCACCTCGCCCAGACGGCCGCCGATGATCACACCCATCATGCCGTAGAACAGCATGTCGTCCAGATCCTCTTTCTTCCACAGTTGCGCGGCGATGTGCGGCTGCTTGATGCGCACCCGGCCCAGCGCGATGAACAGCGCAAAGGCCAGCACGTACATCAAACCATACCAGTGGATTGCTACCGGCCCCAGTTGCAGGGCGACGGGATCGGGCATTGGGTGTATCAGCATAGAGCGCTTTTCCTCAATTCGTTTCTTAATAAATCCAAAAAGCCGTGCAGCACCGGCGAGGCGTTGTCGCGCCGCCAGGCCAGGCCGGTTTCGACCAGTGGCGTGGCGTCGGCCAGCGCCCGGTATTCTACCCCGGTCCGCATCAGATTGGAGACGGACTGCGGCACCAGCGCCATGCCGATGCCGGCCGATACCAGGCTGACGATGGTCTGCATCTGGATCGCTTCCTGGCCGATCTGCGGCGTGATGCCGGCGTCGCGGAACACGGACAGGATGGCGTCATGCAGCGCCGGCGAAATCGCGCGCGGGAAGATGATCAGCGGCAGCGGCGGCAGGGCTGACAGTGTCAGCTTGCCTTTCTTTTTCAGCGCCGGCAGGCCGGAGGGCAGCGCCAGCACCAGCGGCTCGTTCAGCACCGGCAGGTAGTCGAGTTGTTCTTTGGCCTTGTCCGGCAGCGGCGGGATCAGCAGGCCGGCGTCGATGCGGTTGTGCAGCAGGTCGTCCAGTTGCAGATCGGAGGTGGCTTCCTGCAGGGTGATCTGCACTTGCGGGTAGGCGGCGCGGTAGGCGCGCAGGAAGGGCGGCAGCACGCTGTAGTCGGCCGAGGAGACGAAGGCCAGCGTCAGGCGCCCGACTTCGCCGCCGGCGGCGCGCTGCACCAGCTGCGGCAGCTCCTGCGCGTGCGCCAGCATGCGGCGGGCTTCCGGCAGCAGCGCGGCGCCGGCCGGGGACAGCGTCACGCCGCGGCGATTGCGCTCGAACAGCGGCGCGCCCAGTTCTTCCTCCAGCGCCTGGATGGTTTGCGACAGCGGCGGCTGCGTCATGTGCAGGCGCAGCGCCGCCTTGCCGAAGTGGAGTTCTTCGGCGACGGCGATAAAGTAGCGCAGCTGTCGCAGTTCCATATGGTTTACTATGTTGTTTATGCTCTGTGATATTTTATACCACTCACAGCTGTGCAAATCATATATTTGACACCGTCGTGGGGACGTCGCAAACTCCCATGCTAAGCCAGCAGAATTAGGCTAGCCTTATCATTGGAGAAACATCATGCCGCAATACCGTTCCCGCACCACCACCCACGGCCGCAATATGGCCGGCGCCCGCGCACTCTGGCGCGCCACCGGCATGAAAGATGGCGACTTCGATAAGCCGATCGTCGCCGTGGTCAATTCCTTTACCCAGTTCGTGCCGGGTCACGTGCACCTGAAGGACCTGGGCCAGCTGGTCGCGCGCGAGATTGAAAAAGCGGGCGGCGTAGCGAAAGAATTCAACACCATCGCCGTCGATGACGGCATCGCCATGGGCCACGGCGGCATGCTGTATTCGCTGCCGTCGCGTGACCTGATCGCCGACTCGGTCGAGTACATGGTCAACGCCCACTGCGCCGATGCGATGGTCTGCATCTCCAACTGCGACAAGATCACGCCGGGCATGCTGATGGCTGCCATGCGCCTCAACATTCCGGTGGTGTTCGTGTCGGGCGGTCCGATGGAAGCGGGCAAAGTGGTCAAGGTAGTCAACGGCGGCCAGAAGATCATCAAGCTGGATCTGGTGGACGCCATGATCAAGGCCGGCGACAGCAGCGTCAGCGACGCCGATGTGGCCGAGATCGAGCGTTCGGCCTGTCCGACCTGCGGTTCGTGCTCCGGCATGTTTACCGCCAATTCAATGAACTGCCTGACCGAGGCGCTGGGCCTGTCGCTGCCGGGTAACGGCACCATCGTTGCTACCCACGCGGACCGCGAACAGCTGTTCCTGCGCGCCGGCCGTCTGATCGTCGAACTGGCCAAGCGCCACTACGAGCAGGATGATTATTCGATCCTGCCGCGCACCATCGCCAACAAGGCGACGTTTGAAAACGCCATGGCGCTGGACGTGTCGATGGGCGGTTCGACCAACACCGTGCTGCACCTGCTGGCGGCTGCGCACGAAGCGGGCGTGGACTTCACCATGGCCGACATCGACCGCATCTCGCGCAAGGTGCCGTGCCTGTGCAAGGTCGCGCCGATGACCGACAAGTTCCACATCGAAGACGTGCACCGCGCTGGCGGCATCATCTCGATCCTGGGTGAACTGGCGCGTGGCGGTTTGCTGGATACCTCGCGTCCAACCATTCACGCGCCTACGCTGGCCGATGCGATTGAGCGCAACGACATCAAGCGCAGCGACGATCCTGCCGTGCACAAGCTGTTCAGCGCAGCGCCGGGCGGCGTACCGACCCAGGTGGCGTTCTCGCAGTCCGAGCGTTTCGCGTCGCTGGATCTGGACCGCAGTACCGGCTGCATCCGCGACAAGGAACACGCGTATTCGCAGGACGGCGGTCTGGCGGTCTTGTACGGCAACCTGGCGGAGAAGGGCTGCATCGTCAAGACGGCAGGCGTGGATGAAAGCATCCTGAAATTCAGCGGCAAGGCGCGCGTGTTTGAATCGCAGGACGCGGCGGTAGAAGCGATCCTCGGCGACAACGTACATGAAGGCGACGTGGTCATCATCCGCTACGAAGGTCCGAAGGGCGGTCCTGGCATGCAGGAGATGCTGTATCCAACCTCGTACATCAAGTCCAAAGGTCTGGGCAAGGCGTGCGCGCTGTTCACCGATGGCCGTTTCTCGGGCGGTTCGTCGGGCCTGGTGATTGGCCACGCTTCGCCGGAAGCGGCGGAAGGCGGCGCCATCGGCCTGGTGGAAGAGGGCGACATGATCGACATCGACATCCCTAACCGCACCATCGGCCTGCGCGTCACCGACGCCGAACTGGCAGCGCGCCGCGCCGCGATGGAAGCCAAGGGCGCCGATGCATGGCAACCGGTGAATCGCGAGCGTTACGTCTCGCAAGCACTGCAAGCCTACGCCGCCCTGACCACCTCCGCCGACCGCGGCGCCGTGCGCGACCTGTCGCAACTGAAGCGCTAATCCGTGCATCTCCCGCTCCGTCCGGAGCGGGAGTTTATTTCTTGTTGTCGAACGACTGTTTGACGCGTTCCTTGCGGCGTTTTTCGTCTTCGTTGTGGGCTTTGCGTTTGTCGAAGCCCAGCATCGGTTCGAGGAATTCGAACCACAGGAAGGCCAGCACCATCAGGGCGCCGATCGCCCACCAGGATAGCTCGGCAAACTTCCATACTTCAAAATAGCGCAGCACTACCAAAGCTAGGATCAGCAGGATCAGTGGCATGATGTTCTCCTTTCCCTCTATCTTACATTGGTTTCATTGACAGCAATATTCCCCGCATCGTCAACCATTACTTGATTTGAGCGTTAAATGCGCTAAAGCAAAACGCGGTAAAATGGTTCGGCAAGATTTAGTCGCATTCACCTGGAGAACACACAATGAAACGCAATTTGATGATGGTTGGGGTAGTGGTGGCATCGGCCTTCGCTTCGCAAGTCGCCATGGCGGACGCCGGCCTGGATCTGGCCAAGGCCAAGAACTGCATGGCTTGCCACGCGGTCGCCAACAAGGTCGTCGGTCCTGCCTACAAGGATGTCGCCGCCAAATACGCCGGCCAGAAAGATGCCGAAGCCAAACTGGTCACCAAGGTGATGAAGGGCGGTTCGGGCACCTGGGGCGCGATCCCTATGCCAGCCAATCCACAGGTGAGCGAGGCCGAAGCCCACACCCTGGTGAAATGGGTGCTGTCGCAGAAATGACCTTGGGTTAGCCAAAAAAAACGCGCCTTCAAGGCGCGTTTTTCATTTTTACTTGATCACTTCAAACTTGGTCTTCTTGCCGTTGTCGTAGTTGAACAACGTCAGCGAACCATCCTTGATGTCGCCCTTGGCATCGAACGAGATCAGGCCGGTCACGCCCTGGTACTTGATCTTCTGCAGGAACGGCAGGTACTTGGCCGGCTGCGCCGAGTTGGCTTCCTGCATGGCGGTCGCCATGGTCATCACCGCATCGTAGACGTACGGCGAATACAGCTGCACATCGGCGTTGTATTTCTTCTTGTAGCGGGCCTGGAAGTCGTCCATGCCTTTCTGCTGCTCGGCGGTGACGCCGCCCGCTTCGGCGCAGGTCACGGTGCCGGTCACGGCCGCCACGCCGGCCAGCTTCGGCAGCGATTCGGTGCAGGTGCCGTCGCCGCCCATGTACTTGGCGGTGATGCCCAGCGCCTTCATCTGGCGCAGCAGCGGGCCGCCTACCGAGTCCATGCCGCCGAAGAAGATCAGGTCCGGATTCTTGGCCTTGATCTTGGTGAGGATGGCGTTGAAGTCGGTGGCTTTGTCGGTGGTGAATTCCTTGGCGACGATGTCGATGCCCGGCGCCGCTTTCTTGGCGCCTTTGACGAATTCTTCCGCCACGCCCTGGCCGTAGGCCGTGCGGTCGTCGATCACGGCGATTTTCTTGGCGCCGATTTTGGTGACGGCGTAGCTGCCCAGCGTGCCACCGAGCTTGGCGTCATTGGCAACCACGCGGAAGGTCGATTTGAAGCCTTGCTGCGTGTACTTGGTCTGGGTGGTGGCCGGCGAGATTTGCGGGATGCCAGCGTCGTAGTAAATCTTGGAGGCGGGGATGGAGGTGCCGGAGTTCAGGTGGCCGATCACGCCGTTGACCTTGGCGTCGACCAGCTTCTGCGCGACCGCCGTGCCTTGCTTCGGATCGCCGCCGTCGTCTTCCAGTTGCAGCACGAACTTGACCGGCTTGCCGTCGATCTTGATGCCCTTGGCGTTCAAATCCTCGATCGCCATTTTGGCGCCGTTTTCATTGTCCTTGCCGAGGTGAGCCGATGGACCCGAGACCGGCGCCACGTGGCCGATCTTGATCACTTCCTGCGCACCGGCGCTGCCGGCAAACGCCAGGGCGAGGGCCAGGGGAATGAATTTGAACTGCATGTGCAAATCTCCAAAGTTGTATGCAAGGCTACCAAGGTACAACAATTTATTCGCCGCGCAAAGCGGCAAACAGGGGCTTTTGAACTTTTTTGGAGCGTTTCCCTGATTTGAGGCAAAGCTGCTTCAGGGCGGTGCGGTCCGTGCACACGACAGGTGCGCGGACCGGGATGGCGGGCTTACTTTTTCTGCGCTTGCAGATGGGTCAGTTCCTGGGCGACTGCGCGCGACACGATCTTCTCGATCGTGTCGTGCAGGCCGATGCGGATTTCGTTGGTCAGGTCATGCAGTGCATGGCTGAGCACTTCGGCCATGCTGTCCTTGATGCGCTGCTCCAGCACAAAATCCACGCGCGACTGCAACTGGTGCATGATGCGCACCGACAGCCGGTGTTCCATGACGGCCCATTCGGCATCGGTCCAGCCGTCGATGGCCTCGGCTTCCAGCTGGGCCTCGGTGGAGATCGGTGGCGGCGGTGCGCCTTCGTCATTCAAAGGCTCCGCTTTCAGAACTTCCGTCAGGACAGGGATACTTGCGTCAAACGATGCTTGGCTCATGATTTTCCTGCGACAAAGTGGGTAAGAGGATAGTCTTGCTGCTTGTATGCGACATAACGCTTGCGGCCGGCAGCCGCATCATCTTCTTCAGAAGAAATCACTTCAATCATGCGCGCAAACTGCGTCACATTGCGCGGTGCGCGGCGCGACAGATTGACCAATAATTCTTTGTGCGTGTGTGGTAATTCCGCCTCATCATCGTCCGTCAGCAGGATTGGGGTGTGCGCCGCCAGCGCATCGTCCGCCAATACGTGCGGCAGGAAGTCGGTGGCGGAAAAAGCCCACATCGCCGCGTTAAGTTCTGCCAGTTGCACGGCATCGTCGGTCATCAGCACCACGCGGTTGTTCGCGGCCCAAGCCTTGCGCACCAGGCGGCAGGCGTAGGCGACTTTGTCCGGGACATTGGTGTGGAAGTCGATGCGTGTCATGGTAAATCCAGTGTATGCGAAAACGCCGGAAACCGCTGGCATCGATGTTGCTACCGTGCGGTTCCCGGCGTGGGAAAGGAAGAGGAATTGTTACGCGGCCATGCCGCTGTGACGCAGCAGTGCGTCGATGCTCGGCTCGCGGCCGCGGAAGGCGGTGAACGACTCCAGCGCCGGACGCGAACCGCCCACCGACAGGATCTCGGCCAAGTAGCGCTTGCCGGTTTCCGACACGGCGGCTGGGCCCAGTTTCTGCGCTTCTTCAAACGCGGCATAGGCATCGGCCGACAGCACTTCGGCCCACTTGTAGCTGTAGTAGCCGGCCGCATAACCGCCGGCGAAGATGTGGCCGAACGAGTTCTGGAAGCGGTTGAAGGCCGGCGGAATCACCAGCGAGAACTTGCCGCGCACTTCGTCGATCAACTGCTGCACGCTCTTGCCGCTGTTGGCGTCGTAGTCGTAGTGCAGGTGCATGTCCAGCAGCGAGAATTCGACCTGGCGCAGCGTCTGCAAACCGGACTGGTAATTCTTCGCCGCCAGCATCTTGTCGTACAGCGCGCGCGGCAGCGGTTCGCCGGTGACGGCGTGCGCGGTCATGTGCTCCAGCACTTCCCATTCCCAGCAGAAGTTTTCCATGAACTGCGACGGCAGTTCCACCGCATCCCACTCGACGCCGGAGATGCCGGACACGCCCAACTCATCCACCTGCGTCAGCATGTGGTGCAGGCCGTGGCCGAATTCGTGGAACAGCGTGATCACTTCATCGTGCGTGAACAGCGCCGGCTTGGCGACGCCGTCTTCCACTGCCGGCTCGGTGAAGTTGCAGGTCAGGTAGGCGACCGGCGTCTGTACATTGGTGGCGTCGGCGCGGCGGCCGCGGGCGTCGTCCATCCAGGCGCCGCTGGACTTGCCGGCACGCGCGTACAGGTCGAGGTAGAACTGGCCGATCAGCTTGCCGTCGCGCTCGATGCGGAAGAAGCGCACGTCCTTGTGCCACACCGGCGCGTCGTCGGTCTTGATCTCGACGTTGAACAGGTTCTGGATCTGGCGGAACAGGCCGTCGACCACTTTGTGTTCAGGGAAGTATTGCTTCACTTCCTGCGCCGAGAAGGCGTAGCGGGCTTCCTGCAGTTTTTCGGAGGCGTACGGAATGTCCCAGGCTTTCAGCTCGTCGATGCCGAGCTCGTCCTTGGCAAAGGCGCGCAGTTCGGCCAGGTCTTTCTCGGCGAACGGGCGGGCGCGCTTGGCCAGGTCTTCCAGGAAGGCGATCACTTCGTCCGGCGACTTGGCCATCTTCGGCACCAGCGAGACTTCGGCGAAGTTGTTATAGCCGAGCAGCTTGGCTTCTTCGTCGCGCAGCTTCAGCAGCGTGACGATGTTGGCGGTGTTGTCCCAGTCTTCTTTCTTGCTGAAGACGTCGCCTTGTTCGGAGGCCTTGGTGGCGTTGGCGCGGTAGATGGTTTCACGCAGTTCGCGCTTGTCGGCGAATTGCAGGATCGGGTAGTACGACGGGAAGTGCAGCGAGAATTCCCAGCCTTGTTTTTCGGCCTTCTCGGCGGCGGCGCGGGCGGCGGCCTTGACGTCGTCCGGCAGGCCGGCCAGGTCGGCTTCATCGGTCACCAGCAGCTTGTAGTCGTTGGTGGCGTCCAGCACGTTTTCCGAGAAGCGGGTCGAGGTTTTGGCGTGCTCTTCCTGGATGTCGGCGAAGCGTTCTTTTTGCGCTTCCGGCAGCTCGGCGCCGCCCATGCGGAAGTCGCGGATGGCGTTGTCGATGATGCGCTTGCGGGCCGGCGTCAACGTGGCGAATTCGGCCGAGGCGCGCAGCGCCTTGTATTTGGCGAACAGCGCTTCGTTCTGGCCGAGCTCGGTCCAGAATTCGGTCACTTTCGGCTGGTTCTCATTGTAGACGGCGCGCAGTTCGGGCGTGTCCACCACGTTGTTCAGATGACTGACGATGCCCCAGGCGCGGCCCAGCAGCTCGGTGGCGTCTTCCAGCGGCGTGACGAAGCTGTTCCAGGTGACGTGGTCGGCAGGGGCTTGCAGCTGTTCGACCACGGCGCGGCTCTTGGCCAGCAGGTCGTCGATGGCTGGGGTGACGTGCTCCGGTTTGATGGCGTCAAAACGCGGCAGGCCGCTGAAGTCGAGCAGGGGATTCTTGTCAGTCATCTTGGGGTCCTATATTGGTTTATACGCGCTCGGCCGCTTCCACCGTGTTCATCAGCAGCATGGTGATGGTCATCGGGCCCACGCCGCCGGGGACCGGCGTAATGTGCGATGCCACTTCCTTGATGCCGTCGAAGTCGACGTCGCCGCACAGCTTGCCTTCGTCGTTACGGTTGATGCCGACGTCGATCACGATCGCGCCCGGCTTGACCATATCAGCAGTCAGGGTATTGCGGCGGCCGGTTGCGGCCACGACCACGTCCGCCTGGCGGGTGTACACGCCGATGTCCGGGGTCGCACTATGGCAGATGGTGACGGTAGCGTTGGCTTGCAAGAGCAGCAGCGCCATCGGCTTGCCGACCGTGTTGCTGCGGCCGATCACCACCGCATGCTTGCCGCGCAGGTCCACGCCGGTGCTCTCGATCAGTTTCATGCAGCCATACGGCGTGCACGGACGGAAGCCCTCCAGGCCGGTCATCAGCTCGCCGGCGCTCAGCACCGAGTAACCGTCCACGTCCTTCTTGGCGGAGATGGCTTCAATCACTTTGTGCGGATTGATGTGTTTCGGCAGCGGCATCTGCACCAGAATGCCGTGGATGGCCGGATCGGCGTTCAGCGCGGCGATGCGTTCCAGCAGTGCGGCCTCGCTCAGATCCGCAGGGTATTGATCCTTGAGCGAATAGAAACCGGCGTCCTCGCAAGCCTTGACCTTGTTGCGCACATACACATGGCTGGCCGGATCGTCGCCGACAATGATCACGGCGAGACCAGGCTGTTTGCCTTGAGCGGTCAGTTTTGCAGCACGTGCAGCAATTTCCGCGCGCAGTTTTTGGGAGAGGGCGATTCCGTCGATCAGTTGAGCAGGCATGATTTAACCAGAGTGGTAGAGGGAGAACCGCATTATAAAGCGGCAGCGGCCATCCCGCCGCGTTTTCCGCCGCCAATGAATGCTGCACTGCACAAGGTTTTCATAGGGTAATTTCATAATATGAAATGCCTTATCGTAATTTGAAAAAGCCAAAATAGGCTGCTAGAATCCCCACACATCATTAAAGTAATAGTAAATAATCAGCAAACTCTCAACCCGGAAGCCGCATGGTTCGGGGCACAATCTCAACTCAGGAGACTTAATACATGTCAGCTCAACTTGACCAGGTAACGGCAAACACCGACCCGGATTCGCAAGAAACTAAAGAATGGTTGGATTCCCTGGCCTCAGTGCTGGAACAAGAGGGCCCTGATCGTGCTCACTACCTGCTGGAACGCCTGATTGACCTGGCCCGCCAAAGCGGCTCGGACATCCCGTTCTCGGCCAACACCGCTTACGTCAACACGATTCCACTGTCCCAGGAGCAACACTGCCCGGGCAACCTGGAATACGAAGAAAAACTGCGCTCGTGGATGCGCTGGAACGCCATGGCGATGGTGGTCAAGGCCAACCGCGTCGACGGCGACCTCGGTGGTCACCTGTCCTCGTTCGCCTCGCTGGCCAATATGCTGGGCATCGGCTTCAACCACTTCTGGAAAGCGCCGAGCGAAAACCATGGCGGCGACCTGCTATACATCCAGGGCCACTCGTCGCCTGGCGTCTACGCGCGCGCCTTCCTGGAAGGCCGCCTGAGCGAAGACCAGCTGCTGCACTTCCGTCGCGAAGTCGACGGCGGCGGCCTGTCGTCGTACCCGCACCCGAAACTGATGCCGAGCTTCTGGCAGTTCCCGACCGTGTCGATGGGCCTGGGCCCGCTGATGGCGATCTATCAGGCACGCTTCCTGAAGTACCTGCACGCGCGCTCGATCGCCGACACCACCGACCGTAAAGTCTGGGCCTTCTGCGGCGACGGCGAGATGGACGAACCGGAATCGCTGGGCGCGATCGGTATGGCCGCGCGCGAGAAGCTGGACAACCTGGTCATCGTGGTCAACTGCAACCTGCAACGCCTGGACGGTCCGGTGCGCGGCAACGGCAAGATCATCCAGGAACTGGAAGGCGAATTCCGTGGCGCCGGCTGGAACGTGGTCAAAGTCATCTGGGGCCCGGGTTGGGACGCGCTGCTGCAACAGGATAAAGAAGGCATCCTGCGCAAAGTGATGATGGACACCGTCGACGGCGAGTACCAGAACTACAAGGCCAAAGACGGCGCCTACGTGCGCAAGCACTTCTTCGGCAAGCATCCAAAGCTGCTGGAGATGGTTGCCAACATGACCGACGACGACATCTGGCGTCTGACCCGCGGCGGCCACGATCCGCACAAGATCTACGCTGCCTTCAAGGTCGCGCAAGAACACAAAGGCCAACCGACCGTCCTGCTGGTGAAAACCATCAAGGGCTTCGGCATGGGCAAGCACGGCGAAGCACGCAACACCGCGCACAACACCAAGAAGCTGACCGACGAAGCCGTGCGCGAAATGCGCGACCGCTACTCGATCCCGATTCCGGACGATCAACTGGCCGACATCCCGTTCTACAAGCCAGCCGACGACGCACCGGAAATCAAGTACCTGCACGAGCGCCGCGCCGCGCTGGGCGGCTACCTGCCGGCCCGTCGCCAACAGGCCGACGAGAAGCTGACCGTGCCGCCGCTGAGCGCCTTCCAGAACGTTCTGGACGCGACCGCAGAAGGCCGTGAAGTGTCGTCGACCCAGACTTACGTGCGTATCCTGACCACGCTGCTGAAAGACTCCAGCGTCGGCTCGCGTATCGTGCCTATCCTGGTCGATGAGTCGCGCACCTTCGGTATGGAAGGCCTGTTCCGTCAAGTCGGTATCTTCAACCAGCAAGGCCAGTTGTACGAGCCGGTCGACAAAGACCAGGTGATGTACTACCGCGAAGACAAGGCTGGCCAGATCCTGCAAGAGGGTATCAATGAAGCCGGCGGTATGAGTTCGTGGATCGCTGCGGCGACGTCGTACTCGACCAACAACCGCGTGATGATTCCGTTCTATACCTACTACTCGATGTTCGGTATGCAGCGTATCGGCGATCTGGTGTGGGCTGCTGCCGACATGCGCGCGCGCGGCTTCCTGATGGGCGGCACCGCCGGCCGCACCACGCTGAACGGCGAAGGTCTGCAGCACGAAGATGGCCATAGCCATCTGTTCGCAGCGGCTGTGCCGAACTGCATGCCGTACGATCCAACCTTCGGTCACGAAGTGGCCGTGATTATTCAAGACGGTATGCGTCGCATGGTGGAAGAACAGGAAGACGTGTTCTACTACATCACCATCATGAACGAGAACTACGCTCACCCAGGCATTAAGCCAGGCCAGGAAGAGGGCATCCTGAAAGGTATGTACCTGCTGCAGCAAGGCGACGAGTCGCTGAAACAGCGCGTGCAGCTGATCGGCTCCGGCACCATCCTGCGTGAATCGATCTTTGCGGCTGAACTGCTGAAGAACGACTGGAACATCGCTGCCGACGTCTGGTCCGCTCCTTCGCTGACGCTGGTGGCGCGCGATGGTCAGGATGCCGAGCGCTGGAACCTGGTCAACCCGACCAAAGAGCAGCGCGTGCCATACGTGGCGCAACTGCTGAAAGATACCAGCGGTCCGATCGTGGCGACGACCGACTACATGCGCGCGTTTGCCGAACAGATCCGCGCCTTCATTCCGAAAGACCGCACCTACCGCGTGCTGGGTACCGATGGTTTCGGCCGTTCGGACAGCCGCGCCAAACTGCGCGAGTTCTTTGAGGTGAACCGTTACTACATCACGGTTGCCGCACTGAAGTCGCTGTCGGAAGAAGGCAAGATCGACGCTTCGGTGGTTGAGCAGGCTGTGGCCAAGTACAACCTCAATCCGAACAAGCCAAATCCGGTGACCCAATAATCCGCTTAGAAAAATACGGAGCAAACGCTATGAGCATTGTGGAAGTTAAAGTCCCGGATATCGGCGATTTCAAGGAAGTTGAGATCATCGAAGTGATGGTCAAGGTTGGCGACACCATCAAGGTGGATCAGTCGCTGATCACCGTTGAATCGGATAAGGCCAGCATGGAGATCCCTTCGTCCGCCGCCGGCGTGGTGAAAGAGATCAAAGTGAAGGTTGGCGAGAAGGTTGCCATGGGTTCGCTGGTGCTGGTACTGGAAGGTGACGGCGCTGCTGCCGCCGCACCAGCCGCCGCTCCGGCGCCTGCCGCCGCAGCCCCTGCACCGGCACCTGCCGCTGCTGCCCCGGCGCCTGCGCCGGCAGCATCGGCCGGCCCGGTCGACGTCAAAGTACCGGACATCGGCGACTTCAAGGAAGTGGAAGTCATCGAAGTCATGGTCAAGGTTGGCGACACCATCAAGGTGGACCAATCGCTGCTGACCGTTGAATCGGACAAGGCCAGCATGGAAATCCCATCGTCGCACGCCGGCGTGGTGAAAGAAGTGAAGGTCAAGGTAGGCGACAAGGTTGCCATGGGCACGGTCGTATTCGTGGTAGACGCAGTGGGTGGCCCAGCCGCCGCAGCGCCTGCACCGGCCGCTGCTGCTCCGGCGCCTGCCGCCGCTGCCGCCGCGCCGTCGCCAGCACCTGCGCCGGCTGCCGCCGCTGCCGCGCCGACCGCGTCGCAAGGTTCGGTCACCACCGGCAAACTGGCGCACGCATCGCCATCGATCCGCAAGTTCGCCCGCGAACTGGGCGTGGACCTGGGCAAAGTGCCAGGTTCCGGTCCTAAAGGCCGCATCACCCAGATCGACGTGCAGAACTACGTCAAGGGCGTGATCGCCGGTACCGTCGCTTCGCCTTCGGGCGCTGCTGGTGGCGCCGTCGGTGGCGGCGGTAACTTCAGCGTGCTGCCATGGCCGTCGCTGGACTTCAGCAAATTCGGCGAAACCGAACTGCTGCCGCTGTCGCGCATCAAGAAGATCTCCGGTCCTAACCTGCACCGCAACTGGGTGCAGATCCCGCACGTCACGCAATTCGACGATGCCGACATCACCGACCTGGAAGCCTTCCGCGTTGAATCCAACGCCGCTACCGCCAAGAACAAGGACGCCACCAAGCTGACCATGCTGGCCTTCGTGATCAAGGCATCGGTCGCCGCGCTGAAGAAATTCCCGACCTTCAATTCGTCGCTGGACGCGAAGGGAGAGAACCTGATTCTGAAGAAGTACTACAACATCGGCTTCGCCGCCGACACGCCGAATGGCCTGGTGGTTCCAGTGATCAAAAACGCCGACCAGAAATCGGTCACGCAGATCGCCAAAGAGATGACCGAGCTGTCGCTGCAAGCGCGCGAAGGCAAGCTGAAGCCGGCCGACATGCAAGGCGCGACCTTCACCATCTCGTCGCTGGGCGGCATTGGCGGCACGCACTTCACGCCGATCGTCAACGCGCCGGAAGTGGCGATCCTGGGCTTGTCCAAGGCGTCGCTCAAGCCGGTGTGGGATGGCAAGGCGTTCCAGCCTCGCCTGCTGATGGGTACCTCGCTGTCCTACGACCACCGCGTGGTCGATGGCGCGATGGGCGCGCGCTTCTCCGTGTACCTGAGCGAAGTGCTCGGCGACATGCGTAAAATTCTGCTGTAAGGAGCCATGATGAGCACAGAAGTAAAAGTGCCGAATATCGGCGACTTCGCGGAAGTAGAAGTAATCGAAGTGATGGTCAAGGTGGGCGACACGATCAAGGTCGATCAGTCGCTGATTACCGTGGAGTCGGACAAGGCCAGCATGGAAATCCCATCGTCGCACAGCGGCGTGGTGAAGGAAGTGCGCGTCAAGGTTGGCGACAAGGTTAAGGAAGGCGTGGCGCTGCTGGTGGTTGAAGCCAGCGAAGGTGCTGCCGCTCCTGCGCCGGCCGCTGCTGCCCCGGCGCCTGCCGCCGCCGCACCTGCGCCGGCACCGGCTGCCGCTGCCCCTGCCGCACCGATCGCCGCGCCAGCCGGTAGCAGCTATACCGGCCAGGTCGACATCGACTGCGACATGATGGTGCTGGGCTCCGGCCCTGGCGGTTACTCGGCTGCGTTCCGCGCATCGGACCTGGGCCTGAACACCGTGCTGGTCGAGCGTTACGACGTGCTGGGTGGCGTGTGCCTGAACGTGGGTTGCATCCCATCGAAAGCGTTGCTGCACGTGGCCGCCGTGATCGACGAAACCTCGCACATGGCCAAGACCGGCGTGACCTTCGCCAAGCCGACCATCGACATCGACCAGGTGCGCGCGCACAAGGAAAGCGTCATCAAGAACATGACCAACGGCCTGGCCGGCATGGCCAAGGCACGCAAGACGCAGGTTGTCACCGGCGTCGGCCAGTTCCTGAGCGCGAACCACATCGAAGTCACCGCCAACGACGGCACCAAGAAAGTGGTGCAGTTCAAGCAGGCCATCATCGCCGCCGGTTCGTCGGTAGTGAAGCTGCCGTTCGTGCCGGAAGATCCGCGCATCGTCGACTCGACCGGCGCGCTGGAACTGCGTCAGATCCCGAAACGCATGCTGGTTATCGGCGGCGGCATCATCGGCCTGGAAATGGCCACCGTCTACTCCACCTTCGGCGCGCGCATCGACGTGGTCGAAATGATGGACGGCTTGATGCAAGGCGCCGACCGCGATGCGGTCAAGGTCTGGCAGAAGTACAACGAAGCCCGCTTCGACAACATCATGACCAAGACCAAAACCGTCGGCGTTGAAGCGCTGCCGGAAGGGATCAAAGTCACGTTCGAAGCAGCGGAAGCCGGCGCGCCGTCGCCTGCGCCACAGGTCTACGACCTGGTGCTGGTGGCCGTTGGCCGTAGCCCGAACGGCAAGAAGATCTCTGCCGACAAGGCTGGCGTAGTGGTGACCGACCGCGGCTTCATCCCGGTCGACAGCCAGATGCGCACCAACGTGCCGAACATCTTCGCCATCGGCGACCTGGTGGGCCAGCCGATGCTGGCGCACAAGGCGGTGCACGAAGGCCACGTGGCGGCGGAAGCTGCAGCGGGCCAGAAGTCGCACTTCGATGTGAAGGTGATTCCATCGGTGGCCTACACCGATCCGGAAGTGGCGTGGGTCGGCGTGACGGAAGACGAAGCGAAAGCCAAGGGAATCAAGGTCGAGAAGGGCCACTTCCCTTGGGCAGCGAGCGGCCGCGCCGTGGCCAATGGTCGCGCAGAGGGCTTCACCAAGCTGCTGTTCGACGCTGAAACGCACCGCATCATCGGCGGCACCATGGTTGGCACGCACGCCGGCGACATGATCGGCGAAATCGCGCTGGCCATCGAAATGGGCGCCGACGGCACCGACATCGGCAAGACGATCCACCCGCATCCAACGCTGGGCGAATCGATCGGCATGGCCGCTGAAGTCTACGAAGGCGTCTGCACCGACCTGCCGCCACCGCGCAAGCGCTAAGCAGGTAGTTGAAGCACAAAACCGGGACACGCTCCCGGTTTTTTTTATTGGTGAGGTTTGATCATGAGCTCTTTTTCTTTTTTGTTCCTGCTGCTGATCGTGGCGCTGTACGCCGGTACCGTCAAGCTGGCGGCCTTGCTGTACAAGCGCGCCCGATTGAGCTGGCGCGACGCCATCATCTTCAGTCTGATTTTATTGCTGGTGCTGGGCGCCGGCATGCTGTTCAACCGTTTGTCCGGCGATGTCATTCCTGACGTGGTGGCGGTGGCTGCCAGTGTGGTGATCCAGGTAGGCATCGGCGCCTGGTATCTGGCTGCGCGCGCCCGCACGCTGGACGGCAAGCCGGTAGGCAGCAAAGGCGCCGCCATGCTGTCGCTGATCGCCTACGGCCTGCTGGTGCCGCTGGTGATGGTGTGGGCGGTGATGCATTCGGCGATGATGCACTAATTTCTATCGGAGACGCGCATGGCTGCGAATGTTGAATTTGTCCGCTACATCGAAGAACTGCTGGCGCCATTGGGCGCGCTGACCACCGGCCCGTTTTTCGGCGGCCGCGCGATCAAATATCACGGCCGGCAATTCGCCTGGGTCATCGGCAGCACGCTGTACCTGCGCGTGGGCGATACGACCCGCCCCGACTTTGAAGCAGAAGGCGCGCAGCCCTTCAAGTACAACACCAAAAAGGGCGAAGTCACCGTCCGCAAGTTCTACACCGCCCCGGAATTCCTGCTCGACGATCCCGAACAACTTCTGCATTGGTCGCGCCGCGCCATCGACGCCGTCGCGGATTAAAACGATGACAACTCATTCAACGCAGCACCGTGACTGGAGGCTGTAAGCCCACGGCCGCCGCGCGGCGAGCGAATTTGCGGTCATCGATCACCATGTGATGCAACGTGGCGAGAATCGCTGCGCGCTCCAGGTGGTAGATATTTCGCATCAGCCACTCTAGTTCGAGGATGACCGTCTTGCAGACAGCTAGCGGTCGGCCGGAATCGATCAGGCGTTGTGCTAATGGACGCTGCAGTTTTGCTTCTGCATCGGTGTGATCATCGATGTAGTAGCGTGCCAGCACGTTGGTGTCGAGACCAATCATGGTTCACCACCATCAGAGTCCGACGTGAGGGGCGACGGAAGGCACATCACTTTTGATCATGCCGAAACCGCTGACCGGCTTGGTGTTGGATTCGGGAAGTTGGGTACCTACGATGCGCATCTCAAGCTGGTAGCCATTCATCACGCAGCAAACCTCGGCGCCGGGCTTGATGCCGTAGCGTTTTCTTATTTCTGCTGGAATCGTGACGGTCCCATCAGCATTGACTGTCGTTGTGGTTTCCATGGCTGTCTCCTGAATGATTCAGCCATGGTAGCACCCAGTATTTCAGCAGAGTTTGATCTATCCCCGGCTCAACGCGTCAGACGATACAGCAGGATGGCGGTGCGGATGGTGGCGCGTTCGATGGAGGCGATTTCCAGGTCTTCGTCGGGCGAGTGGGCGCCGTTGCCGGTGGCGCCCAGGCCATCCAGCGAATCGAGCAGCGGGGCGACGAACTGGATGTCGCCGGCGCCGCGCTGGCCTGGCGGCAGGGCGGGGATTTCGCCCAGGCCGGCGTCCTGGCTGGCCTGCGAGTAGACCTTCAGCACCGCCAGGTTGCCGGCGGTCGGCGACATCGGCGGATACGCATCGTGGAAGCTGATGCTGGCGCTGGTGCCCGGCAGGTTCTGGGCGACGATGGCCTTCATTGTGGCGTGCGCGCGGTCGCGCTGTTCGTAGGTCAGGTAGCGCAGGTCGCCTTCCACGGTGGCGCTGCGCGCGATGACGTTGCTCTTGCCGGCCGCCTGTCCGGTGGTGCCGGCCGGGTTGGTGGTGGCGTCGGTGCCGCCGACGATCAGGCCGGGGCTGAAGGTCAGGTCGGGCTCGATCACCTGCTGGCGGAAACCGTCGAGGATGCGCGCCGCTTCGTAGATGGCGCCATAGCCGGCGCTCTCGCTGAAGATGCCGCTGGAGTGGCCCTGCTTACCGCTGACTTTCAATTCCCACGACGACGACGAGCGGCGGCCGACGGTGCCGGTATCGCGGCCGCTCTTGTCGCGCACCGTGGCTTCGAAGGCCAGCGCGATGTCGCTGCGCTTGGCGGCGTTGACCATGTCGGCGCGCGAGATGGCAATCGGCTCGCCGGCATTTTCTTCGTCGCCGCTGAAGACGATGGTGATGCTGGTGTTGTCCAGCGCCCCCACGCGCTGCAAGGCGCGCAGCGCTTCGACGATGATGACGTCGCCGCCTTTCATGTCATTGACGCCCTGGCCGCGCACGCGGTCGCCGTTGCGCTGCCACAGCTGCACCGCGCTGTCCTTTTCAAACACCGTGTCCAGATGGCCGATCAGCAGCAGGCGCTTGCCTTGCTTGCCTTCGCGCGTGGCGATCAGGTGGCCGGCGCGCTGCATCGCCGTCGGCATGTCGGACCAGCGTGTGGCAAAGCCCAGTTGCGCGAATTGTTCGCCAAACAGCTTGCCGACCGCGCGCACGCCGTCGTGGTTCATGGTGCCGCTGTTGATGTTGACCGAGCGTTCCAGCAGCTCCAGTCCCTGCGGCGCATGCGCCTTTACTTCGGCAACAATTTTCTGCTCGGTGGGGGAGAGTGCATCGGCATGCGCCGCGCTGAAGGTCAGGGCCAGGACTGCGACAGCAAGCGGATGCAACTTCATAGGATCTCCAATGGGTGGTGGCTTAGCCTTGCGCCGATGCGGGCAGGCCGAAAATGCGGTCGAACGTCAGGCTGAAGATATACGTATACACCATAAAGAACAACAGCAGGCCGATATCCAGCACCAGCGCGTCCCACAGCGAGATGCGCAGCCACCAGGCGAACAGCGGCACCAGCATCACCACCAGTCCGCCCTCGAAGCCGATCGCGTGGGCGACGCGGCGCTTCCAGTCGCGGCCGCGCGTGACCTGGCGCGTTTCCCACGCTTCAAACGCCGAGTTGAACACGAAGTTCCAGACGAAGGCGACGCTCGACGACGCCACCGCCGCCACGCCGGCATGGCTGGCGTCGTGTCCGGCGCCGAACATCATCAGGCTGCTGGTCAGGCCGATGGCGATCAGTTCAAACAGGGATGCGTAGACGACTTTGCGTTTCATGCCTTGCATGGGATTTCCTTGATTCAGATAACAACGGCGCCCATGGTATGGGAATTTTTCTGATTGAAAAAGTCAGCTGCTGTCAGTTTTTCTGATAGATTGCCAGCTATGGCTTTTTCATCGGACAACATCGCGGTTTTTCTGGCGGTGCTCGACCACGGTTCCTTTTCGGCGGCCGCGCGGGTGCTGGGACGGGTGCCGTCGGCGGTCAGCATGACCATTGGCCACCTGGAGGCGGAACTGGGACTGGCGCTGTTCGAGCGCAGTTCGCGCGAGGTGCGGCCGACCGAAGCGGCGCTTGCGCTGGAGGCCGAGGCGCGCCAGATGGCCGGGCAGCTGCGCCGCCTGCAGGCGCACGCGCTGTCGCTGCACCAGGGGCTGGAGCGCCGGCTCACGCTGGCGGTGGCGCCGGAGCTGCTGTCGGCGCCGTTCAGCGATCCGCTGGCGCGGCTGGCCGAGGAATTCCCGTCGCTGGAGGTCGAGGTGCTGTCGGCGCCGCAGGACGCCTTGCAGCGCATGCTGCACGACGGCACCGCGCAACTGGGGCTGATGTACGAGCGCATGCGGGTGGACGGCCGCGAAAGCTTCCAGGAACTGGGCAGCGAGGTACTGGTGCCGGTGATTTCGCCGCGCCACCCGCGCGCCCTCGCGCACAACGGCAGCTTCCGGCTGGAAGATCTGGTCGACCTGCGGCAGATCGCCATCGCCAGCAGCATCGGAGAGCAGGCCGACCTGCGGCTGCTGATCTCGCGCAAGCTGTGGCGCACCGACAGCCACCTCGCCACCTTGGGTCTGGTGCGCGCCGGTCTGGGCTGGGCTTATCTGCCGCGCCGTCTGGCGCAGCCGCTGATGGACAGCGGCGAGCTGCTAGGCATCGTCTTCGCGCACATGAGCAGCGAGCTGCGGCTGTGGGTCGATGTGGTGTGGATCAACGACCGGCCGTTGGGCCTGGGCGCGGCGCGGCTGATCGCGCTGATGCAGGATATCGCCGGTTTGGAAGCGCGCCCGCCACAGAAGTGATAATCTGCTGTCTTTGCTCTTTTGAGGATGATCATGCGATTGTTGAAGATTGCCCTGGTGGTCGCCGGCCTGTGCGCCGCCACCGCGTTTGCTTCGCCGACCGCGCCGCGTAACGGCGCCGAATACACCACCCTGAAAACCCCGCAGCCGGTGCAGGCGCAGGGCCAGAAGGTCGAGGTGATCGAGTTCTTCATGTACCACTGCCCGGCGTGCTACGCGCTGGAGCCGGACATGCTGGCCTGGGTCAAGAAGCAGGGCGATAACATCGTGTTCCGCCGCATCCACCTGCCGCTGACCGGGGAAAACGATCCGGAAGCGCATATGTTTCTGACGCTGGAAGCGCTGAAGCTGGAAGAGCAGCTTCACGCCAAGATCCTCAGCACCTGGCACGTCGAGCGCCGCCGTCTGAACAGCGACGAAGCGAATATCGACTGGGCGGTCAAGAACGGCATCGACAAGCAGAAGTTCACCACCATGTACACCTCGTTTGCGGTGATGACGCGCTTGAAGAACGCCGGCCGCGTGGCCAGCACCTATGAAGTCAACAGCACGCCGACGATGGTGGTGGACGGCCGCTACGTCACCAATCCAACCATGGTCGATGGCAGCAATCCGGGCACGCCGCGCCAGCAGCTGAACGCGGCGACGCTGCAAGTATTGGATGCATTGGTGGCGCAGGCGCGCGCCGGCAAGAAATAAAATCTACAGGTGACACTGGTACAGGTGGGAGGCGTGATCGACGCCGTTCACCTGCGTCATCACCGGTGCGGCCAGCGCATCGCGCGTGAAGCCGCATTTCTCCACTACCCGCCGTGAGCCGAGATTCTGCGGCGAGATCCACGCGTTCAGCATGCGCAAGCCGTAGCGCTCGCGCGCCAATTCCATCAGATGCGTCAACGCCTGGCTGCCCAGCCCCTGGCGCGCTTGCGCCTGGCCGATGCGGTAGCCCACTTCGCCGCTGCCGGCCTGGCGGTCGATGCGGCGCAGGTTGGCGCGGCCGATGATGGCGGCGCCGTCGTCGCTGGTCAGCACGCACGGATGCATGGCGCCGGCCTGGTAGCTGTCCAGGTAGTCGGCGATGTGGGCGGCCACGCCGGCTGCCGAATAGAAGTTGGCGTCGCGCGCTTCCACATGCTGTTCGAACCAGGCGCGGTTGGCGGTTTCAAACGCCAGCAGGCGCTCGACGTCGTCGGCTTGCAGGGTGCGGATGTTCATGGATGGGCCGCCAGGTAAGTCAGCATGTCGTGGTTGAACAGCGCCGCCTGCTCCATCTGCGGCAGGTGGCCGGACTGGTCGATCTCGCGGTATGCGGTCGACGGGATGGCGTGGCGGATATGCGCCGCCTGCGCCACCGGAATGGTCGGGTCCTGCTTGCCCCACACCAGATGCACTGGCGTGCCGGCGCGGGCGATGGCGGCGTAGATGCCGTCAAAGTCTTCGCGCGCCAGCGCTAGCCGCGAGCGGTACAGCGCGCGGCCGAAGCCGTGGTACGCCATCTGCTGCTTGTAGCGGTCGGCCCAGCCGGGGAATTGTTCGGGATGCAGGAAGTCGCTGCTCTGGTTGCCCGCCATGCCGGGCACGGCGCCGGTCTGGAACAGGTAGGGGCCCAGCAGCGGGGTGGTCATCTGCCAGCCCAGCTTGGGGGCGCTGTTGGACGGATCGACCAGGTTCAGCGTGCGGATGCGTTGCGGGTGGGTGGAGGCGTAGTGCGCGCTGACGTAGCCGCCGAACGACAGCCCGAACAAATCGATCTTGCCGTCCACCTTGAGCGCGGTCAGCAGCTGGTCCAGCTGGCGGTCGTAGAGGGCGCCGTCGTAGGCGGCATCCGGCCGGTCCGACAGGCCGCGGCCGTACAGGTCGTAGCGGATCACGCGGTAGCCGGCGTCGCGCAGCGCGGCAAAGGTCGGGTCCCAGATATAGGACGGCACCGAGAAGCCGTGCACCAGCACCGCCACCCGGCCGTTGTCCGGGCCGGCCACTTCGTAATGGGTAACGCCGTCGCCCAGCGTGACGTAGGCGCCGGGCGCCTGGGCGTCGCGGCGCGCCACGGCATTCAGCGTCTGCGATTCGGGATTGCGAATGTAGTAGTAGCCGGCAGCGCCCACGCCGGCCAGCACCAGAACCAGCACGACCAGACGCAGGGCTTTCATGTCAGTTGACTGTAAAGCGGGCCGGGATTTCGATGCCGCCGCTGCGCGCTGCTTCCGCGTACGCCTGCAGTTCGACGATCACCGCTTCCAGCTGTTCCTGGCCCGGATTGGCCTGGAAGTTTTTGATGCGCTCATTCATGAGCGTGATTTGCTTGCTCCAGTCCAGACGATTCATTTTGCTCATGTGCGCTCCGGTTTTCAAAAAACCAGTATAGAACAAATGGCAAATATGTGGCGTCTTTTGATGTGCGCCAGCGTACTTAGCGCAGCACGCCGCGCAGGAACAGGTCCAGCCCTTCGCTGGCGCGCTGGCGCTGCTCGTCCTTGGTGGGCGGCTGGTCGGACGGGAACAGCAGGCGCGCCATGTGGTCGCCCATGATGCAGTTGAGCAGGAACACCGGCAGCAGGTCGGGCCGCAGGTCCGGCCGCAGTTGCGTCTGGACGTCGGCGCGGGCGAAGAAGCGGCCCAGTTCTTCGCGGGTGCGCAGCGGTCCGGCGTCGAAGAAGGCCTTGGCCAGTTCCGGCGTGCTGCGCGCTTCGGCCACCACCATGCGGTGCAGGCTGGTGAAGGTGGGCATGGAAATCAGTTCCAGGAAGCGCAGCGCGAAGTCGAACAGGACGTCTTCGATCGGCCGCGGATCGGTTTCCATGTCGGCCACGCCGTCCAGGTAGTTGGCGCGGCCGTCGGTGATGATGGCTTCCAGCAGGCCGACCTTGCCGCCGAATTTGACGTAGATGGTGCGTACCGCCACGTGGGCTTCGCGGGCGATCATTTCCAGGCTGACCTTGCTGTAGCCTTTTTCCAGGAACAGCTGGCCGGCGGTGTGCAGCAGGGCGGCGCGGCGCGCGGCCTTGTCGGCGGCGCGCGGGCGGCCGGCGGCCTTGCCGAAGCACGGCGAATCGGGGGAATAGTGGCCTTCCGGACAATCTTGCTCGTCCAGCGCGGCAGCGTCGGTCAGGTCGGTGGTCATCATGGCGGTGGAATGATAGCGAATGCCGCCATGCTAGTCCAAAAAAAAATGAAATGCAACCGTTTCATTTCTTGACTTTGCGCAGAAACCCGCCATAATGCCCTTATCCCGTTTCATTCCATTTCATTTTCTCGGAGCTGTCCATGTCCACCCAAGAACAAAAAATCAGTGCCGTTCCTCCAGCGGCTGCACCAGCCGCCCCGGCCGCGCCGGCAGCGCAGGGCCCGAACCGCCGCGTGCTGGTCGTGGCCGCCATCGTCGCGCTGGCCGCGATCGGTATCGGTGGACGCATGTGGTACCGCAGCCATTACTATGTCGAGACCGACAATGCCTACGTGGCCGGCCACGTGACGCCGGTGTCGTCGCGCATCGCCGGTGTGGTGACCAAGGTGCTGATCGATGATAACCAGCTGGTCAAGGAAGGCGATGTCATCGCCGAGCTGGACCCGTTTGACCAGGGCGTGCGCGTCGAGCAGATCCAGGCGCAGATCGCCTCGGCCAAGCAGCAGGTGGTGCAGGCCGACGCCCAGATCGTCCAGGTGCAGGCGCAAGCCAGCGCCGCCGCCGCCCAGGTGGCGCAGTCGCAGGCGCAACTGGTGCGCGCCAACCAGGACGCCGAGCGTTTCGGCCAGCTGTATAACAGCCAGATGAAGGCCGTGTCGAAGTCGGAGCTGGACGCCGCCGTCGCCGCCCGCGCCAGCGCCGTGGCCGATGTCGCCGCGCGCAAGGACAGCACGTCCGCCGCCAAGGCCCAGATCGAGTCGGCCAAGTCGGCGCGCGATGTGGCGCAGGCGCAGGTCGGCGTGCTGCAAGTGCAGTTGAAAGACGCGCAGCAGCAACTGGCGTACAACAAGATCCTGGCGCCGGTGTCGGGCCGGATCGGCAAGCGCACCATCGAAGTGGGCCAGCGCGTGCAGCCGGGCCAGCAACTGACCGCCATCGTGCAGGAAAACGTCTGGCTGACCGCCAACTTCAAGGAAACCCAGCTGGCGGAACTGAAGCCGGGCCAGGAAGTTAAAGTCAGCGTCGATGCGCTGCCGGGCAAGGAACTGATCGGCAAGGTCGACAGCTTCTCGCCAGCCTCGGGCGCGCAGTTCGCGCTGCTGCCTGCCGATAACGCCACCGGCAACTTCACCAAGATCGTCCAGCGCGTGCCGGTCAAGATCACCTTCAAGCCGGAAGACGTCAAGGCCCTGAGCGGCCGTCTGGTGCCGGGCATGTCGGCGATCGCCGAAGTGTCGCTGAAGTCTGACGCCGCCCACTAAGGAGCTGCGTCATGGCTAGCACCACAATCGATACGCCGGCCGGCGGGAAGGCATTCGTCCCGCCGGCGCCGAGCGAAAAGGTCTCCGGCCGCACCTGGCTGGCGGTGGCCGCCGGCATGTTGGGCGCCTTCATGGCGGTGCTCGACATCCAGATCACCAACTCGTCGCTGAAGGACATCCTCGGCGCGCTGTCCGCCACCCAGGAAGAAGGCTCGTGGATCGCTACCGCCTACCTGGTGGCGGAAATCATCGTGATTCCGATGACCGGCCTGTTCGTGCGCGTGTTCGGCATGCGCGCCTACATGATCGGCACCACCACGCTGTTCCTCGGCTTCTCGACGCTGTGCGGGTTCGCCTGGAACCTGCCGAGCATGATCGCCTTCCGCATGCTGCAGGGCTTTACCGGCGGCGCGCTGATTCCAATGGCGATGACGCTGGTGATGGCCAAGCTGCCGCCGTCCAAGCGCGCCACCGGCATGGCCATCTTCGGCCTGACCGCCACGCTGGCGCCGTCGATGGGCCCGACGCTGGGCGGCTATCTGAGCGACCTGTATGGCTGGCCGTCGATCTTCTTCATCAACTGGGTGCCGGGCCTGCTGCTGATCGGCGGTATCGCCGTCGGCCTGGACAAGGACAAGCGCAACCTCTCGGCCCTGCTGGGCGCCGACTGGCTGGGCATCGGCTTCATGGCCGTCGGCCTGGGCAGCCTGACCGTGTTCCTGGAAGAGGGCAATACCAAGGACTGGTTCGACTCGCCGTTCATCAACACCTTTGCCGCGCTGGCCGTGGTCGGCCTGCTGGGCTGGGTGGTCAACAGCACCTTGCGCAAGCAGCCGTTTGTCAACCTGGGCCTGTACGGCCAGCGCAACTTCGCCGCCGCCACCGCGCTGTCGATGGCGATGGGTATGGGTCTGTATGGTTCGGCGTTTATTTTGCCGCTGTTCCTGGCGCAGATTCCCGGCTACTCGCCGATGCAGATCGGTGAAGTGATCATGTGGGCCGGCTTGCCGCAGCTGTTCATCATGCCGTTCGTGGCCAAGCTGTCGTCCAAGATCGACAACCGCGTGCTGTGTACCTTCGGCCTGCTGCTGTTCGGTGGTTCGTGCCTGATGAACTCCTATATGGACGCCACCACCGGCTACGACCAGCTGCTGCTGTCGCAGATCGTGCGTGCGCTGGGCCAGCCGTTCGTGATGCTGACTTTGTCGAACTTCGCCATGAACGGCATCCAGCCCAAGGATATTCAGTCGGCATCGAGCCTGATCAACATGACCCGTAACCTGGGCGGTTCGATCGGCATCGCGTTGCTGGCCACCGCGCTGACCAACCGCGAACACTTCCACTCGGCCCGCATCGGCGAGTCGGTCAGCAACTATGCGCTGACCACGCAGGAACGCCTGTCGACGCTGACCTCGTCGTTCATCAACAACGGCTTCGATAGCTCCACCGCGGCCGATATGGCGCTGAAAGCAGTTGATGGCATCGTGCGCCGCGAGGCGTATGTGATGGCCTATAACGACGGCTTCTTCCTGGTGGCGATGGTGCTGTTTGGCTGCATCGGCGTGCTGTGGTTCTCGGACAAAGTCAAAGCCCCCTCCGGCGGCGGTGGCGGCGGCGCTCACTAACAAAATCAATCAAGAGGTAATCATGTTGAATTCAGCTCTGAAGCGCCTGACGCTCGCTGTTTCCGTCACCCTGGCCGTTACCGGCTGCGCCACCGTAGGCAGTGACTTCAAAGCGCCGGCGAATGTCGCCGACGCCTCGTTCCGCCATCTGCCGCAGGCCGGCGCCAGCCAGGCGCACCTGCCGGCGCAGTGGTGGACCGTGTTTAACGACGCCACCCTGAACCAGCTGGAAGAAACCGCGCTGCGCGACAATCCGAGCGTGAAAGCAGCCGCCGAACGCCTGGTGCAGGCGCTGGAGCAGGCCGGCGTATCGCGCGCCAACCAGCAGCCGCAGTTGAGCGTCAACGCCGGCATCTCCAACTCGCGCACTTCGGCCGAAACGTCGCAAGGCCTGGCGCTGGGCGGCCGCGCGATCAAGGGTAATAACTACTCGGTCGGTTCCAGCTTCTCGTATGAAGTGGACTTGCTGGGCCGCGTGCGTCGCTTGGTGGAGGCGTCGGACGCGCAAGCGCTGGCGGCGGAAGCGGACCGCGACGGCGTGCTGCTGGTGCTGTCGTCGCAACTGGCCACCACCTACTGGCAGCTGCGCGGCCTGGATGCGGAAATCGCCATCCTGAACGGCGCGCTGGATACCCGCCGCGAAAGCGAACAGCTGGTGACGGCGCGCTTTGACGCCGGCCTGTCGAACGAACTGGATGTATCGCGCGCCCGCATCGAGCGCGCCAACGCGCAGGCCGACCTGCATGACGTGCAGCGTCAGCGCAACCTGCTGGAACACAGCCTGGCGACCCTGGTCGGCGCCTCGCCGTCGTCGCTGCTGACGGCATCGACCGCCAACGCCGCCGTGCTGCCGCAGCCGCCGGCGATTCCGGTCGGCCTGCCGGCCAGCTTGCTGGCGCAGCGTCCTGATTTGGCCGGCAGCGTGGCGACGCTGCGTTCCGCCAATGCGCAAATCGGCGTGGCGGAAGGCGCGTTCTATCCATCGTTCTCGCTGACCGGTAACTTCGGCTTTGCCTCGGAAAGTCTGAGCAACCTGGCCAAGGGCGATTCGCGCCAGTTCAGCGTCGGTCCGCTGGCCTTGTCGCTGCCGGTGTTTGACGGTGGCCGCAACAAGGCCAACTTGGCGATTGCCAAGTCGCGCTACGAAGAGGCGATTGCCAATCACCAGACCAAGCTGCTGACCGCGCTGCGCGAAGTGGAAGATGCGCTGTCGGACGTGCAGCAACGCCAGCAACAGGGCGATGCGCAGCAAGCTTCGCAAGTGGCGGCGGCGCGCGGCTACCTGGTGGCGCGTGCCCGTTATGAACGCGGCGTGTCGACCTACCTCGACGTCACCGATGCGCAGCGCAGCGCGTTGTCGGCCGACCGCGCGGCGGTGCAGATCAACACCCAGCGCCTGCTGGCGGCAGTGGCGGTGGCGCGCGCGCTGGGCGCCGGCTGGCAGCCTTCGGCGCAGCTGTCGCAAGTGGCGCAGAACGGCAATATCAAGGCGCAGTAAGCGTCGTCCTTTTACGCGAAGAGGCCAGCGGCAACGGTGCCGCTGGTCCTAAGCGTTCCAGAATAAAGTCAATGAAGGTGGTCAGCTTGGGCGTCGCGCGGCGGTCGCGCGGGTAGACCACGTGCATGGTGCGCGGCGGCGGCAGATACTCGTTCAAGATCGGCACCAGCCGGCCGGCGGCAATGTCCTGCGCCAGCAGCACCTCGGCCTGCATCACAATCCCGAAATCCTTGAGCGCGGCCATGCGCAATGCCTGGCCATTGTTGGCGCGGAAGCGGCTGGGCGGCAGCGCGCGCTTGCCGTGCACCGATTGCAGCCGCCAGCTCACGCCAATATCTCCCACCACGAAATCCAGGCATTCATGCTGCGCCAGCTCCTGCGGCGTGTGCGGCGTGCCGTGCTGCCGCAGGTAGCCGGGCGAGGCGCAGATGGCCATCTTGTACGGTTGTAGCGGGCGGGCGATCATGCCCGAGTCATCCAGCGCGCCGATACGGATGGCGGCGTCGTAGCCCTCGTCCACCAGATCGACCGTGCGGTCGTTCAGGTTCAGGTCCACGCTCACTTCGGGATGCAGGCGCAGGTAGTCGGTCAGCGCCGGCGCCAGCCATTCGTTGCCGAAAGAGGTGGAGGCGGTGACGCGCAGGCGGCCGCGCGGCACGCTGCGCATGGCTTCGGCGCCGCGTTCGGCGGCTTCAATCTGCATCAGGATGGCGCGGCATTGGTCGGCGTACTGGGCGCCGATTTCGGTCAGGCTCTGGCGGCGCGTGGTGCGCGTCAGCAGGCGCGTACCGAGCGTGGCTTCCAGTTGCGCGATGTGTTTGCCGACCATCACCGGCGACAGGTTGAAACGGCTGGCGGCGGCTGTGAAGTTGCCGGCATCGACCACCGCGACGAAGATTTCCATGCTGCGCAGCTTGTCCATTGATTGCTAACTATGGGTTGGTAATGTTGTTCATGGTAGCGCATTTATTCATTGGAGGAAGCGGAACATACTGGCGTTTTGACAGGGAGGTTCAGCATGAAGGTGATTGTGATTGGCGCCACGGGCGCGGTGGGCAAGGCGGTGGTGGCGGAGCTGGGCCAGCGTCATGAGGTGGTGACGGTCGGCGCGCGCGGCGGCCAGCATCAGGTGGACTTTGCCGATATCGCTTCGGTGCGCGGCTTGTTCGCCAAGGTGGGCAAGGTGGATGCGGTGGTGGTGGCGGCAGGCGCGCTGCACTTTGCGCCGCTGGCCACTTTTACGCCGGAGCAGTTCTACGTGGGCCTGAACAGCAAGCTGATGGGACAGGTGAATGTGGCGCTGGTGGCGCAGGAATATCTGAACGATGGCGGCTCGATCACGCTGACCAGCGGGATTGTGGCGGAGGAGCCGATCCGCAACGGCGTCAGCGCGTCGATGGTCAATTCGGCAGTGGAAGGCTTTGTACGCGGCGCGGCGGTGGAACTGCCACGCGGCTTGCGCATCAACGTCGTCAGCCCGACGGTGTTGCAAGAGTCGATGGAAAGCTACGGCCCGTTCTTCGTCGGCTTCGAACCCATCGCCGCCAGCCGCGCCGCCTTGTCGTACGCGCGCAGCGTCGACGGCGTTCAGACCGGGCAGGTGTACCGTGCTTGGTGAGGGAGCATACCCCCTCTATGTTTTCTCGCGCTCTAAAAACTCTAAAAGCTCTATTTCGCTAGATTTCGCACTATTTCGTTAGATTTCACTCTAAAACATATAGGCGCTTTAGAGGAAATAGAGGATTTAGAGCGAAATAGAGTGAGCAACACTTTATTTTTAGAGCGTTTTCTAGTGTTCTCTAACGAATTAGAGCGAAATAGAGCAAATAGAAGTTTTAGAGGGGAGAAAAAACATGGACACACCTATAGTCCTGCACTTGCCGAGCAAAGTATTCTGCGCGCTGACCAATCATACTGGCGAGGGCTTCTATGGGCCCAAAACGGAAGCCGCTTTAAGCAACCTCATCCTGGACTGGATCGCCACCACAAAAGCCGCTCCGCCCGGATGGCTCGACGGAGAAGACGCCGACGACAGCGAAGCGGCCACGCCATCATCAGTTGCGCCGCCAGAAGTGCCGCCGCAAATGGCAGCCTCTTCAGTTTCCGACAATGTCGCCGCCAGCCGTGGCTACCAATGGAAACAAGTCTTCCTGCCTAACGGCACTGAGCTGCGCGTCATCCATGGCGGCCGCTCCACCTATGCCAAAGTGGAAAACGAAAAAATCATCAGCGCCGGTGCGCCGACCACGCCATCGCGTCTCGCCAACGTCAGCGGCTGCGGCACATGCAATGCCTGGCAAGCCATCTGGTTACGCTTCCCCGGCGCCACGCGGTGGCAACGGGCCGCCGAGTGCCGGCGCTGACCGGGTGCTTTACAATGTGGTCCTCACTGCACAAGAGGACCACATGAAAAAAATCCTGCTCCCGCTGGCGCTGGTTGTTGCCTGCGCCACCGCCTACGCCACCCCGGCCGACGTCAATCAACTCAACAAGATGAGCCAGCGTTACGCGCCGGTCGCGCTGACCGCCGATACCAGCCAGCTCTCGGCCGGCGACAAGAAAGCCATCGCCAAACTGATCGAAGCGGCCAAGATCGTCGACGTGCTGCAACTGCGCCAGCGCTGGTCCGGCAACGAAGCGCTGTGGGCCGCGCTGCAAAAAGACACCACGCCACTGGGCAAGGCGCGCCTGAACTATTTCTGGCTCAACAAAGGCCCATGGTCGATCCTCGACGATCACCAGTCCTTCCTGCCGGCTGAAGTGGCCGGCATCCAGGTGCCAGCCAAGAAACCGGAAGGCGGCAATTTCTATCCGGCCGGCGCCACCAAGGCTGAACTGGAAACTTGGATGAACGCGCTGCCGGCCGCCGACAAGGAGCAGGCGCAGTGGTTCTTCACCGTGATCCGCAAGAACAAGGACGGCAAGTTCGCCATCGTCAAGTATTCCGAGGAATACAAGGCCGATCTGGAAAAAGCCGCGTCGCTGCTGAAGCAGGCCGCCGCCGATACCGATAACGCCTCGCTGAAAAAATTCCTGCAACTGCGCGCCGAAGCCTTCCTCAGCAACGACTACCTGGCCTCCGACTTCGCCTGGATGGACCTGGATGCGCCGGTCGACATTACCATCGGCCCGTACGAAACCTACAACGACGAACTGTTCGGCTACAAGGCGGCGTTTGAAGCCTACGTCAACATCCGCGACCAGAAGGAAACCCAGAAGCTGGACTTCTTCGCCAAGCACATGCAGGAACTGGAAGACAATCTGCCGCTGGACGCGCAATACCGCAATCCGAAAGTCGGCGCGCTGGCGCCGATGGTGGTGGTCAATCAGGTGTATGGCGCCGGCGACGGCAATATGGGCGTGCAGACCGCCGCCTACAACCTGCCGAACGACGAGCGCATCATCAGCCAGCGCGGCTCCAAGCGCGTGATGCTGAAGAACGTGCAGCAAGCCAAATTCAAATCGACGCTGACGCCGATCTCCAGGCTGGTGCTGCGTCCGGCCGACCAGAAGGATGTGGATTTCGATTCCTTCTTCACCCACATCCTGGCGCATGAAATCACCCACGGCCTGGGCCCGCACCTCACCAAAACCGGCGGCAAGGCCTCAACCCCGCGCCAGGACCTGAAGGAAGCCTATTCCACCATCGAGGAAGCCAAGGCCGACATCACCGGCCTGTACGCGCTGGCCTACATGATGGACAAGGGCCAGCTGAAAGGCACGCTGGGGCAGGGCGAGGCGGCCGAGCGCAAGCTGTACACCACCTTCCTGGCGTCGGCCTTCCGCACGCTGCACTTCGGCCTGACCGACTCGCACGCGCGCGGCATGGCGATCCAGGTCAACTACATCCTCGACAAGGGCGGCTTCGTGTCGCACGGCGACGGCACCTTCGCGGTCGACTTTGGCAAGATCAAGCAGGCCGTGGCCGACCTCGACCGCGAGTTCCTGACCATCGAAGCCACCGGCGATTACGCGCGCGCCAAGGACTTGATGACCAAGTACGTGGTGATCCGTCCGGACGTGCAAAAGGCCTTGGATAAAATGAAAGCTGTACCGAACGACATCCGTCCGGAATTCAAGACCGCCAATACCCTGCTGGGCAAGTAGCATTCTAAAACCTTAATCATTCAGGTTTTTCTACGTAGTAATTTACCTGCCACCGGGCAATAATTCTTGCCCGGTGCATGCTACAGTTTGATCACCATGATCAAGCGCGCCTTCCTCCCCTTGCTATTGTTGACGTCCGGCCTGGCCTCCGCTGCCGACCTGACCGAGATGGAAATCCGCTGGCTGAGCGCCGGCGCCGCCGTGCTGTCCTACGCCAAGCAAGACCTGAAGCTGCCGATCGATATCACCGTCCAACCGCAGTCCGGCCCCAACGACGTGCCGCTGGCGCTGGGCTACGACAAGGGCCGCTGCAAGCTGGTGCTGTCGATGCGCGGCAACCCCAACGCCGAAGACATCCTGAACAATGTAGCTCCCGCGCAACGCCCACTGATGATCGAAGCGATGGTGGCGCACGAAATCGGCCACTGCTGGCGCTACGCGCAAGGCGTGTGGCACGTGCTGCCGGCCGGCTTTGAAGCCAGCCAGGGCCAGAGCAACAGCACGCCGCACGAAGCCGCCGCCGACCAGCTGCGCGACACCCGCCGCGAGGAAGGCTATGCCGACCTGGTGGCGCTGGCGTGGATCCAGCAGCGCCATCCCGACCAGTACGCCACGGTGGCGACCTGGATGCGTCAGGTACGCGCACCGTCGCCCGCCGCCGGCAGCCACAGCACGCTGAACTGGCTGCAACTGGCGCCGACCGGCGCCGCCTTCACGCCGGGCCTGCCGGTGTTTGAACAAGCCAGCCTGGTGTGGCGCCAGGGCTTGTTGCAAGAACAATGAAAACCCGTTCTGTGTTCGTTTCCGCACGGAGGCCGTAGCGCGGCAGGGGTTTAATGTGTCCATCAACCACCACAAGAGGGACACGATCATGAATAAATTACTCTGCTTCGTGCTGGCCACCGCCGCCAGCGCCGCCTTTGCCGCCACCCCGACCAACGACACAGTGGCCTACAAAGCTGCGATCAACCAGTCGGACGCCGCCTACAAAACCGCCAAGGCCGCCTGCGATGCACAATCGGGTAATGCCAAGGATGTCTGCCAGGAACAGGCCAAAGTCAGCCGCGCCAACGCCGAGTCGACCGCCGCCCTGCAATACAAGAACGATAAAAAATCGGTCGAGAAAGCCCAGATCAATGTGGCCGACGCCAACTATGACCTCGCCAAAGCCCAGTGCGCCACCCGCACCGGCGCCGACAAGGACAGCTGCCTGAGCGGCGCTAAACAACAGCACACCGCCTGGGTCAGCGATGCCAAGGCCGGCAAGAAAGCTGCCGACACCGCGCAGACCGGTATCGATTGCAGCACCATGACCGGCACCGACAAAGCATCGTGCGAAACCCGCTCGAAAACCGCGCTGACCAAGGACGCGCTGGCCGATACCGCCATCACCACCAAGGTCAAAACCGAACTGCTGGCCGAACCTGCACTGAAATCGCTGGACGTGCATGTGGAAACCAACAACGGTACCGTGATGCTGAGCGGCTTCGTGCCATCGCAAGCTGAAGTAGACAAAGCCGTTGACGTTGCCCGCAACGTCAAAGGTGTGAACAAGGTGCAAAGTTCGCTGCGCATCAAGTAACGGGTAGGGCGGTTCTCCCCCACCGCCGCCTTCTCCCCGACGCCCGGCCGAGTCTTTAGTGACGCGGGCGGGCGTTCGCGTTGGCGGCCCGCCGCGCAGTGCTTGCATTTATTTTTCGTTTCCGTGAGTATACGGACGACCATCTCATCACTCACACGGACCACCATGACAGACCGCCTCAGCCCATTGCAGTTCGCGTCCTACGAGCAACTGCTGCAAGCCTTGCCGCTGGCGCCGCGCCACTGGCTGGTGACCGGTGCTGCCGGCTTCATCGGCTCCAGCCTGGTGCTGACGCTGCTGCGCCTGGGCCAGCGCGTTACCGGCCTGGACAACTTTGAGAGCGGCTACCAGCACAACCTCGACCAGATCGCCGCATTGGCGGGGCCGGAGGCGTGGTCGCGCTTCACCATGCTGCGCGGCGACATCCGCGACGGCGCCGATTGCGCGCGCGCCTGCGCCGGCGTCGACATCGTGCTGCACGAAGCGGCGCGCTGCTCGGTGGCGCAGTCGATCGACGATCCGCTCGGCACCAACGCCACCAATGTGGACGGCTTCATCAACATGCTGACCGCCGCGCGTGACGCCGGCGTCGGCCGTTTCGTGTACGCCGCTTCCAGCGCCACCTATGGCGACGAGCCGACGCTGCCGAAAGTCGAGCACCTGATCGGCAAGCCGCTGTCGCCGTATGCGTTGACCAAGTATGTGAATGAGCTGTACGCCGACGTCTACGCCCGCAACTACGGCATGCAGTGCATCGGCCTGCGCTACTTCAATGTGTTCGGTCCGCGCCAGGACCCGCAAGGCGCGTATGCCGCCGTGATCCCGCAATGGGTGGCGGCGCTGATTGCCGGCGCGCCGCTGCGCATCAACGGCGACGGCGAAACCACGCGCGACTTCTGCTACATCGACAACGTGGTGCAGGCCAACCTGCTGGCCGGGCTGACCAGCAATCCGGAAGCGATCAACCAGGTCTACAACATCGCGCTGGGCGGCAAGACCACGCTCAACGAACTGCACGCCGCCATGTGCGAGATGCTGGCGGGACGCTATCCGCACTTGGCGGCGCACCGTCCGGACTATGGCCCGTTCCGCGCCGGCGACATCCGACACTCGGTGGCCGACATCAGCAAGGCCCAGCAACTGCTGGGCTACCAGCCGACCCACCAGATCCGCGACGGGCTGGCGGTGGCGGTCGACTGGTATGTGGACGATCTGGGCAAATAAGGCCGTCAGGCGGCCGAGACGATCAAGTCGATGATGCGCGCCTGCTGTTCCGGCTGCAAGTCCGGATAGATCGGCAGGCAGATCACCTGTTCGGCCGCCTGGCGCGCGGTCGGCAGCAGCGCCGGCGCCGCCGACGGCAGCCCGCGGTACATCGGGAAATCGCTAATGAGCGGATAGAAATAGCGGCGCGCCATGATGCCGTGCTCGCGCAGGCGGGCGAACAGCGCGTCGCGGTTGAGCGGGAAGCCCGGCTGCACCAGGATCGGGAAGTAGGCATAGTTGGCCACCACATCGTCCGCAGCCGACAGCATGCCGATGCCGGCAATGCCGCCCAGCGCGGCGCGGTAACGGGCATCGATCACCTGGCGCTTGGCGATGGCGGCGTCGATCTCCTTCAGCTGCAACAGGCCCAGCGCGGCGTTGAACTCGCTCATCTTGCCGTTGATGCCGGGCGCGATCACGGTCACCTCGTCGACAAAGCCGAAGTTCTTCAGGTGGTCGATGCGCTGCTTGGTCTTGCCGTCCGGGCAGATGATGGCGCCGCCCTCGAAGGTGTTGAACACCTTGGTGGCGTGGAAGCTCAGCACCGACAGGTCGCCGTAATTCAGGATGCTGCCCTGGGCGTTCCTGACGTTGAACGCGTGGGCGGCGTCGTAGATCACCTTCAGTCCGTAGGTATCGGCAATGCGTTCGATGCGCTCGACATCGCACGGATGGCCGTAGCAGTGCACCGGCATGATGGCGGTGGTGTGCGGCGTGATGGCGGCTTCGATGCAGTCCGGGTCGAGGTTGAAGTTGCGCGGATCGACATCGATGAACACCGGCTTGACGCCGGTCCACAACAGCGAGTGGGCGGTGGCGACGAAGGAATAGGGCGTGGTGATCACTTCGCCGGTGATGCGCAGCGCCTGCAGCGCCGTGATCAGCGCGATGGTGGCGTTGGTGAACAGGCTGATGTGCTTGACACCCAGATGCTCGCACAGCGCCTGCTCCAGCTGCTGGTGGAACGGCCCGCCGTTGGTCAGGACCTTGCTGTCCCAGATCTGTTCAAGATAAGGAATGAATTCCGCCAGCGGCGGCAGGGCCGGCTGGGTTACATAGATGGGCTTGTTTGACATCAGTTTTCTAATTACGCAGGTGGCGGCCGACGCACTTGGAGACGATCTCGGCAAACAGGGCTTGATCCGGCATCCGGCGGCCCAGTTTCAGCAGCAACGGCAGCGATTGCTCAACAACGGTAATTGCCACGTCCAGGCTGGAGAATGAGGTCATCAGGGAGAAAAACTCGGCCAGGTGGTCGGGCGGGTCGCCGTCCAGCAGGGCCGTAATATATTTGCGCTTGATCACCAGGTCACGCTGGTACTGCAACTGCATCTTCTGCACGCTGACCGAATTGGCGTGGCGGCGGTAGCGCGTCAGCGGCTCCGGCAGGTTGGTGTAGCGTTTGCCGAGCAGCGCGCCGCGGGTCCACAGATCGTAGTCTTCGGCAAAATCGACCCGCGTGTCGAACACGCCGACGTCGTCAAAAAAGCTTTTGCGGAAGGTCGAGGCGCCGTGCGACATGGCCGAGTATTGCAGCAGCGCGGTCTTGATGGCGGCGTCGTGCTGCGGCTTGGACAGTATTTCGGTGGCCTGGCCGTCGTCAAAAAACATCTCCATCGAACTGCTGCAGACGGCGATGTCCGGATTGGCTTCCATGAACGCGACCTGGCGTTCCAGCCGCTGCGGAAACGCCATGTCATCGGCATCGAGGCGGGCGATGTAAGGTGATTGAATCCGCGCCAGGCCCTGGTTCAGGGCGCCGGCGACGCCGGCGTTTTCCGTCAGCGTCAGCACCTCGAGCGCCAGCTGCGCGCGGTAGCCGAGTGCAATCTCGGCGGTGTTGTCGGCGGAGGCGTCGTTGACGATCAGAACGTCGAAATCGCGGTAAGTCTGGAGCACCAGGCTGTCTAATGTCTGCGCCAGCGTGGCGGCTGCATTATGGGCCGGAATGAGAACGGTAACGGCGGGCATGGTGTTCCTTAGTGAGGCAGATCTGTTGCTTGAGCGCCAGACGTTAATTCAATCGATTTCCGGACCGGTCATCGGTGCGATGCAGCTACATTGCCAATGATGCTATAAGGACGCTTGCGCGTCAAGAAAGGTGCTGGCAGCACAACAGTTGAGCGGCGGCGCTGCCGTGGCATGCGGTTTTGGTTGTATTCATTATGATCATCATTTAAAATGAACGCCAGCGTGCTGCCGGCGCGCATTGCCTTGCGAGGATCTGATGTTTGCACAACCGTTATCCAATTGGCTGCACCGCCGTGGCCTGCACTTTTCCTGGGTGATCGTCGCCCTGACGTTCCTGACCGCTCTGAGCTCGTCGGCGGCGCTGGGGCTGCCGGGCGCTTTGCTGCAGCCGCTGTCCAAGGAATTCGGCTGGGACGTCGAGCAGATCTCGTCCGCGCTGGCCTTGCGCTTCGCCCTGTTCGGCCTGATGGGACCGTTCGCCGCCATCCTGATGGAGCGCTTCGGCGTGCGCAACGTGGTGGTCACGGCGCTGACGCTGGTGGCGGCCGGCATGGCGCTGGCCACGCAGATGACCCAGTTCTGGCACCTGGTGCTGTTCTGGGGCGTGATGCTCGGCGTTGGCTCGGGGCTGACCGCGCTGGTGCTCAGCGCCGTGGTATCGAACCGCTGGTTCGACAGCCATCGCGGCCTGGTGGTCGGCCTGCTGACCGCCAGCTCCGCCACCGGCCAGCTGATCTTCCTGCCGGTGGGCGCGTGGCTGGTGGAGCACTTCGGCTGGCGGCTGGCGGTGCTGCCGGTGCTGAGCGCCTGCGCGCTGGTGGCGGTGGCGGTGTTCCTGCTGATGCGCAACCGGCCATCCGACGTCGGCCTGACGCCGTTCGGCGCCGCGCCCGGCACGCCGGTAGCGACGGGCGCACCGGCCATGCGCATCACCTTCGCCACGCCGTTCAAGGTGCTGGCCGAGGCCGCGCAGCACCGCGTGTTCTGGGTCCTGGCCGGCACCTTCTTCATTTGCGGCCTCAGCACCAACGGCCTGATCCAGACCCACTTCATCTCGCTGTGCGGCGACGCCGGCCTGGGCCCGGTGCCAGCCGCCTCGGTGCTGGCGATGATGGGCGCGTTCGACCTGGTCGGCACCATCGCTTCCGGCTGGCTGTCGGACCGCTATGACAACCGCAAGCTGCTGTTCATGTACTACGGCCTGCGCGGGCTGTCGCTGCTGTGGCTGCCATATTCGGAATTCACCTTGTACGGCCTGTCGGTCTTCGCCATGTTCTACGGGCTTGACTGGATCGCCACCGTGCCGCCGACCGTGCGCCTGACCGCCGCCACCTTCGGCAAGGAGAAGGCCGGCATGGTGTTCGGCTGGATCTTCGCCGCTCACCAGCTGGGCGCGGCGGTGGCCGCCTATGGCGCCGGCCGCGTGCGCACTTTGCTGCTGACCTATGACCCGGCGCTGTTCGCTGCCGGCGCCGCCTGCCTGGTGGCGGCCGCCATGGTCTGGATCATCCGCAAACCGGCCGCCGCCAGCGCCGCTGCGCCGGTCC
Organism: Duganella levis; assembly: GCF_009857605.1. Taxonomy (GTDB): domain Bacteria; phylum Pseudomonadota; class Gammaproteobacteria; order Burkholderiales; family Burkholderiaceae_D; genus Rugamonas; species Rugamonas levis. Next base: position 130,369 of record NZ_WWCT01000004.1, on the reverse strand, counting down.
AGGCCAAGGCCGCATAAAAAGTGGGAGCGCTTCCAAAATGTAATCAGCTTGTCATTTGCTAATGTGACAATTCGCCGGTTTTCAACCAGCCTGATGGAGTTTTGTATGCGTTATGCCTTGCCTGCGGCGGCCCTTGCGGCTGCTGCCGCGGTTGCCACTTCCGCGCTGCTGGCCGCCTGCGGTAGCGACAGCCAACCCGCTGCCGCCACCCAGCCGGCCGACACGGTCAACCAGACTGCGGTCGCCTTCATGAGCGACGTCCACTTCGAGAACATCTACGGCGATCTGAAAAGCACGCAGTTCGCCGGCATTCCAACCAAGGATGGCAAGAACGCCACCATCCGCACCATGTACGCGCAGCTGACCTCGACGCGGCTGTTCAACGAAAACTACTTCGCCTTCCGCGCCGCGCTGGATGACGCCTACAGCAAAGGCCTGCGCCTGGTGGCGCTGCCGGGCGACATCTCGGACGACGCCCAGCCGATCAACATCGACGGCCTGACCGACATCCTGCACGAATACCAGGCCAAGGGCATGCGCTTCTTCATCGCCCCCGGCAACCACGACCCGAACGAACCGTTCGACGACGACGAAGCTGGCAAGAACGACTTCCTGACCAAGGATGGCAAGGAACAGAAAATCTACGCCGTCAACAACGCCGCCTGCAAGGCCAAGGATCCGACCGTGGTGTGCACCAACCAGCTGATGGAGCAGGGCTACGACAAGCTGCTAACCAAACTGGCCGAGTTTGGCTATGCGCCGAACAAGAACGACGTCTACTGGGAAACCCCGTTCACCACCTACGCCGACGGCAAGTACAGCTACGACGCTGCCGCCGCAGCGGCCGACCTGAGCAAGCGCAAGTTCGAAATTTGCAGCGAAGGCGAGGGCGGCAAGTACAAGGTAGCCGGCAAGACCTACAGCCGCTGCGCCAATATCATCGACGCCAGCTACCTGGTGGAACCGGTCAAAGGCGTGTGGCTGCTGGCGCTGGACGCCAATGTGCACGTGCCGAACGCCAACTTCGATCCGGCCAACCCGACCGCCTTCAAAGGCTTCGACAACGCCGGCGACGCCGGCTGGAACAAAGTGCAGACCCACAAGATCCACCAGATGGAATGGATCAAATCGGTGGCCGCGCGCGCCAAGGCGCAGGGCAAGCAGCTGATGGCGTTCTCGCACTATCCGACCATGGACTTCTACGCCAACCAGACCGATGCGATGAAAGCCGTGTTCAAGTCGGGTGCGTTCCAGGTGACGCGCATGCCGGCGGCGGCCACCACCGCCGCGCTGGCGGCGACCGGCCTGCCGCTGCACATCGGCGGCCACATGCACTTCAACGGCAGCAACGACTACAAGGACAGCGCCGGCAACTACCTGGTCAACGTGCAGTCGCCGTCGCTGGCGGTGTTTGGTGCTGCGTACAAGATCGTCAGCTACCAGAGCAAGGACGTGATCGACGTGCAGACCGTGGGCCTGAACAGCGTGGCGCGCCACAACGAACTGTTCCCGCTGTACCAGGTGGAATATGACTACCTGCAAGGCAGCACCGCCGCCGGCGACGTCGCCAAGCGCTGGAACCGCAGCATCCTCGACAGCAAATCGTATGGCGAATTTACCCGCACCTATTTCGGCGAACTGTCGCGGCTGCGCTTCATGAGCGACTACTGGCCGTGCGAAATGAAGGAAGCGGCGATGTCGCTGGATGCGCGCCAGATGCTGATTTTGTCGCAGCTGCAAACCAAGGTTACCTTGGCGCAGCTGAAGGACAACCCGTCGGTGCTGCCGATCACCGCAACTTGCGCCGCCAAGGGCACGGCGTCGGGCGACAGCGTGGCCGCCAGCCAGCTGACGGCCGACTGGGCCACGGCCACCGCCAAGGCCGAGCAAGTGGCTGCCGCCGCCAACCTCAAGCTGGCCGACTTCGCCAAGATCAGCGCCTATGAATTTTATGGCGACTTCCACCGCACGGTGTACGCCGGAGAACTGGCCTTGCGCGACATGGGCGCGGAGCGGGTGGCGCAGTACAAGGTGCTGATGAACGCCTTCCCGGCATCGCCGGCGGCGATCGTCAAGATCGGCGATCAACTGTCGGACCAGAACCCGGTGCAGGTGGCGTTCCAGTCGCAGTTCAAGCAAGTGTTCGCGATCTTGAAAGGCCTGGGCTCCGGCAAGCCAAGCGACCACTTCACGATCGACCTGAAAGCGCAGAAGCTCAGCAACGCCAGCAGCAGCGCACTGAGCTTCAACTAATAATCCGGGGTCATAATCCGGGGTCAGGTCCGGCACTTGGACACGAGCCCAGCCATAGCACCGAGCTAGAGCCGAGTTCGTGTCTGAATGCCGGACCTGACCCCGGAGTTTATTTCAGGTATTTGGCCAGCCAGCCGTGGACTTCGTTGTAGAAGTAGCGGCTGTTTTCGCCTTTGAGGATCCAGTGGTTTTCGTCGGGGAAGACCAGCAGCTTGCTTGGGACATTCAGGCGCTGCTGCGTGGCGAAGTTCATCAGGGCGTTGTTGGCCGGGACGCGGTAGTCCAGCTCGCCCACCGAGATCAGGATCGGCGTCGTGAAGCCGGTGCCTTTGGCGTGGTTGCCGCCTTGTAGCACAGGGCTTTGTTCGCGCCACACGGCCTTGTCGCCCCAGACCGGGCCGCCGCTGTTGACCTCGCGCCCCCAGATGCTGTCGCTGCTGCCCCATTGCATCACTAGGTCCATTTCGCCGGCGTGCGAGATGATGGCCTTGTAGCGCGTGGTGGTGGCTTGCAGCCAGTTGGCCAGGTGGCCGCCGTAGCTGGCGCCGCCGGCCGCCAGTTTGCTGCCGTCGATATAGCTGTATTTTTTGACGGCTTCATCGACCGCTTCGTTGATTTCGTCGGCCGGACCTTTCAGCGGATCGCCCTGGATGGCGCGGGCGAATTCTTCGCCGTAGCCGGTCGAGCCTTTGTAGTCGGTCAGCAGCACCACGTAGCCGGGCTGGGCCAGCAGGTGGTAGTTCCAGCGCAGCACGAACTGGTCGCGCCACATATTCGCGGCGCCGCCGTGGATCACCGCGAACAGCGGATACTTTTTGGCCGGATCAAAGTTGGCCGGCTTGATCAGCATGTTGTGGATCATGTGGCCGTCGCTGGCCTTGAACCAGAAGTGTTCCGGCGCCTGCCAGTCGATGCTGGAAGCGCGCGCGGTGTTGAAGGCGGTCAGGCGCTTCGGCGCGCCGTTGCCGAAGGCGTACACCTCGGGCGGATTGATCGCCGATTCCCACACGCCCACCACAGCCTTGCCGCCGGCGTTCAAAGAGTTGATGCTGCCGGTCGGCAGCGAAGCTTCGTCGCGCAGGTCGCCGCCGGCATAGTTGATCGAGTGGAGCTGCTCCAGCCCGGCGTACTCGAAGCTGAACACGACGCGGTTGCTGCCAGCCGGCAGCGCGTAGCGCGTGATCGAACGGTCCAGCGACGCGGTCAGGATCTTCGGCGTGGCGCTGGCGATCGGCCAGGCGAAGCTTGCCAGGCGACTGACGTCGTACACCTTGCCGGCTTCTTCCGCTTCGGTCAACGTGAACAGGGTCTTGCCGTCGGCGCTGAATTTCAGGTTGTTGTAGCTGTGCTTGTCCGCAGTCAGCTGGGTGGCGTCGCCGCCTGTCACCGGCACGCTGAACAGTTGGGTGTAGGCCGCGTTGCGCGCCTGTTCGTCGCGATTGGTCGAGGCCGAGAACACGATGCTGTTGCCGTCCGGCGCCCAGATCGCGTCCAGCGATTGGCCTTCGTCGCCCTGGCCGCCGCCGAAGCCCGGCAGCGCCGCCAGCTTGCTGCCGCTCAGCAGGTCGCGCGGCTTGGCGCCCGTGGCGGCGTCCATCACGAAGAGGCGTACTTGTTTATCGTCCAGCCATTTGTCGAAGTAGCGGGGAGGGAAGCTTTCGTAGGCGCGCGCCGAGTATTTGCGGTCCTTGCGTTCCTTGGCGGTTTTCTTGACGTCGTCTTCGTTGCCGTTGCCGGGGAAGATATCGCTGACGAACAGGATCTGCTTGCCGTCAGGGCTGAACTTCGGCGTGCGCGCACCCAGCGTCAGCGTGGTCAGGCGCTGGGCTTCGCCGCCGCCGGCAACGTCGATGCGGTAGATCTGGCCGGCGTCGTCGCCGTCGCGCTTGGCGATGAAGATCAGTTGCTTGCTGTCTGGCGACCAGTTGACCGAACCTTCGCCGCCTTTGCTGAAAGTCAGGCGGCGCGCCGGCATGTCGTCGGTCAGCGATTTGATCCACAGGTCCGACCATTGTTCCTTGCTGTCGTAGGCCGGATCGGTGACGGAGAACACGGCCCAGCGGCCGTCTGGACTCGGCTGCGGCGCGCCGACGCGCTTCATCAGCCAGACGTCTTCGTGGGTGATGGCGTGCTTGGCCGGGACCGCGTCGGCGGCGAGCGCGGCGCAAGTCAACTGGGCCGAAATGATGAAGGCAAGAACGGAAAGTCGCGGTATAGTCATGGCGAGTTCGGTAATAAAGTCAGTGAAAACAACGATAGTGGCCACATCCCTCATTGCTGTCAATCAAGTATCCGCAACTTTCCAAGCCAGGAGACAACATGCAGACGATTACCAAAGTTCACAAAGTTGCAGCTTTTACCGCTGGCGCGCAGGGCGGCAATCCGGCCGGCGTGATGATCCGCGCGGCGCTGCCGGAAGAGCCGGCGATGCAGCGGATCGCCGCCGAGATGGGCTACTCGGAAACCGTGTTTGCCGCGCCGCATGAAGACGGCTGGCGCGTGCGCTATTTTTCGCCGGACGGCGAAGTGCCGTTCTGCGGCCACGCGACGATCGCGCTGGGCGCCGTGCTGGCGCAGCAGAATGGTGACGGCATTTTTCCGCTGACCACCAATCACACGCGGGTGACGGTGGAAGGCCGCGCGCACGCCGATGGCGCGCATGCGGCGCTGCAATCGCCGGCCACGCATAGTTCGCCCGCGACGCCGGCGCTGGTGCAGGAGGCGCTGGCGCTGTTCGGCTATACGCTGGCCGACCTGGACGACCGCATTCCGCCAGCGGTGGCGAATGGCGGCGCGCACCATCTGATCCTGGCGTTGAAAAGCCGCGACAAGCTGCGCGCCATGCGCTACGAACTGGCCGCCGGCCGCGAGCTGATGCGCCGCTATGGTTTTGCCACCATCTCGCTGATCTATGCGGAAACGCCGCAGCGCTTCCATGCGCGCAATGCGTTCGCGTCGGGTGGCGTGTATGAGGACCCGGCCACCGGCGCGGCGGCGGCGGCACTGGCCGGCTATCTGCGCGATCTCGATTGGCCGCACGGCGGCGCGATCGACATCATCCAGGGCGAGGACATGGGGGCGCCTTGTCATCTGCAAGTGCAGATTCCGGCCGAGCAGGGGAGTTCGATACGGGTGGCAGGCAGCGCCCGCTGGCTAGGCGAATAAGGCTGCTCAGTCCCACTTCTTCAGCAGCTTGGCCAGTTCGCCGCTGCGGTCCAGCTGCTCGACCGCGCGCTGCACGCGCAGCCGTACGGCCGGATCGACGTGGGTGCCCATGGCCATGTAGACATCGGTGGTGGCCATCACCGCTGGCAGGATCTTGACCTTGCCGGCCACGCCGGCGCGGTCGATAAAGCCTTGCATGCCGGGTGCGCGGTGCAGGAAGAAGCGGCCGCGTCCCGCCACCAGCTTGTGCAGGTTGATGGCCGGGCTGGTGGCGCTGGAATCCACCCGCAGGCCGCCGATCCGTTCCAGCATTTCCGGCGTGGTGTAGCCACGGTTGGTCAGGATCACGCCTTGCGCGCCAAGCTTGCGCACATCGTCCCAGTTGGTGATGACGGCCGGATCATCGGCGCGCGCCACCAGCTGGTAGCGGAACTGGAACAGCGGCGGATCAAGGAAGACATACTGGTGGGTACGCTCGTCGGTGCGCTGGACGGCGCACAAGGCGTCGTGCTGGTGGCTCGCCAGTTCGGAATGCGCGCGCAGCAGCGGCAGCCATTGCTGGTCGCCGACAAATTGCAGGCTGGGATCGACCCGCTCGATGGCGCGGTACAGATCGACGCACAGGCCGACCACGCGGCCGATGCCGGCCGGGATGAACTTGGGCTCGGTGCCCTCCTGCGCCACCACCTTCAGCACGGTCGGCTGCGCCCACGCCAACGGCGCGCACAGCAGTGCGCCGCTGAATAGCAGTCGTGCTTGCCATCGTGTTGGCGCCTTCAATCCCATTTGTGCATCAGCCTTTCCAGTTCACCTTTTTTTTCCAGCGAGAACAGCGCGTTCGCGATGCGCTCGCTGGTCTTGCGGTCCAGCTGCTTGCTGGCAGTGAAGTATAACTTGGCACTGTACATTATCTGCGGCAGGATTTTGACCTGGCCGGTGGTGCCGGTGCGTTGCAGCAGTTTATGCAAGCCGGGGCCGCGATGGAAGTACAGGCGGCCACGGCCGGCGATCAGTTTGTGCAGGTTCAGTTCGGCGCGCGGCGAACTGGCGTCGACCGTGAAGCCGCCCATGGCGGTGAGGATCTCGCCGGCCGCGTAGCCGCGGTTGACCAGCACCACCGCATTGGGCCCCAGCTTGCGCACGTCGTCCCAGTTGTTGACGGTGATGTCGTCGTCGCTGCGGACCAGGAAGTGGTAGTCGATGGTGTACAGCGCCGGGCCGATGAAGTTGAAGAGTTTTTCGCGGTCCGGCGTGTGCTGGATGGCGCAGCCCACGTCCTCGGTGCTGTTGGCCAGTTCCGCGATGACGCGGATCAGCGGCTTCCATTGCTGGTCGCCGACGAAGCGCAAGCCAGGATCGATCTGCTCGACGGCGCGCATGATATCGATGCATAGACCAGCGATCTTGTCCTTGCCGTCGGCGATGAATTTGGGTTCGGAGCCTTCCTGGGCGGCGGTGCGCAATATCACCGGTGGTTGGGCGGCAGCCAGCGTGGGCATCCAGAGCGCCGCTATCAGCAGCGCTGCCCCTATGCTGTACATGCCTGCCATAACGTCCCCAAAAGTCCGGCGCCTCGCGCTCTATGACCCTAGCTTACACCAGTGGCCGCTTGCTACGGATCGGGGACGAAAAAAAAGCTTCCAGACTGGAAGCTTTTTTAGGAATTCGGTGGTAGGCCGTGCGGGATTCGAACCTGCGACCAACGGATTAAAAGTCCGCTGCTCTACCAGCTGAGCTAACGACCCCCGAAAGAGGCCGTATTATATACAGTCCGGCGACAATTGCAAAGTTCTTTTATTTCATGCCCAAAGCGGCCGTCACTTTCAGCACTTCGTCGGCGGTGGTGGCGCCTTCCTGGATCTTCAGCGCGCCGGCGATGCGCAGCGGTTTCATGCCGTCGGCCTGGCTCTGCCGGCGCAGCGCCTGGATGTCGGTTTCTTCGCGCACTTGCGAGCTGAAGGCTTCGGTCACGGTCAGCAGTTCGTACAGCCCGGTGCGGCCGCGATAGCCGGTCTGGCGGCACTCCGGACAGCCGACCGGTTTGTACACGATGGCTGGCTTGGGCAGATTCCATTCGCCCGCCAGGCTGGTCCAGATCTCGTCGCTCAACTCGCCGCCCTCGGCCTTGCAGTCCTCGCACAGCGTGCGCACCAGCCGTTGCGCCATGATGCCGATCAGCGTGGCTTCCAGCAGGTAGTAGGGCACGCCCAGCTCCAGCAGCCGCATCACGGCCGACGGCGCGTCGTTGGTGTGCAGCGTCGACAGCACCAGGTGGCCGGTCAGCGCCGCCTGGATCGCCATCTCGGCCGTGGCCAGGTCGCGGATCTCGCCGACCATGATGATGTCCGGGTCTTGCCGCATCAGCGCCCGTACGCCGTCGGCGAACGACAGGTCGATGCCGGGCTGGACCTGCATCTGGTTGAAGGCCGGCTCGACCATCTCGATCGGGTCTTCCACCGTGCAGACGTTGACCTCGGAGGTGGCCAGCGCTTTCAGCGTGGTGTACAGCGTGGTGGTCTTGCCGGAGCCGGTCGGTCCGGTCACCAGGATGATGCCGTGCGGACGCTGGGTCAGCGCGTCCCAGCGCGCGGCATCGTCCAGCGGGAAGCCCAGTTCCGGCAGGGTTTTCACTACCACCTCGGGATCGAAAATCCGCATCACCAGCTTTTCGCCGAAGGCGGTCGGCAGCGTCGACAGGCGCAGCTCGACTTCCTGGCCGCCGGCGGTGCGGGTCTTGATGCGGCCGTCCTGCGGGCGGCGCTTTTCGATCACGTCCATGCGGCCCAGCAGCTTGATGCGCGCGGTCATGGCGATCATCACCACCGCCGGCACCTGATACACCTGGTGCAGCACGCCGTCGATGCGGAAGCGGATCGCCGCCATGTCGCGCTTGGGTTCGAGGTGGATGTCGGAGGCGCGCTGTTCAAACGCGTACTGCCACAGCCAGTCGACGATGTTGATGACGTGCTGGTCGTTGGCGTCGACCTGCTTGTTGCTCTTGCCCAGCTCGACCAACTGCTCGAAGTTGTTGCGCAGCGACAGGTCGTTGCCGCCGGTCTTGTTGGCCTTCTTGATCGACTTGGCCAGGCTGAAGAACTGCGTGATGTACTGCGCGATGTCGAGCGGATTGGCGATCACGCGGCGCACTGCGCGGCGCGAAATCTTGGCGATCTCGGCTTCCCACTCGTGCGAATACGGATCGGCGGTGGCCACCACCAGCGTGTCGGCGTTGAGTTCCACCGGCAGGATGTTGAAGCGGGCGGCATAGCTGGCCGACATCACATCGGCCACTTTGGTGAAATCGATCTTCAGCGGATCGATGCGGATGAAGGGCAGGTTGACGCGCGCCGCCAGCCATTCGCACAGCGCGTCGAGCGTCAGCAGCCGGTGCGGCGGTTGCGCCGACAGCAGCTTGGCATGCGCCACCGCGCACAAGGGATGCATATAGCCGCTGGTGTTCTTCAAAATGGCCGAGCTCTGCGCGTACAGCTCCTTGACCTCGGCCTTGCGGATCATGCCGTCGGCCAGCAGCCAAGTGTAGATCTGTTGCAGATCGAGCGGGGCCGCTTTGCTCGGGGCGATTGCTGAATTCATCTGTGCGGCCACCTTTCCGTTATTTTGTGGCGATGCCCTTGACCCAGGACTTGGCCGGCAGTTTGGTCGCGGCGACGATCTGCGCGGCGCGCGCCGTGAGCGCTTCAATATCGACCGTGCGGGCGCGCTTGAAGGCGATCGCGACTACGTTCCCATCATGCACCTGCGGCAGGCAAATCACCTGCGCAAAGGCGAACTTGATGGCCTTGAGGTTGCGTGCGTAGCTCGGGTGGTCGCCGAACAGGTTGATGGTCATCACGCCGCCGTCGGTCAGGCAGGCGTTGCAGGCCTGGTAGAACTCCGGCGTGTCGAGCACCGGGCCGCGCGCGGTGGCGTCGTACAGGTCGACCTGCAGCGCGTCCAGCGTGTCGACGTTGGCCTTGTCGTTGACGAAGTCCAGCGCATCCATTTCCAGCACCTGCAGGCGCTCGTCGTTGGGCGGCAGCTTGAACATGGTTTCGCAGATGGTGATCACCGACGGATTCAGTTCGATGGCGGTGACCTGCGCCTCGGGGAAGGTGGTGTAGCAGAACTTGGTCAGCGCAGCCGTGCCGAGGCCCAGCTGGGCGATGCGGCGCGGCTGTTCCAGCCACAGCATCCAGGCCATCATCTGCTGCGCGTATTCCAGTTCCAGCCAGTTCGGCTTGCGGATGCGCATCGCGCCCTGGACCCACTCGGTGCCGAAGTGCAGGTAACGCACGCCATCGAACTCCGACAAGGTCACCGGCGCATATTTCGGCTTGCGCGCCGGTTTGGCGGCCGGCGCCGACGCTGCCGGACGCGAGGATTCTTCTTTTTCGATGGATTTACGTTTGATTAACATTGGGAGTGATTGGGGGCAGCAGCAGGAGGGTGAACCGGCATTATCTGAAAACAACAATGCCGGCGCAAGGCCGGCATTGAAAAGACATAAGCTGATTGGCTTAACGTTGCGATGGCTCAACCACCACGCGCAGGCGGATGCGGTCGCCCGGGTCGTAGGACATCGGGGTGGTGTAGTTGCGGCCCTGGTAGCTATAAGTCACCTGGTAGCCCGAGGTGCGCGATTCCCAGTGGTCGACGGTGCGGCATTGTTTGACCGCTTGTTCCTGCACGCCGCCGCTGTTCGGGGTGTTGGCGTTGTCGACGCGGTCGCCGACCAGCGCGCCGGCGATGGCGCCCGCTGCGGTCGCCACCGAACGGCCCGAGCCGCCGCCGATCTGGTTACCGGCCAGGCCGCCCACCAAGCCGCCCAGGATGGCGCCGCCGACGCCGCGTTCCGGCGCCGGTTGCTGGACCTGCACGTACTCGGTACGGCATTCCTGGCGCGGGCTGTTGACTTGTTGCACTTGTGGCACGACATTCACCACGCGGCCGAAATCTTCAAAATCGGCGGCCTGGGCAAAAGGCAGGGCGCTTGCGCAGAGTGCAGTTGCGATCAGTTTGGCTTGCAAGTTCATTTTGAGACCTCGTTGTGTTCAGGGTGTCTATCAGGGGGATTCTGATATTGCATGAATCGTATGGTAATCCCGACGACGAAGCGCGGCTAGCCCCTCTTCGGTATCTGTGGCAACAAATTGTAACAGCGGACATCAAGCGAATTGTGCCGATTTCACCGCTAAACCCTGTGAAAATCTTCTGTTTTTAACAAATATTGCGTTGAATATCATATACGTGTTGATCTGGGAGGAACAACACGTTACCCTAATATGCGTATGGGATTCAGAAACATATTGAATCAACCATGGCCGGCGCCGACCCGTCAGCCATGTTTCGTGGACAGGTGCTCAAATTATTTACTCATTAATTCACAAGTTAGGCACTCCCGACAGCAAAGTGGACACTCCGTACATACCAGGTCAAATTGAGGGAAACGAGAGCTTGCTGGCCAGTGTGCCGGCCAACCTCGTGCAGTCGATCCGCGCATTCCGCGTCGGTGAGCTGCAAGAAGAGGCGGCCCGCCTGGGGCAGCACTTCCTGTATGCACATCCGAACACTGGCGCCACCAAGCAGCAGGTGCTGGGGCTGATTGCGGAATCGTTCCTGTTTCCCAAAGGGATAGGCAAGAATTTCGATGGTCTGCGCGCGACGCTGACCGACACCATGTTCCAGGCCGGCACGCAAACCGGCTTCCTGGTGGTGCTGGAACAATTGCCCAATACCCAGAAATTTGACAAGGAAGCACGGGAAACCCTGCTGGACGTCTTCCGCGACGCGGCCGACTTCTGGGCCGACAAAAAAGTGCCGTTCCGGGTCTTTTACTCCTTCGAGTAGGCCGGCGCGCGCCTGCTGCATCGCAACAATTCTTGCCTTTTAGTGGCCCTGCGAGGTGGGACGCGGTACAATGCCGGGTTATGAAAAACATCGTCATTCTGATTTCTGGTCGCGGCAGCAATATGGAAGCCATCGTCCAGGCGCTGCACTCCGAGCGCTGGCCGGCCCGCATTGCCGCTGTCATCAGCAATCGCGCTGACGCGCCCGGCCTGGCTTTTGCGGCCGCGCACGGCATCGCGACGGCGGTGGTGGCCAACAAGGACTACGCCAGCCGCGCCGAATTCGACGCCGCGCTGCAAACCGTGATCGACGGCTTTGCGCCGGATCTGGTGGTACTGGCCGGCTTCATGCGCATCCTGACCGAGGCATTCGTCACGCATTATGCGGGCCGCATGCTGAACATCCATCCGTCGCTGCTGCCGCTGTTCCCCGGGCTGGCGACGCATGCGCAAGCGCTGGCCGCCGGCGTGCGCGAGCATGGCGCCACGGTGCATTTCGTAACGCCCGAACTCGACCACGGGCCGATGGTGTTGCAGGCCAGCGTGCCGGTGCAGCCGGAAGATACGGTCGAAACCCTGTCGGCCCGCGTACTGGAACAAGAGCATGTCATCTACCCGCGCGCAGTGCGCTGGTTTGTAGAAGACCGGCTGACGGTGGCGCAGGGCGCGGTCCAGGTGGACCACAGCAAGTAAAAATTAACCAAGGAATTCCATGAGATTGCCTCCAGCGATACTCGCCAACGCCGAAGAAGTGTTGCGCGAGATTTTGCGCTTTGCCGCGCCAGCCGATACCACCCTGTCGCGCTATTTCAAAGACCACCCGCGCCTGGGCGGCCGCGAACGCGGTGCGATTGCCGAGTCCGTGTACAACGTGCTGCGCAATAAGAACTTCTACACCGACTTCTCCGAAGCCGGCGGTGGCGCCACCATGCGCCGCCTGACCCTGCTGGGCATGGCCGACGCCGTCGGCCTGGACTCGCTGGGCGGCCTGAGCGAAGACGAAGTGGCGTGGGTTACCCGCATCCTGGAAATCGACCGCAAGGTGATGCATAAATCCAGCCGTTCCAACATGCCGAAATGGCTGTTCGAGAAACTGGTGGAGCAGTACGGCGAAGAGGAATCGCTGGAACTGGCCGACGCCCTGAACCAGCCGGCGCCGCTGGACCTGCGCGTCAACACGCTGAAGGCCAACCGCGACGACGTCATCGCCAAGCTGGCTGAAGCGCCGATCCGCGCCACCCCGACCCCATTCGCGCCGCAGGGCGTGCGCGTGTTGCAAAAGCCGCAGCTGCAAAACCTGCCGCTGTTCAAGGATGGCCACATCGAAGTGCAGGACGAAGGCAGCCAGCTGCTGTCGGCCCTGGTCGCGGCCAAGCGCGGCGAAATGGTGGTCGACTTCTGCGCCGGCGCCGGCGGCAAGACGCTGTCGCTGGGCGCGATCATGCGTAACACCGGTCGTTTGTACGCGTTTGACGTGTCGGAAAAGCGTTTGACCAAGCTGAAGCCGCGCCTGGCGCGCAGCGGCCTGTCGAACGTGCATCCAGTGGTGATCGCGCATGAACGCGACGCCAAGATCAAGCGTCTGGCCGGCAAGATCGACCGCGTGCTGGTCGATGCGCCATGCTCGGGCCTGGGCACCTTGCGCCGCAATCCGGACGTCAAATGGCGCCAGAAGCCGGAAGCCATCGGCGAACTGCAAGTCAAGCAAGCCGCCATTCTGGACGGCGCCGCCCGTCTGGTCAAAGGCGGCGGCCGCCTGGTCTACGCCACCTGCTCGGTGCTGGAAGACGAGAACGAGTTCATCGCCAAGCAATTCCTGGAAAGCCATCCGGACTTCGAACTGGTGCCAATGAACAAGGCGCTGGCTGAGCAGAAGATCGAGCTGGAGATGGGCGACTATCTGAAGCTGTTGCCGCACAAGCACCAGACCGACGGCTTCTTCGCCGCCGTGTTCGAGCGCAAGCCGATGGCCAAAAAGGTCAAGGAAGAAGAACCGGCTGAGGAAGCCGACGAGTAATGCAACAGGCCGGAGATTCCGGCCTGTTTTACGTTAATCTATCCATCTCTTATATACAGTCGCCCGCAATGACCCAACAACAGCCTCTGCTCAATCTGATCGATGACCTGACCGGTGACCTGCATGAACCGAGCCTGCTATGGCAGCTGCTGGCTATCGCGCTGTCGGTGCTGATCGGCTTCGGGTTGGCGCGGCTGCTGCGCAAGCGTTTCGGCCGGCACCACGAGGCGCACACCGGCGTGCTGGGTTTTGGCGTGGAAAGCTTTGGCCGCGTGATGGCGCCGCTGGCGGTGATCGGCCTGCTGGCCCTGTCGCGCCTGATCCTGGCGAAGTACCACTATACCCACGTCAACTGGATCAGGGTGGCGATGCCGATCTTCGGTTCGCTGGCGGTGATACGCTTCACCTTCTATTTGATGCGCCGGGTGTTCGCGCGCAATGGCCGCACCATCAGCCCGAATATGCTGGCGTTCGAAAAAGTGTTCCAGTTGCTGGTGTGGCTGGCGTTCGTGCTGTACATCACCGGCCTGTGGGTGGATGTCTTCCAGTTCATGGACGACACCGTGCTACCGCTGGGGAAATACAAGGTATCGATTGCCGACATTCTGCAGGCCACGGTGTCGGTGGTGGTGTTGCTGATGCTGGCGCTGTGGGCCGGCGCCGCGCTGGAAGAATGGCTGATGAAAATGCCGGGCATGCACACCAACCTGCGGGTGGTGGTGTCGCGCACTGCACGCGCGGTGCTGATCCTGGTGGCTGTGCTGATGAGCTTGTCGCTGGTGGGGATCGACCTGACTGTGCTGTCGGTGTTCGGCGGCGCGCTGGGGGTCGGCCTTGGTCTGGGTTTGCAGAAGATCGCCAGTAATTATGTGTCCGGCTTCGTCATCCTGCTGGACCGCTCGCTGACCATCGGCGACATGATCACAGTCGATAAATACAGCGGCAAGGTGACGCAGATCAATACCCGCTACACGGTGCTGCAAAGCCTGGACGGCATGGAATCGATCGTGCCGAACGAAATGCTGGTGTCGGGCGCGGTGCAGAACTCGTCGCTGTCCAACAGCTTGCTGAATATTTCGACCAAGGTGTCGGTGGCGTATGACACCGATGTCGACTTCGTGATCCAGTTGCTGACGGACGCCACCTTGACGGTCGATCGCGTATTGAAGGACAAATCGCCGTCGGTCTACCTGAGCACCTTTGGCGCGGATGGACTGGAGTTGTCGGTCAGTTTCTGGATCAACGATCCGCAGAACGGCCGCGGCAGCGTGACGTCCGACGTCAACCGGGCGATCTGGCGTACACTCAAACAAAACAATATCTCTGTGCCATTCCCGCAACGGGAGATGCGCATCCTCGGCCCGGTGCCGGCCGCACTGGTCGAACCGGAAAGCACGACCGTGCCTAAAGAATAGTCAGTTTTTACCTCTTGTTTCAGCGTACAATGTCGTCCAAAAGTTATAACTGGCGGGTGACCGTACGCCTGTCGAAAACATAATCTTGGCCCTCCGGCCATCCTTTGGAGTAGTAATGGATTTATACGCAGTATTGGATTTCTTGTCGAACGGCATCACCCGCCTGAGTGGCTGGGAAGTGTTCTTCTACACGATGGTGGTCACCCACATCACCATTGCCAGTGTGACGATTTACCTGCACCGCTGCCAGGCGCACCGCGCGCTGGACCTGCACCCGATCGTCAGTCACTTCTTCCGTTTCTGGCTGTGGCTGACCACCGGCCAGGTAACCAAGGAGTGGGCGTCGATCCACCGCAAGCACCACGCCAAGTGCGATACCGAGGAAGATCCGCACAGCCCGGTCACGCGCGGCATCAAGAAAGTATTCTGGGAAGGCGCCGAACTGTATCGCGCCGAATCGAAAAACAAGGAAACCATGGACAAGTATGGCCATGGCACGCCGGATGACTGGATGGAACGCAACGTCTACACGCGCCACAGCGCGGCCGGCGTGGTGGCGCTGCTGGTGATCAACTTCGCGCTGTTCGGCGTGATCGGCATTACCGTGTGGGCCGTGCAGATGATGTGGATTCCGGTGACGGCGGCCGGCATCATCAACGGCATTGGCCACTACTGGGGCTATCGCAACTACGATTGCAGCGATGCGGCCACTAACATCATCCCGTTCGGCATCCTGATCGGCGGCGAAGAGTTGCACAACAACCACCACACGTTTGCGACCTCGGCCAAGCTGTCGTCGAAATGGTACGAGTTCGACATCGGCTGGGGCTATATCCGTGCGCTGGAAATCGTCGGCCTGGCCAAGGTGAAAAAACTGGCGCCGGCGCCGAAGTTCGCCAAGGACAAGCTGGAAGCCGACTTCGAGACGCTGCAATCGGTGATCGCCAACCGCTACGACGTGATGGCCAAGTACGCCAAGTCGATGAAGCATGCATGGAAAGAAGAGCTGGAGCACCTGAAGGACAAGGCCCAGCTGGAAGCGCGCTTCCTCAAGTCGTCGCGCAAGCTGATGCAGCGCGAGCCGGCCAAGCTGGAAGCGCCGCAGCAGCAGCAGCTGTCGGAACTGTTCCAGCACAGCAAAGCGCTGGAAACCATGCACAATATGCGCGTGGAGCTGGGCGTGATCTGGGAGCGCTCGCACTTCACCCGCGACCAGCTGCTGCACAAGCTGCAAGACTGGTGCAACCGCGCCGAGGCGTCGGGCATCAAGTCGCTGGAAGACTTTTCGCTGCGCCTGCGTAGCTACGCATAATAAGCAGCAATGCAGATGGCCCTTCGGGGCCATTTTTTTTCGTCCATAGGTTTTCAACAGACAAAAAAAAGCCACTCGATGAGTGGCTCTTTTACAGAGAAGCGAGATCGAATTACTTGATCTTGGTTTCTTTGTAGATCACGTGCTTGCGTGCTTTAGGATCAAACTTGGTGATCTCCATTTTAGCAGGCATCGTGCGCTTGTTTTTGGTCGTGGTGTAGAAGTGACCCGTACCTGCGGTCGATTCCAGCTTGATTTTGTCGCGGCCAGTTTTTGCCATGATAGCTCCCTATTTAGACTTTTTCGCCACGGGCGCGCATGTCGGCCAGTACGGCATCGATGCCGACTTTGTCGATTACGCGCAGACCAGCGTTGGACAGACGCAGGGAGACCCAGCGGTTTTCAGATTCAACAAAAATACGACGGTTCTGCAGGTTAGGCAGGAAACGACGTTTGGTTTTGTTGTTTGCGTGGGAAACATTGTTGCCGACCATCGGCTTCTTCCCAGTAACTTGGCAAACACGTGCCATAACGCACTCCTTAAAAGACATTCCACAATTGGAAAAACGAGAGTATATCCAAAAACAGCAGGTTTTTCAATCACTTACGAAAAACAATTGTGTCTTGAGTTGATCAAAATATTTAACAATTATGAATTCACTCGTAAACCCTTGAGCGCACAGGGGTAAACTTACAGTTGTCCATGCTCGGCAAACGAATGAACTTGATGCCCGGCCACCACAAAATGGTCAAGGATGCGGATATCGACCAGCGCCAGCGCCTGCATCAGGGCCCGCGTCAGCAGCAGGTCGGACTCGCTGGGCTCCGGCGTGCCGGACGGATGATTGTGGGCCAACATCACGCTGGCGGCATTGCGCGCCAAGGCTTCCTTGACCACCTCGCGCGGATACACGGACGTGTGCGTCAAGGTGCCGCGA
Organism: Duganella levis; assembly: GCF_009857605.1. GTDB lineage: Bacteria > Pseudomonadota > Gammaproteobacteria > Burkholderiales > Burkholderiaceae_D > Rugamonas > Rugamonas levis. The sequence continues at coordinate 113,423 of NZ_WWCT01000004.1, read as the reverse complement.
AACATTTCCTTGGCGTCGATCAGGCGGTTCTTCACATCCAGGAACAGCACGTGGAAGGATTCGAACGGCTTGCCGGCAAAGGCGGTGCGCAGGTATTCCTTCACCGCGCGGGGCGAACCGAGCATGGCGCCGGCCTTGATTTCCTCCAGGATGGCACGTCGCGCCAGTTCCATCACCGCCTGCAACTGGGCGAACTTGGCCGGGCCCAGCCCATGCACCAGGGCGAATTCCGGGAGGGTAGCGCCGAACAGCCGTTGCAGCGATCCAAAATGGTGCATCATCTCTTGACCCAGCTGGACCGCATCCTTGCCGGGCACGCCGGTGCGCAGGAAGATCGCCAGCAATTCGGCCTCCGACAGCGCCTGCGCGCCTTCACGTATCAGCCGCTCACGCGGGCGTTTTTCTTGCGGCCAGTCCAGGATCGGCATGTGGATTCTCCCTAAATCACCATTTACTTTGCATCAGTGGCGGGCAGACAAAGCGATGCGGATCAAAGGTGGCTTACAATATGGCCTTTCCCAGTCCAACGAAGCTTAAGTCATGTCTAACGAGCAACCTGTTGTCACCGCGTCGTCGTATCTCACCCTGAATTACCGTCTGGCCTCGCTGGATGGCAACGATATTGTTACCACCTTTGGCGCTACGCCCGCCACGCTGCTGATGGGCCAGGGCCAGTTGGCGCCGGTGCTGGAAGAATTGCTGGTCGGCCTGCCTGAAGGCACGCACAAGACTTTTGACCTGGAGCCGGGCGTCGGCTTTGGCCCGCGCAATCCGGAGTTGATCCGCGAAGTCAGCCGCGCTACGCTGGACCTGAACTCGGCGCCGGACGCCGATTACAAGATCGGCGATCTGGTCGATTTCGCCGCGCCGGGTGGTGGCCGTTTCGCCGGCATCCTGCGCGAGCTGGGCGACGAAACCTGCGTGTTCGACTTCAACCACCCGCTGGCCGGCCAGCCGCTGAAGTTTGAAGTGCAACTGATTTCCGTACTGTGAGGAATGAATGAGCGATAAAGAACTCCTGCTGGCCCAGCCGCGCGGCTTTTGCGCCGGCGTCGACCGCGCCATCGAAATCGTCGAGCGCGCGCTGCAACAGTTCGGCGCGCCGATCTACGTGCGCCACGAAATCGTCCACAACGCCTATGTGGTGGCCGACCTGCGCGCCAAGGGCGCGGTCTTTATCGAGGATTTGAACGAAGTCCCGGCCGGCAATACGCTGGTGTTCTCGGCGCACGGCGTGTCGAAGGCGGTGCGGGCGGAAGCCGATGCGCGCGGCTTCAGTATCTTTGACGCCACGTGCCCGCTGGTCACCAAGGTGCACGTGGAAGTGGCCAAGATGCGCAAGCAGGGCTGCGAGATCATCATGATCGGCCACGACGGTCACCCGGAAGTGGAAGGCACCATGGGCCAGACCGAAGAGGGCATGTATCTGGTGGAAACCGTGGCCGATGTGGCCACGCTGCAGGTCGCCAAGCCGGACCAGCTGGCTTACGTGTCGCAGACCACGCTGTCGGTGGACGACACGGCCGACATCATCGCCGCGCTGAAGGTGAAGTATCCAGCCATCATCGAGCCGAAGAAGGGCGATATCTGCTACGCCACCACCAACCGCCAGGAAGCCGTGAAGTTCATGGCGCCGCAGGTGGAAGTGGTGATCGTGGTCGGCAGCCCGAACAGCTCCAACTCCAACCGCCTGCGCGAAGTGGCGGAGAAGAAGGGTACGCCGGCCTACATGGTCGACAACGCCACGCAGATCAAGCCAGAATGGCTGGAAGGCAAGCTGCGGGTTGGTGTCACCGCCGGCGCCTCGGCACCAGAAGTGCTGGTCCAGGCCGTGATCGACCGCCTGAAGGAACTGGGCGTGCGCAGCGTGCGTCCGCTGGAAGGCGTGGAGGAGAATGTCACCTTCCCATTGCCGAAAGGTCTGGACGGTGGGCCAAAAACTGCACCAATCGAGGGCGCGGTCTAATCCTTTACCTTTAAAAACGGAATATAATTCCGTTCTGTTCGCGTTATTCCGGGATTAGTTTTCTGGAATTCTCGTTATTATTTGCCTCGCCCTAAAAAGTTGTCCTTTCGGCTTAATAAAACCGGGCGACAGAGACACCAGGCAGGCATGAAACTTGCAACGTGAACGTGTAGTCAACGGCGGCACTACGGGGACACCCGGGTGCCGTTTTTGTTACATGGACGCATAACAATAGGTAAAGGCAGAGCATGGATACTTTTATCCAACAAATTATTAACGGGCTAGTGCTGGGCAGCATGTACGCACTGGTCGCGCTGGGCTACACCATGGTGTACGGCGTACTGAATCTGATCAACTTCGCCCACGGCGACGTGCTGATGATCGGCGCCATGACCGGCTTGACGATCCTCAACTTCCTCAATACGCATTTCCCCGACATGCCGGGCGCCGTTAAACTGGCCATCGCCATCGGCGGCGCGATTCCGGTCTGCATGATCGTCAACATCATCATCGAGCGCGTGGCTTACCGCCGCCTGCGCAATGCGCCACGGCTGGCGCCGCTGATCACCGCGATCGGCGTCTCGACCCTGCTGAACGTGTTTGCCATGATGATCTGGGACCGCAACCCGCTGCCGTTCCCGCAACTGCTGCCATCCGACCCGGTCATGATTGGCGGCGCCGTGATTACCCCGACGCAGATCCTGCTGCTGGCGCTGGCGCTGGTGTCGATGGCCGGCCTGGTGCTGCTGGTGGAAAAAACCAAGATGGGCCGCGCCATGCGCGCGACGGCGGAAAACCCGCGCGTCGCCGGCCTGATGGGCGTCGATTCGAACCTGGTCATCGTCGCCACCTTCGCGCTGGGCGCGGCGCTGGCGGCCGTGGCCGGTGTGATGTGGGGCGCCAACTATGCGTCCGTGCAATTCACCATGGGCTTCCTGCCGGGCCTGAAAGCCTTCTGCGCGGCGGTGCTGGGCGGCATCGGCAATATCTACGGCGCCATGGTTGGCGGCATCGTGCTGGGCATTATTGAAAGTCTCGGCGCCGGCTACATCGGCGACCTGACCGGCGGCTTCCTCGGCAGCCACTACCAGGACATCTTCGCCTTCGTGGTGCTGATTCTGGTGCTGACGGTGCGTCCGTCCGGCATCATGGGTGAGCGCGTGGCGGACCGGGCATAAGGGGAGACGACCATGGCATTGATTAATTTCGACTTCCAACGCAATCCGCGCAAGGCCGCCGTCAGCACGACGGTGCTGGTGGCGCTGTTGCTGATCTTCCCGTTCTTCGCCCAGCAGTTCGGCAACTCCTGGGTGCGCATCGCCGACATGGCGCTGCTGTACATCATGCTGGCGCTGGGCCTGAACATCGTGGTCGGCTTTGCAGGCCTGCTGGACCTGGGCTATATCGCGTTTTACGCGGTCGGCGCCTATCTGGCCGGCCTGCTGGCCTCGCCGCAATTTGCGGCGCTGCTGGAATCCATCATCAACCAGTATCCGGTGCTGGGCGATTCGCTGGTGGCGATCCTGGGGCCGGAAATCCAGCAGAACGGCATCCACCTGTCGGTGTGGGCGATTGTGCCGATGGCGGCGGCGCTGGCCGGCTTCTTCGGCGCGCTGCTGGGGGCGCCGACGCTGAAGCTGCGCGGCGACTACCTGGCCATCGTGACGCTGGGGTTTGGCGAGATCATCCGCATCTTCATGAATAACCTGAACGAGCCGATCAACTTCACCAACGGTCCGCAGGGCATCAATATGATCGACCCGATCCGCGTGTTCGGCGTCAATCTGGGCGGTGAGGCCGGTTCGCGTGCCACCGTGTTTGTCGGCGGCTTCGGCATTCCTTCGGTCAACGCCTACTACTTCCTGTTCCTGGCGCTGTGCGTGGCGGTGGTGTTCATCACCTCGCGCCTGCAACATTCGCGCCTGGGCCGCGCCTGGGTGGCGATCCGCGAAGATGAGATCGCCGCCAAGGCGATGGGCATCAACACCCGCAACGTCAAACTGCTGGCGTTCTCGATGGGCGCCTCGTTCGGCGGCGTGGCGGGCGCCATGTTCGCATCGTTCCAGGGCTTTGTATCGCCGGAGTCGTTCTCGCTGACGGAATCGATCGTGGTGCTGGCGATGGTGGTGCTGGGCGGTATCGGCCACATTCCGGGCGTGATCCTCGGCGGCGCGCTGCTGGCGGCCTTGCCGGAGGTGTTGCGCCACGTGGTGGAGCCGCTGCAGGAGAAATTGTTCGGTCACGTGCTGATCGAGGCGGAAGTGCTGCGCCAGCTGCTGTACGGTCTGGCGCTGGTGCTGACCATGCTGATGCGGCCGGCCGGCTTGTGGCCCGCGCCCAAGCATGAAGACCGGCCGGATGGCGACTCCGACACCAAGAATCAATCGTCCGGCGTGATGGCGGCGTAAGGAATACAGACATGACTGAACAGGTAATTCTCCAGATCGCCGGCGTCAACAAGCGCTTCGGCGGCTTGCAGGCGCTGACCGATGTTGGCATCAAGATCATGAAAGGCCAGATTTATGGCCTGATCGGCCCCAATGGCGCCGGTAAGACGACGTTCTTCAATGTGATTACCGGCCTGTACCAGCCGGACACCGGCACTTTCGAGCTGGCCGGCAAGCCTTACTCGCCGTCCGCGCCGCATGAGGTGGCCAAGGCGGGCATTGCCCGCACCTTCCAGAACATCCGACTGTTCGGCGAGATGACGGCGCTGGAAAACGTCATGGTGGGGCGCCACGTGCGCTCCAGGCAGGGCGTGTTCGGCGCCATCTTCCGCCACAAGGCGGCGCGCGAGGAAGAGGCGGCGATCCGCCAGCGCGCGCAGGAATTGCTGGATTTCGTCGGCATCGGCAAGTTTGCCAGCCGTACCTCGAAATTCCTGTCGTATGGCGACCAGCGCCGTCTGGAAATCGCCCGCGCGTTGGCGACCGATCCGCAACTGCTGGCGCTGGACGAACCGGCGGCCGGCATGAACGCCACCGAAAAACTGGCATTGCGCGAATTGTTGATCAAAATCAAAGAACAGGGCCGGACGGTGTTGCTGATTGAACACGATGTCAAGATGATGATGAGCTTGTGCGACCGCATGATGGTGCTGGAGTACGGCAAGCCCATTGCAGAAGGACTGCCGGCGGAGATACAAAGTAATCAGGCGGTGATTGACGCCTACCTGGGAGGATCGCATTAATGAGCGACAATGTTCTTAAAGTATCGGGACTGAAAGTCGCGTACGGCGGCATTAAAGCCGTCAAGGGTATCGATCTGGAAGTGAACAAGGGCGAGTTAATCGCTTTGATTGGCGCCAATGGCGCTGGTAAAACCACCACGCTGAAAGCGATTACCGGCACGCTGCCGCCGTGTAAAGTCGAAGGTACGATTACTTATCAAGGTGAATCGCTGAAGGGCAGTAAATCTTTTCATTTAGTTGAAAAGAAACTGGCGATGGTTCCAGAAGGCCGCGGTGTATTTACCCGTATGTCGATTCAAGAGAATCTGATGATGGGTGCATATACTCGCAATGATAAAGCCGGAATTGAAGCCGATATTGCCAAGTGGTTCGATGTATTCCCACGTTTGAAAGAACGCGCGCAGCAATTGGCGGGGACGTTATCCGGTGGCGAGCAGCAAATGCTGGCCATGGCGCGGGCATTAATGTCGCATCCCCAGCTGCTGTTATTGGATGAGCCGTCGATGGGTTTGTCGCCGATTATGGTTGAAAAGATTTTCGAGGTGATTCGCAATGTCTCGAAAGAGGGCATTACCGTGCTGCTGGTGGAGCAGAATGCGAAACTTGCATTGCAAGCCGCGCATCGTGGTTATGTCATGGACTCCGGAAATATCACCATGACCGGCAATGCCAAGGATATGCTGGACGATCCGCGCGTCAAGGCCGCCTACCTGGGCGAATAAACGCACAGGCCGCAGCGCAAGCCCAGTACAAGCCGTACAGCACAAGCTGTGCGGCTTTTATATTGTCCTATCTATGCCAAAAATTGGCGTGTACGCGCCGTTTTCTGGCGTGCAGCGGGCATAAAAAAAGCCCCGGATCAACCGGGGCTTTTTTGCGAGATAAACGGCACCCTACCGTGCCGTTTTATCTGTATTTATTTCTTAGGCGTTACTTTAGCGGCAGCAGCGTTGAATTGGCTCACGGCTGCATTCACATTGGTTTCCAGCGATTCAACAGCTTGTTTCGCGGTTTTGGTGAACTGCTCGTAACCGGCGGTGGCATTGCCGATTGCCGACTTAAACAGTGCCACGGCATTTTCGCTGCCGGCTGGTGCATTTTTGCTGACTTCATCAACCAGCGAAATCACTTTACGATTCGTTTCAGCGATTTGGTTTTCAGCGGCTTTGCTGAATTCAGCACCAGTGCTGGTCGCGATGGTTGCCAGGTGACGGCCATAAGCGATGGTTTTTTCTGCATTAGGCTGAGCTTGAGCAGTAGCCAGCGAGAAGAATTCTTGTGGATCTTTAGCGGCCAGCAATTGCTTGGTGGTGGCCGAAGTTTCTTCCAACGAAGCCTTGGCAGCGGTCAGATTCAAATCGACGAATTTCTCTACGCCTTCAAATGCTTTATTGGTCAGGGTCGAGAAGATCGCGAATTGCGCTTCGAAATTGGCTTTGGTCGCATTGGAAAATTGCTCAGGAATCGAAAACATTTGGTTCTCCAGAAAATAGTCGTTCATTGAAATAACAGCTTATGTGTGTGTTTCTACCGTCGGTGAGAAACAGCCCAACTACGTTTCAGACCGAACAACAAATTGTGCAACGCAACAAACCCGATTTTACGACCTCCAGAAATTAAGTCAAGCGATTTTTTGTGCGTTGCATCAAAGAACCTAAAGTTCGTCAACTAGAATATTTTCCTAAAGAACTATTCCTTAAGAATGAGGCAAACAGGGGCTTTCCGGTGGAAAAAACGCTGCCGTGTTAGACTCAGGCACACCCGAGTCGGCGCCGCATTCCGGCGCCGATTTTCTTTTAGATCACAAGTCATCCTGATGCCCGATACGCCCCAAGCCGCACAAACCGCCCGGAACGCCAGTTTTTTGTCGCCGTTACCGCTGTTTTTCGTGCTGTTATGGAGCAGTGGCTTCATCGTCGCCAAGTTCGGCCTGCCTTATGCGCCGCCGCTGACCTTCTTGTTGTTGCGCTTCCTCGGCGTGCTGGTGTTCCTGGTGCCGGCGGTGCTGGTACTGCGCGCGCCTTGGCCGCATGGCAAGATTGGCCACATCGCGCTGGCCGGGCTGCTGGTGCAAGCTGGTTACCTGATCGGTGTCTGGTGCGCCATCAAACAGGGCATGCCGGCCGGCTTGTCGGCGCTGATCGTCGGCATGCAACCGATCCTGACCGCATTCGCGGCGCCGCTGATCGGCGAAAAAGTGCTGCCGCGCCAATGGCTAGGCTTGCTGTTCGGCATCGGCGGGGTAGGACTGGTGGTGGCCGCCAAGATCCAGCTGGTCGGACTTTCGCCGGATGCCATTTTATTGTGCGTGCTTGCACTATTCAGTATCACGGCCGGCACGCTGTACCAGAAACACCATTGCCCGCAATTCGACCTGCGGGTGGGCACGGTGATCCAGTTTGCCGCCTCGACCATCGTGGTATTGCCGCTGGCGATATATTTCGAAGGCCTTGGCCCGGATTTTGCTGCGGTGCAGTGGACACCGCGCTTCGTGGGAGCCTTGCTGTGGTCGGTACTGGGGCTGTCGATCGGCGCGATTTTCCTGCTGTTTGCGTTGATCCGCAGAAATGACGCCACCCAGGTCACCAGTTTGATGTATCTGACGCCGCCTACCACCGCTATCATGGCATGGCTGATGTTTGGCGAAGCGTTCAACGCCCTCGGCATGGCTGGCATGGCGCTGGCGGTGACTGGCGTGATATTTGTAGTCAAGAAATCCAAGTGAGCGAGGAAGCATGATTTCAACTCCCGAGCAGCAGGCTGTCGACGCCGCGATCACCTCGCGCCGCTCCCTGCGCGCCTTTTTGCCGACGTCGGTCGCGCGCGAGGATATCGAACAGATTTTGCAAGTGGCCGGCCGCGCGCCGTCCGGCACCAACACGCAGCCTTGGAAAGTCTACGTGTTGCAAGGTGAGCGCAAGCAGCAGTTGTCTTCGGCGATATTGGCCGCACATAATGATCCAGAGCAAGCCAGTCAGCACAAGGAAGAGTACGCCTATTACCCGCAGGAATGGGTGTCGCCTTACATAGACCGCCGCCGCAAGGTCGGCTGGGATCTGTATGCGCTGCTGGGCCTGACTCGCGACAACAAAGCCGGCATGGCCGCCCAGCATGGCAAGAATTACGATTTCTTCGGCGCGCCGGTCGGCCTGATCTTCACCATCGACCGCGTGATGGAGCAAGGTTCGTGGCTGGACTACGGTATGTTCCTGCAGAACATCATGGTCGCGGCCCGCGCGCGCGGCCTCGACACCTGCCCGCAAGCGGCTTTTACCCAGTACCACCGCATCATCAGCGAACAGTTGCAGTTGCCTGAGAGCGAAACTGTGGTGTGCGGCATGGCGCTAGGCGTCGCCGATTTGAGCAAGATCGAAAATTCTTTGATTACTGAGCGGATGCCGCTCACGGAATTTGTTAAATTTGTCGGGTAAGACTAGCTTGTTTTTTCCTCTATTGCGCCAACACAACCATTGGTGCGATGAGTGTTAAATTTCCTTGCGCTGGCGCAGCGTTTTGCTACACTGCAACGGGTCTTGGTTGATTTCTTTTTTTGGGGATACGAATGATCAAACTCGCATTAAGCGCCCTTATTTCGCTGATGTTTGCTTCGGCCGCCATCACCGTACAGGCAGCCGATGCCGGCAGCGCACCCAATAAAAAGCTGGTGTTGAAAAAACGCCACGCAGTGCGCGTGGCCGCCGCCGATGCGAGCGACCGTATGGTCAAGCGCGTCATCAAGGTCAAGGGCAAGCGCAAGGTGGTCTACCAGCGCGTGCTGGCAGCGGCGCCTGCGGTGCCGACCATGGGTGACCTCGCCGGCCTGAACAGCACGCACGACCCGCTGTCGCTGGCATCCAACGTGGCGCTGGTGCTGGACCAGGCCAACTCGGAAGTGCTGTTTGAAAAGAATTCCAACGTTGCCCTGCCGATCGCCTCTATCACCAAAATGATGACCGGCCTGATCGTGGTGGAAGCCAAGCAGGACATGGACGAAATCCTCACCGTGACCGACGAGGACGTGGACCGCGAAAAATTCAGCAGCTCGCGCCTGAAAGTCGGCACGCAGATGACGCGCGCCAATATGCTGCACATCGCGCTGATGAGTTCGGAAAACCGCGCCGCCTCGGCACTGGGCCGCAACTATCCGGGCGGCCGTCCGGCGTTTGTCGAAGCGATGAACGCCAAGGCGCGTGAGCTGGGCATGAGCGATACCCATTACGTCGATTCCAACGGTTTGTCGAAAATGAATGTGGCCAGTGCGCGCGATCTGGCCAAGCTGGCGATGGCGGCGTATCAGCAGCCGATGCTGCGCCAGTTCTCCACCGATCCGAAAGCCACGGTGGAACTGAGTAACGGCCGGCCGATGCAGTTCGGCACCACCAACCATTTGGTGGCCAGCCCGGACTGGGCGATCGGCTTGCAGAAAACCGGTTTCATCAATGAAGCAGGGCGTTGCCTGATGATGCAGGCCGTCATCGAAGGCCGCTCGGTGATCATGGTGTTCCTGGATTCCAAGGGCAAGCAGTCGCGGACGGCAGACGCCGGCCGCATGCGCAAATGGCTGGAAGCGCTGCGTCCGGCCAACCTGGTTGGCGGCGGCAGCAGCACCGGTGCTTATTCGACCGGCATGTAACCCAGCGTGACGGAGATCTGGCGCGCAGTCAGCACCAGATCGTCCAGCCAATCATCCTGCAAACGGTCGGCCGGCGCCGAGATCGACAGCCCGGCAATCAGCTTGCCGCTGTCGTCGTAGATGCCGGCGGCCATGCAGCGCACACCCAGTTCCAGTTCTTCATTGTCGCGCGAATAGCCGCGTGACTTCACCAGCCCCAGCTCGCGCTCCAGCTTGCCCAGATCGGTAATCGAATTCTTGTTATGGCCGGCCAGCCCGGTGCGCGTGGCGTAGGCGCGGATAGCTTTCGGCTCGTCCACCGACAGGAACAGCTTGCCCGTCGAGGTCAGGTGCAGCGGGCCGCGGCCGCCGATGGCGCGCACCACCTGCATGCCCGAGCGTTCCGAGAAGGCGCGGTCGATGTAGACGATCTCGTCGCCCTGGCGCACCGACAGGTTGATGGTCTGCTGGGTTTTTTTGTGCAGTGCACGCATAAAATCCAGCGCCGCCTCGCGCACCGACAGCCGGCTCTTGACCACATTGCCCAGTTCCAGCAGCCGCATGCCGAGCCGGTAGGTGCCCGGTTCGACCCGGTCGACAAAGCGCGTGACCACCATATCGTTCAGGATGCGGTGGGCGGTGGACGGGTGTAGCCCCGAAACCTTGGACAATTCCTTGAGGCTGACAGGGTCGGGATACTTGGCCAGCGCATCGAGCAGCGCCACCATGCGTTCGATCACCTGGATGGTGGTCTTCTGCTCGGGAACGGATTCGATTTTCATGATGTGGTTGGTGCAATGCGGTAAGGGATACCTGATTTATACCATAATGTGGTAAAAGGTGCATAATATGCTATTCACAACGCACACTATTCCCCATGCAACCGGTCAGCGAATTCAAGAGTAAAAGTGGTCTCAAACGTATCTACCAGGCGTTTTTCTATTCGCTCGATGGCTTCCGCTCGGCGTGGCGGAATGAACACGCTTTCCGCCAGGAGGTCAGCGTGTTTGCGGTGGGCACCATCATTGCGCTGCTGTTGCGCGTGTCGGCGTTTGAAAAGCTGGTGCTGATCGGCGTGCTGATGCTGATCCTGATCGTCGAGCTGATCAACTCTTCGATCGAAGCGGTTGTCGACCGGGTCTCGCTGGAACGCCATCCTTTGTCCAAGAACGCCAAGGATTTCGGCAGCGCCGCCGTGTTGCTGACCTGTTTGCTGGCTATCGCCACCTGGGCGGTGGTGCTGTACAACAGGTTCATATGATTTTTCGGTATATAGAACTGATAAAAGCTTAGTTCTCATTTATAAGGGGCAGCAGTAATCTGGAGACCTTCACTACTAGGGGAATCAAATGCTGTCCAAAAAAATTATTGCCGCTGCTGTTCTCGCCATTTCCGCCGTCGCCCCAGCAATGGCAGCGGACATCTCGCTGTTGAACGTGTCGTATGACCCAACCCGCGAGCTGTACCAGGACGTCAACACGGCATTTGCCAAAGAGTGGAAAACCAAGACCGGCGACACGGTCAAGATCAAGCAATCGCACGGCGGTTCCGGCAAACAGGGCCGCGCAGTGATCGACGGCCTGGAAGCCGACGTGGTCTCGCTGGCACTGGCCTACGACATTGACGCCATCGCCGAACACAAGCTGCTGTCGCCGGACTGGCAGAAAAAGCTGCCGCACAACAGCACCCCGTACACCTCGACCATCGTGTTCCTGGTCCGCAAGGGCAATCCTAAGGGCATCAAGGACTGGGCCGACCTGGTCAAGCCAGGCGTATCGGTGATTACCCCGAATCCAAAAACCTCCGGCGGCGCCCGCTGGAACCACTTGGCCGCCTACGGCTACGCACTGCGCCAACCGGGCGGTAGCGAAGCCAGCGCCAAGGACTACCTGACCAAGCTGTATAAAAACGTCCCGGTGCTGGATTCCGGCGCGCGTGGCGCCACCACCACCTTCGTCGAGCGCGGCATCGGCGACGTGCTGATCGCCTGGGAAAACGAAGCGCTGCTGGCCGTGAAGGAACTGGGCCCGACCAAGTTCGACATCATCGCGCCGTCGGTCTCGATCCTGGCGGAACCGCCAGTGGCCGTGGTTGATAAAGTGGTCGACAAGCGCGGCACCCGCAAGGTGGCGGAGGCTTACCTGAACTTCCTGTACACCGATGAAGCGCAGGACATCATCGCCAAGAACTACTACCGTCCAGCTACCGAGAAAGCCGACAAGAAATACGCCGGCCAGTTCCCGAAAGTAAAGCTGTTCACCCTGGCTGATGTCGCTGGCGACTGGACCAAGGCGCAGAAGACCCACTTCGCCGACGGCGGCCTGTTCGACCAGATCTACCAGCCTAACAAGTAATCATGACCGGCAGCTTTGACCAGTTTCGCGTGTTGATTGCGCCCGGCCTGCATAACAGCGGACCGGACCACTGGCAGAGCCGCTGGCAACGCCTGTTCCCCGCCTTTGAGCGGGTGCAGCAGGACGACTGGGAAGTGCCGGACCTGCCGCGCTGGTCGGCGCGCGTGGACCAACTGCGCAGCAAGGATAAGCGGCCGACGCTGATCGTCGCTCACAGCTTTGGCGCGCTGGCCACGGTGCGCAGTGTGGCGCGCGATCCAGAGGCTGTGGCCGCGGTGCTGCTGGTGGCGCCGGCCGATCCCGACAAGTTCAACGTCGCCTCGTTGCTGCCGCAGCAGGCCTTGCCGGTACCTTCCATCATGGTTGGCAGCACCAACGATCCGTGGATGGCCGCGCCGCGCGCGGAGTTGTGGGCGCGGCGCTGGCACAGCCGCTTCATCAACGGCGGTCCGCTGGGGCACATCAACGCCGAATCCGGTCTGGGCGACTGGCCGGAGGGTCTGGAAAGCTTGTATTTCCTGGCCGGTCAGGTGCACAATGACGTGTTGTCAACGTGATGCATTTTTCTACTCTGGAGACCAACTATGACTATCCGCCTGGGCGATACCGCGCCTGATTTCGAACAAGATTCCTCCATCGGCAAACTGAAGTTCCACGAGTGGGCTGGCAATTCGTGGGTGGTGCTGTTTTCGCACCCTGCCGACTTCACCCCCGTCTGCACCACCGAGTTGGGCCTGACCGCCAAGCTGAAGCCTGAATTCGACAAGCGCAATGTGAAAGCCATCGCGCTGTCGGTTGACCCTGCCGAGTCGCACAAGGCCTGGATCAAGGACATCGAAGAAACGCAGAAGACTGTGGTCGGTTTCCCGATCATCGCCGATGCGGACCGCAAGGTGTCGGGCCTGTATGACATGATCCATCCGGAAGCGTCGGCCACGGCCACCGTGCGTTCGCTGTTCGTGATCGATCCGAACAAGAAAGTGCGCCTGACCATCACCTATCCGATGAGCACCGGCCGTAACTTCGACGAAGTACTGCGCGTGATCGATGCGCTGCAACTGACCGATGGCTACACCGTGGCCACGCCGGGCAACTGGAAAGATGGTGACGACGTCATCATCCCGCTGACCGTGCAGGATCCGGAAGTACTGAAGCAGAAATATCCAAAAGGCTTCACCGCCGAGCGTCCATACCTGCGCGTGACCCCGCAACCAAATAAATAAGCTTATTAGTTTTCCGTTGTTTGGATCTTTCCCCAGAGTAGGTTAACCTTCGGGCCTACTTTGGGGAAATCGCATGGATGTGCAGTTTGTCGTTTCAGGATTCGCAGTCGGCTTACTGGTCGGCATGACCGGTGTCGGTGGCGGTTCACTGATGACGCCGCTGCTGACCTTGCTGTTCGGCGTCACGCCTGCCGTGGCGGTCGGCACCGATCTCGCGTTTGCCTCGCTGACAAAGGGCGTCGGCACCTTCACCCATAAAATGCGCGGCACCGTCCACTGGGACATCGTGCGCCGCCTGTGCATCGGCGCACTGCCGGCCGCCTTCTTCGCCAGCCTGGCGCTCAAGCACTTCGGCACCCTCAACAAGGAAATGGGCCAGATCATCCGCTACATGATCGCCAGCTCGGTGCTGCTGACCGTCATCGCGCTGCTGTTCAAACGCAAGATGCTGGCCTGGATCACCGCCCATCCCGAACGCCAGCTGCAAGGCCGCGCGCTGAGCACCGCCACCATCGTCTCCGGTGCCGTGCTGGGCACGTTAGTCACCATTTCCTCCATCGGCGCCGGCGCGATTGGCGCCACACTGCTGGTGATGCTGTATCCGCGCCTGACCGCCGCTGAAGTGGCCGGCACCGACATCGCCTACGCCGTGCCGCTGACCGCCATCGCCGCCGTCGGCCACTGGTGGCTGGGTTCGATCAACTGGAGCTTGCTGCTGACCTTGCTGGTCGGCTCGCTGCCCGGTATCACCATCGGCGCCTACGCCGCGCGCGCGGTGCCGGAGCGCCTGTTGCGGGGCTTGCTGGCGGTAACACTTGTTGCCGTTGCGGCAAAGCTCGTATATAGCTGAATCATCTAATCAAATGACTATTGCTTCGTTTGTATTATGAAGCGGAGGTGAGAACATGCAGCCCTTATAGAAGGTTTTGTAATAAGGGAGCATTCATGTCAGCTGTTCTTGCAGCATCCGAGGTCACCCCACCGGTGGCCAAGCGGGGCGCACCATTCCGCGTGATGCCGGGATTCCGGCTTTCGCTGGGTTTCACCATTTTCTACCTGACGCTGATCGTCCTGATCCCGCTGTCGGCCGTGTTCCTCAAAACGTTCACCCTGACCTGGGAATCGTTCTGGGCCACGGTAACGTCGGCGCGCGTGATGGCTTCCTACAAGCTGACATTCGGCGCCTCGCTGCTGGGCGCCTTCATCAACGTCATCTTCGGCGGCATCGTGGCCTGGGTGCTGGTGCGCTATGAATTCCCCGGCAAACGCATTATCGACGCGCTGGTCGACCTGCCGTTCGCGCTGCCGACCGCCGTGGCCGGCATCACGCTGACCGCGCTGTATTCGGCCAACGGCTGGCTCGGCCAGGTGATTGAAGGCATGTGGGGCATCAAGGTAGCGTTCACGCCGGTCGGCGTGGTGATCGCGCTAACCTTCATCGGCCTGCCGTTCGTGGTGCGCACCGTGCAGCCGGTGCTGGAAGACGCCGAACGCGAGCTGGAAGAAGCCGCCGCCAGCCTCGGCGCCAACGCCTGGCAGACTTTCTCGCGCGTGGTGTTCCCGACCATTATGCCGTCGCTGATGACCGGATTCGCGCTGGCCTTCGCCCGCGCCACCGGCGAATACGGCTCGGTGATTTTCATCGCCGGCAATATGCCGATGGTGTCGGAAATTACGCCGTTGTTCATCATTACCAAGCTGGAGCAGTACGACTACGCCGGCGCCACCGCGATTGCGACCGTGATGCTGGTGGTGTCCTTCCTGATGCTGTTGGGGATTAATCTGCTGCAAGCCTGGGCACGCGGAAAGTCGGGGAAATAATCATGAGTGCTACGCCTGTCACTGCACCGCGTCGCGGCGAACTGCCGTCGGCGCCGAAGAGCCTGGAACCGGGCTGGGTCCGCATTGTCCTGATCGCCATCGCGCTGATCTTCCTGACCTTGTTCCTGTTCGTCCCGCTGGTTTCGGTGTTCTACGAAGGCCTGAAGAAGGGCTGGGACGCCTACCTGGCCGCCATCGTTGAAGACGACGCCATCTCGGCCATCAAGCTGACGCTGATCACCGCCGCCATCGCCGTACCGCTGAACCTGGTGTTCGGCGTGGCGGCTTCGTGGTGCATCGCCAAGTTTGAATTCCGTGGCAAGAGCATCCTGCTGACCTTGATCGATCTGCCGTTCTCCGTGTCGCCGGTGATCTCCGGCCTGATCTACGTGCTGCTGTTCGGCGCGCAGGGCTACTTCGGCCCATGGCTGATGGACCACGACATCAAGATCCTGTTCGCGGTGCCCGGCATTGTGCTGGCTACCATCTTCGTCACCTTCCCGTTTGTGGCGCGCGAGCTGATCCCGCTGATGCAGGCGCAGGGCAGCGAAGAGGAAGAGGCCGCCATCGTGCTGGGCGCGTCGGGCTGGGACACCTTCCGCCGCGTGACGCTGCCCAACATCAAGTGGGGCCTGCTGTACGGCGTGATCCTGTGTAACGCCCGCGCCATGGGCGAGTTCGGCGCGGTGTCGGTGGTGTCCGGCCACATCCGTGGCGAGACCAACACCATGCCGCTGCAAGTGGAAATTCTCTACAACGAATACAACTTTGCCGCCGCCTTCGCCGTGGCGTCCCTGCTGGCGCTGCTGGCCCTGGTGACGCTGGTCGTGAAAACCTTTATCGCCTGGCGTCTGAACGAATCCATCGCCGACGACGCCCGCATTTCGGAGTAATACCATGACGATCCAAGTTAAAAACATCAACAAGCGTTTCGGCGATTTCGTCGCCCTCAACAACGTGTCGCTGGATTTCCCGCAAGGCGAGCTGACCGCGCTGCTCGGCCCGTCGGGTTGCGGCAAGACCACGCTGCTGCGCTGTATCGCCGGCCTCGAACATCCGGACTCGGGCCAGGTGCTGCTGGAAGGGCAGGACGCCTCGCGCAGCCACGTGCGCGAGCGCCAGGTCGGCTTCGTGTTCCAGCATTACGCGCTGTTCAAGCACATGACCGTATTTGAAAACGTCGCCTTCGGTCTGCGCGTCAAACCGCGCAGCGAACGGCCGTCGGAAGACCAGATCCGCCGCAAGGTCAAAGACCTGCTGGAGCTGGTGCAGCTGGATTGGCTGGCCGACCGCTATCCGCCGCAACTGTCGGGTGGCCAGCGTCAGCGTATCGCCCTGGCGCGCGCGCTGGCGGTGGAGCCGCGCGTGCTGCTGCTGGATGAACCGTTCGGCGCGCTGGACGCCAAGGTGCGCAAGGAGCTGCGCCGCTGGCTGCGCCGGCTGCACGACGAGCTGCATGTGACTTCCATCTTCGTTACCCACGATCAGGAAGAAGCGCTGGAAGTGGCCGACCAAGTGGTGCTGATGAACAAAGGTAACGTCGAACAGATCGGCGCACCGGACGAGGTCTACAACCATCCGGCCTCGCCATTCGTCTATGGCTTCCTCGGCAATGTGAACGTATTCCACGGCCGCGTGCATGACGGCATCCTGGCCAGCGGCGACGCCAGCTTTACGGTGCCGGGCGAAGGCGGCGCGGCCGGCAAAGGCACGGCCTACGTCCGTCCGCACGAGCTGGAAGTGGACCGCTACACGCCGGGCGCCGAAGGCATCGTGGTCAAGCTGCGCCGCGCGCATGCGATCGGCCCGCTGGCCCAGCTGGACCTGGAACGCGACGATACCAACGAATTGATTGAAGCAGTGATTCCGAATGAGCGCTTCAGCTCCCTGGGCCTGAAAGAAGGCGAAACTTTAGTTGTACGTCCTAAACGCCTGCGGGTGTTCGTGGACGAAGGAGCATCCATATGAATTTTCAACAGCTGCGGTCCATCCGCGAAGCAGCCCGTCGTGGCTACAACCTGACCGAAGTGGCGAATGCCCTGTTCACCTCGCAGCCTGGCGTGTCGCGCCAGATCCGCGAACTGGAAGACGAACTGGGCGTCGTGATTTTCGAACGCAACGGCAAGCGCCTGACCGGCATGACCGAGCCGGGCAAAGGCATCCTGAAGATCATCGACCGCCTGCTGATCGAGGCCGAGAATTTGCAACAGGCCAGCCTGGAATACACCGGCCAGCAAAGCGGCACGCTGAGCGTGGCGGCCACCCACACGCAGGCGCGCTATGCCTTGCCGAAAGTGGTGCAGAGTTTCCGCACCGCTTATCCGGATGTGCGTATCGCCTTGCAGCAGAGCGCGCCTGAGCACATCGCCGAATGGATCTTGTCCGGCAAGACCGACATCGGCATCGCCACCGAAGGCCTGTCGCAGTTCCCGGACCTGGTGTCGTTCCCGTGCTACCGCTGGAGCCATCTGATCGTGGTGCCGGACGGCCATCCGCTGCTGTCGCGCTCGCCGATCAAGCTGGAAGACCTGGCCGAGTTCCCGCTGATTACCTATGACGTCGGCTTTACCGGCCGTGGCCATATCGATGCGGCGTTCGCGCAGGCTGGCGTCAAGCCGGACATCGTGCTGACCGCCATGGACTCGGACGTGATCAAGCAGTACGTGTCGCTGGGCCTGGGCGTCGGCATCGTCGCCTCGATGGCCTTCGACCACGGCCGCGACAAGGGCATGCGCGCAGTGGAAGCCTCGCACCTGTTCGCGCAGAACACCACCCGCCTGGCGGTGCGCAAGGGCGCCTACCTGCGCTCGTACGCCTACCACTTCATCCAGCAATTCGCGCCGGACCTGACCCGCGCCGACATCGACGCCGCGCTCAACGGCGGGGATCTGTCCTGATCCCGTGATTCTGCCGCCGCCACCGCATGTGTGGCGGCGGCAGAACAGTCGTTCAATTTTCCCGAGTTTCGTGTCGAAATGACCATATACTGAATCCCTGTAACCAACCGCAGGGAGCGCGTCATGGGTTTCGGTAATTGGAAAATCGGCTACCGCCTGGCAGCCGGACTGGGCCTGGCCATTGTCTTCATGATCGGCATCGCGGTGGAGGGTATCAGCAGCCTCGGCAGGCTGAACACCAACACCAACGATCTGGCCGTCGACAAAGTCCCCAAGGTGATACTGGCTTACGAAACGATAGGCGGCCTGAACGACGTCGCCCGCGCCATGCGCAACGCCATGCTGTCGACCGATCCGGCCGTCGTCAAAGCCGAGCTGGAACGGGTGGAAAAGCGCCGCGCGGAAAATAGCGAACGGCTGGAAAAGCTGGGCACGCTGATTGCCGATGACACCGACCCGCAAAGCAAGGCCAAGCTGCAAGCCGTGCTGGACGCGCGCGAAAAATACGGCGTGGTGCAGAGCGCCTTCCTCAAGATGTCGCCCGACGAGAGCCGGCGCGACGAGTCCGTTAAATACCTGCTGACCACGGTGCGCAAGGAGCAGACGGCGTATCTGAATGCCTTGACCGAGATGGTCAAATACCAGACGGCGGCCATCAACGACACCAGCGCGGTGGCGGCGCAATCGTATGCCACGTCCCGCACCACCATGATTTTGCTGACGGTGGCGGCGGCTGCGCTGGCGGCGTGGGTGCTGTATGTGATTACCCGCAGCATCACCCAGCCGCTGAATCGCGCGGTGGGCATGGCGCAGGCGGTGGCCGGCGGCGACCTCACCATGCGCATGGAAGTGCATTCCAGGGATGAAACCGGCCAGCTGCTGCGCGCGCTGATCGACATGAACGACGCGCTGGCGCGCACGGTGGGGCAGGTGCGGTCGGGGACGGATACCATCGCCACGGCCTCGAATGAAATCGCCAGCGGCAATCTGGATCTGTCGTCGCGCACCGAGCAGCAGGCGTCCAGCCTGGAGGAAACGGCGTCGTCGATGGAGGAGTTGACGTCTACCGTGTCGCAGAATGCCGAGAACGCGCGCCAGGCCACCAAGCTGGTGGTGGCGGCCAGCGATCACGCCACCAAAGGCGGACGGGTGGTAGGCGAGGTGGTGTCGACCATGGGCGCGATCAAGGAAAGTTCCAACAAGATTGTCGACATCATCAGCGTGATCGACGGGATTGCATTCCAGACCAATATCCTGGCCTTGAATGCGGCGGTGGAGGCGGCGCGCGCCGGCGAGCAGGGCCGGGGCTTTGCGGTGGTGGCGTCGGAAGTGCGGACCTTGGCGCAACGGTCGGCCTCGGCGGCCAAGGAGATCAAGCAGTTGATCGGGCATTCGGTGGAGACCATCGACGCCGGCGCGTCACTGGTGGATCAGGCGGGGGCGACCATGCGCAGTATTGTGCAGTCGGTGCAGCAGGTGGCGGAAATCATGGATCAGATCAGTGCCGCCAGCAGCGAGCAGAGCACCGGCATCGCGCAGGTGAATCAGGCGATTGTGTCGATTGACGATGTGACTCAGCAGAATGCCGCGCTGGTGGAAGAAGCCGCCGCAGCCGCGCAAAGCATGCGCGACCAGGCGGACTTGCTGGCGCAGGCGGTGAGTGTGTTCAAGCTGGCGGGGACCCCGCCGTCAGCAAAACCGCGAGTGAACCGGCTGGCGGTGGCGTGAGCCGTAACGCTAAACCCGGGCACATCGGGGTCTGACCCGGCACGGGTCAGACCCCAGCTCGCCGCCGTGCGGGTTACCAGGTGTAGCTGGCTTTGGCGTAGTAGTAGCGGCCGTTGAAGCCGTTAGGCGCCCAGCCGCTGTACGGGTAGATGCCGTTGGTGTTGAGGTTGCCCGCCGACGTCACCTGATCCGGGTAGCGGTTGGTGGCGTTATCCACGCCGGCCGTCAGGCGCCAGTTCTTGCCCAGCTTGACGTTGCCCGACAGGTCCAGCGTCCATTGCGGATCGTAGGTCTGGTCCAGCGTCGCATTGTTCTGCGGCACGGTGAAGCTGCCGTAGCGGTTGACCACGGCGCGCAGGCCCCAGTTGCTGATGGCCCAGTCGGTCGTCAGGCTCAGCTTGTCTTTCGGCGAACCGACGGTGATGCGGTTGACGGTCTGGCGGTCGATCAGCGTCAGGCCGTTGGCGGTCAGGATCGCCGGGTTGGCTTTGATGCCTTCCACATCCGTCTTGTTGTGGTTGTACGCGCCGGTGAAGTCGAAACGGCCCAGCTTGCTGGTGTCCCAGCGATAGGTGCTCAGCACATCAACGCCGGTGGTGCGGGTGTCGATGGCGTTGGTGAAGTAGCGGCCAGCGCCCACCAGGATGCCTTGCGTGGCCAGCGCATTCTTCAGCGTCTGGTTCAGCGTCATATTGGCCGACAGCGCCACGCGGTCGTCAATATTGATGCGGTAGGCGTCCACCGTGGTGGTCCAGTTGCGGCTCGGCTGCACCACCAGGCCGAGGCTGTAGTTGCGGGCTTTCTCGGCTTTCAGCGGCGTCGCGCCGAGCGCCGTGGCGGCGGCGCTGCCGACCGCGAAGGTGCCGGTTTCAATCGGCGTATTCACGCCATTGACCACCGAGAAGTTGGTGGTGGTGATGGTGTAGAACTGCTGCGCCAGCGACGGCGCGCGGAAGCCCGACGAAGCGGTGGCGCGCAGCGACACGATCTCGTTGAAGGCGTAGCGGGCCGAGCCCTTGGCCGAGGTGGTGTTGCCGAAATCGCTGTAGCGCTCGTGACGCAGCGCGCCCGAAGCCGAGAACTGCTTGGTGATTTCCGCTTCGACGTTGGCGTAGATCGATTTGTTGTTGCGGCTGTTGCTGCCGGCATTCACCGGACGGAATCCGGAGAAGCCCTGCGCGCCGGTGCCGCTGTAGGAGGCCACATCGCCGGCGCCGATTTCATAGGTCTCCTTGCGGTACTCGGTGCCCAGCGCCACGGTGACCGGGCCGCTGAAGGCCTCGACCGGGAAATCCTTGGCGACGTCGAAGTTGAGCACGGTTTCCGAGTTCTTCAGGCGGCCGGCGTAGAAGTGGGTCGGGCTGTTGGCGCCGAGGTCCTGGTTGACGGTGTTGTCCAGGTTGAGCTTGAATTCGTTCTCGCCGTAGTTCACGCTCAGGTCCCAGCGCCAGCCGGTGTTTTCGCCACGCACGCCGGTCACCAGCGAGGTGTCGGTCGAGCGGCTGTTTTCCAGCGGCAGGAAGCCTTGCGGGAACAGCGGCGAACGCAGCGCAGTGCCGTTGAAGGCGGTGCGCCAGGTGGCCGCCGCCGAGGTGTCGCGCTGGCCGTAGTTGGCGAAGGCGTACCAGTCGATATCGTCATTGATGCGGTATTCGCTGTTGAGGAACAGCGAGGCCGGCTTGGTTTCCGGATCGCCGAAGCGCTGCGTGACCTTGCCGTACAGCGGCTCGGCCGGATTACGGAAGTCGGCGCCGGCGCGGTTGGTCGGATCGCGGTCGGCGGCATCGACTGCCAGACGTACCCAGCCGTTTTCGCCCAGCGCCAGGCCGCCCGAAGCGCGCACCGAGCGCTGGCGGCCGTCGCGTTTCTGGTATTCGCCAAAGCCCACTTCGGCTTCGCCGCCGCTGGCGCCTTTTTTCAGGATGATGTTGATCACGCCGGCGATCGCATCGGAGCCGTACTGAGCGGCGGCGCCATCACGCAGCACCTCGATGTGGTCGATGGCCGACAGGGGGATCGCATTCAGGTCCACCGGCGCCGAGCCGCGGCCCTGGGTGCCGTTGACGTTGACCACCGCCGACGTATGGCGGCGCTTGCCGTTGACCAGCACCAGCACCTGGTCCGGCGACAGGCCGCGCAGTTGGGCCGGACGCACCGCGTCGGAGGCGTCGGCGCCGGATGGGCGCGGGAAATTCAGCGACGGCAGCACGCGGCCCAGCACGGTGGCCAGCTCGGTCGAGCCGCTGGCTTGCAGCTCCTTGGCGCCGATGATGTCGATCGGCGATTCGGAGTCGACGGTGCGGCGGTTCTTGGCGTAGGTGCCGGTGACGACGACGGACTGCAATTCGCCGTCCGTTACGCTGCTTTCCTGTGCTTCCGCGGCAAAAGTAGTCACCATCAGCCCGCCCAACAACAGGGCGCGAGGCAGTGGGGCGAGAGCGAAGCGGGGAGCGGTGCGGCGGTTCTGCATGATGACTTTCTTTCTCAAGTGGCATTAATACATAAATCTTATATGCCACGCCCCCTAAAGCACACTACTCGTTAGCAATTAACATATGTGAATTTTGAATATTGTTGTTACAGCGCCCGGATTTACTGGCCTGGATTGGTGATTTCGGCGTGGATCTGGTCGATTTGCTTGATGACGTCCAGTGGCAACACAATGCTGTAGGCATCGATATTGGCCTGCAATTGTTCCAGGCTGGTGGCGCCGATAATGGTCGAGGCCACGAACCAGCGCGAGTAGCACCATGCCAGCGCCAGTTGCGCCGGCGTCAGGCCGTGCTCGCGCGCCAGCTGGACGTAGCGCCGTGCCGCTTCCACTGTTGCAGGACGCACGTAGCGCGGGCTCCAGTTGGCCGGGAAGATGGTCAGGCGACCGTGCGCCGCCGGATCGTCGATGTATTTGCCGGTCAGCTGGCCAAAGGCCAGCGGGCTGTACGCCAGCAGGCTGACGTTCTCGCGGTAGCAGGTCTCGTCCAGCAAGCTGGTTTCGTAGTGGCGCGCTGTCAGGTTGTACAGGTTCTGGATAGTGGCGATGCGCGGCAGACCGTTCATCTCGGACTGCTTGATGAATTCGTTCACGCCCCAGCACGATTCGTTGGAGACGCCGATCGCGCCGATCTTGCCCTCCTTGACCAGCTCGCCCAGCGCGGCCAGCGTTTCTTCAATCGCCACGCCGGCGCGTTCCTGCTTGGGATTGAAGACGTTGTTGCCGAAGATAGGCACGTTGCGGCTCGGCCAGTGCAATTGGTATAAATCGATATGCTCGATTTGCAGCCGCTTCAGGCTGGTCTCCACCGCCGCTTTCAGGTTGGCGGCGTCGAAGTTGCGGGCGCGGCCGCCACGCAGCCAGGTGATGCTGGCGTTCGGCCCGGCTGCCTTGGTGGCGATCACCAGCTTGTCGCGCTGGCCGTTTTTCTTCAGCCAGCTGCCGATGTAGCGCTCGGTCGCGCCCTGGGTTTCAGCGCGCGTCATCACCGGGTACATTTCCGCCGTGTCGATGAAGTTGATGCCGCGCTCGATCGCGTAATCGAGCTGGCTGTGCGCTTCCGCTTCGGTGTTCTGCTCGCCCCAGGTCATCGTGCCGAGGCAGATTTTGCTGACGTTGAGGTGGCTGCTACCCAGTTGTACCTTGTCCATGCAGAACTCCGTGTTAGTGGCCGCGCAGGGCGTCGGCGCAATCCTTGATCAGTGCCGGGCCGGCGTAAATCAGTCCGCTGTACAGCTGCACCAGCTGCGCGCCGCATTCCATTTTGACGCGTGCATCCAGCCCCTGCATGATGCCGCCGACGCCGATGATCGGCAACGCATCGCCCAGCTCGGCCTTCAGCAAACGGATCACGGTGTTGGAGAACTGGAATACCGGCGCACCGGACAGTCCGCCCGCTTCGGCGCCATGCAGCATGCCGGTGACGGCGTCGCGATTCAGCGTGGTGTTGGTGGCGATAACGCCGTCGATCTTGTGGCGCAGCAGCGCGTCGGCGATGTTCTTGACCTGGTCGCCGTCCATGTCCGGCGCAATCTTCAGTGCCAGCGGCACGTAGCGCTTGTGCTGGTCGGCCAGGCGCAGCTGCGCTTCTTTCAGCGTGCTCAGCAGGCCGTCCAGTTCCGAGCCGCCTTGCAGCTGGCGCAGGTTCTTGGTGTTGGGCGACGAGATGTTGACGGTGACGTAGCTGGCGTATGGATAGACTTTTTCCAGGCAGTGCAGGTAGTCGTCGGTGGCGCGTTCGATCGGCGTATCGGCGTTCTTGCCGATGTTCAGGCCCAGCACGCCTTCCTTGTTCTGGTAGAAGCGCGAGGCCTGCACATTGGCCACAAAGGCGTCGACGCCGCCGTTGTTAAACCCCATGCGGTTGATGATGGCGTGCGCTTCCGGCAGGCGGAACATGCGCGGCTTGGCGTTGCCCGGCTGCGCGCGCGGCGTCACTGTGCCCACTTCGATCGAACCGAAGCCGAGGTCGGCCAGCGCGTCGATGTAGGCGCCGTCCTTGTCCAGGCCGGCGGCGAGGCCGACAGGGTTCTTGAAGGTAATGCCCATCACGGTGCGTGGATCGGCCTTGGGCTGTGCGACCAGCTTGGTCAGGCCCAGCGCGGCGGCGCGTTTCAGTGCGGGGAGGGTGAAATGGTGGGCGGCTTCGGCATCCATCGAGAACAGCATCGGACGGGCCAGGGAATACAGGAATTTGTTGGACATGGGGCGCTCAGGTTGTGGTTCGCCCGTATTTTATCAGGCGTCCAGCACGCCCCACACGCCTTTCACCCGCGCTTCCAGCGGTTTGAAGTTGGTTTTATAGGACATTTTCGGGCTTTCCTTGATCCAGTAGCCGAGGTAGACGTACGGCAGCTTGAGCTCGCGCGCCTGTTCGATTTGCCACAGCACGTTGAAGGTGCCGTAGGACGCGCCTTCCATATCCGGATCGAAGAAGGTGTACACCGACGACAGGCCGTCCGACAGCACGTCGATGATGCTGACCATGCGCAGCGTGCCGCCTGGTTCGCGGAATTCCACCAGCCGGGTGTTGACGCGGCTTTGCAGCAGGAACTGCGCATACTGGTCGCGACTGTCCTGGTCCATGCCGCCGCCGGCGTGGCGCCGGCTCTGGTAGCGCAGGTAGAGGTCGTAGTGTTCGTCGGAGAACGACAGCGTGGCGACGCCGGCGGTCAGCTCGGCATGCTTCATCCACGCGCGGCGCTGGGTACGGTTGGGACGGAACTCGTCGGTCACCACGCGCACCGGGATGCAGGCCTGGCAGCCGTCGCAATATGGACGATAAGTAAAGATGCCGCTACGGCGGAAGCCGTTCTTCACCAGCTCCGAGTAGACATCCGCATTGATCAGGTGCGACGGCGTCGCCACCTGCGAACGCGCCTGGCGCGCGTCGAGGTAGCTGCAAGGGTAGGGCGCCGTC
The DNA here is from genome assembly GCF_009857605.1 of Duganella levis. GTDB lineage: Bacteria > Pseudomonadota > Gammaproteobacteria > Burkholderiales > Burkholderiaceae_D > Rugamonas > Rugamonas levis. Next base: position 88,221 of record NZ_WWCT01000004.1, on the reverse strand, counting down.
GTGTAAAACTGCAGCGTCGCGAAAGGCAGGTCGTTCAAGTGCGTCATGCACGTCCTATCGAGCGGTGGTGGAGTCTATGGCTAGCTTAACACCGTCCGGGCCCAGAGGTGCAATGGGTTCCCATTTGGTGATCTGCGGCAAGTCGATACTGTTGCGCAGATGCGCCAGGAATTGTGATCGCGCAATCGGCGCCGCGCCCAGCGAGGCCAGGTGTCCGGTCTCCTGTTGACAATCGATCATCGCCACGCCGTGCGCGTGCAGGAAGCGCACCAGGTAGGCCAAGGCGATCTTGGACGCGTCGGTAACGCGCGCGAACATCGATTCGCCATAGAACATGCGGCCCAGGCAGACGCCGTAGGCGCCGCCGACCAGTTCGCCATCGAGCCAGACTTCGGCCGAGTGCGCGTGGCCCATGCGGTGCAGGCCGCTGTAGCCGGCGATGATCTCTTCCGAGATCCAGGTGCCGGGGCCGTCGCGGCGCGGCGCGGCGCAGTTGCGCATCACCTGCTCGAAGGCGCTGTCGAAGCGGATCTGCCAGCGGCCGCCTTGCTGGCGGCTGCGTTCGACCTTGCGCAGGGTTTTCTTCAGCGAGTCGGAAATGCGGAACTGTTCGGTGTGCAGCACCATGCGCGGATCGGTGCTCCACCACAGGATGGGCTGGCCTTCCGAGAACCACGGGAAGATGCCGTGCCGGTAGGCCATCAGCAAACGCTGCGGCGACAGGTCGGCGCCGGCCGCCAGCAGGCCGGGCGCGTCGGTGGTCAGCGCTTTGCTAACGTCGGGGAAGGGCGTGTCGGTGTCGAGCCAGGGAATCATGCGGCCGCGTCAGGTTGGCTCGTCGTCGGAGCGCATATTGCGCGTGATGTCCTGCGTGTGGAAGCCGTAGCCGCCGCCTTCGCGGATCTTGACGCGGTCGGCGAAGAACAGTTCCAGCGTGGTGCGGATGGTGGGGAAGGCCAGGTCGTCCCACGGAATCTCGCTTTCCGCGAACAGCTGCACTTCCAGACTTTCCTCGCCGGGCGCGAAGTCGAGGTCCAGCAGTTCGGCCAGGTAGAACATATGCACCTGGTGGACGCGTGCCACGTTGAGCAAGCTGAACAGATTGCCAAGCTTGATATTGGCGCCAGCTTCTTCCTCGGTTTCGCGGATGGCGGCCTCGCCGGTGGTCTCATTGTTTTCCATGAAGCCGGCCGGCAGCGTCCAATAGCCGTAGCGCGGTTCGATGGCGCGCTTGCATAGCAGCACCTTCAGTTCGCCATCGCGTTCCCATACCGGGATCGAGCCCAGCACCATTTTCGGATTCTGGTAATGGATGGCGCCGCAGTGGCTGCATACATAACGGGGACGGTTATCGCCAGCAGGAATGCTGAGGCTGACAGGGGAAGCGCATTCGGAACAGAATTTCATAAACTAGTAGTGAGGTCGGTTTATGCTTACTTTACACCGATTGCCAGCGCTACGGCACGCCCGAAACGGCCGAGGCTCAGCATTTATTCGATCTATCGTGCCGGATTCAAGGATTAATATTGCCTAATCACCTGATCTGCCCTATAATACATGCATACAGACGCGGGGTGGAGCAGTCTGGCAGCTCGTCGGGCTCATAACCCGAAGGTCACAGGTTCAAATCCTGTCCCCGCAACCAAATTCAAAAGCCGTTGATACCGTTAAGGTTCAACGGCTTTTTCGTTTTCGCTCGGGAAAAAATCTTCGTCAAAGATTTGCTGTTGCGAGAAAGGACATTTCCTGGGGAAGGTGGAGGGCGGCAAGCGCGTTTCCAGTGCGGCCTCTCGCACCGCGCGGGGATACGCGTCCATGATGTATTCGTCCAGCACTGGCGCCAGGCTGGGCATCTGCTTGAGTATCCTGTCGATCTTCATGCGGTGGTTGTGGATGGTGTGGATCCAGCTTTTGCTGATGCGTTGCGGCTGGTATTGGTATTTCAACAGATGGCTGAGCAAGCCCACCATGCGGTGCGCCACCTGGCGTTTGTCTTTTCGCACTTGGTATCCCAGTTCTGAAATGATGTTTTCCAGATCCAGCTGATCGAATTTGCCGGCGCGCAGCAGGGCGATCTGGGTTTCGGTCCAGATCAGGGCGTCGGTTTCGTAGAGGTTGTTGAGATGATCGTCCATAAGACACCATCGTAGAACGGGGAGTGGGCTTTTACTTTATGCCGTATCAAACCGGCCCGCAAGCGGCCAGGGCCTGGCGGATGTAGGCGATGGTGTCCTGGCTGACCCAGGTGCCTTTCAATAGTTCGGGCTCGGCTTCGTGGGCGTGGCGGATCTTGGCTTGCGTCTGCGGATCGCTGCCGGCGCGGGCGTGGAACAGCCGCATCCATTCTTGCGCCAGCGCTTGCGACGATGGCGCTGCCGGCGGCACGCCTCGTTCCATCTGCTTGTGCACCTCGATGAACAGCAGTATCCACTCCTGCTGGTACTTGCGGCTGTTGTCGCGCAGGTAGCGCATCTCGTCGTCGTTCAGGTACTTCGCGTACAGCGCCATCTTGCGGGCATTGAAGGCGGCGCCGATGTAGTGCTGCATCTCTTCGGTAATCGGCGGACGGCGGCCTTCCGCGCGTTCTTGCTGCAGCAACTGCGTCATGCGGTGCGCGAAGGCGGGATTGGTGGCGGTGTCGTGCTCCAACGTCTCCATCCAGCGCTGCGACAAGGCACGGGCTTCTGGGCTGTCGGTGGCGACGCCGCGTTCCATCAGCGATTGCAGTTCGCTCACCATCCCGCGCCATTTGGCGTTGCGGCGCGCGCTTTGCTGCCAGAACGGCAGCCGGCGTAACTCCTCCGGCGTGAAGTATTGTTCGTACAGCTTCATGTGCTCCAGCGCACCGAGCCAGTCTTCCAACGCCGGCGATTCCTCGCTCGGCATCTGCCGCTGCAACAGGCTAAGCTGGTCACGCAAGGTGCTGGCCTGCTTGATCTGCTGGTCCAGCGCGGCGATCTGCTGCGCGACGATGTCGGCAAACTGCGCATCCGGACTGGCGAGGAAGGTGGCGATGTCCGCCAGCGACATGCCGAATTTGCGCAGCGCCTGGATCTTGTGCAGGCGTTCGACGTCGTCGCGGTTATAGAGGCGATAGCCGGAATCGGCGCGCGCCGATGGCGTCAGCAGCTCGATGCTGTCGTAGTGGTGCAGCGCGCGCACCGTGAGGCCGGAGCGCGCCGCCAGTTCGCCGATTTTCAGTACGGTTTTTTCCATGCCTCGTAGTTTAAACCGTGGCGCGTATCAGGCGGAAAATCCCGCTCAGACGTGGACCATACAGCGCACTCAATTCCTCCGCGCCGAAATGCTCGACGTGGCGATAGCCATGATGGTGCAGCATGTGTTCCAGCAGTGGTGGCTCAAAGCTGCTCTGCAATGGTTCGCCTTGTGCGGCCAGCGAGGCAGCAACGAAGTCCAGGCCCGCGCGCTCGTTGTCGTTGAGGTGCCGGCGCTGCACGCAGTAGTCGAACACGATGCTGCTGCCCGGCACGCAGTCTGCGACGTCGCGCAAGGTGCGCATCACTTCATCCGGCTGCAAATACATGCTGACGCCCAGCCACGAGAAGCATGCCGGTTGCGCGGCATCGAAGCCTTGCTGTTGTAGGTCTTCCAGCAGGCTGCCGTCGGTGAAGTCGGTGGCGACGTAGCGCACGTTGGCCGGTTCGCTGATATCGGCGGCGCGAAGGCATTCGCGCTTCCACTGCTGCATGGCTGGCAGGTCGACTTCATAAATTTGCGCTGTGTGTTCGGAGCGGTAGGCGTAGGTATCGAGACCCGCGCCGAGAATCACGTATTGCTGCACGCCGCGCGCCTGCGCTGCCAGCCAGCTGTCTTCCGCCAGCCTGGCGCGGACTGCCATGGTGGCGCGCATGGCGACGGCCAGGGGATGCTGCTGGCGCTGGGCGTCGGCGCGCAGTTCGGCTTCGCGTTCGGCGCCAAGCAGGCGCACGGCCAGCGGGTCGTTCAGGATCAGTGGCTGGTCGTACAGCTGGTGGGCGGCGCGGGCGGTGGCGGTCATCCAGGCGCTGGGCTTCTGCATTGTGCTCTCCTTGTGGTTGATGAGAAGAGCGTAAAGCCTGACGTTACGTGAGGCTCAAGCGGAATTTAGTCGCGCGGATGCAGGCTGGCCCACAGGTGGGCGGCGGCCATGGTGCGGTGAGGGCTGTAGCGGGCGAGGATTTCTTCGGTGCGCTTCATGTCCGGTTTGACGTCTTCGCCGAGCAGCGTTTGCAGCGCGGCGCGCACGGCGACATCGCCATGCAGCGAGCAGTCGGCGTGGCCGTAGCCGCGCAGCAGGCCGTAGTTGACAGTCCACGGGCCGATGCCTTTCACTGCCAGCAGTGCGGCGGAGATCTGGTCGATGCTGTTGTCATCCGCCGGCGCCAGTTGCAGTTCGCCGTTGGTGATCAGCGCGGCCAGGCGCAGGATGGTTTCGGCCTTGGCGCGCGAGAATTTTCGGCTGGTGAGGTCTTCGATCGTTAATGCGGCGGCGCGGTGGGCGTCGGGATAGCACCACAAGCCGCTGCTGTGCTGACGGCCGGCCAGCAGGATGAAGGTGCGGCGCAGCGCGATGGCAAACGACAGATTGATCTGCTGGCCGATGATGGCCCACGTCAGCGCCTCGAATACGGTAGCCGATTGCACGATGCGCAGGCCGGGCTGCTTGCGCGCCAGCGCGGCAAACAGTTTGTCTTTTTTGACGAAGGTATAGAACGGTGCGGGATCGATGCGCAGGCCGAGGATATTCAGCACGGCGTCGCGCGCCTGCTGTTGCGCTGCGGTGCTCAGCTTGGCGTCCGCATGCACGGTCACGTGTGCGGCCGAAGGCGACAGGGCGATGTCCAGCACCACCGGCACGTCGTCCAACAGCACGCCTTTGCGAAACCGCTCGGCGCTGACTTCTTCGGCGACGCTTTCCGTATCGCGGCGGTGGAAGGCCAGCACGTCGTCGACGCGGTAGTCGTCCGGCAGCGGCAGCGCGTAGGGCTTCATGCTGCGCGCGGCTTGAGGCGGAAGCTCGGACGGAATCCCGTCACCAGCGCGGTGCCGGTGATGACGATGGCGGCGCCGGCGAAGGTGTACCAGCCGATCGTCTCGCCGAGGAACATCACGCCCCACAGGATGCCGAACAAAGGACTGAGGAAAGTCACGGTCAACGCCGACGACGGGCCGACATCCTGGATCAGGCGGAAGTAAATCAGGTAAGCCACGCCGCTGCACAGCACCGCCAGCGCGAGCACCGCGCTCATGATGCCGATAGTCGGCTCGGCCGGCGCCGGGAAGAACGGCACCACCGGCAGTACCAGCAGCGCCGAGGCCCACATCGAGCCGTGCGCGTTGGCGAACGGTTCGACCGCCTTGGCCTGCTTGGCGTAATTGCTGGCGATGCCGTAGTTAAAGGACGCGAACAGCACGGCGGCGATGGCGATGCCGGCGCCGGGCTTGGTGCTGACGTGGTCAAAGCCCACCAGCAGCGCGACGCCGCAGGTGCCCAGTCCGAGGCCCATCAGCACTTTGCCGCTGACCATGGTGCGCGACCAGACGGCGGCGATCAGCGTGCCCCACAGCGGTGTGGTGGCGTTCAGCACCGCCAGCACGGAAGCCGACAGCGTGCGCGCGGCGAAGGCGAACATCAGGAAGGGCAGGGCGGAGTTGAACAGGCCTAGAATGAAGAAGTGCTTCCAGTGCTGCCTCCACATCAGCGATTTTTTCAGAAATACGCCGACCACCGCGAGGAAGATGGCGGCGAACAGCACGCGGTACTCGATCAGCACCGCAGCGCCCAGCACCGGCGCGGCGATGCGCATGAAGAGGAAGGAGCCGCCCCAAATGGCGGCAAGCAGGATAAGGCGTAACAGGTTGGCGGTGCTCATGCAGGTTCCAGTGCGGTGATCGGTGGCGACGGCGGTCCGCTATTGTCGCCCAGCCGCCCGCATGGCGCCATTCGTTTCTTGCTTTTAAACTGCGCCGCTTTCCACCACGCACACGGCGTTGCCGGCTTTGGTCGGCGCGGCGGCGTGCGGCACGATCAGATTGGTCGGCACGCCATTTTTGATCGCCGTCATTTCAGCCAGGATGGAGATGGCGATTTCGGATGGCGTCTTGCTGCCGATGTACAGGCCGATCGGGCCGTGCAGGCGCGCCAGCTGTTCCGGCGTCAGGTCGAATTCAAGCAATCGCTCGCGGCGCTTGCTGTTGTTCAGGCGCGAGCCGATGGCGCCGACATAGAACGCGTCCGACTTTAACGCTTCCATCAACGCCAGGTCGTCCAGCTTTGGATCGTGCGTCAGCGCGACGACCGCGCTGCGGTGGTCCAGGTTCATTGCCAGAACCACGTCGTCCGGCATCTCGTGTACCAGCTGCACGCCGTCGACATGCCAGCCGGCGCGGTATTCTTCGCGCGGATCGCAGACGGTGACGCTGTAGTCCATCGCCAACGCAATCTGCGCCAGGAAGCGCGACAGCTGGCCGGCGCCGATGATCAGCAGCCGCCAGCGCGGCCCGTGCAAGGTCACCATGGCCTGCTCGCTGACTTGCATCTGCGCGCCCGGCGCGGCTTTGGACAGTTCCACTTCGCCGCTGCGCAGGTCGAGCCGGCGCTGTACCAGTTCGTGCTGTTCCAGCCGCGCCAGCAGTTCGTCGATGCAGCTATGCGCCGACAGCGGTTCGATCGACAATTCAATCGTGCCGCCGCAAGGCAGGCCGAAACGGTGCGCCTCGTCGGCGGTAATGCCGTAGCTGACGATTTCCGGAATGGTGCGGCGAATGCCTTCGTCGCGCACGCGCGCGATCAAATCATCTTCAATGCAGCCGCCCGAGACCGAGCCGACCACCGTGCCGTCTTCGCAGATGGCCAGCGTGGCGCCGACCGGGCGCGGGCTGGAGCCCCAGGTCTTGATGACGGTGATCAGTTCACAGCGGCGCCCGGACGCGATCCACGCGGCGCTGGCTTTTAATACTTCGAGGTCGATAGAGTCCATGAATGGAATATACTACGGCTCATCAAAGCTTGCAGGGAACGGAGACGCGAATGACCCCAAAGGAAGAAGACGCTACCCCCAAATTCGGGCGTCTGTTAGTGGTACTGATTTTAGCAGTGCTGCTGTGCGCTTTCCTGACCTGGCTGATGGCGACGGTGTTCCCCAACTTCCCCGGCTAGCCCTTGCAGGCGGCGGCCAGCGTGGCGTCGAACGGGCTGTCGGGCACGATGTCTTCCGGGTTGAACTTCTCGAACTTGTAGTTCTCCACCGGCTCGCCCTTGCCCATCGCTTCCGGGTAATAGACCTGCGCCAGCAAGGTGGTGGTGTGGTCGTCGCAGCCGTACACGTGCAGCATCTTCACCGACTTATACAGCTTGCCCTCGGGCGTCTTCTGCATGCGGACATAGGTTTGCATCGACCACGCCTTGCGCGTCTTGTCGATCGGGATCACGCTGGCTTTATCGATGTAGTAGGTGGCGGTCTTGTTGCCGCCCACGCGCACCCATTGCGCCGCCTGTGCCCAGCTGGTCGCCAGCATCAGGATGATTGCGATCAGGCCGGACTTGTTCATGGCGTTCTCTCTCGATTAAGGGACCAGGGGCTGCTTGGCCGACTGCTTGCTGCGGATCGCCGCCACGCTCTTGTCGATGGTGGACAGGCGATAGGCCACGGAAGGGTGGTTGGCGGTATAGCCGTTCAGCACCGTGGCCGGATATTGCGTGGCCAGGCGCTGCCAGAAGGCGCGGGCGCCGTCGACGTTGTAGCCGGCGCGCGCCACCATGTACAGCGACAGGTTGTCGGCCGCCGCATCCAGCTCCTGCGGCATCGGCTTGACGCCGGCGGTGCCGATCAGCATCGACAAATCGGGACGCACCGCCACCAGGTTGTCGATGATGCTGCCGATCGTGTAAGCCTGCTTGGTGGTGGCCGCGTGGCCCAGCACATTATGGGCGATGTCCTTCGCCAGCACGTAGGCGATGGCGTCGTCGCTTTGCGCGAAGTTAACCATGCCGCGCGTGATCATCACGCGCTGGCCGTCGGAATAGGCGTTGATGTTGTCCGAATTGCCGATGTCGATCTTAAAGGCGCAGGCGCGCGTGACCGGCACCCGCAGCTGCTGGTTGCTGCCGCCGCGCGCGATGGTCAGCGTCAGCACGCGGTTGGCGCCGACCAGCGGGCCAAGCACCGCAGCCGCTTCGGTTTCCGCGTTGGTCCCCACCGGCAGCAGTTTGCCGTCGGCGGCCACCAGCACGTCGCCCTTGCGCAGGCCGACGCGGGCGGCGCCGCTGCCGGCCAGCACGCTGGCCACTTCCAGGCGGTCGCCATAGTTCAGCACCGCTTGGGCGGCGTCGACGAATTCGCCGGAGTAGGAGTATTTGTTCTTGGCCGTGAAGCCGAGCAGGTTGCGCGCCTGGTTGCGGCACAGGTCTGCATTGTTGATCAGCAGCGGGCCGGCGACGCGGTACAGGCGATCCTGCAGCGCTACCATCTGGCTCAGTTGCTGGCGCGCGGCGGCCATCTTGGCGGTGACCACCGGCGGCGCTTCGGTGACGGTGCTGACCACCGCTGGCGTTGGTTCCGGCGCGGCCGGCTGCGATTGGAAGGTGGAGCAGGCGGAGAGCAAGGCGCTCGCAGCCACCAGGGAGAAGGCGCCAAATTTATTCGTCATATTCATCCCTGCACTCCGTCTCCATTTTATTGTTTGCCGGTGCTGCCGAAACCGCCGACACCACGCTCGCTCGATTCGAATTCTTCCACAACGTTAAAGCCGACTTGCAGCACCGGCACGATGATCAATTGTGCCAGGCGTTCCATCGGGTTCAGCGTGAAGGCGCTGTGACCGCGATTCCAGGTCGAAATCATCAACTGGCCCTGATAGTCGGAGTCGATCAAGCCTACCAGATTCCCCAGCACGATGCCGTTTTTGTGGCCCATGCCGCTGCGCGGCAGGATCATGGCGGCATAGCCCGGATCGGCGACGTGGATCGCCAGGCCGGTCGGAATGAGCACGGTCTGGCCGGCTTCGATCACCATGGGGGCGTCGATGCAGGCGCGCAGGTCCAGGCCGGCCGAACCAGGGGTGGCGTAGGCCGGCAGTTGGTCCTTCATGCGCGGGTCGAGGATTTTTACGTCTACAGTTTTCATTTACTTGGCAAAGAGAGAGTGCTGCGAGATGCGTTTCGAGATCTCGGAAATCAGTTGGCGCGCCAGCGTCAGTTTGTCGGCGCGCGGCAAAATGGTGTGGCCGTTTTCGTCGAACAGGATGATGGTGTTGTCGTCCTGGCCGAAGGTGTGGTGGCCGATATTCCCTACTAGCAGAGGGATGCCTTTTTTCTCGCGCTTGTCGGCGCCGAACTGCACCAGGTTTTCCGATTCGGCGGCAAAGCCGACGCAGTACGGATGGCCGGCCAGGTTGGTCAGCGCCGCCACCGAGGCCAGGATGTCCGGATTCTGCTCGAACTTCAGGTCCGGCGCGGTGCCGTTCGGGTTTTTCTTCAGTTTCTGGTCGCTGGCGTTGGCGATGCGCCAGTCGGCCACCGCCGCCACCGCGATGAAGATGTGCTGGTGGTCGACATTGGCCATCACCGCGTCATACATCTGCTGCGCGCTCTGCACGTTGATGCGCTGGACGCCGAAGGGCGTCGGCAAGGCCACCGGACCGGAGATCAGCATCACTTCGGCGCCGGCTTCGCGCGCGGCGCGCGCCACGGCGTAGCCCATCTTGCCCGACGACAGATTGGTGATGCCGCGCACCGGGTCGATCGGCTCGAAGGTCGGGCCGGCGGTGATCAGGATGCGTTTGCCCGCCAGGACTTTCGGCTGGAAGGCGGCAATCACTTCTTCCAGCAGCTGTTCCGGTTCCAGCATGCGGCCGAAACCCACTTCGCCGCAGGCCTGGTCGCCGGCCGCAGGGCCGAAGATGGCGATGCCGTCGTCGCGCAGCGTCTGCACGTTGCGCTGGGTGGCGGGATTGAGCCACATCTCGACGTTCATGGCCGGCGCGATCAGCAGCGGCACATGGCGCGGACGCGCCACGCACAGCGTCGACAGCAGGTCGTCGCAGGCGCCGTGCGCCAGCTTGCGGATGAAGTCCGTCGAGCAGGGCGCGATGATGATGGCGTCGGCGTCGCGGGTGACGTCGATGTGGGCCATGTTGTTGTTGACGCGCGCGTCCCACTGGTCGGTGTACACCGGGCGGCCGGACAGCGCCTGCATGGTGACGGCCGTGATGAAGTGGGTGGCCGCTTCCGTCATCACCACCTGCACCGAAGCGCCGGCCTTGGTGAAGGCGCGGCACAGTTCCGCCGCCTTGTAGCAGGCCACGCCGCCGGACAGGCCGAGGACGATTTTTTTACCAGTCAGTTCCATCATGGTGCGGCTCCGTTATTTGTTCACCCGGCGCAGTTCGTCCAGGATGAACAGGGCGGCGCCGACGCATATGGCCGAATCGGCGACGTTAAAGGCCGGGAAGTGTCCCAGGCCTTGCCAGTGGAAGTCGAGGAAATCGACCACGTGGCCATACAGCAGGCGGTCGATGACGTTGCCCAGCGCGCCGCCCAGCACCAGCGACAGCGCCCACGCGAACATGCGCTGGCCGCTGTGCTTTTTCAGCAGGTAGACGATGAAGATGGCGGCGCACAGGCCGATGCCGGTGAAGAAGTAACGCTGCCAGCCGCCGCTATTGCTCAGGAAGCTGAAGGCGGCGCCCTTGTTATACGCCAGCACCAGGTTGAAGAACGAGGTGATGACTTTTTCTTCGCCCAGCTGGAAGGTCTTGGTGATGGTGATCTTGGTCAGCTGGTCGATCAGGATCACGAGCGCAGCGACGCACAGCCATGGCGTGATGCTGGCCGAGGATTTGGTCGGGAAGATTTTTTTGGTGGCCATAAATTATGAAGTTTGTTCGTCGTGGCGTCTCCGCCGCGTTCCGGTGGAACGCGGCGGTAGTATGTTAAGCGAACTTGCGTTTTTCGCCCGCACCAAACAGGTTGCTGTAGCAGCGGCCGCACAGGGTAGGGTGGTCGGGCTGGGCGCCGACGTCGGCGCGGTAGTGCCAGCAGCGCTCGCACTTCTCGGCGGTCGATGCGGCCACGGTGACCGCTTCTTCCGCTTCCGACGCCACTTCCGTCACTTTCGCCAGCGACGTGATGAAGATGAACTTGAGGTCATCTTCCAGGCTGGCCAGCAGCTGGTACTTGTCGCCGGCGGCCTTGATGCCCAGTTCCGCCTGCAGCGAGGAGCCGATCGCGCCCGAGGTGCGCAGGTCTTCCAGCTGCTTGGTGACGTCGGTACGCACCGCGCGCAGCGCCGCGTACTTGGCCAGCAGCGCATCGCCGTCGGCCAGTTCCGGCAGCTGCCACCAGGTTTGCGTAAAGATGGTTTCATCGCTGGCCTTGAAGGCTTCTTCGCCGGCGAAGATGGCCCATGCCTCTTCCGCAGTGAACGACAGCGCCGGCGCCATCACACGCAGCAGGCTTTGCGTGATGTGCCACAGCGCGGTCTGCGCCGAACGGCGCGCGTGCGAGGTCACGGCGGTGGTGTACAGGCGGTCCTTCAGCACGTCCAGGTAGAAGCCGCCCAGGTCTTCCGAGCAGTAGTTTTGCAGCTTGGAGTAGACCGGCTGGAATTCATACTGTTCGTAGTGGGCTTCGATTTCCTTCTGCAGCGCGGCCATGTTGGCGATCGCGTAGCGGTCGATTTCCAGCAGCTCGGCGACCGGCACGGCGTCTTGCGCGTGGTTGAAGTCGGAGATGTTGGCCAGCAGGAAGCGCAGCGTGTTGCGGATTCGGCGATAGGCTTCCGTCACGCGCTTCAGGATCTCGTCCGAGATCGACAGCTCGCCGGTGTAGTCGGTCGAGGCGATCCACAGGCGCAGGATGTCGGCGCCCAGGGTGTCGGAGATTTTCTGCGGCGCCAGCGTGTTGCCCAGCGATTTGGACATCTTCTTGCCTTCACCATCGACGGTGAAGCCGTGCGTCAGCAGCGCTTTGTACGGCGGCGCGCCGTTCAGCATCGAGGACGTCAGCAGCGACGAGTGGAACCAGCCGCGGTGCTGGTCCGAACCTTCCAGGTACAGGTCGGCCGGGAAGGCCAGTTGTTCCTTGTGCGAGCCGCGCAGCACGGTCTGGTGGGTGGTGCCGGAGTCGAACCAGACGTCCAGCGTGTCCTTGTTCTTGACGTAGTCGGACGCTTCGTCGCCGATCAGGTCTTTCAGGTCCAGCGCCAGCCAGGCGTCGATGCCGTTCTTTTCGATCAGCTGGGCGACTTGCTCCAGCAGTTCCGGCGTGCGTGGATGCAGCGCGCCGGTCTCTTTGTGGACCACGAAGGCCATCGGCACGCCCCACTGGCGCTGACGCGACAGGGTCCAGTCAGGACGGTTGGCGATCATGCCGTGCAGGCGCGCCTGGCCCCAGTCCGGGAAGAACTTGGTCTCGGCGATGCCTTTGAGCGCGGTCTCGCGCAGGCTGGCGCCGCCGTCTTTCGGCTTGATGTCCATGCCGGCGAACCACTGCGAGGTGGCGCGGTAGATGATCGGGGTTTTGTGACGCCAGCAGTGCATGTAGCTGTGATCGAACATCTTGACCTCGAACAGCGCGCCGGCTTCGCGCAGCGCGGTGCAGATCGGCTTCGAGGCTTCCCAGATGGTCATGCCGCCGAACAGCGGCAGGGTGGAGACATATTTGCCGTCGCCCATCACCGGGGTCAGGATGTGGTCATCCTGCATGCCGTGGGCTTTGCAGGAGATGAAGTCGTCCAGGCCATAGGCAGGCGCCGAGTGCACCACGCCGGTGCCGCTCTCGGTGGTCACGTAGTCGGCCAGGTACATCGGCGACAGGCGGTTGTAGAAGGTGTCGGCGGCGTGCAGCGGATGCAGGAAGCTGATGCCGGACAGGTCTTCGCCCTTGCAGGTGGCGATGGTGACGCCTTCCAGCTTGAAGCGCGCCAGCGACGATTCCACCAGGTCTTGCGCCAGGATCAGCAGCAGCGGCTGGCCGTCACGCTCGGTCTGCACCAGCGCGTAGGTCACTTCCGGATTGACGTTGAGCGCCTGGTTGGCCGGGATGGTCCACGGGGTGGTGGTCCAGATGACGATGTAGCCTTCGTGCGTCGGCAGTTGCGTCAGGTCGAAGGCGTTGGCCAGCTTGTCGAATTCGGCGAACTTGAAGCCGACGTCGATCGCCGGATCGCGCTTGTCCTGGTATTCCACTTCCGCTTCGGCCAGTGCGGACTGGCAGTCGAAGCACCAGTTGACCGGCTTCAGGCCGCGGTAGACGTAGCCTTTTTCCAGCATGGTGCCGAGCGCGCGCAGTTCGTCGGCCTCGTTGGAGTAGTTCATGGTCAGGTAAGGGTTCTGCCATTCGCCCAGCACGCCCAGGCGGATGAAGTCCTTGCGCTGGCGGTCGACCTGCTCCAGCGCGTAGGCGCGGGCCTTGGACAGCACGTCGGCGGTCGGCAGGTTTTTGCCGTACAGTTTTTCGATCTGGATCTCGATCGGCATGCCGTGGCAATCCCAGCCCGGCACGTAAGGGGCGTCGAAACCGGCCAGCGAGCGCGATTTGATCACCATGTCCTTGAGGATCTTGTTGACCGCGTGGCCCAGGTGGATGTCGCCGTTGGCGTATGGTGGGCCGTCATGCAGGATGAATTTCGGACGGCCGGCGGCGGCCTTGCGCACGCGCTCGTAGATCTTTTTGGTCTGCCATTGCTGGACCCAGTTCGGCTCGCGCTTGGCGAGGTCGCCGCGCATCGGGAACGGGGTTTCGGTCATATTGACCGGGTATTTGCTTTCAGGCTTTTTTGCGGATTTGTTATCGGACATAGTGGTCTTCAGTGATTTATTCGGGAATGCTGGGTAGCCGGCGCGCGTAGCTAAATCGCGCGGTCAAATTCGGTCGGTAGCGCGCTTGGCAAAGAAGGCGCGGGCGATGTCGGCATCGCGGTGGATAGCGGCCGTCAGCGTCGGCAGGTCGATATATTTTTCTTCGTCGCGGATCTTTTGCAGGAATTCGACGCGCACCTGGCGGCCATAGCAGCCCTGGTCGAAGTCGAACACGTGCACCTCCAGCAGCACGCGGCCGCTGTCATCGACGGTCGGACGCACGCCCAGGCTGGCGACGGCTGGCAATGGATGCCCGGCCAGGCCATGCACCTGCACGATGAAGATGCCGGACAGTGCAGGGCGGTGCGGCACGCGCAGGTTCAGGGTCGGGAAGCCCAGCGTGCGGCCCAGCTTCTGGCCGTGGATCACGTGGCCTGAGATGGCGTACGGGTGGCCCAGCAGCGCCTCGGCGTGCGGGAAGTCGCCTTCGTTGAGCGCGGCGCGCACGGCGGAGGAGGAGATGCGGGTGCTGCCGTTCATCACGGTCGGCAGGGTCTCGACGTGGAAGCCGTATTTCTGGCCGGCTTCCAGCAGCATCTGCACATTGCCGGCGCGGCGGGCGCCGTAGCAGAAGTCGTCGCCGACCATCAGCCATTTGACGTGCAGGCCTTCGACCAGCACTTTTTCAGTGAACTCCTGCGGCGTCAGCGCCGCGAACGGCGCCGAGAAATGTTCGACGATGACGCGGTCGATGCCGTTGTCGGACAGCGATTGCAGCTTGTCGCGCAGGTTGGCGATGCGGGCCGGCGCGCGTGACAGGTCGCCCGCTTTCTGGGCGAAGAACTCGCGCGGATGCGGCTCGAAGGTCATCACGGCCGCTTCCAGTCCCAGACCGGTGGCGGCAGCGCGCACGCGGGCCAGCAAGGCCTGGTGGCCGAGGTGGACGCCGTCGAAATTGCCGATCGTGAGCGCGCACGGCGCGCGCGCCGCTGCATTGGGAAGACCTCGAAATACCTTCATGGGAATCTGGGGAAAACTTGTCGCAAATACGGGATTATACGGGGAATCCCTCAAAGCGAAAAAAAAGCGCTGTCCGGCTGGGCCGGAGCAGCGCTTTGCTGATCAACCGCCCGAATTACATCGGGTGATTAATGTTCAGGGTCCAGTAGCGCGCCAGATCGGCGGTGCCATCGGTGCCTTTGACGGTTTTCAGCGTTGCCAGGGCAGGGGCTTTCTTGCCGGCGATGCTTTGCGCGATACCGTAGTGCAGCTTGATGGCTTCCGGATTGCGGCCGGTACCCAGCTTGACGGCTTGATCCATCAGCGCCAGGCCTTTGTCGGCTTTGCCAGCCGAGACCAGGCCGTAGCCCAGGTTGGCCAGGGCGTCGGCATCCTTGGCTTTGACGGCTTCGGCTTCAACCGCAGCGGCCTTGGTGTCGAACTCGACCTGGGTCTTGGCGGCCAGGTCTTTCAGGCGCTGGTGACGCGGCGCATCGGCGCCGGTGCCCAGGATGCCTTTTTTGTAGCCCTGGTCGATGATCTTGATGGATTCAGCTGGGTTGCCGGCTTGCAGCGACAGCTGGGCCATTTCCAGGTATTCCGACGGTTTCGACAGCAGGCCGTTGATCAGGCGCAGACGCAGCACGTCCAGCGACAGGGTCGGCGAGAAGCCTGGCTTGCCCGACACGCGGTTCAGCAGGTCGGCCCAGTAGCTGGTTTTCGGATACGAACCGGCCAGTTTTTCCAGGGTCTGGACGTAGCCGGCCTTGTCGTTCTGTTTCAGCTGGATATTGGCCAGCATTTGCAGGTTCTGTTCCGATGCACCCTTGGCGCTCGACAGTTCCTTGGCTGCTTCAGCGTACTTGCCGCTGATGTAGTAGGTCTGGATCAGCAGGTCATGCATCTGGCCATCGTTTGGATTGTCTTTCAGCGCGCGCTGGATCCAGGTGATGGCTTTTGGGTAGTCCTTGGCGCGGTAGTAGATACCGGCCAGGGCCTGGGTGAATTTTGGTTGTTCGGCAGCCGACAGCTTGCCCGAATTGATGACCGATTCAAAGGCTTTGGCGGCGGCGTCGTTATCGCCGGCAGCAGCTGCAGCCGAGGCGCGGGTGCGCTCGATCAAATAGGTCTCGTTGGCGGATTTGCCGCCGACAGAATCAGTTTCTTTCAGTTTGGCAAGTGCTTCTTTGTTCTTGCCGGCCGCGGCCAGTTTCTGTGCTTCTTGCAATGGTTTGCCGATTTCTGCGCGTACCGTTTCGGCGGCGTAGGCGACCGACGAGAAACCTGCGAGTGGAGCTGCTGCGGTAAAACCAATAGCGGCCATTACCAGGCCGAGATGAGCGAGACGAAACTTGGTCATGGGTGAATTTTCTTTCTTCAAAAAAGCAAATAGGCAGGAATGGTCCTGCCTATTATTGTACATGGGACTGTTTACTGGAACTGTTCGTTACCGACCAGACCAATTTTGGTCACGCCCAGACGCTGGGCCGAAGCCATGACGCCTGCGACAACTTTGTACGAGACCAGCTTGTTCGGACGCAGATGCACTTCCGGCTGATCCGCTTGCGCGGCGACGTCGGTCAGTTTCGCTTCCAGGGTGGCGCGGTCAGGAACGACAGCGTTATCCCACAGAATCGTACCGTCGAAGTCGACGTCAATCGTTACCACCACTGGCTCCTTGGTCGGAGGCGGCGGGGTGCCGACTGGCATATTCAGGTTCACCGAGTGGTTGGCCTTAGGAATCGTAATGATCATCATGATAATCAGCACCAGCATCACGTCGATGAGGGGCGTCATATTCATTTCCATCATTGGTTCCGGATCCGCGCCTGCGGAAGGGGAGCCCACATTCATACTCATGATGTTTTCCTTTTGAGAAGGGCAGGCCTGCATGACAGGCCTGCGATGCACTGTTGGGTATTAACCCCTATCAGGCGGTTCGGTGATGAAGCCGACCTTCTGAATACCAGCACGCTGGGTGGTGAAAATAACCTTGCCGATGGCTTCGTACTTGGTTTCTTGGTCGCCACGTACATGAACTTCCGGCTGAGGCAGTTTCACAGCTTCCACCTTCAGATTGTCGAACAACTCATTGGCGTCGCGCATTCTGCGCTGATTCCAATAGATGTCGCCATCTTTGCTAACGACAATGTTGACGTCTTCCGGCTTGGTCTGGATAACCTGGTTGGTTTCCTCTGGCAGCTTGATCTTGATCAGCTTCAGAACAACCGGGCTCGTGATCAGGAAGATAATCAGCAGCACCAACATGATGTCCACCAGGGGCGTCGTGTTGATTTCTGACATGACTTGATCTTCGTCTCCGCTATCGGAGCCTACGGACATGGACATGGTTAATTACCCAACTTTTTTGTTGCCGGTAGCGGTCGACATTGCGCCCGAGATCAGCACCGAGTGAACGTCAGCCGAGAAAGCACGTACGTCTTCCATTGCCGACTTGTTACGACGCACCAGCCAGTTGTAACCCAGAACGGCAGGAACTGCCACGAACAGACCGAAAGCGGTCATGATCAGCGCTTCACCCACTGGACCTGCCACTTTATCGATCGATGCGTTACCCGACATGCCGATGGCGATCAGTGCATTGTAAATACCCCATACGGTACCGAACAGACCGATGAACGGTGCGGTCGAACCCACGGTTGCCAGGAACGACAGGCCATCTTGCAGACGCGATTGGACTTTCTCAACAGCGCGCTGGATCGACATGGTCACCCAGGTCGACAGGTCGATTTGTTCCAGCAGGGCGCCGTCGTGGTGCGCGGTAGCCTTGGTGCCGGTTTCAGCGATGAAGCGGAATGGCGAACCGTCGGTCAGCGAAGCCGAACCAGCAGCGATCGACGAAGCTTTCCAGAACTTGGCCGACGCTTCTTTCGATTGTTTGAAGATCTTGGTCTGGTCGATCAGTTTGGTGATGATGATGTACCACGAACCCATCGACATCAGCGACAGGATGATCAGGGTGCCGCGCGATACGAAACCAGCTTCCCACACAGCCGCGAAGCCGTATGGATTTTCCACTTCTTCTTTACCGCCTTTAGCTGCTGGCGCTTCTGCTGCTGGCGCTGCTGCCGCATCCGCTGCTGGCGCTGCTGCTGGCGCTGCTGCGTCTGCTGCTGGAGCCGAAGCGGCTGCCGAGGCTTGCTCTTGAGCCGAGCTAACCAGGGCGGTGGCTGCGGTCACCGAGAACAGCACAGCGGCCAGTACAGCGGACAAACGGGTATTCTTAAACATGCTTCCTCCAAATTGATAAAATAATCAGATCGCTGGCGTAATGACAACGAAAACTACATGTGAGACGGTGTTCTGCCTCGGTTTTACTCCAGCGTCCAGACGTATTGCATCTGCTGCCAGCCTTCTTTTGGTACGCCATCTTCCGTTGCCGGTTTGAAGCGGCATTTGGTGATACCGGCAATAGCGGCTTTATCCAGATCGCGGAAACCACTGGATTTCACGATCTTGCCTTCCGCTACGCGACCATCGGCTGCAATCAGGAACGACAGCTGTACGGTACCGGTTTCTTCGTTACGCAGCGACGACTTCGGCCATTCCGGCTTGGCGCAAGTGCTGAAGTCAACCACTGCCGCAGTACGCACACCCGTTTTGGCCGGACCAGGGGGCGCCGCAGGTGGTGCTGGCGGGGCTTTCTGGATCTCGGTGGTTGCCGGCTTCACGTTAGTCGCGTTCTGAATAACGTTGTTCGGCGGTGGCGGCTGCTGCACGTTCACCTCAACTGGCGGGATGAATGGCGGTGGTGGCGCTTTCATCTCTGGCGGAGGTGGCGGTGGTGGGAGTTCCTTTGGTGGAGGAGGTTTCACCTCCTCAATGATCTTGGTCTCCACTGGTTGGACCATTTTGGCCACCAGACGTTTTCCCAAGCCCGTCACGATCCCATAAGCAACCAGGATGTGCAACAAAACGACAATCGTAATGCCTGTAAAGTTCTTCCCGGTGCTTTTTTCGTTGTGCGTGAAATTCATGCCTGCTTTCTCCAATACCAACTCTCTTTGGTGCTACTTAAACCCCAAAATGGCGACACAAAACAACAGCCGCATCCGGGACGTCGGCGAATTATACATACGAATTCTTGATTTTACATAGAATTTTCATCCCTAAAACCGGTTAAATTTCATAGGGTTTTCCTATGTGGTAGCGCTCCCTTTGCACCGTTCTGGCTCAACGAGCAAGACTCTACGGCGCATTTTTGGGCGTACACGCACCACGACGTTACTTAGTTTTCCCTTAAGGCCAAAAACGGAATTTTATGCAGGTAGCTTTACTACACGCAATTGATAATTTGGCCGTAAATGTTTCTTGCATGAAATTCTTGCGGGCACTACTATACAAGTAGCTTCAGAAAAATATTGACTTCTGGTCCGCACCATGCTTCCACGAAAAAAAAACCGGGGTCAGCGCGCCGTCGCTGCCCCCGGTTCTGACTCTTGCAAGAGCCGTGCCTGAAACTGGTGCAGACACGGTGCCTGAAAAAAGCCTTATATATTAGTTGGTCATGGGATCCTGCCGCGCTTCTCCCGTCTGACCTCCAGGGTACTGATGACTTCGCCGTTTGGCGCCACTGTTTCCAGATGGACGTCGAAGCCCCATAAGCGTGCAACATGCTTCAGCACTTCGCCGGCCTGCTGGTTCAGCGGTCGGCGCTGGAACTGGGTATGGCGCAAGGTCAGCGCGCGGTCGTCCTGGGTGTTGACCGACCATACCTGGATGTTGGGCTCACGGTTACCCAGATTATATTGTTCCGCAAGTTGCTGGCGCACGTATCGGTAGCCGCTGTCATCGTGGATGGCCGAGACGTTGAGCTTCTCGTTGTTGTCGTCGTCCAGGACGGCGAAGAAGTGGAACTCGCGGATCAGCTTGGGCGACAGGTACTGGGCGATGAAGCTCTCGTCCTTGAAATTGCGCATGGCGAAATCGAGCGTCTTTTGCCAGTCGCTGCCGGCGATGTCGGGGAACCATTCGCGGTCTTCGTCGGTCGGATTTTCGCAGATGCGGCGGATGTCGGTCATCATGGCAAAGCCCAGCGCGTACGGGTTGATGCCGCTGTAGTGCGGGCTGTTGACCGGCGGCTGGTAGACCACGTTGGTATGGCTCTTGAGGAACTCCATCATGAAGCCGTCGCCGATCACGCTCTCATCGTACAACTGGTTGAGGATGGTGTAGTGCCAGAAGGTGGCCCAGCCTTCGTTCATCACCTGGGTCTGGCGCTGTGGGTAGAAGTACTGAGAGATCTTACGTACTATCCGCACCATCTCGCGCTGCCACGGTTCCAGCAGCGGCGCGTACTTCTCGATGAAGTACAGCAGGTTTTCTTCCGGCTCGACCGGGAAGCGCTTGGCCGCCTTGGCGGTTTCTTCCTCTTCGCGACGCGGCAGTGTGCGCCACAGGTCGTTGAGCTGCGACTGCACATAGGCTTCGCGTTCCTTCTGCCGCGCGCGCTCTTCCATCAGCGACAGCTTGGCCGGCCGCTTGTAGCGGTCGACGCCGTAGTTCTGGATCGCGTGGCAGGAATCGAGCAGCGTCTCGACCGCGTCGATGCCGTGGCGCTGTTCGCATTCGGCGATGTAGTTCTTGGCGAACACCATGTAGTCGACGATGGCCTCGGCGTCGGTCCAGGTGCGGAACAGGTAATTGCCCTTGAAGAAGGAGTTGTGGCCGTAGGCCGCATGGGCGATCACCAGCGACTGCATGGTCAGGCTGTTTTCCTCCATCAGGTAGGCGATGCAGGGATTGGAGTTGATGACGATCTCGTATGCCAGTCCCATCTGCCCGCGCTTGTAGCCCTTCTCGGTGCTGAGGAAGTGCTTGCCGAACGACCAGTGGTTGTACGACACCGGCATGCCGACCGAGGTGTAGGCGTCCATCATCTGCTCGGCGGTGATGATCTCCAGCTGGTTCGGATACGTATCCAGCCCGAAGCCCTCGGCCACGCGGCGGATTTCCTGGTGAATCTGTTCGATCAGCTCAAAGGTCCATTCCGATTGTTCGGGCAGGGCGTTGGGGTGACGCGGTTTGGCGGTCATATCATTCATAGAGGGGATCCACTACTTCGGCTGCTTCTTGAACAGTTCACGGAATACCGGATAGATATCGGCCGGCGTGACGATTTTCTGCATGGCGAAATGCTGGTGGTGATCGGGCACCTGCGAATATTGTTCCCACAGGTTTTGCGGCGGGCCGTCGGTGATCTCGACGTAGGTGTAATACTGGACCTTGGGCATGATGGTGTTGACCAGCAACTGGCGGCACAGCACCGAGTCGTTGTCCCAGTTGTCGCCATCCGAGGCTTGCGCCACGTAGGCGTTGTAGCTACCACCGCCGTAGCGCTCGTCGATGATCTTGTCCAGCAGATGCAGCGCCGACGACACCACCGTGCCGCCCGATTCGCGCGAGTGGAAGAACTCTTCCTCGTCCACCTCGGCCGCAGCCGTGTGGTGGCGGATGAACACCACCTCGATCTTGTCGTACACGCGCTTGAGGAACAGGTACAGCAGGATGAAGAAGCGCTTGGCGGTATCCTTGCGCGTCTCGTCCATCGAACCGGAAACGTCCATGATGCAGAACATCACCGCCTGCGTCATCGGCTTGGGCACCTTGATGCGGTTGGTGTAGCGCAGGTCGAACGGGTCGATGAAGGGAATCGCCAGCAGGCGCGTGTGCAGGTGGTGGATCAGTTTCTTCAGCTCGACCACGCGTGCGTCATGCAGCGACACGCCGTCCAGCAGCAGTTGTTCCAGTTCGCGCTCGGCCTCGGCGACGCGCTTGCGCGAACCGCCGCCAACCGCGATGCGCCGGCCCAGTGCGCCGCGCAGCGAACGCAGCACGTGGATGTTGGAGGGCGTGCCGGACATATTGTAGCCGGCGCGCTGATTCTTGAAGTCGGTGCTGGCGGTCAGCTGGGTCTTGACCATGTGCGGCAGTTCCAGGTCCTCGAAGAAATAGTTCATGAACTCTTCGCGCGACAGTTCGAAGATGAAGTCGTCTTCGGTCATCTGGTCGCTATTGCCGGCCTTGCCGCGGCCGGAACCGCCGCCGCCCTTAGGCCGGTTGATCTGATCGCCTTTCAGGTATTCCTGGTTGCCGGGATTGACCACTTCCCACACGCCGCCATGGGCGTGGCCAAAGGAGGGCTCGCTCACATCCTTGACCGGGATGGAGACCTTTTCGCCGTTCTCAACGTCGGTGATGGAGCGGCCCTTGATGGCGCGGCCCACCGCGTCCTTGATCTGCGATTTGTAACGCCGCAAGAAGCGTTCGCGGTTGACGGCGGACTTGTTCTTGCCTTGCAAACGACGGTCGATGAGGTAAGTCAAAAGATGCCTCCTACAGAATACCTGCCGCGTCGTTCCCGCGAAAGCGGGAACCCATGCTGAGCGTGCATTCACGCGTTCTATGGGCTCCCGCCTGCGCGGGAGCGACGGGCTTTATGACGACTTCCTCACGCGCAGATACCATTCGCACAGCAAGCGTACCTGCTTGGCGGTGTAGCCTTTCTCCACCATGCGCGCGACAAAGTCGGCGTGCTTGTTGGCGTCTTCCGCGCTGGCCTTGGCGTTGAACGAAATCACCGGCAGCAGCTCTTCCGTGTTGGAGAACATCTTCTTCTCGATCACGGTGCGGAACTTTTCATAACTGGTCCACGCAGGATTCTTGCCCCCATTATTAGCGCGCGCCCGCAGCCCGAAGTTGACAATCTCGTTGCGGAAATCCTTGGGATTCGAAATGCCGGCCGGCTTCTCGATTTTTTCCAGTTCGTTGTTCAGCGATTCGCGGTCGAAGCTCTCGCCGGTATCCGGATCGCGGTATTCCTGGTCCTGGATCCAGAAGTCGGCAAAGGTGACGTAGCGGTCGAAGATATTCTGGCCGTATTCGGAATACGATTCCAGATAGGCGGTCTGAATTTCCTTGCCGATAAATTCGACATAGCGCTGCGCCAGGTGCTCCTTGATGTACGAGAAGTATTTCTGCTCCAGTTCAGGCGGGAACTGCTCGCGCTCGACCTGTTGCTCCAGCACGTACAGCAAATGCACCGGATTGGCCGCCACTTCGGTGTTATCGAAGTTAAACACCTTGGACAGGATCTTGAACGCAAAGCGCGTCGACAGCCCGTTCATGCCTTCATCCACGCCGGCGTAATCGACATACTCGTGGATCGACTTGGCCTTCGGATCGGTGTCCTTGAGGTTGTCGCCGTCGTACACCAGCATCTTGCTGAAGATGCTGGAGTTCTCCGGATCTTTCAGCCGCGACAGGATGGCGAACTGCGCCATCATGCGCAAGGTGCCCGGCGCGCAAGGCGCACTCGACAGCGAAGAATTAAACAGCAGCTTGTCGTAGATCTTGATCTCATCGCTGACGCGCAGGCAATACGGCACTTTGACGATGTAGATACGATCGAGGAACGCCTCGTTGTTGCGGTTGTTCTTGAAGGTTTTCCACTCGGACTCATTCGAGTGCGCCAGCACCACGCCGTCAAACGGAATCGCGCCAAAGCCCTCGGTGCCCTTGTAGTTGCCTTCCTGGGTGGCGGTCAGCAGCGGATGCAGCACCTTGATCGGCGCCTTGAACATCTCGACGAATTCCATCAGACCCTGGTTGGACAGGCACAGCCCGCCGGAGTAGCTGTAGGCGTCCGGATCGTCCTGCGAATAATCTTCCAGCTTGCGGATATCGACCTTGCCGACCAGCGAAGAAATATCCTGGTTGTTCTCGTCGCCCGGTTCCGTTTTGGAAATGCCGATCTGTTTCAGCACCGACGGGTAGCGCCGGATCACGCGGAACTGGTTGATGTCGCCGTTGAATTCGTGCAGGCGCTTGACCGCCCACGGCGATGGAATATTGCGCAGGTAGCGGCGCGGGATGCCGTAGTCTTCTTCGAGGATGGTGCCATCCTCCTCCTCGTTGAACAGACCCAGCGGCGATTCATTCACCGGCGAACCTTTCAGGCAATAGAAGGGCACATGCTCCATCAGCGACTTGAGCTTTTCCGCGATCGACGATTTACCGCCGCCCACCGGGCCCAGCAGGTAAAGGATCTGCTTGCGTTCTTCCAGTCCCTGCGCCGCGTGGCGGAAATAGGACACCACTTGCTCGATTACTTCTTCGGTGCCGTAGAACTCGCGAAATGCCGGATAAATCTTGATGATCTTGTTGGCGAAGATGCGCGACAAGCGCGTGTCGTTGCGCGTGTCGATCAGGGTGGGTTCGCCAATGGCGGCCAGCATGCGCTCGGCGGCGCTGGCATAGGTCAGCCGGTCTTTCTTGCAAAGTTCGAGATATTCCTTCATGGACATCTCTTCTTCTTTGGTCCGTTCGTATCGTGCGGCGTAGTTGTCAAAAATGGTCATGTGAATGTCCTTTGATGATGAAAACCTGCTTGTCACGAGTCACCGGCAGTTCGCCTGCCCTGGCTCCGATTTGTATAATCCCTTTCGTTCTTATTTTTCTTCTGGTCAGCTTCTCTTGGGTGGCGCGGATTGCCCGTGCCTTTGAGCTGGCTTTCTGGCCGGATGGCGGCTTTTATGTGTTGGTCGTAACGCTTCTTACGTCTATGAAATTGATTATTGCGCTATTGCCGCAGGAAGTCAAAAGGTATGTCGTAATATCGTTAATACTCTTTTGTAACTTCATGATTTAAAAAGAAAATATCGATTTAATCACGTCAATTTCGTGGTGTTTTTTAGTCCTTCAACACCACAGTAACACGGCTTGCGAAGATGTGCTGCCACACTCTCCGCCGCATGAGATAAGATGGATCAATTCAGGAACCAAGTAACAGGAATAAATCAAATGTTGAACGATCAATTACGCCGTGTTTTGCAGCAAATGCCAAAAGCCGAGCTGCACATCCATATCGAAGGCTCGCTGGAGCCCGAACTGATCTTCGCGCTGGCCGAACGCAACGGCGTCAAGCTGGCGTACGGTTCGGTGGAAGAGTTGCGCGCGGCGTACGCTTTTACTGACTTGCAATCCTTCCTCGACATTTACTACGCCGGCGCCAGCGTGTTGTTGCAGGAACAGGATTTTTACGACATGACCGCCGCCTACCTCAAGCGCGCGGAAGAGGACAATGTCCGCCACACCGAAATCTTCTTCGATCCGCAAACGCACACCGCGCGCGGCGTCGATATCAAGGTGGTGATTGACGGCATCTACCGCGCCTGCCAGGACAGCCCGGTCAGCGCCACGCTGATCCTGTGCTTCCTGCGTCACCTGTCGGAAGAAGATGCGATTGCCACGCTGGAAGCGGCGCTGCCGTACCGCGACAAATTCATCGGCGTCGGGCTGGACTCGTCGGAAGTCGGCAATCCACCGGAGAAGTTCGCCAACGTGTTTGCGCGTTGCCACGCACTGGGTCTGCACCTGGTGGCGCATGCGGGCGAAGAGGGACCGCCAGCCTACATCTACACCGCGCTCGATACGCTCAAGGTGGAACGCATCGACCACGGCGTGCGCTGTCTGGAAGACAAGGCGCTGACCGAGCGCCTGGCGCGCGAAAAGATGGCGCTGACCGTGTGCCCGCTGTCCAACATCAAGCTGTGCGTGTTCGACAAAATGGAGCAGCACAATATTCTGGAACTGCTGGACGCCGGCATCGTGGCGACCGTCAACTCGGACGATCCTGCCTACTTCGGCGGCTACATGAACGACAACTTCATCGCCACCTTTGAGGCGCTGCCACTGGGCCTGTCGCACGCGCAGACACTGGCGCGCAACGGCTTCTCGGCAGCCTTCCTGCCGGCCGAGAAAAAGCAGCAGTATCTTGATGAAGTAGACGCCTTCTTCGCTAAAATCTAAATGCTCAAACTCGCCCTCAACATGACGGCGCGCGACTGGCGTGCCGGCCAGTTGCGCTTTCTGCTGATCGCGCTGACGGTGGCGGTGGCTGCCTTGTCCGCCACCGGCTTCTTCATCGACCGCTTGCGCAGCGGGCTGGATCGCGACGCCCACCAGTTGCTGGGCGCCGACGTGGTGGTCAGCGCCGACTTGCCGGTACGTGCCGACTGGCGTGCGCAAGCCATCCAGCGCGGCCTGACGGTGACCGATACCGTCACCTTCCCCAGCATGGCGCAAGCCGGCGAGGGCGATGCGTCCACCTCCATGCTGTCGGCTTTGAAAGCCGTCGGCCCCGGCTACCCCTTGCGCGGCAAGGTGAAGATCACCACCGACGCCGCTCAGGCCGAGCAAAGCATCGGCATGCCCGCCAGCTCCGTTCCCGCACCGGGCACGGTGTGGATCGAACCGGGCCTGCTGGGCAGCCTGAAAACCAATATCGGCCAGCCGCTCAAGCTGGGCGACAAGACCTTTACCGTTACGCAGCTGATCGCCACCGAGCCGGATCGCGGCGCCAATTTCCTGGCCTTCGCGCCGCGCGTGATGCTGGCGCTGTCCGACCTGGACGCCACCAACCTGGTCCAACCCGGCTCGCGCGTGAATTACCGTCTGCTGGTCGGCACGCCGCCGTCGCTGAAAAACGGCACCGCCGTCGCCAAGGCTTATCAGGACTGGCTGCAAGCGGAAATCAAGAACAACAACATCAAGGGCGTGCGCGTGGAGTCGCTGGAAAACGGCCGCCCTGAAATGCAGGCCACGCTGGAACGCGCGGACCGCTTCCTGTCGCTGGTCGGCCTGCTGTCGGCGATGCTGGCGGCGGTGGCCGTGGCGATGGCCGCGCGCCGCTTCATGCAGCGCCACCTCGACGCCTGCGCCATGCTGCGCTGCCTGGGCCTGACGCAGAACCAGGTCACCAGCATGTACCTGATCGAATTCCTGCTGGTCGGACTGCTGGGCAGCGCGATGGGTGTGGCGCTCGGCTTCGGCGCGCACTACGTGCTGCTGGAAGTGCTGGGATCACTGGTCTCCGCCGAACTGCCGGCGCCGACCATCTACCCGGCGCTGCAGGGCATGGCGATCGGCATCCTGCTGCTGGCCGCGTTTGCGCTGCCGCCTATCCTGCAACTGCGCAAAGTGCCGCACAACCGCGTGATCCGCCGCGAACAGGAACCGCCGAAAGTCACCGCGCTGGCCACCTACGGCTTCGGCATGGCCGGCTTTGTGGCGCTGCTGCTGTGGCAAGCGGGCGATGTGGAGATGGCGCTGTACACGGCCTTGGGCTTCATCGGCGCGTTTGCCGTATTCGCGCTGGTGGCCTGGCTTGGCCTGCGTTCCTTGCGCTCGCTGCGCGGCGCGATCGACCATCAAAGCTGGCGCTTCGCCGTCACGTCCTTGCAGCGTCGCCCCGGCGCCACCATCGTGCAGGTGGTATCGCTGGCGCTGGGCATGATGGCGCTGCTGGTGCTGACCGTGGTGCGCGGCGACCTGATGACGGCCTGGCGCAACGCCACGCCGCCGGATGCGCCGAACCGCTTCATCATCAACATCCAGCCGGAGCAGCAGCAGGACCTCGGCAAGCGCCTGCAAGCGGCGGGCGTGCAGTACGCGCCGCAGTACCCGATGATACGCGGCCGCCTGACCGCAGTGAACGACAAGCAGGTCACCGCCGAAACCTACACCGAAGACCGCGCCAAAGGCCTGGCCGACCGCGAATTCAATCTGTCTTCGATGGCGCAAATGCAGGCCGAGAACAAGCTGGTCGAAGGCAAATGGTTCGAGGATAAGCCGGGCTTCGGCGAAGCCTCGGTGGAGCAGGGCATCGCCAAGACGCTGCACTGGAAGCTGGGCGACAAGCTGCGCTTCGATATCGCCGGCACGCCGGTTGATGTGACCATCACCAGCATCCGCAAGCTCGATTGGGGCTCTATGCGGGTCAACTTCTTCGTCATCATCAACCCGGCGGCGATGACGGAAGTGTCGCAAAGCTGGATCACCGCCTTCCATCTGCCGCAAGGGCAGGGCGCGGCGATGAATGCGCTGACGCGTGATTATCCCAACCTGACCATCGTCGATGTCGGCGGCATCCTGCGCCAGGTGCAGGCGGTGCTGGATCAGGTGATCACGGCGGTGGAGTTCCTGTTCATCTTTACGCTGGCCTCGGGCGTGCTGGTGCTGTACGCGGCGCTGATGGGTTCCCAGGACGAGCGCACGCGCGAGGCGGGCCTGTTGCGGGCCTTGGGCGCGACACGCAAGCAGCTGTCGCAGGCGCAGTTGATCGAGTTCACGCTGGTCGGCGCGCTGTCCGGCGTGCTGGCGGCGACCGGCGCGGCGGCCATGGGCTGGGCGCTGGCTACCTACCAGTTCAAGTTTGCGTGGGAATTCAGCCCTGTCGTGTGGCTGGTCGGCCTGTTGGCCGGCGCACTGTGCGCCATCGCCGGTGGCTGGCTGGGACTGCGCAACGTGTTGCGCCAGCCACCGCTGCAAACGCTGCGCGAAGCATAAGCAGTCAGCTAAGCCGCAATCACCTGCGGCTGCAGCTCCTGCAGGAACTGCGCATAGGTGTAAGGGCGCTGGTCGAAGTAATGGGCCGGCAGTTCGAACAGCGCCCAGTAATACGTCTCCTTGCCCTGGCAGATGCGCGGCGCGGCGCTGTAGCGGTGCCAGTTCTCGCTCATGCTGCTGGTGTACATGCCGTCGCCATACGGATCGCTGAAGAAGGTCAGCACGCGCCGCTCCAGCAGCGCGCGCAGCAGCGACCGTGGCGCATCGCTGTCACGGGCGATCTCATATTGCGACTGCATGCTTTCCTCGGTTTCAATCATCATCAGCGTGGCCTTGCCGTCGCGGTCGAGGAACAGGATGCCGGTCGGGTTGGGGAAGATGTAATGCTCGATGAAGCCCAGCGTGCGCTTGAGTTCCCGCACTACTTCCGCCAGCGCCGGATCGGTCAAAAAGCGGTAATCGTGCAGCGCCACCATGTCGCGGATGGTGTCGGAGCGGTTGTCGAAATAGCGCTCCTGTAGCGCCGCCACTTCCATCTCCAGGATATCCAGCGCGTGGTCGTCGCTCTTCTTGATGTAGCGGTCAATCAGGCCGCGGTTGAAGGCGCTGACGGCGATCTTTTCATCGGCCGCGCCGGTGAACAGGATCTTCTTGCACGGCAGGTGCGCCACCGCTTCGCAGAACTCCACGCCGTTCATCTGCGGCATCGAATAATCCACCACCAGCACCGACGGAATTGCAAAGCGTTCGCGCTGTTCGGCGATGCGGTAGATGCGTTCCAGGTCCAGCGCTACGTTGTACTGGTCGGCCGGCAGGTTCTGCATGTCGAAGTTGACGTGCAGCGGCATGTCGCGTTCCAGCGCGCTGGCGCGTAGCCATACCAGCGCTTCGGCGGTGTCGTGGAAGGTCTTGTTGGCCAACATGGGATCGAGCTGGAACGACAGGCTGCGCAAGAACGAGTCGCTGTCGTCTATCAGCACGGTCAGCGTGGGATGGGCGTAGACGGGTAGATGCATGGTTCACCTCGCGGGGAATTCCAGTATGAAGATGGCGTAGGCGCTCTCGCGCGATACGCAGCGGATCTTGGCGCGCCACGCGTCCATGATTTCCTGGCACAGCGCGAGGCCGATGCCGGCGCCGTTGTGCGGCGGATGCGAATAGAAGCGGCGGAAAATCATCGCCAGCTGCGAGGTCGGTATGCCGCAGCCGGTATCGATGAACAGCAGGCGTGGCGGCTGGTGGCCGCCGTCGATGATGATGCGCACGCGCCCCTTGCCGGCGCGCTGCACAGCGCGTAGTGCATTGCGCAGCAGGTTAAGCAGCACCACCACCGCCAGTTCCGTCTGGCCGGCAAACTGGAAGTTGTGACGCACCTCCAGCTTGACCTGCTTTTGCTGCTTGGTGCTGGAGAACGGATAGCGCTTCAGCACCGCCTCCACCACGGTTTCCATCGACACCGTCTCCACCGGGTGCAGGTTTTGCCGCACCGCCGTGGCGCTCAGCAAAAACAGGTCGATCATGTGGTTCATATGGCGCACCTCGAACTGGATGCGCGCCAGCGCGTCGATGATGGTCAGGCGGTCGTCCGGACTCTGGCCCGGGCTTTGGGCGTCAGCCATCATGCGCAGCAGGCCGCGCACGTTGGCGTCGACGCTGGTCAGCGGCGTGCGCAACTCATGCGCCACGGTGGCCAGGCCGGCGCCCATGCCGGCCAGTTTTTCCTGCGCCAGCACATGGCGGCTGATCTTGGCCACCGACAGCACGGCGATGGTGAACAGGTGGATCGGCAACTGCTGCAACACCTGCCGGCTCAGTAGCATCTCGCCGGCGCCCAGCGCGGTCGCCGCCACGCAGGCCAGCGTGGTGCCGATGAGGTAGGCCCGCAGCGCCAGGCCGGTATCGAAATGGAACAGCACCACCAGCCCGATCAGTAGCGATTCGCCCCATACACCGGACGCGTGGTTCATCAAAAACATAAACGTGAAGAAGAACGGAAAGATGTAGCTGAGCGTGACCAGCAGGTACAGGTTCAGCATCTGCCGGCTGAACTGGCGCGCGAACAGGCCGAGCGCGCACAACAGGATGCCGAGCAGGCGCAGCGACAGCGACTCGTATTCCTGCGGGAAGAAGTGCTGCCAGATCACGTAGTACAGCGGCATGCCCACCGTGCCGATGCAGGACAGCAGCAGCACGCGCACGGTCGCATGGTCTTCGCGGCCGTGATACAGCAACAAAGACTGGACCAGTCCGTGTTGCCAGCGCTTCCAGCGTTCTTGCAGGGTCGGCCTCATGATCACGTTTGATTTTTATCAAGTTGCCATCATGGCCTTAATTTACAACGTGTTTGGGGGTATCAAAACGGGAATTGATCCGCATCAATCTCTTTGAGTTTTTTTCGCCGCATCGTGGGCTTCGCGGTTCATAAAAAAACAACCTTTTTGTTCCTACCTCCAGGAGATTTCGCCATGACCTACGCTATTGCCGAACACCAAGCTCATTCCCTTTTTCCCGACTTTGTCGCCCGCCGCATGGACTTGCACTACGTCACGCGGATTGCCCAGTTGCTGGGTGGCGAACA
This sequence comes from Duganella levis, assembly GCF_009857605.1. GTDB lineage: Bacteria > Pseudomonadota > Gammaproteobacteria > Burkholderiales > Burkholderiaceae_D > Rugamonas > Rugamonas levis. Next base: position 57,476 of record NZ_WWCT01000004.1, on the reverse strand, counting down.
CCCGCACGCCTGGCAGCCGACGCCGGCTAACGCGGTGTTTTTGGCGGGCAATGACTATCTGTGCCTGGCTGGGGAGCCGGCGCTGGTGAGTGCGCAGGTGAAGGCCTTGCAGCACAGCCAGGGCGAGATGCTGATGTCGGCCGTGTATCTGCAGGAAGGCAGCGCCCAGCACCGGCTGGAACGCAAGCTGGCGCGCTTCATGGGGGCGGAGGACGGCATCCTGGCGCAATCCGGCTGGGCCGCCAACGTTGGCCTGGTGCAGACGCTGGCCGGGCCGGGCATCCCGGTATATCTGGACATGCAGGCGCACGCCTCGCTGTGGGAAGGCGTGCAGTCGGCCGGCGCGCTGCCGGTGTCCTTCCTGCATAACGACATGGAGCATTTGCAGAAGCAGTTGCAGCGCCACGGCCGCGGGCTGATCGTGGTCGATGCGCTGTACAGCACCAACGGCAGCGTGGCGCCGCTGGCGGAACTGGTGGAGATTGCGGAGCGCAGCGGCTGCATGCTGATTGTCGACGAGTCGCATTCGCTGGGCACGCACGGGCCGCGCGGCGCCGGGCTGGTGGCGGCGCTGGGCCTGAGCGACAGGGTGCATTTTCGGACGGCGTCGCTGGCCAAGGCGTTTGCCGGACGGGCGGGTTTCATCAGTTGTTCCAGCTACTTCAAGGGTTACTTCTTGTCGGAGTCGCGGCCGGCGATTTTCAGCTCTTGCTTGCTGGGGCATGAGCTGGCGTGGTTCGACGCCGCCATCGACTTCATCGCCGCTGCCGACGACCGCCGCGCCACGCTGCATGCGCACGCGCGCGAATTGCGCGAGGAGCTGAGCGCCCTGGGCTACAACGTCAGCGACGGCAGCGAACAAATCATCGCGCTGGAACCGGGGCCGGAGCCGAAGACGCTGGCCTTGCGCAAGCTGCTGGAAAACCACGGCGTCTACGGCGCCATGTTCTGCGCGCCGGCCACGCCGAAGAACCGTTCGCTGGTGCGGCTGACGCTCAATTCCGGGCTGGATCGCGCGCAGCTGGCGCGCATCATCCACGCCTGCGACGAGATTCGCGGCCAGGTCGGGCTGGAGAACTGGTCTTCCACGCGGCGCCTGCGCAAGCTGGCGCTGGTATAAGCTATCATGGCGGGATGACTGAAGAATCCCGCACCCTGTATGAAGTAATTGGTGGCGAGCCGACCGTGCGCGACATGGTCGACCGCTTTTATGATTTGATGGAACTGGAACTGGAGTTCCAGCTGCTGCGCTCCGTGCACGGCCCGTCGCTGGAAAACGCGCGCCAGCGCCTGTTCATGTTCCTCAGCGGCTGGATGGGCGGCCCGGACCTGTACCAGGAAGCGCACGGCCATCCGCGCCTGCGCATGCGGCACATGCCGTTCGCCATCGGCACCCAGGAGCGCGACCAGTGGCTGCGCTGCATGGCGTGGGCGATGGAGGATGTCGGCATCGACACCGAACTGCGCGTGCGGCTGATGAACTCCTTCTTCCAGACCGCCGACTGGATGCGTAACAAGCCGGATTAAGCCCATGAGCCAGATCGAGTTTTTCGTGTTGTTGGCGGCGCTGGCCGCCGTGATCGTATTGCAGGTACTGGCGATGCTGCGATCCAGCAGCAGCCCGGCGGCCGATCTGGCCGAACGCATCGAACGCGTCGAGCGCGAAGTGCGCATGCAGCTGCAAACCACGGCGCAAACCAGTAACGCGGCCACCACGCAGCAGTTTGAAGCGATGCGCCGCCAGCTGGAGGCGCAAGGACTGGTCGGCCGCAACGAACAGGCGCGCAGCCTGAAGGCGTTTGCCGACACCATGCATCAGCGCATGGAGGAAATTCGCGGCACACTCGAAACCAAAATCAAGGATCTGCAAGCCGACAACGGTATGCGCCTCGAAGAGATGCGCAAGACGGTCGACGAAAAACTGCACGCCACGCTGGAGACGCGTTTGACCGCGTCGTTCCAGCAGGTGTCGGAACGGCTGGAGCGCGTGCATCAAGGCCTGGGCGAAATGCAACAGCTGGCGCTGGGCGTCGGCGATTTGAAGCGCGTGCTGACCAACGTGAAGACGCGCGGCACCTGGGGCGAGGTGCAGCTGGAGATGCTGCTGGAGCAGGTGCTGACGCCGGAACAATACGGCAAGAACGTCGAGACCATCGCCGGCAGCGGCGCGCGCGTCGAGTTCGCGCTCAAGCTGCCGGGCCAGAACGACAATGGCACGCCGGTGTGGATGCCGATTGATGCCAAGTTCCCGAAAGAGCAGTACGAACGTTTGCTGGAAGCGGCCGACAACGCCGATGCGGAAGGCGTGGCGCTGGCCGGCCGGGAACTGGAACGCGCGGTGCGGGTCGAAGCCAAGACCATCTCCGAAAAATATGTGTCGCCGCCGCACACCACCGACTTCGCCATCCTGTTCCTGCCAACCGAAGGCTTGTACGCGGAAGTGATGCGCCGTCCCGGCCTGGCCGACGACTTGCAACGCGTGCACCGCATCAGCATCGCCGGGCCGTCGACGCTGACGGCGCTGCTTAACAGCCTGCAAATGGGCTTCCGCACGCTGGCGCTGGAAAAGCGTTCGTCGGAGGTGTGGCAGGTGCTGGGTGCGGTGAAGACCGAGTTCTCCAAATTCGGCGACGTGCTGGCCGCCACCAAGCTGACGCTGGAGCGCGCCGCCAAGAATATCGAATCGGCCGAAACCCGCAGCCGCGTGATGGCGCGCAAGCTGAAAACGGTAGAGGCGCTACCGAGCGAACAGGCGCAGTTGCTGATGGGCGCAGAGTTGGACAAGAGCGACCTCGATACGGAATAAGGAGCGCGGCATGAACGGCAAGGTGGTGAGCGCGGCGCATGCCGTGGGCCTGATACGCGACGGCGACACCATCGCCACTGGCGGCTTTGTTGGCGTCGGCTTTGCCGAGAATCTGGCGGTCGCGCTGGAGCAGCGCTTCCTGACCACTGCCACGCCGCGCGACCTGACGCTGGTTTATGCGGCCGGGCAGGGCGATGGCAAGGACAGGGGCCTGAATCACCTCGGCCACGATGGGCTGGTGCGGCGCATCATCGGCGGCCACTGGAGCCTGGTGCCCAAGCTGCAACAGCTGGCCATCAGCGGCAAGGTGGAAGCCTACAACCTGCCGCAAGGCGTCATCAGTCAGCTGTTTCGCGACACCGCCGCCGGCAAGCCCGGATTGCTGACGCACGTTGGCCTGGGCACGTTCGTCGATCCGCGTCATGGCGGCGGCAAGATCAACGACCGCACCACCGAAGACCTGGTCGAGTTGACCACGCTCGGCGGCAAGGAGCACCTGTTCTACAAGACCCATCCGATCCAGGTGGCGCTGATACGGGGCACCACGGCCGACGCCAACGGCAACGTGACCATGGAGCGCGAGGCGCTGACGCTGGAAGCCTTGGCCATCGCCATGGCGGCGCATAACTCGGGCGGCATCGTCATCGTGCAGGTGGAACGTATCGCGCAGCGCGGCACGCTCAATCCACGCCAGGTGAAGATCCCCGGCATCCTGGTGGACTATGTGGTGGTGGCGGAGCAGCCGGCCTATCACATGCAGACGTTTGCCGAGGCCTACAACCCGGCCTTCGCCAGCGAAGAACGCGTGGCCTTGTCGGCGCTGGGCGAGATGCCGCTGTCGGACCGCAAGGTGATCGCGCGCCGCGCGCTGATGGAGCTGCGTCCGGGCGACGTGGTCAACCTCGGCATCGGCATGCCGGAAGGCGTGGCGGTGGTGGCGGCCGAAGAGCAGATGCTGGAACTGGTGACGCTGACGGCGGAAGCGGGCGTCATCGGCGGCATGCCGGCGTCGGGCCTGAATTTTGGCGCGGCGATCAATGCCGACGCGGTGATCGACCAGCCCTACCAGTTTGATTTTTACGACGGCGGCGGCCTCGATGTGGCGATTCTCGGGCTGGCGCAGGCGGACCGGCAGGGCAATCTGAATGTCAGCAAATTTGGCAGCAAGCTGGCCGGCGCGGGCGGGTTTATCAACATCAGCCAGAACGCGCGCAAGGTGGTGTTTGTCGGCACCTTCACCGCCGCTGGCGGCGCCACGCGCAAGTTTGTCCACGAAGTCGAGCATCGCACCTACAGCGGCAGCTATGCGGCGCAGCGCGGGCAGGAAGCCTTGTTCGTGACGGAGCGCTGCGTGTTTCGGCTGGTGCTGCGGGATGGCGAGTCCGGGCTGGAACTGATCGAGATCGCGCCGGATATCGATGTGGAGCGCGACATCCTGGCGCACATGGACTTCCGGCCGACTATCAGTCCGCAGCTGAAAATGATGGATGCACGTTTATTCCTGCCCAGTGTTATGAATCCATAGTTATGCACGTTTATGCGCATTTGTGTACAATGTGCGCATGAAAACCGACAACCTCCTGCTGCCCGAGCGGCATGCGTTAATACTTAAGCAACTCGAAACCGAAGGCCGCGTGCTGGCCGCCGTGCTGGCGCGTGAGCTCAACGTCACCGAAGACACGATTCGCCGCGACCTGCGCGACCTGGCGGCGGCCGGCTTGTGTCAGAAGGTCTATGGCGGCGCGGTGCGCATGCCGGCCGCGCCGGAAGGCGGTACGCTGACGCAGCGCATGACGCGGCAGCAGTCCGACAAATCGCGCCTGGCCATCGCCGCCGCTACGCTGGTGCAGCAGGGCGCCACCATTTTCCTCGACGCCGGCTCCAGCAACCTAGCCATCGCTGATGCGCTGCCGGCGGTGCCGCTGACGGTGCTGACCAACGCGCCATCGATCGCCGCGCGGCTGCTGGACAAACCGCATATCGATCTGATCATGATCGGTGGCCGCATCAAGCAAAGCCTCGGCGGCAGCGTCGGAGCGACCGCGCTGCGCGAGGTAGAGCTGATTCATCCCGACCTGTACTTCATCGGCGCCTGCGGTGTGGACGTTGATGCCGGCGTTACTGCGGTCGATTACGAAGAAGCGGAATTCAAGCGCCGCCTGGCCGCGCAAAGCAAAGCCACCGCCGTTGTCGCCACCGGTGCCAAGCTGGGCGCCGTGGCGTCCTACCGCGTGCTGCCTCTCTCTCAACTCACTCACCTGATCGTCGAAGCGGAAGCGGGCGCGGAACTGGTTGCGGCGTATGCCGCCGCCGGCGCCAACCTGCTGCGCGCGGACGCCTGAATACAATGAAAACAACTGGTTTAAAACATCGCGTTTCGACGCGACTGGCGTTCCTTGCGGCCGGCATGGCCATGTCCTCGTGGGCGCCGCTGGTGCCGTATGCGCAGGCGCGCACCGGCGTCGAAGCCGCGCAACTGGGCTTGCTGCTGCTGTGTCTCGGCATCGGTTCACTGCTGGCGATGCCGGTCACCGGCATCCTGGCTGCGCGCTTCGGATGCCGCCGCGTGATCCTGTTGTCTGGCCTGGGCTGCTGCGCAGTGTTCCCGTTTTTGGCCATCGCACCGAGCGCGCCCTTGCTGGCATTGGCTTTGTTCCTGTTTGGCGCCACCATCGGCACGCTGGATGTGTCGATGAACGTGCAGGCGGTGATCGTCGAGAAGGATTACGGCGGCGCGCTGATGTCCGGCTTCCATGGCTTGTTCAGCGTGGGCGGCATTGTCGGCGCGGGCAGTATGAGCGCCATGCTGTGGCTGGGCATGGACATCGTCAGCGCCTCGGTGGCGATGACGATTGCGGTGGCGCTGGTGCTGCTGGCGGCGGGGCCGAACCTGCTGCGTGAAGCGCCGGCGGCGGAGCGCGATGCGCCGCTGCTGGTGGTGCCGCGTGGTGCGGTGGTGCTGATCGGCGTGTTGTGCATGTTCGTGTTCCTGGCCGAAGGCGCGGTGCTCGACTGGAGCGCGGTGCTGCTGACCAACGGCGGCATGAGCGGCGCGCAGGGCGGCCTGGGTTATGCGGCATTTGCGGTGGCGATGACCATCGGCCGCTTGAACGGCGACCGCATTGTGCAGCGCTGGGGCGGCCGCCGCATCATGCTGCTGGGCGGCCTGGCGTCGGCGCTGGGCTTCTTGCTGGTGGTGCTGGCGCCGTCGGCGTGGCTGGCGCTGTCGGGCTTTGTGCTGATCGGCTGCGGCGCGTCCAACATCGTGCCGGTGCTGTTCACGGCGGCGGGTAGTCAGCGCGATATGCCGGCCAGCCTGGCGGTGAGTGCGATTTCCACCATTGGCTATGCGGGCATTCTGGCTGGTCCGGGCGTGATCGGTTTTGTGGCGCACGCCATCGGCTTGCAGTGGGCCTTTGCGGCGCTGGCGTGCGGCATGCTGGTGGTGGCGCTTAGCGGCTCGTCAGTCGCTCCAGCCGCAGGCGGTGACGCTCGTCCGTGACGCTGCGCGCGGCCAGGTAGACTGCCAGCGTGACCGAGATGCCGCTGCCGCCGGCCAGCAGAAACATCAGCAGGATCTGGTAGCGTACCGCGTCCATCGGGTCCATGCCGGCGAGGATCTGGCCGGTCATGATGCCGGGCAGGGTGATGATGCCGGCCGCCGACATCTGGTTGATGATCGGGATCAGGCCTTTGCGCACCGAGTCGCGAATCAGTGGCGCCAGCGCTTCGTTGCGGGTGGCGCCCAGCACCAGCTGTCCTTCGATGGCGGCGCGCGAGTTGACCACGCCGCCGTAGAAGGTGTCCAGTCCCAGGCTGGCGGAGTTCAGCACGTTACCCAGCACGATGCCGATCAGCGGCACCGCGTATTGCGGCTCGTACCATGGCGTGGGATGCAGCACCGTCAGCAGCGCCAGCACCACGGTGGCGATGCTGGACAGGCCGACGCTGGCTGTGGCCAGCCACACGCCAGGCCAGCCGCGCAGGCTGTGCGCCGGCCGCGCCACCACTTCGCGCGCGGAGGCGACTATCATCAACAGCGCCACCGCCAGCGTGGCGGCCGGCGACGCCAGCGCAAACACCCAGCGCAGCACCACGCCCACCAGCAGCAGCTGCACCACCATGCGCACGGCGGACCACAGCATCATGCGCTGCATGCGCAAGCCCAGATAAGCCGAGATGCCGGCGTTCAGCACCACCAGCGACGAGGCGATGGCAAGGTCGATGGCGCCTGGCTGGATGGCGTTCATGGTGTGGCCTCGTCATGCATGTGCAGCTGGCGGTCGCGCATGGTCATGTGGCGGTGGCCCAGCGTTTGCGCTTGCGCTTCGGAGTGTGTGACGAGGATCAGCGACAGGCCGTTGGCCACTTCCTTGTGCAGCAGCGCTTCAGTGGCGGCCACCGATTCCGGGTCCAGCGCGGCGGTGGGTTCGTCCAGCAGCAGCACCTTGGGATTGCAGGCCAGTGAGCGGATCAGCGCCATGCGCTGGCGTTCGCCGGTGGAGAGGCGGCTCACCTCATGTTCCAACAGCGCCGGCGACAGGTTCAGTTGCGGCAGCAGCTCCTGCATGCGCGGGATCTGGCCTGGCTTGAAGTGCGCGCCGGCGGTGGACAGCCACCATGCCGGTTCGGCCGGCTGATACAGCACCTGCGAGCGCCACGCGGGCGCGCTGATGCCGGAACGCGGCGCGCCGTCCAGCAGGACTTCGCCGGTATTGGGATCGAGGTCGCACAGCATCCGCAGCAGCAGACTTTTGCCCGCGCCGGATGGGCCTGAGATGGTGATGCACTGGCCGGCCGCCAGCTCGAATGAGTAAGGGCCGGCCAGTGGCGATTGCAGTTGGCGGACTTGAAGACGTGGCGGCATGACGCTTCAGGTCAGGCCGTCGAACAACAGCACGTCGACCAGTTGACCTGCGGCGACGTTGGCCTGCGCGTGATGCAGCACGACGATGCAGTTTGCCTCGGTCATGGAGCTGAGGATGCCGGAGCCCTGGGCGCCGGTCAGGCGCACTTGCGGCGCGCCGTCGGCGGCGTTGCTGACGATGCCGCGCTGGTATTCGGTGCGGCCGGGGCGCTTGCGGATGGTTTCTGTGGCGCGCGCCTGCATGGTTTGCAGTTTGCTGTCGGCGCCCATCATGCGCAGCAGGGCGGGGCGGGCGAACAGGTAGAACGAGACCATGACGGCGACCGGATTGCCGGGTAGGCCAAACAGCCAGGCGCTGTCTTGCTCCGTTTGGACTTTGCCGAAAGCGAGCGGGCGGCCGGGACGCATGGCCAGCTTCCAGAAGGCGACGTCGCCCAGCAGCGCCATGATGTCGCGCGTATAGTCGGCCGCGCCTTCGGAGACGCCGCCGGAGGTGATGATGGCGTCGGCGGTTTTGGCGGCCTGGCGCAGTGCGGCTTCCAGTGCTTGCGGGTCGTCGCGCACCACGCCCATGTCGATCACGTCGCAGCCGAGTCGTTGCAGCATGCCGAACAGGGTGTAGCGGTTGCTGTCGTAGACGCAGCCGGCTTCCAGTTGTTCGCCGATGGAGCGCAGTTCGTCGCCGGTGGAGAAGAATGCGACGCGCAGTTTGCGGCGCACCGTTACGCTGGGGATGCCGAGCGAGGCGATCAGGCCGAGGTCCGCAGGACGCAGCAGTTTGCCGGCGGCGATGGCGATGCCGCCTTGCGGCAGGTCTTCGCCGGCGCGGCGCAGGTTGGCGCCGGCGCGGATGGCGTTGGCGGCGATGGTGACCTGGTCGCCGTCAATCGCGGCGGCCAGTTCTTGCGGCAGCACGCTGTCGCAGTCGGGCGGGATGGTGGCGCCGGTCATGATGCGGATGCATTCGTTGGCTTGCGGCGCTTGTGTGAACGGGTGGCCGGCGTAGGCGATGCCGATGTTTTTGAAGGTGACCGGGGCGGCGCCGTCGACGGGCAGGTCGGCGCCGCGCAGGGCGTAGCCGTCCATGGCAGAGTTGTCGTAGGCGGGGACGTTGATCGGCGAGATGATGTCGGCGGCCAGTACGCGGTCCAGGGCGTTGAGCAGAGGGAGTGTTTCGGTGGCCTCGACGGCGGTGATGCGGTCGCAGATCAGGCGCTGCGCTTCGTCGACCGGCAGCGCGGCCGGATCGCTGTCCGCTGAGCGGGCGGCGGGCGCGCTGGTTGGCGCGGGTGCTGGCGCTGGCGTGGCGCGTTCGGCGCGGTGCAGGTCTTCGAGGGTGTTGATGTTGCCGAAGGCGGCGCTGTCGTCGAACAGCACTTCGGCCACGCGCAGGGATTTGAAGAAGCCTTCCATGCGGCGCCCGCCGGTTTCCAGATACGCGTCCAGCTGCGGCAGCACGCTGGCCTTGATCAAGCTGAAGACGGGGTGCGGCTGGCGGTACGGCGCGGCATCCGGCTGCTCAGGATCGCGTTCCATGGTCACCGCCATCGCCAGGTCGGCATCCTGGACCGCCATCGCCGCGTGCAGGCGCTCGGCCATATCGAGCGGGAAGAGCGGCGAATCGCACGGCGCCGTCAGCAGCAACTCGGTCGGGCAGAATTGCAAGCCAATCTGCAAGCCCGCCAGCGGCCCGGCAAAACCTTCGAGGAAGTCCGGCAGCACCGGCGATGCACCAGCCACCACCTGATACTGCGGCAAATTACGGTTGGCATTGATCGCCACCGACGCCACCTGCGGCGACAGACGCGCCAGCACATGCGCCACCAGCGTCGATCCGCGAAACGGCTGCAAGCCCTTGTCCACACGGCCCATGCGTGTGCCGCGACCGCCCGCCAGTACCAGTCCCGTGACCTTGCTCTTCAAAGACAAACTATCCCCCGATATATGACATTTCCACTTTATTGGCGCTGCGCTCACGCTTCAGCTCCTCGGTCTGACTGGTACGCAGTTCCGAATACCGGTCGCCGCGCGCGCGCCACAGATGCGCCAGCGCGGTGCTGATTTCAGCATCGCTGCGGCCTTCGCGCAGCAGCGCGCGCAGATCGTGGCCGCTGGTGGCGAACAGACAGGTGTACAGTTTACCCTCAGTTGACAGTCGCGCGCGAGAGCAGTCGGCGCAAAAAGCCTGGGAGACGCTGGAAATCACGCCGATTTCGCCGCCGCCGTCGGCATAACGCCAGCGCGACGCTGTCTCGCCGGTGTAGTTGGCGGCGATGGGTTCCAGCGGCATGGCGGCGCTGATGCGGCGCACCACTTCCGCCGACGGGATCACCTCATCCATCTTCCAGCCGTTGGAAGCGCCGACGTCCATGTATTCGATAAAGCGCAGGATGTAGGGCGAACCACGGAAATGGCGCGCCATCGGCACGATCTCCTGGTCGTTCATGCCACCCTTGACCACCATGTTGATCTTGATCGGGCCGAGGCCCACCTGGTGCGCGACATCGATCCCCTTCAGCACATCGTCCACCGAAAAATCGACATCGTTCATGCGGCGGAAGGTGTCGTTGTCGAGCGCATCGAGCGACACCGTCACGCGTTGCAGACCGGCGTCCTTGAGCGACTGCGCCTTGCGCGCCAGCAGAGAGGCATTGGTGGTCAGCGTCAGGTCGAGCGGCTTGCCGCTGACGGTTTTCAGTTCGGCCAGCATGCCGATCAGGCGTTCGACGTTCTTGCGCAGCAGTGGCTCGCCGCCGGTCAGGCGCAGCTTTTCCACGCCGTGTGCGACGAACAGGCGCGCGATGCGGGTGATCTCTTCAAACGACAGCAGCGAGGTATGCGGCAGGTATTGGTAGTTATTGTCGAACACCGCCTTCGGCATGCAGTACACGCAGCGGAAGTTGCAGCGGTCGGTGACCGAGATGCGCAGGTCATGCAGCGGCCGCGCCAGGCGGTCGCTCAGCAGACCGGTAGGCGCTTCCAGCGTGGTGGGGATGACCGGCGTATCGCCGCGCTGCTCGGTCATCATGATGATTTTTTCTGCCATGGGTCATGCAATCTTGCTGTTTTTGAAAAACGGCGCGCACCCTCGTACGTACCAACCGGGTACGATACCACGAGCGGCCAGTTGACGTACTACCCAGAGGTGAGAAGCAGGTTGCCAAGAAAAAAGGGAAGCCAAAGCTTCCCTTTTTTTCTTTACCGGAGCAGATTAGCGGCGAGTATCGACCTGGATCAATGGCTCGTCAACTTGCTGCTGTACTGGCTTGCGTTCACGCGGCACGCGGACCGGCGGCGCGACTTGCGCAGCAGCTTCCTGTGCGGCACGCAGTTTGGCCGGATCGGTGGCTGCCAGCGTCAGGCCGGCGGAGCCGAGCACTGCTTGCAGGTCGATTGTCGCCGATGGGGCTGGCGCAGGGGCTGGTGCTGGAGCAGGAGCAGGCGCGGCAACTACCGGTGCTGGCGCTGGTGCGGCCACTGGTTCTGCAACCACCGGTGCAACTTCTACTGCTACTGGCGTTGCTTCGACCACCACTGGTGCGGCGACTGGCGCTTCTGCTACAGGCGCTGGGGCCGGTGCGGCTTCCACCACTGGCGCGGCGACGGCGACTGGCGCGGCTTCTTCTACCACGGCCGGTGCGGCGATGGTTTCGGCTGCCACTTCAACTACCGGTGCTGGCGGAACAATTGCTTCCGCCACAACGGCGACTGGCGCGGCTTCGACTGGTGCCGGGGCTGGCGCCTCGACCACTACCGGAGCGGCTTCTGCTACTGGCGCGGCAGGTGCAGCTTCCACGACTGGGGCAGCGTCAACAACTGGGGCAGCTTCAACCACCGGAGCGGCAACAACCACAGCCTCGGTGACGACTTCCGTCACGGCGACAGCGGTGACGGCCACAGCGGCGGTTTCGGCGACTGGCGTGAAGCTCAGTTCCGCCTGTTCGCCCGCTTCGCCTTCCTGACCTTCTACGCCATCCACGCCTTCAGCGCCTTCGCGCTCACGACGGTTACGGTTACGGCCGCCACGACGACGACGACGGCGTGGCTCATCGCCTTCGCCTGCGACGTCGTTTTCATCGCCTTCCGGACCGGCGTTCGGCGCGGTTTTCAGGATGCTGGCGGCGGCGTCGGCCACTGGACCGGTCGCTGGAACACCGGCGTTCAGTGCCAGTTCTTCCACTTTGGCTTCTACTGGCGCCTTGTCGCCGCGCGGTTCGCGTGGCTGGCGTGGTGGACGCTCGCCACGTTCCGCACGCTCGGCGCGCTCAGGACGTTCTGCCCGTTCCGGACGTTCTGCACGCTCGGCGCGTTCGCGGCCCTGGCCTTCGGCGCCGGCTTCGCGTGGCTCGCGGCCTTCACGCGGTTCGCGTGGTGGACGTGGCTGACGTGGCGGACGGCCGTTCGCGTCGGCTGCCTTGCCTTCTTCCTGGCCGGCGCCGGCGCGGGCTGCGCCTGGTTCTTTCTCTTCACGCTCAGGACGGCCGGTTTTGCCGTTGCGGTTGCGGCCGCGTGGGCCACGGGCGTTGCGGTCGCCACGGTCGGCGCCGGCTGGCGCCTTGACGACGATGGTCGGTTGCTGCGGCAGGGTCGGAGCGGCTGGCGCGCCGGTGAAGAAGCTGATCAGCTTGGCAAAGAAACCTTGCGGGGCTGGCGTCGGCGCTGGGGCCGGTGCTGGCTTGATCACGGTTTCGGTCGGCTTGCGCTCGACCAGCGGTGCCGGCTGATCAGGGGTGATGGTCTTGACCATGGCTTCCTGACGCGGCTTGGCTTCTTCCTTCTGGCGCTTGCTGTAGGCCATGTCGGTTTCGGCGGTCTCGGCCAGCGAGTAGCTGGCGGCACTGTCTTCCAGGCGCGGATCGTCGTGCTTGATGCGTTCCAGTTTGTAGTGCGGGGTTTCCAGGTGCTTGTTCGGCACCAGGATGACGTTGATGCGGTGACGCGTCTCGATCTTCAGCACTTCGCTGCGTTTTTCGTTCAGCAGGAAAGCGGCGACGTCCACTGGCACTTGCACGTGGATGGTGGCCGAGTTTTCCTTCATCGCTTCTTCCTGGATGATGCGCAGGACTTGCAGCGCCGACGATTCGGTATCGCGGATGTGGCCGGTGCCCGAGCAGCGTGGGCAGGCAACGTGCGAACCTTCCGACAGCGACGGACGCAGGCGCTGGCGCGACAGTTCCATCAGGCCGAAGCGGGAAATCTTGCCCATCTGGACGCGGGCGCGGTCGTGGTGCAGCGCGTCTTTCAGGCGCTGTTCCACTTCGCGCTGGTTCTTGGCCACTTCCATGTCGATGAAGTCGATCACGATCAGGCCGCCCAAGTCGCGCAGGCGCAGCTGACGGGCTACTTCTTCAGCCGCTTCGCAGTTGGTGTGGAAGGCGGTGGTTTCGATGTCGGAACCGCGGGTGGCGCGGGCCGAGTTGACGTCGACCGAGACCAGCGCTTCGGTGTGGTCGATGACGATGGCGCCGCCCGATGGCAGCGGCACGGTGCGGCTGTAGGCGGTTTCGATCTGGTGTTCAATCTGGAAACGCGAGAACAGCGGCACGTCGTCGCTGTAGCGTTTTACACGGTGCACCATGTCGGGCATCACGTGGCTCATGAACTGATGGGCTTGTTCGTAGATCTCGTCGGTGTCGATCAGGATCTCGCCGATGTCCGGCTGGAAGTAGTCGCGGATCGCGCGGATCACCAGCGACGATTCCTGGTAGATCAGGAACGCGCCCGAGGCCGATTTGCCGGCGCCTTCGATCGCACGCCACAGTTGCATCAGGTAGTTCAAGTCCCACTGCAGTTCATCGACGTTGCGGCCGATGCCGGCGGTGCGGGCAATCACCGACATGCCTGGCGGCAGGTCCAGCTTGTCCATGGTTTCGCGCAGTTCCTGACGCTCTTCACCTTCGACACGGCGGGATACACCACCACCGCGCGGGTTGTTCGGCATCAGCACCAAGTAACGGCCGGCCAGCGAGACGAACGAGGTTAGGGCGGCGCCCTTGTTGCCGCGTTCTTCTTTTTCGACCTGGACCATGATTTCCTGGCCTTCGCGCAGGGCATCCTTGATCGAGGCGTTGCGGACATCGACGCCTTCCTTGAAGTAGGTGCGGGCGACTTCCTTGAATGGCAGGAAACCGTGGCGGTCTTCGCCATAGCTGACGAAGCAAGCTTCCAGCGACGGTTCGATACGGGTGATCACGCCTTTGTAGATATTGGACTTGCGCTGTTCGCGTCCGGCGGTTTCGATGTCGATATCGATCAGTTTCTGACCGTCGACAATCGCTACGCGCAGCTCTTCTTGCTGCGTAGCGTTAAATAACATGCGTTTCATTTTTATTAACTCCGCGACCCTTGGGCCATCTATGCTGTCCGGTTTCTTAGTCCGGTCCAGCAAGCTACAGGGATATACGCGAGAATTGGAGTGATTGCGGTGGGTTATGCCCATCCTGTGCGGCTGCACGAAACGGCCGCAACTGGGCGCATGAGGTTGATCGACATGCCGAGTGCTCGCTTCATCTGTAGTTCTCCATGCGGCCCCAACGGACGGCAGAAAAGAACAGACGGAGAGCAGCGTCTAAATGACCAGATCTCGACCATGCTTACTACTACAAATAGTGCAACTTCGGTAACCAGGCTGGTTTCCAGCCTTCCGTCGAGCTTGCAGTAAAGCATGGGGTCTGGCGAAAACGGCAAGCGTTATCAACTACTCATCAAACCGGCCAGCCCGCGTGAGCTGGCTGACCGGACTTTTATCCTTACTAACCAATCAATCTTCTTCAGCACCCCTGTCGCCCTCCGATTACAACGACGGTGCAACCTTGATTCCTGCAGGGATGGTGCGTATACATTTTTTCCTCTGAATTTGCAATTTGGCGAGGCCAGTGGAGACGCCCCTGTGTAAAATGTGCTTTTATTCTTACACTTGCCGCAGTTTGAACCGCAGCGAAACAATTATATATTCAAAATGAAGGACTTAGAGAGATTTCTGGGAAGACAGAGCAAATGAAGATGCAAAAAGATGTTGTTCCCGCTTCAACGTCCGCCCCGCTGCAAGCCCAATTCGTCACCATCACTGAAGAAGAAGCCGGTCAACGGATCGATAACTACCTGTTGCGTATCTGCAAAGGCGTGCCGAAAAGTCACGTCTATCGTATCCTGCGCTCGGGCGAAGTACGCGTTAACAAGGGTCGTATCGACCAACTGTACCGTCTGGTACAAGGGGATGTGGTACGGATCCCCCCCATCCGTTTGGCAGAGAAGCCGGACAACCACGTGCCGGCAGCCGAATTCGATATTATTTTCGAGGACAGCCACCTGCTGGTGATCGACAAGCCGGCCGGCGTGGCCGTGCACGGCGGTTCCGGCGTGTCGTTCGGCGTCATCGAGCAGTTGCGCGCCTCGCGGCCGGACGCCAAGTTCCTGGAACTGGTACACCGCCTGGACCGTGAAACTTCGGGCCTGTTGTTGCTTGCAAAGAAACGCTCGGCGCTGACCAACCTGCACGAGCAAATGCGCGACGGCCTGACCGACAAGCGCTACCTGACCATGGTGGCCGGCGACTGGAAAAACGCCCGCCAGCACATCAAGTTGCCTCTGCATAAATATACGACGGCGGACGGCGAACGCCGGGTCACGGTGTCGCACGAGGGCGGCATGGCGTCCCACACGATTTTTTCGCTACTGAAGAAATTCGAGGGTTTTGCCTTGCTGGAAGCCGAACTGAAAACCGGCCGCACCCACCAGATTCGCGTTCATCTGTCATCGTCGGAGTTTCCTATCCTAGGTGACGACAAATACGGCGATTTCGCGCTGAACAAGGCTTTGCTGAAAGCCACGGACAAGCGCGGCGCGCTGAAGCGCATGTTCCTGCATGCGCATCAAATTACGTTTACCCATCCCGAATCTGGCAAAAACATGACGCTCAATGCGCCATTGGCCGCCGAATGTGAGCGATTCTTGGTAAGCTTGGGCAAACCTCTTAATTAATCGCAAACACAATGGCAAGAAAGCAATTTGATCTGATCGTCTTCGATTGGGATGGCACCTTGATGGATTCCACCTCCACCATCGTGAAATGCATCCAGGCGGCGGCGCGCGACCTGGCGCTGCCGGTGCCGCGCGACGAAATGGCGGCGCACGTGATCGGCCTCGGCCTGCACGAAGCCATGCAGGCGGTATTGCCGGACATCGATCCGACCTACTACCCGCGCATGGTGGAGCGCTATCGTTACCATTTTTTGTCGCGCGACCACGAAATCAGTCTGTTCCCCGGCGTGCACGACATGCTGGAGGATTTGTCGCACCACGGCTATTTCCTGGCCGTGGCCACCGGCAAGAGCCGGGTCGGCCTGAACCGCGCCATGAACGACGTCAAGGTGCTGTCGCTGTTCGACGCCACGCGCTGCGCCGATGAAACCTTCTCCAAGCCGCACCCGGCCATGTTGCAGGAATTGACGCGCGAGTTGGGCCAGGATATGCGCCGTACCGTGATGATCGGCGATACTTCGCACGATTTGCTGATGGCGAATAACGCCGGCGCGGCCGGTGTGGCGGTCGAGTACGGCGCGCATCCGGTCGAGCAATTGACCGCCTGCAAGCCGATGTTCTCGGCCAAGACGGTGGCCGAGCTGCATGGCTGGCTGAGCGAGAATGCTTAGATGAGTGACACCGTGGATGAAATCCTGATCTGCGCCTCGGACGCCATCGAGAATGGCGGCAAGGGCGTGCGCTTTCCGCTGACGGCCGGCGGCGAAGACGCCACCGGCTTCGTGGTGCGTCACGGCGGCACCGCCTACGCCTACCTGAACCGCTGCGCCCACGTGCCGATCGAACTGGATTGGGCGGAAGGCGAGTTTTTTGAATCCAGCAAGCTGTACCTCATGTGTTCGACCCACGGCGCGGTGTATGTGCCGGAAACCGGGCAGTGCGCCGGCGGGCCGTGCCGTGGTGGGCGGCTGCGGCCGATCGCCGTGGTCGAGCACGACCAGCAGATTTACTGGCAGCCGGATGAATATGTGCGCCCTGTGCGCGCCTGATTAACCAAGACAAGCAATCCATGAGCGACAACATCGATCCGAGCAGCACCCCGACGCCGACGCCTGCTCCGCAGCCGGCCAAGCCAGCCGTCAGCGCTTCCAACTGGGAGCGAGAGGTGCTGGAGAAGCTGGTGTTCGCCACGCTGAAGGAACAGAAAGCTGCGCGCCGCTGGGGCATTTTCTTCAAGGCCGTGACCTTGCTGGTGATCGTGTTTGCGCTCAGCGCCTATTTCGACTTCAGCTGGACCGGCTCGGACAGTGAAACGCTGGGCCGCCACACGGCGCTGATCGAAGTCGAGGGCGCCATCGAATCCGAAGGCAGCGGTTCGGCGGCGGTGGTGATTCCGGCGCTGAACAAGGCATTCTCGGACACCGGCTCGGTGGCGGTGGTGCTGCACATTAATAGCCCCGGCGGCAGCCCGGTGCAAGCCGGCATGATCGTCGACGAGATGGTGCGCCTGCGCAAAGGCTATCCGGCCAAGCCGCTGTACGTGGTGGTGGACGAGATCTGCGCGTCCGGCTGCTACTACATCGCCGCCGGCGCCGACCGCATCTACGTCAACAAGGCCAGCATCATCGGCTCGATCGGCGTGCTGATGGACGGCTTCGGCTTCACGGGCGCGATGGAAAAGCTGGGCGTCGAACGCCGCCTGCTGACCGCCGGCGAAAACAAAGGTTTCATGGACCCGTTCAGCCCGCTGACCGAGAAGCACAAGCAGCACGCGCAAGTGATGCTGAATGAAATCCACGAACAGTTCATCCAGGTGGTGCGCAACGGCCGCGGCAAGCGCCTGAAGGAAACGCCGGACATGTTCTCCGGCCTGTTCTGGACCGGCGCCAAGTCGATCGACATGGGCCTGGCCGACGCTTACGGCACTGTCGATACGGTGGCGCGCGATGTCATCAAGGCCGAAGACATCGTCGACTACACGCAGCACGAAGGGTTGCCTGAGCGCGTGCTGAAGAAATTCGGCGCGGCCATGGGCGCGGGCGCGATGAAGTCGGCGGTCGATACTGTACGGCCGAGCCTGCATTAGTCTTCGTCATAGGACGACTGGCGCGGCGATTAACATTATCAATACGGTCTCTTTTTCACTTGCATATCCGGGGTGGTGAACTATAGTGGTGTTGTAGTTCTTTCCAAGGGGGGCCGATATAAACAGTTTAGCTTGTTGTCAGCACGTTCTTGATTCAGACTGAATGATGGAACTACTCCACCGCATCGTCGATGCGGCTCAGAGAGAATTTCGATTCCTCTTCCGAGTCCCCTTGTGGGGCTGAAAACAGCGGCGCAATGCCGCTGTTTTCTATTGGCGGCTCGCTTTGTGCAAAGCCGCCGGCATCCAGCCAGGCCAGGAACAGGGTTTGCTGATAGCGGTGCCACAGCGCTTGCGCGGTGGCGGTCGGTGCAGGCAGTGGCTGCTCATGGCGGCAGCGTTCCAGCAGCAGCGCGGCCCGGTGTTTGGCTGCCTGGGCTTGCGCCGCTGGGTTGGCGGGAAAAGTCATATGATGTCCTGCTGAGATTCCGAAGCGCAGTAGGGGAATTCCTAATGCAGTTTCAGTCTATCAATAGAATCCGAGCAGGGCTTGATATGCATCAATGATCCAGACTCCTGTAAAATCCCGGCCATGAGCAAATTATCCTTGGACCGCATCCTGCAATCGCAGGGCTATGGCACCCGCAAATACTGCCGCTCCCTGATTGAGGACGGCGAAGTCACCATCAACGGCGTGGTGCACGACAACTACAAAGAGACCATCGACACCGACGGTTTGGTTTTCAACCTGTTCGACGAAGACGTGGTGTACCGCGAACACGTCTATATCGCGCTGTTCAAGCCGCAGAACTACGAATGTTCGCGCAAGCCCAGCCACCATCCGGGCGTGCTGACCCTGCTGCCGGAAGAACTGACCTGGCGCGATGTGCAGCCGGTCGGCCGGCTCGACCACGACACCACCGGCATGCTGCTGATGTCCGACGATGGCGCGTTTATCCACGCACAATCGTCGCCGAAGCGTCATGTGCCAAAGATTTACCAGGCCACCACGGCGGAGCCGGTCACCGATGAACTGATCGCCCAACTGCTGGCCGGCGTGCAGTTGCACGACGAGCCGGCGCCGCTGGCGGCGCAGACCTGCATCAAGCGTGGCGAATTCCAGCTGGAAATCGTGCTGGAGCAGGGCAAATACCATCAGGTCAAGCGCATGCTGGCCGCCGCCGGCAACCATTGCTCGGCGCTGCACCGCTCCGCCATCGGCGGCCTGGAGCTGGCGTCGCTGGGCATCGAGGAGGGCGACTGGTGCTATCTGACGCCTGAACAACTGGCTTTGCTGACACCAGCATGAAACTGGCGACGCTGAAGGACGGCACCCGCGACGGCCAGTTGATGGTGGTCTCGCGCGACCTGAAAACCGCCCAGCTGGCCGACGGCGTCGCCCGCACGCTGCAACGGGCATTGGATGATTGGACCTTCATCTCCCCGCAACTCGACGCCATCTACCATGAACTGAACCGTGGTGGTGGTCGTCGCAGCTTCGATTTCGAGCCGCAAAACTGCATGGCGCCGCTGCCGCGCGCATTCCAGTGGGCCAATGGTTCGGCCTACGTCAATCATGTCGAACTGGTGCGCAAGGCGCGCGGCGCCGAACTGCCGGCTTCGTTCTGGGAAGAGCCGCTGATGTATCAGGGCGGCAGCGACGATCTGCTCGGCCCGACCGACGACATCGTGCTGGCGCATGAGCAGTGGGGCATCGATTTTGAAGCAGAAGTCTGCGTGATCACCGACGATGTGGCCATGGGCTCGACGCCTGACCAAGCCCACCAGCGGATTCGCCTGCTGATGCTTGCCAATGATGTATCGCTGCGCAACCTGATTCCGGAAGAGCTGGCCAAGGGCTTCGGCTTCGTACAATCCAAACCGGCCACCAGTTTTTCGCCGGTGGCGGTGACCCCGGACGAGCTGGGCGACGCCTGGAAAAACGGCAAGGTGCATCTGCCGCTGTTGTCGACCTGGAACGATAAACTGGTCGGCAAGCCGCATGCCGGCGTCGATATGGTGTTCAATTTCCCGCAACTGATTGCCCATCTGGCCAAGTCGCGCAATGTGCGGGCCGGCTCCATCATCGGCTCGGGCACGGTGTCCAACAAGGACGCCAAGCGCGGCTATTCCTGCATCGCCGAGCAGCGCTGCCTGGAGATGATCGCCGGCGGCGAGCCGGTCACGCCGTTCATGGCGTTTGGCGACACTATCCGCATCGAAATGCTGGACGACGGCAAATCCGTGTTCGGCGCCATCCAGCAAACCGTCAAGCAAACCGCTTAACCAGCCTGAGTTTCCGTATGGAATTGTGGAGTAGGCGGTGAAAACCCGCCGTATTCCACCGATGCCGCGCGCCTGCCGCCATCGATAATGGCACTGTCGACAATTAACCCACGCAGCAGGCAGAACCCATGGCAGAAGACAGCGACGCCGAAAAGACCGAACCCGCGTCAGCGAAGCGCCTCGAGCAGGCGCGCGAAGAAGGCGACGTTCCCCGTTCGCGGGAAGTGGCGACGTTTACCGTGCTGATGTCGGCCGGCGCCGGCCTGTGGATGACCGGCGACGGCCTGATCCGGCAGCTGGAGACGGTGCTGGTGTCCGGCCTCAAGCTGACCCAGGAGCAGATCTTCGACAGCGACGTGCTGTTCCACCGCATTCTGGTGGACGTGGTGCAGGTGCTGATCGCCTGCCTGCCGCTGGGCGTGGCGGTGATGGTGGTGGCGCTGGCCTCGCCGCTGCTGGTGGGCGGCTGGCTGTTCAGCAGCAAAGTCTTCACGCCGAATTTCGGCAAGCTCAATCCGATCAGCGGCATCACCAATATGTTCTCGAAGAACGCGCTGGTCGAGCTGTTCAAGGCCATCCTGAAGACGGTGGTGGTCGGTTTCGTCACCTATCTGGTGGTGATGAAGTACAAGGATGCGGTGATCGGCCTGTCGGTCGAGCCGCTCAAGCTGGGCATCGGCCACACGCTGAACATGCTGGCCTCCAGCTTTATGTTCATCGTCGGCGCGCTGGGCCTGATCGCCGCCATCGACGGCCCGTACCAGATGTGGCACTACGCCGACAAGCTGAAGATGACGCGCCAGGAGCTGATCCAGGAATCCAAGGAATCCGACGGCAATCCGCAGATCAAGGGCAAGATCCGCCAGCTGCAACGCGAGATGGCCAAGCGCCGCATGATGGCCGACGTGCCGACCGCCGACGTGATCGTCACCAACCCGACCCACTATGCGGTGGCGCTGAAATACAACGACGGCATGCGCGGCGCGCCGAAAGTGGTGGCCAAGGGTATTGACGAAGTGGCCGCCAAGATCCGCGAAATCGGCAAGGAAAACAAGGTGGCGATCCTGGAAGCGCCGGCACTGGCGCGGGCGCTGCACAAGCACACCGAAATCGGCGACGAGATTCCGGAGCAGCTGTACGCGGCCGTGGCCGAAGTGCTGGCGTATGTGTTCCAGCTGCGCGTGTTCAGCCGTGGCGGTGGCAACCGTCCGGAAGAGCCGAAACAGCTCGACGTGCCGGCCACCATGGACCCGCTGAATCCCGCTTTTATCCCGAAGCATGGCAAGAACCCAGATTTGAATAACGGAGCATCCGCATGAACGCCCTCAGCAACGTGAAATTACCACCATGGCTGCAAGGCCTGGCGTCCTCGCCGAACAAGTCCAGCCTGGCGGCGCCGATCCTGATCATCATGCTGCTGGCGATGATGATCCTGCCATTGCCGGCGTTTGTGCTGGATATTTTCTTCAGCTTTAATATCGCGCTGTCGGTGATTGTGCTGCTGACTTCGCTGTACACGGTGAAGCCGCTGGACTTCATGTCGTTCCCGACCATCCTGCTGGTGTCGACCATGCTGCGCCTGTCGCTGAACGTGGGGTCGACCCGCGTGGTGCTGACCGAAGGCCACACCGGCGCCGATGCGGCCGGTAAGGTGATCGAGGCCTTCGGCCACTTCCTGATCGGCGGTAACTACACGGTCGGTATCGTGGTGTTCATCATCCTGACCATCATCAACTTTGTGGTGGTGACCAAGGGTGCGGGCCGTATCGCCGAGGTGGGCGCGCGCTTCGCCCTGGATGCGATGCCAGGTAAACAGATGGCGATTGACGCCGACCTCAATGCCGGCCTGATCGGTGAGGCGGAGGCCAAGAAGCGCCGCAGCGAAGTGTCGATGGAAGCCGAATTCTACGGCGCCATGGACGGTGCCTCGAAGTACGTTCGCGGCGACGCCGTGGCCGGCATTATGGTAACGGTGATCAACGTGATCGGCGGCCTGCTGGTCGGTCTGATCCAGCACGACATGGCGTTTGCCGACGCGTTGAAAAACTACACGCTGCTGGCCATCGGTGACGGCCTGGTGGCGCAGATTCCCTCGCTGATTATTTCGGTGGCGGCCGGTATCGTGGTGTCGCGCGTGGCCAGCGACAAGGACATCGGCACGCAGCTGGTGGGCGAGCTGTTCGCCAAGCCGGAAGTGCTGTACATCACGGCTGGCATCATCGGCGGCATGGGCCTGATTCCCGGCATGCCGAATCTGGTGTTCATCATGCTGGCAAGCACGCTGGCCGGCTCGGCTTATCTGATGTCGAAGAAAAAAGTGCAGAAAGTCGCGGCCGAGACGGCAGCGGCGGAGGCGGCGGCGCCGGCTGCGGCGGCCACGTCGGAGCAGGAAGAGGCGACCTGGCAGGACATCATGCCGGTCGATACGCTGGGGCTGGAAGTGGGCTACCGCCTGATTCCGCTGGTGGACAAGACCCAGGGCGGCGAGCTGCTCAAGCGCATCAAGGGCATTCGCAAGAAATTCGCGCAGGAGGTTGGTTTCCTGGCGCCGCCGGTGCATATCCGCGATAACCTCGAGCTCAAGCCGTCGGCCTATCGTATCGCGCTGAAGGGCGTGGAAGTGGGCGCGGGCGAAGCCTTCAACGGCCAGTTCCTGGCGATTAATCCTGGAATGGCGAGCGGCACCTTGCAAGGCATGGTGACCACCGATCCGGCCTTCGGCCTGCCGGCGGTGTGGATCGACGCCAGCCTACGTGACCAGGCGCAAGGCATGGGCTATACCGTGGTGGATGCCGGCACGGTGGTGGCGACGCATTTGAATCACCTGATTACCACCCATGCGTCGGAACTGCTGGGCCGGTCGGAAGTGCAGGCGCTGCTGGACCACCTGGCCAAGGAATCGCCGAAGCTGGTGGAGGACCTGGTGCCGAAGATGGTGTCGATCTCGACCTTGCAGAAGGTGCTGCAGAATCTGCTGACGGAAGGCGTGCATATCCGCGATATGCGCACCATCATCGAGACGCTGGCCGAGCATGGCGCGCATACTCAGGATGCCGGCGACCTGACGGCGCTGGTGCGCATCGCGCTGGGCCGGGCGATCGTGCAGCAGCTGTTCCCTGGCGCCGGCGAGTTGTCGGTGATGACGCTGGATAATCGTCTGGAACGCTTGCTGATGCAGGCGCTGGCGGCCAGCGGTCCGGATGGCGCCGGCATCGAGCCGGGGCTGGCCGATACGATTGCGCAGCAGGCGGCGGCGGCCACGCAGCAGCAGGAGGCGCTGGGCTTGACGCCGGTGCTGCTGGTGCCGGGACCATTGCGGGCCTTGCTGTCACGCTTCCTGCGCCGTTCGCTGCCGCAGCTGAAAGTGCTGTCGCATGCCGAGATCCCGGAAAGCAAAACCATCCGCGTGACCGCGCTGGTGGGCCAGCAGCCGGCTTGATCCAGTTCGTATCGCGTCCATGCAGGCGGACTAGACTGCCTGCATGGATGACGATTACGACACGCCGTGGAAGGAAGTGATCACCGATCATTTTCCCGAATTCATGGCCTTCTATTTCCCCTCCGCACACGCGGCGATCGACTGGTCGCGGCCGCATGATTTTCTCGATCAGGAATTGTCCGTATTGTCGCGCGATGCCGAGATCGGCAAGCGACTGCTGGATAAGCTGGTGCGTGTGTATTTGCATCAGGGCGGCGAACAGTGGGTGCTGGTGCACCTGGAAGTGCAAGGCTGGCGCGACGCCGGCTTTGCCGAACGCATCTTCACGTATCACTACCGCGTGTATGACCGCTATCGCAGGCCTGTCGCCAGCTTGGCGGTGTTGGCGGATACGGGGCGACGCTGGAAGCCTGAGTCGTTCGCTTATTCGCTATTGGGCTGCGAGTTACGCTTGAATTTTCCAGTGGCCAAGTTGCAGGACTATGCCGGCTGCATGGATGCGTTATTAGCGGATGCCAATCCCTTCGCCCTGGTGACTGCGGCGCACCTGCTGACGCAGCAGACCAAACACAACCCTTATCAACGCCGCCGCGCCAAGTGGCGGTTGGCCAAGTTACTGTATCAACGTAACTGGGACAAGCGGCGTATCATTAATCTGCACCGCGCGATCGACTGGCTGATGCGTTTGCCCAAGTCGCTTGATAAGCGGCTCAGGTATGGAATCCTGGAATTGGAAAGGAGAGCAGCTATGCCTTATGTCACCTCATATGAGCGTATAGGGATGGAGATTGGTATGAACAAAGGCCTGCAGGAGGGATTGCAGAAAGGATTGGAGGAGGGGCGACAGAAGGGACTACAGGAGGGTCGACAGATTGGGCTACACGAAGGCCGTCAGGAAGGGCGACAGGTAGGTCTTCAGGAAGGGCGACAGGTAGGCCGTCAGGAAGGTCTTCAGGAAGGCCGTCAGGAAGGCGGAGCGGAGATGCTGGCGGCGCTGTTGGGCAAGCGCTTCGGCCCGCTCGATCCTGACGTGGCGGTGCGCCTGAGTAACGCCGATGTCGAACAACTGTCCAAATGGGTGCTGAACTTCGTTGACGCCGATTCGCTCGACCAGGTTTTCCGCGACTGAAATACGGGCCATTTGTGCCCCTGTTCATCAGATCGTTTCCGGAGTGCATCGTCAATAATGGAAGCATTGGAGTCAAGGCGTCTTGCTTTAAAGGCGCGTGGCTCAACCTGGTTCCCTTGAGAGACGGTCATGAACGTTAAAAAATTTACCGCACCGACTTCCCGCGAAGCGCTGCGCAAAGTCCGCGAATCCCTCGGCCCTGACGCCGTGATCCTGTCCAACCGTCAATCCGACGGCATCGTCGAAATCCTCGCCCTGGCAAACGACGACGCCGCCTCGCTGGCCATGCCGGCGCCGCATTCGCCGATGGCGGAACCCGCACCGTCGCTGGATCTGGACGCCCCGGTGATCGCCGCCGGCCGTGTCGAGCCGCGCTTCGAAGATGACTTGCCGCATATGTCGCCGCCGGTCGCCAGCACCCGCCCAGCCAGCCTGCCGGTGCAGCCGCAACGCCGCGTGGTGGCCTCGCATTCGTCGCTGGCCACCAAGGTCGCCGCTGCCGCCCCTGCGCCGGCACCGACCCCGGCGCCAGCGCCGCAGCCGAAAGCCGCATCAGCCATCGACGCTCACCAGATCGCCGCTCTGGTCACCGCCGCCGTCGCCAGCGCCAAGGAATCGGCCGCCGTCGAGATGAGCGGCATGATGAGCGAAATCCGCGCCATGCGCGGCATGATGGAAACCCAGCTGGCCGAACTGTCGTGGGGCGCGACGCAAGCGCGCGAACCGCAGAAGACCGCCGTGCTGCGCGAAATGCTGGCGGCCGGTTTCTCGGCCAGCCTGGCGCGCTACCTGATCGAAAAACTGCCGGCCGGCCGCGACGCCGCCGACAGCCTGCGCTGGATTAAAACCGTCCTCACGCGCAATCTGCAAACCATGGCCAACGAAGACGCGCTGATCGAGCAGGGCGGCGTGTTCGCGCTGGTCGGTCCGACCGGCGTCGGCAAGACCACCAGCACCGCCAAGCTGGCCGCGCGCTGCGTCATGCGCCACGGCCCGGACAAGCTGGCCCTGATCACCACCGACGCCTACCGGATCGGCGCGCATGAACAGCTGCGCATCTACGGCAAGATCCTCGGCGTGATGGTGCACTCGGTCAAGGACGAGGCTGACCTGCGCATCGCCCTGAAAGAACTGAAGAACAAGCATACCGTGCTGATCGACACCGTCGGCGTCAGCCAGCGCGACCAAATGGTCACCGAGCAGGTGTCGATGCTGCAAGGCGCCGACACCAACGTCAAGCGCCTGCTGTGCCTGAACGCCACCGCCACCCAGGAAACCCTGAGCGAAGTGGTGCGCGCCTACCAGGGCAGCGGCCTGGCCGGCTGCATCATGACCAAGCTGGACGAAGCGGCTGCAATCGGCAATGCGCTGGACGTGGTGATCCGCCACAAGCTGAACCTGTTCTACGTGTCGAACGGCCAGCGCGTGCCGGAAGACCTGCATCTGGCCGATCCGGCCTACCTGATCGACCGCGCCTTCAAGCTCAAGCGCGACATCGTCAACACCCAATACCAGGATGCGGAGCTGCCTCTGCTGATGAGCAACGCAACGCAAGACAACCGCAGCATGCGCGAGGTGCAACTTGGCTAATTTTAATTTCGACCAGGCGGAGGGCCTGCGCCGCATGCTGGCCGGGGCCCAGCCCCGCATCGTCACCTTCCTGTCGGCGGCGCCGCAAGACGACAAGGGCGCCATGCTGGTCAACCTGGGCGCCTCGCTGGCCCGGGCCGGCAATGACGTGCTGATCGTCGACGCCTGCGCCAGCGCCCACGGCGTCGCTTCGCGCCTCGGTGTCGACGGCGGCGACAGCCTGCTCAACGTGGCGCGCCAGGAATGTGCACTGAACCAGGTGATCCACGCGGTGCCGCAAGGTTTTTCGGTGGCGTCCATGACGCGCGGCGCGGTGCGCGGCGGTCCGGACGAGACCCGTCGCCTGGCCAAGGCCTTCGATGTGCTGGCCAAACAGACCGGCATGGTGCTGGTTGACGGCGAATTCGACGGCGAAGCCTTCCCGGTGCCGATCATGGCCAGTTCGGAGATTGTGGTGCAGGTCTCGAATAGCGCTACCTCGATCAAGGCTGCGTACAGTATGATTAAGCGCCTGAACCAGGAACTGGGCCGTCGGCCGTTCGGCATTCTGGTCACCGGTGCCTCTGAAGACGAAGCGCGGTTGGTTTACGATAATATGGCACAGGCGGCAAGCCGTTACCTGGCCGTCAACCTGGTGTCGATGGGATCGGTACCGGCGGATGAGTACCTGCAACGTGCGGCGCGCTTGGGGCGCGCGGTGGTCGATGCATTTCCGCTGGCAGGGGCCTCTGTCGCGTTTCGCCAATTGGCGGGCCGCTTCGCGCTGGGGGGGGATCACCAACTGCGCGCTTGATTAATATAATAAATATTCGAATGTATACGGTAAAAGGGAAAGCGGACAAGGATACTTTACTGACGGAGCATATGCCGTTGGTGAAACGCTTGGCCCACCACATGAAGGCGAAACTGCCGCCCAGCGTCGAAGTCGACGATCTGGTACAAGCCGGAATGATCGGCCTGTTGGACGCCATCAGCCGTTACGAAGAAACCCACGGTGCGCAATTCGAAACCTATGCGGTGCTGCGCATCCGCGGCGCCATGCTGGACGAGCTGCGCAGCAGCGACTGGCTGCCGCGCTCGCTGCGGCAGAATATGCGCAAGGTCGAAGCCGCCATGTCGACGCTGCAGCAGCGCCTGGGCCGGCCGCCTAGCGAATCGGAAGTCGCCAAGTCGCTCAAGCTGTCGCTGGCCGATTACCAGGAAATGCTGGGCGACGGCGGCGGCCACCAGCTGGTGTATTACGAAGATTTCCATGACGACGACGGCAACGACAGCTTTCTCGACCGCTATGCCGCCGATGACGACGCCGATCCGCTGCGTTCCCTGCTGGACGGCGACTTCCGCCAGGCCGTGATCGATGCCATCGATATGCTGCCGGAGCGCGAGAAGATGCTGATGGGCTTGTACTACGAAGAGGAGCTCAACTTGAAAGAAATTGGCGCCGTGATGGGCGTATCCGAATCGCGCGTATCGCAATTGCATACGCAGGCCGTGGCGCGTCTGCGCGCCTCACTCCGGGAGCGGTCTTGGACTGGGCCAGCGTAGCCGGCGTGCTGCTGGCGCTGGCCGGCATCATTGCCGGCCAGACCATGGAGGGTGGTAAGCTCACTTCCTTGTTGCAACCCGCTGCGTTTGCGATCGTCGTGGTCGGCACGTTTGGCGCAGTGCTGTTGCAGACCCGTTTCAAGACCTTTGTGCGCGGCGTGCGCATGCTGCGGCTGGTGTTTGCGCCGCCCAAGGACACCCGCGCCGCGCTGGCGCGCGACATCAACGCCTGGAACCTGGCAGCGCGCCGCGACGGCCTGCTGTCGCTGGAGCGCTACATGCTGGCGTCCAAGGATCAATTCAATACCAAGGGCTTGCGCCTGATCGTCGACGGCATCGCGCCGGAGAAACTGCGCCAGCTGCTGGACACCGAAATCACCGCCTATGAAACGGCCGAGCGCCAGGCGGTGCGCATCTGGGAATCGGCGGCCGGCTATTCGCCGACCATCGGCATCCTGGGCGCGGTGCTGGGCCTGATTCACGTGATGGAAAACCTGACCGATCCGAGCAAGCTGGGTTCCGGCATTGCGATTGCGTTCGTGTCGACCATTTACGGCGTCGGCCTGGCCAATCTGTTCTTCTACCCGATCGCCAATAAACTTAAAGCCATCGTCACGCAGGCCGTGCACCAGCAGGAGATTGCGGCGGCGGTGTTCTACGACATCGCCACCGGCGACCACACGCGGGTGATCGACGAACGCATCGCCACGCTGCTGCGGGAGCACTGAGATGTACTACCGTCGCGCCCGCAAAAAGTTCGACGACGAGCCGGAGAACCATGAGCGCTGGCTGATTTCGTATGCCGACTTCATCACGCTGCTGTTTGCGTTCTTTGTGGTGATGTATGCGATTTCGGCGGTCAACATTGGAAAGTACAAGGTGTTTTCCGATGCGCTGGGCAATGCCTTCGGCGGCCAGGGTTCGGCCACGCCGGTCAATACGCAGGTGCAGAACCTGCCGATTCCCAATCCCGGCCTGAAGCGTCGCACCGAGATGCTGCGCAAGGAAAAAGAGCAAATGACGCGGCTGGCGCAGGATTTGCTGTCGACCATGGCGCCGCTGGTCAAAGAGGGCAAGGTGCGGGTGACGCAGAACAGCCGCGGCGTCAGCGTCGAGATCAATGCGTCGGTGCTGTTCGATCCGGGCGAGGCCAAGCTGATGCCGGAATCGGTGGAAGCGCTGCGCGCAGTGGCCAATCTGCTCAAGAGCGATACGCACAATGTGCAGGTGGAAGGGCATACGGACAACCAGCCGATTGCCAATCCGCGTTATCCATCCAATTGGGAATTGTCGTCGGTGCGCGCCAGCAGCGTGGTGCGGCTGTTCATCGATGCCGGCGTGGCACCGACGCGGTTGACTGCAGTGGGATTCAGTTCAAACCAGCCGGTGGCCGACAACGACAGCCCACTGGGCCGTGCGCGCAACCGCCGCGTGGCGGTGACGATCTTGTCGGGAATTCCTGATCCGAGTACCGAAGTGCCGACGGCAGCGCCGGCACAGTAAATCAGCCGGCGAGGAAGCCGCGGCTGCGCGGCAGGGTGGTGGTCACGCCGCCTGGACCGTAGAAGTTATTGCCAGCCGAACCTTGCGGACGCAAGGCGTGCAGCGCATCCTGGGTTTGCCCCATCTGCTTGTTGATCAGCACGCCATTGACCAGGTTCAGTTCCTTGGCGGTGCGGGTGTGCTGCAACAGCGCGCCCCACAAGCTTTCCGATTCCGCGCGTGCCTCGCCGCTGGCGGCGATCCACGCGTCCATGCCGGCTTCCTCTGCAGGAAAGCCGCATTTGCCCAGCGAGCGGTGACGTTGCGCGGATAACAGGGTCATTTGCGTGACCAGCGCGGTCTTGCGGGTGGTGACGGCCGGCAGGCCTTCAATATCCGCGGCCACCAGCATTTGCTGTTCCTGGCGCAGCACATCCAGCAGGGTGGACATGATGTGTTCTTCTTCGCGCAGGCTGTTCAGCGGGGTGACGGTGGTCATGACTATCCTATCGTTTTCTTGAGTGCAGCAGATCCTTGACGGTATCCAGCAAGCCATCCGCTACTTTTTCCGAGTTGACCTGGAACTGGCCATCGGCAATTGCCAATTTGATGCGCTCGACTTTTTTTGTGTCGAACACGGCATTGGCGCCGCTGGCCGAACTGGCCGCCATGGCCTGGCCTTGCGGCGACAGGCGGACACTGTCCGACGCCACATTCGACGGTGCCGCTTCCGCTGCCTTGTCCGCGCCGCGCGCGGTGGAGCTGGTTGCAGCAGGCGTCGACGGCAGGCCGGGCGTGCTCTTTAATGTATCGTTAATTTTCACAGCATTTCCTTCTCAGCGGGGAGTACGAAACTCCGGGATCTGAGTCGGTAACGGCGATTCGATCGTAAACTTTAGCCGGGTTTGCCTGGCCATTGCTCAAAATGCCACCTCGACCATGCCGCCGGTCTTGGCGATGCCGGTAATCTGTTGCCCATTGCCGGTTTTTACCTGTACCACCTGGCCGTCGCCGGCCGTGCTCATGGCGCGGCCCTCGGCCGACACGCTGAAACCGCTGCCGCTCGACACCAGCCGCACCAGCTGGCCGGACTGCACCACCGGCTTGCTGCGCAGCGTGTCCAGGCGCAAAGGCGTTCCTGGTGGCAACGATACCGAGGCGCTGCGGCCGATCACCTGGCTGGCGTCGGTGGCTATACCTGCTGGCAACATTGTCAGATCGCCCTTGAGGACGGTCAGCTGGTTGGCGTCAATCGGCTGACCCTGCACCAGCGGGGCGGCGGCGGCGATGTATTCGCCCACCACGGTCACGTTGGCTTGAATATATACCGTCCACGTGGCCGGTGTCGCACAGCGCACGCCGACCGTGGTTTTGCCCCAGGCGCGGGCGCCGGGCATGAAGAAAGCTTGCGGATCGGGGCAGGCGGCCAGCTGCATGCGCGGATCGATGGCGCCGACCGTGACCGTGACCTGGCCCGGCAGGCCGCCCGCCTGCACCTGCAGAAATTGTTCGACCGTGCGCTTGATGGCGGCGATATCCTGGCGACCGGGCTGGGCGACAGCAGTGGCGCTGAGTGCGACAGCCAACAGTGCAGGAATAAGCAGACGTGGTTTCATGGTGATGGTTTCCCGTTCAATACTGCCATCATAGTCTGGCAGGCTGGACTTGAAGCGTTGAATAAGACGGGAAATGGGGTGCTTATCGCCCGATTGTTACGGCGGGCAACTCCGTATCATCGATCCTGTCATCAATGTGGAAGGGGAGCACATCATGCTCGGCAGCAAGTTAGACGATTACATGCGCTTTAATGAAACGGCACTGAGCCTGCGTTCGACGCGCCAGTCGGTGCTCGCCTCCAATATTGCCAACGCGGATACGCCGAATTACAAGGCGCGCGACATCGACTTCAGCGCCACCATGCAGGCCGCGCTGGACAAGGCCAACCCGAACGCCCAGCAGTCGCTGGCGACCACCGCCGTCAAGCATTACCCGAACCCTCTGCAAGACGCCGGTACGCTGGCCGACGGCACCCCGCTGCTGTACCGCGGCGTGATCCAGGGCGCAGTGGACGGCAACACGGTGGACATGGACGTCGAGCGCAACCAGTTTGCCGACAATGCCATCCGCTATGAAGCCGGCATCACCGCCATCAACGGCCAGATCAAGTCGATGCTGGCGGCAATCCAGTCGGGGAACTGATCATGTCACTGTTTAATATTTTTAATGTTTCCGGTTCGGCCATGAGCGCGCAGTCGCAGCGGCTGAACGTGGTGGCCTCCAATCTGGCCAATGCCGATAGCGCCACCAGCGCCAGCGGCGAAGCCTACCGCGCGCGCCAGGTGGTGTTCGAGGCGCAGACGCCGACCAACGGCGGCGCCTCCACCGGCGTGCGGGTCAAGCAGGTGGTGGAAGACCAGTCGCCGATGAAGATGATGTACGACCCCAAGCATCCGGGCGCCGACGAAAACGGCTACGTCACCATGCCGAACGTCAACGTAGTGGACGAGATGGTCAACATGATGTCGGCCTCGCGCTCCTACCAGAACAATGTGGAAACCATGAATACGGCGAAAACGCTGCTGTTAAAAACCCTGACCATCGGTCAAAACTAAATAAGAGAAACAAGAGGCCATCATGACCATTAGCGGCATCATCGACACGCCGGCGGCGGTGAACAGCACACCGACCACCACGACCACCACCGCCACCGACAGCGTGCAGGCGGACCAGGACAAGTTCATGAAACTGCTGGTCACGCAATTGCAGAACCAGGACCCGTTGAATCCGATGGACAACGCGGCGATGACCAGCCAGCTGGCCCAGCTGTCGACCGTGACCGGCATCAACAAGGTCAACTCGACGCTGGAATCGCTGCGCTCCGATATCGCCAGTTCGCAGTCGCAAAGCGCGATCAGCATGATCGGCAAGGGTGTGCTGGTGGCTGGCAAGGGCATCGAGCTGGCGACCAGCACCGCCGACGACGGCACCAAGAGCAGTTCCAGCGTGTTCGGCATTGACTTGGCCTCGGCGGCGCAAAACGTCAGCATCGCGATCCAGGACAGTACCGGCAAGACGGTGCGTACCATGGCCATGACCAATGCCGACGTCGGCACCTACCCGATTACCTGGGACGGTACCCAGGACGATAAAACCGCGGCGCCGGCCGGCAAGTACACCTTCACCGTCACCGCCACCAGCGCCGGCAAAACCTTGACCGACGCCACGCCATTGCAACTGGCGGCGGTGGCCAGCGTGTCGACCGGCAGCGGCGGCGTCAAACTGAATACTTCGCTCGGGCAGTTCGCCATGAGCGATGTCAAAGAAGTTCTGTAAGCAGTCATCACCAATAGGGGAATACCATGTTCCAACAAGGACTGAGCGGCTTGAATGCTGCATCCAAATCGCTGGACGTCATTGGCAATAACATCGCCAATGCCAGCACCGTGGGCTTCAAGAGTTCGCAGGCGCAGTTTGCCGACTTGTACGCCAACTCGCTGAATGGCGTGTCCGGCAACAACGCCGGTATTGGTGTGACGGTGTCGAAACTGGCGCAGCAATTCACGCAGGGTAATATCGAGACCAGCAGCAATCCGCTGGACGTGGCGATCAATGGCGGCGGCTTCTTCCGCCTGGTGGTCAATGGCGCGGTGGAATACTCGCGCAATGGCCAGTTCCACGAGGACGCCAGCCACACGCTGGTCAACGCGCAAGGCGCGCAGCTGACTGGTTATCTGTCGAACACGGCCGGCGTGATCCAGCTCGGTTCGCCAGTGCCGCTGACGCTGGACAAGTCCGACCTGACCCCGGTGGCAACCAGCGAAGCCAACTTCCAGTTGAACCTGAGCTCGGCTGAAAAAGTACCGGCGACGATACCTTTCGACGCTAATGATCCGACCAGCTACAACAAGCAGACCGTGCTGAACGTGTACGACTCGCTGGGTACCGCGCACATCATGACCACCTACTACGTCAAGACCGATGCGAATACCTGGGACGTGTACGCTGCCGCCGACAACAAGGAAATCGTCTCGGCCAGCGTGGCCGCCGCCGTGAACAACGACGACCCGACCAAGGCTGCGCGCGCCGTCTACAATGCCGCAGTCCAGGCGACGCCGCCGGATGCGACGCAGATTGCGCAAGCCGCCGCCACGTATGCGACTGCCGCCTACGGCGCCATGACGACCGCAGCACAAACGCCGCCCGCCGTTGCCAGCCAGGCTCAACTGGACGCGCTGACCGCCGCCTACACCGCACTGGACCCGAGTGGCAGTGGCGAGATCACCGGCAAGACGCCGGACCAGATCAACGCCTTGCTGGGCGCCGCCATCACGGTGCCGGCAGTCAAGGTCGGCACGCTGCTGTTCACCAAGAACGGCGCGCTGGACCCGCAAGCCATGGCGCTGCTGGACCCGCCACAAACGCTGCCATTCCAGATCCAGCTGCCGATTTTCCCGGACACCGGCGCGCAGGAGCCGATGACGGTTGCCACCACCTTCGACAAGACCACCCAGTACGGCAGCGTGACCAACGACCTGGGCTCGACCCAGAACGGTTACTCGGCCGGTTCCTGGCAGCGTTACTCGATCGACGAGAACGGCGTGATCCTGGGCCAGTACAGCAACGGCAAGTCGCGCGCCATGGGCCAGATCGCCATGGCCAACTTCGCCAGCGTCGACGGCCTGACGCCACTGGGCAACAATGCCTGGGCGGAAAGCTCGTCGTCGGGTCCGCCAACCATCGGCGTGCCGAACGCGGGCTCGATGGGCTCGCTGCGGTCGTCGGCGGTGGAAACTTCCAACACCGACCTGACGGCCGAACTGGTCAACATGATCACCGCGCAGCGCGTCTACCAGGCCAATGCGCAGACCATCAAGACCGAGGACTCGATCCTGCAAACGCTGGTCAATCTGCGTTAATGACGCAGTTAAAGGGATAAGTTATGGACCGTCTCGTCTACACCGCGATGACCGGGGCCCGCCACGTGATGGAGCAGCAAGCCACCGTGTCGAACAACCTGGCCAACGCCACCACCACCGGCTTCCGCGCCCAGCTCGATACGTTCCGGGCGGTGCCGGTGGTGTCCGAGGGCTTGCCCACGCGCGCCTTTGTGGTCGACTCCACGGTCGGGACGGACTTCCGTTCCGGCCCGATCGAGACCACCGGGCGTTCGCTGGACATCGCCATCCGCGACCAGGGCATGATCGCGGTGCAGTCGGCGGACGGTTCCGAAGCCTATACCCGCAACGGCAGCCTGAAGGTCACCGAAAACGGCATTCTGCAAACCACCAGCGGGCAGACCGTGATCGGTGACGGCGGCCCCATCGCGGTGCCGCCGGACACCAAGATCACCATCGCCAGCGACGGCACGGTGAGCGTCAACGACGACAACTACGCGCCGGGTCCGGCCAACGTACTGGGCCGCATCAAGCTGGTCAATCCGGACACCAAGACGCTGCTGCGCGGCGACGACGGCCTGTTCCGCCAGGCCGACGGCACGCCGGCCGAGAACGACCCGACCGTGCGTGTGGTCGATGGCGCGGTCGAGGGCAGCAATGTCAATCCGGTCGATTCCATGGTCAACATGATCAGTCTGGCAAGGCAGTTCGAAATGCAAATGAGCCTGATGAAGAACGCCGAGAATAACGCCGCAAAAGCCACCCAGATCCTCGCTTTGAGTTGATGATCTCTCCCGCATAATGCTTGCATGGGATGAACAGTCTTGATGTTCATCCGGCATTGGGAGAAGCATCATGATACGTTCGTTATGGATCGCCAAGACTGGCATGGAAGCGCAGCAGACGCAGATGGACGTTACGTCCCATAATCTGGCCAACGTCAGCACCAACGGTTTCAAAAAGTCACGCGCCGTCTTCGAAGATCTGCTGTACCAGAATATCCGCCAGCCGGGTGCGCAATCGTCGCAGCAGACCAATCTGCCTTCGGGCATGCAGCTCGGTACCGGTGTCCGCACCGTCGCCATCGAGCGCATCCACACCCAGGGCAATCCGCAGTCGACCGGCAACGATAAAGACATCATGGTCAACGGCAGCGGCTTCTTCACCGTGCTGCTGCCGGACGGCACCACCGCCTACACCCGCGACGGTTCGTTCCAGCGCGACCAGAACGGCCAGATGGTGACCTCGGAAGGCTTTGCGCTGCAACCGGCCATCACCATCCCGATCACCGCGCAGTCGATCACCGTGGCGCGCGACGGCACTGTCTCGGTCAACATCGCCAACACCAACGGCGCCACCACCACCCAGCAGCTGGGCAGTTTGCAGCTGGCCACCTTCATCAACCCGACCGGGCTGGAATCGAAGGGCGAGAACCTGTACGTGGAAACCACCGCCTCCGGCGCGCCGCAGCAGAACACGCCAGGCAGCAACGGCACCGGCACGATTTTGCAAGGCTATGTGGAAACCTCCAACGTCAACGTGGTGGAGGAGATGGTCAATATGATCCAGACCCAGCGTGCCTACGAGATCAATTCCAAGGCCATCACCACCTCCGACCAGATGCTGCAAAAACTGTCGCAGATGTAAGGACATGATCATGAAATACGCCATCCCCCTTGTTGCTGCTGCGCTGCTGAGTGCCTGCGCTTCGACGCCGACCACGATCGTCAACGCGCCGATGACCGCGCGGCCGCTGACCACCGAGCAGATGCAGGCTGTGCCGAACAATGGCGCCATCTACCAGCCGGCCGCGTTCCGCCCGGTGTTCGAAGACCGCCGCGCGCGCCATGTGGGCGATGTGCTGACGCTGGTCATCACCGAGCGCACCTCGGCCAACAAGGCCGGCACCGCCACCGGCAACAAGTCGGGCAGCGTCAGCGCCACCTTGCCGGGCAAGCTGAGCGGCACGTTCGGCGTTAATCCATTGACCGCCGCCACCACCAATACCTACACCGACGGCGATAACCAGACCGCCAGCAACGCCTTCACCGGCACCATGGGCATCACGGTGGTGGAAGTGCTGGGCAACGGCAACCTGATCGTGGCCGGCGAGAAGCAGATCGGCATGAACAAGGGTACCGAATACATCCGCTTCTCCGGCATGATCAACCCGGACAGCATTGCCACCGGCAACACCGTGCAGTCGACCGCTGTGGCCGATGCCCGCGTCGAGTACCGCACCGCCAACCATATCGACCGCGCCGAGCTGTCGTCGATGGCGTCGCGCTTCTTCCAAAGTCTGTTGCCGTTCTGATGACCATGAAAACTCCACTTAAAGCCGCCATCCTGGTCTGTCTGGCGTTGTTATCGCCGCTGACCCAGGCCGAGCGCATCAAGGACCTGGCCAGTATCGCCGGCGTGCGGAATAACCAATTGCTGGGCTATGGCCTGGTGGTCGGCCTCGACGGTTCGGGCGACCAGACCACGCAGACCCCGTTCACCGTGCAAAGCGTGGTGTCGATGTTGCAGCAGCTGGGCGTCAACCTGCCGCAGGGCGGCACGCAGTTGCAGCTGAAAAACGTTGCCGCCGTGATGGTCACGGCCACGCTGCCGCCGTTTGCGCAGCCGGGCCAGCAGCTGGACATCACCGTGTCGTCGATGGGTAACGCCAAGAGCTTGCGCGGCGGCACACTGCTGATGACGCCGCTGAAAGGCGCCGATGGCCAGGTCTACGGCATGGCGCAGGGCAATGTGCTGGTCGGCGGTGTCGGCGTGCAAGCCGGCGGCGGCGGTGGCGGTGGCAGTTCGCTGACCGTCAACCACCTGAGCGTGGGCAAGATTTCCGGCGGTGCAACCGTTGAGCGTGCCGTTGCCTCGAATCTGGGCGAAGGCAATATGATCAAGCTGGAGCTCAACAGCGCCGACTTCGCCACCGCCAGCCGCGTGGTGGAAGCCATCAACGACAAATACGGCGCCGGCATTGCCTACGCGCTGGACAGCCGCGTGATCCGCGTGCAGGCGCCCAGCAGCAGCGACCAGCGCGTGACCTTCATCGGTACGCTACAGGACATGCAAGTCAATCCGGCCGAGCAGCAGGCCAAGGTGATCATGAACGCCCGCACCGGCTCGGTGGTGATGAACCGCGCGGTGACGCTGGATACGTGCGCCATTTCCCACGGTAATCTGTCAGTATCGGTGAATGCCGATACTTCAGTCAGCCAGCCGAACCCGTTGTCGGGCGGCCGCACGGTGGTCACGCAGAATCCGCAGGTCGGCATCAAGGCCGATGGCGGCAAGGTCATGCTGGTCAAGGGCGGCGCATCGCTGGCCGATGTGGTCAAGGCGCTTAACGCCATCGGTGCGACGCCACAGGACCTGCTGTCGATCTTGCAGGCGATGAAGGCGGCAGGTTCGCTGCACGCCGAACTGGAAATCATTTAAGCAGGTGCGACCATGACCAGTCCAACTTCGACCAATACCGACCTGAGTGGCAAGTTTGCGCTGGATGTGCGCGATATGGGCAGCCTCAAGCAGTCGGCCCGCGCCGGCAGCCCGGCCGCGCTGAAGACCGCCGCCACCCAGTTCGAAGCCATGTTCGTCAACATGATGATGAAGAGCATGCGCGAGGCGACGCCGCAGGATGGCCTGACGGACAGCGCCCAGACCAAGATGTTCCAGACCATGCAGGACCAGCAGACCAGCCAGAACATCGCCAAGAAGGGCATTGGCCTGGCCGATATGCTGGTGCGCCAGCTCAACAAGCAGACCGACGCGCAAGCGCTGGCGCTCAGCGGCGAGGCGGCCGACAGCAGCAACGGCGCCAACGCCGGCAGCTTTGCCGGCGTGGCCAGCCTGATGGACGCCAAGCTGCAGCGTGCCATCGCCGCCGCCGGCGGCAATGCCGCAGCGTCCACTACCGCCACCACCAGCACCGACGCCACCAGCACCAATAAAGGTTCGCAGGCGCCGCATGTGCGCAGCTTCCAGGAGAAACTGGCGTCGCACGCCGAAGAGGCCAGCAAGGCCACCGGCATCCCGGCCAAGTTCATGCTGGGCCAGGCGGCGCTGGAGTCCGGCTGGGGCAAGCGCGAGATCAAGGGCCGCGACGGCACCAACAGCCACAACCTGTTCGGCATCAAGGCCAGCGCCGACTGGAAAGGCAAGGTGGTCGAAGCCACCACCACCGAATACGTCAACGGCAAGGCGCAGACCAAGGTGGAACGCTTCCGCGCCTACGACAGCTATGCCGACAGTTTCAAGGACTACGGGAAATTGCTTGCGAGTAACCCCCGCTATGAAAAAGTACTGGCCAGCGCCGGCGACGCCAGCAGCTTTGCCCAGGGCTTGCAGAAGGCCGGCTACGCCACCGATCCGAATTACGCCGCCAAGCTGACCAGCATCATCAAGCGCTCGCTGGCGGGGTAATCAAGTTTTTCGGCGGTTTGCCGTTAACACTCATAACATAGAGTTAAACATATCATGTCCAGTCTTCTCAGCATCGGTAAAAGCGGTTTGTTGGCTGCCCAGGTCGGTTTATCGACCACCGGCAACAACATCACCAACGCCAATACGGCCGGCTACAACCGCCAGGTTGCTATCCAGGGCGATACCGGTACCCAGTACCAGGGCTTCGGCTACGTGGGCACGGGTACCGAGATCCAGGCTGTGCGCCGCTATTACGATAACTTCCTGGCCACCTCGCTGCGCAGCGCCGAGGCCAACCAGGCGTCGCTGGACACCTACAACGGCCAGATCAGCCAGATCGACAACCTGCTGGCCGATCCGACCGCCGGCCTGTCGCCGGCGCTGCAGGACTTCTTCAGCGGCGTGCAGGACGCCACCGCCAATCCGGCCTCGGCCGCCGCACGCCAGTCGCTGCTGTCGAACGCGCAGTCGCTGGCGTCGCGCTTCCAGGACATGAGCGCCAAGCTGACCGAGATCAGTTCCGGCGTCAATTCGACGATCACGTCGAGCGTCAACGAAATCAATTCCTACGCCACGCAGATCGCCGCGATCAACAACACCATCGCCGGCCTGACCACCGACCAGGCCGCGCCGAACGACCTGCTGGACAAGCGCGACCAGATGTTGACCGAGCTGAACAAGCTGGTCAAAGTCAGCGTCACGCCGGGCGACAACAATATGCTGAACGTGCAGTTCGGCTCCGGCCAGCCGCTGGTGGTGGGCAATCAGCCGTTCCAGCTGACCACCTCCACCTCGCCGACCGATGTCAGCCGCGTGACGATCGGCTACCAGACGTCCAACGGCAACTTCAGCGCGCTGCCGGACAGCGTGTTCACCGGCGGCCAGATGGGTGGCCTGATGGAGTTCCGCAACGGCGCGCTGGACAAGGCGCAAAACGCGCTGGGACAGGTAGCGGCCAGCCTGGCCACCGCCTTCAATGCCCAGCACGTGCTGGGGCAGGACCAGAACGGCGACCTGGGCACCAATTTCTTCAACCCGATCCAGGCCTATGTCGGCACCAATACGCATAACTCGCCGGCCAGTACGGCCGACGTGACGGCGGTGGTGACCGACGGCTCGGCGCTGACCGCCAGCGATTACAGCGTCGATTACGACGGCACCAATTACAGCGTCACCCGCAAGAGCGACGGCAAGGTCACGGCGGTGACCGGCTCGCCGCAGGAAATCGACGGCGTCACCTACACCTTCAGCGGCACGCCGCAGGCGAAAGACAACTTCCTGGTGCGGCCGACCTACAACGCCGCCACCAGCCTGTCGGTGGCGATCACCGACACCACCAAGATCGCGCTGGCGGCGCCGATCGCCACCACTGCGGCAACCGCCAACGCCGGCAACGCCAAGATCACCGCCGGCAGCGTCGACAAGAACTATCTGACCGCCGGCAATGCGCTGACCGCGCCGTCCACGCTGACCTTCGACAGCGCCAGCGGCACCTTGTCCGGCTTCCCGGCCGGCCAGGATGTGACGGTCACCGTGAATGGCACGCCGACCGTGTACCCGGCCGGCACGCCGGTGCCGTACACCGACGGCGCCAACATCAGCTTTGGTGGCGTCAACTTCGCCATCAGCGGCACGCCGGTCGACAAGGACACCTTCACGGTCGGGCCCAACACCAGCGGCGTCGGCGATAGCCGCAACGGCGCGCTGTTGGCCAGCCTGCAGACCAAGAACGTGATGAACAACGGCACCGCGACCTTCCAGACCAGCTACGCGCAGATGGTCAACTTCGTCGGCACCAAGGCGCGCGAGGCGCAGATCAGCAGCACCGCCGCCGATGCCTCGGTCAAGCAGGCCACCGCCGCGCAGCAAAGCGTGTCGGGCGTCAACCTGGATGAGGAAGCGGCCAATCTGCTGCGTTACCAGCAAGCGTACCAGGCCAGCGGCAAGGTGATGCAGGTGGCCAGCCAGTTATTTGATACTTTGCTCAGCATCGGCAATTAAGGAATAGGGTAGCTCTATGGTTATGCGCATCAGCACCAGAACAATTTTCGACACCGGCTCGATGCAGATCACGTCGCTGAGTTCGGCCATGGCGCGCACGCAGCAGCAGCTGTCGACCGGCCGCAAGAACCTGACTGCGGCCGACGATCCGATCGCCAGCGCGCGCGCGCTGGAAGTGACGCAGTCGCAATCGCTCAACACCCAGCTCAGCACCAACCGCTCCAACGCCAAGGGCGTGCTGGGGATCGAGACCACGGCGCTGTCCAGCACCAATGCGCTGCTGCAGGACATCAAGGATCTGGCGGTGAAGTCCGGCAACGGCTCGTACACCGACGCCGACCGCGAGTCGGTGGCGATCGAGCTGGAAGGCAAGCTGGCCGACCTGATGGGCATCGCCAACACCGCCGACGGCGTCGGCGGCTATGTGTTCTCCGGCTACAAGTCGACCACTTTGCCGTTCACCAAGACCG
Source organism: Duganella levis (assembly GCF_009857605.1). GTDB lineage: Bacteria > Pseudomonadota > Gammaproteobacteria > Burkholderiales > Burkholderiaceae_D > Rugamonas > Rugamonas levis. The sequence goes on along the minus strand of NZ_WWCT01000004.1, from coordinate 16,475 downwards.
CCACCGGTGCCGACTACCAGGGCGACCAGGGCCAGCGTTCGCTGCAAGTGGGCACCACCCGCACCGTGCCGATTACCGATTCCGGTTCCTCCGTGTTCGAGGCCAACCAGACCGGCAACGGCACGTTTGTCACCAAGCCGGACCCGGGCAACGTTGGCCGCGGCGGCAGCGGCATCATCAGCGCCGGTTCGGTCAAGGATGCGACTCAGGTGCTGCCGGGGCACAATTACCAGATCAGTTTCCAGGTGGTGCCGGCGACGCCGGGCGTGCCCAAGGCCACCACCTATACGGTGACCGACATGACCGATCCGGCCAATCCGGTACCGGTGCCGCCGACGCCGGTCCCGGCCGTGCCGCAGGAATATGTCAGCGGCCAGAACATCACGTTTGACGGCGTGCAGTTCGACGTCAAGGGCGATCCGGCCGACGGCGACAGCTTCACGGTCGAGCCGTCGACCAAGCAGTCGGTGTTTACCACGGTGCAGGGTTTTATCGACCAGCTGCGCCAGCCGGGTTCCGGCCCGGCCAACCAGGCGAGCCTGAACAATATGCTGAACCAGTTGCAGGTGAATATCGACAACGCCGCTGCCAACGTGTCGTCGGTCAACTCGGCGGTCGGCGCGCGGCTGAAGGAGCTGGATTACCTGGATAGTTCGGGCGATGACGCCGGCCTGCAGTACGCGACCACGCTGACCAATTTGCAGGATCTGGATTACACGGCGGCGATTTCGCTGTTCACCCAGCAGCAGACCACGCTGACGGCGGCGCAGAAATCGTTCACCACGATGTCGGGCCTGTCGCTGTTTAATTACATCAACTAAGTTTTCGCCATAAAAAAACGGCCAGCTTGCGAGCTGGCCGTTTTTGTTTGTGCACCCTGCGGTAGCAGGGCGCCTGCTTACTTGGCCGCCAGGATGCCGTGGCTGGCGCTGGCTTGCTTGCGCAGCCAGTCGTCGTCGCGGGTGGCCGTGGTGACGCCGCTGAGCGCGGTGGTGGCCTGGTAGTGATGCATTTCCCCTGCCAGCGCGGCCACGCTGTTGCTGAGGCCGCTGGCAGTGGTGGTGTCCAGTTTCGTCGCCGGCGTGCTGCTCGTCGTGCTGGCGGCGGTACTGTTCTGGTAACCGCTGATGGCCGAACTCAGCGCACCGACATCGCTGGCGCGTCCCGCCTGGAACCAGACGTCGGCCAGCGCATGGGTGCTGCCGTCGGTGCTGGTGTAGCTCGACTCCATGCCGATCCAGTTGCCGTTGTCGAAGTTCTTCACGCCTTGCGCCGCCACCGTCAGGCTGGCGATGTTCAGCGAAGCCAGCGTCTTCAGTTCGTCGGCCTGGCTGACGCCGTCCGCATTGGCGTCCACCCACACGCGCAGATTGCCGAACTGCGCATCCTGGCTGTCGATCACGCCATCGTGGTTGCTGTCGATGTCGGCCAGCGCGGCAAAGCCGTTGCTGGTCTTGCCACCGCTGCTGCTGTTGGTGGCGGTACCGAACAACTCGCTGCCGTCGTTGATGATGCCGTCGCCGTTGCGGTCCAGGGCCAGCAAGCCGTTGCCGGAACCGACCCAGCCGGTGTTGACCTTGGTGCCGTCGGCGCGGATGTCGAACGTGACGCCGGCGTTGATGTTCAGCGTGTTGATGCCCAGGCCGGTCAGATCCAGCACCAGCGGGCTGGCGGTCAGCGCCGCCAGCTGATCGGTCGACAACGACGCCTTCTGTGGATTGGCCAGCAGCGCGGTGGCTTGCGTCATGCTGAGCGCCGCCAGCTGTTCGGTGCTGATGGCTTTCAGCTGGGTCGAGATCAGCGATTTCAGCTGGCCGGTGGTCAGCGCCGCGAACTGGCCGGCGCTGAACAGCTGCACCGTGGTCGCTTTCAGGCCCACCAGCTGCGCAGTCTTGAGCGCCGCCATGTCGCTGGCGTCGAGTGCGGTGATCTGGTCGGAATTGAAGGCGTTCAGCGCCACCACCGACAGTGCGCCGAGGTCGGCCGTGCTGAGGGTGTCGATCTGGGCGGTGGTCATGCCGGCCACCTGGGCCGTGGCCAGGGCCGACAGCTGGCGCGTGGTCAGCGTGTCGAACAGGCTGTCGCCCAGCGCCGCCACCTGCTCCGCCGTCAAGCCCGGGATTTGCAGGGTGGTAAATCCGGCCAGCGTGCTCATGCCGCTCAGCTGGTCGGGTGTCAGGCTCTTGATCTGGTTGACCGACAGCGCCGCCAAGGTGCGCGTGGACAGCGCGCTCAACTGCGCCGCCGTCAGCACGCTCAGCTGCGCGGTTTTCAGCGCCGTGATCTGGGTCGAGGTCAGGCCGCTCATCGCCGTCAGGCTCAGCAGCGGGAACTGCTCGGTGGTCAGGTAGCTCAGCGTCAGGCCGCGCACTTGCTGCGTGGTCAGGTTGGCCAGCTGGTCGGTCGACAGCGCCGCCACCTGGGCCGCCTTCAGCGCCGCCATCTGGCCCGAACGCAGCGACAGGAAACTGTCGTCGTCCAGCGCACCCAACTGCTCGGTGGTCAGCGCCGCCACCTGGGTGTCGTTCAGCGTGCCCAGGGTCACCAGCGCGTTTAGCTGCTCGGTGTTGAGCGCCTTGAGGTCGGCCGCAGTCAGGCCCGGCATTTGCGACGATTTCAGGCTGGACAACTGGTCTATGGTCAGCGCCGTCACCTGGGTGGTGTTCAGCGTGGCCAGCTGGGCGCTGCTGAGCGCCGCCACATCTTCCGCCTCCATCGAGGTGATCTGTTCGGACGACAGGCCGGCCAGCGCGGCCAGCGACAGCGCCCGCACTTGCGCGGTGGTCAGCGCAATCACCTGGTCGGTGCCGAGCGTCTGCAGCTGGGTCTTTGTCAGCGCGGCGACCTGGCTGGTTTTCAGCGTGGCGATATGGGCGGCGTCCAGCGATTGCAGCTGGTCACTGGTCAGGCTGCTGAACTGCAGCGTGGTCAGCGGATTGAGCGAGTTCAGCGCGCCCAACTGCTCGGTGGTCAGGGTCTTCAGCTGCGCCGCCGTCAGCGCGGCGATCTCGGCGGTGCTGAGCTGACCCATCTGGTCGAGGCTGAGCAGGCTGATCTGCAAGGTGGTGAGGGCGGCGAACTGGTTGGTTTTCAGGCCGGCCAGGTCTTCCTGCTCCATCGCCGCCAGCTGGTCGCTGCTCAGGGCGCGGATGGCGGCGGTGCTCATGGCGCGCCATTGCGCCACCGACAGCGCCTGAATCTGGTGGTCGGTCAGGGTGGCGATCTGCTTGCTCGACAGCGAGGCGATCTGGATCGTGCTGAGGTTGGCCAACTGGCTATCGTCCAGCGCGCTCAGGTTGTCGGTGCTGAGTGCCGGCAACTGGCGAGTGCTGAGCCAGCCGATCGGCAGCAAGGCCAGCTGCTCCGAGCTCAACGCGGCGACCTGGGCGGTGCTGAGTGCGCGGATCTGGGCCGAGGTCAGGCCCAGCAACTGGTCGTTGCTGATGATCTGGATATCGGCCGTGCCCAGCGCGACGATTTGCGCGGTGGTCAGCGACGCCATGTCGACCGCCTCGATGGCGCCGAACTGGGTGGAATCGAGCGCTGCGATGGCTTTGGTGCTGAGGGCGCGCAATTGGCCGCCGGTCAGGCCGGTCACCTGGCCGGCGGTCAGACCATGCACCTGGGTCACGGTCAGGCCGGCGACGGCGGCGGTGCTGAGGAAGCCGATCTGATCGTTGGTCAGGGCGCCGAACTGGGTTGAGGTCAGGGCGGCGATCTGGGCCGATTTCAGCGCGGCCAGGTCGGCCCCTTCGATGGCGGCGATCTGCAGCACGGTCAACGCCTGCAGCGCGCGGGTATTCATCGCCAGCAGGTCGCCGGTTTCCAGCGCAACGATCTGTTCCGTCGTCAGCGCGGCGACCTGGTCGCTGCTGAGGGCGGCGATCTGGCCGGTCTTCAGCGCGGTGATCTGGTCGGACGACAGGGCGGCGATCTGGTCGGCCGACAGCGCATGCAGCTGCGCCGTGCTGAAGCCGGCGACCGCCAGCGCGTTCAACTGTTCGGCGGTCAGCGTCGGCAGCACGGCGGCCTTGAGGCCGGCCACGCCCTGGGTGCTCAAGGCGGCCAGCTGGTCGCTGCTCAGCACCGCCAGCTGGGTGGTGCTGAGCGCGGCCACCTGGGCCGACTTGAGGAAGGCGAAGTCCGCGGCGTCGATGCTTGGCAACTGGTCGGCGCTCAGGCCGGCCAGGCCTTTGAGGCTGAGTGCGCCGATCTGGGCGCTGCTCAGGGCGGCCAGCTGGGTGGCGTCCAGCACGCCGGTCTGGACCGACGTCAGGGCGCCGATCTGGCGCGTGGTGAGCAGGGCGATGTCGTCCGCCGACAGCGCCGCGATGCGGGTGGTCGACAGGCCGGCGATCTGGGTGGTGGTGTAGTCGGCCAGGTTGCCCAGCGCGGCCAGTTGGGCGGCGCTGAGGGCGCCGATCTGGGCCTGGCTGAAGGCGTTGATGTTGGCGCTGCTCAGGGCGTGCAGCTGCTCGGTCAGCAGGAAGGCCATCTGGTCGAGCGTCAGCGCGCGCAGCTGGGTGCTGCTCAGTGCGCCAAAGTCTTCGGTCTCGATGGCGTTCAGCTGGGCTTCGCTCAGGTGCGAGATCAGGCCGGTCGCCAGCGCGCGGATCTGGCCGGTGCTGAGGGCGATCAGTTGCGGGGCGCTCAGGCCATCCACCTGGGCGCTGGTCAGCGCCGCCAGCTGGCTGGTTTTGAAGCCGCTCAGCTGGTCGACCGACAGGCCGGCGATCTGGTCATTGGTGAGCGCGCGCACCTGGTTGGAGGTGAGCGCGTTCAGGCTGCTGAGCGCGGCCACCTGGTCCGCCCCCAGGCCGCTGAGCTGGCGCGTGGTCAGGCCGGCGATTTCCTGGCTGGTCAGCACGCCATACTGGAGCAGCGACAGCGCCGCCAGCTGGCTGCTGCCGAGGGCGGCGATCTGGCGGGTGCTGAAGGCGCGCAGGTCGGCGTCTTCCAGCGCTGCCAGCTGGTCGGGCGTCAACGCCGCAATGGCGGCGTTCGACAGGGAACGGATCTGGGCCGTGGTCAGCGCCGGGATCTGGAGCGCGGTCAGATACTGGATCTGGGTGCTGCTGAGCGCGGCGATCTGGCTGGTTTTCAGGTTGGCGATCTGGTCCGGTGTGAGGGCGATGATCTGGGACGAGCTCATGCCGGCGATCTGCTTGGTGCCAAGGCCGCCCAGGCTGCCGAGGGCGGCGAACTGGGCGTCGCTCAGCGCGCCGAGCTGGGTTGGCGTCAGCGCGGCGATTTCCTGCGTGGTGAAGGCCGCCAGCTGGTCCAGCGTCAAGGCCGCCACCTGGTTGCTTTGCAGTGCCACCACTTGCGCCGTGGACAGCGCCGCAATGTCGTCCAGCGCGATCTCGGCGATCTGGGCCGTCGTCAGCAGGTTCAGCGTGGTGCCCAGGCCGCGGATTTGCGCGGTGCTCAAGGCCACCAGCTGGTCGGCGCTGAGCGACTGCACTTGGGTGCTGGTGAGCGCGCGCAACTGGCGCGTGGTCAGCGTGCCGATCTGGGCCAGCAGCAGGCTGGTCAACTGGTCGACGCTGAGCGCGCGGATCTGGTTGGTGGTCAGCGGCGCCAGCGAGGTCAGGCTGTCGAGCTGGGCGGTGGACAGCGCGGCCACCTGGCGGGTGGTCAGGCTGGCCAGGATGCCGGTGCGCAGCGCGGCAAACTGGTCGGCCGACAAGGCCGCCAGCTGGGCGCTGTTGAAGGCGGTGATCTGCTTGCTGCTGAGCGCGCCGATGTCGACCACTTCAATCGCCGCCACTTGGCGGGTGGACAGCGCCGCCAGCGCCGCGGCGCTGAGGCTGCGCACCTGGGCGGTGGTCAGCGCGACGATCTGGCTATCGGTCAGGGCGCCGATCTGGGTGCTGGTGAGGCCGGCGATCTGGCTGGTTTTCAGCGTGGCGATGTTCGACAGGCTGGCGATCTGGTCGGAGGTGAGCGCGCCGATCTGCTTGCTGGTCAGCGACGCCAGCGTACTCAGCGCGGCCATCTGGTCGGTGCTCAGCGCATGCACTTGCGCGGTGCTCAGGGCGCTGATGATTTTCGTACTGAGGCTGCCAATCTGGGGCAGCGTCAGGCTGCTGACCTGGTCGGTGCTGAGGCTGCCGACTTGCGTGCTCGACAGCGCTTGCAGGTCTTCCAGTTCGATGGCCTGGATCTGGTCGGTGCTGAGCGCGGCCAGCTGGCGGCTGCTCAGCGAACGCACCTGGGCCGTGCTGAGGGCGGCGATCTCGTCGGAGGTCAGCACGCTGGTCTGTTCGGTGGTCAGCGCGGCGATCTGGCGGGTGCTCAGGCTGGCCAGCGTGGCCAACGGCAGCGCAATGATCTGGTCGGTGGTGAGGGCGGCGATGGCGGTGGTCGAGAAGCTGGCCAGCGACGGCAGGGCGGCGATCTGCTCGTTGCTCAGCACGGATTTCTGCAGCGGCGTCAGCGCCGCCACTTCGGCCGTGGTCAGCGCGGTGATTTGCAGCGTGGTCAGCGCGACCACCTGGTCGGTGGTCAGGGCGGCGATCTGGCGCGTGCTGAGGTTGGACAGCGCGGCGCCGCTGAGCGAACTGAGTTGCTCGGTGCTGAGCGCCTGGATGGCGCGCGTGCTGAGCGCGCGCAGCTGTTCATTGAGCAGGCCGGCCAGCTGGCTGGTGCCGAGCGCGGCCACCTGGTCGGAGCTGAGCGCGGCTATTTGGCGGCTGCTCAGCGAACGCAGGTCGGCCACGTTCAGGTGCGCCACCTGGGTGGTGTTGAGCGCCTGCAACTGGCGCGTGGTCAGCGCGCCCAGGGTTTGCAGCGCGTCCAGCTGGGCGTCGTCCATCGCACCCAGCTGGAGCGCGGTCAGGGCCGCGATCTCCTGGGGGGTGAACGCGCGCAGCTGGCTGCTGCTCAGCGCCGCCAGCTGGTTGCTGGTCAGCACGGCGATCTGGCGCGTGGTCAGCGCCGCCAGGTCGCCGTTGCTGAGGGCGGCGATGCGGTCGTCGGCCAGCGCCGACAGCGTGGCGGTGCTGAGTGCGCGCAACTGGTCGGTGTTCAGCGCCACCATCTGGTCAACGGTGATCGCACCGGCCTGGACCGCAGACAGCGCGGCCAGTTGCAGCGTTTGCAGCTTGGCGAAGTCGGCGCTGCTCATCTGGGCGATCTGGTCGTTGGTCAGCGCGATGATCTGCTTGGTAATCAGCGGCAGCAGTTGCAGCGCGGCCAGTTGCTCGTTGGACAGCACGCTGATCTGGTCCGGCGTCAGCGCCCGCACTTCGGCGGTGGTGAACGCGCTCAACTGGTCGGTGGTCAGGGCCGTCACCTGGGCGGTGCTCAGGTGGGCGATCTGCGCGGTGCGCATGGCGCGGATGTCGCGCGTTTCGATGGCGGCGATGGCTTCCAGGCTGAGCACGGCAATGGCGGCGGTGCTGAGGGCGGCGACCTGGCTGGAGCTGAGCGCAACGATCTGTTCGGTGGTCAGCGTCTGCAACTGGTCGCTGCTGAAGGCGGCCAACTGGCGGCTGGTCAGCGTCACCAGGTCGTCGGTGTTCATGGCGCCGAGCTGGGCGGCGGTCAGGGCGCGGATCTGCTGCGTGGTCAGCACGCTGAGGTTGCGCAGCGCGTCGAGCTGGGCGTCGCTCAGCGTGGCGATCTGGGCGGCCGTGAGCGCGGCGGTTTCCGCCGTGGTCAGCGCCGCCATCTGCTCGGTCAGCAGGGCGGTGATCTGGTCGCTGGTCAGCTTGTTGATCTGCTGCGTCGCCAGCACGGCGATGTCGCGGGTTTCGATGGCCTGGATCTGGCTGGCGGTCAGCGCGGTGATGCCCACCGAGCTGAGGCCGCGGAACTGGTCGCCGCTGAGGGCGACGATCTGGTCCAGCGTCAGCGCCTGCACCTGGTCCGAGGTCAGCGCGCCCAGCTGGTTGCTGGCCAGCGAGGCCAGGTTGTGCGTCGACAGCGCGTTGATCTGGCCGGTGGTAAACGCCGCCAGTTGGCGGCTGGACATGCCGGCCAGCGTGCTCATGGCATTCAGCTGGTCGTTGGTCAGCACCTGGATCTGCTGGGTGCCGAGGGCGCCGATGGCGGCGCTGCTGAGCGCGGTGAACTGGTCGACCGTCAGCGACGAGAGTTGCAGCGTCGACAGCGCCGCCACTTGCGCGGTGCGCAGCGCAGCGATGTCGCGGGTTTCAATCTGCACCAGCTGGTCGTAGGTCAGCGTGTTGAGCATGGCGATGCTCATGTTGGCGTACTGTTCGGTGCTGAGGTCGACGATCTGGGCGCCGCCCAGCGACTGGATCTGGTCGACGGTCAGCGCCGCCAACTGGGCGCTGGTCAGCGCCACCAGGTCGCTACTGTCCAGCGCCACCAGCTGGGTGGTGGTCAGGGCCTGGATTTGCAGCGTGGTGAACGGCAGCAGCGACGACAGCGCGGCGATCTGCTCGGGCGTCAGCGCAGCGATCTGGTCGGCCGTCAGGCCGCGTTCGGCGGCGCTGCTGAGTGCGCCGAACTGGTCACTGGTGAGCGCCGTCAGCAGCTCGATCGCCAGGGCGCCGATCTGTGCTGAACCGAGCACGGCGATGTCGCGGGTTTCCAGCGCCTGCAATTGGGTGGCGGTCAGTTCGTTCAGCAGCGCGGTGCCGAGCGTGCTCATCTGCGTGGTGCTGAGGGCCACCAGCTGGTCCGAGGTCAGCGCCTGCACCTGCTCCAGGCCGAACGCGGCCAGTTGCGCGCTGCTGAGGGTGGCGATGGTTTTGGTTTCCAGTGCGGCCACCTGTTCGGTGGTCAGGGCGGCGATCTGCGCGGTGGTCAGCGGCAGCAGGCTCTTGATCGCAACGATCTGGGCCGGGGTCATCGCGGCCAGCTGGTCCGGCAGCAGCGCCTTGGCGTCGTCGGTGGTCAGCGCATAGATCTGCTCGGTGGTCAGTGCCAGCAGCTGGTCGCTATTCAGCGCGCGGATCTGGCCGGTGGTCAGGGCGCGGATGTCGCGGGTTTCAATCGCGGCGATCTGGGCGGGGCTGAGCTGGCCGACCACGGCGGTGGTCAGGGCGCCGATCTGGGCCGAGGTCAGCAGCACCACTTGGTCGGTGCTCAGTGCGGCGATCTGGTCCGGCGTCAGGGCGCCCAGCTGGGCGCTGGTGAGCGCCACAAAGTCGCGGGTTTCCAGCCCGGCCAACTGGTCCGTGGTCAGCGCGGCGAACTGCGCGGTGGTCAGCAGCAGCAGGTTTTTCAGGGCGGCGATCTGCTCGGTGCTGAGCACGCTGATCTGGTCCGGGCGCAGCGACGGCAGCATGGCGCTGGACAAGGCCGCCAGTTGCTCGGTGCGCAGCGCCACCAATTGGTCGTAGGTGAGGGCGCGCAGCTGGCCGCTGGTCAGCGCCGGCACGTCGCGGGTTTCCAGCGCCGCCAGCTGCTCGGTGCTCAGCTGGCTGATCATGCCGGTGGTCAGCGTCGATACCTGCATGCTGCTGAGCGCTACGATCTGGTCGGTGCTGAGGGTGAAGATCTGGTCGCCGTTGAGCGCGGCCAGCTGTTCGCTGCTGAGGGCGGCGATGGTCTTGGTCGGCAGGCCGACGATCTGGTCCAGCGTCAGACCGCCGATCTGCGCCGAGTTCAGCGGCGCCAGCGTGGGCAGCGCATTCAGCTGGTCGGTGCTCAGCGCGCTGATCTGGTCGGCCAGCAGGGCGGCGATTTCATTGGTGCGCAGCGCATGCATCTGGTCGGTGCTGAGGAAGGCCAGTTGGTCGCCGTTGAGCGCGCGGATTTGTTGGCTGGACAGCCAGACCAGGTCGCGGGTTTCCAGCGCGGCCACCTGGTCGCCGGTCAACGACGCCACCAGGGCGGTGGTCAGCGAACTGACCTGGAGGGTGCTCAGGTTGGCGATCTGGCCGGCGCTGAGGACATTCAGCTGGGCGGCGCTGAGGGTGTTGATCTGGTCGGTGCGCAAGGCTTGCAGCGCTTGCGAGCTGAGCGATTGCAACTGGTCGGACGTCATGCTGGTGACGGCGCCGGTGCTGAGCGCGCGCAACTGCAGCGTGCTGAGAGCGGCGAACTGGTCGCTGGTCATGGCCGGCAGCTGGCTGGCATTGACGGCGGCGATCTGCTGGGTGCGCAGCGCGCGCAGGTCTTCGGTCTCCAGCGTGGCGAATTGGGTGGCCGACAGCGCGGCGATCTGGCCCGTGCTCAAGGCCTGCATGTCCAGCGTGGTCAGCGCCACCAACTGGTCGGAGGTCAGGCCGGACAGGATGGCAGTCGGGATGGCTGCCAGCTGGGTGGTGCGCAGCGCCTGGATGCCGTCGGTGCTCAGGCCGCCCAGGGTGGTGGCGCTCAGCTGGGTCACGGCGCGGGTGGTCAGCGCCTGTACTTGCGCGGTGCTGAACCAGCTCAGCTGGTCAGAAGTGAGGGCCTGCATGTCTTCGCTGGCCAATGCGGCAATCTGCTCGGTCGAGATGGCGGCTATTTGGTCAGAATTCAGGTTGGCGATAATCGAAGTCATTACAGGATCTCCCTAGGGTGCTGCCATGATACGCGTTAAATTTCCTTAAGGAAACCAAAATGCGACTGGATGAGGCTATTCCACCAAGGGTTGCAGCACCGCTGGCCGAACCGGAACGGTTGCCGGTTTGGCTACATTGGGGCGCTGCGACCAGGTCCGCGGCATCAGCCGCGCGCGCTCGATCCCGTCCAAAAACAGATTCTGGATCGGCATTCCCAGGTACGGCAGCGTCATGGCGATGACCAGCAGGCCGACGCCCAGCGTTATCGGGAAGCCAATGCCAAACAAATTCAACTGCGGCGCGGCGCGCGTCAGGATGCCGAGCGCCACGTTGGTAATCAGTAAAGCGGCGACGATCGGCAGCGACAGCTGCACGCCGACGCTGAAAATCATGCCGCCCCAGTCGGCCAGCTGCTTGAAGCCGCCGCCGTAGACCGGGATTGCCGACACCGGCAGCGTGGAAAAACTCTCCACCAGCGCCGACAGCAGTACCAGGTGGCCGTTGACCGCCAAAAAGGCCATGGTCGCCACCAGCGACAGAAACTGGCTGATGGCCGACGAGCGGCCCTGGGTGGTCGGATCGAAGAAGGAGGCGAATCCCAGGCCCATGGTCAAACTGGAAATTTCCCCCGCCATCTCCACCGCCGCAAAAATAATGCGGATGCTGAAGCCCATGGCCAGCCCGATCAACATTTCCTGCATGACAATCAGCAGGCCGGCCCACGACATCGGGTCGGTGGCCGGCCACGCCGGCACCGCCGGCGCGACGATGGCCGCGATCATGATGCCCAGGCTCAGCTTGACGCTGGCCGGCACCGCGCTATTGCCCAGCAGCGGCGAGGCGGCGATCAGCGCCATGATGCGGCACAGCGGCCACAGCAGGCCAGCGATCCACATATTGATATCGGCAGAAGAGACGGTCAGCATAAGGGTCTGTTACATTTCCGTCCGGCATCTTTTGTATTGTAGATCAAGTGCTTACTAAATCGGAAACTGTTACATATTGATAAAGTGACTATCCCACCAGCAGGGGGATGCCGCCGAATACTTCGCGCATGTAGTCGAGCATGATGGACAGCATCCACGGTCCGGCCACCACCAGCGCCACAAACACCCCGACCAGCTTGGGGATGAAGGACAGCGTCTGTTCGTTGATTTGGGTGGCGGCCTGGAAAATGCTGACCACCAGGCCGATAACCAGCGCCACCAGCAGCAGCGGCGCGGCGATCATCAGGGTGACTTCCATGGCGTGCTTGCCCATGGTCATGACGCTTTCGGGTGTCATCGCGGCCTCCTAGTAGAAACTCTGGGCCAGCGAGCCGAGCAGCAACTGCCAGCCGTCCACCAGCACAAACAGCATCAGCTTGAACGGCAGCGAGATCACCGCCGGCGACATCATCATCATGCCCATCGACATAAGTACAGAGGCGACCACCATGTCGATAATCAGAAACGGAATGAAGATGGCAAAGCCGATCTGGAACGCGGTTTTCAGCTCACTGGTGACGAACGCCGGCACCAGAATGCGCAGCGGCACGTCTTCCGGCCCCTGCAAGGCCGGGCTGCGTGACAATTTGACGAACAGCGCCAGGTCGGCCTCGCGGGTTTGCTTGAGCATGAAATTTTTTAATGGCGCAGCGCCTTTGTCCAGCGCCTGGCTCATATTGAGTTTGTTTTCCTGCAGCGGCAGGTAGGCTTCGTTGTAGATTTTGTCGAACGTAGGGCCCATGACGAACAGCGTCAGGAACAATGCCAGCCCTACCATGACCTGGTTGGGCGGCGCCGATTGCGTGCCCAGCGCCTGGCGCAGCAGCGACAGCACGATGATGATGCGGGTGAAGCTGGTCATCAACAACAGCGCTGCCGGGATGAAGGTCAGCGCCGTCATCAGCAGCATGGTCTGGATCGGCAGCGTGTAATTGGTGCCGCCGCCCGGCGCCGGGGTCGAATTCAGGGCCGGGATGCCGATGTTGGATTCGGCGCCGGCCACCAGCGGCAGCGCCAGCAGCGTCAGCGCGAGCAGCGGCGGGATGTAGCCGGACAGCTTATTTGCCATTGCGTTTGTCGATCGTTTGTTTGAACCATTCGGCGAAGTTGGCGGTCGGCAGGGCGGCCGTCTGCAACGGTTCGCTGCTTTCCTGGCGCGGCATGGTGGCCAGCGCATTCATGCGGCCGGGCGAGGCGCCCACCACGATCCATTGTTCACCCACTTCCACCACCAGGATGCGCTCGCGCGTGCCGACGCTGAGTGTGCCGACCAGCTTGATGTTGCTGTTGCCGCCGCCAAAGTTGCGCGGACCGAAGCGTTTGGTCAGCCAGGCCAGGCCGAGCATCAGGCCGATCACGAAGATCAGCGCCAGCGAGGTTTGCAGCAGGCCGCCGCCGGTCGATGGGGCGACCGGTTGCGGTGTCGGGATGGTCATTGCCATGGCGCCGGATGGGGCAGGCGCGGCTGGCGTGACTGCGGCCGGCGGCGCGGCGGCCGGGACAGTAGCGGCGTTGTCGGTGGCCGGCGCCGCAGCGTCAGTGGGAGCAGGCGTGGCGGCGGTGGAGGCTTGCGCGGTGGCGGCTGCGGCTGCCGGGGTGGCCGCATGGGCTCCGCCGATGGTCCCCGACACAGTGTGCTGGGCCATCGCAGGCGCGGCGGCCAAGGCCGCCGCGATGATCAGGGAAGGAATCAGTCCGTGCTTCATTTATTCAATTTTCGGATACGTTCGGAAGGCGTGATGATGTCGGTCAGGCGGATACCGAACTTGTCGTTCACCACCACCACCTCGCCCTGGGCGATCAGGCAGCCGTTGACCAGCACGTCCATTGGTTCACCGGCCAGGCCGTCCAGTTCCACCACCGAGCCCTGCGCCAGTTGCAGCAGGTTCTTGATGGCGATCTTGGTGCGGCCCAGTTCCACCGTCAGCTGGACCGGGATGTCGAGGATGAAGTCGATATCGTTATGGGTTTCGGTCTTGCTCGGCGTGCTGGAAAAATCCTTGAACACGGCGGCGCTGGCCGCTTGCGACGCGGCTTGCTGCTTTTCCAGCGCGGCCGCTTCGGCCTGCGCCTGTTCGGCGATCGCCGCACCCCATGGATCGTCATCGTCCAGCGGTTGATCGTCTTGATTGTCCGACATGATTCTCTCCGGGTTTATTTACTTATTTAAGGTTATCGGCATTGGCCAGCAGTTTCTCGACCTTCAGCGCGTACTGCCCATTCATCACGCCATAGCTGCAATCCATGACCGGCACGCCGTCCACGGTGGCCGAGATGAATTCCGGAATCGACAGCGGGATGATGTCGCCCACCCGCATATTCAGGATCTCGTCGAAATTGACTTTGGCCGTGCCCAGCGAGGCCACCAGTTCGACCTCGGCGATCTGGATCTGCTGCGTCATCAGGCGGATCCAGCGTTTGTCCACTTCCAGCGCCTCGCCTTGCAGGCTGGAGGTCAGCGAGTCGCGGATCGGTTCGATCATCGAGTACGGCATGCAGAAGTGGATCTGGCCCGACACCGAGCCCAGCTCTACCGTAAAGGTCGACGCCACCACCACCTCGTTCGGCGTGGCGATATTGGCGAACTGGGTATTCATTTCCGAGCGGATGTATTCGAACTCGACCGGGTAGACCGGTTCCCACGACTTGGTGTAGGCCTCGAACACGATGTCCAGGATGCGCAAAATGATGCGCTGCTCGGTCTGGGTAAAGTCGCGGCCTTCGACGCGGGTGTGGAAACGGCCGTCGCCGCCGAACAAGTTGTCCACCAGCAGGAACACCAGGCCCGGATCGAACACCATCAGGGCCGTGCCGCGCAGCGGCTTCATGTGCACCAGGTTCAGGTTGGTCGGCACCACCAGGTTACGGATGAACTCGGAATACTTGGAGACCCGCACCGAGCCGACCGAGACCTCGGCGCTGCGGCGCAGGAAGTTGAACAGGCCGACGCGCAGCAGGCGGGCGAAGCGTTCGTTGATAATTTCCAGCGTCGGCATACGGCCGCGCACGATACGTTCCTGGGTGGCCAGGTTGTATGTGCGTACGCCTGCGACGTCTTCCGCCGCCGCGACATCGTCCTGGTCGCCGTTGACGCCCTTTAAAAGGGCATCGACTTCTTCCTGGGATAGAAAATTATCAGCCATGGGTTGCGCTCTGCTTACTTTCTACTTACTGGATGATGAATGACGTAAACAGCACGTCTTCGATTTCTTGCGGCGAACCACGGTCTTCAAACGGTTCTTTCAGTGCCGTGATGATTTCCTTGGCCAGCTGGATCTTGCCTTCCGGCGTGTTGATGTCGGCGGCGTGCTTGGCCGACAGCAGCAACAGGATGCGGCTGCGCACCTTGGCCATGTTCTTCTTGACCTCTTCCTGGGTCTCGGCGTCGGCCACCTGCAGCGAGAACGCCACTTGCAGGTACTGGTCGGCGCCGCTCTCACCCGGTTGCAGGTTGACGGTAAATGGTTCGACCGGCTCGTAGATTGCCGGGCCGCTCGGTTTCTTGGATTTCTTCTTCTTGGACGGCGCGTCGTCGTGTTCTTCGGCATCGGCTTTGCCGTGCAGGAAGAACCAGGCCGCACCGCCGCCGGCGGCGCCCAGTACCAGCACCACGGCCAGGATGATGATGATCAGTTTTTTGCTGCCACCCCCGGAAGGAGCTTCAACTTTCTGATCGGCTTTCATTTTTGGGTTCGCTTTCAAAGTAGCCCTTCATGTTGCGGAGTGTTTCACGCCGCCATTATGTCATTATCGGTCGCGCCAAGGCAGACGGAAGCGCCGAAAAGAGGGGCGTTCCCGGTGCTGCTTGACATTTCCCTAGTGTAACAGACAACAAAACCGGGAGGGCGTTAGCGCCGGTCCCGGTTTACCCTGGTGGCCGAGCCCGCTCAGGCGAAGGTATCGACCGCGCCGGCCGGCAGGCGGCGCACCGGCGGCGCGCTGCGGGCCGCATCGGCCTGGTTGTTGGTATCGCGGCCATAGCTGCCACCCGAACGGCCGCTACCGCCACCGCTGCCGCCGCTCTGCGCCGAGCTGGCTTGTTGGTTGAAGCTGCTGTTGCTCTGGTCCGACATGCTGGACGAAACGGTGGCGCTGCCCAGCTGGATACCGGCCTCGCTCATCATTTCTTTCAGCTTCGGCAAGGCGTTTTCCAGCGCCTGGCGCACTTCCGGCGTGGCCGAGCTGAAGGCGGCGGTGGCCTGGTCCTTGTTGACACTCAACACCACTTGTAGCGGACCCAAGTCTGGCGGATTCAGCTCCATGGTGGCGCTCTGTTCGCCGCCAGCGGCCATGAAGATGATTTTCTGGCCCAGTTGCTGGTCCCAGGCCTGGCTGCCGACACGGCTGCTGAGCTTGTCGGTTGGTACCACGGTGGCGGCTTTGGCAATTTCCTGTGCCGCATGGCTGGCGGTCGGCGCGATGGTGATGTTGGCCTGTTCTTTCAGCGTAGCGGCAGCCTCGGCGTCGGTCTTGACGGCGGCGGCTTGTGGCGCGGCGGCCAGCTTGGCCGGATCGGCGGCGTTCTGCTGCTGTTGCTGGGTTTGCGACACTTGCGGCTGCGTGTCCGTCGTCGGCGCGGCCTTGGTGTCGATGTGGCTGACGGTGTCGCCGGCTTTGGGTGTGGCGGTGGTATCGGCCACGGCGGCGCTGTCGGCCGGCTGCGCGGCGATCCTGGTACTGTCGGCAGCGTCGCCCACGACGGTGGTGGCGATGGTCACTGGTTTGAGGCTGTCAGTGCCGTCGCTCTTGCCGGCGGCTGCCTTGGCGGCAGCAGCGGCAGCCGCGGCGGTTGCTGTGGCCAGGGACGTGGCGTCGGCGTTGGTGGTGGTTTGCGTGGCGCTGCCGGCCTTGTCCAGGATGGTCTTGAAATCAGCCACGGCGGCAGCCTGATCCTGGGCGGTTTGTCGCGCGGCAGCATCGGCTTCGGCGGCATCGGCCGCGCCTGGCGCGATCTTGGCAGCGTCGGCCGCGAGTGCGGCGGCATCGGCAGCGGCGGCGGCAGCAGCCGGCGTGGCGGGCAGGG
>NZ_WWCT01000049.1 GCF_009857605.1 Duganella levis | reverse complement strand
CCATGCGCGCCGGCGGCGCACACCGCGCGCAGCGTGCCGTCCAGCCGCTCCAGCAAGGCAGCCGGCGCCTGGCCGTGGCCGATCGCGCTGCTGCCGAAGTAGCGGCCCAGCTTTTGCATCAGCGGTTGCAGCGTCACGCCGGCTTGTTCCAGCGGCTGGCGCAGGCCGCACAGCTGCGCCACATGCAGGCCGACACGCAGTTCGCGCAGACCATCCACCGCCACCGCGCGCGCTTCCGGCGTTGGATGGGCGATGGCCAGGCGCGGCATCAGCAGGCCGATACGGTCCACCATGCGCGCCGAAATCTTCAGCAGCGGTTCGCGCGCGCTGGCCTGCGCCATTTGCGCCACTTCACGGCGCGCGGTGCGCAGCATGCGCTGCGCCATCCAGTCGCCACCCACCGTGCGTACCAGGCTGGTGATGACGGCTGCGGCGATAAAGCCGAACAACTGCGCCACCATGCTGTTCAGGAAGCCGGGAATATCCAGCGTGCCGGTGTCCTGTAGCGACAAGGTGCCGGCCACGCCGATCAGGAACGCCAGCGAGGCGCCAGCCGTGGCGGGACGCGGCATGTACGCGCCGCCGATCAGGAACACCGGGGCGATCACCAGCACCAGCATTTCGTAGCTGTGCACCGCCGGCAGCACGAACAGGATGTAGGCGGCGGCGACCGGCATCGAAATCACGGTCCATTTCAGGAAGGCGAGGATGGCCGGCGTCGGATTGTCCTGCGTGGCGAAGAAGCAGCACAGCACCCCAGCCATCATCGGCGCAGCGGCGCCGGACGGCCACGCGGTAAGGATCCAGAACGCGCAGCACAGCAGGATGGTCAGCGCCGCCGCCAGCGAGGAACGCAGCGCCATGCCGTGGTCGCGGTGCAGCACCGACGGCGTCACGTGCGGCGTGTATTGGGCGGCGCCGCCGGCCATCACGGCGCCGACGTTGCTGCGCAATTCAAGGCCGTCTTCGCAGGCTTCGATCAGGGCGTCGAGACGCTGCGCGAGATTGAGGCGCAGGATCTCGCTCCAGCTGGCGTTGGCCGACAGCGACGGCTGCAACTGCGCCAGCGCCGCCCGCAGTTGTGCGGCGCGCGCCGGATCGGCGTTGCGGCCGGCCGCCACCCAGGCGGCGATATCGTCCAGCAGCACGGTCCATGGCGCCAGGCTTTGCGGATCTACTTCGCGCAGCGTGGTGAGGCGGTCCTCCACCGCCAGCAGCAGCGGCACCATCACCGTCAGGCGGTCGTGCAGGCCGTGCACCATGCCTGCGGTCCAGCGCAGGTGCGATGTGTCGAACGGCAGATGGGTCGACATCACGCGCATGTCGCTGATTTCGCCGGCCAGCGCCAGCCGCGTATGCACCGCCTGCGCGGCGGGCGCGTTTGACGCGGTTGGCGCTGCACCGGCGCCGGTCTTCAGCACCTCGCCCATCCAGCGTTGCGCATCGCCGATGGCGCGGTCCAGGCGGGCCAGCAGCACCGGGCCCACGCCCTGCGGCAGCAGCAGCGAGTGCACCACGGTGGCGGACAGGATGCCGATGGTGATTTCCTCCACCCGCGCCAGGCCGGTGTCGAAGATGGCCGACGGGTCGCTCACGGCGGGAAAACCGATCAGCCCCGCCGTGTACCCGGCCAGCATGAAGATGTAAGAGCGCGGCGTGCGGTCCAGCAGCGACAGGTAGAGGCACAGGCCCACCCAGCACGCCAGCGCCAGCGACAGCAGCTCCGGCGCATTGGCCATGCGCGGCACCATGACGATGGTGGCGATGCTGCCGATCAGCGTGCCGCACACGCGGAACAGCGCCTTGGAGCGCACCGCGCCGGAGAACGGACTGGCGACGATATACGCCGTCATCATCGCCCAGAACGGGCGTGGCAAGCCGGCCGCCAGCGAGACGTACAGCGCCAGCATCGAGGCGATAAAGCATTTCAGCGAGAATAGCATCTCGCTCCCTTTTGGCATATGCATGATGGCTGCCCCGCTGCTTAACCCGCGCTGCGCTCGGCCAGCACCTGGTCCAGCTGCACCAGCACGCGCACGGTGGTTTCGATGTCGGCCTGCGGCATGCCCTTGAACAGGTCGCGGCGGAATGGCGCCAGCGCTTTTTCCAGGCGCTCGGCGACGGTCTTGCCGGCGCTGGTCAGGGTCAGCGTCTTGGCGCGGCGGTCGCTCGGATCGTCCTGGCGCAGCACCAGACCCGCCGCCACCAGCTGGTCGATGATGCGCACCAGCGACGGCGGCTCGATGCCGACGGCGTCCGCCACCTGGCCGGGACGCACGCCGTCGCCCAGGCGCGAAATCATCAGCACCGGCCAGGCGCTGGCATGCGACAGCTCAAAATCCGCAGTCAGCGCATCGGCCGCGCTCTTGTAGGCACGCGCCACGTGGATCAGCGTGTGAGTCAGGGACATCAGGGTTTTGTCGTAGGCGGTCATGGTCGACTAGTTCAAATATACTTAGGATGCTAAATATTAGCATCAAACTGAAATCTTTGCTGGGCAGACGCCGAAATCTGCGCTATCGTTATCTTTTTAAATATATTTTTTAACACCATGAAGCTGATTGCCATTCTGCTGGCCGCTGCGACGGCAACAGCGGCGGCGCAGGCCGCGCCCATTCCCATCGAGCAGTTCTTCCAGAAGCCGCAGATGACCGGCGCCAGCATCTCGCCCGACGGCCGCCACGTCGCGCTGCGCATGCAATCGCCCTCGGGGCGCAGCATGCTGAACGTGCTCGATGTCGCCACGCGCGAACAGAAGGCCGTGGCCAATTTCCGCAATGCCGACGTGGGCGTGTTCTTCTGGCAGAGCGACATGCGGCTGGCCTATACCGTCATCAACGTCGACCACGGCGGCGATATCGGCGAGACCGGCCTGTATGCGGTGGACCGCGACGGCAAGGAGTTCGCGGTGCTGTCGCCCACCGTCGTGCCGCAGCGCTCCTTTGCCGACAGCGACTACGCCAACAACGAGTATCTGGCCCGGCCCACGCTCAACGGCTTCCTGCCGCGCAAGGCCGACACCATGTACGTGGTGGCGCGCTTCCCCGACGATACAGTCCTCATGCGCATCAATACCCGCGTGAACGGCCGCATGAGCGACGTGCGGGCGCCGCGCGGCACCCACCGCTGGCTGGTGGACGCCGATGGCGAGGTCCGGGTGGCAGTGGCGCGGCGCCACGGCAAGGACACGGTGTACTACCTTGAGGACAACAACTGGCGCGAACTGGCCAGCTTCGACCCGCTGTCGCCGGAGGCTTTCGAGCCGCTGCTCTACGCCGACGGCAAGCTGTATGTCCGCGCCCACCATGGCAGGGACGAGGCGTCCGTTTACCGTTTTGATCTGGACAAGAAAGCGCTGGACAGCACGCCGCTGGTCACGGCGCCGGGCTTCGACGCCGATGGCTATTTCCAGCTGAGCGACAGCAAGATGCTTGGCTTCCGCACCAATACCGATAGCGAAAACACCGTGTGGTTCGACACGACGATGACGGCCATACAGCAGGAAATCGATGCGCTGCTGCCCAACACCATCAACACGCTGAGCTACGGCGGCCACAGCGCCACGGCCTCCGTGCTGGTCGATGCGCACAGCGACGTGCAGGACCACATCTACCTGCTGTACAACCGCGACACCAAAAAGCTGCTGCGCCTCGGCGACGCCCATCCGGACCTGAAGGCGGAGCAGATGGCGCCGATGGCGATGGACCGTTACCCGGCGCGCGACGGCTTGCGCATCCCGCTTTACTTCACGGTACCGGAACCGGCAGTCAAGCGTCCGCGCCCGACGGTGGTGCTGGTCGGCGATCCGCAATGGAAGCGCAGCAGCAGCTGGGCGTGGAATGAGGAGGTGCAGTTTCTGGCGGCGCGCGGCTACGTGGTGCTGCAACCGCAGCCACGCGGCACGCCCGGTTTTGGCCGCGCCTTCGAGGCGGCCGGCGACAAGCAATGGGGACGCGCGATGCAGGACGATATCGCCGATGCGGTCAAGTGGTCGGTAGCGCAGGGCTATACCGATCCGGCGCGGGTGTGCATCGCCGGCACCGGCTACGGCGGCTATGCGGCGATGATGGGCTTGATACGCGATCCGGCGCTGTTCAAGTGCGGCGTCAGCTGGTCGGGCATGACGGATATCGGCGCCATGTTCGATCGTAGCTGGAAGGATGTGGCGGAGGAGCGGGGACTGGCGCAGTTGCAGGCGCGGGTCGGTGATCCCAAGCTGGATGCGGCGCAGTTCCGCGAAACCTCGCCACTGCACAATGCGGCGCGCATCACGCAGCCGGTGCTGCTGGCGTATGGCAAGGAGGATGCGCGCGTGCCGTTCCACGAAGGCCGCAAGTTCCGCGATGCGCTGGCGGCCGCCAACCAGCAGGTCGAGTGGCTGGAGTACACGCCCAATGTGGAGGACTGGAAGACGCAGGCCAACCGCATCGACCTGTGGCGCCACATCGAAGCCTTCCTGGCCAAACATATCGGTCCATAAAAAAACGCCGGCGCGGCGCACAGGCGCCGGCCGGCGTTTCGACGATGCTGCTTACGGCAGCGGCTTGCCGTCGACGTCGATCTTGCGCACTTCGCCGATGTTCAGCGAACGCACGCCCGCCTCCACCTTGCTCAAATCACCCACCACCAGCCACACCAGCTGATTTGGCGCGATGGTGCGTGCTGCCAGCGCGTTGGCCTTGTCCGGCGTCAGCGCCAGCACGCGGCCGGTGAAGGTGTCATAGTAGTTCTCCGGCAGCTTGTAGCGGATGATCTTGCCGTAGGCGCCCGCCAGCTGCCCGGCGGTTTCGAACGACCCCGGCAAGCCGAGCGTCTCGTTGGTCTGCGCGTCGGACAGTTCGGCCGCAGTGATAGGCTTGGCGCCGGCGATGTTGGCGTACTCCTGCTGCAGCTCCTGCAACGACTCCTTGGTCTTGTCGGTCTGCACCGGCGAAGAACTCAGATACAGGCGCTGGCCGGCGGCCGCACGCAGGCCGGCGTTGACGCCGTACGACCAATGCTTGTCCTCGCGCAGATTCATATTGATGCGCGAGCTGAAGGTGCCGCCAAAGACGTCGTTGATCACGTCCAGTTCCACATCATCCGGCGCGTTGCTGGCCGATGCCAGCTGCACGCCATAGATCACGCTTTGCTGCGCGCCCGGCTTGTCCAGCAGGTAGACCAGCGGCTTGGCTGTCGGCGTTACCGTGGCGATCTCCTTCTTCGGCGCGGCGCCGGCCTTCCAGCCGCCGAACGCCTTTTCCAGCAGCGGCGTCACCTCGGCCAGCGTGGTGTCGCCCACCACCAGCAGCGTGGCGTTGTTCGGCTTGAACCAGGCCTGGTGGTAGCTGGCCACGTCGTCGCGCGTCAGGCCGCGAACCGTCGCCTCGCTGCCGCTGCCGCTGATCGGTCCCGCGTAGGCGTGGCCGGCGCCGTACACCAACGACGGCAGCAAACGCAGGCCCATTTCGGACGGCGACGATTTCTCGCGCGCGATGTTGGCCAGGCGGTTCTGCTTCTGGCGGTCCAGCTCTTTCTGCGCGAAGGCCGGATGCTGGATCACGTCCGCATACACATCCAGCGCCTTCGGCAGCGTCGCCTTCAGCGCGTTGAGGTTGACGTTGGCGCTGTCCAGCCCCGTGCCGACCGAGAATTCGGCGCCCAGCGATTCAAACGCAGCGCTGATGTCGGCCGCGCTGCGCGTGGTGGTGCCTTCTTCCAGCAGGCGGCCGGTCAGGCTGGCCAGTCCCCGGGTTTTCTCGCTGTCCGACGCAAAGCCGGCATCGACGATCAGCGAGAAGTTCACCAGCTGCGCCGTGTGGCGTTCCGCCAGCACTACCTTCAGGCCATTCGACAGCGTGGCCTTCTGCATCGCCGGCAGCTTCAGTTGCTCAGGCTTGCCCAGCGCCGGCGGCTGGCTGCGATCCAGCTTGGCGGTGGTGGTCAGGCCGGTCGGATAGGGCTGCACGTCCAGCACGTAGTCGCCATCGGACACCCAGGTCTGCAAGGCCTGTTTGACCTGCGCCGGCGTGGCCGCCTTGATCGCCTTCAGGTAGTCCTTGTAGCACTCCGGATTGCCGGTGTAGGTGGTGCAGCTGGCCAGCAGGTCGCTCTTGCCGCCAAAGCCGCCGATGCGCTCGACGACGCGGGTGTACTGCGCCAGGATCGCGGTCTTGGCCAGTTCCAGTTCCGCTGCGGTGGGACCGGACTTGACCAGCGCCTGCAGCTCCTCGTCGCCGGCGCGTTCCAGCTTGGCGCTGTCGGCGCCAGGGCGCGCGGTCAGCACCACGTAGAACTGGCCGGCGATTTCCGACGAACTGTTAAAGGCGCTGGCGTCGGTCGCCAGCTGGTCCTGGTACACCAGCCGCTTGTAGAAGCGCGAGGTCTTGCCGCCGCCCAGTACCTTGGCCGCCAGGTCCAGCAGCGGTTCGGTGGCCGTATGGCTGCCCGGGACATTCCACACGCGGTAAATGCGCGCCTGTGGCACGCGGTCCTGCACCGTGCCGCGATGGGTACCGGTGCGCTTGGCGATCCACTCCTGCTGCTTGGCCAGCGGCGGGCCGGCCGGAATGTCGCCGTAATACTTCTCGACTTTTTCACGCGCCTGTTCCGGCGTGATGTCGCCGGCCAGCACCAGCGTCACGTTGTTCGGACCATAGTTGGTCTTGAACCAGTCCTGCACGTCGGTCATCGACGCCGCATCCAGGTCAGCCATCGAGCCGATCGTGGTCCACGAATACGGGTGGCCGACCGGCCAGGTATTCTCCGCCAGCAGCTGGCGCGTCACGCCGTACGGGCGGTTCTCGCCCAGGCGCTTCTCGTTCTGCACCACGCCGCGTTGCAGGTCCAGCTTCTTCTGATCGAGCACGCCGAGCAAATGGCCCATGCGGTCGCTCTCGGCGAACAGCACGTAGTCCAGCATCGATGTCGGCACGTTCTGGAAGTAGTTGGTGCGGTCGCCGTTGGTGGTGCCATTCAGGTCGGTGGCGCCAATGCGTTCCAGCGCGTTGATGTAGGTCTGGTTGAAGTTCTCGCTGCCGCTGAACATCAGGTGCTCGAACAGGTGGGCGAAGCCGGTCTTGCCGGGCTTTTCGTTCTTGGAGCCGACGTGGTACCAGGTGTTGATCGCCACCACCGGCGTCTTGTGGTCTTCGTGCACCAGCAAGGTCAGGCCATTTTTCAGCACGAATTTGGTGTACGGGATGTCGGGAATCGCGATGTCGCTTTTGGCGACAGGCTTGGTGGTGTCGGCGGCATACGTGGCACCGGTAGCGCCGGCGGATAGCAGCGCGATGGCGGCCGCGAGGACGGTGCGGCGCAAGGACATGGTCATGCGGTATCTCCCTTGGAAGTGGACCTGCAAAAAAAATGGGCGCCTGCGTTGCAGCAGGCGCCCGGTCATTCTATTAAGGTTTAGATAAGTTTGCCCAGCTTTTTTTGCATAGCCTTATTTGCGCTGTGTCGCCGTGGCGTCACGCGCGGCGCGGAACTCGGCGTCCTTGGCCCAGTTCGGCCAGAGCTTGGAATCGGCCAGGTCGCGGCCCAGCGCATACAGCAGGCCCAGGTCGTGCGACATGCTGGCGAAAGTCCATTCCGCGTGCCATTCGTCGGACGGCTGGTGGTAGTTGTTGGTGTTGTAGTCCGCCTCCAGCTTCTGGCCGGCGGCCAGGCCGCCGTCCACCAGGTCGTCGCCCGAGCCGTACGAGATGGCCGGCACGCCGCGCTTGGCGAACGGGAAGTGGTCGGAGCGGAAGAAGTGGCCGGCTTCCGGTTTCGGGTCCGGCTTGTACACCAGGTTCCAGTCCTTGGCCTTGGCGATCAGCTGGTCCAGCAGATCCAGCTTGGCGCTGCCGGAAATGGTGAAGTTGCGCGTCAGGCCGTGCGGGCTGAGGGCGTCCATATTGATCACGCCAACCGTGGTGGCCAGCGGGTACAGCGGATTGGCCGCGTAGTATTCGGAACCCAGCAGGCCCTTCTCTTCGGCGGTGACGGCCAGGAAGGCCACGGTGCGCTGCGGCGCCGGCGCCTTGCCGTAGGCGCGCGCCAGTTCCAGCAGCGCGGCGATGCCGGTGCCGTTGTCGACCGCGCCGTTGTAGATCTTGTCGCCCTTGGCGTCGGCCAGGCCCACGCCCAGGTGGTCCCAGTGGCCGCTGTAGATCACGGTTTCCTTCGGCCGCTGGACGCCGACCACGCGCGCCGCCACGTTCTTCGACACGATCACCTGCGCGTCCACCGCGTAGTTGGCCGACAGCGTAACGTCCTTCAGCTCGACCGGCTTGAAGTCGCGGGTTTGCGCCTGCTGCTTCAGCGCCTCAAAATCCAGGCCACCGCGTTTGAAAAGGTCGACCGCCAGGTCGCGCTGGATCCACGCTTCCATCGGCGCGTGCGCCTCGGCCGGCTTCTTGCGCACGATGTCGTACATGACATTGGTGTTGGAGTTCTTTACCGTGTTCCAGCCGTACGAGGCCGGCGCGGTTTCGTGCACGATGATGGTGCCCAGCGCGCCGCGGCGCGCCATCTCTTCATACTTGTAGGTCCAGCGGCCGTAGTAGGTCATGGCCTTGCCGCCGAAGTCGCCCTGGCCGGTTTCGAAGTCGGGGTCGTTGATCAGCACCACCGCCAGCTTGCCCTTCAGGTCCTGGCCCTTGAAGTCGTCCCACTGGCGCTCCGGCGCAGTGACGCCGTAGCCGACGAATACCAGCGGCGCGTTCTTGATGTCGACCAGCTTGGCGCCGTTCATGGCGGCGCGCACCGCCAGGTCGTCGCCCTGACGCAGCGGCTGCACGGTCTTGCCGTCGTTGACGCTCAGCGTGACCGGGCCCTTGATTTCAAAACGGCCCAGCGGCACGTCCTGGGTCCAGCTGCGCTGGCCCTTGACCACGTCGCCGCCCGGTTTCAGGCCGGCGGCCTTGAATTGTTCGATCAGGTAGGCAACGGTTTTGGTTTCGCCGGCCGTGTGCGGGCCGCGGCCTTCAAATTCGTCGGACGACAGCGCTTTGACGTCTTGCGACAGACGTTTGGCGTCGATCTCGGGACCGCTAGCGGCGTGGGCACTAAATGCGACCAACAGCGACAGGACAAGCATGGTTTTTTTCAATCTGGGCTCCCTCAAGGGTAGTACGTGAATCGGCAATACTGCCACGAATAAATGTTGGCGACAATGTCATAAGTAATTACCAAATCCGCAAGTTTCCTGTAGGATACTGCTTTTATGACAAGGAGTTTTTATGCGCCGTCTTCTCACTACCCTGCTCTGTATGAGCCTGGCTGCCATGCTGCCGGCGCAGGCGGCTGAGCCTGCCGCTTCTGCCCCTTCTGCTTCGGCGCCGCACATGTCGGCCCAGCAGTTCCTCGCCTCGCTGACCTTCCGCGAAGGCCAGATCAAGCTGCCCGGCGAGATCGCCACGCTGAACCTGCCGGCCAGCTTCCGCTACCTCGATCCGGCCGACACCGAAAAACTGATCACCGACGGCTGGGGCAATCCGCCCGGCGCCAAGACGCTGGGCATGATCGTGCCGGCCGACGTCAATCCGCTCAGCGAAGCCGGCTGGGGCGTGGTGGTCACCTATGACAAGGACGGCCACGTCAAGGACGACGACGCCGACAAGATCAACTACACCGACCTGCTGAAGGACATGCAGGAAGGCATGGCCGAGAACAACAAGGCGCGCCAGGAACAAGGTTATGCGCCGATGTCGCTGGTCGGCTGGGCTGAGCAGCCCAGCTACGACAAGGGCCAGCACAAGCTGTACTGGGCCAAGGAGCTGCATACCGACGGCAGCAAGGAAAACGGCCTGAACTACAACATCCGCGTGCTGGGCCGCGAGGGCGTGCTGGTGCTCAACGCTGTGTCCGGCATGGAGCAGATCGCCCAGGTCAAGCAGGAGATGAAGAAGGTTACCGCCTTCACCGAGTTCACGCCGGGCAACCGCTACACCGACTTCAACGCCGGCACCGACAAGGTGGCCGAGTACGGCCTGGCAGCGCTGGTGGCGGGCGGCGTCGCGGCCAAGCTGGGCTTCTTCGGCAAGATCTTCGCGCTGCTGCTGGCGTTCAAGAAAATCATCCTGATCGGCGTGGCGGCGGCGGGCAGCTGGATCTACAAACTGCTGGGCCGCAAGAAGGAAGCTAAAGCACAGGAACAGGCAGCGCCCCCGGTCGACCTGAGCAAGCCGGAGTAGGCCCATGGGCAAGTTGATCATCTGGCTGCTGGCGGCCGGCAAGATGGGCAAGCTGCTGATGACCTGCGGCACCATGCTGCTGTCCATCGTGGCGTATAGCTGGATTTATGGCTGGCGCTATGCGGTCGGCTTCGTGGCGCTGATTTTCGTCCACGAGATGGGCCATTATGCGGCGGCGCGCCAGCGCGGGCTGGAAGTCGGCGCGCCGACCTTTATCCCCTTCGTCGGCGCCTGGATTGCGCTCAAGCAGCTGCCGCATGACGTCGAGACCGAAGCCTACATCGGCTTTGCCGGGCCGCTGGCCGGCACCCTGGCGTCGGTGGCCTGCTACTTCATCGCCCGCGACCAGGACAGCAGCCTGCTGCTGGCGCTGGCCTATGCCGGTTGCATGATCAACCTGTTCAACCTGATTCCAGTGTCGCCGCTGGATGGCGGCCGCATCACGGCCATCATCTCGCCGAAAGTGTGGCTGGCCGGCGTGCCGCTGCTGGCGGCGCTGTTCCTCTACCACCCGAGCCCGATGCTGATCCTGGTGGCGGTGCTGGCCTATCCGCAGCTGAAGGAAGCCATCTGGGGCGATCCCGCCAAGGACGCCAACTACTACACCGTGCCTCGCGACACCCGCATCAACTACGGCGTGATGTACCTCGGCCTGGTGGCCTTCCTGGCGATGATGAGCTACAGCATCCATAATTTGCTGGACGGCTCGGTGAGCTAACGTACAGTCCGGCCGCAGCGGCGCGGCGACACTGGAGGCCAGTATCCAGCGGAGATTGGCCATGCCGGAAGGACCGTCGATTGTGATTTTGCGCGAAGCGGCCGAGGGCTTTGCCGGCCGCACCATCACGCGCGCCAGCGGCAACAGCAAGGGCGTCGATTTCGCCGCGCTCGAAGGCCAGCCGATCGTGGCGCTGCGCAGCTGGGGCAAGCATTTCCTGATCCAGCTGCCGACCCTGGTCCTGCGCATCCATTTGCTGATGTTCGGCAGCTACCGCATCAACGAGCGCAAGGACGCCGAGCCGCGCCTGAGCCTGGGCTTCGACGACGGCGAGGAGTTCAATTTCTACACCTGCTCGATCAAGACGCTGCCGCCGGATCTGGACGCGCAGTACGACTGGCGCATCGATGTGATGGCGGGCCAGTGGGACCCCAAGCTGGTGCTGAAAAAGCTGCGCGCCCAGCCGGACATGCTGGTGTGCGACGCCGCGCTGGACCAGGAGATTTTTTCCGGCGCCGGCAATATCTTCAAGAACGAGGTGCTGTTCCGCATCCGCGTTCATCCGCTGTCGACGGTCGGCGCGCTGTCGGCCGCCAAGCAGCGCGAACTGGTCGCCGAGATGCGCGCCTATGCCTTCGATTTCCTGCGCTGGAAGAAGGCCTTCGTGCTCAAGCAGCACTGGCAGGCGCACACCCAGCGCATTTGCCCGCGCTGCGATATTCCGTTCCACAAGGCGCATCTGGGCAAGACCAAACGCCGCAGCTTTTTCTGCACCCGCTGCCAGAAGCAGTATCCGCCCGCCGCGCTTACACCAGTCCGGTCAGATAGTAGACCGCGATCACAAAGAACACCGCCAGCGTCTTGATCACGGTGATGCCGAAGATGTCGCGGTAGGACTGGCGGTGCGTCAGGCCGGTGACGGCCAGCAGCGTGATGACGGCGCCGTTGTGCGGCAAGGTGTCCATGCCGCCGCTGGCCATGGCCACCACGCGGTGCATCACTTCCAGCGGGATCTGCGCGGCCTCGGCGGCCTTGATGAACTGGTCCGACATGGCGGCCAGCGCGATGCTCATGCCACCCGAGGCGGAGCCGGTAATGCCGGCCAGCGCGGTCACCGAGACGGCGGCGTTGACCAGCGGATTGGGCACGCTGCGCAGCGCTTCGCTGACCGACAGGAAGCCCGGCAGCGCGGCGATCACGCCGCCGAAGCCATATTCGGACGCGGTGTTCATCGCCGCCAGCAGCGCGCCGCCGACGGCGGCCTTGGTGCCGTCGGCGAAGCTGATGCGGATGCGCTGGAAGGCGGTGGCGATGGTCAGCAGGATGCCCAGCAGCAGCGCGCCTTCCACCGCCCAGATGCCGATCACCGATTTGATGGCTAGCGTGACCGGCGCGTGCAGGCCGGGCAAGGCGTCGGCCGTGAGAGCGTAGTTGTCGCCGTACCAGCCGGGGATCAGTTTGGTCAGCACGAAGTTGGCGACGCCGACCAGCACCAGCGGCGCCACCGACAGCAGCGGATGCGGCAAGCCGGTGCGTGCGACGGCAGGCGCCGTGGCGGCGGTCGCGGCGGCGGCCGGTG
>NZ_WWCT01000048.1 GCF_009857605.1 Duganella levis | reverse complement strand
AGTAATGCCACGTCGATCACTCCAATTCCCCACTCAATGTCATGAGTAGGATTGTGAATTAAACGTGGGTCAGTTTCGTGTGCAAATTATGCGGCAAAGTGGGTCAGTTTTGGATGCAAATCAACAGGGGACTGCATCAGCGTGATTTATCTCGACAACAACGCCACAACCAAGGCGTCCTCCACTGTCGTCGCGGCGGTCACCCATTACCTTGAGAACTGCTATGCAAACGCTTCTGCGAACACTGCTGGTTACACTGGAGCAGACGTGCCCCGTCGCACCGCAGCCGGGCAATTGGCCCACCTTCTCAATGCCGAGGAACCGGACTGCTTCTTGTTTACGTCAGGTGCGACGGAGTCAAATAACTGGATATTTTCTGCACTTAACGGTTCGAGACTTAGGAAGGTGTGCATTAGTGCGATCGAACATCCTTCGGTGAGTGAGCCGGCCGAACGGCTTGGGAGGAACGGTTGCGAACTGTCAGTGATCCCAGTGAATAGGGACGGTATCGTATGCATCGAGACATTGGCAGAGCTGCTCTCCCCTGACACCCAACTTGTTTCGGTTATGGCCGCAAACAACGAAACAGGCGTGGTGCAGCCCATCGAGGAGATTGCACAGTTGGTCCGTGCCCGGTGTCCTACTGCGCTCTTCCATACGGACGCAACCCAAGCGATTGGACGCATCCCTATCGATCTGCAGGGCAGTTGGGCAGAAGTTGACTTGATGTCCTTTTCGGCGCACAAATTTCACGGGCCGAAGGGCATAGGAGGAATTTATTGCCGCCCTGGAACAGCGCTTCTACCTTGGCTAGTGGGCGGGGGGCAAGAAGCGGGATTGCGCTCTGGTACTACCAATACGCCCGGTCTAGCTGGGTTAGCGGCGGCTGTAGGGCAAATAGACGTTGCCCTGTACGACGAAGTGCGGGATAGAAGAGACTATTTTGAGTCGCAGTTGCGCGGAGTTCTTTCTGTTCAACTCCATGCCGCCAATGCTCTGCGGCTTCCAAACACTAGCTGCTTTTCGATAGCGGGCACATCGGGCGAGGAGATTGCGGATCAGCTTGCAGCGCGTGGCGTTATCGTCGGAACGGGATCAGCGTGTTCTTCGGGTTCGCTGAGCCCCCCGAAGACGCTGCTGGCCATGGGAGTTAATTACACATTAGCAGCGGGCACAATTCGGGTCAGTCTCAGCAGAACCACATCGATCGAAGAACTAGATCGGCTGGTGGCGCTGCTTGTCGAGATTGTCGCCGTCCGGGGAGGATCTCCGCAACTGCCTGGTGGCGGTACCCCGCCCTGGCGATAAGGCGCCTCCATTGTTGGCGGTTTTGGCGAACAAAAAAGTGGGGCTTCATGCGAATATGCCGTGGGACGATAACGCTGCATGTCGCTGTCAGCAGCGAGTTGGACTTACGATAAAACTCAAAAGGAGTAGCAATGGACGCTATTACTTCATATCTTCAACCAGGCCGATTGGCCGATGTTTTGGCCCTCATCCAAGTACTGGCTTACGACCGCGACTCTTACCGCACGGAGGACGGGCTGGATGACGAGCTTCAAAGAAAGCCATCTACTGGTGAAACTTGGATGCCCGTTGCAAGAACACCCAAAGTTTTTCCGGGGTAAGCGTCCAGCGCACCCACCTATGAATCCGTGAAGCCCCAGGCCAAACTCCGCATTTTTACTTGGAGATGAGGATGGTGAACACCGAACGGGAAGCGGTTTGGCGAGAGCGTGTTGCGCACTGGCGAGCAGGCGGACTGTCGCAACGCGCCTTCGCCCTGCAAGAGGGCTATCCAATACGACAGGTGGGTTACTGGGTTCGCCGACTGCCCCGGTCACCGGCCACGCCCGGGCTGTTGCCGGTGCCGGTAACGCCAGCGCCGCCAGCGCCCGTCGCGATCAAGCTGATCAACGAGCGCGGTTGGACGTTGAGCTTGCCGAACGATGTGCCGGCCAGTTGGCTGGCCGAATTGATGATGCGAGGCATGGCCTAGCCTAAATTCGTTCACTTTGATTTTTTTAGGGACGGCATGGACATCGGTCATCGAAGACCCCCTATTTCCGAGGCTTTAGCCATGGACATGAAAGATGAGCAAGAAGAGGTGCCACGACAGGGGGTTTTCTATGTCCATGGACGGCGTATTCGGGGTTGCGGAAAGTGGGGTCCATACCAGCGCCAGCATCCAAAAGCCGCCGTACGGGTCTCTGAAAGCTTCACGCTGGCCGACTACCGCGCCCGCTACGCTCAGTACAAATCCGATCCCGACCTGCAAGCCGCGCACCACGTTGCGCCGTGGATCGTCACCTGGGACGATCACGAAGTCGCCAACGACTATGGCAACGACCGCGACGAACGCCTCGACCCGCGCTTCATCGACCGCCGCGCCGCCGCGTATCAAGCCTTCTACGAACACATGCCGTTGCGCGTAGCGCCGCAAGACTTCGCCCACCTGCGCATGTACCAGCGCTACGACTGGGGCAAGCTGGCGCGTTTCCACGTGCTGGACGACCGCCAGTACCGCGCCTACCACGCCTGCCCGCCCAAGGGACGCGGCGGTTCCAGCTCGGTGCTGCTGCGCGACTGCCCAGCGCTGCTGGACCGCAGCCGCAGCATGCTGGGCAAGGAACAGGAACAATGGCTGGCGCAAGGACTCAGCGCCTCGCCGGCGCGCTGGAACATCCTGGCCCAGCAAACGCTGATGGCGCAAAACAGCCAGCTGCCGATCATGAAGGAAGGCGACGGCCGCTTCTGGACCGACGGCTGGGACGGCTACCCGGTGGCGCGCCAGCGCCTGATGGACACGCTGCACACCAGCCGCGCCAGCAATCCGCTGGTGCTGTCGGGCGACGTGCACAGCTTCTTCGCCAGCGAACTGGCGCGCAATCCCTCGCGCCCGCGCAGCGCCGGCAATCCGCTGGTGGCGACGGAGTTCTGCGGCACCTCGATCACCTCGCCATCACGCTCACAGGCGCGCACCGACGACTTCGTGCGAATGAATCCGGCGATCAAATACGGTCGCAGCGACAAGCGCGGCTACATGCTGCTGACTATCACGCCGGCCGACACCAGCGCCCACTTCCTGGCTCTGGACGACGTGCACACCAGCGCCAGCCCAATCGCCCGCGCCGCCGGCTTCGTGGTGCAGAACGGCCAGCCCGGCCTAAAAAAAATCGCCTGACTCAGCAGGCGATTTTTTCAACATCTCTTCAATATCAGGCGGCGGTTTTTTCGGTCTTTTCATCTCGCAGCTGGCGGCGCAGGATTTTGCCGACGTTGGTCTTCGGCAGCTCATCGCGGAACTCGATGTACTTCGGTTTCTTGTACGCGGTGAGCTCGTGCTTGCAGTAGTCGAGGATCTGCTCGGCCGTCAGGTTCGGATCCTTGCGCACCACGAACAGTTTCACCGCCTCGCCCGAATTCTTGTCCGGCACGCCGATGCACGCCACTTCCAGCACGCCCGGATGCGAAGCCACCACTTCTTCCACCTCGTTCGGATAGACGTTGAAGCCGGACACGATGATCATGTCCTTCTTGCGGTCGACGATCTTGGTGTAGCCCTTTTCGTCCATGATGCCGACGTCGCCGGTCTTGAAGAAGCCATCGGCCGTCATCGACTTGGCGGTTTCGTCCGGACGGTTCCAGTAGCCCGCCATCACCTGCGGACCGCGAATCGCGATCTCGCCGGTCGAGCCCAGCGGCAGCGGATTGCCGTCGTCGTCCAGGATCGCCACTTCGGTCGATGGAATCGGCAGGCCGATGGTGCCGGTGAATTCCTTGATGTCGATGCGGTTGGCCGTGGCCACCGGCGAGGTCTCGGACAAGCCATAACCTTCGATGATCGGCGTGCCGGTCACCTTCAGCCAGCGTTCGGCCACGCCCTTCTGCACCGCCATACCGCCGCCGTTGCACAGCTTGTACGACGAGAAGTCCAGCTTGGCGAAATCGGCGTTGTTCAGCAGCGCGTTGTACAGCGTGTTCACGGCCGGCAGCACGGTCACCTTGTACTTGGCCAGCTCTTTGACAAAGCCAGGAATATCGCGCGGGTTCGGAATCAGCAGGCTCAAGCCGCCGGTGCGGATGCTCATGAAGGCGCTGACGGTCAGCGAATAAATGTGATACAGCGGCAGCGCGGCGACAAACACCATCGGCTCGCCGCCGGCCTTCATCTGCAACCACGCTTCGTTCTGCAGCACGTTGGCGATGATATTCCGGTGCAGCAGGATCGCGCCTTTCGACACGCCCGTGGTGCCGCCGGTGTATTGCAGGAAGGCGATGTCGTCATGGCCCTGCTTGGCCGGCGTCAGCGTCTTGCCCGAACCTTCAGAGAGCACCTGCTTGAACGACACCGAACCCGGCAGCGAAAACGCCGGCACCATCTTCTTCACATTGCGCACCACGAAGTTGACGATGAAGCCTTTCAGCCCGCCCAGCAGATCGCCCATGGTGGCCACCACCACATGCTTGACGGCGGTCTGCGCCACCACCTGCTGCACCGTGGTGGCAAAGTTTTCCAGCACGAAGATGGCTTCGGCGCCCGAGTCGGTCAGCTGGTGCTGCAACTCGCGCGGCGTGTACAGCGGGTTGACGTTGACCACGGTGTAACCGGCGCGCAGGATACCGGCCATGATGACCGGATATTGCAGCACGTTCGGCAGCATGACGGCCACGCGCGCGCCCGGTTGCAGGCCCTTGGCCTGCAGCCAGGCGCCGACTTTTTGCGACAGCTGATCCAGCTCGCCGTAGGTCAGGAATTTATCCATGCACACGAAGGCATTGCGATCCGCGTACTTACGGAAGGATTCCTCCATCAGGTGGGTCACCGAGCGGAACTGGGTGCTGTCGATCTCCGCCGGTACGCCTTCTGGGTACGACTTCAGCCAAATCTTTTCCATCTTTATGCAGCCTTTTTCTTCTCGCCGGGGACTTCGTCGCGCAACATGCGGCGCAGAATCTTCCCGACATTGGTTTTGGGTAGCTCCTCGCGGAACTCAATGTATTTCGGCTTTTTATAGCCGGTAAATTGTTCTTTGCAGTAGGCCATCAACTGCTCTTGCGTCAGGTTCGGGTCCTTGCGCACCACGAATACCTTGACGGCCTCGCCCGAATGCTCGTCCGGCACGCCGATCGCCGCGCACTCCAGCACGCCAGGATGGGCGGCAATCACGCCTTCCAGCTCGTTCGGGTAGACGTTAAAGCCGGACACCAGGATCATGTCCTTCTTGCGGTCCACGATTTTAACGAAACCGCGCTCATCCATCACGCCGACGTCGCCGGATTTGAAGAAGCCGTCCGGCGTCATCACCTTGGCGGTTTCGTCGGGACGGTTCCAGTAGCCGGACATCACCTGCGGGCCGCGAATCGCGATCTCGCCGGCCGTCCCCAGCGGCACTTCCTGGCCGTCGTCATCCAAAATGGCGATGTCGGTCGATGGCACCGGCAGGCCGATGGTGGCCGTGAATTCCTTGCTGTCGGCGCGGTTGCAGGTGGCCACCGGCGAGGTCTCGGACAAGCCGTAACCCTCGATGATGGACACGCCGGTCGCCTTCAGCCAGCGGTCGTTGACGGCCTGCTGCACCGCCATGCCGCCGCCGTTGCAGATCTTCAGCGCCGAAAAGTCCAGATGGGCGAAATCCGGATGGTTCAGCAGCGCGTTGTACAGCGTGTTCACCGCCGGCAGCATGTTGAACTTGTACTTGGCCAGTTCCTTGATGAAGCCACCGATGTCGCGCGGATTCGGCACCAGGATATTCAGCGCGCCGACCCGCGTGCCCCACATCGCGCAGCAAGTCAGCGCAAAGATATGGTACAGCGGCAGCGCGCAGACGATGGTCACCTGCTCGTCGGAACCGCCCAGCGCCGGCTCCGACCACGCCTCGCTTTGCAGCAGGTTGGCGACGATATTCTGGTGCGTCAGCGTCGCGCCTTTCGACACGCCGGTGGTGCCGCCGGTGTACTGCAGGAACGCCGGATCGTTGTACTGGCGCTCGACCGGCGTCAGCTTCATGCTGCCGCCCTGCGACAGCGCATCCTTAAAGCGCACCGCATTGGGCAGCGAAAACGCCGGCACCATCTTCTTGACGTTGCGCACCACAAAATTCACCAGCACGCCCTTCGCGCCGCCCAGCATCTCGCCCATGCTGGCCACCACGATATGCTTGACCTGGGTCTTGCCCAGCACCTGTTCCAAGGTGGTGGCGAAGTTCTCCAGGATGATGATGGCTTCGGCGCCGGAGTCGTTCAGCTGATGTTCCAGCTCGCGCGGCGTGTACAGCGGATTAATGTTGACCACCGTGTAGCCAGCGCGCAGGATCGCCGCAATCGCGATCGGATACTGCAACACGTTGGGCATCATGATGGCCACCCGCGTGCCCGGCTTCAGGCCACGGCTTTGCAGCCAGGCGCCCAGGCGTTTCGAATACGTATCGACTTCGGCATAGGTGAGAAACTTGTCCATGCAGACATATGCGTTGCGGTCGGCAAACTTGTGGAAAGACTCTTCCAGCAATTGCACCAGCGAACGGTACTGACTCGTATCGACCTCGGTCTGCATGCCGGGCGGATACGATTTCAACCAGATTTTCTCCATCCTGTGCCTCTGTCTCGAATAATTATCGTTGTAAGGGGAGCTTGCTGATGATGCGATGCTATCGGGCACTTAGCCCGTACGCAAGCGCATTTAACCATAATTAGAACGGAGGTTCTAACGGCTTTTCATGATGCAACGCAACATCAATGCGCGCCTTCGGCACCGGTCAGAGGCTCTTTGGCGCCCTCCGCATTGAGCATCGCCGGGCGGCCCAAGAGGTCCAACTGCTGTCGGCGTTGACCTACGTCAAGTGTCGCTATCTTTTGCACTGCACCATAAAAACGCACGAACGTTCGTTCCTGCGTTAACAAGGCCCGGAAGGCGGGGAGATAATCGTGGTAAGTACCCACTGCGGACAGGTGGGCGTTGGTCAGCGGCTCGGCAAACCAGCGGTCGTAGCCGGCATAGCCGCCCCAGCTTTCCTTCAGCTTCTGGTAGTCGGATTTGAGGTGGGCAAAGATGCGGGCCTTCTCGGCCCGCTTGTGGCGGGTGCTGGT
Source organism: Duganella levis (assembly GCF_009857605.1). GTDB lineage: Bacteria > Pseudomonadota > Gammaproteobacteria > Burkholderiales > Burkholderiaceae_D > Rugamonas > Rugamonas levis. Next base: position 8,466 of record NZ_WWCT01000048.1, on the reverse strand, counting down.
TTTGCCGGCATACAGGTCGGCCAGCATTTTGCGGTGCCGCACCAGCAGTTCCAGGAAGTCCTGGCGGCGCGCGTTATAGCGCGTGTAGGCGTCGCGCATCGGATCGGTGCCGTACAGCTCCAGCCAGCGCTCCACGCCGGCCTCCTCCACCGCCGTGGCGAAGCTTTCGTTGAACTGGGAGTCGCCCGGCACGTACACCACCTGGTGCGCCAGCTCATGGAACACCATGCGCGCCAGCTCGGCGTCGGAATAGTTGATGAAGGTGGACAGCAGCGGATCGCTGAACCAGCCCAGCGTGGAATACGCCGGCACGCCGCCGACCTGCACGTCGTTGCCTTCCTTGCGCAGTTCATCGGCGTAGGCCAGCGCGTCGTCCTTGCTGTAGTAGCCGCGATAACTGACGCAGCCCGCAATCGGGAAGCACCACTGGATCGGCCGCAGCGACAATTCCGGCGTCGCCACCACATTCCACAGCACGAACGGGCGCGATAGCGCGGCGTAGTTCTTGTAGCTGGCGTTGTCCGGCAGGCCCAGTTCCTTGACCGCGAATTTGCGGATCAACAGCGCCTTTTCCAGGCGCGCCTTCAACTGCGGATCGGTGGAGGGATCGCCCAGCCAGTCGTCAATCGGACGCGCGTCCGACCACAGCGCATACTGGCCTTGGGCGGCCTGCATGTAGTACTTGAATTGCGCGCAACCGGCCAGCATCGCCGCCACGCACGCCGGCGCCAGCCAGTACCTGGCGCGGAGCATTCGGCGTGCAATATTGCGCATATATTACCTTCAAGCGGCAACTCTCTCGACTTGAACCAGTGTATCGTAAAACGTCGGCGCGCGACCCATATCTGTCAACTGTTGGCTGGTAACCTCGTTGGCGTTTTTGCCATCCGTCGCGAGCTTCTTCCACCACACTGACAAGCCGACCACCAGGCCGGCGCGCGCCTTGTCCGTCACGCGCGCCTTGGCCACAAAGGAGCCGCGGTCATTGAAGATGCGCACCATGTCGCCCTGCACAATGCCGCGCGCCGCGCTGTCGTCGGGATGGATATCCAGATGCGGCTCGCCCTCCGCCGAACGCAGGCTCTTGACGTTGACGAAGGTGGAGTTGAGGAAGTTGCGCGCCGGCGGCGAGATCATCGCCAGCGGATAGCGCGCCGCCAGCTCGGGATTGCTGGCCGCCGATTCGTACGGCGCCACATAGGCCGGCAGCGGATCGAGACCATCCTTCTCCATCTGCGCGGAATAGAACTCGCACTTGCCGGACGGCGTAGGGAAACCGCCTTGTGCAAACGGCGCGGCCGGCATATTGAGTTTCTGCCAGCCCTTCTGCTTCAAGGCGTCCCAGTCGAAGCCCAGCGCACGTGCGTCCTGCGCGTTGAAGGCGATGGCCGCCAGTTGGTCGTCGCTGTCCTTGAAGCAGTCGTCGTCGAAACCCATCTTCGCCGCCAGCAGGCGGAAGATTTCGGTGTTCGGCTTGGCCTCGCCCATCGGCGCGATGGCGGCGTTATTCGCCATCATGTACAGGTGGCCGTAGGACGTGTGTGCGTCGAGGTGCTCCAGCTGCGTGGTGGCCGGCAGCACGATGTCGGCGTAGTCCACGGTGTCGGTCTGGAAGTGCTCCAACACCACCGTGAACAGGTCTTCGCGCAAAAAGCCGCGCATCACCTTGTCCGAATCCGGTGCCACCGCCAGCGGATTGGAGTTGTAGACGATGATCGCTTCCACCGCCGGCCCGAACGCCGCCGATGCAGGCCGCAGCAGGTCGTCGCCGATGGTGCTCATGTTGATGGTGCGCGGGATCTTCTTCAGCAAATCGGTGCGCTGCAACTTGGGCTTATTGGTCGGGAACGAGCCGCTGGACGACAGCTGCACGCCGCCGGCCGCATGGCGCCACGCGCCCACCAGCGCCGGCAGGCAGGCGATATTCCGCACCGCCATGCCGCCGCCATGCACGCGCTGCACGCCGTAATTGGTGCGGATCGCCACCGGCTCGCCGGCCTTCGCCATGCCGCCGTACAGGCGCGCCAGGTCGACCACTTCTTCCACCGTGATGCCGCAGGTTTGCGCGGTGCGCTCCGGCGTCCATTCGGCCGCGCGCTGCTTCAGTTCTTCAAAGCCCAGCGTGTACTGGGCGATGTAGTCGTGGTCCAGCAGGTCTTCCTTGATCAGCACATGCATCAGGCCCAACGCCAGCGCGGAATCGGTCCCCGGCAGCAGCGCGATATGCTGGTGGCACTTCTCGGCCGTCAGCGAGCGATAGGGATCAATGGCGATCAGCTTTGCGCCGTGCCGCTTGGCTTCCTGCGCGCGGGTCCAGAAATGCAGGTTGGAGGCGATCGGATTGCCGCCCCAGATAATCAGCAGCTTGGAATTCTGGAACTGCTCCATGTCGGTGCCGACCGAGCCGCCGATGGTGTACTTGTAGCCGGTGGCGCCGGCCATCGCGCAGATGGTGCGGTCCAGCAGCGACGCGCCGATCTTGTTGAAGAAGCGCGACGACATCGACTCGCCCTGGATCAGCCCCATGGTGCCGCAATAGCTGTACGGCAGGATGGCTTCCGGCGCGCGCTCGGCGATGGGCTTGAGTTTTGCTGCGATGATGTCCAGCGCCTCGTCCCAACCGATGCGCTCGAACTTGCCCTCGCCCTTCTTGCCGACGCGCTTGAGCGGATGCAGCAAGCGGTCCTCGTGATAGGTGCGCTCGGTGTAGCGCGACACCTTGGTACACAGCACCCCGGCCGTGGTGGGATGGTCGGGATCGCCCTTGACCGCGGTGGCGACGCCGTCTTCCACCGTCACCAGCAGCGCGCAGGTGTCGGGGCAGTCGAGCGGGCAGGCTGCGCGGACTTGTGTGGTAGTCATGTCGGAAATCCAAAAAAGCTTATGCGGAAAACAGTATCGTAAACCATTGCGCCCGCTCTGGCTTAAGTCCGTAGACAAGGGCTACAATGGCTGTTCTCGATGCTTAAAAAGCAAGCGACACGAATATTGGAGAAGCAGCATGAAACTGGTAGATCCCATCATTGCATTTCAATCCGAAATTCAAGAAATACGGCGCGACCTGCACGCCCATCCGGAACTCTGCTACGAAGAACAACGCACGTCCGACGTGGTGGCCGCCAAGCTGACCGAATGGGGCATCCCGGTCATTCGCGGCCTGGGCATCACCGGCGTGGTCGGCGTGATCAAGAACGGCGCGTCGGAGCGCGCCATCGGCCTGCGCGCCGACATGGATGCTCTGCCCATGCAAGAGATCAACACCTTCGCCCACGCCTCGCGTCATCCCGGCAAGATGCACGCCTGCGGCCATGACGGCCACACCGCCATGCTGCTCGGCGCCGCCAGGCACCTGGCCGAAAATCGCAACTTCGACGGAACTGTTTATCTCGTTTTCCAGCCGGCCGAAGAAGGCGGCGCCGGCGCCAGGCGCATGATCGAGGACGGCCTGTTCGAGCAATGCCCGATGGACAGCATCTACGGCATGCACAACTGGCCCGGCATCCCGTCCGGCCACATGAGCGTGCGGCCTGGCGCGCAGATGGCGTCCAGTAACGAGTTCTATCTGACGGTGAAGGGCAAGGGCGGCCACGCGGCGCAACCGCACAAGTGCATCGACCCGGTGATCATCGGCATGCAGATCGCGCAGAGCTGGCAGACCATCGTCAGCCGCCGCACCAATCCGATCGACACCGCCGTGCTGTCGCTGACCCAGTTCCACGCCGGCACCGCCACCAATGTCATCCCGGACGAAGCCAAGCTGGCCGGCACTGTGCGCACGCTGTCCGCCACGGTGCTGGACATGATCGAGAAGCAGATGGAAGAAGTAGCCGTCAACACGGCCGCCGCGTTTGGCGCGGAAGTGGAATTCAAGTTCCGCCGCAACTACCCGCCGCTGGTCAACCATCCGGAAGCGACGCGCTTTGCGGTGGAGGTCATGAAGGCGGTGGTCGGCGCCGACAAGGTCGACGACAAGACCGAGCCTTCGATGGCGGCGGAAGACTTCTCGTACTTCCTGCAAGCGCGGCCAGGCTGCTACATCTTCATCGGCAATGGTGAAGGCGACCACCGCGACGGCGGCCACGGCCTCGGCCCGTGCGTTCTGCACAACGGCAGCTACGACTTCAACGACAACCTGCTGCCGATCGGCGCCAGCTTCTGGGTCAAGCTGGTCGAGGCCAGCCTGCCCTTAGCTTAATTTGTCCGGGCCGTCGCCGACGCGCTGGCCCGGTTCAACTGCTCCAGCCCGATCAGCGCGGCCGAGTGGTCGGCTTGCGGAATGGTCTTCGACAGCGTCATGTAGCGCGCCGTCACCAGCTCCGTCAGCGGCAGCACGATGCCGGCCGCTTCCGCCGCCGCCAGGATGTTGCGCTGATCCTTTAGCTGCGTGCTCACCTTGCCGCCGGCGACGAAATTCCGCTCCAGCATACGCTGGCCATGCACATCCAATATCTTCGACTCGGCAAAGCCGCCGCGTATGGCGGCGCGCATCGCGGCCGGATCGGCGCCGGCCGCCTGCGCCAGCAACATGGCTTCCGCGACAATATTGATCGTCGCGCCAACAATCAGCTGGTTGCACAGCTTGGCCACCTGCCCGGCGCCGGCCGGCCCCACCAGTGTGGCGCGGCCCGTGGTGGCCAGCACCGGTTCGGCCTCGGCAAAGTCCTCTACTGTGCCGCCGGCCATGATCGCCAGCGTGCCGGCCGCCGCGCCGCCGACGCCACCGGATACCGGTGCATCGATAAAGCGCCGGCCCTGGGCCGTCAGCTGGGCGTGGAAGGCTTGCGCTTCCGCCTGCTGGGTCGAGCTCATGTCCAGCCACAGCGCGTTGGGCGCCAGCGCCGGCAGAGCCGCTTCCAGCACCAGCTGCACGGTCGGGCCGGCCTCCAGCATGGAGATGACGATCTGCGCACCGCGCACCGCCTCCTGCAAATCCTGCACGGGACGCGCACCGGCCTCGGCCAGCGCCTCAGCCTTGGCGTGGGTGCGATTCCAGACCGTGACGGTATGGCCGGCCGCCAGCAGGCGCCGCACCATCGGCTCTCCCATCAAGCCTATGCCTAAAAAGGTAATTTGCGTCGACAATTCCGCTCCTGAATTATTTTGAGAACCCCGGTACAATCATGGGTTAGCCGTATAACAATCTGAGATACAGCATTCCATCACTCCAAGGATACTATGTTCGCTAAAAAAATGATCGCGGCAGCCGCCGCGCTGGCCATCTCGCAGATCGCGCTGGCCGACGACAAGCTGATCGATTCCGTGTCGGTTGACTACGCCACCTCCGCCAAAGTGCGCATGGAGCGCCTGAGCGTGGCCAAGGACTGGGACGTGCAATGGTTCCAGTCGAACGGCACCCACCTGAGCGGTTACTGGGAAGCCAGCGTTGGCTTCTGGCAGCAGAAGCAGTACATGAACATTTCGGGTAACGACAAGAATCTGTGGGATATCGGCTTCACCCCAGTGTTCCGCTTCCAGAACGACAACAAGAAGGGTCTGTACTACGAAGGCGGCATCGGCGTACACCGTCTGTCCGACCTGTACAACAACGACACCTATCGCCTGTCGACCCTGTTCCAGTTCGGCGACCACATCGGCATTGGCTATGTGTTCGACAACAAATGGGAAATCGGCGCCAAGGTGCAGCACTTCTCGAACGGTGGCTACAAAAAGCCTAACACCGGCATCAACTACTTCGAACTGAAGGCCGCGTATCACTTCTGATCGCGATAATAAGAAAGCCCCTCACGGGGCTTTTTTTATACGTTGGTCTCAGCCACAATCCTCCAGGCCTTGCCCTCCCTGGCCCAATACTGCTTCTTGCGCACCGCGTGACGGAACTTGCCGATCACGATCTGCTGCGTGAAATTGCTGACGATGACCTCTTCCTGGCTCGGCTGACGGAAGTAGCTGGAATCGCTGATCGTCACACTGATCTTCTTCGCCCCCGGCAGATAGCGGTTCTTGTCCAGCCAGGCATCGATATTTTCATCCGCAGCTGACTTGAACTTCGGCGAATACAACGCCTTCAGGCTGGCATCATCGCGGTTCTCGACATCACGGCGCCAAGTCTCCACCAGTCCGACCGCCTGCTGCAAGTCCTTGTCCACCTGCTCCTTGCTGACGAATTCCACCTGGTCGCCAATCAGAATTGGCGTCTTGCCAATCTCCACCGTGCGGGTCAGGAAATTCAGGTCGTCATTGCTGACCACCACGCAGCCGTCGGTCGACAGCGGCGGCCGGCTGAAGGTTTCCGGCGGCGTGCCATGCACCCAGATGCCGGAACCGCTGCGGCCGTTCACCTTGTCCCAGTCGTTCGGATAATCCAGCGGCAGCGCGCCCTTGCCGTACATATCCGGCAGCTTCACGCCAGGCAAGCGGCCGATCAGGTAATACACGCCAACCGGCGTGCGCATATCGCCTTCCTTCAGCTTGTTGATGCCCAGCTTGCCTTGGCTGACGTAGAAATCCTGCACCAGCCGCAGGCCGTCGTTGCGGTTCTCGTACAGGTACAGGCGGGAGTGGCGGGCGTCGACGATCAGCGCATGGCGTTGATCCTTGCGCATTTGCAGCAGCGCGCGCGGCAGCAAGGCCGGCGCCGGACGCGCAGCCTGCAAGCGCACCGCAGCCTCGCGCCGCAGATCGGCCAGCTTCGATTCGGCGCCGGACGGCACTGCCGCACCCAGCGCCACCACCGGCCGCGTATGCATCAGCAGGATATCGCCGCGCACCAGATGGCCGAGACGGAAGCTTGGATACGCCTCAACCAGCGCATCCGCCTTGCGTTGCGCTGCATCCAGATCGTTCTTCGACAGCTCGGCGTAGATATCGTTGAGCAGTTCTTCCGGATTGGCCTTACGGGCGGCAGCCGCCCGTTCCGGCTTTTTTGCAGCGTAGCTGAGCTCTCCTCCCATCAAGCTGAGGAGCAGCAAGCCCAGGCCGGTGACAAGACGCGCCTTCAATTGGAAACTTCCTGCTTGATCTGCCATTTGCCGCCGTTCTTGACCATAACCAGCGTCTTGCGGCTGCGCGCGGTCAGGCGGTCGGATTCGTAGGTCTGGCGGAAGCTGACCTTGGCGGTGTTGCCGTTGACGGTCACCTCGGGCGCGGCCACCTCCACATGGATGCGGCCCTTGCCTTCAATGCGGGCGCGGCGCTCATCGGTCCAAGCCTTGCGCGTTAAGCCTTTAGGCGGTTCAAACTGCTGGCTGTAGTAGCCCAGATAGGAATCGACATTCTGTGAGGTCCAGGCCTTGGCCCAGCCATGGACTTGCGCCAGCACAGCATCGCGCTCGGACGTGTCAGGCTTGGCCGCCGCGACCTTGGCAGGTACCGGTGCCGGCGTGGCGACAGGCGCCGGGGTAGGCGCTGGCGTTGGCGCTGGCGCCGCCACGACTTTGGCCGGAACTGGCGCCGGCGCAGGTGCCGCAGCCACCTTGAGCGGTGCGGGTGCTGGCCCAGGTAGCGGAGCCGCCGCGACCTTGGGCGCGGCCGGAGCTGGCGTCGGCATCGGCGTTGGTGCCGGCAGCGGTGCAGGCGCCGTTGCAACCTTAACCGGCGCAGGCGTTGGCAACGGCCTGGCCGCCACAGGTGCCGTCGCCAGTGGTGGAATCGTTACCGCAGCAGCCGCAACTTGCGACGCCGGCATCGGCTCCACGCCCACCATCTTGCTGCCAGCGCCGTTCGACACCGTGCGCAGCATGGTCAACTTAGACTTACCCGGCAGCGCCGTGCCCGTCCCCAGCGCCAAAGCCTTGTCATACGCCTGGCTGGCCATCTTGCCGTAAATATCGCCCAGGTTCTCGTAAGCAGTCTGATAGCTAGGATTGGTGCGCAACGCCTTCTCCAGCACCACGCGCGCCTTGTCATACTGCCCACTGGCCGCATACAGCACCGCCAGATTGTTATACGGCTCCGGAAGATCCTTGTAATCCTCGGTCAGCTTGATGAAGACGGCGATCGCCTCTTCCGGCTTGTTCTGATCGGTCAGTAGCACACCCTTCATCAAGCGCATTTGCGCATCGGCGGGGTGCTTGCTCAGATACTCATTGGTTTTGGTGAGGGCTTCGGCGACTTTGCCAGCTTTGGCCAGCTTACTGACATCGGCAAACTCATCGGCGTGGGCAGGTGCCCAGGCCATCAATGCCAATGTGAAGTACAGCGTTTTTTGGGCTGCGAATTTCATTGAGAGGTGATGCGTAGGCGGTGAAAGTCGAGATGGTACTCCTTTATTTCCAGAGGTCAATACTCACCAAAACTATCTGTTGCGCCAAACGCAAAAAACCCCAGTTTTGCACTGAGCGCGATCTTGAGCGCGTTCAGGCTTAACTGGGGTTTTTCTATATAACTAGCTTGACGATAACCTACTTTCACACTGGTTGCAGCACTATCATCGGCGTAGAGTCGTTTCACGGTCCTGTTCGGGATGGGAAGGGGTGGGACCGACTTACTATGGTCATCAAGCTTTGA
>NZ_WWCT01000047.1 GCF_009857605.1 Duganella levis | reverse complement strand
GCAGCGACCGGCGCCGACGGTGGCATCGGCGCGGCGCGTCCGCAAGCGGCGGCCGCACTGGCCAGCATGCGGCGCGACCTGTTCCCGCGCGCGGCCGCCTATCAACCGGAGATTGCATCGTGATTGCTGAATTGAGTCTGTACGGACTATACGTACCCACCTTGCTGCTGTTGTCCATCCTCGCGCTGGTGTGCACGCGCGTGCTGGGCCGGCTGCTGATGCGGATTGGCTTCTACCGAATGGTATGGCATCCCGCGCTGTTTGAATTTGCGCTGTTCTTCATCTTGCTGGGCAGCTTCTCCATGATATTAACGAATCGGGGCTAAACATGAACCTCAAAACTCCTCTGCTGGCCCTGGGCCGGTTTATTGTGACGATGGCCGCTGTGGCCGTGGCGTGCGTGCTGGGATGGCGCCTGTGGCAGCACTATGAAGTGGAACCGTGGACCCGCGACGGCCGCGTGAAAGCGGACGTGGTGCAGGTAGCGCCGGACGTTACCGGCCAGGTCACCAATGTGCTGGTGCACGATAACCAGCAGGTAAAAATCGGCGACGTGCTGTTTGAAGTCGACCGCGCGCGCTTTGAACTGGCGCTGCGCCAGGCTGAAGCCGCAGAGCTGGCACAACGCGCCACGCTGGACCAGGCACTGAAGGAATCGCGCCGCAACAATGACCTGCGCGACCTGGTGTCGGCCGAAGCCCGCGAGCAGGGATCGTCGCGCGTCGACCAGCTGCGCGCCGCGCTGGCGCAGGCAGTAGTGGCCCGCGATGTGGCCAAGCTGAATCTGCAACGCACCCGCGTGGTGTCGCCGGTGAACGGCACCGTCTCCAATCTCGACCTGCGCACCGGCTCCTACGTCAGCGCCGGCCGCGCCGTGATGGCGCTGATCGACAGCGACTCCTACTACGTCGAAGGCTATTTCGAAGAGACCAAGCTGCCGGCGATCCAGATCGGCGACGCCGTGCTGGTGCTGCCGATGGGTGAATCGCTGCGCCTCAAGGGCCATGTGGAAAGCCTGTCCGGCGGCGTGGCGGACCGCGACCGCAGCACCTCGTCCAACCTGCTCTCCAGCGTCAATCCGACCTTCAACTGGGTGCGGCTGGCGCAGCGCATCCCGGTGCGCATCAAGCTGGACGCCTTGCCGGCCGGCGCGCGCCTGGTCGCCGGCCAGACCGTGACGGTTGACGTGCAGACCAAACGTTCGTAATGCGGAGGACAGCATGAACTCACTCAAGCTATTAAGCGGCATGGCCCTGGCCGCCGCGCTGGCCGCCTGCGGCACCGTCGGCCCCAATTACAAGGTGCCGGAGCAGGCCGTGATCAAACGTCCGCAAGCCGCCGCGCCGTTCCTCGGCACGGCGGAAGCAGCCTACAAATCGGCGCCGCTGCCGGATCACTGGTGGCGCCTGTACGACGATCCGGTGCTGGACCAGCTGATACAGCAAGCCTTCGCCGCCAACACCGACCTGCGCGTGGCCGCCGCCAACCTGGCGCGCACCCGGGCTGTGCTGGATCAGGCGGAAGAAGAGCGCAAGCCGGAAGTCAGTATCAGCGCTGCGCCGGGCGTGGGTCGCTCATCGGGCGTGCCGATTGGTTCGCCGAAAGCGCTGCCGGATAAATTCAACTACGACGTCGGCGTGCGCGTGTCGTACCAGACCGATATGTTCGGCAAGATCGCCCGTGCAGTGGAAGCGGCTAACGCCGACACCCAGGCCGCGCAAGCGGGTGTTGACCTGGTGCGCGTGACCGTCGCCGCCGACACCGCGCGCGCCTACGCCGACGCCTGTTCAGCGGTGCGGCAGATGGCCGTGGCCCAGCAGGCGGTCGACTTGCAGCAGAAGTTTGTCGCGCTGACCGATGAACGCACCCGCGCCGGCCGTGGCACCGCCATCGACGGCGCCCGTGCCCGCAGCCAGCTGGCGCAGTTGCAGGCCGCCTTGCCACCGCTGGCGGCGCAGCACCGCATCGCGCATTACCGTCTGGCCGCGCTGACCGGCCAGACGCCGCAGGAAATGAATATGCACCTGCTGCAGTGCCAGGCCGCACCGCGCCTGACGACGCAGATTCCGGTGGGCGATGGCGCCGCGCTGTTGCGCCGCCGTCCGGACATCCGCCAGGCCGAACGTACGCTGGCCGGCGCCACCGCGCGCATTGGTGTGGCGACAGCCGACCTGTATCCGAGCATCAGCCTGGGCGCCTCGGTCGGCAGCACCGGCCTGCTGGATCACTTCGGCGCCGCCAACGCCACGCGCTGGAGCGTTGGCCCGCTGATTTCGTGGACGCTGCCGGACACCGGCTCCGCGCGCAGCCGCATCGCTCAGGCGGAAGCCGGCACCGACGGCGCGCTGGCCAAGTTCGACGGCACGGTGCTCAACGCGCTGAAGGAAGTGGAAAGCGCGATGACCGTCTATGCGCGTGAACTGGACCGCAACGCCGCGCTGAAGACGGCGCGTGACGAAAGCGCGCTGGCATCCGAACAGTCGCACCGCCTGTACCAGTACGGCCGCACCGATTTCCTGTCGGTGCTGGACGCCGACCGCACGCTGGCCGCCACCGACGCCGCCTGGGCGGCATCCGACGCCACGCTGGCGACTGACCAGATCGCGCTGTTCCTGGCGCTGGGCGGCGGCTGGCAGCAGCAGTAGTAATGGTATGCTATCGCCTTCGTTGAAAAGGAGTGAGCATCATGGGACTGGCGGATCAGTTATTAAAAGCCGGCTTGGTCGACAAGAGCAAAGTCAAAGTCGCCAATCAGAACAAGAGCAAGCAGCAGAAGGACAATCGCCGCGCCGGTGTCGAGAGCGTGGACGAGACCAAGCTGGCGGCGCAGGAGCTGCAACGCGCGAATGCGGAGAAGGCGCGCCTGGCCAACGCCGAGCGTGACGCCGCCGCGCAACAGAAAGCCATCGCCGCGCAGATCACGCAGATGGTGCAGCAGAATAAGCAGAGCAAGGGCAACCACGCCGATATCGCCTACAACTTCACCTTCGGCACCAAGATCGAGCGGATCTACGTGACGCCCGCGGTGCGCGAGCATCTGGTGGCCGGGCGGCTGGTGATCGTGGGCGAGGGCGGCGGCTATGAGCTGGTGCCGCGCGTGATCGCCGACAAGATCGCCGAGCGCAATCCTGGCATCGTGGTACGCGTCAAGCAGGTCACCGCCGAGGTGGAAGAGGATGATCCTTACGCCGCCTTCAAGATCCCTGATGATCTGATGTGGTAAGCGCCTACTGCTGGCGCGGTTTGCCGAAGACCTGCGTCCAGTAAGTCAGGCCGGCTTGCTTATCCGGCGTGACGGCGTACGCCGCACCCATCTCGGTGAGTCCGGGATTCATGATGTTAAGGCAGTGGCCGGGGCTGGACAGCCAGCCGGCTACCGCTTCGTGCGGTGTGTTGACGCCGAAGGCGATGTTTTCGCCGATGCGGCTCCAGTTGTAGTTGTTGCGGCGCGAACGGACACCGACATCGCTGCCATCTTTGGCGACGTGATTGAAGTAGCGTTTCGACGCCATGTCGCTGCTGTGGCCCAGTGCCGTGTCACCCAGTTGCGCGTTCCAGCTGAGCGGCGGCGCCGGCGGCATGAATTTGCCGCCACAATCCTGGCCGCTGGCGCGGGCCGCATTCACTTCCAGCAGGATCTCCTGGCCGGCGTCGCGCCAGTCGGGCCAGTTGGTGGACGGCAGCGCTGCGGCGGCCTGGGCCAGCACCACGGTCCATTCGGCGCCATTGCGCGTGCTGCCGATGTCGGTGTAGCCGGTACTGAGCAGCTTGCCGCAGTAGAACTGCTGGATGGCGGCCATGGCGTCTTGCGGCGTGTTGGCGCCGTCGATCGAGATCGCATCCGCCTTGTTATTGTTGTAGCCGGCGCGTTCCAGTGCGGCGGACAGGATGCTGCCCGGCGTCAGTCGCACGGCCGCCAGCGCCGGCTGGGGCGTCAATGGCGGCAGCGCCGCTGCCTGCTGCCCCTGGCAAGTGCCGGGCGCCGCGCGGTAGGCGTTGACCAGCATCGTCAGGCGGTCTGCATCGGACTGCGCCGCTGCAGCGCCGGCCGCGAGCAGGGTGGCGATCAACATTGCCAGTTTGAACATGACAATTCTCGTTAGTAACTCAAGTTGCCATGGTGACATATTGTCGCGCCGGCGACAAGCCTGCCAAGCGGTGGGTCTACGTCGCCTACAGGTAGCGCGCCAGTAAGGCGCGGTCCAGCGACGCATCCAGCGCGATGCGGACGAAGTGACCGCTGCCGGGCGCCACGCTGATCTCGGCGCCGTCGTCGTTCAGCATGCGGGTCAGTTCGATGTCGCGATTGCCTTGCGGATGGATCACCTCCAGCCGGTCGCCGACGGCAAAGCGGTTCTTCACTTCCACCCGTGCCCAGCCATCCTGCACACTCAGAACGTCGCCGATGTACTGGCTGCGGTTGGCCTCGGATGCGCCGCGCATATAGTTCTGGTAAGTCTGGGTGTGGTGGCGCTGGTAGAAGCCGTCCGTGTAGCCGCGGTTGGCCAGCCCTTGCAACTGGCCCAGCAGGTCGATATTGAACGGGCGGCCGGCCACGGCGTCGTCAATGGCCCTGCGGTACACCTGCGCCGTGCGCGCCGCGTAGTACAGCGACTTGGTGCGGCCTTCCACCTTCAGCGAGTCGACGCCGATTTTCACCAGCCGCTCGATATGCTCGACCGCGCGCAAGTCCTTGGAGTTCATGATGTAGGTGCCGTGTTCATCTTCCATGATCGGCATCAGCTGGCCGGGGCGTTCGGCTTCCTCGATCAGGTAGGCGTGGTCGGCCAGCGGGTGGCGCGGCTGCTGGTGGAGCGACGAGAACGGCCGCTGCTCGGCTTCCTGTAAGGCTTTCTGGAATTGCAGCGGAATCACCTGGGCGAAATCGCCGGTGGCGTCTTCGGCGGCGTGCTGCACCTTGTAGTCCCAGCGGCAGGAGTTGGTGCAGGTGCCCTGGTTGGGATCGCGATGGTTGAAGTAGCCGGACAGCAGGCAGCGGCCCGAATAGGCGATGCACAGCGCGCCGTGCACAAACACTTCCAGTTCCATCTCCGGGCACTGCTGGCGGATTTCCTCGATTTCATCGAGCGACAATTCGCGCGACAGGATCACCCGCGTCAGCCCCATGCGGTGCCAGAACTTGACGTCGGCCCAGTTGACGGCGTTGGCCTGCACCGACAGGTGCACCGGCACCTCCGGCCATTTGTCGCGCACCATCATGATCAGGCCGGGATCGGCCATGATCAGCGCATCCGGCTTCATGGCGATCACCGGTTCCATGTCGCGTAGATAGGTCTTGAGCTTGGCGTTATGGGCGAAGATATTGCTGGCGACGAAAAACTGCTTGCCGCGTGCGTGGGCGCCTTCGATGCCTTGCTGCAGCGTCGGCAGGGTGGAGAAATCGTTGTTGCGCACGCGCAGGCTGTAGCGCGGCTGGCCGGCGTAGACGGCGTCGGCGCCAAAGTCGAAGGCGGCGTGCATCTTGTCGAGCGAGCCGGCGGGCAGGAGAAGTTCGGGAGCTTTGAGCATAAACGGCGGGCAAAGTGGTGGATTCTAGTGATCCCGTCCAGCCCGATCTTTGCGCTAGATCAAAAAACGCTGACTCCCGCTTCGTGTTGCGCCACCGGTTGCGTGGCGCGCGCCGTCCGCGCCTGCAGCCAGTTCATCAGCTGCGCCTGGGTGAAGGCGCGGCCGCCGCCGGTTCCGCGCCGCGCTTGCGCCATCAGTTCGCCAAGATCGTCGGCCGTGGCGCCAGCCAGCGCGGCGCGCAACTCGGCCGCCGGCCAGCTGAACACTTCGCAGCCTTCCTCGCCCGCTTGCACCTCCTGCGCGACGGATACGCCCAGCGCCTGCGTCCAGCCCAGCCAGTCGCCCTGGCGCAGCGAGCGCAGCGAATGCGACGGCGCCTTTTCCAGCAAGGCTGCCCGCTGCGCTGGATGGGTACAGGATTGGGCCAGCGCGCGATAGGCCAGCAAGGGATTTTCGGTCAGCGCCGCGATGCGTTCGCACAGCGGATGCGCCAGCGGTCCCAGCACCAGCTTGGCGTCGTTGAGCAGCGCCGCGCGCTGTTCCGGCGCCAGGCGGGACGGCCCTGGCTTGTGGCCGACGCTGGACAGCTGGACCAGCAGGCGCTGCAAGGCTGCTTCATCATGTTGCGGGTCCGGCTGTGACGCCAGTTGCAGGCTGCCGTGCAGCACCAGCGCGATCATGCCGCCAGCCAGCTTCTCGCGGCGCGCGTAGTGATGGCGGTGGCCGCTTTCCAGTAACATCTGTTGCAGCGCGGCGCTGATGCCGGGCAGGGCGGCCATGTCGCTGGCGGCTTCGCTTTGACGGTAGTGCAGCGGATAACGTAGTCCGTCGCGTGACAGCGCATACCAGAAGCGCTCCAGGAACTCCGAGGCGGCGACGCGCCGGTTCAGATAGTCCAGCGTGAAGAAGCGGGCGGCATAATTGATGGTGCCGTTGCGGGCGTCATTGCCGACCAGCAGAATACTGGGTTCGGGCGTGCTGAGGGCGTTGGTCAGGCCGCTGCGCAGCGCCTGTCCGCCCAGCCGCAGCACTACGCCGGGGCTGGTGGTGGCGTCGACGCTGAACAGCACTTCGTGCCGGTACGGCTGTTCGGCCGGGATGATTTCGATCGCGCGGCTGGTGAAGTCGCTGTTGGGGATCACCAGCGACGAGCGGCGCACGGTGACCATCCGCACCGAGCGCCAGCTCAGCGACACCACCCGGCCTTCCAGCTCGTCGCGCCGGATATGGTCGCCCACGCGCAGCGTGCGTTCCAGTTCGATCGAGACGCCGGCGAACAGGTGGCCCAGCAGCGGTTGCAGCGCCAGCCCGATGACGACCGACAGCGCGGCCGAGGTCAGCACCACGTTGCCGATGTCCAGCCCCAGGCCGTGGCGCAGGAATAACACGCCGGCCACCAGGTACAGCGCAATGCCGACCACCGCCCGCAGCAGGTCGGAGGTGGCGGTGCCGGTGGCGCCGTTGGCGCGTTGCAGCATCAGGCTCACCAGCCGGTGCAGCACCTGCACCGCCGCCAACGCGCTGAGCGCCAGCGTCAGCATTTGCAGCCACTGGTAGGGCAGGAAGGATGGATCGAGCGCGGTCGCGCCCAGCGTGCCGCTCAATAGCCACAGCAGGGCGGCCAGGGTCATGGTGATCAGGGGCCACATGGCGTCACGCTTTGTCGTCTGGCTTGTCGCCGCGGCCGCCGCGGGTTTCCAGCATGCGCAGCGTCTGGTCGACACTGGTGCGCAGACGCTGGATGGCCAGATGCAGTTCGCCGAACTGGCCGCCGGCCGACGGCGCGGCGACGTCGCCATGTTGCTCGACGCTGGAACGGTTGGCCGCCGCCGTCAGCGATTCCAGCGGCCGCGAAACGTAGCGCCGCAGCAGCGTCAGCACCGCCACCGCCGACAGCACGAACACCGAAGTGAGCGAGGTGACCGTCAACAGCACGCTGTTGAGCGCCTTTGAGCGGGCGGTGGCCGTCGGCACTTCGACAATCTGCAGGCCGACCACGTCGTTCATGGTCCAGCCGAAGCCGTTGTTGGGGCCATAGCGCGCCACCATGACGGCCGGCGCCGCCGCCGCCGTGCTATGGCATTGCAGGCAGGCGGCGGAACTCAGGCGGATCGGCCGGGCCACATAGAAACGCTTGTCGGCGCTGCTGCCAATTTCGCCGGACAACTCGCGGCGCGCCTTGTCGCCCTGGAAGCTGCGGATCAGCCCGACTTCCCAGTCGCTGGCGCGGTCATTCGGATTGGTCGGGTTCAGCGAGCTTTCGCGGTAGGTGTAGCCGGTGTATTTTTTGGTGACGCGGGCGATGGCGTTCTGGGCCGAGAACGACGGTACTTGCTGCGGGTGGAAGCTGCCGTCCTGTAGCTTGCTGACCACAGCGGCCACTTCGTCGCTGGTGTATTCCCGCACCGCCGAGGCCGTATCGAGCAGCATGTCGGCCTTGAGCTTGACCTCTTCGTGCGCCTGGCGCTGTTCCAGCCGGAACGAGCTGTAGCCGGCGATCAGCAATCCCAGGCCGAAGCACGCGGCGATGATCCAGGCAAAGCGGATTTCAATACGCATGCGTTCCCCTTGGCGAAAGTGGGCGGTGGTCAGGCTAGGGGGATGAGAGCGTTACTATATTTGTAAGTTACCATATTGATAAAAATATGTCGAGGTAAATGCTGTATAGTCATCTGCTTGTCATTTCGTCCATCGCCGGCGATCCGCTGGCTTTCTATCAGGAGTGGAATATGCGTGCAGGTGTGTTGAGTTTGGCGTTTGCGTTGGCTTTCCCGTCTATTCCGGTGTTGGCGCGCGACGCCGCCCCGGCCATCTTTAACTTCGCGACCGCCCCGGGCCGCCTGCCCAAGAACGTGGTGCCGCTCGAATACAGCATCGCCCTGACGCCGGATGCCGCCGCGCGCAAGATCGCCGGCAAGGAAACCATCCTGCTCGACTTCAAGGAAGCCACCGCCACCATCCAGTTCAACTCGCTGAATCAAAAGCTCAGCAATGTGCTGCTGGACGGCAAACCGGTCAAGAGTGTCGACTCCAGCGACGACAAGCAGCTGACCACGGTGACCCTCGCCGCCCCGGCGCGCAAAGGCCGCCACACGCTCAGCTTCGACTACACCGGTCAGATCGAAACCAAGGCGGTCGGCCTGTTCGCCCAACAATACAAAACGCCGGATGGCGTGCAGGGCGAGATGCTCAGCACCCAGTTCGAAGCCACCGACGCGCGCCGCATGTTCCCTTGCTGGGACGAGCCGGCCTTCCGCGCCGTGTTCAAGCTGAGCGTGACGGTGCCGGCCAAGTGGGCGGTGTATTCGAACATGCCGCCGGCATCCCGCAAGGTCGATGGCGAACTGGCCACCACCGTATTCAGCGCGACGCCGAAGATGGCTTCCTATCTGGTGGAGTTCTCGGCCGGCGAGCTGGCCGAGATCAGCGCCGACCACAACGGCACGCACTTCAACGTGGTGGCGGTCAAGGGCCAGGAAGAGGGCGGCCGCGCGGCGCTGGCGGCGGCGCAGCAGATCCTCGACGATTACAACGATTATTTCGGCGTCAAGTACCCGTTGCCCAAGCTGACCTCGATCGCGGTGCCTGGCGGCTTCAGCGGCGCGATGGAAAACTGGGGCGCCATCACCTATAACGACCAGGCGCTGCTGATCACGCCATCGAGCACGCTGGCCAACCGCCAGGGCGTGTTCTCGATCCAGGCGCACGAAATGGCGCACCAGTGGTTCGGCGACCTGGTGACCATGGGCTGGTGGGACGACCTGTGGCTCAACGAAAGCTTCGCCTCGTGGATGGCGGCGCGCGAAACCGACCTGCGCAATCCAAGCTGGCACTGGTGGGAGCGCGAGGACGCCACCAAGGAAGAGGCGATGACTTCCGATGCCCAGGCCAGCGTGCATCCCATCGTTCAGCACGTGGTCAACGAACTGGAGGCCAGCAGCGCCTTCGATCCGGCCATCACTTACAGCAAGGGGCAGGCCGTGCTGCGCATGCTGGAAAACCATATGGGTCCGGACCGCTTCCGCCAGGGCATCCGCAGCTACATGAAGCAGCACGCCTATTCCAACACGCTGGGCGGCGACCTGTGGCGCGCGCTCGACACGGCGGGCGGCAAGGGCGGCAAAGGCGATAAAGTCAGCGCGATCGCCACCTCGTGGACCACCCAGCCGGGCTTCCCGCTGGTGTCGGTGGCCGCCACTTGCGGCGCCGATGGCAAGCGCACCGTCACGCTGACGCAGCAACGCTTCCTGCTGCAAGGGCTGGGCACGGGCAAGGGCCACTGGCAGGTGCCGTTGCAGGTGCGTAGCGGTAGCGGCGCCGCCAAGGCAGTGCTGCTGACCAGCGACGGCCAGAAAATCGACGCCGGCAACTGCGCCGAGACGCTGACCGTCAATGCCAACGCGGTCGGTTACTACCGCGTCGCCTACGACCAGGCCACGCTGGCGCGCAATACCCGCGACTTCACCAAGATGACCGATGGCGACCGCATCGCCATGCTGGATGACCAGTGGGCACTGGCGGAAGCGGGCGCGGCGCCGCTGGGCAGCTACCTGGCGCTGGCGTCGGCCATGGGCACGGTGCAGAACCAGCGCTCGTGGGAACAGATCACCGGCGTGCTGGCGACCATCGAATCGTATGAGCGCGGTGCGCCGGGCCACGACGCGTTCAGCACCTATGCGCGCAACCTGATCAAGCCGCTGTCGCGCCAGCTGGGCTGGGACGCGCGGGCGGACGACACGCCCGGCGTGGTCAAACTGCGCCGCGCGGTGTTGACGGAACTGGGCGCCTGGGGCGATGCCGAGGTGATCGCCGATGCGCGCAAGCGTTTCGCCGGCTTCGTGGCTGATCGCGCCAGCATCGCGGCCGAAGACCAGGCCACGGTATTGACCATCGTCGCGCTGGGCGCCACGCCGGCCGAGTTCGAGCAGTTGCACGCCATTGCCCGCAGCGCGAAGAACGAGACCGAGATACGGCGCTATTACCAGGCCTTGATGGCGGTGCGCGATCCGGCGCTGGCCAAGCAGGCGGTGGCCGTCGTCATGTCGGACGAAATTCCCAAGCAGGCCGGGACGGTGCGCCTGGCCTTGCTGGCCAGGCTGACGGACGAGCATCCGCAACTGGCGTGGAGCAGTTTCACCACTAACGCGGATGCGTTGATGGCGCCGTTTGAGCCTTTTGGTTCGCTGTACCTGGCGCAATACGTTCCCGAGCTGTTCTGGCGCGCGCTGCCGCCGGATGAGCTGGAAGCCTGGGTCAAGCAGAAGGTGCCGGCCGAACTGGCGCCGCAACTGGCGCGCGGCATGGAAAGTGCCCGCTTCAAGCACGCCGAGCAAGCCCTGATGCGCAAGGCGGCCGATGCCGCCATCGCGCCCAAGGTCGCGGCTAACTGAGTGCGTGTTCGGCATGATACTGGTCCCATGTCTCTTTACATAGATTTACAATATTCGGATAGAATTGCTTTTTTTCTAAATTCTCCGAAGTAATATGTTGTTAATCTATAAAATAAATCAGTTGCGCTATCTGGCTGCAATCGGGATGTCGTCGCTGCTGGTCGCCTGCGGTGGCGGCGGCAGTGGCGGCAGCGGTGGCGGCTCGTCCGGCGGCGGCGGTACGAGCGCTGATCCGGCACCCGGATTTTCCGTGAGCATTGATCGGACCCAGCTGCGGTTTTCGGGGGACGAGGGTAGCGTCATCCCGTCGCAGATCATTGTCGGCACTGGCAGCGGCAGCAATGTGCCGACCACCGCCTATTTCGGTGGCGAGGACCTGGGCACGGCCATTGACCGGGTGGAGGCCCGCATCAACGGGACGCAGGCGCAGTTCTCTGTGTATCCGAAAATGCGGCTGGCCGCTGGTGAGTATTCCGGCATGCTGAAGCTGTCGATGTGCGCCGATACGCAATGCAACCAGCACTTCAAGGGCTCGCCGGTCAATGTCGCCTACACTGTCAGCGTCGGCAAGGGCTTGAAGGTGACGCCGGACAGTGTGGAGTTGAGCTCGCTGACCGGCGCGTCGGCCTCGGCGCCGGTGGCAGTGCAACTGCCGACCGGCGTGAGCAGTTTCTCCGCCACGACCAGCGCCGCCTGGCTGCAGGTTGCGAATATTTCCGCCAGCGGCATGACGGTGGTTGGCGTGTCGAAGGGGCCCGGCCTGTATAACGGGCAGGTGACGGTCAACGCGGGTAACCGCCTGGCGACGGTTCAGGTGACCTATCGCGTCGCTGCCGATCCGTCCTCGGTGACCAGCATCAGCCCAGACCGTGCCAGCCTGGACTTCTCGGCGCCGACCGGCTTTGCCAGCGGCGGCCAGCAACTGAAGGTGGCGCTGCCGAACTGGGCCCAGTCGCTGACCAGCAGTGTGCAATATCGTAGCGGCGACAGCGGCTGGCTGGCCGTGACGACAGGCGCGACGGGTAACGTCAGCGTGGTGGCCTCGGCCGCCAATCTGCGTCCCGGTGTCTACCGCGCCGACCTGGTGCTGGGCGGCGGCGTGGACGTGCTGCCGGTGTCGGTGCCGGTTACCCTGAACGTGCTGTCGGCGGACTGGAGCGTCAGCGGCACCTCGACCCTGACCGTCGATGCGGCCAGCACAGCGTCTGCCTTGAGTGGCCAGATCAGCATCGACGTGCCGAACTTGCCAGTGCAAGCCTGGCAGGCCAGCAGCAGTGCCAGCTGGCTGCAACTGTCGCGCACCAGCGGTTCACTGCGCGGCGATAAGCTGGGCGTGTCGGTGAATGTGGCGCAAATGCTGAAACTGGCAAACTTCCACGCCCACACGGCCGACATCACCTTGTCCTTGGCCGGCGGCAAAGTCGCCGCCACCAAGTTCACGGTCACGCTGGACAAGAAGCTGCCGGAGCTGAGTTACATCAGCCCGCATACGCGCCTGTCCGGCGAGGCCGGCAACTACATTGTGCGCGGCCGCGGCTTCGACGCGATCACCGATTTGAATCAGGTGTTGCAGGTGACGGGCACCAAGCCTGCCAAGATTGTGCGCGTCAACGACACCCAGTTCGAGTTGAGCCTGCCGGCGGCGCAGGGCGATGCCACACTGGCGCTGTCCAATCGCCTGGGCGCCAGTTCGGGCACCGTCACGCTGGCGACGGTGTCGCAGCCGGCCATCGCCTACGCTGCGGTGACAACGCAGGGCAGCAAGGGCGGGTTGGTGTTCGACCCCGAGCGGCAGGCGCTGTTCACCATCAACAAGACGCTGGGTTCGCTGATGCGCTTCAGTAAGAGTGGCGCCAGCTGGAACGTCAGCAGTGTGCCGGTCTCCAGTGCCGACGAGGTGGCGCTCTCGCCGGACGGCAAGAGCCTGATCGTGACGGTCACCAGCGGCCAGATCAAGCTGTTCGATCCGGCCACGCTGACCGAACAAGGCAGCTTCACGGCTGGCGGCGTGTGGGGCGATACGCTGAATACCTTTCCAAGGATGGCGGTGCGCAATGACGGCAAAGTGCTGTTCTCCGGCGCTTCCGGGGTGCAGGACGGCAGCGGCTACATGGCGTATTTTGACCTGGTCACGCGCAGCTTCGGCAATATTGGCGGCCCGTATGTGTTTGGTTGGGCGTCGGTTTCTGGCGACGGATCGCGCATCAATATCGTGCAATCGGCCAGCTACTCGCCGCTGCCGCCGATCGTGTCGCTGGACAGCAGCAGCCAGATGGCGCAAGTGGCGCCCAGCGGCCTGGGCCATTGGTTCGAGAGCGCGCAGAGCTTGCATGGCGAACGCTTTGCGGAAGGTACGTATCAGGTGTGGGACCGCGATCTCAATATCATCGGTAAGGTGGTGATCCCTGATGCCAGCTATTTTGGACGCACGCCCTTGTTCTCGCCGGATGGCACGCGGTTGTATGTGATGGCGTATGACAGCAGTGGCCTGTACGAGGGGACGACCAGCAAGCCGCGCGTGTATGTGTTTGACAGCAGCACGCGCATGGTCACCAGCACCAACTTACCGTTGCTGGGTTACTTCGAGCTGAAGGATTATCCGACTTGCACCACGAGCGCCTACGAGTGCAACACGCGCGCGCTGGGCGCCGTCAGCCCGGATGGCAAGACTTTGTTCTACATTGGCGATGCCCGCATGATCGCGACGCCGATTCCGGCGCTGTCGGGTGGCGCGGCGGCGGCCATGCGTCGCCTGGTGCTGCCAGCATCGAACTAAGCCTGCAATAAAACTAACCCTGGAAGTTGCGACGACTTCCAGGGAGTCATTTTTTGTGAGACCAAAAACAAAAACGCCACCCGAAGGTGGCGTTTTTTATATTCTTGGTGGCCCGGGGCGGAATCGAACCACCGACACAAGGATTTTCAAGACGGCTGCCCACACTTTCGTCGCCAATCGACTCTATCACCACCAGCGGCATCATGGGCGATCCGCACAGCGGCAGATTTACAATGGGCGAACCGCAACTAACCCCGATGAAAAATGCTTGGACGATCCGTCCGCTGTTGTTTCAGTGCATACGCGGGAACTTCGCTGATCCGCTGCAAGCGCTCATCGAGCAGTAGCGGCGTAAAAAACCTGCTGCGGACCGCCGATTGGCTGGTCCTGGAATCGGCCCCGTCAACGACATTCCCGCCCCAACGATTTTCTTGATGATGCTGATCTTGCGACAACACCAGAATGCTAACCAGCACCGGACCAGCGTTCTTAATTTCCGTCTCGCGGAGGCGGGATGTTTGGTGCAATTTTACGGAATCAAATTGTCAGTCTTGATCCTCAAGTTGCGCACTATTTCTCAAACGTGTCGTTGCATCGCTTGAAGATATTTTTTGCTGCGGCTTCGGCGGCATCGACAGATGAAAACACTTCCGAAAATAGCGTTACTCCATTCTTTCGATTCGCTGTTCCCATAGCCGTCTCGTACGCGCGCCCAATCAAAGTGCAAATTTCCAGCCGATCTTCCTCAGGTACACAAGCCGGACGCCAGTGTAGGGCAATTCTTATCTTAGTCTGTCCTTTGATTTCTGGGTCGATATGGCGAATTCGCATGAATAGTGGCCATTGTGAGTCCACCATTGGTATCGGCCGGTCAAATGGGAGTTGATAATTGCGCCACACGCGGCCGTATTCAGAAAGTTCGGATGCTCCATCAAGTTGAGGCGCATGTTCACAGAGCCGGGCGTGCAGCAACTGCAAGGACGAAAGATCAAAGAGCTTTGAGATCGCAATTTCGTTTTGCAGATACAGCCTTAGCAACTGCCCATCGACACTACTGGCAAGCAGTAGTCCGGGCGTCCACGAGTCCGGTGAACGCAATTTGCTTGCGACGCGCTGCATTTGTTCGATGACCCGTGGATAGCGAATTGCGAGATCCCGCGCCAAGCGTGTCATGGTTTGCATTGCCTCTGACTCCCACCCGGTTTGGCGTCGGCAGTAGGATAGTAGTAACGCTGCGCTTTGATTGCCACGTTTGACCGCGAATTCAGCCCTCTTTGCACCGGACCTTAGCCAATCATAGTTTAGCCTGGCCCAACGAGGATCGAAATTGTCGTTCTCGGAAAGCTCTGTTTCGGCATCGTAATTTGCGTCCATTGCCACGAACGCCACCTGAAAGTCCTTGAGGGCTGCTCGTGCGAGAAGTGTCTTTTGAGTTCCTTCGAGATAGCCCTTAAGCTGTCCAGAGCGGAATCTGGCACCTGCTTTGTTTTCGATGACTATTAGCAGCTGATTTTCTGTGTCAACGACAACTAGATCCAAGCGCATATTTGTTGTATCGCCTGATGTTGTCTGAAGTGTAAATTCGCGGTAGCAGATGGCAGTAGAAAAACTACTTGTCAAGATACGTGATGGGGGCCATGCGCTTACAAAATCACGGGTCAGGCCGCGACCGAATATTTGATCTCCAGGCTTGTCTGCGGTCCCGGCTCGAAATACCGCAAGCAAAAAATCTTTCAATATTCCATCGCCTTGGCCGTGGCCTTCCCTAGCGTTGAAGCACCATGCAAGCAAGTCGGAATGTTGGTTTTCGCGTGGCGTGAGTAGATCGAGCAAGTCTTCGCTGCTTTTCGATCGTTCTAGCAACTCGACCAATTGTGGGTCTGCACAAAAATTAATCAGCTCATTGTTCATAAGTTGTATTGGTTTAAATTGAACAAATGCAGACAGTGCCTGAAGCAGCTGACCTCAAGTTAGCCGCAGCTTTTGGGAGAAAAATTCCCCGGACAAGCCGTCGAAGGTAAATGAAAGGAAGTCACTGAATACTTCCGATTAGGCAGCATTTCGGTGTCCCCATGTCTGCAATGCTGCCTTGATTGCAGCAGCTGGTAGTACCACCGCCGTACGCTCGGTCGCATGCCATTCAAGGAAGATGCCCGCGATCTTGCCCGCACCGTGCTCAGCTCCGACAGCATGCCGCAACACAGGTCCACCACTCATTCCTTTCAGCGCCCCTAGCCGATTGTCTTTCATCAATTGGTCATCCATCATGTTTTCAAGATCGATATGGAAAGCCAGTAGAGGTAGTTCAAGGTCCAGCAATTTGGAGCGGGCGGGAACAGGCTGCTGCTTCCCAAGGGAAACGCGAAATCCATTTATCTTCCAGCCGCTGGTCTTGCTATATTTATTCTTCGCCAACGGATAACCATATAGCTGATACAAGGCTGAGACGTCACTATCGGCGGCATCCATCACATGGTCGTCAAGTTCAATGCAGACGCATATTCCAAATAACTCCGCCAGTTCCACTGAGGGTATCGTCATCAGCGCAAGGTCAATCTCTTCGTTGAAGAGCAACCGGCATTGGTTCGGCGAGACCAATACACTGCCATGTGGGCCGATCAGCACAAGTGGCTTCCCTTTTAATTCGGCCGCTACGTGCCCCGCCGTCACTATGGAAATCAAGCCCTCGTGCAACACTGCGAAACCGCTTCCCGCAGCCATCCATTTTTTGTCACCATCTTGATCTTGATTGGCAAATAGGACTATTTGAGGGGCGCCGCCGAATGCCAGCTTTCCATATTGGACTTCAACATGGTGCGGAGACAGTTTGATTCCTGTACTAACGGGTGTTGGAAAAATGCGGTCAGACAAAATTTTCTCCATGGGGTAGGGCAGTTAAATGCTGAATGTGAAGCTTAGAAACTTGACTTGACCAGCACTGTTTGCAACAGTAGACCTGAGGTTGTTCTATGGGGTGTTTGTCATGGAGCACAGCTTTGCTTCCTTGGGCGCTTAGCCTGCAATGCTGGTGCAGTACGTTCAGGTAACGCGATCCAAAATTTCCGCGTGGAAATATAGCATGATGGCTGTTAGATTGCACTGTATTCTGACCCGGAATTTGCATCGAATTCTGACCCACTCTTCGATTAATTTTTCGGGGTTATGCTGGGATTAGTTTGGTCCTTCGCTCCTTTCCTGTAGTTTGAGTTGAGCT
>NZ_WWCT01000046.1 GCF_009857605.1 Duganella levis | reverse complement strand
GCCGGCGCTGCCGGCGCCGGCCGACCTCACGCCGGCCATCAGCGCCGACGACGCCATCCGCGTGGCGGTGCAAGCCATCGCCCCCGGCGGCACCCACCGCTGGCCGCCCAGCGCCGAACTGCTGATCTACCCGGTGATGAAAACCGTGCGCGCGGCCAGCGCCGCCAACAAGCCGGAAGAACAACTCAACGCGCTGGACGTGCAGGAAGTGGTGGACCGCTACGCGCTGGCCTACCTGGTGCAGCTGCGCATGGCGCTGAACGGCAAAGTGATTTACTACGACGTGGTGGTCGACGCCCGCAGCGGCGCCATCATCACCCAATGGCCGGCGTTGAAAACCGTGATCGGCAGCGGCAACAGCCAGTACAACGGCGTGGTGCCGATCAGCACCTCAGCCAGCGCCGGCGGCTTCCAGATGCTCGACAGCGCGCGCGGCACCGGCGGCCAGTTCGGCGGCATGGCCATCACCAACGCCAACCACAGCTCGCCCAACAATCCCAACCCCGGCAGCATCTACACCAACAGCAGCAACACCTGGGGCGACGGCAAGCAATACAGCGGCGGCAGCACCACCGACGCCAACGGCCAGACCGCCGCCGTCAACGCCCTGTGGGGCCTGATGAACACCTACGACACCAACCGCAACGTGCTGGGTTGGCAGTCACTGGACGGCAACAACACCGCCACCTACATCGCCGCCCACGTCGGCACCGCCTACGACAACGCCTTCTACGACGACAGCTGCCACTGCATGTACATCGGCGACGGCAACAGTTTTTACAGCCTGGGGGCGATCGACGTCATCGGCCACGAAATGTCGCACGGCGTCACCGCATCCACTGCGGACCTGATCTACGCGGGCGAATCGGGCGGCCTGAATGAATCCAACTCCGACATCGGCGGCGAAATGGTGGAAGCCTACGCCCGCGCCGGCGGCACCGGCGCCGTGGTTCCCGCCAGCGGCAACGACTGGATGATGGGCACGGAAATCAGCAAGAGCGGCGAACCGCTGCGCTGGATGTATAAGCCGCACAAGGATGGCAGCAGCCCGGATGCCTGGAGCACCAGCCTGAAAAACCTCGACGTGCATTACTCCAGCGGCCCGAATAACCGCATGTTCTACTTCCTGTCGCAAGGTTCGAAAGCCGATCCGGCCAGCGACTACTACAGCGCCTTCCTGACGCGCGCGCCGGCCGCCATGACCGGCATCGGCAACGACAAGGCCTACCGCATCTGGTTCAAGGCACTGACCACCAAGTTCACCTCGGCCACCAACTACGCCGATGCGCGCAACAAGGTGCTGCAGGCGGCGCAGGAACTGTATGGCGCCAGCTCCAAGGAAGCCATCGCCGTGCAGCGCGCCTACGCCGCCATCAACGTCGGCGCGGATGTCGATGAGGAAGGCGGTGACGGTGGTGGCGGCGGCGGGGGCGGAGGTGGCGGCGACGCCGTCGAGCAGGTGCGCAACGGCGGCTTTGAAAGCGGCGCCACCGGCTGGAGCGGCAGCATCGGCGTCATCACCGCCAACAGCGCACAGGCGCCGTACGAAGGCACGCGCTACGCCTGGCTGGGCGGCAACGGCCGGCGCAGCACCGAAACGCTGACGCAGCAAGTGCAGATCCCCGCCACCGCCAGCAGCGCGCAACTGAGCTTCGCGCTGCACATCGACACCGCCGAAACCAAGAGCACCGTCTACGACACCATGACGGTCACGGTAGTCCCGGCCGGCGGCAGTGGCGCGACAGCCACGCTGGCCACCTACACCAACCTGACGCCGGCCGCCGGCTACCAGCTTCGCAGCTTCGACCTGCTGCCGTACAAAGGCCAGACCGTGACGCTGTCGTTCGCCATGCGCGAAGACCGCAGCAAGCAGACCTCCTTTGTGCTCGACAAAGTCAGCCTGCTCACCAAATAACGCGCTGAATCAGCGCAGCGTGACGAACACCGGATTCGAATAGAACCACAGGCTGCGGTAATTGCGGTCGTTGATATCGTTGAAGCGCTGGGTGTTGTCAGTGGTGCCGGTACGCTGATCGGCCAGCGGTTCGCCGTTGGCCGTCAGCCCCGCCACATCGACGCCCAGATTGGTGCCGCGCAGACGGAAGTACTGGTTCTTCGACGCCGTGGTTTCATACGTCACGCTGTAGTAGCCGTCCGCATCCACCTTCCAGTCGGCCGCCGTAAAGCGCTTGACCACGCGCGTGCTGGCATTGGTGGCCACACTGTAGGCCGCACTGCCCGGCGTCGCCTTGGCGCCGACATCGCCGACGATCAGATCGACGTGATCGACCACCGACTTGACGTTGGCCGCCGTGCCACTATCGACCGGCTTCTCGTAGTTATTTTTTGCCGGCGTCTTGAAGCGAATCGTGATGGTGACCTTGTCGCCACTGACCGCCTTCAACTCGCCGCCCATCTCCTTGCGGTCATCCTTGGTGGACAGGTTGAAGTCCAGCGCGTTGATCAAATCGCCGTAGACCGAGAACATCTTGCCCGAGCGCAGACCTGCCAGCAGATCCTTGGCCGCCGGCTTGCCGGTGCCGCTGTTGAACACATAGTTCTTCGCATACTCGCCCGGGAAGTAACCGCTGCTGTTACCGCCGACGATCTTGAAGTGCGTGTCCGAATCGGTCAGGTTCCAGATATGGCGGCCCTCGCCCAGCAGCGCATCCCACGGCCCGCCCAACTTGGCCACCACGTAATCGACACCGCCGTAGACGCGCAGCAGCGCGTTGTCATCGGTGTAGGCAGCGGTGTAGCCGCCACGGTCCGGCTCCATCTGGTTGCCGACCATGCCTTCGATGGCGAACATGATGTTCGGCGCGGTGTCGTTGAAGGCGCGGAAGTCGGCAATGGTGTAGCTGCCCTTGTTGCGCGACGGGTGATTGATCACCGCATAGCTGGTGTCGGGATAATTCGTCTTCAGCCAGGTGAAGGCCTGCAGCGCATCGTCGGCGGTCTTGTTGTAGCGCGTCTCGCCGTACTTGACCTTCCACGCCGCCACATCGGCCGCATCGAACATCGCCGCATCGCGGGTGGTGAACAGATACTCGAATTCCTTCAGGCCCTTGGTGCTGCCATCCATCAGCGCCACGCCAATGTGATCGTGGGTCGGCATATCCCATTCGACGCCGGAGAAAATCAGCTTGTCGGCATAGGTGCCACCGGCCTGCAAAGCCTGGATGCGCGGCGTCTCGTAACGCTCCACACCGAGCGACATCGGAATCTGCGCCGCCAGCGTGGCGCCCTTCTCGTCGCGGGTCGACACGCGCAGGTGATTGGTCACCGCCATCCAGTCCAGGCCATAGGTGGTGAAAGCCTTGGCCAGCACCTTGTCCAGCGTCTGGCTGACGTCCGCGTCGGCCGACTGCGTGGTGTGCGTGTGGAGGTCACCGGCGATCCAGCGGCCAGCAGGCAATGGCGGCGTGGTGTTCAGCGGTTCATTATCGCCGCCGCAGGCAACGACGGCCAACATGACGGCGATAGTGGAAGGAATGAGCAATCTTTTAGGCGACATTTTTTATAATCCTGAAGTGTAAAACAAACGAGCCGGCAACATAACATTCGTGTGTTACGGCCGAATGACCTGCTATCATCTTTGGCTTGTTTGCACATCACATCAGGATATAAAAATGACTATTGGCGGAAAGACCATCGACCAGGCGCTGGCCTCCTTATCGGACATGACCGCCGGCGCGGTCCCCATCGGCAAAGACGAATACCTGCAGCGCATCGCCCGCGCGCAAGCCTATATGCAGGCACAGGGCATCGCCGCCATCTACATCAACGCCGGCGCCAACCTCACCTACTTCACCGGCACCAAGTGGTACGCCAGCGAACGCATGGTCGGCGCGATCCTGCCGGCGCAAGGCGCCGTTGAATACATCGCACCCGCGTTTGAAGAGAGCACGCTGAAGGACTTCATGCTGGTCGAAGGCGCCGTCAATTGCTGGGAAGAGCACGAGAGCCCATACGCGCTGTTCATCGCTGTGCTGAAACGCATGGGCATTGCGCCGAATTCTGCACAAGCGCCGCGCATCGGCATTTGCGAAAGCGCCGCCTTCTTCATCTACGACGGCATCCGTCCTTTGGCAGAGGGCTACGCGCTGGAGAACGCACGCAACGTCACCGCGCACTGCCGCACCCGCAAATCGGCCGCCGAAATCGCGCTGATGCAGCGCGCCAAGGACATGACCATGGCGGTGCACATCGCCACCGCCAGCATGCTGCACGAAGGGATCACCACCAAGGAAGTGGAAGAGTTCATCGACCGCGCCCACCGCAAGGTCGGCGCCTCGGCCGGTTCCTACTTCGTGATCGTGCTGTTCGGCGAAGCCACCGCCTACCCGCACGGCGTCAGCTACATGCAGACGCTGAAGGCCGGCGACACGGTACTGATCGACACCGGCTGCAAACTGCATAACTACATTTCCGACATCACCCGCACCTACGTGTATGGCCCGATCAGCGAGCGTCAGCGCTCGGTGTGGAACAGCGAGAAGAAAGCGCAAGCCGCCGCCTTCGCCGCCGCGCAACTCGGCGTACCGTGCGAGGAAGTCGACGCCGCCGCCCGCCGTTCGCTGGAAGCCGACGGCTTCGGACCCGGCTACAAGTTGCCAGGCCTGCCGCATCGCACCGGTCATGGCATCGGCCTCGATATCCATGAGTGGCCATACCTGGTGGGCGGCGACAAGACGCCGCTGGATGTCGGCATGTGCTTCTCGAACGAACCGATGATCTGCATCCCCGGCGAATTCGGCGTGCGCCACGAAGACCACTTCTACATGACCGAACAGGGTCCGAAGTGGTTCACCGAACCGGCGCACAGCATCGACGATCCGTTCGGCCTGCAGCGCTAAGCAGGGTTCAGCGCAGCAGGCGCAGGTCGGCCGCCACTTGTTCCACCAGCGGCGTCCAGTCGCCACGCTGCGCCTGGCGGTACAGCGTGGCGCTCGGATACCACGGACTGCCGGCGCCCTGCTCCAGCCAGCGCCACTCGAACGGCGCTTGCAGCATGAGCCACACCGGCACTCCCAGCGCGCCGGCCAGATGCGCCACACTGGTGTCGACCGTAATCACCAGATCCAGCACCGCGCACAAGGCGGCGGTGTCGGCAAAGTCGCGCAGCTGGTCGGCCAGTTGCAGCACCGGCAGCGTATCGAGCAAGGCCTGATCGTCCGGCCGCACTTCCTTTTGCAGACTAATGAAATCGCACGGCGCGTCGAACAAGGCGGTCAGCAGCGGCAGCGGCAAGCTGCGGTTGTGGTCATTCTGATTGACCGCGCTGCCGCTCCACACCACGCCCACGCGTGGCCGCATGCGCGGTCCCAGCGCGGCGCGCCAGTGCGCCACCCTGTCCGCACCCGGCGCAAGATAGGGCATGGCGGCGGGCACGCTGTCGAGCCGCGTATCGAAGGCCAGCGGTAAACTCATCAGCGGACTGTGATAGTCGAACGGCGGCAGTGCATCGCCCTTGACGACGATACGGCTGACGCCTTCCAGTGTCCCCATCAACGCCACCAGCGCCGGTTTGACTTCCAGCACAACGATCGCGCCACGCTGCGCCAACAGCGGCGCATAGCGGCAGAACTGGATGGTGTCGCCGAAACCCTGCTCCGCGTGCAGCAGGATGGTCTTGCCGGCCAGCGGCTCGCGGCCGGTCCACGCAGGCTGCGCGAAATCGCGCTGCTTTTTAAACAGGTCCAGCGTCTCCGCCTTCCAGCGATATTCGTAATCGCGCCAGCCTTGCTGGTAGTCGCCGCGCCGCAGATGCACCAGCGCGCGGTTCCAGCGCGCCAGCGCATTGCCGGGATCGAGCGCAATGGCGCGCTCGTAGTTGGCCATCGCCTGATCGGCCAGACCAAGTTGATCCTGCACGCTGCCAAGATTGGTGTAGCCTGCCGTGTTGCGCGGCGCCAGCTGCACCACTTGCTGGTAGCTTTGCAGCGCCTCTTCGTAACGCGCGGCGCCGCGCAGGATCACGCCACGGGTCAGATGGAACTCGGCGCTGTCCTGCTTCAACGCCAGCGCGCGGCCGATGCTGAGCAGCGCCTCGTCGCGCTGCGTGGCGGCGTTGAGCGCGCGCGCATGCTGCTGCCACAGGACGGCATCGCCGTCGTCCAAGCGCAGCGCAGCGGCGAAGTGACGTGCGGCAGCCGGCGCGCGGTCTTGCGCCAGCAGTTCTTCGCCGAGGCGGCGGTAAGCGGCCAGTTGTTCGCGCCGCAGCTTGTTGGCCGTGGCCTCGGCCCGTTGCGCATCGTCGCGGCGGGACAATTGGCGCAGCACGGCCGCGCGGCTGGCATGCGCCTCACGCCACTGCGGTTGCAGCGCGATAGCCTGGTCGTGGCTATTCAGCGCATCGTCCAGCCGCCCGGTCGCCGCCAGCAGCAAGCCAAGATTGTGATGCGCATCCGCGTAATCCGGCAGCAGCGTCAACGCCTGCCGCAGGCTTTGTGCGGCGTCGTCCAGCCGTCCCAACGCGTGCAGGATGGCGCCACGCTGGTTGTGCGCCTCAATGTTCTGTGGATTCAGGGCCAGCGCCTGCTCCGCGCTTTCCAGCGCCGGTACGTACTGGCCAAGCTGCCGCAGCACGGCCGCGCGCTGCTGCCATGCCTGGTCGTCGGCGTCGTTCAGCATCAGCGCCTGCTCGAAGCTGTGCAGTGCGTCCTGTGGCCGGGCCACCGCCAGCAGTACGGCGCCGCGATTGAACCAGGTATCTGCATCGGCGGCGTTGAGCGCCAGCGCGCGCGCGTAGCTGTCCAGCGCCTCTTCCAGCAATTGCTGTTCCTTGAGGGCATTGCCAAGATTGCTGTGCGCCGCCGCGTCGTCCGGCGCCAGCGCCAGCACCGAGCGGAAAAAGCCGGCGGCCATCTCGAAATTCCCGGTCTGGAAGCCGACGATGCCAACGTGGTACAGCGCATCGATATGGTCGGGCGCCAGCTTGAGCACCTGCTCGTAAGCCTGCATCGCCTGCGCCAGATCGCCGTCGCCATGAAATTGCAGGCCTTGGGCGAACAGCTGGCCGGCCTGCGGGGAATGCGGTTGCGTCATGGGAAAAGTCAGGCCTGAAGGCGCTTCAGGCGGAAGTAGAAGTAATACGGCGCGGTGACGTGCAGCGCACCGTCGGCGCCGGTGCGGATCACGACGCGGTTGGAGTCCCAGCGCATCCAGCGTGGGCCTTTGTAGTTGAAGATGCGGCCCTCGGCGGTTTCGCCGGCCGGCTTGAACCCTGCCTGCTCGATGCGGCCCAGGAAGCTGACACTACGTTCCGCCGGCACGCTGCCACGCACCGGCAGGCAGCCGAGCAGCGACGGCAGACCGCCGCCGATCGCGCCGAATAGCGCGCCGCGCGCGGCGGCGGACGGAATACCCGGCGCCACAACTATCCATAACAGCACAATGGCGCCAAAAAAACCACCGAAAAGCAACCAGTCACGCGTGGTGAGCAGAGGGTTGACGCCAATTGATTGTTTGATGAAGGAAGATCTCATTCCTTCATCATGCGCCAGTTTTGCGAAAAAATCAAAGTCAGCGGCGCCGCCCATGCGGCGCGACGCCTAACCACGCAGCGCGGTTCAGGCGCGCTTCATCACCAGCGTCAGGATGTCGTAGCTGGCCACCAGTTCGTCGCGCTGGTTGGTGACCTGCACGTCCCACGCCACCACGCCCTGGCCGACGCCCTTGTCGTCGGTACGGTTGCGGTCTACCTTGCGCTTGCAGGTAAGGCGCGCGCGGATGGTATCGCCAATCGCCACCGGCGCCACGAAGCGCAGGTTATCCAGCCCATAGTTGGCCAGCACAGGTCCCGGCGCCGGCGACACGAACAAGCCCGCCGCCGCCGACAGCACAAAGTAGCCGTGCGCGATGCGCTGGCCAAATTGCGTGTCCTTGGCCGCCACTTCGTCGAAGTGCATATAGAAGTAATCGCCGGAGACGCCGCCGAAGTTGACGATGTCCGCTTCGCTGACCGTGCGGCGATGCGTCAGCAGCGAGTCGCCGGTGGCCAGGTCTTCAAAGTATTTGCGGAACGGATGCACATCGTGCTCCTGCACCGCCGCGCCGCGCACGTATTCACCGGTGACGGCGGCCAGCATGGTCGGCGATCCCTGCACCGCCGCCCGTTGCAGGAAGTGGCGCACCGCGCGGATGCCGCCCAGTTCCTCGCCGCCGCCGGCGCGTCCCGGACCGCCGTGCTTTAGTTGCGGCAGCGGCGAACCGTGGCCGGTGGACTCCACCGACGCTTCGCGGTCCAGCACCAGCACGCGGCCGTGCGAAGCGGCCGCCATCGGCACCGCGTAGGCGGCGATGGCCGGCTCCTTGGTCACCAGCGTGGACACCAACGATCCTTTACCCCGCGCGGCCAGCGCCAGCGCTTCGTCGATGCCGTTGTAGCTGATAATGGTGCTGACAGGGCCAAACGCCTCGACATCGTGCACCGCGTCGTTGCGGTGACCGTCGCGGCACAGCAGCAGCGTCGGCGCGAAGAAGGCGCCTTCGGCCACACCCTCGCCCACCGGCTTGAAGCCATCGCGGGCGCTAAACAATACTTCGTTGCCGCGCGCGAGCAGCTCGACCCGTTCGGCGACATCACGCTGCTGGTCGCGCGAGGCCAGAGCGCCCATGCGCACGCCTTCCACCGACGGATCGCCGACGCTGATTTTCGCCAGCCGTTCACGCAGGCGGGTGCCGACCGCGTCCACCATCTGTTCCGGCACAATGATGCGGCGGATCGCGGTGCATTTCTGGCCAGCCTTGCCGGTCATCTCGCGCGCCACTTCCTTGACGAACAGGTCGAACTCGACGTCGTCCGGCGTGACATCCGGTGCCAGGATGGCGCAGTTGAGCGAATCCGCTTCGGCGGTGAACGGCACCGAGTTGGCGATCAGGTTGCGGTTCACGCGCAGCTTGGCGGCGGTATCGGCCGAGCCGGTGAAGGTCACCACGTCGGCGCCATTCAGGCGGTCCAGCAGGTCGCCGGTGCTGCCGATCACCAGTTGCAGCGCGCCGTGTGGCAGCAGGCCGGATTCGTGCATCATGCGCACCAGCGCTTCGGTCAGGTAGCTGGTGGCGCTGGCCGGTTTGCCGATGCACGGCATGGCGGCCAAAAAGCTTGGTGCGAATTTTTCCAGCAGGCCCCAGATCGGGAAGTTGAAGGCGTTGATGTGCACCGCCAGGCCGCCGCGCGGTACCAGGATGTGGGTGCCGGCGAAGCCGCCGTTCTTACTGAGTGCCATGGCCGGGCCTTCGTGCAGCACGTTGGACGACGGCAGTTCGCGGCTGCCCATACTGGCGTAGGCGAACAGCGTGCCGGTACCGCCTTCGATGTCGACCCAGCTGTCGGCGCGGGTGGCGCCGGTCTGGTGCGAGATGGCGTACAGCTCTTCCTTGCGTTCCAGCAGATACAGGGCCAGCGCCTTCAGGCGCGCGGCGCGCTGCTGGAAGTTCAGCTGCATCAGCGCCGGCACGCCGGTCTTGCGGGCGTAAGTGACGGCTTCGTCGAAGTCGATCTTGTCGGCGTGGGTATGGTAGATGACGGCGTTGGTCAGGGCGCTGTGCAGCGGCGCGGCGGCTTCGCTGCCGATCCAGCGGCCGGCGATAAAGCTTTGCAGGGTTGATGCCATGTTGGTCTCCGTTCGTTATGCTGAGGCGTTCTTGTGCAGGTGCAGCGGCAGGCTGCTGTCCCAGTCGATGCGCTTGCGGTCCGTCTCCGGCGCGGTCAGCGCCTCGGTTTCGCGCATGGTCTGCATCGAGCGTATCGCCAGCTCCTGGTATTGCGCGGTGCCGCCGGACTTCCACGCGATTTCGTCGTCGCGCAGTTCGCGCGCCACCTTGGCCGGCGATCCCATTGCCAGGCTGCGCGGCGGAATCTCCATGCCGGCGCGGACAAAGCTCATGGCGGCGACAATGCTGTCCGCGCCCACCACGGCGTTATCCATGATCACGCTGTTCATGCCGACCAGCGCGTTGCGGCCGATGCGGCAGCCATGCAGCACGGCGCCGTGGCCGATGTGACCATCGCGCTCCACCACCGTATCGCAGCCGGGGAAGCCGTGCATGACGCAGGTGTCCTGCAAGTTGGCCCCCTCCTCCAGTATCAACCGGCCAAAGTCGCCGCGCAGAGCGGCCAGCGGACCGATATAGCAGCGCGGCCCGACGATCACATCGCCGATCAGCACCGCGCTCGGATGCACGTAGGCGGTGGGGTCGACCACCGGCGTCACGCCATTAATTTCATAGACCTTGACCATGCTCACACCCGTTCGATGACGACGGCGATGCCCTGCCCGACGCCGATGCACATGGTGCACAGCGCATAGCGGCCACCGGTGCGTTCCAGCTGATGCAACGCCGCCAGCACCAGCCGCGCGCCGGAAGCGCCCAGCGGATGGCCGATGGCGATGGCGCCGCCGTTCGGATTGACGTGCGGCGCGTCGTCGGCCAGGCCCAGGTCGCGTGTGACCGCCAGCCCTTGCGCGGCAAACGCCTCATTCAATTCGATGACGTCCATGTCGGCGATGGTCAGGCCCAGTTGCGCCAGCACCTTCTTCGATGCCGGCGACGGCCCAAAGCCCATGATGCGCGGCGCCAGGCCAGCCGTGGCCATGCCCAGCACGCGCGCGCGCTTGCGCAGGCCATACTGCTCGGCCGCCGCGGCGGAAGCCAGCAGAATGGCGCAGGCGCCGTCGTTGACGCCGGACGCATTGCCGGCGGTGACAGTGCCATCCGGCCGCACCACGCCTTTCAGCTTAGCCAGCATCTCCAGCGTGGTCTCTGGGCGCGGATGCTCATCGGTGTCGACGATCTTCGGCTCGCCGCGTTTCTGCGGCAACGTGACCGGCACGATCTCGTCGCGGAACACGCCGGCGGCGTTGGCAGCGGCCCAGCGCTGCTGGCTGCGCAGCGCAAACGCATCCTGGTCGGCGCGGCTGATGCCGAATTCCTGCGCCACGTTTTCCGCCGTCTCCGGCATCGAGTCGATGCCGTGCGCAGCCTTCATCAGCGGATTGACGAAACGCCAGCCGATGGTGGTGTCCTCGATCTTGGCCGTGCGCGAAAACGCGCTGTCGGCTTTGCCCATGACGAAAGGCGCGCGCGTCATGCTCTCCACACCGCCGGCGATCACCAGCTGCGCCTCGCCGGACTTGATGGCGCGCGCCGCCATGCCCACCGCATCCAGCGACGAGCCGCACAGGCGGTTGATGGTGCTGCCCGGGACTTCCACCGGCAAGCCGGCCAGCAGCGCCGCCATGCGGGCGACGTTGCGGTTATCTTCGCCGGCCTGGTTGGCGCAACCGTAGTAGACCTCGTCCACGCGCGCCCAGTCGACGCCGGGATTGCGGGCGACCAGCGCGGCGATCGGCAGTGCCGCCAGGTCGTCGGTGCGCACGCCGGCCAGCGCGCCGCCGTAGCGGCCGAAGGGGGTGCGGATAGCGTCACAGATATAGGCTTGGTTCACGGTGTCTCCTTTAATTTTTCGGACGCTGGTCGACCACGCGGCGCGCCTTGCCGGTCAGCGTACGTTCAATGCCATTGGGCGGCAGCAGCCGGACCTTGGTGCTGACGCCGACGTTGGTCTTGATGCGCTGCTGTAGCTCGTTCGCCAGCGCTTCGACGTCACCGGCAGCGGTGTCGGCGCGCAGTTCGGCCAGCACCTCCAGTTTGTCGAGGTGGCCGTCGCGCGTCACCACCAGCTGGTATTGCGGCGACAGTTTCGGCATCTTGCAAATCAGTTCTTCGATCTGCGTCGGGAACACGTTGACGCCGCGGATGATCAGCATGTCGTCCGAGCGGCCGGTGATCTTGCCGATGCGGCGCATGGCGCGCGAAGTCGGCGGCAGCAGCCGCGTGAGGTCGCGCGTGCGGTAGCGGATGATGGGCAGCGCTTCCTTGCTGAGCGAGGTGAATACCAGTTCGCCCTCTTCGCCGTCCGGCAGCACTTCACCGGTTTCGGGATCGATGATCTCCGGGTAGAAGTGGTCTTCCCAGATCACCGGGCCGTCCTTGCTCTCGATGCATTCGCTGGCGACGCCGGGGCCCATCACTTCCGACAGGCCGTAGATGTCCACCGCGTCGATGCCGGCGCGCTGCTGGATTTCGGCGCGCATGGCGTCGGTCCACGGCTCAGCGCCGAAGATGCCGACCTTGAGCGAGCTGGCCGCCGGGTCGAGCCCCTGGCGCTGGAATTCCTCGATGATGTTCAGCATATACGACGGCGTGACCATGATGATCGACGGCTTGAAGTCCTGGATCAGCTGCACCTGTTTTTCGGTCTGGCCACCGGACATCGGCACCACGGTGCAGCCGAGACGTTCGGCGCCGTAGTGCGCACCCAGGCCGCCGGTGAACAGGCCGTAGCCGTAGGAGATGTGCACCATGTCGCCGCGCCGGCCGCCGGCGGCGCGGATCGAGCGCGCCACCACGTTGGCCCAGGTGTCGATGTCGTTCTGCGTGTAGCCAACCACCGTCGGCTTGCCGGTGGTGCCGCTCGACGCATGCACGCGCACCACGCGGTCCTGCGGCACGGCGAACAGGCCGAAGGGATAGTTGTCGCGCAAGTCCTTCTTGGTGGTGATCGGGAATTTGGCGATGTCGGCCAGCGTGCGCAGTTGGTCCGGATGGACGCCGGCGGCATCGAAGGCGGCGCGGTAGTGCTGTACGTTGTCGTAGGCGTGCTTCAGGGACCATTGCATGCGTTGCAGCTGCAAGGCCTGCAATTCGTCGCGGCTGGCGCGTTCGATCGGTTCCAGGTCGGACGGTTCGGGAATGCGTTGGACCATCGGTGTCTCCTCGTTATATGACTTCGCCGCTGATGCGGTGCGATTTTCCGCGGAACAGGGCGATCGTGCGGCCGTCCTGGTTGCTGACGTTGACGTCGTAGATGCCAGTCTTGCCGGCCAGCGTTTGTTCGGTGGCGCTGGCGGTAAGGACGTCGCCTTCACGGCCCGGCGACAGGTAGTCGATGGTGCAGCCGGCGCCCACGGTGACGTGGTTATGGCTGTTGCAGGCAAAGGCGAAGGCGCTGTCGGCCAGCGTGAAGATAAAGCCGCCGTGGCAGGTGGCGTGGCCGTTCAGCATGTCGGCGCGCACCGGCATCGACATGCGCGCGTGGCCGGGGGCGATGGCGTCGAGCGTCATGCCGAGCGATTGCGAAGCGGGATCGCGCGCATACATCGCCGCACCGACCGCTTCGGCCAGCGCTTGTGCTGTGGCCCCGTGCGCCGGTGCAGCGGTCTGCGGCGCCGCGGCGTGGACGCCAGCGGCAAGCCTGTCTGGCGACTTAGTCATGGAAGCGCCCTCCGCTCACCTGCTTGCGGCGCAGCAGCGGCGAGACGCGGTAGCGGTCCTCGCCGTAGCTGCTCGCCAGGTTGGCCAGCACGCGCACGATGTGTTCAATGCCGATGGCGTCGGCCCAGGCCAGCGGGCCTCGCGGGTAGTTGACGCCTTTCTGCATCGCGATGTCGGCAGCGGCGGCGCTGCACACGCCCTGGTTGACGGCGTCCGCCGCTTCGTTGGCCAGCATGGCGACGGTGCGCATGACGGCCATGCCGGGCAGGTCGTCCAGCCGCGTGACGGTGAAGCCGGCTGCCTGCAACAGGCCGACCACGGCATAGTATGCGGCCGGCGAACACTGGTCGGCGCAGGCGACGGCGATGCGCTTGGCGCTGCCGTAGTCCAGTGCGAGGTCGAACAGCACGGTGTCCGGGTGATGATTGTCGCTGGCGCGCTGAGTGGCGCTGCGGCCGTCGGTCAGGTAGATGGCGGCGCCGTTGCAGTGGAAAGCCGGCGCGTCGTCATGCGCGCCGGCGGGACGAATCGTTTCCGGCGTCTTGCGGTGCGTGATGTCGATGCCGGCCGCGCGCAGGCGGGCCGCCAGCGCATCGACCACGGCGCCGCCCACCGCGTGCGCCGCACTTCCCTGCTCGATGGTGTAGCTGACGTATTCCGGCTTCGGCTGCGGCGCTTCTGCCTGCGCTTGCGGTGCGGCTGCGTCGTCGCCATAGCGATAGAAGCCACGCCCCGTTTTGCGGCCGAGGAAACCGGCGTTGACCATCTCCTGTTGCAGCACCGACGGCGTAAAGCGCGGATCGCCGAAGTAGGCGTTGAAGACCGACTGCGTGACAGAGAAGTTGACGTCATGGCCGATCAGATCCATCAACTCGAATGGCCCCATGCGGAAGCCGCCGGCTTCGCGCAGCACGGCGTCGATGGTGGCGGCATCGGCGGCCTGCTCGTTCAGCAGGCGCCAGCCCTCGGCGTAGAACGGCCGCGCCACGCGGTTGACGATGAAGCCCGGCGTCGATTTGGCGTGCACCGGATTCTTGCCCCAGGCGGCGGCGGTGTCGTACACGGTCTGCGCGACGCCGGCGTCGGTGGCCAGGCCGCTGACCACTTCGCACAAGGCCATCAGCGGCACCGGATTAAAGAAGTGCATGCCCACCAGTCGCTCCGGCAGGCGCAGTCCCGCCGCAATCGCGGTGACGGAAATGGAGGAGGAATTGGTGGCCAGGATGCAGTCGTCGCCGACGATGCCCTCCAGTTGCGCGAACAAGGCGCGCTTGGCGTCGAGATTTTCGACGATGGCTTCCACCACCAGGCCGGCGCCGGCCACCGCATCGAGCGTGACGGCGGCGTGCACGCGGGCGATGGCGGCGGCGCAGTCGATGGCGCTCATGCGCTCCTTGGCGACCAGTTTGTTCAGCGCGGCGGCGATGTCGGAAATGGCCTTGGCCACCGCGGGCGGCCGCGTGTCGTACAGGTGCACCGTATATCCGGCTACCGCCGCCACCTGCGCGATGCCGGCGCCCATGGCGCCGCTGCCGATGACGGCGACCGCGCGTTCAGTATGCAGGGCCGCCATCTCAGCGCCCCTTGAATTGTGGCGCGCGCTTTTCCATGAAGGCGGCCACGCCTTCGCGGTAGTCGTCACTGCGGCCCAACTCGCTCATCATGGCGCACTCCAGCGCCAGCTGCTGTTGCAGGCTGTTTTGCGCGCTGGCGTACAGGGCCTGCTTGGTGAAGGCCAGTCCCTTGGTCGGCGCGCTGGCGAAGTGGCGCGCCATGGCCTGCACTTCTGCGGCGAAGGCGTCGTCCGCGATGGCTTTCCAGATCAGGCCCCAGGCTTCGGCTTTGTCGGCGGTCAGTTTTTCGCCCAGCATGGCCATGCCCATGGCGCGCGCGCTGCCCACCAGGCGTGGCAGGAAGTAGG
This sequence comes from Duganella levis, assembly GCF_009857605.1. GTDB lineage: Bacteria > Pseudomonadota > Gammaproteobacteria > Burkholderiales > Burkholderiaceae_D > Rugamonas > Rugamonas levis. The sequence continues at coordinate 2,181 of NZ_WWCT01000046.1, read as the reverse complement.
TGCCGCCGGTGTCGGGGATCAGGCCCAGTTTGCAGAATACTTCGACGAACGAGGCGGATTGCGTAGCCAGCACGATGTCGCAGGCCAGCGCGATGTTGGCGCCGGCGCCGGCGGCGACGCCGTTGATGGCGCCGATCACCGGCAGCGGCAGCGCGCGCAGCGACTGCACCAGCGGTGCGTAGTTCTTTTCCACCGAGTCGCCCAGGTCGACCGGGCGCGCACCGGCGGCGCCTGGTCCCACGGCGCGGTCGGACAAGTCCTGGCCGGCGCAGAAGCCGCGTCCCGCGCCGGTCAGCACCAGCACGCGCGCCGCGCCGCTGGCCGCTTCGCTGGCGACGCGCTTCAGTGCGTGGCGCACTTCGTCGTGCATGGCTTGCGTGAAGCTGTTCAGTTTATCCGGGCGGTTGAGCGTCAGCGTGGCGATGCCGTCGCTGATGTCGAACAGGATGTTCTGGTAGTCCATGGTGTCTCCGTTTTTATTCGGCCTGGTCGAAGTCGATGACGACTTTGGCGGTGGTGGGGAAGCTCTGGCAGCTGAGGACATAGCCGCGCGCGATTTCGTAGTCTTCCAGCGCGTAGTTGACGTCCATGTCGACTTTTCCTTCGATGACTTTGCAGCGGCAGGTCGAGCACACGCCGCCCTTGCACGAGTAGCGCATGTCGAGGCCTGCGCGCAGGCCGGCGTCCAGCAGCGATTCCTTGTCCTGCTCCATGGTGAAGCTGGCGGCGTTGCCGTCCATGATGACGGTGACTTCGGTGTGCTGGTGGGCGGCGGCGGCGGTCGCGGCGCGCGGCTGGTGCGCGTGTTTCGGGATGCTGGCGGCGAACAGTTCGATCTTGATCTGCGATTTCGGCATGCCGGCTTCCTGCAGCGCTTCGGAGACGCCGTGCATCATGTCTTCCGGGCCGCAGATGAAGGCGACGTCGATGTCTTCCGCGCGCACCCAGTATTTGAGGAATTGCGCGGCTTTTTCCTTGGTGATGCGGCCGTTGAACAAGTCGATGTCCTGCTGCTCGCGGCTCATGACGTAGGCGATTTTCAGGCGTTCCAGGTAGGTGTCCTTCAGGTCCGATAGTTCGTCCTTGAAGATCACCGACGACGAGGCGCGGTTGCCGTAGAAGAGCGTGAACTGGCTTTCCGGTTCGGTGGCCAACGTGGTCTTGATGATCGACAGGATGGGCGTAATGCCGCTGCCGGCGGCGAAGGCCAGGTAATGCTTTTTGTTGGCGGCGTCCAGCGGCACGTTGAAGTGGCCCGACGGCGGCATGACGTCGATGGTGTGGCCGACTTGCAGCGTGTCGTTGGCCCAGCTGGAGAACAGGCCGCCCTGGGTGCGCTTGATGGCCACGCGCAGCACGCCGTCCTGCACGGCGGAGCAGATCGAGTAGGAGCGGCGCACGTCTTCGTCGCCGATCTGCGCGCGTAGGGTGAGGTGCTGGCCTTGCTGGTACTGGAAGCTGTGCTGCAATTCGGCCGGCACGGCGAAGGTGACGGCGATGGTGTCGCGCGTTTCGTTGCGCACGTGGGCGATGGTCAGCGGGTGGAATTTGCTCATGGCGGTCAGTGGCACTTGAAGTAGTCGAACGGTTCGCGGCAGTCCAGGCATTTGTACAGCGCCTTGCAGGGCGTGGAGCCGAACTGGCTGGTGATCTCGGTGTGCTGCGAGCCGCAGTGTGGGCAGGCGACGATTGGTGCGGCCACGGCGCGGCGGGCGACGGCGGCTGCGGCGCTGCGGCCGGCAGCGCTCCTGCTCCCCGCCCGTAAGCCGCTGATGTCGATCACCTGCCGCGCCGGTGGGGCGATGCCGTAGCCTTTCAGTGCGACTTTGCCGGCGTCGCTCATCCAGTCGGTGGTCCAGGCGGGCGAGATCTGGTTGTGCAGGCGGACTTGCGCCACCCCGTGCGCGTGCAGCGCATCGGTGATGGCGTCGGCGATGACTTGCATCGCCGGGCAGCCGGAGTAGGTGGGCGTGATGGTGACGTCGCACGCGCCGTCGGCCGCCACGCGCACGTCGCGCACGATGCCCAGGTCGACGATGCTGATGACCGGGATTTCCGGATCGGGTACTTCGCCGAGCCAGGCCCAGATTTGCTCAGCGGAGGCTCCCGCCTGCGCGGGAGCGACGGCGGCGCGGCGCGGCGCATCGGCGGTGCTGCGGGCCGCACCTGCGTTGCGGGCCG
>NZ_WWCT01000045.1 GCF_009857605.1 Duganella levis | reverse complement strand
CATGGGCCGGCGCGTCGTGCGTGGCCTCGTGCGAAGCGCGGTGGCTGCCGTGCGATGGGGCTGCAACGCCGCCCGCCAGCCGCGCCTGCTGCGCCAGTTCCTGCGAGGCGGCGTCGATGCGCGCCACGTGGCGCTCCACGGTCTCTTCCAGCACCGCTTCGTTCAGCGCCACCAGCGCGAACACCGGGTCGTCGAGGTCGATCTTGACGCCGGTCTTTTCAAATACCAGGCTGCGCAGCTTTTGCTGGTCCATGCTTACCACTGCACTTTATCGAGTTGCTCGAACAGGTCGCGGAATACCACCTTGATGCGCTGCTTTTCCATGACGTTGAATTTGTCGCTCTCGCGCACCTCGGCCATGGTCATGCGCGCCGTGTTCATTTTCTTGAGGTCGGCGCCGAAGGTGTCGGCGTTGCGCGCCGTCAGCACCACGCGGCCCACCACGCGCGACGAGTTGTCGGCGTAGGTCTGCGATTCGACGAACTGCTTGCCGGACGCCGATTGCAGCAGGCCGAAGTGTTCATTTTCCCACAGCACCAGCGGCACGTTGGTGGCCTTGGCGGTGGAGACGAAACCGGTGGCGGTGTCATGCAGCGTGTCGCCGCCGCCGACGATGGTGTGGATGTAGACCTTGCGGCCGGATTCCTGCAGCAGCGAGAAGCAGTCGTTCTCGATCAGGTAGCCCATCAGCGGCGAGAAAGTGTTGGCGCCGTTGTCGATGACGCAGTTGCCGTCCTGTTCCAGCAGGTCGATCATCAGCGCGTCGAAGCGCTTGGGGTCGATGGTGCGGCTGTCGGTCATCACCGGCACATGCTTGACGTTCATCGCCTTGTAGCGCGAGAAGGTCGGATTCTCCTGGTCGGTGTCGTAGCAGCGCAGCGGCTGCTGACCTTCGGCCACGTCCTTGCTGGCGACCCACTGGGCGAGAATGGTCGACACCAGCGTCTTGCCGATGCCGCCTTTACCCTGGAGAATGAAATGTACCGTGTTTTGCATTACTACTCCCGAAACGCTTTTTGAATGCGTCGAGAGTAATTGTTTTGTGGTCTAAAGGCAACCTAGTTGATGAAGCGGAGCAGCCCTTGTAACGCATGAATCACGGTCTGTTCGCGCACCGCGCGGCGGTCGCCGGAAAATACCAGCCGTTCTGTGTGAACCGTGTCGGCATTGGCCCAGCCGAAGCACACGGTGCCGACCGGCTTGCCCGGCACGGCGCCGGTCGGGCCGGCGATGCCGGTGGTCGAGACCGCGATATGCGCATTGCTGGAGCCGAGCGCGCCGCTGGCCATGGCGGCCGCAACTTCTTCCGACACGCTGCCCATCTGCGCGATCAGCGCCGCCGAAACGTCCAGCATTTCGGTCTTGGAGGCGTTGGAGTAGGTGATGAAGCCGCAGTCGAACCAGCCGGTCGAGCCGGCGATTTCGGTGACGGCCTGGGCGACGCCGCCGCCGGTGCACGACTCGGCGGTGGCCAGGATCAGCCCTTTGTCTTGGAGTGCTTTGCCGACTTGGGCGGCAAGATCGAGGATGGTGTCGCTATTGCTCATGGCTTGTCCTTCTCGGATACGGGGCTACGGGGGCTTGCTAGCACTGTACCATGCAGCTTGCCATCGTCGCAATCCTGCAAAAAGTTGTGCAGTTGTGCGCCACTTCCCGCTCAGACTGGTAAGCTTATTGATGAGTATGTATCGAGCGGAGGCTCAATGATCAGCCAGACCGACATCCACCATGCACGCATCCTGATCGTTGACGATCAGCCGGTCAATATCGAATTGCTGGAATACCTGCTCACTTCCACCGGCTACAAGGACGTCCGTTCCACCACCGACCCGCGCGTGGTGGCCGCCTGGCACGCCGAACACCACTTCGACCTGATCATCCTCGACCTGCAAATGCCCGGCATGAGCGGCTTCGACGTGATGGACGCGCTCAAGCCGCTGGAGCCGGACGGCTGGCTGCCGGTGCTGGTGGTCACCGCGCAGCCCGACCACAAGATGCGCGCCTTCGAGACCGGCGCGCGCGATTTCATCAGCAAGCCTTTCGATCCGATAGAAACCTTGACGCGCATCCGCAACATGTTGGAGATGCGCCTGCTGCACAACCGCGAGCGCAACTACGCGGCCCGGCTGGAGCAGACGGTGCGCGAGCGGACCGCCGAACTGCAGCGCTTCCGCAGCGCCATGGACGCCACCGCTGACGCCATCTTCCTGCTGGACGCCGCCAACGCCGAGCTGCTGGACGTCAACGAAGGCGCCTGCCGCATGCTCGGCTATCCGCGCGGCGAGATGCTGGGCCCGACCGCCAGCCGGCTCGGCCTCGGTGCGCCGGCCGCCTTGCGCGCGCAGGCTGAACGGCTGGCCGATTACGCCGCCGCCATCGGCCCGGCCCGCTCGCCGGAACTGAACGAACTGGAACTGATGCGGCGCGACCTGATCGCCGTGCCGGTCGAATTGTATTGGCAGCTGTTGCAGCGTCCCGGCCAGCCGGCCGTGATGCTGGGCGTGGCGCGCGACATCAGCGAACGCCGTCAGGCGGAAGAACTGTTGCAGCATATGGCCCACTACGACAGCCTGACCGGCCTGCCCAACCGCACGCTGTTCTTCAAGATCGTGGCCGACGCCATCAGCGTGGCGCAGGACAAGTCGCGCCGCATCATCGTGCTGATGATCGGGTTGGACCGCTTCAAGAATATCAACGATTCGCTCGGCACGGTCGGCGGCGACGACCTGCTGCGCCAGTTCAGCAACCGGCTGGTGCAGACCGCGCGCATCCGCGACACCGTCGGCCGCGTCGGCGGCGACGAGTTCGCGCTGATCCTGACCATGACCCGCGACCAGCAGGACGCGGTGCACGCCGCCAACGAAGTGCGCGAAGCGCTGCGCCAGCCGTTCGACCTGGACGGCCACCAGGCGATTCTGAGCGCCAGCATCGGCATCTCGGTTTATCCCGAGGACGCCACCGACCCGGAAACCCTGGTCAAGTACGCTGACACGGCGATGGAACGCGCCAAGCAGGCCGGCCGCGACGGCTATCGCTTCTTCACCGCCGGCATGAACGTGCAGGTGCTGGCGCGGCTGGACATGGAACTGGCGCTGCGCCGCGCGCTCGACAACCACGAGCTGCGGCTGCACTTCCAGCCCAAGGTCAACCTGCACACCGGCGGCTTTGCCGGCGTCGAGTCGCTGCTGCGCTGGCAGCGGCCCGGCTTCGGCCTGGTCTATCCGGCCGAGTTCGTGCCGGTGCTGGAAGACACGGGGCTGGTGGTGCGGGTCGGCGCCTGGATCATCGACGCCGCCTGCCGCCAGATCGCCACCTGGCTGGCCGACGGCACCGGTCCGGTGCGGGTGGCGGTCAACGTCGCCAGCCGCCAGTTTGTCGAAGGCGACCTGGCGCAGCTGGTGCGCGACGCGCTGCTGCGCCACAACACGCCGCCCGAACTGCTGGAGCTGGAGCTGACCGAAACCTCGCTGATGTCCAACGCCGAGCGCACCATCACCGTGCTGAAGAGCCTGAAGGCGCTGGGCATCAAGGTGGCGATCGACGACTTCGGCACCGGCTACTCGTCGCTGGCGTATTTGCAGCGCTTCCCAATCGACAAGCTGAAAATCGACATCGCCTTCGTGCGCGACATCACCACCAATCCCAACGATGCGGCGATTGCGCTGGCCATCATCAGCATGGCGCACAGCCTCAAGCTGCAAGTGGTGGCGGAGGGCGTCGAGACGCGGGCCCAGCTGGAATATCTGCGTCGCAGCCGCTGCGATGAAATCCAGGGTTACTTCTACAGCAAGCCGTTGCCGCCGGATGAACTAAGCCTGCTGGTGCAGTCAGGCCACAGCCTGCCGCCGCCGCCGGGCGACGCCAGCCAGCCGGCGCAGACCTTGCTGATTGTTGACGATGATGTGAATGTGCTGGCCTCGCTGCACCGGCTGTTCCGCCGCGACGGCTACCAGATCCTGGCGGCTGCCTCGCCGACCGAGGCGTTTGAATTGCTGGCGCTGCATGCGGTGCAGGTGATCGTCTGCGACCAGCGCATGCCGGCCATGAGCGGCACCGAGTTTCTCAGCAAGGTCAAGGAAATGTATCCGGAGACTATACGCATCATCCTGTCCGGCTACACCGGGCTGGAGGCGGTGCTGGATGCGATCAACCGCGGCGCCATCTACCGCTTCTACACCAAGCCGTGGGACGACACCCAGCTGCGCGACAACATCCGCCTGGCCTTCCACCATTATTGGCTGATGCATGGCAGCGGCAAGCTGGCCGGCCAGCCGGGCGAGGATGTCACTTCCTTGCAGGCGCTTCAGGATGTGAAGTGATCGAAGCTGCTGAGCTGTAAATCCAGCGGTGCGCCGTTGGCGTCCACCAGCCGCAGGCCGCTGTGCGCATCGATGCTGCCGACGCGCGTGACCGCTGTCGCCACGCTGCCGGCGGCCGCAAGAATGGCGGCGCGGGCGGCCACCGGCGCGGTAAAGCACAGTTCGTAGTCGTCGCCGCCGGCGGCGGTGTAGGCGCGGCGCAGCGCGGTGTCCTGCGTGGCCAAGATATCGCCGGCCGGCAGCGCATCCACATTCAGCGTGGCGCCCACTTGCGACAGCTTGAGGATGTGGCCGAGGTCGCCAATCAGGCCGTCCGAAATATCGATGGCGGCATGGGCCAGCCCTTGCTCGGCCAGCAGCACGCCCAGTTCCACGCGCGGCACCGGCGTATGCATGCGCACGGCGGCGGCGCGCTGGCTGGCGGCGTCCAGCGGCTGTTTCAGTTCCAGCCGGTAGCCGGCCAGCGCCAGGCGGGCGTCGCCCAGCGTGCCGGAAATCCAGATGTCGTCGCCCGGCTGGGCCGCACTGCGGCGCAGCGCCTGGCCGGGCGCCAGTTCGCCAAACACGGTGATGCAGATATTCAGCGGCCCCTTGGTGGTGTCGCCGCCGATCAGTTCGATATTGAAGGCGTCGGCCAGCGCGAACAGGCCTTGCGAAAAACCTTGCAGCCAGGCGCGCTCGGCCGCCGGCAGCGCCAGTGCCAGCGTAAAGCCGACCGGCCGCGCACCCATCGCCGCCAGGTCGGACAGGTTGACCGCCAGCGCCTTGTGACCCAGCCGCAGCGGATCTTCGCCGGCGAAGAAGTGGCGGCCTTCGACCAGCATGTCGGACGAAATGGCGGTCTGCATGCCGGGCGTGGGCGCGAGCAGCGCGCAATCATCGCCGATGCCGAGCGCGGCGCGTGCGGCATGGTGGGGACGCTGGAAGTATTCTTTAATGAGGTCGAATTCGGAGAGCATGCGATATTGTATCGCTAGCCGTCAGGATTCCAGCCGCCGGATCAGGTTTTCCATGCCCAGCGGCGGCAGCGATTCGTCCGACAGGAACAGCCAGTCATGGTTGGCCAGCCGCACCGCCACGCCGTTGACGTGGAAGCGGCTCAATAGATTGGGCGTGAAGAACAGCTGCGGCCCGGCTTCATACGAGGCGCCGGCCAGCACGATGTACAGCTTGCTGGCGCCGGCCTCGATGGTGGTGGCGTCCAGGCTCAACTGGTCCAGCTTGCCTTGTCCGGTATGGATCAAACCACCCTGCGAGCGGCTGTAGACGAAGGCCAGTTGCTGGCTGTTTTCTTGCCAGTGCAACAGCTGTTGCCAGGCGGCGCCCTGCGGCGAAGCGCCGGCCGGCTCGGGAAGATGTTTGGACACGATCAAGGCGGACATGGAATTCTCCTGTGAGCGGCTGATGCCTCCAGCTTAGCCGAAACGGCCCGGCTTGCGCAGCGCGCCGCTTCGCATGGTGAAATATTGATAATTTCAATCATATTTCTTTAATTGATAGTCACAGGCAATTAGTTCGGAAAATTGATTATGTTGCGCTCATTCAGGGGGAATCTGCCCAAAAATTCGGCTAACCCCCGAGTTGGTCATAAAAAATGCTGATAACGTTTATTGCTGTTGGTGAAAATACCTAGTTAAACGCAAGAGGTGCTCTGCTAAAATCACAGGCCTTCGATCGCAAAATATGGGAAGGCTGTACAGCATGGATTCGTCACCTGAGAAAAAAGAAGCAATTCGTCAACAACTGCGCGCTTCGGCGCTGGAATACCACGAGTTCCCGACACCAGGCAAGATCAGCGTAACGCCGACCAAGCAACTGACCAACCAGCGCGACCTGGCGCTGGCCTACTCGCCGGGCGTGGCGGCGCCGTGCGAAGAGATCGTCATCGATCCGGCCAATGCCTATAAATATACGGCGCGCGGCAACCTGGTCGCGGTCATCACCAACGGCACCGCCGTGCTGGGCCTCGGTAACATCGGCCCGCTGGCGGCCAAGCCGGTGATGGAAGGCAAGGGCGTACTGTTCAAGAAATTCGCCGGCATCGACGTCTTCGACATCGAAATCAACGAGCAAGACCCGGACAAGCTGGTCGACATCATCGCCTCGCTGGAACCGACCTTCGGCGGCATCAACCTGGAAGACATCAAGGCGCCGGAGTGCTTCACCATCGAGCGCAAGCTGCGCGAGCGCATGAAGATCCCGGTCTTCCACGACGACCAGCACGGCACCGCCATCATCGTTGGCGCCGCCATCCTGAACGGCATCTCGCTGGTCGGCAAAGACATCAAGAAATGCAAGCTGGTGGTCTCCGGCGCCGGCGCGGCCGCGCTGGCCTGCCTGGACCTGATCGTCGATCTCGGCTTCCCGCTGGAAAACATCTACGTGACCGACCTGGCCGGCGTAGTCTACAAGGGTCGTGCCGAGCTGATGGACCCGGACAAGGAACGCTTCGCCCGCGAAACCGACGCCCGCACCCTGGCCGATGTGATTCCGGATGCGGACATCTTCCTCGGCGTCTCCGCCGGCGGCGTGCTGAAGCAGGACATGGTCAAGGCCATGGCGCCCAATCCGCTGATCCTGGCGCTGGCCAACCCGAATCCGGAAATCCTGCCGGAAGACGTCAAGGCCGTGCGCGGCGACGCCATCATCGCCACCGGCCGTTCGGACTATCCGAACCAGGTCAACAACGTGCTGTGCTTCCCGTACATCTTCCGCGGCGCACTGGACTGCGGCGCCACCACGATTACCCGCGAAATGGAAATCGCCGTGGTGCACGCGATCGCCGAGCTGGCCCACGCCGAGCAGTCGGACATCGTCGCCACCACCTACGGCTTCACCAACCTGTCGTTCGGCCCGGAATACCTGATCCCGATGCCGTTCGATCCGCGCCTGCTGACCAAGATCGCGCCGGCCGTGGCCAAGGCGGCGGAAGATTCCGGCGTCGCCACCCGTCCGATCAAGGACCTGGTCGCCTACGAGGAAAGCCTGCAACAGTTCGTCTACCGCTCGGGTACCTTCATGAAACCGCTGTTCCAGGTCGCCAAGAAGGCCGACATGGACATCAAGCGCATCGTCTACGCCGAAGGCGAAGAAGAGCGCGTGCTGCGCGCGGTGCAAGTGGTGGTCGATGAAAAACTGGCGCGTCCTATCCTGGTCGGCCGTCCGGCCGTGCTGGATGCGCGCATCGCCAAGTTCGGCCTGCGCCTGAAGCAGGGCGTCGACTTCGACGTCATCAATCCGGACCACGACGAGCGTTATCGCGATTACTGGCAGGCTTACTACGAGCTGACCGCCCGCAAAGGCGTGACGCAAGAGTACGCCAAGCTGGAAATGCGCCGCCGCCACAGCCTGATCGGCGCCATGATGATCAAGAAGGGCGATGCCGACGGCATGATCTGCGGCACCTTCGGCACCACCCAGCTGCACCTGCACTACATCGACCAGGTGCTGGGCCGCCGCGAAGGCGCCTGCGTGTACGCCGCCATGAACGTGCTGGTGCTGCCGCAGCGCCAGCTGGTGATGGTCGATACCCACGTCAACGAGAACCCGGACGCCAACGAACTGGCCGCGATCACGGTGCTGGCGGCGGAAGAGATGCGCCGCTTCGGCCTGTCGCCGCGCGCCGCGCTGCTGTCCCATTCCAACTTCGGCTCGTCGGACAGCCCGTCGGCGGTCAAGATGCGCGCCGCGCTGGAACTGATCAAGCAGCGCGATCCGTCGCTGGAAGTGGACGGCGAAATGCACGGCGATACCGCGCTGGACTCGAAACTGCGCAACGCCATCATGCCGGGCTCGACCCTGACCGGCGACGCCAACCTGCTGGTGATGCCGAACATCGAATCGGCCAACATCGCCTATAACCTGGTGAAAACCTCGTCCGGCAATGGCATCGCGGTCGGTCCGATCCTGCTGGGTTGCGCCAAGCCGGTGCACATCCTGACGCCATCGGCCACCGTGCGCCGCATTGTCAACATGACCGCGCTGTGCGTGGTCGATGCGGTGGCACAGCGCAAGGCGTAAGCCACCGAGGCGTCTGACCGGTCCTTCGCCATAGCGGGGCGACCGGTTTTTTTTTGCCTAAGTAACCAGATGTAAGTGATGTAAAACGTGCATTTTCGATAGAAAGTGCGCGCGAGCGCTCTGTTACAATATTGGGCTATTAATATTACTCACGATGGATTGGCATTTAGCATGCAGAATACTAAAAAAGCCCTGATCACAGGCATTACTGGCCAAGACGGCGCTTACCTGGCCGAACTGCTGCTGGAAAAGGGTTATGAAGTTACTGGCACTTATCGCCGTACCAGCTCGGTCAACTTCTGGCGCATCGAGGAACTGGGTATCCAATCGCACCCGAACCTGAAACTGGTGGAATACGACCTGACCGACCTCAGCTCCAGTATCCGCCTGATGCAAACCGTGCAGCCGGACGAGGTCTACAATCTGGCGGCGCAAAGCTTTGTCGGCGTATCGTTCGACCAGCCGCTGACCACCGCAGAAATCACCGGCGTCGGCCCGGTCAACCTGCTGGAAGCCATCCGCATCGTCAACCCGAAGATCCGCTTCTACCAGGCGTCGACTTCGGAAATGTTCGGCAAGGTACAAGCCGTGCCACAGAAGGAAGATACGCCATTCTACCCACGCAGCCCGTACGGCGTGGCCAAGCTGTATGCGCACTGGATGACCGTTAACTACCGCGAGTCGTACGGCATCTTCGGCTCGTCGGGCATCCTGTTCAACCACGAATCGCCACTGCGCGGCCGTGAGTTTGTCACCCGCAAGATCACCGATTCGGTCGCCAAGATCCATCTGGGCCTGCTGGACGTGCTGGAACTGGGCAATATGGACGCCAAGCGCGACTGGGGCTTCGCCAAGGAATACGTGGAAGGCATGTGGCGCATCCTGCAAGCCGACCAGCCGGATACCTATGTGCTGGCGACCAACCGTACCGAAACCGTGCGCGACTTCGTCACCATGGCCTTCAAGGCGGTCGACGTGGCGCTGGAATGGAGTGGTTCGGCTGATAACGAAATCGCTACGTGCAAGAAATCCGGCAAGGTAATGGTTCGCGTCAATCCGAAGTTCTACCGTCCTGCGGAAGTGGAGCTGCTGATCGGCGATCCGGCCAAAGCCACCAAGGAGCTGGGCTGGAAACCGTCGACCACGCTGGAGCAGCTGTGCCAGATGATGGTGGAAGCGGACCTGCGCCGCAACAAAGCAGGCTTCTCGTTCTAAGTTTCACATAAGGAGTATCCATGGCTGTTGAAGACGCGGGCAAGCGTGCTCTGATCACCGGTTTGTCCGGCTTCACCGGCCAGTATGTCGCGCGCGAGTTGCGCGCGGCCGGTTATCAGGTGTTTGGCACCATCACGCCCGGCCACACGGCGGGCGAGCGGGAGTTCGCGGTCGATCTGCTGGACCGCGCCGGCCTGGCGGCCGTCATCCGCGAAGTACAGCCGGATGTGGTGGCGCACCTGGCGGCCATCGCCTTCGTCGGCCACGGCGACGTTGACCAGATTTACCGGGTCAACGTGGTGGGTACCCGCAATCTGCTGGATGCGCTGGCGGCGGCGGAGAAAAAACCGTCGGCCGTGCTGCTGGCGTCCAGCGCCAATATCTACGGCAATACCGACGTTGGCGTGATCGGCGAAGATGTGCCGGCGGCGCCGGCCAACGACTACGCCGTCAGCAAGCTGTCGATGGAGTACGTGGCTCGGCTGTGGCAGGACAAGCTGCCGCTGATCGTGGTGCGGCCGTTTAACTACACCGGCGTCGGCCAGCATGAGAACTTCCTGCTGCCGAAAATCGTCTCGCACTTCCGCCGCAAGGCGACCGACATCGAGCTGGGCAACCTGCACGTATGGCGCGATTTTTCCGATGTGCGCATGGTGGCGCAAAGCTACCGCAAGCTGCTGGCCGCCCCGGCGGCGATCGGCCAGACCTTCAACATCTGTTCCGGCCACGGCTACTCGCTGGGCGAAGCGCTGGACATGATGGGCGAGATCGCCGGCTACAAAATCAATGTGCACGTCAATCCGGCCTTCGTGCGCGCCAATGAAGTGGTGCGCCTGGTCGGCGACAACCGCCGCCTGATCGCCGCCACCGGTGCGCTGGACATGGTGCCGCTGGCCGATACGCTGCGCTGGATGTATTCTGCATGACAGGTGTTTCAAGCTTGCGTGTCGGACTATCTGCAACTACCACCGAGCCGGCGCTGACCGGCGGCCGCATGGACGGCATCGGCGTCTATTCGCAAGCGTTGATCGCGCATCTGCCGCAGGCCGGCGTCGAGGTGCAGCCCCTGTCCTTTGCGCCACCCGGCGATGCGCGCCGCATGACCGCCAGCCGCGCCTTGCCGCTGTCGTTTCCGCTGGCGGTGCTGGGCGACTTCATCCTGCCGTCGTCGGTGCATCTGAGTACCCAGACTGCGCTCGGCAAAGGCGCGGCGCCGCTGGACCTGTTCCACGCCACCGACTACCGCATCGTGCGCATGGACTGCCCGGTGGTGGCCACGCTGCATGACGCGGTGCCGGTCTCGCATCCCGAGTGGGCCAGCCCCAAGCTGCGCAAGCTGAAGAACTGGTTGCAGATCAATGCCGCGCAAAAGGCGCAGCATGTGATCGCCAACTCGCATTTCTCGATCCGGGAACTGGTCGACTATTTCGGCGTCAATGAAAACCGCATCAGCGTGGTGAATCTCGGCGTGCCGGCCGAGTGGCTCGACCGGCCGGACGCCGCCGAGCGCGACGCCACGCTGGCGCAGTACCAGCTGCGCGCCGGCTACTTCCTGTTCGTCGGCACGCTGCAACCGCGCAAGAACGTCGAGCGCCTGCTGGCCGCATACCTGACGCTGCCGCCGGTGCTGCGCGCCGCGCGCCAGCTGGTGATCGTCGGCAGCCCGGGCTGGCGCAGCGAAGCGCTGGTCGCGCAGATCAAGGCCGCGCAGCAGCATGGCGAGAATGTGGTCTGGCTCGACCAGCTGACCGACAACCGCCAGCTGCGCCACGTCTATGCCGGCGCCGGCGCCTTCATCTTCCCGTCCCTGCACGAGGGCTTCGGCCTGCCGTTGCTGGAGGCGTTTGCCAGCGGCGTGGCGGTGGCCTGTTCCGGCACCTCCTCGCTGCCGGAAGTGGCGGCTGGCGCTGCACTCGAATTCGATCCTTTGTCGGTGGGCGAGATCGCCGCCGCCATGACCACCCTGGCGCGTGACGACGTTGCGCGTGCCCGTTACATTGCCGCCGGCGAGCGCCGCGCGCTGGAGCTCACCTGGGCAGAAACGGCCCGCCGCACGGCCGCCGTTTATCATCACGTCTTATCCCGCTGAACACTATGCGCGTCCTCCATTTTTACAAGACCTATTATCCCGACAGCTGGGGCGGTGTCGAGCAAGTGATACGCCAGCTGTGCGTGGGCACCGGCCACCTCGGCATCACCAACGAAGTGCTGACGCTGAGCCGCGGCGGTCCGTCCGAAATCGAATTCGAAGGCCACACCGTGCACCGCGTGCCGCTGGATTTTGAAATTGCCTCGACCGGTTTTTCGTTTGCCGCCATCCGCAAACTGGCGCGCCTGGCGCGCAAGGCGGACGTGATCCACTATCACTTCCCGTGGCCGTTCATGGACCTGGCGCACTTCCTGGCGCGCATCGACAAGCCGAGCGTGGTGACCTACCACTCGGACATCGTGCGCCAGAAGCAGCTGCTGCGCGTGTATGGCCCGCTGAAGCGGCGCTTCCTGCACAACGTCAGCGCGGTGGTGGCGACGTCGCCCAACTACCTGGCCTCGTCGCCGGTGCTGAAGCGCTTCGCCCACAAAACCACCACCATTCCGTTCGGCCTGGATAAATCGACCTATCCGCCGGCATCGGAACAGCGCAAGGCCAGGTGGCGCGCGCAATGCGGCGAGCGTTTCTTCCTGTTCGTCGGCGTGCTGCGCTATTACAAAGGCCTGCACATCCTGCTGGATGCGCTGGTCAATGTCGACTACCCGGTGGTGATCGTCGGCGCCGGCCCGATTGAGCAGGAACTGAAGGCGCACGCGCAGCGCCTCGGCCTGACCCACGTGCAGTTCATCGGCGCGGTGGACGAGGAAGACAAGGTGGCGCTGCTGGAACTGAGCTACGCCATGGTGTTCCCGTCGCACCTGCGTTCGGAAGCCTTCGGCATCTCGCTGCTGGAGGGGGCGATGTTCGGCAAGCCGATGATCTCCAGCGAGATCGGCACCGGCACCACCTACATCAACATCGACAACGACACCGGCCTGGTGGTGCCGCCGGACGATCCTGCGGCGCTGGGCGTGGCCATGCGCACGCTGTGGGACAACCCGGAACGCGCCGCCGAGATGGGCCGCCGCGCCGAAGCCCGTTACTGGGAACTGTTCACCGCCGAGAAGATGGCGGAAAGTTACCTCGCGCTTTACCATGAGCTGGTGGCGCGGCCAAGGTAAAATACGCGTCTACCCATGATTTCGGAGACTCGCGTGCGCTGCCTGGTAATTGAAGACGAAGCCGAAACCTCCAACTACATCTGCAAGGGCCTGCGCGAGGCCGGCTATGTAGTGACCGCCGCCGGCAACGGCCCGGATGGACTGGACTATGCCACCAGCGAGGAATGGGACATCATCATCCTCGACCGCATGCTGCCGGGCCGTATCGATGGCCTGTCCATCGTCGACAAGCTGCGCGCGCTGGGCAAGCAGACCCCGGTCATCATCGTCAGCGCGCTGACCACCATCGACGCCCGCGTGACCGGCTTGCGCGGCGGCGCCGATGACTACCTGTCCAAACCGTTTGCCTTCTCCGAGCTGCTGGCGCGCGTGGAAGCGCTGCTGCGTCGCAGCGCCCCCGGCGCCGACAGCACGCAGCTGCAGGTGGCCGACCTGCGGCTGGACCTGCGCACGCTGCGCGTCACGCGCGGCGCCAAGGTGATTACCTTGCAGCCGCGCGAATACCGCCTGCTGGAATACCTGATGCGCAACGAGAACCAGGTGGTGACCCGCACCATGCTGCTGGAATCGGTGTGGGATTACCACTTCGATCCGCAGACCAATGTGATCGACGTGCAGATCTCGCGCCTGCGCGCCAAGGTGGACAAGGACTTCCCGGTGATGCTGATCCATACCTTGCGCGGCGTCGGCTACCGCATGGGCGTGATGCCGCCGGAAGAGCTGGAGCCGCCGGTTGCCTAGGTTATCCAACCCACTCCGCACATCGATCGTCGCCAAGCTGGTGCTGGGCTACGGTCTGCTGGGCATCGCCTCGATCGTCGCCGTGTCGGCGGTGTTCTACAGCGGCACCATCGGCGTGATCGACCAGAACATCGATGGCAAGATCAAGTCGCAGACCGAGCGCCTGCTGGACAACCTCGGCGACGGCAGCCGTGCCGCGCTGAAAGCGGAAGTGCATCGGCTGCTGACCGACGGCGTCGATAACGACCGCGAGATTTTCGAACTGCTGGACGAAGACGGCGTGGCGATCGCCGGCAACCTGGGCTCCTGGCCCAGCGTGGCCGACGCCCCGGACCTGGTCACCGCCACCGTGCTGCGCTACGGCCGCAGCGCGCCGGCGCGCCTGTATCTGCGGCCTTTGGTGCAGGGCGGGGTGCTGATCGTCGGCCGCGATCTGAGTGAAGAAGAAGCGGTGCGCGAAGTGATCTGGCGCGCGCTGCTGGCCGGCGCCTGCGTGTCGCTGATGCTGACCATCGCCGGCGCCATGCTGTTCCGCCGCAGCATCGAGGCGCGCCTTGGCGAGATTCGCCGCACCGCCGCGCAGATCGAGGCGGGCGACCTGAGTCAGCGCATTCCGGTCAGCGGCAACGACGAATTCGCGCTGCTCAACCACGACATCAACCGCATGCTGGACCGCATCGAGCTGCTGATGGAAGGGATCCGCAACGTCTCCAACGCCATCGCCCACGACCTGCGCACGCCGCTGAGCCGCATCCGGGGCCGGCTGGACGACGCCCTGCGCCACGAGTCGACGGTGCCGCGCCTGTCCACCGCTGCCCATGACGCGATCGACGACATTGACGACCTGATACGATTATTTGAGCGCCTGCTGCAGATCGCGGAAGCGGAATCCGGCATGCGCGCGCGCCTGTTCGAGCGGCTGGACCTGGGCCGGGTGGTGGCCGATATCGGCGAGATGTACGAGGCCACCGCCGAAGACAGCGGCATCACCCTGACGGTCGATGCGCCGGCCTCGCTGTACGTGGACGGCGACCGCAATCTGCTGGCCAGCGCAGTCGCCAGCCTGCTGGACAACGCCATCAAGTACGCCGGCAAGGGTGCTGTGATCCACGTGCGTGCCGGCCTGTATCAGGGCGAAGCGTCGATGTCGGTGCATGACAATGGCCCCGGCATTCCGGACACGGAGCGCGACAAGGTTACGCAGCGCTTCTACCGCGTCGACAAGAGCCGCCACCTGCCGGGCAATGGCCTGGGCCTGTCGATCGTCAGCGCCACCGCCAAGGCGCACGCCGGCACGCTGGTGCTGGAAGATGGCGGGCCCGGACTGGTGGCGCGCATCGTACTGCCGTTGGCAGTAAATTAACTAACTATCCGATTCGTAATGTGACAGATTCGTAATGTCCCCGCAATCCTGTGGAAAGCTGCACGGCTCTATGATGAGCTGTTCTTTTTCGGTCTTCCACATCATGCACGACTTAAGCGATATCGCCGCCTGGCTCCAGAATCATCCCATCTACCACGACTCGTCGGTGCATAGTACGCTGCCCGATCCAACCTTCGTGACCGAAGGTGAAACCGTGGTGTCCTTCAGCACCAACAACTACCTGGCGCTGGCCAATCACCCGCGCCTGGTGCAGGCGGCCAAGGATGGCCTGGACCGCTATGGCGTCGGTAATTGCGAGTCGCGCCTGCTGGGCGGCGACCTGGAAGTCTACCGTGAGCTGGAACGCCGCCTCGGCGCCCTGAAGCACAAGAGCGACGCGGTGCTGTTCGTCACCGGCTACATGACCAACATCGGCGTGCTGTCGTCGATCGTCAAGGCGGCCACGCTGGCGCGCCTGCATGGCTTCCGCGCCAAGAAGCGCCACAAGTACGCCTACTATTCGGATGAATTCAATCACATCTCGATCCGCGAAGGCATCCAGATGTCCGGCGCGCTGCGCTACAACTACCGCCATTGCGACATGAACCACCTGGAGTCGCTGCTGCAAGCCGGCGCCGCCGAGGGCACCACGCCGATCATCGTCAGCGACGGCGTGTTCAGCATGGAAGGCACGATCGCGCCGCTGCCGGATCTGGTGGCGCTGGCCGAACGTTTCGGTGCGCTGCTGTATGTCGATGATGCACACGCCACCGGCATCCTTGGCGCCAACGGCGGCGGCACCTCGGAGCACTTCAACTGCTACAGCACCAACATCATGCAGATGGGTACACTGAGCAAGGCGCTCGGCTCGATCGGCGGTTTCGTTGCGGTGGAAAAGGAAGTGGGCGATGTGATCCGCCTGACCAGCTCCGCCTATGGCTTCACCTGCCCGCCGCCGCCAGACCAGGCAGCGGCGCTGCTGGCCGCGCTGGATATCCTGGAAGAAGAACCGCAGCGCCGCCAGCGCCTGTGGGACAACCAGCGCTACTTCATCGAACAGATGGCGCCACTGGGCTACACGATTATCTCGACCGCCACGCCGATCCTGCCGGTGCTGATCGGCGATGCGGAGACGTGCCAGCGCTATGCGATGGAGCTGCGCACCGAAGGCGTGCATGTGGATTCGATCCAGTTCCCGGCGGCGCCGGTCGGTCAGGCGCGCCTGCGCTTCATGATGAATGCCGGCCACACCAGGGCGCAGATCGATCACGCGGTGAGCGTGATGGCGCGCCTGGCGGGACGCGGCGAACGCCTGGTGGCCTAGTTAATGCTCTGCCCAGCGCTCTTTGACTTCAAGGAGCGCGGGCATCTGTTTAATGAAGATGTCGACCAGACGTCCTTCAAAATGCTTGTCGCGCTGCGCCAGCATATGTTCGACGGCTTTCTCCACCGGCCACGCTTCCTTGTAGGGGCGCGCTGACGTCAACGCGTCGAACACGTCGGCCACTGCCACAATGCGGCCGACCAGCGGAATCTCTTCACCTTTCAATCCATTCGGATAGCCGCTGCCATCCCACTTTTCATGGTGGGTGACAGCGACGTCGTAGGCCATGGCCAGCATGCCGTGCGGATGGCGGCCGATGATGTCGCCGCCGATGCTGGCGTGCGACTGCATCACTTTCCATTCTTCCGCATCGAGCGGTCCGGGCTTGCGCAGGATGTTGTCCGGGATGCCGATCTTGCCGACGTCGTGCATCGGCGCCGCGTGCAGCAGGTCTTCCGCTTCCGCTTCGGTCATGCCGATGGCCAGGCCGAGGATTTTGGAATAGTGGCTCATGCGGATCACATGCAGGCCGGTCTCGTTATCCTTGAATTCCGCCGCCAGGCCAAGGCGCTGGACGATTTCCAGGCGGGTCTTCTTCAATTCATTCACGCCCACCAGCGACAGGTGGTTGCGCACGCGCGCCCGCACAATCGGTGGGCTGACCGGCTTGGTGATGTAGTCCACGGCGCCGGCTTCGAAGCCGATCACTTCATCGTCGGTGTCGCTCAAGGCGGTGACGAAGATGACCGGGATATTGGCGGTGACCGGATTGGCTTTCAGCAGACGGCAGGTTTCATAGCCGGTCATCCCCGGCATCATCACGTCCAGCAGGATAAGTTGCGGCTGTTCGGAATGCGCCAGTTCCAGCGCGCGCGGGCCATCCTTGGCGAACAACAGGCGGTAGTGGTCCTGCAGGATGTGGCGCAGCAGTTGCAGGTTGCTGGCCTCGTCGTCGACCACGAGGATTTGCGGCTGGTTGGCTTGGTGGGTGGTGATCATGGGGTCTCCGTGGACAGGCTGGCCTGTAATGCTTGCAGTGCGGCGTAGGCCTGCGGGAAGTCGAAATCGTTCAAGGCGTCCAGCACCGCGTTCAGTTGCTGGACGAGGTGCGGCGGCGCACCGGTGAGGGCGGCTTGCAATGCGGTCAGGGCGGCGTCGTTCAGCGCGCCGCGTTGCAGGGAGGGCAGCAGGGCGGCCGACTTCTGGCGCGCGATGGACAGGTCGAAGACGGCAGCCGGCGGCGGCGCTTCCAGGCGCGCGCCGCGCGGC
>NZ_WWCT01000044.1 GCF_009857605.1 Duganella levis | reverse complement strand
GGTGCCGGTGCCGGTGCCGGCCGCCACCCCGCGTGGGCCGACCCGCACGCCGTCCGCCGTTGATGCCGCAGCTGGGACAGGGCGCGGGGCGGGGCCGATGCTTGGTTTGCTGTTGCGCGAGTCGGGAGAGACGCTGATCGACCAGATCGTGCGCTCGGTGGCGGCGCGGATCGATGACCGCTTGCTGCGCGGCGGCGCGCGCATGCCGTCTATCCGGGCGTTTGCGGCGTCGCACGGCGTGTCGGCTTTCACCGTGGTAGCCGCCTACGACAAGCTGGTGGCCACCGGCTACCTGGAATCGCGCCGCGGCGCCGGCTTCTTCGTGCGTGAGCGGCCGGCGATGGCGCTTAATGCGGCCGATCTGGCGGCGGGGGGCGGCGCGTTCGGCGCGCTGGGCGCGGGCGGTGCATCGCGCGGCGCGCAATCCGGCTTCGACGCCAAGCCGATCGACGTGGTCTGGCTGGTGCGGAATATGTTCCGCCAGATGCCGCACCAGCAAATGCCCGGCTCCGGCGTGCTGCCGCCCGACTGGCTGGACGGCCCGACCATCGCCAACGCGCTACGCGCCGTCAGCCGCCAGAACCCGTCGTTATTATTAAGCTACGGCGTGCCGCAAGGCTTCCTGCCGCTGCGCCAGCAGTTGCAGCACAAATTGGCCGAACTGGAAATCGCCGCCGCACCCGAGCAGATTATTACCACCGTCGGCGTAACCCAGGCGCTGGACCTGGTGGCGCGCGAATTCAGTCGCCCCGGCGACACCATCTTCGTCGACGACCCGGCGTGGTTCCTGATGTTTGGCTCCTTCGCCGCGCTGGGCGCCAAGGTGGTCGGCATCCCGCGCCTGGGCGATGGCCCGGACATCGCGCGGCTGGCCGAACTGGCGGCGCTGCACAAGCCCAAGCTGTACATCATCAACTCGGTGCTGCACAACCCCAGTTCCACCTCGCTGTCGGCAGCCAAGGCGTTCCAGGTGCTGCGGCTGGCCGAGGAGCATGACTTCATCATCGTGGAAGACGATATCTACTGCGACCTGCACCCCGGCAGCGCGGTGCAGCCGGCCACGCGGCTATCGGCGCTGGATCAGTTGCAGCGGGTGATCTACCTGAGCGGCTTCTCCAAGACCATGGCCGCCAACCTGCGGGTCGGCTTCATCGCCACCTCGCCGGAGCGCGCCGAGCGCCTGGCAGACCGCAAGATGCTGTCGACGCTGACCACCAGCGATATCGGCGAACGGGTCGTGTATAAAGTGCTGTCCGAAGGCTCCTACCGCAAACACGCCGACCGCCTGCGCGCGCGGCTGGACGGCATCCGCGCCAAGACGCTGCGCCAGATGGAGCGCGTCGGCCTGAAAGTGGACGGTTCGCCGTCGGCCGGCATGTTCGTCTGGGCCGATGCCGGCTGCGACACCAATGTGCTGACCGAGCGCGCCATGGCGCAGAACCTGCTGCTGGCGCCGGGCAGCCTGTTCTCGCCCAAGCAGCTGCCATCGACCCGCATGCGGCTCAACGTGGCGGCGATGCAGGAGCCGGCCGTGTGGCGTTTCCTTGAACGGGAGCTCAGTTGACCATCCCGGGTCTTGAAAAGCCTCTTATAATCCCCACTTTCATGAAATCTTAACCAAAAGACTATTCCAAACAAAATGGCTGACACCGAAAAACAAACCCTAGGATTCCAGGCCGAAGTGAAACAGCTGCTGCAGCTGATGATTCACTCCCTGTACTCGAACAAAGAGATCTTCCTGCGCGAATTGATCTCCAACGCCTCCGACGCTTCGGACAAGCTGCGTTTTGAAGCGATCAACAACGACGCCCTGTACGGCAACGACCATGAGCTGAAAATCAAGGTCTCGTTCGACAAGGCTGCGCGCACCATCACCATCTCCGACAACGGCATCGGCATGAGCCGCGAAGAAGCCATCTCGCACCTGGGCACCATCGCCAAGTCGGGCACCAAGGAATTCTTCGGCAAGCTGTCGGGCGACCAGCAGCAGGACGCGGCCCTGATCGGCCAGTTCGGCGTTGGCTTCTACTCGGGCTTCATCGTCGCCGACAAGATCACCGTCGAAACCCGCCGCGCCGGCGCGCCAGCGTCGGAAGGCGTGCGCTGGGAGTCGGAAGGCCAGGGCGACTATTCGATCGAGCAGATCGAAAAAGTCGGCCGTGGCACCGACATCATCCTGCACCTGCGCGAAGGCGAGGACGAGCTGCTGTCGTCGTGGAAGATCCAGTCTATCATCCGTAAATACTCCGACCACATCTCGCTGCCGATCGTGATGCAGAAAGAAGAATGGGACGAAGAGAAGAAGGAAACCGTCGCCAAGGACGAACTGGAAACCGTCAACCAGGCCAGCGCGCTGTGGGCCCGCAGCAAATCCGACATCACGCCGGAGCAGTACGACGAGTTCTATAAACACGTGTCGCACGACTTCGCCGCGCCGCTGACGCACACCCACAACCGCGTGGAAGGCCGCAGCGAATACACCCAGCTGCTGTACATCCCGGCCAAGGCGCCGTTCGACCTGTGGGACCGCAACAAGCGTGGCGGCATCAAGCTGTACGTCAAGCGCGTGTTCATCATGGACGATGCCGAGCAGCTGATGCCGACCTATCTGCGCTTCGTCAAAGGCGTGATCGACTCGGCCGACCTGCCGCTGAACGTCTCGCGCGAGATTTTGCAGGAGTCGCGCGACGTCAAGGTGATTCGCGATGGTTCGACCAAGCGCGTGATCGGCATGCTGGAAGAACTGGCCAACGCCGACGAGCAAGAGAAGAAAGACAAGTACCAGACCTTCTGGACCGAATTCGGCCAGGTGCTGAAAGAGGGCATCGGCGAAGACGCGACCAACAAGGACCGTCTGGCCAAGCTGCTGCGCTTTGCTTCGACCGCCAACGACAACGACCAGCAAATCACCTCGCTGGAGCAGTATCTGTCGCGCGTCAAGGAAGGCCAGGACAAGATCTACTACGTGACCGCCGATAACTACATCGCCGCGAAAAACAGCCCGCACCTGGAAATCTTCCGCAAGAAGGGCGTCGAAGTGCTGCTGCTGACCGACCGCGTGGACGAGTGGATGCTGTCGTTCCTGACCGAGTTCGAAGGCAAGGAGCTGGTATCGGTGGCCAAAGGCGGCCTGGATCTGGGCGCACTGGAAGATGAAGCCGAGAAGAAGGAACACGAAGAGACCGAAACCTCGTACAAGGATCTGGTCGGGAAAATGAAGGAAGCGCTGGCCGACAAAGCCAAGGACGTGCGCGTGACCTTCCGCCTGACCGATTCGCCAGCCTGCCTGGTGGCGGACGAGAACGAGCTGTCGGGTAACCTGCTGCGCATGCTGAAGGCGGCCGGCCAGGATGCGCCGGAATCCAAGCCTATCCTGGAAATCAATCCGGACCACCCGCTGGTGCAGCGCCTGAAAAACGAAGACGTGGCCAGCTCCTTCAGCGACTGGTCCAACATCCTGTTCGATCAGGCCTTGCTGGCCGAAGGCGGTTCGCTGAGCGACCCGGCCACTTTCGTCAAGCGCCTGAACGAGCTGTTGTTGGCAAAATAAGCGCTGCCGCGCCCCGGCCTGTTGTGATACTTTATGGTTTCACAATATTCCGGGGCGTCCATGAAGAAATCCGCATTGACGCTGGTCCTGGTGGCCGGCGTTTTTTCCATCCACGCCAGCATGGCGCAACAAGCGCCGCTCTATCCCGCGCTGCCGAGCGAAACGCCGGAAGAATTCAAGGCGCCGGTCGATAGCTTCGACTTCGTCCGCCGCACGGTGATGATACCGATGCGCGACGGCGTCAAACTCAATACTGTCCTGCTTATCCCGCGCAAGGCCAATCACGCGCCGATGCTGTTGACGCGCACGCCGTACAACGCCGCCGACATGACCGCGCATGCGGAAAGCTCGCAGATGGAATCGGTCCTGCTGGGCTATGACAATATGCCGGACGTGATCGTCAAGGGCGGCTATATCCGCGTGGTGCAGGATGTGCGCGGCAAATACGGCTCCGAGGGCGATTACGTGATGAACCGGCCGATGGCCGGCACGCCGTTCAATCCGACGCCGGTCGATCACTCCACCGACACCTGGGACACGCTCGATTGGCTCAGCAAGAATGTGCCGGAGTCGAACGGCAAGGTGGGCATCATCGGCGGTTCGTATGACGGCTATCTGCCGCTGATCGCGCTGGTCAATCCGCATCCGGCGCTGAAGGTGGCGGTGCCGATGAATCCCATGGTGGACGGCTGGCGCGGCGACGACTGGTTCCACAACGGCGCGTTCCGGCAGATTAACCTGTCCTACATCATGGAGCAGGTGGTCACGCGCCGCAACGACGCGCACTGGTTCACCAGCCATTACGACGATTACGATACTTTCATGCGCGCCGGCTCGGCCGGGGAGCTGGCACGCCAGCGCGGCGTCGAGCAGAGTGGCTTCTGGCGCAAGCTGGCGGCCCATCCTGCCTATGACGAATTCTGGCAAAGCCAGGCCGTCGATACCCTGCTGGCCAAGCAGCCGGTGACGGTGCCGACGCTGCTGGTGCACAGCCTGTGGGACGCGGAAGATATCTACGGCGCCATTGCGGTCTACAAGGCGATCAAGCCGAACGACAAGGACAACAAGGTGTTCCTGGCAATGGGGCCGTGGAATCACGGCGGCCAGGATGGCGACGGCAGCAAGCTGGGACCGATCCGCTTCAACAGCGACACGGGGCTGCACTTCCGCGAAGAGGTGCTGATGCCGTTCCTCGAGCGCTATCTGAAGGACGAGCCGTCGCCGGAAGCGCTGGCGGCCAAGATCGCACCGGTGACGGCGTTCGAGACCGGCACCAACAAATGGCGCGCGCTGAATAGCTGGCCGGCCGGCTGCGTCAGCGGCTGCTTTATCGCGCCGGGCACGCTGAAGTTGTCGGCCGACGGCAAGGCGACGCTGACCAATACCGCGCCGGTCACGCTGTCCAAGCCCGCGCAGAGAAATGACTACGATGAATATGTGGCCGATCCGGCCAAGCCGGTGCCGTACCGCCAGCGGCCGATTCCGCCGTATGGCTACGACGAGGCCAAGGGCCAGACCTGGCCGCGCTGGCTGGTGGACGATCAGCGCGAAGCTTCCGGCCGCACCGATGTGCTGACCTACACCACCGGCGTGCTGACGGCGCCGGTGAAGATCAGCGGCGAACCGGTGGCGCACCTGCTGGCTTCCACCAGCGGCACGGATGCCGACTGGGTGGTCAAGCTGATCGACGTCTATCCGGACCAGGTGGCGGCGCAGCCGGAGATGGGCGGCTATCAGCTGATGATTTCGGCCGATATCTTCCGTGGCCGCTATCGCGAGGGTTTTGCCACGGCCAGGCCGATTGCCGCCGACAAGGCGCTGCCTTACAACTTTGCGCTGCCGACGGCCAATCACGTGTTCCTGCCGGGGCACCGCATCATGGTGCAGATCCAGTCCAGCTGGTTCCCGCTGTACGACCGCAACCCGCAGACCTTCGTGCCGAATATCTTCTACGCGAAGCCGGCGGATTACAAGAAGGCGACCCAGCGCATCTACCACGACAGCTTTATCGAACTGCCGTTGGTAGGCGCCAGCGTGAAATAGCGTCAGGTCTTGTTGCGGCGGCGCCGCGCCAGCATCAGCATGGCCGGCAGGCCTATGCCCAGCATGGCGAAGCTGCCCGGCTCCGGCACGGCGCTTATCGGCGCCAGCGCCAGGAAGCCGCGAATCTCGCCGGCAGGATAGCTGGTGCTGTGGATATTGAGGTAGGCCTGGCCGGCATTCAGCCCGGCCAGGAAGGCCGCTTCGGCGCCGGCCGTGGTGCCGCCGTTAGCGCTCAGGAAGGCGGGATTCCAGCTGGCCGCCAGCGAGGTGTTGAAGGAATGGCTGTAGGCGCCGGTCTGCACGCCCAGCGGAAAGTCGCCGAAGGTCGGCGTCTCGGTGGCGACACCGGCGGTGCCCAGACCCGGCGCATCGGTGCAGCAGTGGATGTGGGCTGCGGTGCTGTCGCCCAGCAGTGCGCTGAAGGCGGCGTTGACCACCAGCACGTGGGTGCCGGCGTCGAACTGCACCGCCGCCGCGCCGATCCCGGTCGAGGTATTGGGCGGCGCTTCCTTTGGCCCGGTGAGAATGGTGGTATAGGTGGCCGCACTGGCTGTGCCGACGGCCGCCGTGGCGGCGCACAGCATTGCTGCCGCTGTCCAGGTGCTGATGCGTTGTTGAGTCATGATGTTCCTCCCAAGTGTTTAGCTTAGAGAGGGCCGCCGCGCTCAAGTTCCGTCGTCAGAGTTCGGTACGCAGCGCGAACAGTTCTGGGAATAGCACCACGTCCAGCATCTTGCGCAGGTAGCTGACGCCGGCCGTGCCGCCGGTGCCGGTCTTGAAGCCGATGATGCGCTCAACCGTGGTGACATGGCGGAAGCGCCAGAAGCGGAACGCGGTTTCCATGTCCACCAGTTTTTCAGCCAGCTCGTACAGCGCCCAGTAGCGCGTGGTGTCGCCGTAGACTTGCAACCAGGCCTGCTGCACCGAGGCGTCGGCCACGGTCGGCAGGGCCGGGTCGGCGTTCAGGCGTTCGGCGGAAATCGGCAGGCCGTGACGCGCCAGCAGGTGGATCGCTTCGGCGTACAGCGACGGCGTATTCAGCGACTCTTCCAGCAGCGGGAATTCCGGCGTGCCGGCGTGGACGTTGAGCAGCGCGGCGTTCTTGTTCCCCAGGATGAATTCAATCTCGCGGTACTGGTAGGACTGGAAGCCGGACGAGGCGCCCAGGTAAGGGCGGATGGCGGTGTATTCGGGCGGCGTCATGGTGGCCAGCACGTCCCAGGCGTGCACCAGCTGGTCCATGATGCGGGCCACGCGGGCCAGCATCTTGAAGGCCGGCGGCAGGTCGCCGGCGCGCAGGTGGATGCGCACGGCGCGCATCTCGTGCAGCATCAGCTTCATCCACAGTTCGCTGGTCTGGTGCTGGACGATGAACAGCATCTCATTATGGTTGGGCGACAGCGGGTGCTGGGCGTGCAGGATTTTTTCCAGGCCCAGGTAGTCGCCGTAACTCATCTTGTTACTGAAGTCCATTTGCGCGCCATGCCACTCGGCGTCGCCGGCTGGCGCGGTCGCATGCATCGGACAGCCGCTGGCGGGTTTGTTTTCGCTCATATTGTTTATCTCGTTTTCAGGTGACGGCGTCGCGCTTGGCGTCGACGTTGTAGTCCTGGCGGTCCAGGATGTCGCGCAGGATCTCGACCGCATCCCACACGTCGGCGTAGCTGGTGTACAGCGGCGTAAAGCCGAAGCGCATGATGGCCGGTTCGCGGTAGTCGCCGATGACGCCGCGCGCGATCAGGGCCGCCATCACCGCATAGCCGTGCGGATGGGTGAAGCTGACCTGGCTGCCGCGGCGCGCATGCTCGCGCGGCGTCACGAGCGCCAGCGGATGGCTGCCGCAGCGGGCTTCCACCAGTTCGATGAACAGGTCGGTCAACGCCAGCGACTTGGCGCGGATGGCGGCCATGCTGGTCTGGTGGTGCACGTCGAGGCCGCATTCGACCATCGCCAGCGAGACGATGGGCTGGGTGCCGCACAGCGCGCGGCCGATGCCGTCGGTCGGCGTATAGTGCGGCGCCATGGCGAACGGCGCGGCGTGACCCCACCAGCCGGACAGCGGCTGCTGGAAGGCGGCCTGGTGTTTCTTCGGCACCCAGATGAAGGCCGGCGCGCCGGGGCCGCCGTTCAGGTATTTATAGGTGCAGCCCACGGCCAGGTCGGCGCCGTCGGCGTTCAGGTCGACCGGCACGGCGCCGGCCGAGTGCGCCAGATCCCAGACGATCAGCGCGCCGTTCGCGTGGGCGAGGGCGCTGGTGGTCTGCATGTCGTATTGATAACCGGTGCGGTAGTTGACGTGGGTCAGCATGACGACGGCCGTGTCGGCGCCGATGACGGCCGGCAGTTCGTCCGGGCTGTCGATCAGTTTGATGCTGTAACCCCGGTCCAGCCACTTGGTCAGGCCTTCGGCCATATAGATATCGGTCGGGAAGTTGGCGCGTTCGGTGACGATGACGCGGCGGCCGGCCTCGGCCGACTGCATGTGCAGCGCGGCGGCCAGCGCTTTGAACAGGTTGACGGAAGTTGTATCCGTGACCACTACTTCGCCGTCCAGGCCGCCGATCAGCGGGGCCAGTCGGTTACCGAGGCGTTTAGGCAGGTCGAACCAGCCGGCGCTATTCCAGCTGCGGATCAGGTCGTGCCCCCATTCCTGGGCGATGACGTGCTGGGCGCGGGCGAGGGCGGCTTTAGGGCGGGCGCCGAGAGAGTTGCCATCCAGATAAATAACGCCGGCAGGCAGGTCGAACTGATCGCGAAGCGGGGCCAGGGCGTCTTCGGCGTCGCGTTCCAGGCAGTGGGTGCGGGTTGTCATTGGGGTAATTGCTTGAGGAGAAAGTTGAAGTTTAACCCAAAAAGCCGGGGTCAGCCCCCCCCTGCGGGTCTGACCCCAAGCGCAGTAAACCCGCATGAATACTCGCTTTCCGGGGTTTTTGAAATTATTTTCGATTTTTTTCAAAAAACCCCTAAAGTTCCCTCAATCACTGCCGTTACCAGTTTCAAGATGCGCAGAAAACCGTGCATCGCTAATCCGGCGGTAGGGGCGAAAAAATTTAAAAATATTTCGCAAAAACCCTAAAGTTCCTCAAAAGGCTGCCGTTACCGGTTTAGATGTCGCAAAAAAGAGTCGCTTTGCCGCTTTATTTTTCGATTTAAAAAGGGATGTTTTGAAAACTTGTATCCCGCAAGAAACCTACGCCGCAAGGGCGTGGAGACCGATCTGCGAGTGTTTGTAAGACAAACACCGACAGGTCGCACCCGCTATTTCCCGACCTAAAATACGGAGAGTCACCTCTTCTCCGCTTTTTGTTGCTCAAGCAGAATGTATCTCAATGGAAACGCAAACGTGTTCCAACGAGAGAAAAACGCTAGGAGTGGGAAAATGACTGCAAACGATATGATGGCCGAAATTCGCGACGCCAACCTGAGCTACCTGATGCTGGCTCAGCAGATGATCCGCGCCGACAAAGTCACCGCAATCTTCCGTCTCGGCATCGCTGCTGAAATCGCCGACCTGATCGAAGGCATGAGCAACGCGCAGATTCTCAAACTGGCAGGCGGCAACATGATGCTGGCCCGCTTCCGCTTCGACGACAGCGCCATCCTGTCGATGCTGACGAACTACAACAAAGACCGCGTGCTGGCCCAGTCGCACGCCGCCATCCTGATGGCCGGCCAGCCGGTCGAAGAAATCGTTTAATCGTCAGGAGCTCAGATCATGGCCGCCAAGAAAAGCGTTGTAACGGAAGCCCAGGAAATCCAGCTGGCCATCGAACTGATCCAGTTGGGCGCCCGCCTGCAACTGCTGGAGTCGGAAGTGTCGCTGTCGCGCGAACGCCTGCTCAAGCTGTACAAAGAGCTGAAGGGTGTATCGCCGCCGAAAGGTATGCTGCCGTTCTCGACCGACTGGTTCCTGACCTGGCAACCGAATATCCATTCCTCGCTGTTCATCAACATCCATAGCTTCCTAGTGACCCACGCCGGCGCCACGGGCGTTGAAGCGGTGATGAAGGCCTACAAGCTGTACCTCGAACAAATGCCGCCGGAACCGGGCGAAGAACCGCTGCTGTCGCTGACCCGCGCCTGGACCCTGGTGCGCTTCTTCAGCAGCAAAATGCTGGAAACCGCCCCATGCGGCAAATGCCAGGGCAAATTCGTGGTCAACGCCATGGACCTGCATGGCAGCTACGTTTGCGGCCTGTGTCACATGCCGTCGCGCGCCGGCAAGACCAAAAAAGCACGCGAAGTCGAGGCGCTGGCCGCCTAAGTCGTGCAATCGCGGGCATAATACGCCGCGTGAACTTACCTTCCTTGCAACGCATCGCCCGCGCGCCCGCCGTGCAGGCCATGCTGATCCAGTGCGGCGCCATGCCGCTCACGCTGGCCATCATTTATGTGATGGCCAGTTTTCGTTTCCCCGTCGATTATCTGACCGTGGCCGTAGTGCAGGGCCTGCTGGCGGCCGCGCTCACCTGGAAGCTGGCGCTGGCGGCCTGGTGGCGCGCGATCCAGCTGCTGTTTCCGCTGGCGGTGCTGGCCGCGTTGGCGCTGAACCTGCCATCGTGGCTGTTCGGCGCGGTGTTTTTGCTGCTGTTGGGCTGGTACTGGTCGACGTTCCGCACCCAGGTGCCGTATTACCCGTCCGGTCCGGCCGTGTGGGATGCGGTACGACAGCTGTTGCCGACCCGCCAAGGCGCTGCGCCACGCGTGATCGATATCGGTAGCGGCCTCGGCGGCCTGACCCTGTACCTGGCGCGGGTGCGGCCGGACGCCGAGGCCATCGGCATCGAGCTGGCGCCGCTGCCGTGGCTGGTCAGCTGGCTGCGGGCACGGTTGGTCGGCAGTCGTGCCCGCTTCCTGCGGGGCGACTACGAAAGCCTGGATTTTAGCCAGTTCGACATGGTATTTGCTTATCTGTCACCAGCTGCCATGTCCGGATTGTGGCGCAAGGCGGCCGCTGAAATGTGTCCTGGTTCGATGCTTGTGAGCTATGAATTTGTCATTGAGGAAAGAACACCAGATAGCATCATTAGAGCCACAGAGCGCGAAATTCCCCTCTATATATGGTACTTTTAAGCATCATTTGACGTTATTCACTTGCCCGCTCCCCCTTAGTCAGGCTATTGTAGTTCTATATGTAAATTCTTGAAAAACCGGCCCACTTCGTCACAATTCGGCCGGTTTTCGCTCTGGGGAGTCAGAACACTTGTTAGTCATCATCGGATATGTAGTGGTCCTGCTCGGCGTGTTCGGCGGCTATGCCGCCAGCGGCGGGCACATGGCCGTGCTGATTCAGCCGCTGGAGCTGGTCATGATCGGCGGCGGCGCTGTCGGCGCCTTCCTGGTCGGTAACAACGGCAAGACCCTGAAAGCCACGCTGGGCGCGATTCCGACCCTGTTCAAGGGTTCGCGCTACACCAAAGACCTGTACATGGAACTGATGTCGCTGCTGTTCGACGTGCTGTCCAAGGTCCGCAAGGAAGGCCTGATGTCGATCGAAGGCGATATCGACAGCCCGGAGCAAAGTCCGCTGTTCAGCAAGTACCCGAGCGTGCTGGAAGACCATCACATCGTCGAATTCATGACCGATTACCTGCGCCTGATGGTGTCGGGGAATATGGATGCGTTCCAGATCGAGAACCTGATGGACATGGAGATCGAGACCCACCACCACGAGGGCGCCGCACCGGCCCACGCCATCGCCAAGCTGGGCGACGGCATGCCGGCGTTCGGTATCGTGGCGGCGGTGATGGGCGTGGTGCACACCATGGAATCGGTGGGCTTGCCGCCGGCCGAGCTGGGCATCCTGATCGCGCACGCGCTGGTCGGTACCTTCCTCGGTATTCTGCTGGCCTACGGCTTCGTCGGTCCGCTGTCCAGCCTGCTGGAACAGAAGCTGGAAGAGTCGACCAAAATGTACCAGTGCGTGAAAGTCACGCTGTTGGCCAGCTTGAACGGCTACGCGCCGGCGCTGGCGGTGGAATTCGGCCGCAAGGTGCTGTACTCGACCGAGCGCCCGACCTTCAACGAGCTGGAAGACCACATCAAGAAATCCAAGTCGAAGTAAGCCATGCCGCGCAATTTCACTAGTTTAAGGATGAATCATGGCTGAAGAGGGATTGCGGCCGATTATCGTCAAGCGCATCAAGAAGGGCGGCGGCGGTCACCACGGCGGCGCCTGGAAGATCGCCTACGCCGACTTCGTGACGGCGATGATGGCGTTCTTCCTGCTGATGTGGTTGCTGGGTTCGACCACCAAGGGCGACCTCAACGGCATCTCCGAATACTTTAAAACGCCGCTGAAAGTGGCGATGGGCGGCGGCTCCGGCAGCGGCGACAGCTCGTCGGTGATCAAGGGCGGCGGCAAGGACTTGACCCGTACCGACGGCCAGGTCAAGGCCAGCGACGATCCGCAGGTCAAGAAGACCTATAACTTGACGGCCGCCAAGGCCGCCATGGAAGCGGAAGAAAACCAGCGCCTGAAAGCGCTCAAAGAACGGATCGAGAACAAGATCGAGGCCAACCCGCTGCTGAAGAAATACAAGGACCAGCTGCTGCTGGACATCACCAGCGAAGGCTTGCGGATCCAGATCGTCGACGAGCAGAACCGGCCGATGTTCGCGCTGGCCAAGGCCGAGCTGCAACCGTACACCAAGGACATCCTGCACGAGATTGGCTTCGTGCTGAACGACGTGCCGAACCGCATCAGCCTGTCCGGCCACACCGATTCGACGCCGTATATGAGCGACGCCGGCTACAGCAACTGGGAATTGTCGGCCGACCGCGCCAACGCCTCGCGCCGCGAGCTGATCGTCGGCGGCATGCAGGATTCCAAGGTCTTGCGTGTGGTCGGGCTGGCCTCGGCCATCAACCTCGACAAAGCCGATCCGTTCAATCCGATCAACCGCCGCATCAGCATCGTCGTCATGAACCGCAAGGCCGAAGACAATGTGCTGCGCGACGGCCGCAAGATCGAGGTCGGCGACGCCGAGGATGCTGCCGAGATCGCCCCCGCAGCGGCGGCCCAGGGCAAGCCGTCCGGCCCGCCGGTCCGCAAATAAGCCAGTAGAAGTAAACAGAAGTAAACGAGACTGTTATGACGAGAAAAAAAATTCTGGGGTCCCACGTCAAGCGCCTGCTGTCCGGCGTGGCTGACCACGGTCGCCGGCATCTGACCGAAGTCGAGACCGACCTGATCCAGACCGGCCTGCTGCTGGAGGAAGCGATTGAAAAGCTGTCCTTCAACTTCATGGCGATCCATAAGACGGTGGAGGCTGAGCAGGCCACCATCCAGCTGCTGCTGCGAGGCGGCACCGCGACCCCCGAGCAGCGCGCCCAACTGGAGGCGCTGCAAGGGCAGGTCGGCGGCTATGTGAATGCCGCCATCACCAGCCTGCAATTCCAGGACATGACCAGCCAGCTGCTGGACCGCACGCTGAAACGCGTGACCGGCTTGCGCGAGTTCCTCGGCACGCTGGGCGCCCATGGCGACGAGATGCTGCCCGAGAGCGACAACGAACAGATCGTCGAGCTGCTGGGCAAGGTCAGCATGGCGCTGGCGATACAGAGTTTGGAATTGCGCAGCGTGTTGCGCAAGGCAGTCAGTCAGCAACACCTGGAGAGCGGCGACATCGAGCTGTTCTAACAACTATATAACGTGATTTACAAGAGAGATAAAGATGGCCAAGACTATACTTGCAGTTGATGATTCCAGCTCCCTGCGCCAGATGGTGGCGTTCAGCCTGAAGGCGGCCGGCTACCAGGTGGTGGAAGCGGTAGACGGCCAGGAAGGCCTGGAAAAAGCCAAGCTGCAGAACGTCGACCTGGTGCTGACCGACCAGAATATGCCGCGCATGGACGGCCTGCAACTGATCAAGCTGCTGCGCGAGCTGCCGAGCTACGCCAAGACTCCCATCCTGATGCTGACCACCGAATCGTCCGACGAGATGAAGGCCAAGGGCCGCGCCGCCGGCGCCAATGGCTGGCTGGTCAAACCTTTCGATCCGCAGCGGCTGATCGAAGTCGTCAAAAAGGTCATCGGCTGATAAGGCGTCATGATGCGAAGCGAACGTAACGGAGTATCCCCATGACCATCGATATAAGCCAGTTTTATCAGGTCTTTTTCGATGAGGCCGAGGAGCTGCTGGCTGAAATGGAGCGGCTGCTGCTGGCCGTCGATCTGGACGCCCCCGATGCCGAGGATCTGAACGCGATCTTCCGCACCGCCCACTCGGTCAAGGGCGGCGCCTCCACGTTTGGCGTGACCGACATGAGCGAAATCACGCACGTGCTGGAAACCCTGCTGGACCGCATCCGCAAAGGCGAGATGGCGTTGACCGGCGAACACGTGGACGCCTTCCTGGCCGCCAAGGACATCCTCAAGATGCAGCTGGACGGTCACCGTCTGGGCAGCGCCGTCGATCAGGACGCGGTCGGCAATGTGCGCATGATGCTGCAATCGCTGGCGCAGGACGTGCCGGTGGTGGCGCTGGCGCCGGTCGCGCCGGCCTACAATGCGGTCGAAACCAAGGTGGTCGATCACAGCGGCGGCCGCCGCTACCGCCTGGAACTGCCGGCCATGCCGCACCGCGAGGTGCAGGCGCTGGGCGAGGAACTGGGCCTGATGGGCCACGTCTCGATCACGCCGCTGGACAAGGACCGCAACGCCATGCTGGTCACCACGCATGAGAGCCTGGACGACGTCATTGCCATCTGCTCCTTCGTGCTGAATCCGGACGACATGATTGTCACCGAACTGCCGGCGCTGGACGACGCGCAGGCGGAAAAGGAACGGGCCGCGCGCAACCAGGTCGAGGCTGACCTCGGTTACGGTTTCTTCGACACTACCGAACTCAAGCCCGCCGCCGCCGGCGAGGGCTATGGCTTCTTCCAGCCGCTGGACGAAATCCGCGCCAACGCCGCCGCCGGCAGCGAAGATGCGCAGGGCTACGGCTTCTTCCAGCCGGTCGAACAGATCCGCGCCGCCGCCGGTATCGTGATCGAAACGCCGCCGGAAGAAGAAAAGAAAGTCGTCAAGAAGGAAGAGAAGGAAAAAGAGAAGGCGCCTGCCCACGCCGGCGCCGAGTCGGCCTCGATTCGCGTCTCGATCGAGAAGGTCGACCAGCTGATCAACCTGGTCGGCGAGCTGGTCATCACGCAAGCG
The DNA here is from genome assembly GCF_009857605.1 of Duganella levis. Taxonomy (GTDB): domain Bacteria; phylum Pseudomonadota; class Gammaproteobacteria; order Burkholderiales; family Burkholderiaceae_D; genus Rugamonas; species Rugamonas levis. Next base: position 3,374 of record NZ_WWCT01000044.1, on the reverse strand, counting down.
ATGATCGAGCAGCGCGTCGATACGCTGGACCCGATGGTGCACGAGCGCCTGCTCAACAGCGTCGGCCAGCTGACCCGCAATACCCGCGACCTGCAGGAAGCGGTGATGTCGATCCGCATGATGCCGATGGACTTCGTGTTCTCGCGCTTCCCGCGCATGGTGCGCGACCTGGCGCACAAGCTGGGCAAGAAGGTCGACTTCATCACCAATGGCGCCGCCACCGAACTGGACAAGGGCCTGATCGAGCGCATCGTCGATCCGCTGACGCACCTGGTGCGCAACTCGATCGACCACGGCATCGAAATGCCGGAAGTGCGGCGCGCCGGCGGCAAGAGCGATGCCGGCCGTCTGTTCCTGTCGGCCTCGCACCAGGGCGGCAACATCATCATCGAAGTGTCGGATGACGGCGGCGGCTTGAACCGCGAGCGCATCCTGGCCAAGGCGGTGCAGAACGGCCTGCCGGTAACGGAAAACATGAGCGACGCCGAAGTCTGGCAGCTGATCTTCGCACCGGGCTTCTCGACTGCCGACGTGGTGACCGACGTGTCGGGACGCGGTGTCGGTATGGACGTGGTCAAGCGTAACATCACCGCCATGGGCGGCGTGGTCGACATCCGCTCGGCCAAGGGCTTCGGCACCACCATCTCGATTTCGTTGCCGCTGACACTGGCGATTCTGGATGGTATGTCGATCCGCGTCGGCGACGAGATTTATATCCTGCCGCTGGGCTTCGTGATCGAATCGCTGCAGCCGGTGCCGGAAGACGTCAAGGAAATCAGTGGCAAGGGCCGCGTCATCAAGGTGCGCGGCGAGTACCTGCCGCTGGTGCCGCTGCACCAGATGTTCGACATCGCGCCGCGCTTTACCGATCCGTGCCAGGGCATCGTCATCATCGTCGAGACCGACGGCCGCAAGGCCGGCCTGTTCGTCGACGACCTGGTCGGTCAGCAGCAGGTGGTGGTCAAGAACCTGGAATCCAATTACCGCAAAGTAGCCGGCATTTCCGGCGCAACCATCCTGGGCGACGGCGGCGTATCGCTGATCCTGGATGTGGCCGCGCTGATACGCTCGTCGCGCCAGCTGGCCGACGAATCAATTTTTTCTTCATAGGGGGCCATCATGGCAGAGATCCAATCCAACGTCGCACAGGCCAACGAAATCGCCGGCCACGAATACCTGGCCTTCAAGCTTGGTACGGAAGAGTACGGCATCGACATCCTGAAGGTGCAGGAAATCCGCGGCTACGAAGCGGTGACCCGCATCGCCAACGCGCCCGAGTTCATCAAGGGTGTGATCAATCTGCGCGGCATCATCATTCCGGTGGTGGACATGCGCATCAAGTTCAACCTCGGCGATCCGGTGTACGACCAGTTCACCGTGGTCATCATCCTCAACATCAACGGCCGCATCGTCGGCATGGTGGTGGACTCGGTGTCGGACGTGACCACGCTGACCCCGGAACAAGTGAAGCCGGCGCCGGAAATGGGCACCGCCTTCAGCACCGACTATATGATCGGCCTCGGCACCATCGACGAGCGCATGCTGATCCTGGTTAACATCGACAAGCTGATGTCCAGCCCGGAAATGGGTTTGATGGACCAGCTGGCGGCCGCTTAAGTTTCAGCCTAGCCCGCCCCGCCGGCGCCTCAACCCCGCGCCGGCCCCTTGCAGTACACGGACGTGTCCCAAAAAGAAGGACGCGCCGCCACACGACGATAGAGCACAGACAGAGGGGAGTACCACATGAACTTACGCGACTTCAAGATCGGCGCACGGCTGCGCATCGGTTTCGGCATTATTTTGCTGATCCTGGTGGCCATTGTGCTGATGACCAACTACCTTAATTACAGCAACAAAAACAAGCTGACCAAGGGACTGGAAACCGCGACGGCCAAGAACCTGCAAGCCGACGTGATGAAGAGTGCGATGCTGGAAACCGGTATCGCCATGCGTAACATCGGCCTGCAATCGGACGTCAGCCTGATGCAGAAGGAAGAGCAGAAAGTGAAAGACCAGCGCGCCCGTTACGAGAAGGCGCTGGCCGATCTGAAGGCGCTGGGCCTGAACGACAACGAGAAGAAAGTGCTGGCCGATATCAGCGTGCTGGACGCCGATACCAACACCGCCTTCAAGGAAGCCATCGGCCAGATTCTGGCGTTTAACAGCGAAGGCGGCGCCAAGGTGATTTCCGGCCGCATCGACCCGCTGAATACGCAGACGCTGGTGCAGATCAACAAGCTGGTCGCCATGCAGCGCGCCAATGCCGAGGAAGTGATGGACAGCTCGGTCACCTCGGACCGCGGCCTGATGGTGGTGCTGTTCGTGCTGGGCGGCGTGGCGGTGGCGCTGGGCGTGGTGTGCGCGACGATTATTACCCGTTCGATCACGGTGCCGTTGTCGGGCGCGGTGGAAGTGGCGCAGAAAGTGGCCAGCGGCGAACTGACCTCGGACGTGCAGGTCACCGGCCAGGATGAAACCAGCGAACTGTTGCAGGCGCTGAAGGACATGAACGAGAGCCTGGCCAAGACGGTGGGCGATGTGCGTACCGGCACTGAGTTGATTTCGACGGCGTCGCAGGAAATCGCGTCCGGCAATGCCGATTTGTCGGCCCGCACCGAATCGCAGGCCAGTTCGCTGGAAGAGACGGCGTCATCGATGGAAGAGCTGACCTCGACCGTCAAACAGAATGCCGACAATGCGCGCCAGGCCAATCAGTTGGCGGTATCGGCGTCGTCGGTGGCGGAGAAGGGCGGCACCGTGGTGTCGCAAGTGGTGCAGACCATGGGTTCGATTACCGAATCGTCGCGCAAGATTGCCGATATTATTTCGGTGATTGACGGTATCGCCTTCCAGACCAACATCCTGGCGCTGAATGCGGCGGTGGAAGCGGCCCGCGCCGGCGAGCAGGGCCGCGGCTTTGCGGTGGTGGCGTCGGAAGTGCGCAACCTGGCGCAGCGTTCGGCCGGTGCAGCCAAGGAAATTAAAGAGCTGATCACCGATTCGGTGGACAAGGTCGATGCCGGCAGCAAGCTGGTGGACGAGGCCGGCCAGACCATGGACCTGATCGTGACGTCGATCCGCCAGGTGGCCGACATCATGGGCGAGATTACCGCCGCTACCCAGGAGCAGAGCAACGGCATCGAGGAAGTCAATCAGGCGATTTCGCAGATGGACGAGATGACGCAGCAGAATGCGGCCCTGGTGGAAGAGGCGGCGGCGGCGGCGGAAAGCATGCAGGAGCAGGCCGAATTGCTGTCGCAGGCGGTCAGCATCTTCAAGCTGTCGCATGACACGGCTGTGCGCCGCGCACCGGCGCCGCAGCGCGCCGTGGCCAAGCCGGCCGCCGCGCCGAAACGGACGCCGGCCATTGCGGC
>NZ_WWCT01000043.1 GCF_009857605.1 Duganella levis | reverse complement strand
CTGGTTCGCTCTTCTCAAAAATACTGACAGTATTTCTACTGAATATTTCTTTGTTGAGCATTTAATGCTTTTTGTTGCAGCACCAAATGCCCACACTTATCGACTGTAAATTTTTAAAGATCATTCTTGGGCACGCGCCGAGCGGTGCACCTTGCTGATAAATCGTTTTGTTCATCAGCGAAGAGGCAAGATTATGAAGCGTTTCGAATATTTCGTCAAGCTCTACTTTTTCTCTTCTTTTCTCACTCAACGCCGCATTTGCATGTGTTGTTTCGTGAGGGACAGAATCATAACAAGGGCCAGCCAGTCTGGCAAGGGTAGAATACGAAATTCTTCGATTCATATGCTGCCTCATGTCCATCTCCCCTACTCATAACGAAGCACTCGCCGCCCAACTCGACCGCGCTATTAATAACAAGACCAAGCCGCTGGGCAGCCTGGGTGTGCTGGAGGCGCTGGCCAGGCAGATCGGCCTGATCCAGAACACCCGCGACATCGCACTGACCAAGCCTTCTATATTAGTGTTCGCCGCCGACCACGGCGTGGTGGCCGAAGGCATCTCCGCCTACCCGCAGGACGTCACCTGGCAAATGGTCGAGAACTTCCTGGCGCGCGGCGCCGCAATTAATGTCTTCGCCACCCAGAACCACTGCGAACTGCGCGTCATCGACGCCGGCGTCAACCACGACTTCGGCCCGCGCGACGGCCTGACCGACCGCAAGCTGGCGCACGGCACCCGCAACTTCGCCAATGAACCGGCCATGAGCCGCGACCTGTGCCAGACCGCGCTGGCCGCCGGCATGGCGCTGGCCTCGGAACTGGAAGGCAATGTGGTCGGCTTCGGCGAAATGGGCATCGGTAACACCACCGCCGCCGCCGCGCTGATGCACAAGCTGACCGGCATCCCGGTGGCGCAATGCGTCGGCGCCGGCACAGGCCTGTCGGCCGACGGCATCCTGCATAAACAACGCGTGATCGAGGCGGCCGTCGCCAGGCACGCCCACGCCACCGAAGCGCTGGACGTGCTGGCCACTTTCGGCGGACTGGAAATCGCCATGATGGCCGGCGCCATGCTGAAGGCGGCGGAACTGCGCAAGATCCTGCTGATCGATGGCTTTATCGTAACCAGCGCGCTGCTGGTCGCCGCCCGCATGCATCCCGCGATCCTGGACTACTGCGTGTTCGCCCACTGCTCCGACGAAAACGGCCACAAACAAATGCTCGACGCGCTGGGCGCCAAGCCGCTGCTGAACCTCGGCCTGCGCCTTGGCGAAGGCACCGGCTGCGCGCTGGCGCTGCCGCTGCTGCATGCCGCCGTCAACTTCCTGAACCAGATGGCCACCTTCGAGTCGGCCCAGGTCAGCGAAAAGTCCGAGTAAGGCCGGCACACAGCATGCACCAGCTACGCCTGTTCTTCACCGCGCTACAGTTCTTCACCCGCCTGCCGATTCCACGCTGGGTGGGTTTCGATCCTGCGTGGCTGAACCAGGCCTCGCGCTACTTCCCGCTGGTGGGCGTGGTGGTGGCGCTGATCACCGGCGCGGCCTACGCGCTGGCCGCGTGGTTCCTGCCGGCGCCGGTGGCCGTGGTGATTTCCACCGCAGTCGGCATCTACGCCACCGGCGCCTTCCACGAAGACGGCTTTGCCGATATGTGCGACGGCTTCGGTGGCGGCATGACGCCGGAGCGCGTGCTGGAGATCATGAAGGATTCGCGCATCGGCGCGTATGGCGCCATCGGCACCATCTGCATGCTGGGCCTCAAGCTGGTGACGCTGTCCATGCTGCCGCCGCTGGCCGCCATCGGCGCGCTGCTGGTGGCGCATCCGCTTTCGCGCTTGATGGCGGCCTCGCTGATCTGGCGTCTCGACTACGCGCGCGCCGAAGGCAAGGCCAAACCGCTGGCGCAAAAAATGCGCGGCAGCGAATTCCTGATCGCCGCCATCACGGCCATTGTGCCGGCACTGGTAGTCATTGAGCTGCACTGGCTGCCGCCGGCCGCGCTGGTCAGCGGCGTGATCGTCGCTGCCATCGCCACCTGGTGGCTGGCGCGCAAATACGTGCGCCGCATCGGTGGCTACACGGGCGACTGCCTCGGCGCAGTCCAGCAAGTCACTGAAGTCACGTTCTACCTGTGCGCGCTGGCCAGCTTCCAGCATGGCGCGCTACCCGTATGAAGTTGATATTGGTCCGCCACCCGCAGCCGTTGGTGGCGCCGGGCGTCTGCTACGGCAGCACAGACCTCGCCATCGCGCCGGGCCAACTGGAACAGACACTGGCCGCGCTCCAGCTACCAGCCGGCCTGCCTATCTACTCAAGTCCCCTGCGCCGCTGCGCCGAACTGGCCGCGCGCCTGACGCCAGCGCCACTCTACGACAGCCGCCTGGTGGAGATGCACTTCGGCGCATGGGAGATGCAGCCGTGGGACAGCATCCCGCGCGCCGACATCGACGCCTGGGCCGCCGACATGGTCCACTACCATCCCGGCGGCGGCGAAAGCGTGCTGCAAATGGCGGAGCGCATCAGCGCCTTCTATATAGACGTGCAGCGCCAGCACGCCCAGGCCATCATCATCTGCCACGCCGGCGCCATGCGTTTGCTGACCGCCTGCCACGCCGGATTGCCCCCAGCGGCGATGGCGCTGCAAGCCGCGCAAGCCGCCCACCAAATCGCCTACGGCGCCATGTTGACCCTGAACCCCGTATAATGTGCGGGTTTTGGTGCTCGCGTGCCTGTCCAGGCGCGCAGTTAAACGGGAAACACGGCGCGATATAAAAACGCCAACGTGTGCTGCCCCCGCAACGGTAAACAAGTGTCGCAAAGTGTCTAAATAAGCACTCAGCGCGACAAATCTCCTCTGACAACCACTGTGCCACGGCATGGGAAGGTGAGGCGGTGCCACTTGCCAGCCCGGATACCGGCCAAATCAGGTGGAAGCGACGCCAATGCCGCGCTTCTGTTCACAATTGGCCCACGGGGACGTAGGCCAGTTGGCATTAATAGAAAACATATCATGACCCTTCGTATTTCCCGTCCTGCGACCCTGACGTCGCTGGCATTTGCCATGGCCGCCTGCTATGCGCACGCTGAACCAGTCACCGCCACCGATGCAGTCGTCGTCACCGCCACCCGCACGCCACAGCCGCTGGCCAACGTCATCAGCGACACCATCACTATCGGCCCTGAGCAGATCGCCGCAGCCGGCGCCGGCTCCATCATCGACCTGCTGCAACGCCAGCGCGGCATCGAGATCGCCCGCAACGGCGGCGCCGGCACCGCGTCCAGCGTCTACATCCGTGGCGCCAACAGCAACCAGAACATCGTGCTGGTCGACGGCGTGCGCATCGGCTCCTCGACCACCGGCGCCGCCAACTGGAGCGCGATTCCGCTGACCGCCATCGACCATATCGAAATCGTCTACGGCCCACTGAGTTCCCTGTATGGCGCCGACGCCATCGGCGGCGTGATACAGATCTTCACCAAAAAAGGCAAAGGCGCGCCGGCACTGACGGCCTTCGCCGGCTACGGCAGCGACAAGACGCGCGAAGCCGACGCCACGCTGTCCGGCGCCACCGGCGGTGAGCACAGCTTCAACTACGCCATCAGCGCAGGTAAAGAAAAGTCGGACGGCTTCTCGGCCACCCGCCCAGGCAGCACCTCGTACAACGCGGACCGCGACGGCTACGACAAGGAAAACGTCTCCGGCCAGTTCGGCGTGCAGATCGCACCTGGCTATGAAGCCGGCGCGCTGTTCTTGCACAGCAAACTGGAATCGCAGTACGACAGCGGCGCTTCCGCCTACGATGTGCGCAGCAAGGCCGAACTGGAAACCGCTGCCGTCTACGCCAAGGCCAAGTTCCTGCCGAACGTCGACACTCTGCTGCAATACGCGGAAAGCCAGGACAAGGGCCAGAACTGGAGCAGCGCAGCAGCAGCCGGCTACTCGCGCATCGACACCAAGCAGACCGACATCACGTTGCAAAACGACGTGCGCATCGGCGCCGACGTGCTGCAACTGCTGTACGACCACCGCAAGGAAGAAGTCTCGACCAACGGCGACACTGCGCTGAACCGCGACCGCACCACCAATGCGTGGGCCGCTTCGTACAACGCGCGCCGTGGCGCCAACCTGCTGAACGCCAGCATCCGCCGCGACAACTCGGTGTATGGCGCGAAAAACACCGGCTCGATCGGCTACGGCTACGACATCACCTCGCAGCTGCGCGCCACCGCCAGCTACGGCACCAGCTTCCGCGCGCCGACCTACAACGAGTTGTATTACTCGGGCTATGGCAATCCGGCCAACAAGCCGGAACAAGGCAAGAATGCGGAACTCGGCCTGCGCTGGGACGATGGCGTCAATGCGCTCAGCGCCAGCTATTTCCATAACCGGTTGACCGATCTGCTGGTCAGCACCACGCCGTGCCCTTACGCCGGGTACAAATCCAGTTGCGTCTACAACGTCAACGAGGCGCTGCTGGAAGGCGTGACCATCGCCGGCGCCACGCGCGTGGCGGGTGTCAACCTGGCCGCCAACCTTGACCTGCAAGATCCAAAGGACGAGACCAGCGGCAAGCGCCTGGCGCGTCGCGCCAAAAAACACGGCAACGTGACCGCCGACTACAGCATCGGCGCGCTGAAGACCGGCGTGGAGCTGGAGTTCTCCGGCGACCGCTATGACGATGCGGCCAACAAGAATCGCCTGGGCGGCTACGGTCTGGTGAATCTGTACGCCACCTACAGCTTCACCCGTGACTGGTCGGCGCTGGTCCGCTGGAACAACATCGGCGACAAGCAGTACGATCTGGCGCGCTTCTACGCCACGCCGGGTTCCAAGGTGTTTGCCGGACTGCGTTACGGCTACAAATAATGGTGTAACCTGCCGGGGTTGCATTCCCGCCCCGGCAGTTCTTTTTGAAAGCAGTGCATGCATTCTTTCTCCCGCAATCTGCAACAGCGCGCCGCCATCACCATGGCCGGCCTGCTGCTGTTCGCGTTTGCCGGCCTGATTTTTTCGGGCATGACCGGTTCGGTCCCTATTCCGCTTTCCGATATTCCCGCAGCGCTGAATGAGCTGCTGCATGGCCAGACCTCGTCGCTGGCGGCCACCCTGCTCGACCTGCGCCTCAGCCGCGCGGTCTCCGCTTTCGTCACCGGCGCCGCCCTGTCGCTGGCCGGCGCGATGATGCAGGCGCTGTTGCGCAATCCGTTAGCAGACCCTTATGTGCTTGGCTTGTCCGCCGGCGCCTCGGTCGGCGCTCTGGCCGCGCTGCTGTTCATGTGCGCCGCCTGGATGGTGGATGCCGCCGCATTCGGCGGCGCCGTCGCCGTCTCCATGATGCTGTATGTGCTGGCCCGGCGCGACCTGCGCGGCGGCACGGCGGCGGAAGGCGGCACCGCGCTGCTGCTGCTGACCGGCGCGATTTTGTCTTCCGCCTGCATGGCGATGGTGACGCTGATGCTGTCCATCGCGCCGGAGAGCCGCCTGCGCGGCATGGTGTTCTGGATCATCGGCGACCTGTCTGGCACGCAGATGCGCTGGATGCCATGGGTGGTGCTGATCGCCGCCCTGGCCTTCGCCCTGCGCAACGCGCGCGCCATGAACGTGATGGCGCTGCACGCGGAAGCCGCCGCCACGCTGGGCATCCGCGTCGGCGCGCTGCGCAAAGGCCTGTTCTTCGTTTCCGGTCTGCTGACCGCCAGCGCCGTCACCAGCGCCGGCAGCATCGGCTTCGTCGGTCTGATCGTGCCGCACGCCTGCCGCTTCGCGGTCGGTCCCGATCACCGCATCCTGATTCCGGCCGCCACCATCGGCGGCGGCACCTTCCTGATGCTGGCCGATACCCTGGCCCGCACCGCCATCGCGCCGCAGCAGCTGCCGGTGGGCGTGGTGACGGCGCTGATCGGCGCGCCGGTGTTCCTGTACCAACTGCACCGCCTGCGCAAATGATGATCAGCACCCACCAACTTTCACTGAGCGCCGGCCAGCGCCAGCTGGTCAAGGATCTCGACTGGCAGGTGCGCGAAGGCGAATGCTGGAGCATCATCGGTCGCAATGGCGCTGGCAAGAGCACCTTGATGCGCGCACTGGCGGGACTGCGTCCGCCGGAAGCCGGCCACGTGTCGCTGAACGGCCGCCCGCTGGCCGAATGGCCGCTGGAAGAACTGGCGCGCCAGCGCGCCTTCCTGGCGCAGAGCCGCAGCGACGCCTTTTCCTACAGCGTGATCGAAACCGTGCTGTCGGCGCGCCATCCGTATCACGGCAACCGCTACTGGGAAGACAGCGACGATCACGCCATCGCCATCAAGTCGCTGGAAGCGATGGAAGTGGCCGAATTGAAGTCGCGCGACGTGCGCACGCTGTCCGGCGGCGAACGCCAGCGGGTGGCGATTGCCGCCATGCTGGCGCAGGACACGCCACTGCTGCTGCTGGACGAGCCGGCCAACGCGCTCGATCTGGCGCATCAGGTCAGCGTGATGAGCATCCTGGCGCGCCTGTGCCGCGAACAGGGCAAGACCGCCGTCATGATCGGCCATGACCTGACGCTGGCGCACAGCGTCTCCACCCACGCGCTGCTGCTGAAGGGCGATGGCCGCTGGCTGGCCGGCACACGAGAAGACGTGATGCAGGCCGACCTGCTCGGCGATTATCTCGGCCACCCCATCGAAGCCATCCAGCACGGCAAGCGCACTATATTTATTCCCAAAGAGGACACCCAATGAGCGACGACATCAACGAACGCCATCGCGTGCGCATGGAGCGCAAGAAGGCGATCATCGACGCCAAGATCGCCGCCGCCGACAAACAGATCGGCATCATCATCGTCAATACCGGCAACGGCAAGGGCAAGAGCTCCAGCGCCTTCGGCATGGCCATCCGCGCCATGGGCCACGGCATGAAGGTCGGCGTGGTGCAGTTCATCAAAGGCGCTTTGCAGACCGGCGAAGAACGCTTCCTGCGCCGCTTCCCCGAGGAGATCAGCTTTCACGCCATGGGCGAGGGCTACACCTGGGAGACGCAGAACCGTGAACGCGATATCGCCAAGGCGCAGCTGGCGTGGGAACAGGCGAAACTGTTCCTGGCCGATCCCGAGATCGGCCTGGTGGTGTTCGATGAACTGAACATCGCCCTCAAATACAAATACCTGGACGTAGACACCGTCATCAACGACCTGCTGGCGCGTCCATCGCTGCAACACGTGGTGATCACCGGCCGCGGCGCACCGCCGGAACTGATCGAGATCGCCGACACCGTCACCGAAATGGAAGTGGTGAAGCACGCCTTCAAGGCAGGCATCGGCGCGCAGGCGGGGACCGAATGGTAAAGGCACTGCTGATCGCCGCCGTCTCGTCGGGACAAGGCAAGACCACCGTCACCGCCGCACTGGCGCGCAAGCTGGTCCGGCTGGGCAAGCGCGTGCGCGTGTTCAAATGCGGCCCGGATTTCATCGACCCGATGCTGCTGGAACGCGCCAGTGGCGCGCCGGTACGTTCGCTCGACCTGTGGATGGTTGGCCAGGAACTGTGCAGCCAGCAGTTGTCGCAATCCGCCGCCGAGGCGGACGTGATCCTGATCGAAGGTGTGATGGGTTTATATGACGGCACGCCCTCTTCCGCCGACCTGGCGCGCGCGTTCGGCGTGCCGGTGGTGGCGGTGATCGACGCCGGCTCGATGGCGCAAACCGCCGGCGCACTGGTGCACGGCCTGCGCGACTACGGTCCGGTGGAGATGGCTGGCGTGATCGCCAACCGCATCGCCAGCGAAGGTCACGCCAAGATGGTCGCCGCCTCGCTGCGCGACATTCCGCTGTTTGCCACGCTGCCCAAGCAAACGCGCTCGCTGCCGGAGCGTCATCTGGGCCTGGTGCTGCCGGGTGAAGTCAGCGATATCGACCAGCTGCTCGACAACCTGGCCGACCAGCTGGCGTTTGACGAAGCCGCGTGGAACCAGTTGCGTGACGTGGACATCGCCCCGGCGCCGGCGGCCGAAGCGCTGCCCGCAGCGCTGGCCGGCAAAACCGTCGCCGTCGCGCGTGATGCGGCTTTCATGTTCCTCTATCCGGCCAATGTCGACATGCTGCGCGCGCTCGGTGCGACGCTGACCTTCTTCTCGCCGCTGGCCAATGAGCCGGTGCCGGCGCAAGCCGATGCGGTCTATCTGCCCGGAGGCTATCCGGAGCTGCATGCGGAACAGCTGTCGCAAGCCGCCGCATGGCAGGCGTCGATCCGTGCCGCCCATGCAGCCGGCACACCGATCGTCGCCGAATGCGGCGGCATGATGGCGCTGGCCGATACGCTGGCCGACCAAGCCGGCGCAGTGTGGAAGATGGCCGGCCTGCTGCCCGGCGCTGTGGCAATGCAGCCACGTTTGGCCGGTCTCGGATCGCAAGGCCTGCCGACGCCACAGGGCGTCCTGCGCGGCCACACTTTTCACTACTCCAAACTGGAGACCAAAGTGGAGCCGGCGGCGTACACTGTCAAACATCCCTCCGCTATACAGGGCGAAGCCTGGTATCGCGTTGGTTCGCTGACGGCTTCGTATTTCCACGCCTATTTCCCATCCAATCCGGCGGCAGTCGCCGCCTTGTTCTTGAGGAGTGAGACATGACACGTACACTGGTTCTGGGCGGCGCGCGCTCGGGCAAAAGCGCCTACGCAGAGCGCCTGGCCGCCGAATCGGGCAAGGAAGTGGTTTACATCGCCACCGCCACCGCAGGCGATAGCGAAATGGCGTCGCGCATCGCGCACCATCGCGCCAGCCGTCCGGCCGAATGGATCACCGTCGAAGAGCCACTCGCACTCGGCAACCAGTTGCTGCGCTGGTCCTCGCCGGAACGCCTGATCATGGTGGATTGCCTGACGCTCTGGCTCAGCAACCTGCTGTTCAGCGGCGGCCAGGAATATCCAGACGTCGGCGAGATCGCGCTGCCCGCCCTGTTCCACGAACAGCAGGACATGCTGGCCAGCGCGCTGACCAAGTGCGCCAGCGACGTGGTGCTGGTGTCGAATGAAGTTGGCCTGGGCATCATGCCGATGGGCGCCGTGTCGCGCTGTTTCATGGATGAACAGGGTCGCCTGAACCAGTCCGTCGCCGCCATCTGCGACCGCGCGGTGTTTGTCGCCGCCGGCCTGCCGCTGGTCTTAAAAGGATAACTGTGCTGAGTGGATTGAGTTTTTCCACCATCGCGCTGTTGATGGTGGTGGGCGTGCTGCTGGATTTATGGTGGGGCGAAGTGCGCCGCTGGCATCCGCTGGTCGGTTTCGGCAATTGGGCGATCGCGCTGGAGCGCCGTCTGAACAAAGGCGACCACCGCTTCGCGCGCGGCGTGCTGGCCTGGATGCTGGCCGTGCTGCCGCTGACCGCACTGGCCGCGCTGCTGGTGTGGGCGATGGCCCTGCCACCGGCGCAAGCCGCCGCTCACGTCCTGATGCTCTACTTCTGCCTCGGTATGCGCAGCCTGCGCGACCATAACCTGCCGATCGCCGACGCGCTGGCGCAGCGCGACCTGCCGAATGCGCGCCGTCTCACCTCCTACATTGTCAGCCGCGATACCACCAGCGCCAGCGAAGTGGAACTGACCAAGGCCAGCGCCGAATCGCTGCTGGAGAACGGCAACGACGCGGTATTCGGCACGCTGTTCTGGTTTATCGTCGCCGGCGGTCCGGGCGCGGTGCTGTTCCGCATGGCGAATACGCTGGATGCGATGTGGGGCTACCGCACGCCGCGTTTCCTGCAATTCGGCTGCGCCGCCGCGCGCATCGATGATGCACTCAATTACATCCCGGCGCGCCTGACGGCGCTGTCGTATGTGCTGCTGGCGCCCGGCCTGCAAGGCAAGCGCCGCGCATGGCAATGCTGGCGCGCACAAGCGCCGACCTGGGACAGCCCGAACGCCGGCCCGGTGATGTCCAGCGGCGCCGGCGCGCTGGGCGTGCAGCTGGGCGGTGCGGCGATTTATCACGGCGAACTTGAACACCGCCCGACGCTTGGCGACGGTCCGCCCGCAGTCGGCGCGGACATCAACCGCGCCTGGCAACTGGTGGCGCGTACAACGGCGCTGTGGCTGACCATAGCCTGCATCGCTGCGATACTGATGGAGTACGCACATGCTTGAACACGGCGGTAATCTGCGCGACGCCGCGAAGCGCTTCGGCCGCGATGACTGGGTCGATCTGTCGACGGGAATCAATCCGCGCTGGTATCCGGCGCCTCAAGTGGCCGGCAATGCGTGGCACCGCCTGCCGGAACCTGATCCGGCGCTGGTCGCAGCGGCGGAAGCTTTCTACGGCGCGCCGCAGATGCTGCCAGTGGCCGGCACACAGGCGGCGATACAGGCGCTGCCTCGCCTGCGCGCGCCATCACGCATAGCAGTCAGCGCGCCATCCTACGCCGAACACGCCCATCACTGGGCCGGCCACGGACACACGATGACGCCGACGCCATACGACGAACTGCCGGCGGCCGTCGCGCAGCATGACGTAGTGGTCGTCGTCAATCCGAACAATCCCACCGGTGCGGTAGTGCCGGCGGCGCAGCTGCTGGAATGGGCCGACCAATTGGCCGCGCGCGGCGGCTGGCTGGTGGTGGATGAAGCGTTTGGCGATACGGCGCAAGAAAACAGCGTGGCGCCCCACACGGCGCGGCCAGGGCTGATCGTGCTGCGCTCCGTCGGCAAATTCTTCGGCCTGGCCGGCATCCGGCTTGGCTTCGTCGCCGCGCATGCCGACCTGCTGCGCGACCTGGCCGACCTGCTGGGCCCATGGACCATCAGCGGCCCGGCGCAGCAGATCGCCCACGCGGCACTGAGCGACAAGGCGTGGCAGGTCGCCACCCGCGAAGAACTGCACGCCAGCGGCGAACGCCTGCGCGCGCTGCTGGCCGCACATGGCATCCAGTCCAGCGGCACGCCGCTATTCCAGTGGTGGGCCGAGCCGCAGCCGGAAGCGTTCTGGCAGCACATGGCGGAGTGCGGCATCTGGGTACGACTCTTTACACACGCGGCGCGCGGCATCCGCCTCGGCCTGCCGCCGGACGAAGCAGGCTGGCAGCGCCTGCACGCAGCACTCAACGAATGGAGCAAACGATGAACACCAACCCGATCAAGCAACGCAGCACGGCCTCGCTGGCGATGCGCATGGCTTCCGCCGCGCTGCTTGCCGCGACTGTGGCTGCCGCTGCATCCGCAGCGCCGATCACCGTGCGCGACGATGACGGCAACATCGTCACGCTGCAAAAACCGGCGCAGCGCGTGATCGCCATGGCCCCGCATGTGACGGAACTGCTGTTCGCGGCCGGCGCGGGCGACAAGATCGTCGGCGCCGTCACCTACAGCGACTACCCGGAAGCCGCCAAGAAAATCCCGCGTGTCGGCGACAACCGCCTGATCGACATGGAACGCGTGGCCGCCATGAAGCCAGACCTGATCGTGATCTGGATGCACGGCGGCTTTGAGCGCCAGATCGAAGGCCTGCGCAAACTGGGTGTGCCGCTATTCCATAGCGAGCCGACCAAACTGGAAGGCATCGCCGACAACGTCGAGCGCCTCGGCCAGTTGATGGGCACCGACACTGTCGCCAACGCCACCGCCGCCGACATCCGCCAGCAATTCGCCACGCTGACCAAGCAGTATTCCAACCGCCCGCCGGTGCGCCTGTTCTATCAGGTGTGGGACAAGCCGCTGTACACGCTGAACGGCAAATCCATCGTCAGCGACTCGATCCGCCTGTGCGGCGGCGTCAATATCTTCGCCGACCAGAAAGTCACCGCGCCGGTGGTCAGCATCGAATCGGTGCTGCAAGCGAATCCGGAAGCCATCATCGGCACCAGCGAAAAAGACTACGGCAGCGTCGATCTGTGGAAGCCATACGGCACGCTGCTGGCGGTCCAGAAGAACAACCTGTTCCGGCTGGACGGCGATCAGCTGAACCGCGCCGGTCCGCGCATGTTGGCCGGCACCAAAGCCCTGTGCGAAAAAATCGACGAAGCCCGCCAGCATCGCAAGAATTGATATGAGCTTCCCCTACTCCACCCTGATGATTCAGGGGACCACCTCGGACGCCGGCAAAAGCACGGTCGTGGCGGCGCTATGCCGCCTGCTCAAGCGCCGTGGCGTGCGCGTCGTGCCATTCAAGCCGCAGAACATGGCGCTCAACAGCGCCGTCACGGCGGACGGCGGCGAAATCGGCCGCGCGCAAGCGCTGCAAGCCATCGCCGCTGGCCTGGCGCCGCACACCGATATGAACCCGATCCTGCTCAAGCCATCGAGCGACATCGGCGCGCAAGTCATCATCCACGGCAAAGTACGGGCCGAGATGAACGCACGCGATTATCACCAATACAAAACCGTGGCCATGCAGGCGGTGCTCGAATCGCATGACCGCCTGCTGCAGCAATACGACTGCGTGATGGTGGAAGGTGCCGGCAGCCCGGCCGAAATCAACCTGCGCGACCGCGACATCGCCAACATGGGATTCGCCGAAAAAGTCGACTGCCCGGTGATACTGGTGGCGGACATCGACCGTGGCGGCGTGTTCGCCCACATTGTCGGCACGCTTTCCTGCCTGTCGGAGAGTGAACGGCGGCGCACCATCGGCTTCGTCATCAACCGCTTCCGCGGCGACATCAAGCTGCTGGAACCTGGCCTGGAATGGCTGGAGCAGCAAACCGGCAAGCCGGTGCTGGCGGTGCTGCCCTACCTGCATGGCCTGTTCCTCGACGCCGAAGACGCCGTGCAGCCGGTGCAAGCCTCGCGCGGCGCCTTCCGCGTGGCGGTGCCCAGCATGCCGCGCATGAGTAACCACACCGACTTCGACGCGCTGCGCGCCCACCCGGACGTCGACCTGCACTTCGTGCGCGAAGGCCAGCCGATACCGCAGGCCGACCTGATCATCCTCCCCGGCAGCAAAAACACGCGCGGCGACCTGGCCTGGCTGCGCGCGCAAGGCTGGGAAGCGCACATCCAGCGCCACCTGCGCTACGGCGGCAAAGTGATCGGCGTCTGCGGCGGCTTCCAGATGCTGGGCCGCGAAGTCACCGACCCGCTGGGCATGGAGGGCAAGGCCGGCGTCTCACCGGCCCTCGGCCTGCTCGATATGGCCACCGAAATGAGTCCGGAAAAACGGCTGATGCAGGTACAGGGCGTATGCGCTTTCGGCGACACGCAAGCGCCGGTCAGCGGCTACGAAATCCACATGGGCGTCTCCACCGGCGGTGCACTGGCCACGCCGGCCTTCTTCATCGAGGGCCGGCCAGAAGGCGCGCTGTCGGCGGATGGCCAGATCCTCGGCACTTATCTGCATGGCCTGTTCGACACGCCGCAAGCCATCAGCGCACTGCTGCAATGGGCCGGCCTCAATTCGGACAACACCGTGGACACCTCCGCCCTGCGCGAAGCCAGCCTGGATCGCATCGCCGACGCCACCCAGCCACTTCTCGACGCACTGATCGCACTCAAATGAATCCGCACGCCTACACCGACGCCGAAATCTCCGGTGTCTACCGCGCCATCCGCGAACGCCGCGATGTGCGCCACTTCAAACCGGGGCCGCTGGAACCGGGCCAACTGGAACGCTTCCTTGGCGCCGCCCACCATGGTCCCAGCGTCGGCTACATGCAGCCATGGCGCTTTGTCCGCATCACCGATCCGGCGCTGCGCGCCAGCATTCACCAGCATGTGAACGAAGAACGCATCAAAACCGCCGAAGCGCTGGGCAAGCGCGCCGACGATTTCATGAAGCTCAAGGTGGAAGGCATTCTGGAATGCGCGGAAGTGCTGGTGGTGGGCCTGATCGACAAGCGCGATCAATACATCTTCGGCCGCCGCACCATGCCGGAGATGGACCTCGCATCGGCCGCCTGCGCGCTGCAAAACTTCTGGCTGGCCGCACGCGCGGAAGGCATCGGCGCCGGCTGGGTGTCAATGTTCGATCCCCAGCAGCTGCGCGACATCGTCGGCATGCCCGAAGGCAGCCAACCGATCGCCGTGCTGTGCGTCGGCCAGGTGCACGAGTTCTACACTGCGCCGATGCTGGAACTGGAAAAATGGGACCAGCGCCGCCCGCTCACCGAAATCCTGTTCGAAAACCGCTGGGACAACACAGCAGCTTAATCTACCTAAGCTCCCTGGCACTCCTCGATGCGGCGGTTGCCCGGCCCTGGCAGCACGCGCAGGCTGCGCTCCGTCGCCGCCGTGTACTCATGCTTGAACACCGTATCGACAAAGCGCCAGTCGCAACGCATCTGTTCATGGCTGGCGGTGACGATCATGTAACCGCGCTTGCTGGTCTGCGCGTAGTACAGCGGTTCAATCAGATCTACCATCATGTTCGCCACATCTTCCGGATCGCGGTCCGGGTACGCGCCTTCCATGCCGGGCGATGACACCGACGCCGTCGCAAACTCCACACCTATCTGCTTGCCCTGCGCGTCGTGCAGATCGCTGGCCCAGGCGTTGTGTGTATCGCCGGCCAGCACCACCAGGTTCTTGCGGTGCTTCTGCATCATCTCGAACACCTGTTCGCGGTCTGCCTGATAACCATCCCAAGAATCCAGGTAGCACGGCAAGGTAGAACCAGACAACCAGCGCTGCTGCTTGGCGCTGACGCAGGACGGATCGGCAGCCGCGCGTTTCTTCAGCGCCGCATAGTCGGAGCGATTGCATTCGCCCATCACCACGGCGGTCGGATATTCCATGCGCGCCATCAGCACCTGCTGTCCCAGCATCTGCCAGCGCGCGGTGGAACGGCTGACTTGCCCCTCCAGCCACGCCATCTGTTCATGGCCAATCATCTGACGGCGCGGCGAACACACGTCCTGCTTGTACTTCTCTACATCGAAGTGTTTGTGTTCATCGTAGTAGGACGACATCATCAGCTGCTGGTCACGCGCAATCAACCGCGTGTCCAGCATGTGCAGCGAGACGATGCCGCCGAAGTCGAACGAGCGATAGATCTTGTCCGGCGCCTCCATGTCCGGCACGCGGATCGGCATCCACTCGTGATAAGCCGTCAGCGCCGCCTGTTTGCGCAGGGCGAACGGCCCGTACTTGCTGGTCTTGTGGTCAACCGAGCCATCGCGCCAGGTATCATCGGCGAATTCATGGTCGTCCCATACGGCGATGAAAGGCATGGCAGCATGCACCGCTTGCAGGTCGGGATCGGAACGGTACTGCGCATAGCGGCGGCGATAATCCTCCAGCCGCAACAGCAGTTCGCGCGGTTCTGACAACCGTCCCAGCGTCTCCGCATTGCCGCAGGCGTAGCCGGTGCTTTCATACTCATAGATGTAGTCGCCGATATGCAGCGCGGCGTCGATGTCGTTCTGGCGCGCCGCGTCAGCGTAGACATTGAAATACCCGGCCGGATAATTCGAGCACGAGAACACCGCCAGCTTGACCTGGCGCGCATCGCCACGCGGCAGCGTCTTGGTGCGGCCCACCACCGACTTTTCGCCATCCACCGCAAACTGGTAATAATAGACGTGCCCCGGCAGCAGCCCGGCAGCATCGACCTTCACCGTGTAGTCCTTCCGCGCCGACGTAACCACACTGCCATGCGCAATCACCTGCTGCATGGCCGCATCGGTCGCCATCTGCCAGCGCACGGCGATGTCGCCCGCATGCGCCGGCGTCACGCGGGTCCACAGGATCACGCGGTCGCTCAATGGGTCGCCGCTCGCCACGCCATGCCGGAAGCCGGCCGCCACGCCGTCGGCCATGCCGGAGGCGGTGCTGGTGCAGCCGCTCAGGCCTGCCACGCCGACGCCCAGCAGCGCGGTGGACGCGGCCATCTGACGGATAAAGGTGCGGCGTGGTGGCTTGATCTCCATGTCTACTCCCAAAGGGTCTGGCGATGTTCGCAACTTACCGGCCAATCGTGACGCCCTTATGACGACGGTGTTTGTTTTGTGTGACAATCACACCATGAACGCCATCGCCACCGCCTCCGCCAAGCGCTACCTGCCCTGGGTCGTCGCTACTACCCTTTTCATGGAGCAGCTGGACTCCACCGTCGTCAACACCGCCATCCCCGCGATGGCGGCTAGCCTGAATGTCACGCCACTGAGCCTGAAGGCGGTGGTCACCAGCTACATTCTCAGCCTGGCGGTGTCGATTCCCGTCAGCGGCTGGATGGCGGACCGCTTCGGCACGCGCCGCGTGTTCATGACCGCGATTGCGATTTTCACTATTGCCTCTGTGCTGTGCGGCCTGTCGGTCAATTCGCCGATGCTGGTGGCGTCACGGCTGCTACAAGGCTTCGGCGCGGCGATGATGATGCCGGTCGGGCGCCTGACCATCGTCCGCACCTTCCCCAAAAACGAACTGCTGGCGGCGATGAACTTCGTCATCATCCCGGCGTTGATCGGTCCTTTGCTCGGCCCCACCATCGGCGGCTTGATCGTGCACTGGATGACGTGGCGCGACATCTTCTTCATCAACGTGCCGGTGGCGCTGGTGGCGCTATTCCTCGCGCACAAACACATGCCCGACTACCGCGAAGAAAATCCGCGTCCGCTGGATTTCGTTGGACTGGTTTTATTCGGCACCGGCATTGCGCTGCTGTCATGGCTGCTGGAAGTCTTCGGCGAACATAAGCTGGACGTGACCTCCGCCTCGGTGCTGCTGTTCATTTCCTGCGCGCTGCTGGCGGCTTACGTGTGGCATGCGCAGGATGCGGAATTCCCCTTGCTGCGACTGGCCTTGTTCAAGATCCGCACCTTCCGCGTATCAGTGGCCGGCGGCTTCGTCACGCGCATCGGCGTCGGCGGCCTGCCATTCCTGCTGCCGCTGCTGTATCAATTGGGACTGGGCCTGCCGGCCTGGCAATCGGGCTTGCTGATGATGCCGTCCGCTGCGGCGGCCATGGGCATGAAGGCGATCGCGTCACGGGTGCTGGGGCGCTTCGGCTACCGCCAGGTGCTGACGGTGAACACGCTGCTGATCGGTATCACCATCAGCATGTTCACCTTTGTGCAGCAAGGCACGCCGCTGTATGTGATCGTGGCGATCAGCCTGTGCCTGGGCTTCTTCAATTCGCTGCAATTCTCCAGCATGAACACCATCGCCTACGCCGATGTGGACGGCACCAATTCCAGCATGGCCAGCACCATCGCCAGCTCGATGCAGCAGCTGTCGGCCAGCTTTGGCCTGGCGGCAGGCTCGCTGATCACCGGCTGGTTCCTCGGCGACCTGCCGCAGTCGAATCGCGTGGCGCTGACCTCCGCGCTGCATCACGCCTTCCTGGCACTGGCGGTGCTGACGGTGCTGTCGTCGTTCACCTTCTGGACCTTGCGCAAGACCGACGGCGAAGCCATCAGCCATGCCAAGCAGAAGGACGAAGAATCAGGCGATTGACGTAGGGGTCCAGCTCCAGCGAGCCTTGATAGCGCTCCGGCGCGTAGCGGTAGGCATAGCTGGGCAGCAGCGAATACTGGATCTGTAACATCAGGCGCGGCTGCAAGGCCGGCGCCGCGCCCTTGTGGATGCCGGCGGTGTCCACTGCAAAGCAGAAGCCGCGCGTGCCGGTGGCGGTCAGCAGCATATCGGCGCTGTGGGCGCTGGAGATTTCGCTGTCGCTGTAGAAGCGCAGCCGCATCGGCGCCTGCGTCAGGTGGCTGCCGTGCAGATAGACGTGCGGCCCGGCGCCGTCATCCACATCGGTCAGGTAGACCAGCACTTTCAGATAGCGCCAGTCCTCGGAATCGCGGTGGAAGGCTTGCAAGGCGCTGTCGTCACCCGGCACCGGAAACGACCAGCGCAAACCCAGCGCAGAAATGGTCGGCTTGCACTCCATGTAGCGCGCAGCCAAACCCAGCAGCGGCGGACTATTCGCCAGCGCCAGGATATGTGGGCAAGCAATCACGTCGCGCAAATGGTAATCGGCCACGCGCACCCCATCGGCGCGCTGGGCCAGCGTGAAGCCGGGACGCTCGCGGTCGCGATCAATCAGCAGCTTGTCGCTGAGCCAGGCGCGGATGTCATCGCACTGCATGGCATCCAGCAGATTGCCGAGTGGTGCGTAACCGCTGTGACGCAAGTCGGCCAGCGCCGTCTCTTCGGCCGGTGTGGACGCGTACAACTCCTTGCCAGCGCCTTGCCGCAGCCGCACCGCACCGCTCAGCGCGCGCACCACAAGCCGGCGCAGCGTGGGATAGGTCACGATGCGCTGACTGTAATACAACAAACTTTGGAGCGGGGCAAAACGGCGGCCGGGTTTCAGCTGCGCATATTCCATTCGGCTTTCCTCCCAGGGTCATCCCTGAGAAGGTAGCAATCCGGCGGCCAGCCCGCCTTGATATCGGCTAAACCTTGGTGCGGCGGCGACGCGACATCACGCCCATCAGCCCCAGGCCGGCAAACAGCATGGCATAGGTGCCTGGCTCCGGCACGGCGGCCAGCACCGTGGTGTAAGTGCCATCGTAGGCATAGATCGCACCGGCGCCATTGATGTGGGTGGCGCCCAACAAGGCGAGGAAGCTGGTGTCGGCCGAATAATCGCCCAGCAGGCGGAAGGCGTAGATGCCCGAGGCCGCTTCGGTGAAGCTCAGCGTCTTGCCGCCGACAATCGCGCCCAAGGCGCCAAAGGTCAGCGACGAGCCGCCCAGCAGCACCGACGAGTCGCCGGTCAGCGACAGGCTGGCGAAGGCCTGGCCTTGCGTGCCGGCGTTGGTCAGGCGCAGCGTGCCGCCATCGAGCACCAGCGCGCTGTTTGCCGACAGCCGTTGTGCGCCATCCAGCGTCAGCATGCCGCCGCTCAGCTGCGTGGTGCCGCTGTAGCTGCTGACGCCGGAGAACGTCACGTTGCCGCTCTGGATTTCCACCTTGCTGAAATTGCTGATCGCGCCAGCGTAGGCAAAGCTGTTGCCGGCGCCGGTAGTGATGGTCAGAGTGTTCTGGCCGCCGCTGCCACCGTTGATGCTGCCGCTGATGACGCCGCCGGTAATCGTCACGCTATTTTTGCCGCTGCCCAGCTCGATCGCCTTGCCGCTGCTGGCGCCGTTGATAACACCACCGCTCACGATGACGGTATTGTCGGCATTGCCCAGAATGGCGGCGTTGAGCGCGCCGCCGCCAAAGATCGATGCGCCGCTGTTGTTGTAGATCGTCACCGTGTGGCCGCTGCCCAAGCCCACCACCACGATGCCCGAGTCGCTCTGGCCACGGATCACGCCGCCGCTGAGGTTGGTGATGGTGGCGTCGGCGTACAAGCCTTCGCGTCCGCCTGCCGCCAGGTCGTTGCCGGCCAGGGTAATGCCACGTCCCACCGCATTGGTGTTGCCGGCGCTGACCAGGCCTTCAATCAGGCCGGAATTGCTGATGCGGCCACCGCCCACGCTGATGCCTTCGCTGAACGCCACACCGTCGGCCAAGGCACTGAAGGCGTTGATCGAACGGATGGTGCCGCCGTTGGTGATGTCGACCACGCCGTCCACATCGATGCCGTCGCCATCGCCGGTAATACCCCGGCCGGTGATGATGCCGTTGTTGATGATAATGGCCAGCTGCTTGTTGTTAAAGCCGTCTATATTGATGCCGGAGCCGTTCAGGCCGCGAATGGTGGCGCCGGCGTTGTTGCTCACGCTGAGCGCGAAGACGGTGGACGCATCCAGCTGGGCGCCGGTAATGCCGTGCCGGCCGCCTTCGATCAGGCCGCCCGACAAGTTAAATACTTGCACGCCGGAGGCGTTTTGCGCATCGATGCCATCGCTGCCTTTGCCGTCGGCCTTGGTGATGTTGGACTGGATCGTGCCGCTGTTGTTGACCACGCCGTTGACGCCGGTACGCACGGCGTCGGCATCGGTGGCCTTGAGCAGGCCGCCGGCCAGGTTGTTGATCACGTTGGTGCCACTGGTAATGCTGCCGAAGTCCACCGCCTGCGCGCCGCCTGCGCTGGCATTCAGCGAAATCATCGAACCGGAGTTGTTCAGGGTGACGCCCGCCTTGGCCTTGTTCATCTGGATCACATCGGCGTCGGCGGTCTGCATCAGCGCGCCGGCGGCGTTATTGATGGTCAGGTTCTTGACGCCGGTGTTGTCGCGGATCGCGCGGCCAGTGCCAGTCTGCAGGATGGTGCCGAAGTTGTTCAGCGTGGCGTTATCGCCGGTGATGGTGACAGCGACTTTTTCATCGCCATTGGTCAGCGAACTGCCGACTGAGATCGTGCCCTTCTCATTGGTGCTCAGCGTTTGCAGCGTGGTGCTGGCGCCGTTGATGGTGAAATCGGCAGCGGTCGCCATCCCCACCGGCAAGGCTGCAAGCAGCAGGAATTGAATGGCAGAGGCAGATTTCGGCAGTGCGATCGACATGGTGGCGTCCCGTTGGAGTTATGAGCAAACGTGCAATATCTCATGGAGTTATTACAAGCTTGTGACAACTGTATGACGGAACGCCTCCCGCGCCGCGCTTAAGACTTAGAACGTCGTCAGCGCCTTGCCGAACTTGATCAGCCACAGGCGGCTTGGGCGTTCTGCATCCGTGCCGCGCGCCACGCGAATGGTATTGGCCGCATTGCAGCCAGCCGCGCTGCTGGTGATGATGACGCCGCTCGCATCGACATTGCACTTGGTGACATCGGCATCTTCAATCGCCTTGCCGTTGGCATCGAACACCTTGGTCTTCATGCCGAAGTCATTGTCGTTGGCCAGCGCCAGGGTATTGCCGTCGACGATGGTCAGGCCTTCAGCCTTCTCCGCCAGCCAGCCGATGGCATTCAGATCCAGCAGCAGGGTTTTCTTCAGCGTGGTCACGGCTTTCCAGTCGGCGCCGTTGACAGCCGCGCCGCCCATGCTGCTCTTCTCCAGGTCGGAGGTGGTGACGTTGAAGGCGGCCGCCGCGATATCGGTAGCGCTGCCGATCTCTACCAGCATCAGCTTGTTGAACACCTTGCCGCTCGGCGCCGCACCCTGCTCGATCACGATGAACTTGCCATTGCCCAGTGCGACCACGTCGCCCAGCTTGGCGTTGCCGGTACGGCCGTCCTGATAATCGGCGCCGTCCAGCGGATAGGCGTACATCTTGCCGGCCTTGCCGGTGGTTGGATCGAACTCGGTCCAGCGGGTAAAGCGCGCATAGCGTTCGATCAGCTCGCTCTTGCCGGTGACGGTATAAGTGGTGCTGCCGTCGGTCAGCGGGCTTTGCAGGAAGCCGTGCAGCTTGTCGGTGCTGGTGTCCAGCGCCAGACCTTCCATGCCGCGGTTGGCGCGGCGTTTCAGGAAGATGTCCGGCAGGCCGCTGCCCGGTGCGTACTTGTTCAGAATGATGCCGGTGGCAGGATCGATCTTGACGATGAACGGGCCGTACTCATCCGATACCCACAGCACGTTACGCTTTTTATCGACGACGATGGCTTCCGTATCGAGGCCGTTAGCGTCAAACGTGGCTTTGCTGTTGGCGTTGTATTTCATCTCGTCCATCACTGGCAATTCGGCCGAATTGCCGACCGAGCCAGGTGGAATCGCCAGGCCGGAGGTCTTCACGGTGGCCGATGCTTTGATCGGCGTGGACGACGTCAACACCGCGCCGCTCTTGCCGACCGTGATCACGCCGAATGCCGGCGCAAAGCTTGGCGACGGGAAAATCTTGGCTCCGGTAACGCCGGAGCCGCTCAGCGACGGCAGGTTAGGACCGTCGCCATTCGGGCCGCGGTCGGTCAGGCCGTAGAACTCCAGGTCGCCATTGGCGTTGGTGCCCTTGAACGCCAGCGAAGAGCCGTAGGATGGCAGGAAGCCCAGCGGGAATTCTTCCTTGACCTTGGCGTTCGTGCCTTCGTATGGAATGTAGTAGCTGGCGGCAGCCTGCATCTGGTAACGGGTAACGGTCACCGCGACCGCGCCCAGCGGCGTGGTCTGGCTGAAGCTTTCGTTGACAGGCGCGCCGAGCTTGGACGCCAGCGTGTCTTCAAAGTGCTCGCGTACCAGCGCGCGGCGGATGTCATCGATGGTGCGGGCGGCGTACTTGGCGCCGGCGGCGGCCAGGTTGGCGTTCATCGCGGTGTTGAAGACATCGGCGGCAGCGGTAAAGTCGGCGCTCTTGGCGGCCAGCGCGGTTTTCACATCGGCGTTCAGCTTGATGCCGTTGGAGGGATCGCTGTCGTCATCCAGCAATTGCAACGCCAGCAGGCGGTTGATGACTTTGACGTTCTTGATGTCGGTGGTGCCGGCCAGTTCCAGCGGCGTGATGCTCGGCGCGCACAGTGCGCTGCCCAAGTTAATACCGCCGATGCTGAAGGTGACAGTGTCGCCGGCGTAGCAGGTATATTCGCCCTTGGCATTGGTGGTGGCCTTGGCGGAGGTACCGGAGACGTAGTCCAGGTTCTCTACCGTGTTGTCCAGGAAGACGCCGGTGATCGACGGTTTTGCGGCCGGTTGGCTGCTGCTATCGCTGCCACCGCAGCCTGCCAGGACGGAAAATACGGCAAGCGACACCAAGGAGAATTTTTTCATGCTGATCTCTACTCTAATTATAAGATCAGCAAGTTTATCTACATTGCGTTACATGGCGATGACAGACGCGAAAAAGCCCCGACCAGATCACTGGAGGGGGCTTCTTCTAATAACTAGCTTGACGATAACCTACTTTCACACTGGTTGCAGCACTATCATCGGCGTAGAGTCGTTTCACGGTCCTGTTCGGGATGGGAAGGGGTGGGACCGACTTACTATGGTCATCAAGCT
>NZ_WWCT01000042.1 GCF_009857605.1 Duganella levis | reverse complement strand
ATCAAACTCTTTAGTTTAATCTCTGTTTGTGACCACTGCTGGTCACTGGTTCGCTCTTCTCAAAAATACTGACAGTATTTCTACTGAATATTTCTTTGTTGAGCATTTAATGCTTTTTGTTGCAGCACCAAATGCCCACACTTATCGACTGTAAATTTTTAAAGATCATTCTGTGTTACATGCTGACAAATCGTTTTGTTTGTCAGCGAAGAGGCAAGATTATGAGGCGTTTCGTACATCTCGTCAAGCTCTTCTTTTTCTCACTCAACGCTGCATTTGCATGTGTTGTTTCGTGAGGGACAGAATCATACCAAGCGGAAGCCGATCTGCCAAGGGCTATTTTTCGCTGGCATCGCGTTTGCTTATAAACCGTATAGCAACGCTTATGAGTAAGCTTTTGCTCACGTTCTGCACAGGTGCTACATTATGGAACACCTTGCAGGTAAAGCAGAGCCGATAACGGCCGCCGGAGACAAAGAGACCACTATGGAACGCCAGACTGCTCCAATACGGAACACCCAGCCTGCAAGCGAAGCATGGGCTGACAACATGCCTCTTATCATAGAGACCTCCCATCAACGGTCCCAACAATACGGGATCAACCCCGAGACGCCGCCGGACTACAGCCCCCTTGCGCGCAACGACCTGTCGCTACTAATAGAACAGAACCGCCTGCTGCACGCGCACGCCATCCCGGCGATGGAGACGCTGTACCAGCAAATCGTCAACACCCATAATATGGTGATCCTGACGGATGCCAACGGCGTCATCGTCCATTCGCTGGGCGACGACGACTTCCTGGAAAAAGCCAACCGCGTAGCCCTGCAACCGGGCGTGGCCTGGTCCGAGCAAAGCCGCGGCACCAACGCCATCGGCACCGCCATCGTGGAACGTTCGCCGGCGCTGGTGCATGCGGACCAGCACTATCTGGCGGCCAATCACTTCCTCACCTGCTCCGCCGCCCCCATCGCCGACCATATGGGCAAGGTGATCGGCGTGCTCGATGTCTCCGGCGACCAGCGCAGCTATCACAAGCACACCATGGCGCTGGTGCGCATGTCCGCACTGATGATCGAGAACCAGCTGTTCTCGGCCACCTTCGAGGAAGCCATCACGCTGCATTTCCATGCGCGGCCCGAATTCATCGGCACGCTGATGGAAGGCATTGCCTCGTTCAGCCCCGGCGGGCGCTTCCTGGCGGCCAACCGCAACGGCCTGTTCCAGCTGGGCTTGCCATTCTCGGCGTTGCAGTCGCATACCTTCAGTTCGCTGTTCGGCTTGCCGGTGTCGGCGCTGTACGATCATTACCGCACGGCGTCGCCCGGCCTGCTCAACCTGTGCATGCACAGCGGCGTGCGGGTCTACGGCCGCGCGCAGCTGCGCCTGTCCAACAGCGTGTTCCAGCAATCGCTGACGCCGGAGCGCGCGCTGCCGGCCACCAGCGCGGTCGCCGCCAACCAGGCCGCCGCCAGCGCGCGCCGGCTGTCCGGCCTGCGCTATCTGCGCACCGGCGATCCGCAACTGGAGCTGGTGATTGAAAAAGTGACGCGGGTGCTGGGGCGCGATATCCCTATTATGATCATGGGCGAAACCGGCACCGGCAAGGAATTGCTGGCGCAGGCCATCCACAACGATTCGCCGCGCGCCATGAGCCCCTTCGTGGCGGTCAACTGCGCCTCGATCCCGGAAACGCTGATCGAATCCGAATTGTTCGGCTATGAAGACGGCGCCTTTACCGGCGCGCGCAAGAAAGGCGCGGTCGGCAAGATCCTGCAGGCCAACGGCGGCACGCTGTTCCTCGACGAGATCGGCGACATGCCATTCAGCCTGCAGGCGCGGTTGCTGCGCGTGCTGCAGGAACGCATGGTGACGCCGCTGGGCAGCGACAAGTCGATTCCGGTCAACGTGGAGCTGATCTGCGCCACCAACCACAATCTGCGCGAGCGCATCGCCCGTGGCCTGTTCCGCGAAGATCTGTACTATCGCCTGAATGGCCTGGTGGTCAAGCTGCCGCCGCTGCGCGAGCGCACCGACCTGGAAACCGTAGTCAGGAAAATCCTGGCGACGGAGTCCAATAACGCCCGCTATGAGGTGTCCGATGAAATCCTGGCGCTGTTCCACCGCCACCGCTGGCCCGGCAACTTCCGCCAGTTGACCAATTTGCTGCGTACCGCCATCGTCATGGCCGGCGACGAACACGAAATCTGCCTGCGCCATATGCCGGACGACTTCCTCGACGACATAGAACAGGCCAAGGTCCCCGACCACCACGCCGAAGCCGGCACCGCGCGCATGCTCGCCAGCGGCGCCAATCTGGAAGAGATGGAGCAGTCGGTCATCCTCAAGTCGCTGGAGGCGCACGGCGGCAACGTCTCCGCCACGGCGCGCGCGCTGGGCGTCTCGCGCAATACGATCTACCGCAAGGTGCCCAATCTGAAATAGCATCGCCGCCTCACGCATCGACAGGGAAGCCGGCGCTGCGCCGCTCCCGGCCCTGTTTGTCGATCGCCATCAGATCCACCGCCGGCAGCTGCGACGCCAGCGCGCTGGCGCGCTCCCATCCCATCACCATGAAGGTGGTCGACAGACCGTCGGCCAGCAGCGAGGTTGGCGCCAGCACCGTCACGCTGGCCAGTTCGTCCGGCGAATCGCCGAGCGCGGGATCGAAGATGTGGTGATGCCTGTAGTCCGGCGTGAAGATGCATTCATAATCGCCGGAGGTGGCCACGCTGCAGCCCTTCGCATACAAGGTGGCGGCCAGCGCTTCGGGATCACGCGGATCGCGCACGCCCAGTATCCACGGCTGGCGGCGCGGCTTGTGACCGCGCGCCACAAACTCGCCGGTGTCGAGCAGCGCGTCGCGAATACCGTGCGCCTGCACCGCCGCCAGCGCGCGGTCGGCGGCATAGCCTTGCGCCAGTCCGTTCAATGTCAGCGCCATGCCGGGCCGCCGGAATCGGACACGGCCCGCATCAAACGCCAGCTGACGCCAATCAACCAGCGACTGCGCGCGGCGGCGCGCCGCCTCGTCCGGCAATGCGCCGCGCGCGGCCGCCTGCGAAAACAGCTGCCACAAAGGCTGCACCGTCACGTCGAAGGCACCGTCACTGATGCGCGACAGCTCGGCGGCCTGCGCCAGCACTTCCAGCAGGCGCGGGTCCGGCTGCGCCAGCGCGCCGTCGCGGTTAAGCTGATAAACCTGGCTGGCGGGATGGTAGATGCTCATCAGGCGGTCGATCTGCTGCGCCGCGTGCAGGCCGTCGGCGATGGCGCGCGCGGCCAATTGTGCATCGTCGTGTACCACGGAGATCGAAATGGTGGTGCCGAAGGCCAGCGCCGCGCCGCGATGCAGCGTCGGGCTGCGCGCCAGCACGCAGCCGGCAACGCCAGCCATCGCGCCGACCGCGCTGACAATAAAGGTACGTCGTTTCATGACTCGCTCCTTGTGGCAGGCTGAATAGGGATGGTGCGCTGGCGCTTGAGCTGTGTGATACGCAGCGCGCACTGCTGATCACTTGCATAAATAACCACGCAATCCATGCACTGGAAGCACTCGGCGTAATCCACCTTGCCGGATGGCGCGATGGCCTGGTAGTCGCAGCGGTGGCGGCAGGTCTGGCACGGCGTGCCGCATTCGGCATAGCGCGGTATCCAGTTCAGCAGGCGTATCTTGCCCAGCAGCGCCAGCGACGCGCCGAACGGGCATAGATAGCGGCAAAAGAATTTGTAGACCACGCTGCTGGCCAGTAGCAGTCCCACGGCATAGACCACATACGGCCAGCTGCGCACGAAGTTCAGCGTAATCGCCGTCTTGAACGGCTCGAGTTCGACCAGCTTGTCGGTGATCTCGCTGGAGAAGAAGGCGCTGGCGACAATGCCGGCCAGCGCCACATACTTGATGCGCTTGAGCCGCGCATCCCAGCGCGGCTTGATGCGCCATTGCGGCACACGCGCCCAGCGCGCCAGCTTGCCGGTCAATTCCTGCAAGGCGCCGAAAGGACACAGCCAGCCGCAGAAGGTGCCGCGTCCCCACAGCAGCAGCGACACCAGCACGAAAGCCCACAGGCAAACCGTCATCGGATCGAACAGCAGGAATTCCAGGCTGCGCCGCGCCATCAGCGCCTGAATGACGCCGCTGAGATTGACGATGGATAGCTGCCCCTGCGCGTAATAGCCGACGAAGCCTATAGTGAATAGCAGGTAGGCGCGGCGGAACCAGTCGAAGCGCGCGGCGTGCGCAGTTAGAAGCTTCTGCATCGCCAGCGCAGCGCCCAGCACCAGTAGCCCCGCCGCCAGTAAGGCCAGCTCCCAGCGCCGCCCGGTCCAGATAGCGGTCCAGGATTTGTTATTCCCTTCAGGCGCGATGACCAGATCGGCCGGCAGTTGATAGCGCACCACCAGCTCGCGCGTGATGCGCTCCGGGTAGACGATACCCTTGTTGCGCGTGATAGGCAGCGCCAGTTCGAATGGCGACGCCGGGTCCAGCCCTGCCTGCGCGATCACGCGGAACACGGTCATGCTGTCGGCTTCTATCGGCGCGGCAAGTTTCAAATCCAGATCCAGGTCGCGCATATCGATCGGCAGCTTGTCCTGGCGCAGCAGCAGGCGATCCGGCACGCTGCCGCGCACAAAGTCTTCGCCGGTCACGCTGTAGCGGCCACTGGATATCGCGATCAGCGCATGGTCGCCCTCTTCCAGCCTGCCTTGCAACTTGCGCCATGCCGCCGGCGTGAGCAGATTACGGCCGATCGACGGCACCGATACGCAAGCCAGATACAGATCGATAAAAACATCGTCCGGATGCGCAAGCGCTTCCGCATCCAGTCCCGCACCGGCGCTGCCGGCAAACAGCTTTTCGGCGTCGCGGTTGCTGACGCGCAGATGCTGCACCAATCCATCGCGATGCATCTGCGCCAGATCCATGGGCCGGAACACATCCGGCCGCACGCGCGCGATCTGGTCCGGATCGCGGCCGCCGGCAAAGCCCAGCTTCTTGCGCGACACCTTGAGCGCCGCCGCCAGCACGCTCTGGTTAATGATGCGCACCGAGGCCGTGGCCTTGGACACGCCATCAATGTAAGCATGCGCCGCATCGGCATGCCGCGCGCGGTGGTTGCCGGTTTCGATGCTGATGTTCTGCTTCAGCGACAGATCCTTGTACTGTTTGACGAACTGGTACAGCGGCGCCTCGCCCAGGCCATCGAGGAACACCGGCTCATGATGCGACAGCACCTCCACGCCGATGAACACGCCCTTGGGATCGATGGCAACCATCAGATTCAGCGGCACGCCGGAGAAGCCGGGAATCGGCGCCAGGTCGACCGACTCGAACACATAGCCGACCAATTCCGTCGCCGTGGCGTTCTGCCGGAACAGCGGCCACACCGGCAGCTCGGCGTCGCGCTCGCCGACGATCAGCGGCGCCGGGAAGCGCCGCACCATCTCGTCGCGTGTCAGCACGCCCGCCTGCGCCTGCGTGGCGCCGATCAGCAGCGCCAGCACACCCGCCAGCAGGCACAGTATACTGGTCACCACGCGCCCCAATGTCAGCGAGCGTTCCATCAGAAGAAGATGATGCCGCCCAGCGAGGCGCCATTCAACTTGCCCTCTCCGCCGGCGAAGCCTTTGGAACGGGTCTGGCCGATCTCGCCCACCAGCGTGATCGCGCCGGTCAGCGAGTAATACAAGCCGCAGGTCAGGTTGGCGTTGGATTTCAGGCCACCGGTGCCGATGGTGTTGTCGTCATTGCGGCTGATGCCGTAACTCAGGCCGACCTTGACCTTGTCGGTCGGCTTGTAGGTGGCCTGCACAAAGTAGGCCTTGGACTTGGTGTCGCCCTGGTCGGCGTCGGACAGGATGCCCAGGCCTTTACCACCCTGGAAATTAGCCAGCACGCCAACCGGGCCAGCCTGATACGACGCCCCGACCTCCATACCCGACATGGTGAAGTCTTTCACGCCCGGCGCGGTGGCGCTGAACTTCTGCGACTTGGCGCCCAGCCAGCCCTTGAAGCCGTCGGCCGCATAACTGAGCTGCGCCTGCACCTGCGGACTGGTTTTCGACGAATATACCGGCGCCGCGACAATCGGCGTATCGGCTACGGGGCTGACCAGCGCCGCGTCGAAGCCGATGCCGGAAGCGTTCTTCGGCGCGCTCCAGGCGATCTGGCCGTAGTAGCCCACGTAGCTGTAGCCGGCGCCGATGTGGCCCAGCGTGACGCGGCCGCGCTGCGTCGCCTGCACCGGCGCGCCGGCGCCGATCAGCGTCATGTCGCCGAAGATAGCGCCGGCGCCGAAGATGCCGTTGTCGCGTCCCAGCTTGACGGTGCCCATCTCCGCATTCCCGAAGGTGAAGTAAGCCTGCCGCACATCGACGCCGCTATTGGCGGAGATCGCGCTGTCGGTGGCGGTGGCGTTGTAGATGCCGATCAGCGCCTTGACGTCGTAGTCGCCCTGCTTTGAGCTGGCTGACGTCACCAGGCCATTGGGCAGCAGGCCGTTGCCGATGGTGGTGCGGTTGTTCTCGCCGCCGCAGCCGAGCGCCTTGCCACCCAGCGCCAGCCCGCCCACCGCATCGCCGCTGCACGAGACCTGCGTGTAGTAAGCGTTGACGATGCCACCCAGCGCCACGTTCCAGTCGCCGGCCTTGAAATCGACCGCTTGCGCGCCTTGCGTTGCGAAGACTGCCACTGCACCCAGCATGAATACGGTTTTCATTATTGATCTCCCCTATTGTTGTGTACATCGAGCGATGTACACAACGCATGGCAATTTGCGTGCCCATGCAGCGCCACAGGAGAAAGTGCTCCTTATGCGCAAAGGGCTTGTGCTGTATCGGATCAATCGTGATGCAGCACTGTTCACAATTTGACCGATAAAAAAAAGGCGGCCGAAGCCGCCCGAAGATTGCAGGAGACACTGTTTACTTGGAGGAGAGCTTGAACACCCACACCGAGCCGCCCTG
Organism: Duganella levis; assembly: GCF_009857605.1. Classification (GTDB taxonomy): domain Bacteria; phylum Pseudomonadota; class Gammaproteobacteria; order Burkholderiales; family Burkholderiaceae_D; genus Rugamonas; species Rugamonas levis. The sequence continues at coordinate 16,607 of NZ_WWCT01000042.1, read as the reverse complement.
CTCCAGGAAGTTGACTTTCTTGGCCACCTCGCCGCCCCACAGCGGCACCGCGCCGCCCCAGCCGGAGACCACCGCCACGTACTGCGTATCGCCGTCCTGCCAGGTGACCGGTGGCGCCACTACGCCGGAACCGGTCTGGAACTTCCACAGTTCCTTGCCGCTCTTCGCGTCCAGCGCTTTCAGGAAGCCTTCCGGCGTACCGTAGAACACCAGGCCACCAGCGGTGGTCATCACGCCACCCCACAACGGCGCCGTGTTCTTGGCTTCCCACACGATCTTGCCGGTCTTCGGATCGACCGCGCGCAGCGCGCCGATATAGTCGTCGAACAGCGGACGGATGGTGAAGCCCGCGCCGAGGAAAGCGCCGCCCTTCTTGTAGCTGATCGGTTCATTCCAGATGTCCATGCCCCACTCGTTGGCCGGCACATAGAACAAACCGGTCTGCTGACTGTACGCCATCGGCATCTGGTTCTTCGCGCCGAGGAAGGCAGGCGCCGAGAACACGGTGGTGCCCTTCTTGCCTTCCTCGCCCTTGGTCGGATCGCCAGGACGATTGGCGGCGATGAAGTTCGGTCGGCCGGTCTTCAGGTCGATGCCCGAAGCCCAGGTGATCTTCTTCACGAACGGGAAGGCGTTCTGCAGCTTGCCGTTGTTGGCGTCGATAACGTAGAAGAAACCGTTGCGGTCGGCCTTGCCGCCATAACGCTTGCCGTCCATGTCGAAGGTGACGAATTCATTGGCGCCGTCGAAGTCCCACGAATCGTTGGGCGTGTTCTGGTAGGCCCATTTGATCTGCCCCGTCTTCACGTCCAGCGCCACGGTGGACGACGAATACAGATTGTCGCCGGGACGCAGGTGGCTGTTCCATGGCGCCGGATTGCCGGTACCGAAGTAGGCAAGGCCGGTCTTGGCGTCGTAGGTGCCGCCCATCCAGGTCGAGGCGCCGCCGGTCTTCCACAGGTCGCCCGGCCAGCTCTTGTTCACGGTGCCGGTGACGCCGTTGTCGAACTCCTTGCCGTCCTTGTCGTAGCGGTGGCCCATGTGGCCTTCCACGGTTGGCCGGGTCCACAGCAATTCGCCGGTGAGCGGGTTGCGCGCTTCGACGCGGCCCACCACGCCGAACTCGCCGCCGGACACCCCGGTCAGCAGCACGCCGTCGGCGATCAGCGGCGCCGCCGTCATCGAGTAGCCGGCCGCGTAGTCGTCGACCTTTTCCTTCCAGACGATCTTGCCGGTGTCCTGATCCAGCGCTACCAGCTGCGCGTCCAGCGTGCCGAAGATGACCAGGTTGCCGTACAAGGCCGCACCGCGGTTGACCACGTCGCAGCACGGCATGATGCCATCCGGCAGACGGTGCTCATACTTCCACAGCTTGGCGCCGGTCTTCAGGTCGATCGCAAAGATGCGCGAGTACGACGCGGTGACGAACATCTTGCCCTTGTAGATCAGCGGCTGCGATTCCTGGCCGCGCTGCTTTTCGCCGCCGAAGGAAAACGACCACGCCGGCACCAGCTTGGCGACGTTCTTGGTGTTGACCTGCGCCAGCGGCGAATAGCGCTGTCCTTCCGAGCCGATACCGAAGGACAGCACGCTGTCAGTGCTGGTGGCCGCGTTCTTCAGCATGGCGGTGGTGACATCGGCCGCCTGCACCAGCGATAACAGCGAGCCGGCAGCCAATGATGCGATGACTATTTTTTTCACGTTGTTCTCCAATTATTATGATTTTTAGTGTGTTCACGCAGGCTGCAGCATCGCCAGCTCTTCGTCGCTGAACAGGCGCGATCGGGTCAGGAAGCGCTTGCCGGTGCCGTTATCGAGCGAGAACATGCCGCCATTGCCCTCGACCACGTCGATGATCAGCTGCGTATGCTCCCAATACTCGAACTGCTCGCGGCCCATGTAGAACGGCGTCCCGTCCAGATTACCGAGATAGACGTCGGTGTCGCTGATGCTGAACTCCCCCGCCGGGTAGCACATCGGCGTGCTGCCGTCGCAGCAGCCGCCCGATTGAAAGAACATTAGCGGCCCATGGCGGTCACGCAGGGCGGCGATCATGTCGAGCGCCGCCGGGGTGGCCGTGACGCGGGCGATGGCGTGGTTCATGGTTAGAAGAAGCCCAGCGCGTTAGGGCTGTAGCTGACCAGCAGGTTCTTGGTCTGCTGGTAGTGATCCAACATCATCTTGTGGTTTTCGCGGCCGATGCCGGACTGCTTGTAGCCGCCGAACGCCGCATGCGCCGGGTACAGGTGGTAGCAATTGGTCCACACGCGGCCAGCCTGGATGGCGCGGCCGACGCGGAAGGCGCGCGAACCATCGCGGGTCCAAAGTCCGGCGCCCAGGCCGTACAGCGTGTCGTTGGCGATGCGCAGCGCGTCCGCCTCATCCTTGAAGGTGGTCACCGACACCACTGGTCCGAAGATCTCTTCCTGGAAGATGCGCATCTTGTTATCGCCCTTGAAAACGGTCGGACGCACGTAGTAGCCGTCTTTCAGGTCGCCATTTTGCTGATTGCGCTCGCCGCCGGCCAGCAGCTCTGCGCCTTCCTGTTTGCCGATGTCCATGTACGACAGGATCTTCTCCAGCTGCTCCTGCGACGCCTGCGCGCCGATCATGGTGCTGCTGTCGAGCGGGTTACCCTGCTTGATCGCCGCCACGCGGGCCAGCGCGCGCTCGATGAATTTCTCGTAGATCGATTCCTGGATCAGCACCCGCGATGGGCAGGTGCACACCTCGCCCTGGTTCAGCGCGAACATGGTGAAGCCTTCCAGGCACTTGTCGAAGAAGGCGTCGTCGGCGTCCATCACGTCTTCAAAGAAAATGTTCGGCGATTTGCCGCCCAGTTCCAGCGTCACCGGAATCAGGTTCTGCGCCGCGTACTGCATGATCAGGCGACCGGTGCCGGTTTCGCCGGTGAAGGCGATCTTGGCGATGCGCTTGTTGGACGCCAGCGGCTTGCCCGCTTCCAGGCCGAAGCCGTTCACCACATTCAGCACGCCCGGCGGCAGCAGGTCGCCGATCACTTCCAGCAGCACCATGATCGAAGCCGGGGTCTGCTCGGCCGGTTTCAGCACCACGCAGTTACCGGCGGCCAGCGCCGGCGCCAGCTTCCACACCGCCATCAGGATCGGGAAGTTCCACGGGATGATCTGGCCGACCACGCCCAGCGGCTCATGGAAGTGATAGGCGTAGGTCTCCGAATCGATCTGCGCGACTGAGCCTTCCTGCGCGCGGATGCAACCGGCGAAGTAGCGGAAGTGGTCGATCGCCAGCGGAATGTCGGCGGCGGTGGTTTCGCGAATCGGCTTGCCGTTGTCGATGGTCTCGGCGGTGGCGATCAGCGCCAGATTGGCCTCCATGCGGTCGGCGATCTTGTTCAGGATGTTGGCGCGCTCGGTCTGCGAGGTCTTGCCCCACGCATCCTTGGCGGCGTGGGCGGCGTCCAGCGCCAGCTCGATATCCTCGGCGGTGGAGCGCGCCACTTCACAAAACACCTGGCCGGTGATCGGCGTGATGTTGCCGAAGTATTCGCCCTTGACCGGCGCCACGAACTTGCCGCCGATGTAGTTGTCGTAGCGTTGTTTGAATGGGTTGGCTACGCCCAGTTTGCTGATGTCTGCGAGATTCATGTCATCCTCTTTCTGCTGTGGTTATGGAGTGCTGCATCACCTGCTTTTCGCAAGCATCGTGCCAGCCTGCGGATACGGGGGAAGATGCGGTAGCGCCGGTGATGTGGGTGTCACTGGCATGTGACACCTGTTCAGCTTTGGAACAGTTGTGCGGCGATGGAGCAAATGGAGCGATGGATTAGCGGATCACCACGCCCCACGGCAATTCACCGACGGCGATGTCCGCCTGCTTGACGACGGTGGCGGTATCGATCACGGACACGCTGTTGGAGCGGCCATTGGCAACGTACAGCCGCGCGCCATCCGGGGTCAGCGCCATATTCCAAGGCCGCTTGCCGACTGCAATCGTGGCCACCACCGCATTGGAGGCGGTATCGATCGCCATCACGCTGCCGTCGATGCCGTTGGAGACGTAGACCCGGCTACCGTTCGGATGTACCGCGATGCCGTTGGCGTTGCGGCCGGCCGGAATGCGTACCAGTGTTTTCAGCGCCGGCATATCCAGCACATACACCGCGTTGTCCAGTTCACAGGCTACATAGGCGCGTGCGCCATCGGCGCTGAAGCCCATGCCGCGCGGCCGCAGGCCGACAGCGATCGAGCCGCTCTGCTTGCGCGCCGCCACGTCGATCACATCGACCTGCTCCGCCTCCTCGGCGCTGACCAGCAGCCAGCGCGCATCCGGGCTGAATACCGCGTGCTCCGGATTCTTGCCGCGCACCGGCATATCGGCCAGCACCTCGCCGCTGCGCGCATCGATCAGCGTCACGCTGTTGCTCTCTTCCACCGCCACCGCCACGTAGCGGCCATCGGCGGAGGCGCTGACGCCTTCGGGCGACTTGCCCAGGGCGATGGTACGCAGCAGCGCGCCGTTGGCGGTGTCGATCACCAGCAGCGCATTGCTGCCGGCGTCAGTGACGAACAGCCGCGCACCGGCCGGATCGGCGGCGATGCCGCGCGGCCGCTTGCCGGCGGCGATCTGGCGTAGCACGGCGCCGCTGCCGGTATCGATCACGCTGACAGTGCCGGATTTCTCGTTCGGCACATAAGCCAGCGGCGCGGCCAGCGCCTGGCCACCCAATAGCAAAACGAATAAGGATAGGATGCGAAAGCGATTCATGGAGGTCTCCTTTTATAAGAATGTCCGCATCCCGTTGCAATCGTCGTGCCATCGAAATCGGATGGCAGGTATATTGCTTACTGGTCCGTCATAACACTGACCAAAAACGGAGACCACATGAAGCATCACCCTTTTCCACTGAAGACGGTGGCGGCGCTGTTCGCCCTGAGCGGCGGCGCCATGGCTGCCAACGAAGCGGTTGAACCGATGGATACTGTCGTCGTCAGCGCCACCCGCGTCGGCCACACGGTATTCGACATGCCGGCCGCCATCGACGTGCTGGACGCCGAACGCATACGCGACGGCCAGGCACGCGTGAACGCCAGCGAAGCACTGGTGGCGGTACCCGGCCTGGTGGCGCAGAACCGCCAGAACTACGCGCAGGACTTGCAGATCTCCTCGCGCGGCTTCGGCGCCCGTTCCGCCTTCGGCGTGCGCGGCGTGCACCTGATCGCCGACGGCATCCCGGCCAGCATGCCGGATGGACAGGGCCAGGCAGCCACCTTCAACCTGGATATGGCAGAACGCATCGAAGTGCTGCGCGGGCCGTTCTCCGCCATCTACGGCAACCATTCCGGCGGCGTGATCCAGCTCTTCACGCGAGAAGGAGAAGGACCGCCATCGATCGAAACCAGCGTCAGCGCCGGCAGCTACGGCAGCCGCAAGGCCGACATCAACGCGCAAGGCAAGCAGGCCGGCATCGGCTACGTACTGGACGCCTCGCGCTTCGAGACCGACGGCTACCGCGCCCACAGCGCTGCCACCCGTGACCAGGCCTACGCCAAACTGACACTGACGCCGCTGGACAACGCCAAGTTGACCATCACCGCCAACGCACTGCGCCAGGACGATACCCAGGATGCGCTGGGCGCCACCTGGACCACCTATCAACGCGACCCGCGCGCCGGTGAAATCGACACCACCGACACGCAGAATCCGAAGCGCACGCTGGCCGACCGTTACAACACCCGCAAGAGCATCGACCATCAACAGGCCGGCGCCAACTGGGAGCAGCGCTTCGGCGAGGACCGCCTGCGCGTGACCGCTTACGGCGGCAACCGCAGCGTGATCCAGTACCAGGCGTTCTCCAAGGCCTTCCAGGCGCCTGCCACCCACTCCGGCGGCGTAGTCGATTTCGACCGCGACTTCTACGGCACGGACCTGAACTGGCTACACGTCGCCCAACTGGCCGGCGGCAAGCTCAGTACCACCGTCGGCCTGGAATACGGCCGCTCCAGCGACGACCGCACCGGCTACGAAAACTTTGTCGGCAATGTATTCGGCATCAAAGGCGCGCTGCGGCGCGATGAGCAGGACACCGTCACCAACCTCGATCCCTACCTGCAGACGGAATGGGAAGCCGGCGCCTGGATGCTGAGCGCGGGCCTGCGCCACAGCAGCGTGAAAATTTCGGTGGACGACCGATTCCTCAGCAATGGCAATGACAGCGGCAGCCTCGATTACAGCCACACCACGCCGGTACTGGGAGTGTTGTACAAGGTAGCGCCATCGCTGAACGTCTACGCCAGCGCCGCACGCGGCTTCGAAACGCCGACGCTCAATGAACTGTTCTACTCCGGCAGCGCCGGTGGCTTCAACTTCCGCCTGCAACCGGCGCAAAGCACGCATCTGGAAACCGGTGTCAAAGCGCGGCTCGGCGACGACACCCGCATCAACGCCGCCGTGTTCCAGGTCCGCACACGCGATGAACTGGTGGTCGATAGCAGCAGCGGTGGCCGCACCAGCTACCGCAACGCCGGCCGCACGCTGCGCCAGGGGCTGGAACTGTCGCTCGATAGCGCCTGGCGTTATGGACTGAGCACGCGCGTGGCGCTGACCAGTTTGCGCGCCGTCTACGACCAGGGCTTCGGCGCCGTGCTGAAAGGCAGCCGCCTGCCCGGCGTGCCGAACGCGAATGCTTACGGCGAACTGGCATGGAAAGACAGCGCCGGGCATTTCGGCGCTGCATTGGAAGCTGTCGCCAGCAGCAAGATCTACGCGGAAGACGCCAACACGGACCAGCCGGCGCCCGGCTACGGCGTGCTCAATGCGCGCGTCAACGCCAGCCAGCAGTGGGCTGGCTGGCGTCTCAAGCAATTCATCCGCGTGAATAACCTGCTGGACAAGCAGTATGTCGGTTCGCTGATCGTCGGCGACACCAACAAACGCTATTACGAAGCGGCGCCAGGCCGCAACTGGCTACTGGGCCTGAGCGCCCAGTACCAGTTCTAGAAGCGGTACCGCAACCCGGCCGCCACCGCGCGTGGCGCGCCGGGTGCGACAAAGCGTGCCTGGGCCGGATCGTCCGCGCCCGGCTGCCACAAAGCCCCGTTCGGGAACATATTCACCGCCACCGCGCCGAAGCTTTCGTAACGGCGGTTGGTGGCGTTGGTCACGCGCGCGTACAACTCCCACTTCGGCGCCGGCTGGTAGCTGGCATGCAGGCCAAGCAGCGCATGGCCGCGAATACGCCAGTCCGTGCCTGCCGGCGCGGCTTGACCGTCTTCGTTGCCCTGCGTGGTCATGTCCGACAGCGCGACGACGTCCGCGCCTAGCGTCAACGCGGCCACGGGATTCCAGTCCAGTCCCAGCTTGAGCGTATTGCGCGGCAGTCCCGCCAGACGGGTGCCGGGCGTGACGTGGACATTGCGCACGCCGGTGAACAAATCGCCCTCCGCATCGTAGGTCGCGTCCAGATAGCTGTAGCTCAGACGCGTGTTCCATGCGCCGTAGCGGCGGCTGGCGCTCAGGTCCACGCCCTGGTGGCGCGTGCGCGCAAAGTTGGAGAAGTAGCCCTGCTGCGCCAGCGAAGCGCTGCGGAACAGGATGTCGTCGAGATTGACGGTGCGGTAAACCGACACCGCCGCCATATCGCCATGCGCCCCCTGCCAGCGCGCGCCGGCTTCGCCAGTGCGCGACACCACCTGCTTCAGGTAAGGATCCGATTGCAATCCCACCGGCAGACGGCACGGCTGCTCCGGATCGGCGCAACCCAGTTCGATCACGGTCGGCACGCGATTGCTCTGCGACAGATTGGCGAACAGCGTCCAGCCGCCGCCCATCAGCTGCGCCAGTCCCAGCGCCGGATTCAGTTTGCGGTAGCTGAAGGTTTCGCGCGGCTGCACGTCGTCATCGTCGCGGCGCAGCTGGTTTCTGACGCGCGCATAGTTGTAGCGGGCGGAGATGGTCAGCCAGGTGCCATCAGCCACGTTCCAGGTATCGGCCGCATACAGCCCGGCCGCGCGCGAGCTGCCATCGACCGACGATCCGGCCTCGCGCTCCTCGTCATCGTCCATCAGCACCGAGCGATTGGCGGCAAAGTCGGCCTCCTGCTCGTACTGCGCGAAACTGACGCTGCTGCGGTCGAACGTCAGGCCGGCGGAGAGCTGGTGCGCGCCGGCGGTCTTGCTGAATTGCGTGCTGAAGCCCTGGCTGTTCTGTCGCGTCTCGGTGGTGTTGTAGGTGGCGGCATGATCACTTTCGCCTTCCGCATAGTCGTCGTTGATGTCGCCGTTGACGGTGCTGCGCTGGCTGTTGCGCGCATAGAGCGCGGTAGTCAGTTCGGTGTGGTCGTCAAACCGGTGCGTCATGCTGAAGACGATCTGCCGCAGGCGGTTGCGCGTGACGTCGGGCGACGTGTACACGGCGCGGCGGTTCTGTTCATACAGGTCATCAGGCAGCAGGCCATTGCCGGTCAAGCGACTACGGCCCGCCAGCACTGCGACGCTCCAGTCATTGTCGCCGACGGAGCCTGCCAGCTTGGCGTACAGATTTCCCAGATTGCCGTCCGACTGGTCACGCCAGCCGTTGTCGCGGAAGGCCGTGCCGGCGATGAGCGCATTCCAGTGTTCGCCGCTATCGTAACCGTAGGCCAGGTCGGTGCGGCGCTGGCCATTGCTGGCGGTGGAGACGTTGGCGTCCAGCCCCGGATGGCTTTTGCCGGATTTGGACGCCAGCACCAGAGCACCGCCCAGCGTATTCAGTCCGTACAACGGATTCGATCCCGGCGCCAGCATTACGCTGCCGATTGCCGCTTCCGGCAGCATGTCCCAGTTGACCACATCGCCGAACGGCTCGTTGACGCGCACGCCGTCCAGGTACACCGAGATGCCCTGCGATGAACCCAGCACCGGTGACGCGCGGAAGCCGCGATAGGTAATGTCGTTCTGGAACGGACTGCCAGAAATCTCGTTGACGTTCACGCCGGTGAGATTGCGCGCCATGAACTCGCCCAGATTCTGGCCGGCCGCAAGGTCGATGGTATCCGCGCGGGCGGTCTGCACCTGATACGGCAACTGGTTGCGCTCCACGCCCAATCCTGGCAGCGGCGCAACGCCCACCACGTCCACCGACAGCATGGAGGCCGCCGGATACGCCGTCGCAGGATTCTCGGCCGCAGCCGCGCCGGCCCACGCCAGCATGACGCTGGCGACAATCAGGCGGCGCTTCATGGCGTTTGCTCGTGCACGCCGTACTTGGCGAAGATGGCCTTCAATTCGCCGCTGGCCTTCATGTCGTTGACGGCGGCCTGCAGCAGCTTCGCCACATCCTGGTCGTCCTTGCGCACCGCCATGCCGACCGCCCAGCCGGCGCGCGGCAGGCGCTGGAAAGTCACCTCATTCAGCGGAAACGCAGGATCGTCGCGGAACACCGCATCGATTTCGGAGCGGTTGGCCAGCACCGCATCCAGCTGGCCGGCCTTCAGCTGCTCCAGCGCCTCGGCTGCCGTCTCGAAAATGCGCACCTTGTCGCGGAAGCGTCCATTGCCCTCGCCCAGCAGCACCATGGCGGCGATGGAGACCTTCTCCACCCCGACGGTCTTTCCGGCCAGCCCATCGATGCCGTCATATACCGGCATGCTGCGCGCGCTGCGCACCAGCCGCACCGTCTCCACGTGATACGGCGCGAAGATCGTCACCTTGCCGTTCTCGTTGATCAACTGCGGCTCGACCGGCACGTGCAGCATGACGTCGGCCGGACCATAACCGAGGTAGTGGCCCTTCCACACCATGTTGCGCAGGTCGTCATTGAGGTTTTCGCCGGCAGGGAAAGGCAGCAGGCTGAGTTTAAGACCCAGCTTGGCCGCCAGCGCCTGCGCGACATCCACGTCAATGCCGCCACTGCGGTCGGAGAACGGCGCAAACTCGTCGTAGACGGCGACCTTGAGCGAACCTGATTGTTTGATCTTGTCCCAATCCGCATGGGCCGGAGCGGCGGTGCCCGACAGCGCCAGCGTCAGGGCGAACGGAAGCAGCGCGGTAGCGCGCAGGCGATGACTCGGCATGGCGGGCTCCCGGATTATTTGGCGTCGTCGCGGCGGGCTTCCAGGTAGGTCTTGATGGCCCACATGGCTTCCTGATTGAACACGCCTTCAAACGGCGGCATGTAGACGGCGCCATTACGCACCTTGCCGTGGCGGATCGAGGTCAGATAGTAGTTGTCGGTCTCCTTGTAGCAGGCCTTCTTCTTGTTCTCGTTCTTGACGTCGGTGCAGTCGCGATCAAGCATGCGCAGGTCCGGCGCGATGCCGCCGGTGACGGCTTCCAGGCCGTGGCAGCGCGCGCAGTTCTGGTTGTAGGCGGAGGAACCGATCTTCAGCGCCAGCTTGTTGCCGCGATACGGATTCTGTTCCAGCCATTTGTCGCCGAGCGGCGTCAGGCCGGTGGTGTCGACAGCTTGCGGCACCACGTTACCGTGGGCATAGGCGTACAGTGACGTAGTGGCGGCGGCGATAAGGCTGACGGCGGCGAGAATGCGAAAGGTTTGATGCATGATTGTCTCCAGGCTGTTTTAAGAAGTGCTATACAGCCATTGAGCAAACGCCGTGCCACGCTTTTCTCGCCTTGATCTACGACATAACTGCTCCAATATGGCACAGGTGTCACAGCCTTATGTTCAACGCAGGCTGATGGTCTGGCGCTTCCATGCCGGGTCTTGCCAGCGGTAGAACAAGCTGAGAGACGATGGCTTGTCGGCCGACTTCAGTGTCGCCAGCGTGTTGATATCCACCAGTTCGAAACTGCGCTTGAAGCGGCCGTCAACGCGGGCTTCGCGCACCACCAACATATTCTGCGTGCCCGGTACCCAGCCGGCGAATTCCGCATAACCGATGTCCGGATCGGCAGCGGCCGGCGGCATGACGTCAACCAGCCAGCCATCGCTGGTCTGATGGAACAGCCACATCTCGCGCCAGCCATCCACCGGCTGCACAGCCAACACCAGCGCCGTGCCTTGCGCGTTGGCCCGCGCCGATGCAGTCCATACCACGCCGTAGCTGCATCGCCGCGCCAGCGGATGCTGCTGATCGTGCTTGCCATCGACCAGCAGCACGCACGTTTCACCCGGCTGCCCGGCCGCCGCCACCACGCGCAAGCCACCGGCCACTGTGGTCACGCCGGCCGGCGACTGCGCCGCCCAGCGCACGCTGCCCGCCCGCACGCCGGCTTCGGCGTAGGCGACGGCATCATCCTCGGTCAACTCGGCTGGCTCCACCATCCCCAGCTCGTCCAGCGCCCGCTGCCCAGCCTCCGTTGAAGACAAGCCTTTACGCGCTCGCGCAAACGCCACCGACGACCACACCATTGACCGCCGCATATGCACGCGGTTCTTCACATGTGCCGGCAAATCCTTCAACTCCACCCGCTCCAGCACCTCCGCGCGCCAATCATCCAGCGCCACCCACGCGCCCGGCCCCAACGCTGGATCGACACACTCCTGCCGCGTCAATCCCAGCACCGCCGCCGCCCTCTGCGATTGCGATGCCGACGCCATCGCCAGCACACGCCGGAACGCCTCGCCGTCATAGCACAGCTGCATCCGGCCCTCGCGCTCAAAGCTGCGAATACCCACGCCATACCGCGCCACCGCCTCCAGATGCGCGGCAATCACCACATCCCCTTGCTTGCTTTGCTTGGCCGACGCGCGCCGCGCCAGACGGTCCGCCATCGTCCCCAGCGCATCGAACGGTTCCGCCGTAATCGCCGCCGCCGGCGCGGCCTTCAGATAGGCCGCCGCATAGCTGATGCCAAGCGACTCCGCCCCCGGCGTATCGCGCAGAAAGCGCACCACCGACAACAGCTCCGGCGCATCCGCCGCCTCCAGCGACACCTTGCGCACCTGCGCCGCGCGAATATAGCCGGCCCGCTCACGGCGATAATCGTAGACCTGCAAAAAATCCTGCTTCTCGCCGCGAATCTCCAGACTATCGCCCTGCCACAGGACCGCCTGCTGCTGCGCCGAATCCTTGGGCGCGGCACGCAGCGCCGCCTGATCCTGCGTCACAATCGCCAGCGTCAGGGCCGCCGTCATCAACATGACCATAATTACTGTCCTTCCGCCGCCACGCGCGGCTGCTTGCCCAGCAGCGCCGAACCGATAAAGCCACCATCAGCCGGTGGCGGCGCGATAATCACCGACACTTTGTCCGACAGCTTGTCCGCCATGGTCTTCTGGATCAGCAGCGGATTGCGCGTCAACAGTTCGCCCTCGCGCTCCATCTGCGCCACCTCCACCTTGCCGACGATCTCGTGGCGATACGCTTCCGCCTCGGCCAGCTTGCGCCGTGCATCCGCCTCGCCGCCCGCCTCGATCAAACGCGCCTGGGCATTGCCCTCGGACGTCTTGATGCGCGCCTCCTTCTCCGCTTCCGCCTCCAGCCTGCGCTGCTCGATCTGCTTCTGCTTGAACGGCAGCACATGCGCCATCGCCTGTTCCTGTGCGCGCGCCGCAATGATCTGCTCATTGCCGGCCGCTTCCGCCGCCTTCTCGCGGCGCACCTTTTCCGCATCCGCCTCCAGCGACGACTGCTTGACCTGCTTCTCCTTCAGCTCCAGCGTATAGCGCATCTTCTCGGTTTCCAGCTCCTCGGCCAGCAGCTTCTCCATGCCAGCCTGATACTCCGCCGGCAGCGTGATTTTGCCGATGGTGATGCCACGCAGCGTGACGCCATCCGCCGCCAGCTTGGGCTTCAGCTCCGACTCAATCTCCTTCTGGATCTCGGCGCGCTTGGACGAATAAATCTCGCGCACCGTATAACGCGTGAACACCTTGTAGATCACACCCTGCACCGCCGGCTCAACAATCGCGCCGCGGATATCCGGCGGCAGCGACTGCGCCATCGCCACCACCCTCGACGGATCGAGCGCATAGCGCACCGACATATCCACGCCCAGCGCCAGTCCCTCCACCGACTGGAACGGCGCCTGCTCCGGGCGCGCCGGACGATATACCTGATCCAGCAGCGACACCTGGCGCAGCACATGCACGCCCGGCATCATGAACACCGCGCCGTCGCGCACCGTGATCGCAGAACCGGTCAGCTGGTTGGTGCGGATGCCGACATTCCCCGGCGCCAGCTTGGCCAGCGGCGGATGCGTCACCAGGCCGTAGACGGCGGCAGCGGCCAGTCCCACCGCCACCAGCATCGCGCCGTTGCGGCGCGCACCGTTCACCGCCATGCCGGCGCCGCCGCTAAACGCAGTCCGCATCGCCTGCACCATCCGTTTGATCCGCTCTGCCATGATGTTCACCTTTCGTTGAGTTCCGGGCCTATCCCTGAACAGCATGGTGCGCCGGACGATGCGGAAGTATCAACGCTGTCGCCGTCCGCCTCTCTTCCGGGCGTGTGAGGAAATCCTCACAGCCGCTTTGTGACTTTTCCCTCAAAAGCGTAGATACTTATTCCATTAACAGAATGCGGAGCGCAGCATGGCCAGAGTCGCCGTCATCGAGGACGATCATCCCACCAGCAACCAGTTGCGGGCGTGGATAGAAGCCGCGCGTCCAGGCATCGTGGTCGATCAATGGTTCAGCCGCGACGACGCCGAAGCCGCCATCGCCCGCGAGCGCTACGACCTGGTGGTGCTGGATATTGAACTGGGCCGCGAGCGCCACGCCGGCGTCGCCATCATCAACGCCATCAACAAGCGGCATGCGACACCGGTGCTGGTGGTGTCGGCCATGCCGGCCACCATCTACCGCAGCATCATGAAAGCGCTGGATGCATGGGACTACCTGCAAAAAGCCACGTTTGAAGAAGCCGATTTCGTCGAAACCTTCCTGGAAATCCTGCGCGCCGTACCTGCGCCGATGCCAGCCCCCACCACCGGCGCGGCGGAACTGAGCATGGACCCGCTACGCCAGCGCACGCCCATGTGGCGTGGCCAGCGCATCAACCTGCCGCTGACGGCGCAGCGCATCCTGGCGGCGCTGTTTGCGCGGCGAGGCCAGGTGATCTCCTACGACGAATTGTTCGACGTGGTGAAGAGCGGCCGCAATCGCGACAACATCCGCAAGCACGTCAGCACCATCCGCGACGCCTTCCGCGAAATCGATCCCGACTTCGCCTGCATAGAAAACGTGCCGATGCGCGGCTTCCGCTGGACCGACGGCGAATGAACTGGCGCCGGCTTAGCCTCGTCCCCTATCGCCTGCGCCTGCTGCTGCGCGCCGCCTTTGTCTTCCTGATGGCGGCCACGGTGGGGCTGGCGCTGTCGGTGCTACAGCAAGAGAAGCAGCTCAGTTACAAGAACTACGAAGGCAGCTTCCAGAAGACGCGCGTGCAGATCGCGGCGACGCTGCGTCATCCTACCGGCCAACTGGCGCTGCTCAATCCACAGCCGTCCAACGGCGGCGGCGCGCTGCATCCACTGCTGCTGCCTTTCGCCGCGCTGGATTTCGACGACCTGCAAAAAGTACAGCAGGCGGTGGCGATGTCCGGTTGCCTGGCGCAGTACGGGAACAATGGATCACTGTGCGTCGGCATCGGCAACAATCCGTGGGCCGGTGGCTTCATCTACGTCGCCGGCAGCTTCGATAGCGCGCAGCTGGTGTCCCATGTACGTGGCGACCAGGTGGTCGACCAGGCGCACCGCGTGCGGGTCAAAGTCACGCTGCGCGGACAAACCTACGACTGGATCGCGCCGTTTGAAGAAAGCACCGAGCCGCAAACGCCGGGCCGTCGCTACGGCGGCATGCGCGGACGGCTAACCGGCTTCACCGCTGCCGATGTCGCGCGCGGCAAATCCCCTGTGGTCAAGGACTTCCGCGGCTGGATCTGGCAAAACCCGCGCTGCAATCAGCCCGACATCGCCGACGATGACGCCAACTGTGCGCGCAGCGCATTTTTCTCCCTGCGCCTGCCGGTCGCCGTGCTGCAAGACGCCTTGTTTGAAAAGCGCCGCCCCGAGTGGCCGCCGGCCGATCTGGATCGCATCAACGTCAGCATCGCCGTGCTGCCGCCGGGAGATGGGGCGCCACTACTGGACAGCAGCACCGGTCCGGCCGCGCCGCCATTCTCGCTGACGGACCTGAAGTCCATGCTGCTGCCGGGCGAAAGCCTGCAAATCAAACGTCTCAGCAATGGCGCGGCGCTGCCGGTGCTGGTCGCGCCGATTGATTCGGAAGACCAGAGCTGGCACTTCGTGACGGCGCTGATCCGCCGCCTGCCGGTGGACGCCTACGATGTGCCGCTGGCAGCGAAGGAAATCATCACCACGCCGGCC
Organism: Duganella levis; assembly: GCF_009857605.1. Taxonomy (GTDB): domain Bacteria; phylum Pseudomonadota; class Gammaproteobacteria; order Burkholderiales; family Burkholderiaceae_D; genus Rugamonas; species Rugamonas levis. The sequence goes on along the minus strand of NZ_WWCT01000042.1, from coordinate 1,359 downwards.
GGCAGTTACGAGGTGCTGTTAAAAGGCGATGTACGCAGCGTGAGCAAAAGCCTGAGCGTGGTGGCCAGCCGCCTGGTGTGGTTTGTCGGCGCCATGCTGGCGGCGCTGATGCTGGCGTGGCTGGTGATCGAGATCGGCATCATCCGTCGCGTCAAGGTGCTGATCAAGCGCGCCGACGATGTGGGCGAGCGCGTGAAAGCGGCACGCGGGTTTTCGGAGGCCGATTTGGCCGACCTGCGCGGCGAAGATGAACTGGGCGTGCTGGCGACCGGCCTGCACGACCTGCTGCGCCGCGTGCGCGAAGACGTCGAACGCGAAAACATCCGCGCCGAGCAGGAACGCGATATGTGGCATGCGGTGGGCCACGAGATCATGTCGCCGCTACAGTCGCTGATGGTCTTGCACGGTGCGCCGGAGGACCAGAGCCACCGCTATATCAGCCGCATGCAGCAGGCGATCCGCGTGCTGTATGGACGGGCCTCGCCCAGCGAAGCATTCCAGTCATCCGAACTACAGGTGAGCGAAATAGACCTGACGGCGTTTTTACAGAATGTGGCCGGCAACGCCTGCCACGTCGGCATCGACGGCGTGCGCTTCGATGGGTTGGCGGAGCCGTTGACCGCGCGCGCGGATGAATATTCTCTGGAGGATGTGGTCACGCACGTGCTGCGCAACGCGGAACGCTACCGCCAACCGGGCAGCCCGATCACCATTACGCTGCAAGGCAACGACACCGGCGCAGCGATCGGCATTCACAACGACGGTCCGCAAATCCCCTCCGACATGCTGACCAAGATCTTTGAATACGGCGTATCGGACCAGCCGGAATCCGGCGCCGAAGGCAATCGTGGCCAGGGCCTGTTCGTGGCCAAGACCTATATGGCCAAGATGGGCGGCACCATCGTTGCGCAGAACCGCGCTGGCGGCGTCAGTTTTATCCTGAGTTTGCAGCGTGGCGCGTAAACGCAAAAAGGCCCGCTCACTGAGCGGGCCTTCCTGACTTATAACTAGCTTGACGATAACCTACTTTCACACTGGTTGCAGCACTATCATCGGCGTAGAGTCGTTTCACGGTCCTGTTCGGGATGGGAAGGGGTGGGACCGACTTACTATGGTCATCAAGCTTTGACTTGTGTGCTCTGCAGCCAACGGCTGCACAGCGAATCTGGGAGAAGTAAAGTTTTGTGTTGGGGTAGCACCACTCATCATCAGAGTAAATGCGTATAACCGTCAAGGTTATAGGGACAAGCCGTACGGGCAATTAGTATCAGTTAGCTTAATGCATTACTGCACTTCCACACCTGACCTATCAACGTCCTGGTCTCGAACGACCCTTCAAAGAGCTCAAGGCTCTGGGAA
>NZ_WWCT01000041.1 GCF_009857605.1 Duganella levis | reverse complement strand
TCTTGCTGCGCCGGCCAGCGCTTGGCGGCGCCGAATTCCGCGCCCGGCGCCAGCGCCACCAGCGGCCGCGCCGGATCGATGCCGAGCCGTTCGCACACGGCGGCGATTTGTGCATCACTCGCGGCCAGGCGCGGACGCGGCAAGACGGCGCGCAGGCCGGGGCCTTGCACCGTCACCGGCGGCTTGGCCAGCGCGGCATAGAACGGCACCATCGGCCGCGGCGGCACCTCGTCGTGGTGCATCACGTTGATCATGCCGTAGCGGCTCTCGCCCTTGTAGCCGACGCGTTTTTTAATCCCGGCCAGCCACGGAATCAATGCGTACTTGATGGTGTTGGGCAGGATGTAGGCATCCACGTAACCGCGCTTGCGCAGCAGGCGGGCAAACTGCCAGCGCTGCTTGAGCTGCAAGGCGCCGTGGCGGAACGGCGTTTCCAGCACCTCGTCCACCTCGGCCGTCTGGCGCCATACCGGCGACACCGCCGGCGGCGCCAGCACGTCGATCGGCCGTTCCGGGTGGGCGGCACGCAGCAGTTGCAGCAGCGGCTGCGCCATGACCGCATCGCCAATCCAGTTCGGCGAAATGATCAGGATGCGCGGCTGGCTCACGGTGCTTCCTCTTTGGCGTTCAGGCACAGGCCGGCCAGCAGGAACAGCATCATGGAATAGAACATGCAGCTGCGCACCGACCAGAAGATCACTTCGGTCAGGCCGAAGCTGAAATAGCTCAGCGTCAGCAGCATGCCGGCCAGCGCCGGCGCATTGCGGGCGCCGCCGCCGCGCTGCATCTGGCGCAGGAAGAACACGAACGGCACCACCAGCGTGGAACCCCAGACCAGCAGGCCGACCACGCCGCCGAACACCAGCGCCTGCAGGATATCGTTGTGGAAGTGTTCAAATTCCAGCACGTAAGGATGGGCGCGGTGCTGGGCCACCAATTCTTCCATCTCGCGGCGCACGGTGGGAATGCTGGCGCCCAGCAGCGGGCGGCGCTCGATCAGTTGCAGCGCGCTGCGCCACAGCTCGAAGCGGATGCCGATGTTGGTAAACGTCTCGCCGCCATTGAAATACTGGTGCACATCGTTGAAGCCCTGGTCGATGCGTTCGCGGGTGCCGGTCTGCGGGATGAAATACGTGCTGACCAATAACGCCAGCGCCAGCAGCGCCAGCAGCTTGCGCCAGCGGCCGCGCAACACGTGACCGTAGCGTCCTAACAACAATGCCGCCAGGACAATGGCGATCCAGCCGCCGCGGGTGCCGGTGGCCACCGAGCCGACCAGGCCGGCCAGCGCGCCGAGACCGGGCCAGATGGCGCTGCGGCCGGCGAAGTCCAGCGTGCCAGCCAGGCACATCAGGCCCATACAAAGCATGATGTCGCCAAAGGTGATCGAATTAATCAGGCCGCCCGGGCGGTCGATGCCCATGAACCAGCGCTGGTAGGCAATGAACACGGCGCCGGCCACGGCGCCGCCGATCAGGCCCCACCACAGCGCCTTACGGCTGGGACGGCAGGCCAGCATGGTCAGCATGACGGTGCTGGCGGCCAGCATGCGGAACGGTTTTTCCAGGTCGCGCAGGCGGCCATCGCCGCTCAGCAGGCTCCACAATATCGCCAGCAGCAATAGCGCGCCAAAGGCTATCAATACCCCGCGAATCTCAGTAAGATGGCGCACCAGCGCCGGCCAGCCCTGACGCCCGTAGACAATGGCGGTCAGCAGGAAGGCGAAGCTGCACAGGCCGACCCCGAAGTGGGTAATCAGCAGCAGGAATGGAAACAGAAAGATCAGGCTGTGGATAAAGACAGTGCTGGCGCGGGACTGGGCTGAGGTATTATTCATTCAAATTATCGATTATTGCAAAAAAGCAATCCGCTACAGCAAGTTGCCGACCATGTCACCCGTGCTTATTTCCATTGTTGTCACTACCTACAACCGCCCAGATGCGCTGACCGCCGTGGTTGAAGCGTGTTTTGCCCAGGACGACACGGGGTTTGAAATCATTATCGCTGATGACGGCTCGGGCCACAACACGCAACAAGCGGTGGCGGCGCTGCAAGCGCGCTCGCCGGTGCCGTTGCGCCATGTGTGGCAGGAGGACCAGGGCTTCCGCGCCGCCCGCGCGCGCAATCTCGGCACGCTGGACGCCAACGGCGAGTACATCATCTTCCTCGACGGCGACTGCGTGCCGCAGCGGAATTTTATCAGCCAGCACCGCAAACTGGCCCAGCCCGGCTATTTGGTGCAGGGCAGCCGCATTCTGCTCGATGAAACCGCCACCCGCCGCGTGCTGGGCCAGCATATCGACCTGGGCGTGCTGAGCACCGGCGACAAGCTGGCGTGGCGCCGCAGCGGCGCGCTCAACAAAGTGCTGCCCTTGCTGATGACCTTGCCCGACATCGGCCGCACCAGCCAGCGCTTCACCTGGCGCCGCATCAAAAGCTGCAACCTGGCGGTGTGGCGCAGCGACCTGGACATCGTCAACGGTTTTGATGAAACCTTTCTCGGCTGGGGTTACGAGGACTCCGACCTGGTGCTGCGCCTGTTCAACGCCGGCGTGATGCGCAAGGACGGCGCCTATGCCACCGAGGTGTTCCACCTGTGGCACCGCGAAAACGTGCGCGACCACGTCGACAGCAACCGCGCCACCGTCATGCAGCGCGCGCGCGCGCGCACCGTGCAGGCCACCAAAGGGCTGCGGGCATGAGCCCGGTCGCAGCCGCCTTCGCCACTGTTATACTTGCATTTTCCTCACCCCCCTCTTGCCGACTGACGCGCCAATGACCAACGCCAGTAACGCGCCGCTACTGATTGAAAGCGGCAGCCCCTCTTCTTCCTTCCTGCTATTCGCGCTGCCGGCGCTGGCGCTGACCAGCAAAGATGGGCTGGGCCTGGTACAGGCGGTGATCCTGCTGATTTTCCTGCGCCACCTGCGCCCGGTGAGCCGCAGCTACCTGCAGCACTGGGGCGAATTGTCGGGCGTGACGCTGGCGTTCTTGTTTTACTTCCTGGTGTCCTGGGTGCGCATGCTGGCCGACCACCAGCCGCTGCGCATGCTCGACGGCCCGGCGCGCCTGCTGATCGGCCTGAGCTGCATCGGCGTGATGTACTACCTGCGTCCACGCATCCGCTACTTCTGGCTCGGGCTGTGCGTCACCACGCTGCTGGCGGCCGCCATGGCGGCCTGGCAGGTGTTCAGCGGCGCCGAGGAGCGCGCGCTCGGCTTCACCCATCACGCCGTCACCTTCGGCGACCTGGCGCTGGTGTCGGGCCTGATGGCGGCCTGCGGCCTGTCCGCCTTCCGCGATCCGCGCCTGCAGCGGGTCGACTGGCTGCCGGCCGCCGCACTGCTGGGCGGCATGCTGGCTTCGGTGCTGTCGGCCTCGCGCGGCGGTTGGCTGGCGCTGCCGCTGGTGGCGATCCCGCTGCTGACCTATGGCCGCCGCCTGTACGGCTGGCGCCTGCTGCGCATGTGCGCCGTCACGCTGGGCCTGCTGGCGCTGGCCTTCGCCCTGCCCGCCACCGGCATGGCGCAGCGCGTCGGCCTGGTGCTGCACGAAGCGCAGCAATACTTCATCACCGGCGACGTCTCGAACTCGGTCGGCGTGCGGCTGGAACTGGGCCGCGCCTCGCTGATGATGTTCGCCGACCATCCATGGCTGGGCGTCGGCCGCGACAACTTCGACGCCGCGCTGGCGGCGCTGGCGGCAGCCGGCCGCCTGCAGCCGCTGCCACCGATGGCCTATGTCAACAGCCAGAACGACTTGCTGTTCTGCCTGTCCACCGGCGGCCTGCTCGACGCCGGGCTGCTGCTGATGATGTACATCGCGCCGCTGCGCTACTTCATGGGCGAGCTGCGCCGTCCCGACCTGGGCCAGCACAGCCTGGCGCTGGCCGGGGTGGTACTGGTGGCCGCCTTCGTCGGCTTCGGCCTGACCGACGTGATGTTCTGGCTGATGATGCCGAAGGTGTTCTACGTCATGATGTTGTGCAGCCTGATCGGCATGTGCCTGGCGGTACGCTACAGCGCGCCGACGCCGCGCCGCATCCTCATCACGCGCACCGACAACATCGGCGACGTGGTGCTGACGCTGCCGCTGGCCGGCTACCTGAAGCAGCTGTATCCGCAGGCCGAGATCGTTTTCCTGTGCCGCCTGTACGCGGCCGCCGTGGTGGCGCAATGCCGCCATGTGGACCGCGTGCTGACGGTCGAGGAGCTGGGCCGCGACGTCGCCAGGAGCCTCAAGCAGACCGGCTGCGACACCGTGCTGTTTACCTACCCGCGGCGCGAGCTGGCCTACGCCGCGCGCCGCGCCGGCATCGGCCGCCGGGTCGGCAGCACGCGCCGGGTCTATCACTGGCTCACCTGCAACCGCCTGGTCAACATGACCGGGCCGCTGGGGGCGCGCCTGCACGAGGCCCAGCTGAGCTTCAAGCTGCTGCTGCCGCTGGGCATCGACTATGTGCCGCCGCGCGAGGACGTGTGGAAACTGTACGGTCTGACGCCGTCGCGCCACCGCGACGCCGATGCCGTGCTGGCCGGCCCCGGCCTCAAGCTGATCTTGCATCCAAAATCGAACGGCAACGGCCGCGAATGGCCGTTGGAGCACTTCACCACGCTGGCGCGCATGCTGGGCGACGACCCGCAGGTGCGGGTGCTGGTGACCGGCAGCCCGGCTGAAGGTCAGCTGCTGGCCGAGCAGGCGCCGGAACTGCTGGCGCTGCCGAATGTGGAAAACCTGTGCGGCAAGCTGGACCTGGCCGGCTTTACCGCGCTGATCGGTGGCTGCGACGGCCTGGTGGCCAGTGGCACCGGCCCGCTGCACCTGGCGGCGGCGCTGGGGCGGCCGGTGGTCGGCCTGTTCCCGCCGATCAAGCCGATCGACCCGGTGCGCTGGGCCGCGCTGGGACCGCGCGCCACCAACCTGGCGGCCGAGCAGGGCTGCGGCCAGTGCGCCGATCCGGCCCAGTGCAGCTGCATGCGCGCCATCACGCCGCAACATGTGCTGGACGTGATCCGCAGCTGGCGCTAGCAGCGGAAGTTTTAGTCGCCCTGGTCGAGCATGCTGATGCGGACCAGGTCGGCCACATTGTCGACTCCCAGCTTGCTCATCAGGCGCGCCTTGTGGACTTCCACCGTGCGCACGCTGATGCCCAGCTCCGGGCCGATATCGCGGTTGTGCCGTCCCACCACCACCAGTTGCATCACCTCGCGCTCGCGCGGCGTCAGCTCGCTCAGCAGGCTGACGCTGCGGCTGCGCCGTTGCTGTTCGCTCTGGTTGGTGCGGGCGCGCGACAGGGCTTCGTCGATGGCGCCGATCAGCTTGGCGTCGTCAAGCGGTTTTTCGAGGAAGTCGACGGCGTCGGCCTTGAACGCCATGCGCGCCGTGCTGACGTCGCCATGGCCGCTCATGATCACCACCGGCATGGTGCAGCCGCGCGCGATCAGCTCCCGTTGCAAACTCAGCCCGTCCATGCCGGACATGCGGATATCGATCAGCAATGCGCCGCTCCAGGCCGGCTGCCAGCCTTGCAGGAAGGCTTCCGCGCTGCCGAACACAGCGGTGCGATAGCCGCGCACGCCCAGCAGCAAGCCCAGCGCATCGCGCACGGCCGGGTCGTCATCGACAATGAATACGGTTAAATCATGCTGCAACATAGTTCTCCTGACCTTCCACTTCGGGGCGCGCCAGCGGCAGCGCCATCCTGAATATACCGTGATCGCCCACTTCGGCCCAAAGCGAGCCGCCGTGCGCTTCCATGATGGCCCGGCTCAGCACCAGGCCCAGTCCAAGGCCGGTGGCCTTGGACGAGACAAACGGTTCAAACAAGCGCGCCAGCAATGCCGCCGACACGCCCTTGCCACTATCTTCCACCGACAGCTGCAAACAGCTGCCCTTGCCATGCTTTTTGCTGTCCAGCAGCTGCGCCGAGACGGTGATGCGGCGGCCGTTTTCGGGCCGCTCCTGCACCGCGTCCAGCGCGTTGGCCAGCAGGTTGCGCAGCACCAGCTCGATCTGCAAACGGTCGGCCAGCATCGCCAGCGTCGGCATATCCTCGACCTGCAACACCACGCCGTGCTGGCGCAGCTGGGTAAAGAACTGCTGGCTGACCGACGACACCAGCTGGCCGGCGTCGACCGGCTCCAGCTTCATGGCGCCGGTGCGGAAGAAATCGCGCAGCCGCCGCACCACTTCCGCCGCCCGGCCCGACTCGGCGATCATGCGCTGCACCGCACTTTTCAGCATCTCGCCGCCCTGCCCGCCCTCGTTGCGCTCGATCAGGAATTCGCAGGCCTTGCCGTAGGCGCTGAGCGCCGTCAGCGGCTGGTTCAGTTCGTGCGCCAGCGCGGCGGCCATCTCGCCGGCCGCCGCCAGCCGCAGCGACTGCTTCAAATCGTTCGACACCTGGCGCAGCTCATCGACCACGATGCCCAGCGAAAAACCGACCAGCGCCAGCATCGCATCGAGCATCTGCAATTCCGGCACCTCGATGTTGACCGCATTATTCCACTTGACCAGGCCGCCGATGCCCAGCTGCAGCACAAACACCATCAGCGCCGTGCCGTACAGGCCCTGGCGCGAAGCGGCCCAGATCACCGGCAGGAACAGGAAGTAGAAATGCTTGAACTCCGAGGTCTCGATGGTGCCAAACACCAGGTACAGCACGCAGATCGCCAGCGCCAGGTAGCCCAGCGTCTCGTAGTGCCACACCGTCTGGCGCAGCCGCTGGCGGCCGTCGGTGCTGGACAGCATCCAGATCAGCGGCATCGACACCAGCACGCCCACCATGTCGCCGATGCCGAAACGCAGCACCACCGCCACCCACTCGCCCGGCGGAATCAGCCCGGCCAAGGATAGCAGCGACATATAGACCACATCGTTGAGCAGCGTACCGACCACCACAATCAGCACCCACTGGAACAGCCGGTGCCGGCTGTCGAACACGCCGCTGCTGCCGAAGGTGCGCTTGAGCGCCACGCCCAGCAGGCCATAACCGATGGTCAGCCATAGCGACAGCAGCAGCGACAGCGGCAAGCCGGCCGGCATGCCGCGCACCAGCCACTCGCCCGCCAGCAGCGCGATAAACCACGGCAGCGCCGCGCGCCAGCCATAGCGCAGCCAGAACACCAGGCCCAGCGCCGGGTCCGGATTCCAGGGCGTGATATTCAGGCCATACAGCGGATCGATGTACGTGGCCCAATCGAATAGCACGTATAAGCCGATAAAGGCGGGAAATAGCAGGTGGCGGGAAGGGGATGGCGCGGTCATACCGGGTAATTTGTATCGCAATGTATCATTATGCATTGCTATAGTGCATCTTGTTCTTGCATTTTACAACTAGGGGCAACCCTTATGTCTTAGGCATCGCATCTATACAACAGCTCGTTTATCCAGAGCGCAATTATTAAGGGAAATTCGTAGTTCTTTACCCGAATTTACATTGCGTTACATGCCAACTACTATCGCGACTTGCCCACAAGGCCCCTTTTGGAAGAGTTGACGATGCAGTCCATTACCATCCGCTCCGGCGCGGCAGGCTTTACCGGCTTGAAACAGTTGCGCGAGACCCTCAAACTGTCGCTGCGCGCCCGACTGCACCGCCACGCTACCTTCGGCTGGCTGGAACTGCTGAACTCGCATCCAATGTTTGCCGAACTGGTCAAGGCGCGTCCGCGCCTGATCTACAAAATCTACCGCCCTTACCTGAGCAACACCATGGACGCCGGCCAGCGTCTGGCGCTGCTGCGCAGCCATTACCGCCACATCTTCCGCCACGGCATGGGTCCACTGACGGTGCAGGCGGCGCGCCAAGCGGTGGTACTGGCGACGATCGAGGGCAAGAGTGGCCTGGCCTATCAGGTGCAGTTGCGCGCCATCGAGCCGATGGAACGCGAAGGCGAACTGGTGCTGCAGCTGGTGCAGGGCGGCGACCTGGTCTACAGCGCGGCGTTTTCCTTCTTCGATAGTGGCCGGGACGGCATGGCGCTGGGCATCGGCTGCATGCAGGGACCGAAGGGCGAACACGGCCTGCAACTGATCAAGGACGCCACGCGTGAGCTGCATGGCCTGCGGCCGAAGAATCTGATGGTCAAGCTGCTGAGCCAGATCGCCCACGACCACGATTGCGCCGAACTGCGCCTGGTCGGCAACGCCAACCGCGCAGTGTGCGGCGCCACCCGCCAGGGCAAGGTACATGCGGATTACGATGCGCTGTGGCAAGAACTGGGCGCCGTGGTGCGCAGCGATGGCGACTACGCGCTGGCCAGCGAAGCGATCTGCGCGCCGGACCTGGCGGCGATTGCATCGAAGAAACGTTCGGAAGCGCGCAAGCGGCATGAGACGCTGTGCGAACTGGCGCAGGCGGTGGCGGTCAGCCTGCACGCGCCGCGCATTGAGGCGGTGCAGCAGCTGGCGCCGGCGGCGCCGGTTTTCCTGCCTATGGTAGAGGAAGCGGAGAAGTACGCCCTGGCTTGATGAAATCCGCTACCATGGGCTTTTCGTCAGAGGAGAGTCACCATGCGTGTGGACATTTATAGCCGCGAAGAAGCACAAGGCAAGCATACTTATCTGGCCGTGCCAGAGGGTAAGCCAATTCCGGAAGAAGCCACCAACACCGACTGGCATGCCGAAGCGCAACGCGTGGAAATCGACGACGGCCAGGACACGCTGCCCAAATACCATATCGACCAGCCCCTGGCGCAGATCGGCGCCAAGGGTTACGCCATCACCGGCGTCAGCCAGCAGTTTTAATCAATACTCGACCGCAACTTCTTTGGCGCCCAGCACTTGCTGGAGCGCCAGTTGCAGCTCATCCGACGGCGCCACGCGCCATCCTTCGCCTAGCTGCAACACGCAGCTGACGCCCTGCGGCTGGATGCGCGCCGAAATCGGCAAGCCATCGGTCTGGCGATACGGCGCCAGCACTTCCGCCACCTTCTTCGCATCGACCGAGACCGGCAACGCCATGCTCAGCTGCTTGCCGTGCTTGACGCGCGACGAGATGATGTCGAACACCTTCTCCGCCGATATCCGCAAGCCGCCGTTGAAGCGGTCCTCCGACACCTTGCCGATCACCGCCAGGAATTCATCTTCCTTGAACATGTGCTTGTGTTCCTCGAACACCTCGGCATACACGGTCACTTCCACCACCGCGCTCTTGTCGTCCAGCGTGACGATCAGCAGCTTGCCGCGCTGCGTCATCTGCGGACGGATGCCGGTGATGACGCCGCACAGCATGCGCGGATCGCGTGACGGTTCCAGGTCGGCCAGCTTGGTGCGCGAGAAGCGCCGCGCTTCCGGCGCGAACGAATCGAACATGTGGCCGGACAGGTAGAAGCCCAGCGCCATCTTTTCCTCGGCCAGCCGCTGGCGGTCGGTGAAGGGCGTGGCCTTGACGTAATCCGGCGGCGGTTCGAGGTCGCTGTCGTCGCCACCAAACAGGCTGACCTGGTTGGCCGACTTGGCCTGCTGGTCGGCATATTCCATCGCGAAGCTGACCGAGGCCAGCAGCACGGCGCGGTCGACGCCCAGGCAGTCGAAGGCACCGGCGCGGATCAGCGATTCGATGGTGCGGCGGTTGATCTGCTTCTTGTCGACGCGCTTGCAGAAATCGAACAGGCTGGTGAACGGACCGTCGGCATTGCGCGCGGCGATGATCGCCTCGATCGCGTTCTGTCCCGCGCCCTTGCAGGCGCCCAGGCCGTAGCGGATCTGCGTGACCTTCTTGCCGGTGACCGACGGCGCCGGGCCGTCCGGCATGAAACGGAAGTCGGACTTGTTGATGTCCGGCGGCAGGATGGTCAGGCCGCAGATGTCGATCGAATCCTCGACCAGGATCTTGACCTTCTCGGTGTCCTCCATCGCCAGCGACATATTGGCTGCCATGAAGGCGGCCGGATGGTGCGCTTTCAGGTAGGCCGTGTGATACGACAGCAGCGCGTAGGCGGCGGCGTGCGATTTATTGAAGCCGTAGCCGGCGAACTTCTCCATCAAGTCGAAGATCTCGTCGGCCTTTTGCGTGGTCAGGCCATCCTTGGCGGCGCCGGCGCGGAAGATCTCGCGGTGCTCAGCCATCTCCTCGGCTTTTTTCTTACCCATCGCGCGGCGCAGCATGTCGGCGCCGCCCAGCGAGTAGCCGCCGACGATCTGCGCCATCTGCATCACCTGCTCCTGGTACACCATGATGCCGTAGGTTTCGGACAGAATCGATTCGGTGCGCGGATCGGGATAATCGAATTTTTCGCCGTGCTTGCGCTTGCAGAAGTCCGGGATCAGGTCCATCGGACCCGGACGGTACAGCGCCACCAGCGCGATAATGTCCTCGAAGCGGTCAGGACGCGCATCCTTCAGCATGCCCTGCATGCCGCGCGACTCCAGCTGGAATACCGCGACCGTCTTGGCCTTGGTCAGCAGATCGTACGATGGACGGTCGTTGAGCGGCAGCTTGGACAGATCGAACTCGGATTCCTCCGGGTCGAGCGCCTTGATGTAGCGCACCGCGCGGTCGAGAATGGTCAGGGTCGTCAGACCCAAAAAGTCGAACTTCACCAGGCCGACCGCTTCAACGTCGTCCTTGTCGTACTGCGACACCACGCCGCCGTCGCCGCCCTGCGTGTACAGCGGGCAGAAATCGGTCAGCTTGCCCGGCGCGATCAGCACGCCACCGGCGTGCATGCCAATGTTACGGGTGATGCCTTCGACCTGTTGCGCCAGGTCCAGCAGCTGCGCCACTTCTTCCTCGTTCTGCTGGCGCTCCTTCAGCATCGGCTCTTCCTCGATCGCCTCGGCAATCGACACCGGCTTGCCCGGCTTGAACGGAATCAGCTTGGAGACGCCGTCGCAGAAGTTGTAGCCGAAGTCCATCACGCGGCCGACGTCGCGGATCGCGCCCTTGGCCGCCATGGTACCGAAGGTGGCGATCTGCGACACCGCATCGCGGCCGTACAGATCTTTCACGTGCTGGATCACCAGCTCGCGCTTTTCCTGGCAGAAGTCAATATCGAAGTCGGGCATCGAAACCCGCTCAGGGTTCAGGAAACGCTCGAACAGCAGGTTGTACTTCAGCGGGTCCAGATCGGTAATCTTCAGCGCATACGCCACCAGCGAACCGGCGCCCGAACCCCGGCCGGGACCGATCGGCACATCGTTGTTCTTGCCCCACTGAATAAACTCGGCCACGATCAGGAAGTAGCCGGGAAACTTCATGTTGATGATGGTGTTGTTCTCGAACTCCAGCCGTTCCTCGTAGCGCTGGCGGTTGGCCTCGCGCTTGACCGGGTCTGGATACAGCTGCTCCAGCCGCTCTTCCAGGCCCTTCTTGGTTTCGGCGCGCAGGAAATCGTCGATGGTCATGCCCGGCGTCGGGAAGTTCGGCAACTGCGGCTTGCCCAGGGTCAGCGTCAGATTGCAGCGCTTGGCGATTTCCACCGAGTTCTGCAAGGCGGCCGGCAGGTCATGGAACAGCTGCGCCATCTCGGCCTGCGTCAGGAAGCGCATCTGCTCATTGAACTTGCGCACGCGCTTGGCGTTGGCCAGCATCTCGCCCTCGGCGATACAGATACGCGCCTCGTGGGCGATGTACTCGTCCTTGCTGACGAACTGCACCGGATGGGTCGCCACCACCGGCAGGCCCAGCTTGGACGCCAGCGCCACCGAATGGCGCACCTGCATCTCCTGGTTGGCCTGGCCGGCACGCTGGATCTCGATGTAGAAATGGCCGGGGAACAGCGCAGCCCACTTCTGCGCATTGGCTTCGGCCAGCGCCGGGTTGCCGTTTTCGATGGCGGTGCCGATGTCGCCGAAATGGGCGCCGGACAGCACGATCAGGCCGTTGGCCGGACTATCGTCAGGCAGCAGCGCATAGGTCTTGGAGGTCAGTTCCTGCAGCCACTCGGTGCGGATCTCGGCGCGGCCCTTGTATTGGTTGGTCAGCCAGGCTTGCGACAGCAGCTCGCACAGCTGCAGATAGCCCATGCGGTTCTTGGCCAGCAGCATCAGGCGCGATGGCTTTTCGCGGTTGTCGTCATTGGTGATCCAGACATCGACGCCGACCACCGGCTTGATGCCCTTGCCGCGCGCCGCCTTGTAGAACTTGACCATGCCGAACATATTGGCCAGGTCGGTCACGGCGAGCGCGCCCTGCTTGTCCTTGACGGCCTGCTTGATCAGGTCGTCGATTCGCACCAGCCCGTCAACGATGGAATACTCCGAATGGACGCGCAAATGGACAAAAGACGGTCCCACCGGCGCCACGGCACTGCCGGCTACTGCTTGTTCATTTGCTACCATATTCATATACGACTCAAGGCTGGTTCAATAACCCCCTATTTTACCGCAGCGGCCGGATCCGCAGAGCCGGATGGGCGTATAATGTCGCCTTTCCCTTTTTTCCTCCACCATCATGCAAGCTAATACTGCTTTACAAGCTGAAGCGCATGCTGGCGCTGCCCAGCACGTCAACATCGCCGCCTACAAATTCATCACCTTCGACGACACCGAGGCGATGCGCCCGCAGTACCAGGACATCTGCACCCGCCTGGACCTGAAAGGCACCATCCTGTTGACGCCGGAAGGGATCAATATGTTCCTGTCCGGCCCGCGCGGCAATATTGACGAGTTCCTGGCGTGGGTCCGCAGCGACACCCGCTTCGCCGACCTGGAAGTCAAGGAAAGCCTGTCGGCCGAACAGTCGCACAAGCGCATGCTGGTCAAGATCAAAAAAGAAATCATCACCATGCGCATGCCGCTGATCAAGCCAGAGGACGGCCGCGCACCGTTCGTCGAAGCGCACACGCTCAAGCGCTGGCTGGACAACGGCGTCGACGACAACGGCAAGCCGGTGGTGATGGTCGATACCCGCAACGATTTCGAGGTGGACGTCGGCACCTTCGACAACACGGTCGACTACCGCATCAAGAAGTTCACCGAATTCCCGGACCTGATTGCCGCCCACAAGGACGATTTTGCCGGCAAGACCGTGGTCACCTTCTGCACCGGCGGCATCCGCTGCGAAAAAGCCGCGATCCAGATGCAGAACATCGGCTACGACAACGTCTACCAGCTGGAAGGCGGCATCCTCAAGTATTTCGAGGAAGTCGGCGGCGCCCACTACAGCGGCGACTGCTTCGTGTTCGACTACCGCACCGCGCTCAACCCGCAGCTGCAACCGACCGAAACCGTGCAATGCTTCGTCTGCCGCGCCGTGGTCACCCCGCGCCAGCAACTGGCGCCGGAATACGTCTACGAGAAATCCTGCCCGGCCTGCTACGGCAAATAGGCTGGCGCCACGCAAAAAAAACCTCGCTGCGGCGAGGTTTTTTCTTATTGCTTCAAACGCGGCACCAGTTGCTGCAAGGCAGCCTGGTAGGCGTTGCGTGCGGTCTGGTAGACCGCCAGTTTGGCGTTCAGCTCGGTGATCTGCGCTTCGACGAATTGCAGGCTGGTCACCTGCTCCCTGGCTTCGTCGCCCAGTTCGCTGAGCTTGTAGGTGATGCCGTCGACAGTGACTTCTATTTCGTCGTCCATGCTGTCCTTACCGGAAATAGGCGGCCATTTCGCGCACATCGTTTTCACCCAGCGTCCCCACCGAAGCGTGCATGCGCAGCGAGGTCAGCAGGTAATTGAAACGCGCCTGCGCCAGGTCGCGCTTGGCCGCATACAACTGCTGCTTGGCGTTCAGGGCGTCCAGGTTGATGCGCACACCGCCCTTGATGCTCTGTTCGGTGGCCACGATCAAGGTTTCCGACGACGCCACCGATTTCATCAGCGCATCCACCCGCTTCACGCTGCTGGCCATCACGCTGTAATCCTTGCGCAACTCCAGCACGATCTTGTCGATCTGCGCCTGTAAGTCTTGCTTGGCCTTCTCGCGCGAAGCCACCGCCTGGCGTGCCGAGGCCGACACCTGGCCGCCGGAATACAGCGGGATGTTAACCTGGAAGCCGATGCTGCGGATCTTCTGGTCTTCCTGGAAGGTCGTGATCGAATCCGAGGAAGTCTTGCCGTAGGTGCCGACGATGTCCACGCGCGGCGCATGGCCGGCGTACTGCTTGAGCACTTCCTGTTCGGCGATCTCAACGCCGTACTGCAGCGTCTTGATGTCCGGGTTGGTATCGATGGCGACTTTTTTCCAGTAATCGAAAGGCTGGCCGTCCGACGGACGGACGCGGAAGTCCGGCATCAGCTGCTGTACCTCGCCAACCTCGCCGCCGATCACCGTGCCCAGCGTCTCGCGCGATACGGTCAGACTATCCTGCGCCTCCAGCAGCACGGCGTCCGCCACGTCCAGGCGCGCCTGGGTTTCCAGCATATCGGTCTTGGTGCCCTCGCCTTTTTCGAACAGGCGGTCGTTGACCTTGCGCTGCTCGGCGTACAGTTCGCGCTCGACCTGGGACAGGGCCAGCAGTTCCTGCTTGTACAGCACATCCAGATAGGCGCTGACCACGCGGTAAATCACTTCCTGCTGCTGGCTCTCGAACAGGGCCTGGCCGTATTTGGTCTGGGCCTTGCCCTGCTTGTAACGCGCCCAGCCATCCAGATTGAATAACGACTGGCGCAGCTGCAAGGTGGCGGAACGCGAAATGAAGTCGCGCGGCACCGTCAAGCCATTGCTGGCAAAACTGCGATCGGTGATCGTATCGCGGTTCTGGCTGCCGCTCCAGCTGCCGCTCAGGTTGGGCAGCAGGTTGGACAGGCCCAGTTTGGCATTTTCCTTGGAGCCTTCATTGGCATAGAAAGCCGCGCGGTAGGTCGGGTCGTTTTGCAGCGCCATTTGATAGGCCTGCACCAGCGTCACCGCCTGCGCACCCTGGCTAGTCAGCGAGAGCGCGGCGCCCATGAGCGCCACGCCCGCCAACAGGCGCGGGCGAAGTTTCAGGGTGGCCATGCTCAATCCTCCGTCATCGAGGTTTTGGCGCGGTCAAACACCGGTTTCATCAAGTAATTCATCATGGTGCGCTCGCCCGTCTTGATGAACAGCTCCGCCGGCATGCCCGGCTGGATATCCAGCTTCTTGGCGGCGATCAGCTTGCTGCCTTCCGGCGACACGCGGGCGCGCACCTTGTAGTAAGGCTGGCCGGTGCGCTCTTCCACCGAACGGTCGGCCGAGACCTGGATCACCGTGCCAGGGATATGCGGCGTGCGGTTGGAGTTGAAGGCCGAGAAAATCAGTTCGGCCGGCATGCCGACCCGCACTTTGTCGATCAGATTGACCGGCAATTCGCCTTCCACCACCAGCGCATCCTCGGACGGCACGATTTCCATCATCTTGGCGCCGGCGCCGACCACGCCGCCACGGGTGAACACATTCGAACCGACCACCGTGCCATCCACCGGCGAGCGGACTTCCACATTGGCGACATCAAATTTCTGCGCGCTCAGGCGGCCGTCCAGCGCATCGCCTTCCTTCTGCGTATCCGACAGCAGGGTGCGCACTTCTTTTTGATAGTCCTGCAGACGCTGCGTCTTGCGCGCCTGCAGCTCGGCGATCTGGCGCTGGGCGCGGCCGATATTGCCGACGTCCTCGGCGACCGCGCCGTTGACCTGCGAATAATTACGTTCCAGTTCCAGCAGGCGGTTGCGCGCCAGATAGCCTTCCTTGGCCAGTTCGCGCGAGTTGTCCAGCTGTTCCTTGAACGTGCTCAGCTGATCCTTCTTGTTGTCGCGCGACTGTTCCAGGCCGGTGATCTGCAGCTTCAGGCCGGCGATGTTTTCATCGGCCCCGGCCAGTTCGCTTTGCAGCGAGCCCTGGCGCGCTTGCAACAGCTTGTTCTGCAGAGTCATGGCTTCGACGACTTCCGGCGTGTTCTGGTATTCCTTCAGGGAGGCCGGCGTACTGACGACATGCTGCCCGGCCAGTTCCGCCAGCAGGCGGGCTTCCGCAGCGCGCGCGCTAACGAACTGGACCTGCGTGATGTCCAGCGCGGATTTCACCTGTACATTGTTCATGCGCACCAGCACCTGGCCCTTTTTCACCACATCGCCATCCTTGACCAGGATGTCCTGCACGATACCGGTCTGCAGGTATTGCACCGCCTTGCGGTTGGACTCCTTGACCACCGTGCCGCTCATCGGCACACCCTTGTCGAGCGGCGCGAAGGTGGCCCAGGCAACAAAGCCGAGGAAGCCGACCAGCACGATGGCCCAGCCCACCCGGGCGTATTGGCGCGAGTCGGTCTCGACGTCGAAGGAGGTCACGTCGTGGGTGATGACGTCGGTAGCGACGACTTCTTTTGAATTAACGATATTTGCCATGATTATTCCTCTTTTGCCGCAGCGGCCTGTGCTTGCGCCTGAGCGGCGAGCGCGGCCTGGGCCAGTTCCTGCGCCTTGGCGTCGGCATGCGCTTGGGCCTGGGCTTGCGCCTGTGCTTGCTGGGCAGCCTGCTGCTGCGCCATTTGTTGGGCTTGCATAGCCTGTTTCTGGTTCGCTTCGTTCAGCGCGGCCAGCACCTGGTTGGTTTCGCCGAACGCGGCCACCACGCCATCGCGCAAAATCAACAGCTTGTTCGTGACGGCAATCGCATTGGTACGGTGGGTAATCAGCACGATGGTTTTGCCGCGTGCGCGCAGGTCGGCTACCGCCTGCACCAGCGCCTGTTCGCCCACATCATCCAGGTTGGAATTCGGTTCGTCCAGCACGATCACGGCCGGGTCGCCGTACATGGCGCGCGCCAGGCCCAGACGCTGACGCTGGCCACCGGACAGGCCGGCGCCGCCGTCGCCCAGCGGGGTGTCGTAACCCTTGGGCAGGTGCAAAATCATGTCGTGGACGCCGGCGCGCTTGGCCGCCAACACCACTTTTTCCGCATCGATGTCGCCAAAGCGGGCGATGTTTTCGCTCACCGTGCCGGCGAACAGTTCGATATCCTGCGGCAGATAGCCCAGATTCGGCCCCAGTTCAGCCTTGTTCCACTGGTAAATGTCGGCGCCATCCAGACGCACCTTGCCCATGGCCGCCGGCCAGATGCCGACCAGCAGGCGGGCCAGCGTCGACTTGCCGGAGCCGCTCGGCCCCACCACGCCCAGCACGTCGCCGGACTGGATCGCAAACGATACATTTTTCAATACCGCCACCTGCGCGCCTGGTGGCGCGGCAGTCACGCTTTCCACGGCCACGTTGCCGTTCGGTTTAGGCAATTCCATGCCGGCGTCGCGCTGGGGATTATTTTCCAGCAGCTTGGTCAGGCGCTCGTAGGCGCTACGGGTATTGGCAAACGACTTCCATACGGCGATCACCTGCTGTACTGGCGCCAGCGCGCGGCCGACCAGGATCGACGCCGCAATCATCATGCCGGCGGTAATCTTGTTTTCCAGGACCAGCAGCGCGCCAAAACCGAGCACCAGGGATTGCAGCGATACCTGCACGAACTTGGTGACGGCGCCGACCAGGCCGGCTTTTTCACTGGCTTCCGCCTGCAGGCGCAGGAACAGGCCATGCACCTTGAACCAGCGGTTCATCAGGTTGGGCAGCATGCCCATCGACTCGATCACTTCGGCATTGCGCAGATTGTTGGTGGCCAGGGTGGTGGCGACAATCGAGGTATTGTTGGCTTCAGCCAGCGGCTTGTGCGAGACGCGCTCATTGACGTAAGCCAGGATCACCAGCAGCACCGTGCCGCACAGCGCGAACAGGCCCAGCGAAGGCTCGAACACAAAGATGACGATCAGGTAGACCGGGAACCATGGCGCGTCGAAAAAGGCGAACAGCGCGCTGCCGGTCAGGAACTGGCGCACATTGGTCAGATCCTGCAAGGCCTGGCCGGCGTTGCCGCCGCTGCGGCGCAGGTTTTGTTCGAAGGCGGCGGTGTAGACGCGCTTGTTCAGCGCCATGTCGAACCGGGCGCCGACGCGGATCAGCACGTAGCTGCGGATCAGCTCCAGCGCGCCCATCATCAGGTAACCGCCCAGCATCATCAGGGTCAGCATCATCAGCGTCAGCTCGTTGCGGCTGGCCAGCACGCGGTCGTACACCTGCAACATGTACAACGAAGGCACCAGCATCAGCAGGTTGCTGATTGCGCTGAACGTACCGACCGTGACAAAAGTCGATTTGAACGTCCGCAGAACCTCTGCGATCTCATTCTTGGAATTGGATAGTGTAGTTTTCATAATGTGCTTGAGCGATACGGGATAACTGCTACGCCGACGGATGCCGCAGGCCTTCGTTATTGGGAAAAGCGTAGACAGCTTATAGAACGAGGAGATTATCGCGCAAAAACACTAAAAAATGTGACCTGTATCACATTTTTTACACTTTAGTGTCGTAGGGAACAACAAGGCAAGCGCTATTTTGCGCTTATTGCCGCGCGGCGGGGAACCGTGCGAGAAATAAAAAGCCAGGCACGAGGCCTGGCTTTTGTGCAGGAGGAAGGAGCCCCTTCCTCCGGGCAGCTGGACGATTAGGCCAGGGTTACGATACCAGCGCTAGCGCCGGTGCCGAAGGCGGTGGTCGAACCAGCGTGGTAGCCAACCAGAACGATCGACTCGAAAATGTGAACGCCACCAGCACCGGTGGTGCCGTTGTCGTAAGTCACAACGGTGTCAGCGCCAGCTGCGCCGTAGGCGAAGATGCCGTTGGCCGCATCGTAGGTACCGGAAGCGAACACAACGTGACCATTAACGCCTGCCAGGTTGGTTGCCGACAGATCGGCAGCAGCGATGGTCAGGCCAGCGATGCTGCTCAGGTCGATCTTGGTGCCAGCGGTAACGCCTTTGATCACGTCGAAGGTTGCGGTCAGTTCGCTGGTCGCGGTGTTCAGCGTAGCGTTGACACCCGAATCGTTCAGGTTCTGAACGATGGTCGAGGTGTTGCCGCTGATGGTGATCGAGTCGGCACCTGCGCCGCCAGTGATCTTGTCAGCACCGCCACCGCCAACGATAACGTCTTTGCCCGAACCGCCAACGATGGTGTCGTTGCCAGTGCCGCCGGTCAGGGTGCTAGCTACCGTTGCGCTACCGGTGATGCTGTTGGTGCCCTTGATTTCGGTGATGGTGACAGCTTTGGTCGACAGGTGAGCATCGATCACGTCACCGCCGTTAGCCGAACCCTTGATGGTGGCTGCAGTGGTCAGAACGCCGGTGGTGAAGGTGATGCCGGTGTTGGCAGCGCCCGAACCAGCAACGGTCAGAGCCGAAGCGTCGAACGAGGTCAGCGCGGTCGAAGCGGCAACCACGGTGGTGTGGGCGGTGCCCGCCACGGTGATGGCTTTAACGTCGCTGCCGAGGATGCTCAGCGAGTGTGCCACGGTGCCAGCTGGGCTGCTCGACGAGTCGGTCGAGGTAACGTTGATGGTTTCAACGTTAGCTGCGGTAACCGAACCGAAAGCGGTGCCGGTGCTAGCCGATACACGCACGTTCAGCACGTCAGCGGTGCCAGCCAGCGCGCCGGTCAAGCCAGCGTTGTAAGCAGTACCAGCGCTGGTCAGGGCCAGGGTCGCGCCCGAGGTCAGACCGGTGATGGCCAGACCACCACCGGTTGCGCCGCCGGTGGTAACGTAGTTGAAGTTGCCCAGTGCGTCAGCAGCGATGGTGCTGCCAGCAACTGGTGCCGTGATGGCCAGACGGTTGAAGCCAGTGAAAGCTGCGCCGAACTGCGCTACGCCCGAAGCGTTGACTGCATCGCTGCCAGCCATTTGCAGGGTGTTGTTACCTGCGCCGCCGTTGATTGCTGCACCGTTCAGGGTGGTCACGATGACGGTGTCGTCGCCGGCGCCGAAGGTGATGTTTTTGGTTGCAGCAGCAGCCACGGTCACGATGTTGTTACCAGCGGTGAACGAACCGGTTTCAGCGGCGTTCAGCGCCACGGTCACGCCAGCGGTGTTGCTGGAGGTGAAGGCGGTAGCAGCAGCCAGGGTCGAGCCGGTCAGATCCAGCGCTTTGTCGCCTGCAACGCTCACGGCTTTAACAGCGGCGCCGTTCACGTTCAGAGCCGATTTGGCGCCGCTCGAGGTGATGTTCAGGGTTTGAACTTTCGAGTCAACCAAGGAGCCCGAAACGCCGTTCACAGCCAGCGCCAGGGTGGTGGCTTTGGTGGTGGCCAGGTTGTCGGTCACGGTCACGGTGCCGGCGCCGCCAGTCAGCGACAGGTTGGTCAGCGCGCTGGTGTTGATGGTTGCGCCGTTGTAGTTGCTCAGGGTTACCGAAGCGATGGTGTTGACTTTGGTGCCATCGGTGTTGGCCGAGTTCACGTCGCTGATGGTGACAGCACCGTCAGCGATACCGCCAACAGCGGTCACGGCAGCAACAGCAGCGGCACCTTGGGTGGTCAGTGCGGTTGGGGTGGCACCACTACCGGTCGAAGTCGCGCCAACGTCAACGTTAGCCACGTTGGTAGCAGCGGTGGTGCTGGTGAACACGCTGGTGGTAGCGGTACTGCCAGCGGTAACGGTCCAGCCCGAAACCGGGGAGGTGATGCTCAGGCCAGTAACGCTGCCGCCATTTGCAACGGTAGCAACCTGCGTAGCGGTGAAGGTACCGGAACCGTCGGAGGTAACGGTCAGGCCGCCAATAGTCTGCGAACCAACAGCGGCGGTGCCGAAGCCTTGCCAGGTCACAACAGCCGATTCGGTCACAGCAGCAGCGCCCGAGTTACCAGCAACAGCGGCAACAGCAGCGGTCTGGTTCACGGTGACTGCGGTGGTAGCAGCGCCGCCGTTAACAACGATGTTGCCACCGGTTGCGGTGAAAGCGGTACCTGCAACGCCGGTGCCGGTGGTCGAGGTAGCAGCAGCGATGTTTTGGGTCACGTTGACGGTGGTGCCGCCAGTGACGGTGATGGTGCTGCCGGTGACGTTGGCCGAACCGGTGTTCGCATCCGCAACGGTCACAGCGATTGCGCCAGCAGTAGCTGCGGTGCCGATGTTCACAGCGCCGCCGGTGGTTACGCCAGCAACGTTAGCGGTGATCGACGAACCGCCTTTTACCGACACGGTGTTGCCAGCGGTGCTCAGTACGTTGGTCTGAATCGCGGTGGTCGCAGCGGCGGCCAGGGTTTCAGCGCCGGTAGCCGATACGGAAACCTTGGCCACGCCAGCGATGGCCGAAGTGTCCAGGGTGACAGCGGTTTGCGACTGAACGTTCAGGTTCTGAATGTTCTTGATGGTCACGCCAGCCAGTACATCGGTGGTGCCGCTGGTGTTGAAGTCGTTGATGCTCAGGGTGTTGACACCGGTGCCGCCGTCGATCGAGTCGAACGCGGTCAGGGTTGGGTCGGTGCCGCCCAGGCTAGCGGTGATGTTGTCGTTGGCCGAAGTGCCGACGAAGGTATCGGTGCTGGTGGTCAGGACGGTATTGACGATGACGACTGGGATCAGGCCGGTGACGGTGTTAGCCACGTTGGTCTGGTAAGCGGTCAGGTTGGTGCTGGCGTCAACGCCGTGTACCAGTTCGCGGCCAGCTGCAGCAGCGGTGTCGCCTGCGTACGAGTTGATTTTAGGGATGGTGTCCAGTGCATCGGTGAAGTTGCCAGCGATAGCAACTTTGTTGTTGATGGCGATCTGGTCTTGCGCGCCCAGGGTGGTGCCCGAGGTGTTGGCGGCAGCTGCGGCGGAGATTGCCAGAGCAGCGTTAGCCTTGCTCAGTTCACCGCTGGCGATAGCGTTGATCCAGAACTGGCCGCCTTCGTTGTCGGCGTCACGGTTCAGAACGTTGTTGTAGATCGCGTTGACGAACTTCGAAATGCTCAGGATGTCGGTGCCGGTGCCGTACAGGGCAACCGCTTCTGGCGAGCTGCTGAAGCTGTTGATCAGTTGGCCCAGTGGCGAAGTGGCCGATGCAGCTTGTGCAGCCGAATTCAGGCTTGCCACGTCGGTCGGCGCGCCAACCGCTACCAGTTGAGCTTCGAAGTTCTGCAGACCATAGTAGTCAGCAGGACGACCAAAATAGGAGACATACAGTTGTTGTACTACTGCTGCGTAATCAGCTGCCGCCATGATGATAATTCCTTAAAAAGATTTTGGTTTAAACCAGAAATTCCGCTGTTCAGCACATACTTCGCGCATGAATTGAACTTTATTTGCAGAAGGTGGGAGTATATTGCCACACAGAGAAACTAATGTTGTGACGGGCGTCACAAATCATTTTCTTTTCGTCGAAAGTTGCAACAATTTGTAAATGAACTGCTGAATATCTATGCAAATACGTAAATATTCACCAATTATCACACCTGCCTGGACAACAATTCCCATCCGGCGCTCTTTATATCATAAGCGGCGTCACAAAACAAAAAAGGCAATACTGTCGTAACAATATTGCCTTTCGTGCCGCAGTGCGCCAGCCTTGCCGGTCAGCGCCCCCAAGTGGTGGCGCCATTCACCATCACGCCCAGGGTTTTATACTGGAAGATATAAGCGGCTTCTGCGGCATTGGCGCCGCCCAGGTAGCCGCGGATTTTCGAATCCGACAGCGTCGTGTTGACCATTTCGCCCAGCTTGGTCACGGTGCCGTTGATGGTCACCGGCACCCGCAGACCATCGCCCACCACGGTCAGGCCGGTATTAAAGGTCTTGGTGCTGAAATTCACATCGAGGTGAGCATCCTGCACTGCCGCCTGCACGGCGTCGGCGCCGGTCCGTTGCAGAATGGCGTCGCTGCTGGCCAGCACGAACGAGGCCGTACCTTCGCGCGGCGCCACGTAGGCGGTGTCCTTCAGCCGGGCAATCTGATAGACGCCGACAAAATTCTGTGCGCTATAGGCGCCGCTATCGAGCTTGGCCTGCACCGCCGCATCGGCGATGCCGCCAGCGATGTCCTGATAGCGCCCCCACACCACTTCCTTGCGGTCCGGGGTGGTCACCGGCGGGGTCACCGGGGTCACTGGCGGGGTCACCGGCGTGGTCACCGGCGGGTCCGGCGTGACCACTACCGGTGGTTGCGGCGTGATCACCGGCGGGTCCGGCGTCACCACCGGCGGCGGCGACTGCTCGACCACCGGCGGTGGCGCCACCACGACCGGCGGCGCCACCGCCGGTGGCGGATTGGTCTGCTGGCCCAGCGCCCGGCTGTTATTCAGCACGGTGGTGGTTTTCTGCGCATCCAGGCTGACGTCAGTAACACCACTGCCGCCCACCTTGCCTACCGGCTCGTCCGGACGCGCCGGCGTGCCCTGATCGGCCGGCGACATCGCCGGACTGCGCAGCAATTGCGGCATATTCTGGCCGCGCTGCACCTGCAGCATCAGGCCTGCCTGGCCGGCAAACAGTTCGCGACTGGCGCCGCCCTCGCACGGGCCGCCGCCCTCGGGGCCGCAAGCGCCGCTGAAGCCGCTGACCACCACCCCGCCCGACACCACGGTAACGCGCGATGTCTGCTGGTCGGTATAGACCACGAAATCGGTGCCGCGCACGCCGATGGCCGCCACCGGCGTGTTGAAGCGGAAATTCTGACGCGCCTGCTTGACGCCAACGCCGGAAATACTGCGCGCCACGCCCTGCAGCAACTCCAGCTTGACGCGGGTGTTGGCCGGGTTGGCGTTGTCGATGTGGTAGGCGACGATGCGCGCCTTACTATTCGGGCGCAACACCAGAAAGCCCTGGTCCACGGTCTTTATATAGATGTAGCCGTCGGCGCCGGTGGCCAGTTCATCGCCCTCCTGCACCGCCACATCCAGGACGGCCGGACGCGCGGCCAGTTTGGCGTCGCCGGCAACAAACACCACCGTGCCGGCCTGCCCCGCCCAGGCAGCCGGCGCCAGCAAGGCGAAGGCCGCCAGCAGTCCGCCGGCCCAGATGGATTTGAAATGCGTGTACATAGAATAGTTTCTCCCTCAGCCTGCATTTTCCGCTATCCTCGGTCAAAGTATGTGACTAGTGTCACATTCTTTCAATTGGATACAAATTGAGCGACGGTCGCGCCACAGCTGCGGCAAACAGCGTAATCGGGATATTAAAAATATAAGCAACTCTATTCCTCATAGAAACAAAACGCTATACTTGCCCCATTTTATTCCGACCCGACCCATTTCCGGCCGCACTGGCGCCCGGTCTGTTGATAAGAAGCACGGCACTTGCGCATTCCCTTTTCATCTATCGCTACCGCGCGCGGCTGTATCCTGCTGGCGGCGCTGCTCATCACTGCCTGGGGGCAGTGGTACGGCGGCAACGTGCAACGCATCGACAACTGGCTGCGCGACCGCTCGCTGTCGCTGCACGCCAGCCATCAGCCGGAAACCCGCGTGCTGCTGGTCGATATCGACGAGGCCAGCCTGGCGCGCTATCCCTGGCCGTGGAGCCGTGGCCGCATCGCGGAAATGGTGGAGTTGCTGATGATGGGTGGCGCGCGCGGCGTGGCGCTCGACATCCTGCAGGAAAAACCGGCCGACGCCGCAGGCGACGCGCGCATGGCCATGCTGGCACGCCACGCGCCGCTGGTGCTGGCTCAGTTGTTCGACTTCGGCCAGCGCGACGAGGCGCTGCGCGGCGGCGTGCTGGCCGGCGGCCTGCCCGGACGGGACGGCGTGCCGGCCACCGGCTACCTGGCCAATCACGCCGGCCTGGCGCACTCGGCCCACTTCGGCGCCATCGGCGTCACCCCCGATACGGATGGCGTGCTGCGCCGGGTGCCCATGTACAGCCAGTACCAGGGGCAGCAATACCCCACCTTGTCGCGCGCGCTGCTCGATTGCTGCGGCGACGGCGCCAGGCTGGCGCTGCGCGAGTATGGCGCGGTGCGCATTCCCTACCGCCGCGCCTGGGAAGCCTACAGCGTGGCGCGCGCCGCCGACCTGCTCGACCAGCGCGTGCCGGCCGACCTGATCGCCAACCGGCTGGTGCTGATCGGTTCATCCGCGCTCAGCATCGGCGACCGCGTGGCCACGCCGCTGGGCGCGCTCAGCGCCGGCCTGATGGTGCATGCCTCGATGCTGAGCGGCCTGCTCGACGAGCAGGCCGGGCTGGCGCCCGCGCCCTGGCCCGGACAAGCGATCGCCATGGCCTATTGCCTGCTGCTGACCTTGCTGGCCGGGTGGATGCTGCCGCGCCGCACGGCCGCCGCCAACATCGGCGTGCTGCTGGGCGGCGCCCTGCTGTGGCTGCCGCTGGCCCACGGCCTGGTGCCGCACGACGACCGCTTCAGCCCGGCGACGCCGCTGCTGTCCCTGCTGTTCCTGCTGGTGGTGGCCGTGCCGTTCCACTGGCAGCTGGCGCAACAGCGCTCGCGGCGCCTGCTCGACACCCTGCGCCAGTACGTGGCCGGCGAGGTGGTGGACGAATTACTGCGCAGTAATCTGCAAGACCCGCTGGCGCCGCGCCGCTGCGAAGTCACCACCCTGATTGCCGATATGGAAGGTTACACCAGCCATGTCGCCGCCCTGCCGGTCGAGCAGGCGGCGCAACTGACCACCAGCTTCCTCGATTGCCTGACCCGTCCGGCGCTTGCGCTGGGCGGCACACTGGACAAGTACACCGGCGACGGCATGGTCTGTTTCTGGGGCGCGCCGCTGCCCAACGCCGACCACGCCGACCTGGCGCTGGACGCCGCGCGCGCCATGCTGGGGGCGGTGGCCGAACTGA
>NZ_WWCT01000040.1 GCF_009857605.1 Duganella levis | reverse complement strand
AGTAATGCCACGTCGATCACTCCAATTCCCCACTCAATGTCATGAGTAGGATTGTGAATTAAACGTGGGTCAGTTTCGTGTGCAAATTATGCGGCAAAGTGGGTCAGTTTTGGATGCAAATCAACATTGTTGCCAAGAAGACGCTTGCAGATGGAGTTATATATCTTCCTTATTGGCTTTTGTCCTATGAAGCGCTAGTTGCTCTTTTCGTGGATAGAAGTGATCAAAATGCACCGAATCAGGCGATGCTAATGTCGCGTGAAGTCAACAACGCGAAGACCGCATACCTCACTGCTGGTGATCACAAGGAATTATTAGCCGACTTTACTATCGATAGTCCTGTTCCGTTTGCCGTGGATGCCTTATTGGCTTCTTTGGAGGCGATAAATAATGAGATGGTTCCCGGTGCTAAGGCTGGCTCAGAAAAAATGGGGGAGTTTAACGGTAAGCTAAGCCGAATGATTGCCCGGTTGGAGAATAAGATATCTGACCGCCGATTAGGTTTCCTCTTTCAGGGAGGTGCTGATACGCTGCATTTTGATTGGCTGTCGCATCTCGCCGCCGCCATCTTTGGGAGTACGGCAGAGAAGGGCGCTGGAGGTGTAAAGATAATTGATTTTTCCGAAGTTCCTTCGGATGTCCTGCCGCTCATCGTGTCGCTCGTAGCTAGGTTGGCTTTTGCGATACAGCAATGGACTCCATCGGACCTGCGCCACCCCGTCGCACTTCTTTGTGATGAGGCGCATCTCTATATTCCGAATCGTTCGGATGCGGATGCAAGCGATGATATCTCTATTAGCATTTTCGAGCGTATCGCTAAGGAAGGACGAAAGTATGGGGTCAGCTTATTGGTAATTAGCCAGCGTCCATCAGAGGTCAATAAGACCATGTTGAGTCAGTGCAGTAATTTCATATCGATGCGTCTTACGAATGCCGATGATCAGGCCGTGATTAAGAAGCTTCTGCCAGATAGTTTAGGTAGTTTTAGCGATATTTTGCCAACACTCGATACTGGTGAAGCGCTGATTGTAGGGGATGCCAGCTTGCTTCCGAGTCGAATTCGCGTCGATGAGCCGTTGGTGAAGCCAAATGGCGGTACGGTAGACTTCTGGACGGATTGGCAGGGACCCGTCGGGGAGAGGCGAATAGATACAGCCATCTTGAATTGGAGAAAGCAGTCGATCTAGTAGGCTCACGGTCACTGACAGCCGACGAGGTGCTCGCGGCCCTGTGAGCGGAAGTTCGTCCTGGCCGCACAACTGACCAGAGAGCGACCAGAAACAAAAAAGCCCACGAACCAAAATTCGTGGGCTTCCTTGATAATTCTTGGTAGGCCGTGCGGGATTCGAACCTGCGACCAACGGATTAAAAGTCCGCTGCTCTACCAGCTGAGCTAACGACCCATAGGCTTCTCACCTAGGTTCTTTCGGAATGGTAGGCCGTGCGGGATTCGAACCTGCGACCAACGGATTAAAAGTCCGCTGCTCTACCAGCTGAGCTAAC
This sequence comes from Duganella levis, assembly GCF_009857605.1. Classification (GTDB taxonomy): domain Bacteria; phylum Pseudomonadota; class Gammaproteobacteria; order Burkholderiales; family Burkholderiaceae_D; genus Rugamonas; species Rugamonas levis. The sequence continues at coordinate 26,147 of NZ_WWCT01000040.1, read as the reverse complement.
GACCCCCGAAAGAAGCGAGATTATAGAGGATCTGTCACCCAGCTGTCAAATACCCAGCGGTAATTATTTGCCGCCGAGACGCTGCTTCGCCGTCTCTGCCGCAGTCGAGTCCGGATACTGCTTGATCAGGTCTTGCAGTGTCTTCTTGGCAGCCTTGTCCTTCAGGTCGGTCTGGCAGCTGGCGATGTTCAGCATGGCGTCCGGCGCTTTCGGGCTGTCCGGGTAGTTCTTCAGCACCACCAGCTGGGCCGTGATGGCGCTCTTGCAGTCGCGCTGGGCGAAGTAGGAGTTGCCCAGCCAGTACTGCGCGTTCGGGGCGTAGCTGGAGCCTGGATAGCGCTGGACGAACTCCTGCAGCGCGGTGGCGGCCGCCTTGTAGTCGCCGGCGGTGAACAGTTTGCTGGCGGCGTCATACGAACGCTGCTCGCCCGGATCGACCTGCGCGGTCTTGCCGTCGATGGTCACTTCGCGCGGTTCCAGCTTGCGCAGGCGGCTGTCGAGGTCGACGTAGAAGTCCTTCTGGCGCTTCTGGGCGTTAGCGATGTCGTTGGCCAGCACTTCGATCTGGCCGCGCAGCTGGGCGATCTGCTGTTGCAGCTGCTCGTTCTGAGTGACCAGGTCCAGCGTGCTGGACTTGTCGGATTTGGTGTCGAGTCGGGTGTTCAGGTCGCTGCGCATCGCTTCGACCTTGGCGCGCAGGTCGAGCAGGGCTTTGCGGGCTTCGTCGTCGTCGAACAGGCCGGCATGGGCTTGCAGCGGCAGCCAGGTCAGCGCGGCCAGCAGGGCGGCGCTGAGGCCGGATTTGGTCAGTTTCTTCATGTCGGGCGCTTTCACACTAATCTAAATGGAAACGGGGCAGAGCGCGGTTGAATCCGCGCGCCGCCCCGTATTATGCCTGTGACCCGGCAAAAGGGTAGTGCTTTTGATTACTTGTAGACGATGTCAGCACGACGGTTCTGTGCCCATGCCTCTTCGTTGTGGCCTTCGGCTTTTGGTTTTTCTTTACCCAGCGACACGGCTTCGATCTGCGATTCCGGCACGCCCAGGGTGGTCATGGACTTGCGCACGGCTTCCGCACGTTTCTGGCCCAGCGCCAGGTTGTACTCGGAACCACCGCGTTCATCGGTGTTACCTTGGATCAGGATCGAGCGGGCTTTGTTTTTGACCAGGTAGGCAGAGTGGTTTTCCACCACTGGCTTGCCATCGGCGCGCACCACGAAGCTGTCGAAGTCGAAGTAGACGCTGCGGTTGGCCAGCACGCCTTTTGGATCATCCAGCGGATCCAGCGATTTGGTTTCCACTGGCGCCACGGTGCGGGTGTCGGCTTGTGGCTGTACTGCTTTGTCGACTGGACGCTCAACCACTGGTACTGGCGCGGTTTCTTTCACCGGGGTCGACGAGCAAGCGGCGAGGATGGCGGCGGTGGTGATGGCAAAGGCTAAGCTGCTGAGTTTACGCATAATCATTCTCCTAGTAGTGACACAAAATTACTGCATGAACGGACCCCAGGTGGGCTCCTTGATATTGCCCGCCTGAGTGGTCAGGCGTTGCTTGACACGACCGTCGACCGAGACCACGGCCAGCGATTTGCGGCTGCCTGCCTGGGTGGCGTACATGATGTATTTGCCGTTTGGCGCAAAGCTCGGCGATTCGTCGTTGGTGGTGTCGGACAGGCGCAACTCCTGGCTGCTGGCCAGGTCCAGCACGTACAGCTGGAAGTTGTTGTCGCGGCGCGAGATGTAGGCCAGCGTCTTGCCGTCGGCCGAGATGCGCGGGCTGATGTTGTAGGCGCCGCCGAAGGTGATGCGCTTGGCGTCGCCGCCGTCCGGGTTCATGCGGTAGATTTGCGGGCCGCCGCTGCGGTCGCTGGTGAAGTAGATGCTGTTGCCATCGGCCGACCATTGCGGTTCGGTGTCGATGCCAGGGCTGTTGGAGGCGCGGCGCAGGTTGCTGCCGTCGGCGTTGACGGTGTAGATCTGCGTGTGGCCGTCTTTCGACAGCGCCACCGCCAGCTTGTTGCCGCTCGGGGCCCAGGCCGGCGCCGAGTTGCTGCCTTTTTCGTTGGCCACCACGGTGCGCGCGCGGGTGATCAGGTTCTGCACGTAGACCACCGGCTTTTTCTGTTCAAACGAGACGTAGGCGACCTTTGTGCCGTCCGGCGACCACGATGGCGAGATGATCGGCTCGTTCGAGCGCAGCGCCAGCTGTTCGTTTTCGCCGTCGGCGTCGGCCACCATCAGCTGGTAGGTACGGCCTTCCTGCTTGACGTAGGCGATGCGGGTAGAGAACGCGCCCTTGATGCCGGTCAGCTTGAAGTAGACGTCGTCGGCGATCAGGTGGGCCGACAAGCGGGTGAACTGGGCGGTGACGGCCTTGTCCAGGTTGGAGATCTTGGTCTGCTTGACGTTGTCCAGCAGCTTGTAGCGGACGTCGTAGCGGCCATCGGCCAGGGCGTCGACGGTGCCGACCACCAGCGCATCGGCGCCTTTGGCTTTCCAGCCGCTGTAGTCGATGTTGTTGACGTCGTTGATGACGCCGGCGTCGATGATCTTGAAGGCGCCGCTGCGTTCCAGGTCGGCCTTGATGATTTCGGAGATTTTCTGTGGCGACACGCCTTCATTGGCGAAGCCGGCCACCGCCACCGGGATCTGGTTGCTGCCGACGCCGGAAATCTCGATCCGCATCTGGGCATGTGCGCTGCCCATGGTGGCGGCGATGACCAGGCCGGTGTAGAGCATATTCAGTTTTTTCATATCAGTGCATTTCCTTCAGCTTGAAGTCGAGGGTAATTTCGCGCTCTACCGTACCATCATTTTTTGTTGGTAGTGGTGACGATTTGCTAATCGCGTTTTCAATCGCGTTGTCGTAGGCGGCCGAGCCGCTGCTTTTCACCTTGCGGATACCAATGATTTCCCCGGTTGGCAGCTGGGTAATCGTGTAGCTGGCGGCCAGGCTGTCATCCTGCGAGCCGTAGACCAGATTGCTCTTGATCTTGGCCCGGATTTTGGACGCATAACCGCCATCAACCTTGCCGCCGGTCGATTGTGCGGCCGTGCCGGTGGTGCCTTTGGCGGCCGATCCGGTAATGCGGCTCATCTCGGCGGCGAAGGCTTTGTCCTTGGCGGCTTTGTCGGCCTTCTCGGCTTTTTCCTTGGCCAGTTTCTCGGCGGCGGCGGCTTTTTTCTTGTCCTTCTCGGCGGCCAGCGCTTTGTCCTTCTCTTCCTGCTCGGCCTTTTCCTTGTCTTCCTTGGCCTTCTGGTCGGCCTTTTTCTTGGCGTCCAGCTTGGCCTGTTTCTCGTCGGCTTCTTTCTTCAGGCGTGCCTGTTCCAGCTTCTCCAGACGGTCTTCTTCTTTCTTCTTGGCCTTCAGGCGTTCCAGCGCGATTTCCGGATCTTCCTTCGGCACCGGCGGCGCCTGCACCGGTTGCGGTGGCGGCGCCTTGACCGGCTCCGGCTCAGGTTGGGGTTCCGGCTCGGGCTTCGGTTCCGGCGGTGGCGCCGGTGGCGCGGCGTCCTGCACCTTCATGTCCCAGATTTCGGCCTGGACTTCGGTCGGTTCATTGTTCTGCCAGCTCACGCCCACCCACAGGAACAGCAGCAACACGGCGTGCATCGCCACGGCCATCAGACCGGAGCGAAGGCCATTGTGTTGTCGCGGAACCTTGTAGGGACCGTCGGCGGTTGCGGGTTTCATCGTTTGCACTGTGTTTTACTTGGTGGACAAGCCCACCCGGTTAATGCCCATCTTCTTCGCTTCCGAGATCAGCTGGATCACGTCGTCGTACTTGCTTTCCTTGTCGCCGGCGATCAGCACCGGGTAGTCGGGATGGTCGTTATGGATGGCGCGCAGTTTCTTGACCAGCGCGTCGCGGTTCGGCGCGGTTTCCGGCGCGTCTTCGTCCTTGCCCTTGACGCCGATCGACAGCGCGCCATTGGTCTTGATGACGATCTGCACGTAGTCGCTTGGCGGCTTGGTGGATTTTTCCGCCTTCGGCAGGTCGACCACGCTCGGGTCGTTGGCCGACGGCATCACCATGAAGATAATCAGCAGCACCAGCATCACGTCGATGTACGGCACGACGTTGATTTCGGATTTCAGCTTGCGCGTGCGGCCGCTGCGCATGCCACCGGAGGAAGAGGAGCCCATGATGATTAACGCGATTGACGTTGCAGGATGTTGGAGAACTCTTCCACAAAGCTCTCAAAGCGGATCGCCAGGCGGTCCACGTCGTACGAGAAGCGGTTGTAGGCGACAAACGCCGGAATCGCCGCGAACAGGCCGATGGCGGTGGCGATCAGCGCTTCGGCAATGCCGGGCGCGACGGCGGCCAGGGTTGCCTGCTGCACATTGGCCAGGCCGCGGAAGGCGTTCATGATGCCCCACACGGTACCCAGCAGGCCGATGTACGGCGATACCGAACCGACCGAGGCCAGGAAGGCCAGGTGCGATTCCAGCGCATCCATTTCGCGCTGGAAGGCGGCCTTCATGGCGCGGCGGGCGCTGTCGAGGATGGCGCCGGTGTCCATGGTTTCGCGGCTGGCGGTGTAGGTCGCCTTGGACTTGATGAACTCGCCCATGCCGGCTTCGAAGATGCGCGCCAGCGGGCCGCTGTTGGCGCGGTCCTTGCCGGCGTTCTGGTACAGCGCGTGCAGGTTGCCGCCGGCCCAGAAGGTTTTTTCAAATTCCACCGTCAGGCGGCGCGCCGATTTGATGGCGAACAGTTTACCGAAGATATAGGTCCAGCTGGTCAGCGAGATGACGAACAGCAGCGCCATGATCAATTGAACGATCAGGTGCGCATTGGTGATGAGGGACAGGAAAGAAAGGTCTTGAGTGACGTTCATTGTTTATCAGTCGGTTTGGGTGGTGATACTGGTTTGGCGCATTTTGTCGGCAACGGCCGTCGGAACGGCGCGCGGACGCAGGGCGGAATCGACGCAGCCCACCTTGACCCGCGCCGTGTTCAGCAATTGTTGGCCGCACCAGGCTTCCTGCAGGAAGACGATGGAGGCGCGGCCGAGCTTTTCGATGCTAACTGTTAATTTTAGTTCATCATCCAGCTTCGCAGGCGCATGATACTCCGCGCTGACGCTTTTGACGACGAACAAGGTATCGTGTTCTGCCAGTAATGTGTGCTGGTTCACATCGAGGGCGCGCAGCCACTCGGTGCGGGCGCGCTCGAAGAACTTGAGGTAGTTTGCGTAATAGACGATACCGCCGGCGTCGGTGTCTTCGTAATAGACCCGGACGTTCCAGATGAAATCTGCTGGCATGTTGTTTGGACTTTTATTAGTGAGCAACATTTTACGCGATATTGTTGTTTTGGTTGAACTTTATCAACTGGCGCGCAACGGTGCCTGGACGACAGTAAAGCGGTTTACTTGCAACTTGCCAAGTATTGTAACAACCCTTTACCAATTATTTCATGGCTGAAGTGCCGGCTAAGCCTCCCTTAAGCAAAGGGAGGCCGTGTCCGGGTTAGAGGCTGCGCTTGACGTTCAGCGGGCCGTAGCCTTGGCATGTTGGCATCATGTCAATCCGGTTGATGTTGACATGCGGAGGGAGGGTGGCAATCCAGTACGCGGTGTTGGCGATGTCTTCGGCATTCAGCGGGGTGGTGCCTTCGTAGACCTTGGCCGCTGCCGCGTCATCTTTCAGGCGCACGTTGGAGAACTCGGTGCCGCCGCACAGGCCGGGCGCCAGGTTGGTGGTGCGCACGCCGGTGCCGGCCAGGTCGGCCCGCAGGTTTTGCGTGAACTGGTTGACAAACGCCTTGGTGGCGCCATATACGTTACCGCCAGGGTAGGGCGTCGAGCCGGCGATCGAGCCGATATTGATGATGGTACCGCTGTTGCGCGCCACCATGCCCGGCAGGATGGCGCGGGTCATGGCCACCAGGCCGCTGACGTTGGTGGCGATCATGGTGTCCCAGTCTTCCAGCGACGAGGTCTGCGCCGGCGTCACGCCCAGTGCCAGGCCGGCATTGTTGACCAGCACGTCGATGTCGCGCCACTCTGCCGGCAGGCCGTTCAGCGCGGCCTGGATCGATGCCTTGTCGGTGACGTCCAGCACGATCGGACGGACGGCGTCGCCCAGTTCGGCCGACAGCGCCTGCAGGCGGTCTTCGCGGCGGCCGCTGATCAAAACCTTGTGACCGTTGCTGGCGAAGATGCGCGCCATGGCGGCGCCGAAGCCGGCGGTGGCGCCGGTGATGAAGACGATCATGATCTGTCCTTGGGGTGAGTGAAGAGGTGGACAAAATTGTAGCCGCAAACGCAGTCAACTGCTGAATTGCTTTTAATGCAATACATATTCTTGCTCAAATCTGGCGCATCAAATACAATTTGGGTTCCATTACGTCTCACGTAACTGGCGAAAAGCTGGAATGATCCTCAAAACCGCCTCATAATGGTGCGTTTTGGTCAATCGGCGAAAGGTGGGCATCCACCGGGAAACGTGAGATTTCAACAGCCGTTCGCCTGGGCAGCCCTCGATGGAAAGCACGAAGAGGCTGCCGGTCCGCTATGGCTTCTCTCTTTCGATCCAACTGCCAGTAACAAGTTACTCATTCGATTGGAGTTTTTTCATGTTCGCAAAAGATCACACCCTCGCCAGCGTAGACCCAGAGTTGTTCGGCGCAATTCAAAACGAAAACACCCGTCAGCACGATCACATTGAACTGATCGCCTCGGAAAATTACACCTCGCCAGCCGTAATGGAAGCGCAAGGTTCGCAACTGACCAATAAATACGCCGAAGGCTATCCAGGCAAGCGCTACTACGGTGGCTGCGAGTACGTCGACGTGGTGGAGCAACTGGCCATCGACCGCGTGAAAAAACTGTTCGGCGCGGAAGCGGCCAACGTGCAGCCTAACTCGGGTTCGCAAGCCAACCAGGGCGTGTTCTTCGCCGTGCTGAAGCCGGGCGACACCATCATGGGTATGTCGCTGGCCGAAGGCGGTCACCTGACCCACGGCATGCCGCTGAATATGTCCGGCAAATGGTTCAACGTTGTGTCCTACGGCCTGACCCCGGAAGAAGACATCGACTACGTTGCCATGGAAGCGCTGGCCAAGGAACACAAGCCTAAGCTGATCATCGCCGGCGCCTCGGCGTTCTCGAAAAAGATCGACTTCGAGCGCTTCGCCGCCGTTGCCAAAGCCGTTGGCGCGTACTTCATGGTCGACATGGCGCACTACGCCGGCCTGATCGCTGCTGGCCTGTATCCTAACCCGGTGCCGCACGCCGACTTCGTCACCTCGACCACGCACAAATCGCTGCGCGGCCCACGCGGCGGCATCATCCTGATGAAGGCTGAGCACGAGAAAGCCATCAACTCGGCCATCTTCCCTGGCATCCAGGGCGGCCCGCTGATGCACGTGATCGCCGGTAAAGCCGTGGCGTTCCAGGAAGCGCTGCAGCCTGCGTTCAAAGAGTACCAACAGCAAGTGGTGAAAAACGCCGACGTGCTGGCCAAGACCCTGATCAAGCGCGGCCTGCGCATTGTGTCGGGCGGTACCGAGTCGCACGTGATGCTGGTGGACCTGCGTCCGAAAAACCTGACCGGCAAGGAAGCGGAAGCGATCCTGGGTTCGGCCCACATCACCACCAACAAGAACGGCATTCCTAACGATCCGCAGAAGCCATTCGTGACTTCGGGCGTGCGTCTGGGTTCGCCGGCGATGACCACCCGCGGCTTCAAGGAAGCGGAAGCGGAGCAAGTCGGCAACCTGATCGCTGACGTGCTGGATAACCCGCACGACGCGGCCACCATCGAGCGCGTCAAAGCGGCGGTGAAGGTTCTGGCTGACAAGTTCCCTGTCTACGCCAAGTAATTGCAGTACCGTGACGCCGGCCACCGCCGGCGTCACTTGACCAAAGCGCCACTATGAAATGTCCGTTCTGCCAGCATGAAGATACCCAAGTCCTCGATACCCGCGTATCGGAGGAGGGGGATTCTATTCGCCGGCGGCGGCGCTGCGGTAAATGTGATAAACGATTTACCACGTATGAGCGCATCGAACTGGTGATGCCGTATGTGGTCAAGAAGAACGGCAGCCGTACTGAGTATGCAGCAGCCAAGTTGCGCGGCAGCCTGGAGCTGGCCTTGCGCAAGCGTCCTGTGGCGGCGCCGGCAGTGGATGCGGCGATTGCGTCGATCGAAGAAAAGTTGCTGACCAGCGGTCAGCGCGAAGTGGAAACCGGCTACATCGGCGAGCTGGTGATGCAGGAGTTGCAGCGTCTCGATAACGTGGCGTATATCCGCTTTGCCTCCGTGTATAAAAACTTTGAAGATCTGGCCGAGTTCCAGAACGCCATTGCCGAAGTCGGCAAGCCTGCGCGTAAATAGCCCGGCGGTTGTGTGCCACCGCTGGCGCACGTTTGATACACCTCATATTCTCATCAATTAGCGCTGCTACCTTTTGACATAGTCTTTGCGACTTGCGGAGGTGTGCCGTGCGCGCCCGTGGCTTTACGCTGCTGGAAATCCTGATCGCCATGCTGGTGCTTGCCTTGGGCATTCTCGGCGGCGTGGCGTTGCAGTTGGCCGCGTTGCGGGCGCGGCAGCAATCGGTGCTGCTGTCGCAGGCGACGCAGATGGCCACGTCGCTGGCCGAACGCATGCGCGCCAATCCGTCGCAACGCGACACTTATCTCACCCTTGATTACGATGCTGTTGTCGAACCGGCGCCTGGCGTGCCGGCGGCGCTGTGTCACGCCGGCGCGTGTTCGGCGGACCAGTTGGCGCTAGCCGACCTGTACGAAGCCAAGTCGCAAATGCGCTCGCATCTGCCCACCGGCCGTGTCGTCATCTGTCGCGATGCCGGCTTGTGGAGCGGCGGCAAGCTGCACTGGTCATGCAGCGGCGGCGTTGCAGCGCCCACTGTGGTCAAGGTCGGCTGGCGCGGCAAGCGACCGGATGGCACGCAGGACAAGACCGCCGCCGGCAAGTACGTGCCGAGCGTGGCGCTGGTGGTGGGAGCATCGCCATGAAATCGACATCTTTGGGCGGCTGGGGCATGGTCGAATTCCTGATCGCGGTTGCGCTGGGCTTGCTGGTGACCTTGCTAGCCAGCGGGATGCTGGTAGCGGCCGGCAGCAATTACCGCCATCACAGCGACACCATGTGGCTCAACGACGGCGGCCGTTACGCCTTGCAGGTGATGGCGCAGGCGATACGGCAGGGCGCTTACATCAATTGGGACCGCGACGGCGTGCCGCCGGAGCTAGATCCTGAAATGTCCGCCTCCGTGGATGGCCTGGATGCCGCCACCATCACCCGCAGCAGCGACGGCATCAGCGCGCCACTTCCGCCGGTAGTCGCGGGTAGCGATGTGCTGGCGTTGCGTTTCAGTGGTTTTGGCGACGGTGCAACTGGCGATGGTTCCAGCGTCAACTGCGGCGGCTTTGGCGTGGCCGGCGACACGCGCGGCTGGAGCATTTTCTATGTGGGCGTGGATGCCGATGGCGAACCTGAGTTGCGTTGCAAATACCGCAGCGCATCCGGCTGGGGTGCGGATGCGGTGGTGCGCGGCGTCGATTCCTTCCAGGTGCTGTATGGCGTCGATACCGATGTGCCGATGGACGGCGTGCCCAATGTTTATCTGAATGCGACGGCGGTGACTGCCGCAGCGAATTGGAAACGCGTGTGCACCATCAAGCTGGCCTTGCTGCTACACGGCGAGGGCAACACGCGGCTGGATACGGTGAGCGCGAACTTTGATCTGTTTGGCGCAGCGTATGCGGATGCGCATCCGGATGATATTGGCGTGCGCGTGGCGCAGGCTGATTTTCCGACGGAGCAGCGCTTGCGGCCGCGTCGCATCTTCAGCGCGACGGTGGCGGCGCGGAATCGGGATGGCTGAATCATGCGCGGGCAGCGGGGAATCGTGTTGCTGGTCAGCCTGGTGCTGCTGATTATGGTGCTGCTGTTGGGCGTCTCAGCGGCGCAGTTGTGTCTACAAGGCGAGAAGGCGGCGCGCGCCGAGCGCGATCGGGATGTGGCGTTTCTGACGGCGGAGGATGCCTTGGCAGATGCGGAGCGGGATATTCGGGACAGCAACGATCCTTCGCGGCGGGCGGCGTTTGAGGGCGAGGATGCGTTTGGTGCGACGTGCGGCGCGGGTGGTGTGGGCTTGCGGTTGCGGGCGGCGGTTGGGGAGAAGGCGGTTTGGCAGGTGGTCGATTTATCCGGCGTCGCGGACGGAGGTGCGTGTACGGTGACGCATGGTGCATACACGGCAGCGGCCCTGCCGACTGGCGAAGGCTTTTTGCCGTTTAAGAAGCCGCGTTATTTGATCGAGCGGATGGAGTGCCATCAGCCGGGTGATGACGCATCGGCGGGCGCCAAGCCGCAGTACTGCTACCGCGTGACCGCCATTGGTTTCGGCGCCAAGCCGGGGACGGATGTGGTTTTGCAAAGCGTGTTTAGCAAGCCAGAGGAGAAGCCATGAGCAAATTGATGCGGATGGGGCAAGGCGGGCAAGACCAGCGAGGTCCAAGAGGATCACACGGTCGACAGTTGTCACGAGCGACGCCCTGGCGACGGTGCTGGATGGTTTTGTTGCTCGTCTTGGCGAAGTGCGTCGGCGCGCCAGCGCACGCCGCGCCGGCGGTGGATATCGACAGCCAGCCGCTGGCGGCGGCGTGCAAGCCAGGCAAGGTGGTGGGCGGGACGGCAAACGGGCCGATGTTGCTGCGGCCGACTGCGGCGTCTGTGTCGGCCTCGTCACCGTCGCCGCCCAGCGCTGGCGACCTGTATCAGTCCACGATGGACATTGGCGACTGGAGCGGCCATTTCTCGCGTTACGTGTTGCCGGCCGGGGCGGCGGGCAGCAGCGGGGCGTCTGTGCTGGCTTGGGACGCTGGCGCAATCCTCACCGGCAGCGCCGGGCAGCCGCCCATGCCGATGCCGGATCAGCGCAACATCCATACCGCCATCATTCAGCCCAACGGCGCGCTGACCATGACGCCCTTCACCTGGCAAACTCTCTCCGCCGAACAGCAAGCCGCGCTCAACCAGACCGACAACGCCGGCGAGCAGCGCCTCAACTACCTGCGCGGCGACCGCACACTGGAAGGCAAACCATTCCGCCAACGCACCAGCATCCTCGGCGACGCAGTCCATAGCACCGCCGTCTACGTCGGCGCCATCGACCACCGCGAAGCAGTCTACCTCGGCGCCAACGACGGCATGCTACACGCCTTCGACGCCATCACCGGCATCGAACTCTTCGCCTACGTGCCCGATGCGCTGATCGTCCAACTGCACCACCTGACCAAACCCACCTACGTCCACCGCGCTTACGTTGACGGCCCGGCCAGTACCGGCCAGGCCAGCATCAACGGCAAACAAAAAACCATACTCATCTCCGCCATGGGCGGCGGCGCACGCGGCGTATTCGCGCTGGACGTCACAGACCCAACAAACTTCGCCGCCGGCCTCGGCGCGCTGTGGGAGTTCACCGACCGCGACGACGCACTGATGGGAAACGTCATCACCAATCCGCAGATCGCACAAGTACGCATGCAAGCCGGCGTGCTGCGCCACTTCGCCATCGTCGCCAGCGGCATCAACAACGATGGCGACGGCGCCTTGTTTCTGCTCGCCCTCGACAAACCACGCGACCAGGGCTGGCAACTCAACAGCAACTACTACCGCATCACCACTCTGGCTAGCGCACTCAGCGCGCCGGTGCTGCTGAAAGACAGCGATGGCACCTTACTATACGCCTATGCCGGCGACCTGCAAGGCAATCTGTGGCGCTTCGATTTCAGCGGCAAAGCGCCATGGCCCGACGCCATCGGCAAACCGCTGTTCGTAGCGCGCGACGGTCAAGGCCAGCGCCAACCAATCACCGAACAACCCTTGCTGGCCTACGCCAAAGTGCGCGGCTACGTGATCCTGTTCGGCACCGGACGGATGATAGAAAAGTCCGACCGCAGCGTCTCGCCGGTCACGCAGTCCTACTACGGCATCATCGACAGCCTGCAAACGCCGCAGGAAGTCATCACCAACCGCAAGCAGCTAACGCCGCGTTTCCTCGACGGCAGCGGCGCATTGCTCAGCATCAGCGGCGCACCGATGGATGCGCAGAGCAAAGGCTGGTATGTCGATTTTGTGCAGACCAATGAGCGCAGCACCAACGCCGGCGTGGTGACCGACGGCGCGGTGCTATTCAACACCGTGCTACCCGGCGCAGATATGTGTGCCCCGACACGCAGCCGCAGTTACGCACTGAGCGCGCTGACCGGGCTGCCGGACGACGGCCGCTTCACCGCCATCCTGCCCAGCAAGGACGCAATCGTCGGCCTGATGCTGCCCGAATACACGCCGCTACCGCTGTTGTTGCCGCAATCAGCGACGGCGGGACCGCGCGATGCGACGGGACGCATTCTGCAAACAAAAAACGCAGCCCTGGTGCACGTCGGCGGCGCGGGGCAGGTCACGCCTACCGGCAGCTTCAAGGCCACACGCCGCACGGGCCGCCTGAGTTGGCGCGAAATCAGCAACTGGCGCGAACTGCACGAGGCCGCAAAATGAAACCGGCCGGCTTCAGCCTGATCGAATTGCTGGTGGTGCTGGTGATCCTGGCCGTGCTGGCAGCCCAGGCCATGCCGGCGTATCAGCAGCACATCATCCGCACCAAGCGCGGCGAGGCGCAATCGGCATTGCTCAAGCTGATGATGCAGCAAGAACGATTCCACTCCCAGAACAACACCTACATCGCCTTCTCGGCCAGCAGCACCGAGCCGGAGGCACGGCTCTTCCAGTGGTGGAGCGGCGCCAATCCGCAGAACAGCGCTTACGAAATCGAAGGCAAGGCGTGCGACGGCGAGACCATCCGGGAATGCGTGCAAATTGTCGCCACGCCCGGCACCCGCGCAGTCGATGTGCACTTTCGCGACGACGACTGCCAGACGCTGATGTTGACCAGCAACGGCCTGCGTCTCGCCAGCGGCCCGGCATCCGGATGCTGGCTATGAAACACGCCGGCCTCACGATGATTGAGTTGCTGATCGTGCTGGTCATCGCCGGCGTGCTGCTCGGCGCGGCGGCGCCGTCCTTCCACCAATCGCTGCAACGCCTGCGCCTGCAAGCCGCCGTCAACGACTTGCTGGCGGCCATCGACCTGACCCGTACGCAAGCGCTGGCGCGCGGCAGCAAGGTGCTGATGGCGCCGCTTAAAGAGGAGTGGCAAAGCGGCTGGGTCGTGTTCCTCGACCAAAACGGCAACCGCCGGCCAGACGCGGAGGAAAAGATCCTCTACCGCCACGACCCGCTGCGCACCGACATCGTCATCACCTCCAAATTCACCTCCGGCAATAGTCCGGCCTATCTGGCCTACAACGGCACCGGCCGTACTTGCGCCGCAGGCAACAGCATCGCCGCCCGCTGGGGCACGCTGTCGCTGACGCAGGGCGACCAGGCGCGCCACATCAAGATCAACATGCTCGGCCGCGTGCGCGTCTGCGATCCGGCCACCGCCTCTGCCACTTGCACCGGAGCCGACGATTGATCTAGCCTTTATAATGGCGCGATACCCAACTCGGCAGGAACAATGTGAACATCCGTAACGATCTTGAAGGCATGACGCTGGCGCTGGAGTGGGCCGCCAAGGGCCTGTACAGCACCGCGCCGAATCCGCACATCGGTTGCGTGATCGTGCGCGACGGCCAGGTGATCGGCGCCGGCGTCACGCAACAGGCTGGCAGCGACCACGCCGAAATCCAGGCGCTGAAGGACGCGCAGGCGCGCGGCCACGACGTGCGCGGCGCCACCGCCTACGTTACGCTGGAGCCGTGCAATCACCACGGCCGCACGCCGCCATGCTCGGACGCGCTGGTGCGTGCCGGTCTCGGCCGTGTAGTGGCGGCGATGGAAGATCCGAATCCGCTGGTGGCAGGGCAAGGGCTGGCCAAGCTGGCCGCCAATGGCATCGAGACCAGTGTCGGCCTGTTGGCTGATCAGGCGTATGAGCTGAATATCGGCTTTTTCTCGCGCATGACGCGCGGCCTGCCGTGGGTGCGCATGAAGACCGCAGCCAGCCTGGACGGCATGACGGCGCTGCACAACGGCGTCAGCCAGTGGATCACTGGCCCGGAAGCGCGTGCCGACGGCCACCACTGGCGCGCGCGCGCGGACGCCATCCTGACCGGCATCGGCACCGTCAAGGCCGATAATCCGCAACTCAACGTGCGCGCCGTCGAGACGCCGCGCCAGCCGCGCCGCATCGTGGTCGACAGCAGGCTTGATATTGAGCTTTCCGCCAAGATATTGGAGGGAGGTGGGACGTGGATCGTTGCCGCCGTCCGCCATCCGGAGAAGGAAGCCGCGCTGGCCGCCGCCGGTCACGAGGTGATTGTGCTGCCTAATGCGTCCGGTAAGGTCGACCTGCCGGAGCTGATGCGCGAGCTGGGCCGCCGCCAGATCAACGAGCTGCACGTCGAAGCCGGTGGCAAGCTGAACGGTTCGCTAATCCGCGAAGGCTGCGTCGATGAGCTGCTGGTGTATCTGGCCCCGGCTTTGATCGGCGATGCGCAAGGCATGTTTGCGCTGCCAACCCTGACCGACCTGGCCCACAAGAAGATGTTGAAATTTCACGAGGTTAAGCAGATCGGCGAAGATTTGCGTATCCTTGCCCGCTTCACTCATTAGGAAAAACTATGTTTACTGGTATCGTCGCCGCTGTCGGCAAAATTGAATCGGTCAAACCGCTGGAAGGCGGCTCTTTCGCAGGCGTGCGCCTGGACATCAACGCCGGCGGCCTGCCGCTGGCCGACGTCGGCCTGGGCGACTCGATCGCCATCAACGGCGCCTGCATGACGGTAATCGAGAAGGACGCCAGCAACTTCCGCGTCGACGTCTCGCGCGAAAGCCTGAACAAGACCGTCGGCCTCGACACGCTGACCGAAGTGAACCTGGAAAAAGCCCTGACATTGAACGAGCGCCTGGGCGGCCACCTGGTGTCCGGCCACGTGGACGGCCTGGGCGTGGTGCGCAAGTTCGAGCCGGTCGGCGAATCGTGGGAACTGGTGATCGAATCGCCGCACGAGCTGGCCAAGTTCCTGGCCTACAAAGGCTCGATCGTGGTCAACGGCGTGTCGCTGACCGTCAACCGCGTGACCGACATCGGCACCGGCGCCGACCTGGTGTGCCAGTTCTCGATCAATCTGATCCCGCACACCATCGCCGTGACCACGCTGAAGCACCTGAAAGTCGACGCCAAGGTCAACCTGGAAATCGACCTGATCGCCCGCTACGTCGAGCGCATGGTGTCGGTCGGCGCCGCCACCAAGTAATTACTTCATCAGCGATTGCAAGGTCGCGCGTACACCGCTGCGCGTGACCGCCATCCACAAGCTGTTGTAGGTGGTGACCATGCGGGCGTGCTGCGTCAGCTTCATGCCCCGGAAGCAGCTGAGGTCGAGAACCGCCGACGGCGGGCCGTTGCGTATCAGCGACCAGTCCGCATTGCTCAGGCGTGGTTCGTTGACGTCGTAGCGATCGCCGCGCGCGTCCAGCCCATTCAGATACAGGCGGAAGCAGGCCAGCAGGAAGGCCACGCGACGGCAGTTGAAGCCCCGGCTCAGCATGCCCTTGACGGTGGCGGTGTAAAACACCGGAATCTTGGCCGCGCCGTCGTGCGCCACCCGCGTTAGCTGGTCGGCAATCGCTGGATTGTTGAAGCGCTCCAGCACACTGTTCTTGTAATCCTCCAATACCAAACCTTCAGGCTCATCGAGCAGCGGCATGGCGTCGTGTTCCATGAAGTTATGCAGCAGCTGGCGCAGGTCGTCATCAGCCATGGCTTCCGGCACAGTGCGGTAGCCCAGCAGCAGGCCTGGATACGCCAGCATCATGTGCGAGGCGTTCAGCATGCGGCCTTTGATCGCTTCGTGCTGGGTCACGTCGTCCAGTAGCTCGACACCGGCGGCGGCCAGGTCGGGGCGGCCGGCGCTGAAGCGGTCTTCGATCACCCATTGTGTGTACGGTTCGGCCAGCGCCGGCATCTGGTCGTTGACGCCGCTGGCGCTGTTCAGCGCATCTGCCTGGTCGGCCGGAATGCCGGGCGCGATGCGGTCCACCATGCTGTTGGGGAAGGTCACTTCGGCGGCGATCCAGTCGGCGAGTTCCACATCCACCGCTTGCGCGTAGCTCAGCACGGCCAGGCGAGCGGTGTCGCCGTTGTGGCGCAGGTTGTCGCAGGACACCACGGTGTAGCCGCCGCTGCCGTTGTCGCGCCGGCGGCGCAGCGATTCGACCAGGTAGGCAAATGCCGAGCGCGGCGCGCCACCGGCGAGTTCGGCGGCGATGTCGGGCGCGGTCAGACGGAATTCGCCGGTTGCTTCGTTGAGGTTGTAGCCGCCTTCGGTGATTGTCAGCGTGACGATGCGGATGGCGGGATCGCTCAGGCAGCGCAGCACCGCTTCCGGATCGGCCGGCGCGTGCAGGTAGTCGATCATGGCGCCGATTACGCGCGCGCTGGCGCTGCCATCGGCGCCGGTTTCGGTCACCGTATACAGGCCGTCCTGCAGGGCGAAGGCGGCGGCCTTGGCCTGCGCCTGCTCGCTGTCGCCCAGGCCGATGCCGATGATGGCCCAGTCTTCATGGCCCGGCAGGTGCAGGCACTGGTCGATGTACGCGGCCTGATGCACGCGGTGGAAGTTGCCGACGCCGATGTGGGCGATGCCGGCGGTTAGCTTGCTGCGGTCGTAGCCGGGCAGGGCCAGTTCAGGATTGTGCAGTTGCAGCGCGTCAAGCGTGTCGCTGGACAGGGGCGTGGTGTTCATCATCGGAACCTCCATTTCATGATCAGCACCGCGCAAGCGAGTACGAGGGTGATACCGTTGTTGATGGCGATCGGCCAAGCCTGGATGCTGATGCCGTACACCAGCCACAGGAACACGCCGAAGCAGAAGACGCAGTACATACCGGTCGAGACGCCTTCCGCCGAGCGGCGGCGCCAGATGAGGATTACCTGCGGCACAAAGGCGAGGGTGGTGCAGGCGGCGGCAATCAAGCCGAGAAGGTTGGAATCAATTTGCATGGTTCTCCTTTCGTATTTAATTAATAAATCAACTTGATTTATTAATTGAGCGAGAATTATACTACACAAATAAAATAACCTCCCATTTCTTGCCATGAACCCAACACAACGCCGCCTGGGCGCCAATGAGCGCCGCATGCTGCACGAGATCCGCCGCCACGGCAGCTTGGCCAAGGCCGAGCTGGCGCGCGTGACCGAGCTGAGCACGCAGACCGCGTCGGTCATCATCAACCGGCTGCTGGAAGAACAGCTGGTGCGCAAGCTGGAAGTGCAGCGCGGCAAGGTCGGCCAGCCGTCGCAGCCGATTGCGCTGAATCCGGTGGGGGCGTATGCGATCGGCATCCAGATCGGCCGCCGCACGCTGAAGGTTGTGCTGGTGGATCTGCTCGGCACAGTGCTGGAACGCTGGGAGCTGGCCTACGCCAGCCCGGATGCCGGGTTGATATTCCCGGCCATCGAGCAACAACTGGCGCGCATGCTGGCCACGCTGGGGCCGGAGGCGGCGGCGCGGCTGTGCGGCATCGGCGTCTCGGCGCCGCGCAACTTCGGCGAGTGGGAAGAACTGCTGCGCATGCCGGCTGCCGATGCGGCCGAGTGGGGCCGCATGGCCATCGGCCAGCGCGTGCAGGCGTTGACGCCGCTGCCGGTCAGCCAGGCAAAGGATACCGCCGCCGCCTGCATGGCCGAACTGCTGGTCGGCCGGGGTCGCAGCCTCGCCAGCTACCTGTACATTTACGTGGATACGCTGGCGGGCGGCAGCCTGGTCATCAACGGCTGGCCGCATGCTGGCGTGCACGGCAATTCCGGCGCGGTCGGGTCAATGCCGATGCAGGCCGCGCGCGACGGCGTGCCCCAGCAGTTGCTAAGCGTGGCCTCGCTGGTGACGCTGGAGCAGCGCTACGAAGCGGCCGGCCTGGCGTCGGACGCCATGGCCGATGAGCGCGCCTTGCAGCAGCCGTGGCTGCCGCTGACGCAGGCCTG
Source organism: Duganella levis (assembly GCF_009857605.1). Taxonomy (GTDB): domain Bacteria; phylum Pseudomonadota; class Gammaproteobacteria; order Burkholderiales; family Burkholderiaceae_D; genus Rugamonas; species Rugamonas levis. Next base: position 8,116 of record NZ_WWCT01000040.1, on the reverse strand, counting down.
GCTGGCAGAAGCGGCCAACGCCATCGCCTACGCCATTTGCAGCGCAGCCTGTTTGATCGATCTGGACGGGGTGGTGGTGGACGGCCGTTGCGACCGCGGCTTGCTGGCGGCGCTGCTGGCGCTGGTGGAACAGGAACTGGGCCGCTACAACTGGGCCGGCGCCGCGCGGCCGGAGTTACAGGCCGGCGAGGTGGGCGACGACGCCAAGGTGATCGGCGCGGCCTATTTGTCGCTACATGCTAGTTTTGCGCCGCTGCAGGGCTAGCGGCAGCCGGCGCCGACAGGCTTTTCAGGTAGGCGATCAGGGCGGCACGCTCTTCCTTGCTGCGCACGCGGAAATCCATGTTCTGGCCGGGGATGAATTTTTCCGGATCGGTCAGCCAGCGGTCGAGCGAGGTCTCGTCCCACACCAGATTGGCCTTGCGCAGCGCGCGCGAGTAGTCGTAGCCCTTGACGCTGCCGGCCCGGCGGCCGAACACGCCGCGATGGTGCGGGCCGGTATCATCGACGTCCAGCGTGTGGCATTCGGTGCAGCGCTGTTGCCAGACCCGCTGGCCCTGGGCGATTTGCCGGTTGTCTTGCGCTTGTGCGGTCGCCGCCAGCAGCAGGGCCAGGCAGAGCGGTAGAGCGCGGATGAGCATGGTCGTTTTCATAATCTGACTTGCGCTTTTTTGTTTGTATCTTGCTTATACGCAAGGACGCTACAAATGGATTCAGGTCGTTGCCAGCAGTCATCTTAGCGGAATTTGATAGGACTTTTGCAAGTTCGGTGGATAAAAGCGGGCTTTTGCGGTGGGGCGGGCGTAAATCCTTTAAAATAGCGGGTTAAGAAATACTCATGCACAGTCTTGAAGGATTAAAAAATGTCAATTTCCAGCACCGAAGAAATCGTCGCCGAATTGCGCGCTGGCCGCATGGTGATCCTGGTCGATGAGGAAGACCGGGAAAACGAGGGTGACCTGGTGCTCGCGGCGGACTTCGTCACGCCGGAAGCCATCAATTTCATGGTCAAATACGCGCGCGGCCTGGTGTGCCTGACGCTGACCGAGGAGCGCTGCAACCAGCTGGAACTGTCGATGATGTCGACCAAGAACGGCACCGCCTTCGGCACCAACTTCACCGTCTCGATCGAGGCGGCGGAAGGCGTGACCACCGGCATCTCGGCCGCCGACCGTTCCAAGACCATCCAGGTCGCGGTGGCCAAGGATGCGCAGCCGTCGGACATCGTCCAGCCGGGCCACATCTTCCCGCTGAAGGCGCAAAAGGGCGGCGTGCTGATGCGCGCAGGCCATACCGAAGCCGGTTGCGACCTGACCGCCATGGCCGGCCTGACGCCCGCCTCGGTGATCTGCGAGATCATGAAGGACGACGGCACCATGGCACGCCTGCCGGACCTGCTGGAATTTGCCAAGGAACACGATCTGAAGATCGGCACCATCGCCGACCTGATCCACTACCGCAGCCGCAATGAATCGCTGGTGGAAAAAGTGGGCGAGCGTCCGCTGAAAACCGCGCAAGGCGAGTTCCGCATGATCGCCTACCGCGACAAGCCGAGCGGCTCGGCCCACCTGGCGCTGGTGCATGGCGAGATCGAGAAAGGCAAGGAGACGCTGGTACGCGTGCACCAGCCGGTGTCGATCCTGGACGTGCTGGAATCCGAAGCCACCACCCACTCGTGGAACCTGCCGGCCTCGCTGGCGGCGGTGAAGGCGGCCGACAGCGGTGTGATCGTGCTGCTGAACTGCGAGGAAACCGCCGAGCAGTTCTTCGCCCAGTTCGATGCGCTGGACAAGCCGGATAGCCGCCCGAAAGGCCGCGCTGCCAGCATGGACCTGCGCAGCTACGGCATCGGCGCGCAAATCCTGCGCGAAGTCGGCGTCTGCAAGATGCAGCTGCTGGCCAGCCCGCGCAAGATGCCGTCGATGACCGGCTTCAATCTGGAAGTGACCGGCTACGTTGCCAAACCTGAATAATCAACCAACATACAAGAGGCCATCATGACCGTAGGAAGCTACGAAACGAACCTGAACGGCGAAGACCTGCGCATCGGCGTGGTACAAGCCCGTTTTAACGAAGACATCTGCCACGGCCTGCTGTCGGCCTGTCTGGCTGAGCTCAAGCACCTGGGCGTGGCGGACGAAGACGTCCTGCACGTGACCGTGCCGGGCGCGCTGGAAGTGCCGCTGGTGCTGCAGAAAATGGCCGAGTCGCAGCAGTTCGACGCGCTGATCGCGCTGGGCGCCATCATCCGTGGCGAAACCTACCACTTCGAGCTGGTGTCCAACGAATCGGGCGCAGGCATCACCCGTATCGGCTTAGACTACGGCATCCCGATCGCCAACGCGATCCTGACCACCGAGAACGACGAGCAAGCCGAAGTGCGCATGGCCGTCAAAGGCGCCGACGCTGCGCGTGTAGCGGTCGAGATGGCCAACCTGACCATCGCCCTGGAAGAGCTGAACCAGGATCACGGCGACGACGAATAAATAGCATCAATATACGAAGGTAAGAATATGACTGAGAACACTACGCACGCTAACCCCAGCAAGAACCGCACGCCGCGTCACCGCGCGCGCGAGTTCGCGCTGCAAGGCTTGTACCAGTGGCTGCTGAACAATGAGTCGGCCTCGACGGTGGTCAACCACATCCGCGGCGCCCACGGTTTCGACAAGGCGGACGCCGAGCATTTCACCGTGCTGCTGAACGGCGCCATCGGCTCGTCGGTCGAACTGCGCGCGACGTTTGCGCCGCTGGTGGACCGTGGCATCAATGAGCTGTCGCCGATTGAACATGCGGTGCTGCTGATCGGTGCTTACGAGCTGAAGAACAACCTGGAAATTCCTTATCGCGTCGTCATCAACGAAGCGGTGGAGTTGACCAAGTCGTTCGGCGGTATCGACGGCCACAAGTATGTCAATGGCGTGCTGGATAAGCTGGCGCCGCGCCTGCGTCCGGACGAAGTCGCTGCCGACAAGAAGCGCTAAGCTTCCCCGGTATCGTTAAAAGCCACTCACGGTAGCGTGTGGTGGCTTTTTTTATTTGCGGGTTGACCGTGCAGGGACGTGCCGCACAGAATTGATTTTTAAGTAATTCTGGAGTTGTCATCGAATCGCATCCCCCTGGCTGGCGACGGCGTGGCTGGCTGGCGCTGATCGCCGGCGCGCACGTGCTGGCGTTTTTGTGCTGGCAGACGCCTCAGCGGCCGCTGGCAGCGCCTATCGGGCCGCATGAGTCCATCACCTATATATTAGAGCCAATCAAACTACCGCCGCAGCGTAAGCCGTTGACGCCGCCTGTGGAGCCGCCACCACGCGTGGCGGCTCAGGCGGCTAAGGCAGCGCCGCTGGCGCCGTCCGTGCAGCCACAGCCGATTACGGCGCCGCCGGTGGCGGAGCCCGAACCAGCGCCGCCGCAAGCCATCACGCAAAGCGCGCCGCCTCCCGACCCGTTCGCGCTGCCGGTCAAGCCGGAGCTGGACCTCAAGCAGCGCGCGATTGCAGGCGCGGCGGCGGCCGACAAGGCGGTATTGAAGGAATCCTTCACCCAGCGCGACCGCAAGCTGGTCAATGACGAAACCGCGCTGGCGGCCGCCATGAGCAAAGCCTATCGTGGCGGATCGATGCGTCAGGTGGAAATGATTGCGGCGGATGGCAGCCGGGTCACCAAATTCATCCTGCCGGGCGGCGCGGAGATCTGCTACAAGGCGGCATCCAACAACTTCAGCGGCGGGCGCGACCCGTTCAAAGGTGCAGGCGCCATCGTCGTCAGCAATTGCCCGAGGTAGGACGAAAAAAAAGCCACCCGACCCGGTGGCTTTTTTGTTGCGTGCGTTAGTCTTACAGACCAGCGATCTGCGTGCCGCTCACCGATTTATCGGCGACAGCGACTGGCGCTACTGGTTTGCTTGCCGAGGCGGTCATCACCGGAGTGATGGTTGGCACTTTCTTACCTGCCGAAACCTGCTTCAGGCGGTTGTACTCAGCCATGACCTTGCTGCCGTAACCATCATCGGTTTCGAACGCCGCAGCGCCGACGTAGCTCTTCAGACCGGCTTCCACCGAGCCGCCACGGGTCACGTAATCCTTGAGGATCAGCGCGCCAACGCGGATATTGGCTACCGGGTTCAGCGCGGCTTGCAGGCCGCCCATGTCCTGGAATTTCTCATGGTGCACTTTCGACATGACTTGCATCAGGCCTTGCGCACCGACCGGGCTTTCCGCGAACGGATTCAGGCCGGATTCGATCGACATCACCGCCAGAATCAGCAGCGGATCAAGCTTGATCTCGCGGGCCGTCAGGTACGCGGTCGACACCAGCATGTTGGCGGCATCACCGGCGACGCGGTAACGCTTGGACAGCCAGGTAGTAACCCATTGTTGCTGCTTCTGCGTGCCCAGCAGGGCTTTTTCTTCGGCCGTCAGCGGTGCGGCAGCGTTGGCTGGCGCATTGGCGGCTGGCGCCTCCATCAGGGCCGTCAGTGGTGGTGCGGTGACGGCGACTGCTTCGACTTCCGGCGAACGGTTCAGGCTGTCGCTCAGGGCTTTGGCCAGATCCGGACGAACAAACATTACTGCCATAACTACTAAAGCGGTTACGCCGACGACGGTCAGCGTGTGTTGGGCGGTGGTCAGCACGCCCTTTGCCGAAATGCGCGTCGTGGAGAACCACGCGGCTGGCTGGCGAGCCATCAGACGGGCAAACGAAATTGCGCCGGTATTGCTATTAATCATATAGTTCCCCTGAAATGTCCGTAAAAGCGGGTCCCTGCCAGCGTTATACGCAGCTAACCAGGTGCTAATGCCGTGCATCAGAAATATCTCGTTCGTCGCCGCTGTAGAAAAGCGCGCGAGAACGCCATCATTGCTTGCTTGTTGCTGATCTCTCCCGCAGGAGTCAACCAGAATGCAATACAACTATTTTCGGGGAGGAAGGCAAGACGCCTTTCGAAAACACTCCTTAAAATGTCATGTGGAGCCCCGACTCCGTGAATGAATGAGCGACAACTTAAGTAGTCCGCGTGAGGTCCAGAGACCTGTCTCTCTTCAAGTAGGGTGGATTGTATGAGGCGTTTTATATCAAGTCAATACTAACGACAACCGTCTTTATAACTTTTAAATCTAGAATTTTGCCTTGTGTTCGGTGGAAAACCAATAAAATCAACCACTTGACCTGTATTTTTAAACAGTGCGCTTTAATGTAAGAAAATATTAAAAAACGATGAAATATTCCGATCTGCGAGATTTTATTTCTCAATTGCAAGGAATGGGTGAACTTACACCCATTTTGACCCCTGTTTCGCCACATTTAGAGATGACCGAGGTGTCCGACCGCGTTTTGCGGGCCGGCGGACCGGCGCTGCTGTTCCAAAATCCGACCGGCCACAGCATGCCGGTGCTGACCAATTTGTTCGGCACGCCGAAGCGCGTGGCCTTGGGCATGGGAGCCAGCGACGTCAGTGAACTGCGCAAGATCGGCCACGTGCTGTCGCGCCTGAAAGAGCCGGAGCCACCGAAGGATTTCAAGGACTTGATGGGCCTCGGCTCGCTGGTCAAAGCCGTCTGGGATATGGCGCCGAAGGAATTGCGCGGCGCGAAGTGCCAGGAAATCGTCTGGGAAGGCGCCGATGTCGATTTGTCGAAATTGCCGATCCAGCACTGCTGGCCGGGTGACGTCGCCCCTTTAATTACGTGGGGCCTGGTAATTACTAAGGGAACTAATAAGAAGCGCCAGAATCTGGGCATTTATCGCCAGCAGGTGCTGGGTCCGAACAAGGTCATCATGCGCTGGCTGGCGCACCGCGGCGGCGCGCTGGACTTCCGCGAGCACGCCATACAGAGCAAGGGCAAGCCGTATCCGATCTGCGTCGCGCTGGGCGCCGATCCCGCTACTATATTAGGTGCGGTGACGCCGGTGCCGGATAGCCTGTCCGAATACCAGTTCGCCGGCCTGCTGCGCGGCAGCCGCACCGAGCTGGTCAAGGCCATCGGCAGCGAGCTGCGGGTGCCGGCGTCGGCCGAGATTGTGCTGGAAGGCCATATCTATCCTGACGAAAACCATCCGACCGGTTACGAGCATGCGCTGGAAGGGCCGTATGGCGACCACACGGGTTACTATAATGAGCAGGACTCGTTCCCGGTGTTCACCATCGACCGCATCACCATGCGCCGCGATCCGATCTATCACTCAACTTACACCGGCAAACCGCCGGATGAGCCGGCCGTGCTGGGCCTGGCGCTGAACGAGGTGTTCATCCCGCTGCTGCAAAAGCAGTTCAGCGAGATCACCGATTTCCACCTGCCGGCCGAAGGCTGCAGCTACCGCATGGCGGTGGTGCAGATCAAGAAGCAGTACGCCGGCCACGCCAAGCGCGTGATGTTTGGCGTCTGGAGCTTCCTGCGCCAGTTCATGTACACCAAGTTTATTGTGGTGGTGGACGAGGACGTCAATATCCGTGACTGGAACGAGGTGATCTGGGCGATCACGACCCGCGTCGATCCGACCCGCGACACCACGCTGGTCGACAACACGCCGATCGATTACCTCGACTTCGCCTCGCCCGTAAGCGGCCTGGGCAGCAAGATGGGCATCGACGCCACCAACAAGTGGCCGGGCGAAACCACCCGCGAGTGGGGCACGGTGATCACCATGTCGCCCGAGGTGAAAACACGGGTGGATCAAATTTGGCAGGAGCTCGGGCTGTAAGGTATAATGATGTCTGGCGGGCCCCTGCGCATTGTGGCATGGCCAACCTGGTCAGGTCGGGAACGAAGCAGCCACAGCTATTCACCATAAGTGCCGCAGATCAGGCTCGCCTCCTTATACTAAAAGCTGCCCTCGGGCAGCTTTTTTCAATTCTACTCAATCCGTTCTCGACTTGTTACAATGGTCGCTTTGGCATCCAGCTATCTACGGTAAAATCCCAGCATGTCCTATCAAGTCCTCGCCCGTAAATACCGCCCTCGGAACTTCGAAACGCTCGTCGGCCAGGAGCACGTGGTTCGCGCGCTGACCCATGCTTTGCATAGCGGCCGGCTGCATCATGCTTATCTGTTCACCGGCACCCGCGGTGTGGGTAAAACCACCTTGTCGCGGATTCTGGCCAAGTCGCTCAACTGCATTGGTCCGGATGGCAATGGCGGCATCACCGCGACGCCGTGCGGCGTATGCGAGGCGTGCACGGCGATCGATGCGGGCCGCTTTGTCGATTACATCGAGATGGATGCGGCGTCGAATCGCGGCGTGGACGAAATGGCGCAGCTGCTGGAACAAGCGGTGTACGCGCCGAGCAATGCGCGCTTCAAGGTCTACATGATCGATGAGGTGCATATGCTGACCAACCACGCCTTCAACTCGATGCTGAAGACGCTGGAAGAGCCGCCGGAGCACGTCAAGTTTATTCTGGCGACCACCGATCCGCAGAAGATTCCGGTGACGGTGCTGTCGCGCTGCCTGCAATTCAATCTGAAGCAGATGCCGCCGGGCCACATCATCGGCCACCTGGAAAATATTCTGGGGCAGGAGGGCATTACCTTTGAACATCCCGCGCTGCGATTGCTGGCGGCCGGCGCCCACGGTTCGATGCGCGATGCGCTGTCGCTGACCGACCAGGCGATTGCCTACGCTGCCGGCGAAGTGACGCTGGATGCGGTACAGGGCATGCTCGGAGCGCTGGACCAGTCGTATCTGATTCGTCTGCTGGATGCGCTGGCGGCGCAGGATGGCGCCGATCTGCTGGCCGTGGCCGATGAGATGGCGGCGCGCAGCCTGTCGTATAACGGCGCTTTGCAGGATTTGGGCACCTTGCTGCACCGGATCGCGCTGGCGCAGACGGTGCCGGCTGCGTTGCCGGAGGATTTGCCGGAGTATGCGGATATCGTGCGCCTTGCCGCCGCGTTCGATGCGGAAGAGGTGCAGCTGTATTATCAGATCGCTGTGCATGGCCGCAATGAGCTGGGGTTGGCGCCGGATGAGTACGCTGGCTTCTCGATGACCTTGTTACGGATGTTGGCCTTTCGTCCCGGCATAGGCGGGGCAGAAGGACAAGCACCAGCGGCGCCGGCGGTATCGCGCCAGGCGGCGATGGCGTCGGCGCGTGCTGCGGCCGGAGCCGGTGCTG
>NZ_WWCT01000003.1 GCF_009857605.1 Duganella levis | reverse complement strand
CCGGCCTGCGCCGCGCGGGCCGGCGGCGCTGCGGCTGTCCTACCTGGCGGGCAACTGGCCGCCGCGCGAATAAGGACGCCGTGCCGGCTGTATGCACATACAGTATAATTCTGGCATGACGCATCCCGCACAAACCGGCTTCATCCTGACTCGCCACTGGCGCGACACGCCCAGTGGCACGGAGATCGATTTCTGGCTGGCCACCGACGACGGTCCGCGCAAGGTGCGGCTGACCGGACAGACCTCGGTGGCCTTCGCCGAGGCGGCGGTGCAGGACGCCATCAGCGCCCAGATCGGCCCGCAGGCCGGCATCGCGCTGCGCGAACTGCCGCTGAAGACCTTCCAGCAGCAGCCGGTAGTGGGCGTCTACGCGGCGCGCTACAAGCAGCTGACCGCGCTGGAGCGCACGCTGCGCGAGCATGGCATCAAACTGTACGAAGCCGACATCCGCCCGCCCGAGCGCTACCTGATGGAACGCTTCATCACCGCCGGCGTGCAGACCGAGGGCGGCCACGCCAGCGGCAGCGTGATCCACAATTGCAAACTGAAGCCGGCGCCCGACTACCGGCCGGCGCTCAAGATGGTGTCGCTGGACATCGAAACCAGCGCCTATGAAGACCTGTACTCGATCGCGCTGGAAGGCTGCGGCCAGCGCCAGGTGTACATGCTGGGCGAGCCGGCGGCCGCCGATGCCAATGCCGACGACGCTGCCGCCACGCCCACCATCGACTTCGACCTCGAATACTGCGCCACGCCGCGCCAGCTGATCGAACGCCTGAACGGCTGGATGGCGCTGCACGACCCCGACGTCATCATCGGCTGGAACGTGGTGCAGTTCGACCTGCGCGTGCTGCAAAAAAACGCCGACAAGTACAAGGTGGCGCTGGCGCTGGGGCGCGAAGGCAAGGGCATCGAATGGCGCGAGCATCCGGGCAAGCAGGGCTACCTGTTCGCGCCGCTGCCGGGCCGCATCATCCTCGACGGCATCGACGCGCTGAAGGCCGCCTCCTGGATGTTCCCCTCGTACAGCCTGCAAAACGTCTCGCAATCGATGCTGGGCGAAGGCAAGGACATCGGCGACGACTACGACAAGATGGCGGAAATCGAGCGCCGTTTCCACAACGACAAGCCGGCGCTGGCGCTGTACAACCTCAAGGACTGCGAGCTGGTCACGCGCATCTTCGCCAAGGCCAACCTGCTGGCCTTCATGATCGAGCGCGCCACCGTCACCGGGCTGCCGGCCGACCACCTGGGCGGCTCGATCGCCGCCTTCAACCACCACTACCTGCCGCGCATGCACCGCGAAGGCTATGTGGCGCCGAACGTGGGCGACGTCAGCGGTGGCGCCTCGCCGGGCGGCTTCGTGCTGGACTCCAAGCCGGGGCTATACGACTCGGTGGTGGTGCTGGACTACAAAAGCCTGTACCCGTCGATCATCCGCACCTTTCTGGTCGACCCAGTCGGCCTCGTTGAAGGCGAAATCGCGGCCGATCCGGCCAGCGTGGTGGAGGGCGTCAACGGCACCGTGTTCTCGCGCGACAAGCACTGCCTGCCGGCCATCACCACCGATATCTGGAAACAGCGCGACGCCGCCAAGCGCGCCAGGAACGAACCGCTGTCGACCGCGCTGAAGCTGCTGATGAATTCCTTCTGCGGCGTGCTGGGCGCCACCGAATGCCGCTTCTTCAATCCGCGCCTGGTGTCGTCGGTGACGCTGCGCGGCCACCAGATGCTGAAGCAGACCCGCAAGCTGGTTGAAGCCGAAGGCTACGACGTCATCTACGGCGACACCGACTCGATCTTCATCTGGCTGAAAAAAGAACACCCGAACGCCGAAGCGCTGGCCATCGGCCAGCGGCTGGCCGACCAGATCAACCTGTGGTGGCGCACCATGCTGAAGGAACAGCACGGCCTCGACTGCCACCTCGAAATCGAGTTCGACACCCACTACCAGAAATTCTTCATGCCGACGATTCGCGGCACCGAGCTCGGCAGCAAGAAGCGCTACGCCGGGCTGGCCGTCAACGCCAAGGGCGAAGAAGAAGTCATCTACCGCGGCCTGGAAGTGGCGCGCAGCGACTGGACGCCGCTGGCGCAGCAATTCCAGCAAGGGCTGTTCACCCGCATCTTCAAGGACCAGCCCTACCAGGACTACGTGCGCGACTACACCGAGCGGACGCTGGCCGGCGACCACGACGACCTGCTGGTGTACCGCAAGCGCTTGCGCCAGCCGCTCGACGAATATAAAGTCAACGTGCCGCCGCAAGTGCGCGCCGCGCGCCTGGCTGACGAATACAACCAGTCGCAGCGCCGCCCGCTGCGTTACCAGAACGGCGGATGGATCAGCTACGTGATGACCACCGGCGGCCCCGAGCCGCTGGAAGCGATGCGCTCGCACATCGACTACGAGCATTACCTGACCAAGCAACTGCAACCGATTGCCGACGCCATCCTGCAGCCAATGCACGACAGCTTCACCAGTCTGACCACGGCGCAAGCCAGCCTTTTCTAACGGAGACTTTATGAGCGTATTCAAGCAACTGCACGACGGCCGCCAACTGCTACACCTGCCCAACGCCTGGGACGCCGGCAGCGCGCGCCTGTTTGAAAGCCTGGGCGCGGCCGCCATCGCCACCACCAGCGCCGGCGTGGCGTGGGCGCAAGGCTATGCCGACAACGACCACCTGCCGGTCGACAGCGCCATCGCGGTGGCCGCCAACATCGCCCGCGTGATCACGGTGCCGCTGTCTGTGGATTTTGAAAATGGTTATGCGGCCGACCCGGAGCAGGTGGCGCGCAATGTGCTGCGGCTGATCCATGTCGGCGTGGCCGGCATCAACCTGGAAGACGGCAACGACGCGCCGGCGCTGCTGGCCGACAAGATCCGCGCCATCAAGGCGCTGGCCGCGCAGGCGGAGATCTTCATCAACGTCCGCACCGATGTGTATCTGAAAGGGCTGGCGCCGGAAGGCCAGCGCGTGGCCGAAGTGCTAAAGCGCGCCGCGCTGTACAAGGCCGCCGGCGCCGACGGCCTGTTCGTGCCCGGCATCTGCCTGCCGGACGAAATCAAGGCTGTCGTCGCCGATGCCGGCTTGCCGCTCAACGTGATGGACTGGCCGGGCCTGCCGCCCGCCGCCGAATTGCTGCAACTGGGGGCAGTGCGCCTGAGCGCCGGTTCCGGCATTCCCCAGGCGCTGTGGTCGGTCGCGGCCGGCATGGCCAAAGGCTTCCTGGACACCGGCAGCGCCGGCCCGCTGATCGCCAAGGCCATGCCGTACGGCGACCTGCAGGCATTGTTCCTTAAGCCTTGACCTTGTTGCCGTAAAACGCCACGATCTGCAACAAGCCGCCGGCCATGGCGAAGTTCTTCAGCAGATTGATCAGCTGATTCTGGTCGGCCAGATTGTTGTGGAAGGCCAGCGCGGTGACGATCGAGAACGCAGCCAGAATGGCGGCCACGATGCGGGTCTGGAAGCCGAACACCAGCGCCAGGCCGCCGCCCAGTTCCACCGCCACCGCGATGGCAAAGCCCAGCGTCGCAAACGGCAGTCCGGACGAGGCGATGTAGCCGATGGTGGCGGCCGGCGCCATGATCTTGCCGATGCCGCTGAAGACGAAAATGGTGGCCAGCAGCACGCGGCCGATGATCGAAATGGTATTGCTGTTCATGATAGTGATTCCTGTCTGATTAAATTAAGTTTGCTGCGCGCAGCTGTTTGCCGATGCGCTGGATTTCCTGCTCGCCCTGCGCCAGCGCTGCCGCATTGGTATGCACCGAGTAATAGCCGGTCACCAGATCGTGCGGATGCTTGACCGCCGAGCCGAGCACGAACTCGGTCGCGCCTTCCGCCACAAACTCCAGCGCCGCTTCGCCTTCCTCGAACACCGCCAGCTCGCGGCCGATGGTGGTGCGGCCACTGCGCAGCGCTCCATTCGCGACCGCTACCCAGGCCACCGTATGGCCGGCCGGCGGTGTGTAAGTCCAGCGTTCGCCGTCGGCCAGCTTGACGTGCAGATAGCTGAGCGACGCGCGCGGCTGGATCGGGCTGGCCGCATCGCCATGGCGACCGAGGATTATGCGGGCTGGCCCCACGCTTGGCACCTGATCAGAAGACAGGTAGCGGCTGTCGCAAGGACCGTTTTCATCTTCCGGCGGCAGCGCCAGCCACAGCTGGAAACCCAGCGCGCTTTCGCCCTCGGCCGGACCGCCGTCATGCCAGACGCCGTTGCCGGCGCTCATCCACTCGACGCCGCCGGTGTGCAGCACGCCTTCCGCGCCGGTGGTCTCGCGGTACTCGATGGCGCCGTCCAACAGCACCGTGATGGTGGCGATGCCCGAATGCGGGTGCATGCCCATCTTGCCGCCGTCGCCGGCCGGCAGGTGGAAGCGGTCGAGGAAGACGAAGGGCTTGATCAGCTCACCGGCATCGCCGGGACTGGCCAGGCGCGTGATCGGGCCACGGGTATGGCCGGCGGTGCGGAAAGCGACGTTACGTTGATTCATGATTGGCTCCTGATGTTGCATGATGAGTTGCATCTTAGGTCGGCGGCATCCATCTGAATAGCCTATATAATTCGATGGATTATATCCAAGGAGTAGATAGATGCTGGACGCCATGTCGCTTGACCAATTGCGCACCTTTATCGCCGCCGCCGACGAAGGCAGTTTTTCCGCCGCCGGGCGCAAGCTGCGGCGCGCGCAATCGGTGGTCAGCACCACGCTGGCCAACCTGGAGGCGCAGGTCGGCTTCGCGCTGTTCGAACGCACCGGCCGCTATCCGCGCCTGACCGAAGCCGGCGCCGCGCTGCTGGAACAGGCGCGCGCGGCGGTCGACGGCATGAACGCCTTCAAGGCCAAGGCGCGCACGCTGGCCGAAGGGCTGGAGCCGGAACTGGCGGTGGCGGTGGACGTCATGTTTCCGATCGCCGGGCTGACGGCGGCGGTGCAGGCGTTCCAGCAGCAGTTTCCCGCCACGCCGCTGCGGCTGTATGTGGAAGCGCTGGGCGCGGTGGTGCAGCCGCTGCTGGACAGCCACTGCCGGGTCGCCATCATCGGTTCGCTGCCGGAGATTCCGGCCGGCTGTGCCTCGGAATTTTTGCTCAGCGTGGCGGCGGTGGCGGTGGTGGCGCCGACCCATCCGCTGGCCGCGCTCCAGGGGCCGATCCCGCACGAGGAAGCCGGCAAGCATGTGCAGCTGGTGCTGACCGATCGCTCGACGCTGACGGCCGGGCGCAACTTCGGCGTCATGTCGACCCAGACCTGGCGCCTGGCCGACCTCGGCGCCAAGCACGCCTTCCTCAAGGCTGGCTTAGGCTGGGGCTATATGCCGCTGCACATGGTCGAGGACGACCTGCGCAGCGGCAAGCTGGTGCGCATCAACATCGAGCTGCACGCGCGGCTGGGGCCGGGCTTCTCGATGCACGCGATTCATATGAAGGATCACCCGCCGGGACCGGCGGGGCGGTGGTTCGTCAACCACCTGAAGCAGAACTAGCGCAGCAGGCCGGTCAGGCCGTCGAGATGGGACTGCGCCGCTTGCTGCGCCGCCGTCTCCATCTGTCGGAACTGCGCCAGCACGGCGAGGCCGGTCTCGGTCAGCTGGGCGCCGCCGCCGTGCGAACCGCCGGCCGCGCTCAGCACCAGCGGTTCGCGGAAGCAGCGGTTCATCACATCGACCAGCAGCCAGGCGCGCCGGTAGGACATCTTCATGCACCGCGCCGCGCCGCTGATCGAGCCGGTGTCGGCAATCGCCGCCAGCAGATCGGCCTTGCCGGGGCCGAAGGCCACCTCATCGTTGTGGAGTACGCGGAGTTTCAGATTCAGTTCGACAGCCATGACAGACGAGCGCAGTAGGGATGCGCCAGTATGCCTTAAAAATTCCGCCGGCAGGGCGCGTGCTCGCGCCGCACTAACGGCACGATCATCGGCTTGCAGCGGCAGCCGGACAGCGTGGCGATCCAGCCGGCCAAAAATTGCGTGGCGGCCGTCTGCGCCTGCTGCCCGTGTAGGGCCGTGTCGGCGCGCAGTTGTTGCAGCGTTACGTCCGGCGTCGAGGCGATCTCCAGCGCATGGCCGATCAGCCACTGCTCCAGCCGGTGCGGCTCGAATTCAGGATGGAATTGCAGCGCCAGGCAATGCGCGCCCCAGGCAAAGGCCTGGTTCTCGTACAGCGCGCTGGAGGCCAGATGACGCGCGCCGGACGGCAGGGCGTAAGTGTCGCCGTGCCAGTGCAGCACGGCCGGCGTTTGCGCCAGATAGTCGGCCATGCCGGCGAAATCGTCGCCCTCGCGGCCCAGCGTCAGCGGCGCCCAGCCGATTTCCTTGCGCTCGCCGGCCACCACCTTGGCGTTCAGCGCCGCCGCCATCAGCTGCGCGCCGAGGCAGATGCCGAGGGTAGGGCGGTCTTCCAGCAGGCGCTGGCGCAGCCAGTTGATTTCTTCCAGCAGCCACGGATAGTCGGCGCTGTCGTAGACCGAAATCGGCCCGCCCAGCACCACCACCAGATCGGCCGCCAGCGGTGGGTGCCCGGCCAGCGCATCGACGCCCGCCTCCAGGTAGCGGATGGCGTAGCCGGCGCGCTCCAGCACCGGCTTTAGCAGGCCCAGGTCTTCAAACGCCAGATGGCGCAGTATCAGCGCGGTCTTCATTCGACGATCTGCCGCACTTCCACCGTTTGCAGCCACTTCACATGGCGCGGGCCGGTGCGGATATCCTTGCCCGAAATCAGCGCCAGCGGTCCCTCGGCCGGCGCCAGCGGCTTGCCGTCGCGCTCGAACAGCACCAGCACCGAGTCGCCCAGCTCGCTGTTAAACAGTTCGCTCCACGAAAACACCACCTTGTAGCCGTCGCTGGCGCTGGCGATCACGGCCAGCTTCTTGACCGTGTTGTGGTCGGCCGTTTTGACTTGCGCGCGCTCCAGCACCGCCCGCAGCCGCACGCCGCGCAGCACGCTGGGCGGCGCACCGGCGTCGCGACCGGGCAGGCGCAATTCGACGATCTGATCGGCAGGAAACTGGCGCAGCGCCGCTACGTCCAGCGTCAGCGGCTGCGTCACCGTTCCGCCGATAGCCAATTGGCCAGCCGGCGCGGCCGGTGACGGCGCATCGTGGGCCCAGGCCGGCAAGGCGGCCGCCAGACAGGCAGCCAAAACCAGCCGCCGCGACAAATCGGACATCGGTGCTCCTTCAAAAAGCGTTATATAGGAAATTATACAGCGCTTATGGTGTGCAGCTCGCTAATGCGCTATATTCCAATGTATACAGCGTTTTCCACGGTCCTCCCATGCCCTTCCTGCCCGCCCAACCTGCGCCGCCGAACTTCATCCACCGCCTGCTGAACGTGCCGGCCGATGCCTGCTGCGCGCCAGAAACCACGCCGTTCCTGGCCGCCCCGGCGCCGGCGCCCCGCCGCGCCAAGCTGGCCGAGCTGGACTCCAACCTGCATTGCTCGGTCATAGGCACCTGTCTGACTACCGGCGAACTGCGCAAGCTGGTGCCGCGCTACGCAACGCAGATCGACCGCAAGACCTCCAGCGACCTCGACATCCACCACACGGCGGTCGAACTGTCGATGCAGGGCGAAGCCGCCGCCAAGGAATTGCACAAGGCGCTGGACACTCGCCACGCGCTGGCCATCAAACGCTTCAAGTCGGCCGACCACGAAGGGCTGGCGCAATTGTGGGCCGATGCCCTGGCGCAAGGCGATGTGCCGGGTGCCTACTGGGCATTGCTGACCCATCCGCTGTGCAGCTACGAGCTGCGGCGTCAGGCCTTCGGCGACGTCCACATGCTGTCGCACCTGGTGGGCGCCTCCAACCGCGCCGACCTGCGCCGCCTGAGCGCGCTGGAAGAGGAGTGCGCGCGCTTGCGCGAACAGAACGCCGCACTGCAAACCCGTGCGCAGGAACAGGCGGCGCAGCACCAGCAGGCGGTCGAAGTGGTGTCGCAGCAGGCGATGGAGCTGACGCGGCTGCGCGAACGCCACGCCGGCCTGGCCAACTCGTCTGCCGCCGATCAGCTGGCGCAACTGCGCGACCTGATCGCCGCGCGCGACGAGCAATTGGCGCAGCAAACCGCCCGCTGCGCCGAACTGGAAGCGCGGCTGGCGTCCAGCGATGCCGCCGCCGAACTGACCCGCAACGCCGCGCGCCAGCTGGGCGCCGACGCCGAGCAGGCGCGCGTCGAAGTGCAGGCGCTGGAACAGGCGTTGCTGCAAACACTGGACAACGAAGACGATAGCGCCACGCTGCCGTCGCTGCACGGCCGGCGCGTGATGTACGTCGGCGGCCGGCCGCAATCGAACCAGCTGCTGGCGCGGCTGGTGGCCGCCGCCGGCGGCGAATTGTTGACGCACGACGGCGGCATCGAAGACCGCAAGGGCATGCTGGCCTCGCTGCTGCCGCGCGCCGACATGGTGGTGTTCCCGGTCGACTGCATCAGCCACAACGCCATGCACGTCACCCGCCAGCTGGCCGCGCGCGCCGGCATCCCGTGCCACCCGGTGCGCAACGCCGGCATCGCCAGCTTTGTCGAACTGATGCAGCGGCACGCCGTTCAGTGAGACAGCGAACGTACTAAACCGCGTCCGGCGCGCATGATGGAGCGACATCCCACGTCAAGGAGCCCAGCATGCCACGAGGAGCCAGTCCCAAGCGCGAGCACGAGTATCAGAAGCTGGAACGCCAGTTCAAGAAGGACGGCCGCTATAAAGGCCGTGAGGAAGAAGTCGCCGCGCGCATCGTCAACAAGCAGCGCGCCGAAAGCGGCGAGACGGAAAAGTACCATCACAAGCCGGTGCGCCGTTCGGCCTCGCGCCGCAAGCATCGTGCTGCACGCCGCAGCTAGCACCTATACCTTGGTATGACAGATTTGCGGCTGGTCCGGCTATATACTCAGGAATATAGCGATCACAAGGACTCCGTATGAAAGCAAATCTGACTCGGCGCGCCATACTGGCTGCGCTGCTGGCCGCCGGCGCAATGAATGTGTACGCAGCCGAGCCGCTGCGCATTACCTACGCCGGCTCGATGGGCGTGGTGATGGACAAATTCCTCGGCCCGGCCTTCGCCGCGCGCGAACAGGTCGAGTACCAAGGCCAAGGGCAGGGCGCCTACGGCATGGCGCGCTTGCTGGCATCCAGGAAAATCGTCGCCGACGTATTCGTCTCGGTCAATCCGGGGCCGATGGACATCCTCAAGCAGGCCGGCCTGGTCGACACGGCGGTGCCGGTGGCCAGCACCCGCATGGTGATCGCCTACAACCCACGCAGCGCCTTTGCCGCCCAACTGAAAAGCGGCGACTGGTGGAAGGTGCTGCAAACGCCGGGCCTGCGCTTCGGCCGCACCGACCCGGCGGTCGATCCGCAGGGGCAGAACATCATCTTCACGCTGATGCTGGCAGAGAAGTATTACCAGCAGCCGGGCCTGGCCAACGCCGTGCTGGGGCCGGTGGAAAATCCGCAGCAGGTGTTTGCCGAGGGCAGCTTGCTGACGCGCTTGCAGGCCGGCCAGCTGGACGCCGCGTCCGGCTACGAAAGCGCCACCATCTCCGCCAAGCTGCCGTATGTGGCGCTGCCGGACCAGATCAATCTGAGCAACCCGACCTATGCGCATGACTGGTACGACAGCGTCAGCTTCGCCATCCGCAATCGCGCCGGCGGCAGCGAAACGCTGCATCCGCAAGCGCTGGTGTTTTATGCGGCGGTGCTGAAGAACGCCCAGTCGCTGGCCGTGGCGCAGCGCTTCGTCGACTTCCTGCAAAGCGCCGACGGCCAAGCCCTGCTGCGCCAGAACGGCTACGGCCAGCCCAAAGGTGAAGCGCTGTACCGCTAGGCGCGCGCCGCCGTGACGCGCCATTCCTTCCGCCCGTTCCGGCGCAGCGCCTCGGCGGCCCTGAGCTGCCTTCGCCTCCGCTTGCGCTGGCTCAGCGCCCCGGCGTGTCTGCTGCTGGCCGCGCCTTTCCTGGCGCTGTTGCAGCAAACCCCGTGGCGCAGCTTTAGCATCGCGCCGGCCGACCTGTCCTCGGTGCGGGTCTCGCTTGGCCTTGGGCTGGCGGCGCTGTTGCTGATCGCCGCATTGGGCACGCCCCTGGCCCTGTGGCTGGCGCGCAGCCGCAGCCGCTTGCGCGGCCTGGTGCAGACGCTGGTGCTGGCCTCGCTGATGACGCCACCGCTGGCGATGGGCATCCTGCTGGTCTCCGCCTACGGCCCCTACAGCACGCTGGGCGGACCGCTGGCCGCCGCCGGCTACCTGATCTCCAACAATGTCGGCGCCTTCCTGCTGGCGCAGCTGTATGGCGGGCTGGCCTACTTCGTCATCAGCGCCCGCAGCGCGTTTGAAGGCGTGCCGCGCAGCGCCGAGGAAGCAGCCGATACCCTCGGCGCCACCAGCTGGCAAGTATTCCGCCTGGTGACGCTGCCACTGGCCGCGCGCGGCGTGCTGGCCGGGCTGGCGCTGGCCTGGGTGCGCGTGATCGGCGAGTTCGGCATCGTCATGACCTTCGCCTACTTCCCGCAGGGCATGCCGGTGCAGCTCTACATCAACCTGCAGAACGACGGCCTCGACAGTGTCTACTCGCTGGTGTGGCTGCTGCTGGCCGCCAGCCTGCCGCTACCGCTATGGATACTGGCACGCCGCGCATCGCCATCGCCAGCCCCCTGACGCCGGAATCGATTGCGCTAGCCGGCAAAGTACGCGATGATCTTCTGAAAACGGTTTCAAAATAACAGAGGAGACATATGCGACAGATCATCACCTTGCTGGCGCTGGCCGGCGCTGGCATCACCGCCACGGCAGCCGACGGCATCAAACTCAACCAGCTCGGCTTCCTGCCGGGCGCGGACAAGGTCGCGGTGGTGCCCGATGGCGCCGCGCGCGACTTCAGCATTGTGCGAGCCGGCAGCGACACCGTGGTGCAATCCGGTACGCTGGGCCCGGCCACCAACGCCCCCGAGTCCGGCGACACGGTACGACTGGCGCACTTCGCCAGCCTGCAAACGCCGGGCCGTTACCAATTGCGCGTGGCCGGCTTGCCCGACTCGCCGCCATTCGAGATCAGCGCCAGCGCCTATCAAGCCGTCAACGCCGCCGCCCTCAAAGCCTACTACTTCAACCGCGCGGGCGTCGCGCTGGACGCCGCCCACGCCGGCATCTACGCCCGCGCCGCCGGCCACCCGGACACGCAAGTGCTGATCCACGCCTCGGCCGCTTCGCCGGCGCGGCCGGCCGGCAGCGTCATCTCCAGCCCGAAAGGCTGGTATGACGCCGGCGACTACAACAAATACATCGTCAACTCCGGTATCTCCACCTACACGCTGCTGGCCGCGTACGAAGACTTCCCGGCCTACTTCCAGGCCCAGCGCCTCAACATCCCGGAAAGCGGCAACGGCGTGCCGGACATCCTCAACGAAGCGCGCTGGAACATCGACTGGATGCTGACCATGCAAGACCCGGCCGACGGCGGCGTCTACCACAAGCTGACCAACCTGCGCTTCGACGGCATGGTGATGCCGGCGCAAGCCACCGCGCCGCGCTACGTGGTGCAGAAGACCACCGCCGCCGCGCTCGACTTCGCCGCCGTCATGGCCACCGCCAGCCGCGTCTACGCGCCGTACGACGCCGCGCTGGCAACGCGCATGCGCACGGCCGCGCAGCAGGCATGGCGCTGGGCGCAAGCCCATCCGCGCGACTACTACCGCCAGCCAGCCGACGTCGCCACCGGCGAATACGCCGATAACGACGTCAGCGACGAACAGGCCTGGGCCGCCGCCGAGCTGTACATCACCACCGGCGACAACGCTTACTACCAGGCGCTGCACGCGCCCGAGCAGGCCATGACCGTGGCCGCGTGGAGCGATGTGCGCGGCCTGGCCTGGCTGTCGCTGGCGCGCCACCGCAAGACGCTGGGCGCCGCCGCCGACCAGGCGTTGATCGCCAGCCGCGTCGACGGCCTGGCGCAGCAGCTGGCCGCCGCGTGGCAGCAATCGCCATACGGCATCACGCTGCAAAAAAAGGATTATGTGTGGGGCAGTAACGCCGTGGTGCTGAACCAGGCCATGGTGCTGCTGCACGCCTACCGCCTGAACGGCAAGCGCGCCTACCTGGACGCTGCCCAGTCCGGGCTGGATTATGTGCTGGGCCGGAATGCCGTCGAGCTGTCCTTCGTCACCGGTTACGGCACGCGTTCGGCGCTGCATCCGCACCATCGGCCGTCGGTCGCCGACGGCATCGACGCGCCGGTGCCGGGCTGGCTGGTGGGCGGTCCGCAGCCGGGCCAGCAGGACAAGCAGGGCTGTCCGCAGCCGTATCCGTCGGCGCTGCCGGCGCGCTCGTACCTGGACCATGCCTGCTCCTACGCCAGCAACGAAATCGCCATCAACTGGAACGCGCCGCTGGTGTACGTGTCGGCCGGTTTGCAGGCGCTGACGCCGGCCGCACCGTAATGTCCGCGCCAGCGCCAGGTTCCTGTTGGCGGAGTTCTGATGACTTTTTGGCAAAACTCAGTATGATGAAGGCTGCATCGGCATTCGAACCTGGGAAAAGGACATCGCATGGATTGGACTTCTGGCTACGTTTCGGACATTGAATACACCTCGGGCTTTTACCGCGAACAAAGCCCCGCCTGGCTCAACTTTGTATGCCTGCTGAACGGCATCGAGCCGGTCGATTTGCAGCAGCCATTCACCTATTTTGAACTGGGCTTCGGCCGCGGCCTGACCGCCCAGCTGGTGGCCGCCAGCCATCCCAACGGCCAGTTCTACGCCGCCGACTTCAACCCGGCCCACGTGGCCGGCGCCAGCGCGCTGGCAAAACAGGCGCAGCTGACCAACCTGACGCTGCTGGAAAACAGCTTCGAAGAACTGGCCCACGGCCAGGCCAAGGCCGAACTGCCGCAGTTCGACTTCATCACGCTGCATGGCATCTACAGCTGGGTGACGGCGGAGAACCGCCAGCACATCGTCGACTTCATCGGCCGCTACCTGAAGCCGGGCGGCGTGGTCTACCTCAGTTACAACGCCATGCCGGGCTGGGCGCCGGCCTTGCCCTTGCAGCGGCTGCTGGTGGAATATGCCGACGCCTTCCCCAACCGCAGCGATGTGCAGATCAAGGGCGCGACCGAATTCATGGGCCAACTGGAGGCGGTCAAGGCCGGCTATCTGACCGTCAATCCCGGCCTCAAGGTACGGTTGGACAGCCTGAAAACCGCCAGCCCGCACTATCTGGTGCACGAGTATCTGCACAAGCACTGGCAGCCGCTGTTCCACGCCGACGTCGCACGCGACCTGGCGGCCGCCAAGATGACGTTTGCCGGCCCGGCCGACCTGGCCTACGCCTATCCGCTGGTGTTTCTCAACAACGAGCAGCGGCAACTGATCGAGCGCCTGCCGCATCCGGAAATGCGCGAAACGCTGAAGGACTATCTGCTTAACACCAGCTTCCGCAAGGACGTCTTTGTGCGCGGCGCCCAGCACATCGGCGCGCGCCGGCAAAGCGAACTGCTGGAGCAGGTCGGGCTGGCGCTGACTGTCCCGCGCGCGGCCCTATCGGCCAAGATGAAATTGACGCTCGGCGAAGTGAATGGCCACGATGAGCTGTACAGCGTGGTATTCGACACGCTGGCGCAACGCCCGCACACGCTGGCCGAGCTCCAGCAACTGCCGGCGCTGGCGGGGCAGAATCTGCACGCGCTGGTGCAGGTGGCGGCCTTGCTGGCGGCCTCCGGCCAGGCGGCGTTTTACTTCCCCGCACCGGACGGCGCCGACCACACCGCCGCCGCGCGGCTGAACGCCACGCTGGCGGCGCAGACCCGCTATGGCGACGAACACCAGGCGCTGTGCGCGCCGCTGCTGAGCAATGGCATCGCGGCCAATTTCCTGGAGCGGCTGTTCCTGGCGGCGATCCATCAGCAGGCCGAGCTGACGCCGGAAGGCCTGGCGCGCGTGGCCTGGCAGATCATGGGGCCAAGCGGGCGGCGTTTGCAAAGAGACGGTGTTGCACTGCAATCGGCGGAGGAAAATCTGGCGCTGCTGGAGATCCACGCCAAGGGCTTCCTCACGATCGGCCTGCCGTTGTGGCGCACGCTGCAAGTGCTATGAAGCGGGGCCGCGGCACTGCTTTACTCGCCCTGTGCGTAGCCTTTGTAGCGTTGCCTGTCCGTGCCGGCGAGCCGACCGCACCGCTGAAAATCAGCGGCGGCGCCATCGCCGGCAGCCGCGCCGATGGGCTGCAAACCTATCTTGGCATACCCTACGCGGCGCCACCGGTCGGTGCGCTGCGCTGGCGCGCGCCGCAGCCGGTCGCACCGTGGCAGGGCGTGAAGGACGCCAGCCACTACGCGGCGGCCTGCGCACAAACCGCCGAATGGATCACCAATCCCAAGAGCGAAGACTGCCTGTATCTGAACGTCTGGGCGCCGGCAAAGATGGCCAGGGCGGCCAGGCTGCCGGTCATCGTCTGGATACATGGCGGCGGTTATTACGGCGGCACGGCGGCGCAGCCGCTCTACAACGGCAGCCGTCTGGCGAGGCATGGCGCGGTCGTGGTGACGGTGAACTATCGGCTTGGCATCTTCGGCTTCTTCGCCCATCCGGAACTGAGCGCGGAATCGCCGGACCACGCTTCCGGCAACCAGGGCATCCTCGACCAGATCGCCGCGCTGCGCTGGGTCAAGGCCAACATCGCCCGCTTCGGTGGCGACCCGCAACGCGTGACCATCGTCGGCGAATCGGCCGGCGGCGAATCGGTCGCGCTGCTGGTGGCCTCGCCGCTGGCCAAAGGCCTGTTCCAGCGCGCCATCGCCGAAAGCGGCAACGATGCGCTGCCGCTGGATGCCAGTGAAAGCCAGCGCTTCACCCGCAAGGCCGCCGAGGCCGAAGGCGCCGCCGTCGGCAAGCTGGCAGACCTGCGCGCGCAAGACACCGCCGCCTTGCAGAAGCAGGCCTGGATGCCGCGCACCTTCGTCGACGGCCACCTGCTGCGCGAAGACCTGACCACCCTGTACCGCAATCACCGCCAGAACGACGTGCCGCTGCTGGTCGGCTGGAACGCGGAAGAGGGCAAGGACCTGGCGCCGGAAATCCTCGGCACCGGCGACTTCACCGCCGCCAATCACAACGGGCTGGTGGCCAAGCTGCTTGGCCGCACGCCATCCCCCGCCGTGCTGGCGGCCTATCCCGGCGCCACCGATGTGCAGGCCAAGGCCTCGCTCAACCAGCTGACCAACGACTGGTGGGGCTGGCGCATGGCGCATTGGGCGGGATTGCAAGCGCAGCATGGACGCGCGCCTGCCTACGTCTACTTCTTTGCGCATCGCCCCGCGCCGCCGGCCAGTCCTTGCGGCTACGGTTGCGGCGCCGGCCATGGCGCCGAGATCCAGTACGTGTTCGATAACCTCGCCCTGGACCAGCGCGCGTGGAGTCCGGCCGACCGCCAACTGGCCGAGCGCATGGCGGCCACCTGGGTCAATTTTGCCCGCAGCGGTAATCCGAACGGCAGCGGCCTGCCGCAGTGGCCAGCCTACGACGGCACCAACGCCACTGTGCTACGCATCGGCGACGAGAACGATGCGCTGCCGGACTTCTCGCTATTCCGTTGACGGTCGCGCGCCACGCGTCCACGCGAAGGCATACAGTGCCAGGGTCAGCGACACCATGCCGACGCCCAGCAATTCCAGCCCGTCCTCGGCCGCTTGGCAGCTGGCGCAGACCTTGGACATCAACAGCTGCACGCCGCTGACGGTGCACAGCACGATAATCGGCCAGCCGATGCGGCGGCGGAATTGCTGCATCGCCTGCTGGCCCGCAGTGACCGAGATGCGCGCGGTGGCGTAACCATCCAGCGCATCGGTGAACGCCATCCCCAGCACAAACGCGCCGGCCACCTGCAATGCGCTCCAGCTGCTGCCGCCCAGCCGGGTGGCGGCGTAACCCCAGGCCAGCGACTGCAAGATACTCTCCACGCCCAGCGCAAACAGCATGCCGATGCCGAATGCGGTCAGCGGCCGCACCGCCGTCAGTGGCGCCAGCAAGCGCGCGCCGATGGAGTTGACGCTGCGCGCCTGCATGGGCCGCAGCAGGGTGCGCGCATTCAGCGCCGCCAGGGCCAATAATAAAATCCCCGGCAGCCATTCCAGCCAGTCCATCGCGTGCAGAAAACTGGAATCCGGTTGCAGCCAGGCCGACGCCATATCGGCCAGCGCCACAATCAGCAGCACGGTCAGACCGTGGCCCAGCGCGAACAGACCGCCCATCCACGGCGCGCTGGCCGGCTGCGCGCGCATGGTCAAGCCGTCGATGGCGGCCAGGTGATCGGGCGCCAGGCCATGGCGCAAACCAAGCAGCAAGGCCAGTTCGATTGTCGGAAGTGCTTCGTTCATATACAATCCTTAATGCAAGTTAGTTGCGTTAATTATAGAGCTGATCCGGTCCTGGTGCTTGGATGCCATGACAACGGTAGGGGCATTCGGGTAGAATTCGGCTTCATACGTGAATGGTGCCCTGCATGCTTGTCAGCTGCGGGGTGAAACGGGAAGCCGGTGACGCGCGCGATTTACATCGCGCGCCAGTCCGGCGCAGCCCCCGCTGCTGTAAGCCTGACGACGTTGACCGAACGCCACTGCGCATTGCGCGGGAAGGCAAGGACAGCGAAGGATGAAGGCCAGCCAGAAGACCGGCCAGTCACGATTAATGCGCAAGGCCCGGGGTGTGGCTTTGCCTGTTAGATGTTCGTCGCTCTCCGTATGCATCACTGTCATCGCACGCTTTGCCGCGTGTGTGTTTGTGCGCGCCTGCGTCTGCGCGACGGATTCCGCCAACCATTCATCATAGAGATGTTGTCATGACCGATTCCAAGCACTCCCGTAGCATTGCCGTTATTGTTTCCCTGCTGTGCGCCTCCGGCGCTTTTGCCCAACAGGCCGACGATATGCAGACCGTCACCGTGCAGGGCACGTCCACCAATCCCGGACTGGGGCTGACCCGCCAGAGCGGCACCGCCAGCCGCCTCAATCTGACGGCGCAGGAACTGCCGGCCAGCGTGGACATCCTCAGCGCCGACACCATGCAGGCGCGCGGCGACTTGCTGGTGAAAGATGCGGTCACTCGCAGCACCGGTCTGACCGACATCAGCTCACCCGGCAACGGCGTGGCCTATTCGGCGCGCGGCTTCACCGGCAACGGCTCGATCGCCTTGCTGGAAAACGGCCAGCGCCCACAAGTCGGTTCCGGTACCGCCACCTATCCGGCCGACCCATGGGGCTATGACTACATCGAAGTGCTGCGCGGTCCGGGCTCGGTGGTGTATGGCAGCGGCACTACCGGCGCCACCATCAACGCGGTGCGCAAGGCGCCGAGCCGTACCAGTTCGTTTGAAGCGATGGCCGGCATCGGCGGCGGCGAAGCGGTACGCGCTGGCGTCGGCGGCACCGGCGCGCTGGGCGAACATGGCGCCTTCCGCATCGACGCGTATGCGGACCACAGCGACGGCTTTATCGACCGTGGCGACTCGCGTCACGGCAAGGTGCTGACCAGCGTGCATTACGCGCTGACGCCCGATCTGGACCTGGATATGCAGCTCGACCATCTGGAACAAAAGCCGCAACGCTACTTCGGCACGCCGCTGGTGAATGGCGGCCTGTCGCGCGCGCTGCGAAACCAGAACTACGATGTCAGCGACGCCGATATCCACTTTGTCGACGACAAGGCCCTGGCGCGTCTGAACTGGCGCTATTCGCCGGCGCTCATCATCAGCAACGAGCTGGCGTACATGAAGGCGCGCCGCAACTGGCGCAACGCCGAGTATTACCACTACGACGCCACCGCCAATGTGGTCGAGCGCAGCGACTACATCGCCATCCATCACGATCAGGAGCAGACCGGCAACCGCCTGGAAGCGCGCTGGAACGACGGCGCCAATCGCGTGGCGGCCGGCTGGGAAGCGGCTGTGATCAACTTCCTGCACACGAATAACTCGCCGTATGGCGGTTCGTCCACCGTGGCGCCGACCGGCTTCGATCCCGGCGTATTCGATAGCCCGGACCCGATGCTGCCGAACTTCTCGACCCACACCGTCACCAACGCCTTCTATGTGGAAGACGCTTACAGCATCAACGACAGCCTGCTGTTGCTGGCCGGCCTGCGCCACGACCGTTACAAGGTCGATCGTGTCAGCCTGCTCGGCGCGGCGGGTTTCAGTTCGACGCTGCAATCAAACGCTGCGCGCCTCGGCCTGACGTGGAAGCTGGCGGCTGACACCTCGCTGTATGGCCAGGTGAGCACCGGCAGTGATCCGGTTACCAGCCTGCTGTCGCTGAATCTGGCCAATAGCCGCTACAAGCTGACTTCCGCGCGCCAGGTGGAGGCGGGCGTCAAGCAGTCGCTGGCTGGCGGCAAGGCCGAATGGACGGCGGCGCTGTACCACATCAGCAAGGACGACATCATCACGCGCGATCCATCCAACCCGGCGCTGTCGGTGCAGGGCGGTTCGCAAACCTCGCGCGGCGCGGAAGTGACGGCCAGCGTGGCGCTGGCGCAGGCTTGGCGCCTGGAAGCGAATGCGGCTTACACCGATGCGCAGTTCGACCAGTTGATTGAAAGCGGCAACCAGTCGCGCGCCGGCAATCGTCCGTCCGATGTGCCGAAGGTGTCGGCTAACTTGTGGCTTAACTATCGCGACACCGGATGGCGCGCATCGGCCGGCGCGCGGTATGTCGGCGAACGTTTCATTGACAACGCCAACAGCCAGACGATACCTGCCTACACGACGTTCGATGCGTCGCTGGGCTGGAACTACAGCCGCAATGTGCTGGTGCAGCTTAACTTGCGCAACCTGACCGACAAGCTGTATGCCAGCACGTCGTACAGCGACAGCCAGTATCTGCTGGGAGATCGTCGCCATGCCGAGTTGACCGTGCAGTGGCGCTACTGATCGTGGGTTCCTGGAAGCGTCAGCTGCACCTTTGGCATCGCTGGCTGGGCATCGTGCTTGGCTTGCTGGTGCTGCTGTGGTTCGGTTCCGGCATCGTCATGATGTATGTGCCGTATCCGTCGCTGACGGAGCAGGAGCGCATGGCGTGGCTGGCGACTATCGACGCGCGCCAGGTGCGGTTGAACGCGTGGGATGCGTGGCAGGCCGCCCCGCATCCCAATCGCGCCGATCCCGCCGCGCTGCCGGTTGAAGTGCGCATGACCACTGTCGCTGGCCGCCCGGCCTACCACTTCAAGGCCGACGGCTATTGGCTGTCCGTCTGGGCCGACACTGGCCAGCCGGTGCAGGTAACGCCGGAACTGGCGATGGCCAGCGCCCGCAGCGCCGCAGCAGGCGCGCAAGCACTGTCGGCGGAGCTGATGGACATCGACCAATGGAGTTTCGGCCGCCTGCAAAATCACCGCCCGCTGTACCGCGTGCAAGCCGACGACGCGGCGGGCAGCCTGCTGTACATCTCCAGCCGCACCGGCGAACTGGTACGCGACACTACCCGTAGCGAGCGTGCCTGGAACTGGGCCGGATCGGTGATCCACTGGATCTACTTCACGCCCTTGCGCACGCACGGCCAGCCTTGGCGACAGGTGGTGATGTGGACCTCTGGTGCGGCCCTGCTGCTGGTGATGCTCGGCATGGTGCTGGGTATCCAGCGCCTGCGCCTACGCCGCCGTTACGCCGGCGGCCGACGCTCGCCATATCGCGGCTGGCAAGCGTGGCACCACTGGCTGGGACTAAGCGTGGGCACGTTGATGATGACATGGCTGTTCAGCGGCTGGCTGTCGGTGACGCCGTTCGACTGGCTGTCATCGCCGGGCATCACGGCGCAAGACCGGCTGGCATTCGCCGGCGGCCCCCTGAACCGCGACGATTTGTTGATTGCAGTAGCAGACATCGTGCAGAAGCATCCCGGCTTACTGGAACTGGAATGGCGGCGCATCGACGGTCAGCTATATCTGAGCGCGATGGATCGCACGCACCGCCAAGTGCTGGATGCACACACCGGCGCACCAGCCGGCCCGCTGCCAGAAGCAGGCCTGCTGCACGCCATCCAGGCCATGCGTCCCGACGCGCAACTGAAAGCGGTGCAAACGCTGACCAGCGAAGACAGCTACCACTACAGCCATCACAACACCGCCGTGCTGCCCGTACTGCGCGCGCAATTCGCGCTGGCCGACGACACCACGTTCTACATCGACCCCGCCCAAGGCCAACTGGTTGGCTACGCCGACCGCAACAGCCAATGGAACCGCTGGCTGTTCAACGGCCTGCACCAACTGGACTTTGCCGCCGTCATCCGCGCGCGGCCGTTGTGGGACGTGCTGGTCATCGTACTCTGTCTGCTGGGTGGGACGGCCACGCTGGCCGGCGTGGTGCTCGGTTGGAGGCGCCTGAGAAAACGCTAGATTAATTCGGCCCTCAGATGATTAATGCAATATAATTGCATTAAATATTGACGCCGAATACCTGATCTGGCATGCCACTACATCTTGCAAAACCTAGCACCAACCTGGTCCGCCTGCCGGCGGTCCGGGTAGTGCTTTGGCTGTTGATGTTGCTGCTGTCGTGGCAACTGGTCGCCAGCACGCGGCACCACCACGACCTCGCGCAGCAGGCCGACGATTGCGCCAGCTGCGTCATCGTCAGCGATCTGCCGTCCGACTTGCCGCAGTTGGCCGTGGCGTTGCAGCCGGCGACTGCGGGTCACTATATCTACCATCTCACCAGCACTGCCGCCGACGCACCGCAAGCGCCGCGCCGCTTCCTGATTCCCTACGCCCAAGCGCCGCCCGCAATACCTCTCTTCGCCTGATACCGCGCCCATGGCGGGCCTTCGCTCGCCTGCACATCTGAGAGAGGATTACCGTGCTAGAGATTTCTCAACTGACCTACGCCTATGACGGCGGGGCCGCACTTGAGGTGGACCAGTTCCGCCTGTCGCCGGGACAACACGCGATCTTGCTGGGCCATTCCGGCTCCGGCAAATCCACCTTGCTGAATCTGATCGCCGGCATCTTGCGCATGCAGTCGGGCACATTGAAGGTGGCAGGCACCGACCTGTCCACACTGAGCCCGCGCGAGACCGATGCCTGGCGCGGCGCCACCATCGGCTTTGTGCCGCAGCAACTGGCGCTGATTCCGAGCATGACGGCGCGCGAAAACATCCTGCTATCCGCCTATGCCAGCGGCGCCAAGCCACACATCGAGCGCGCCGATGCATTACTCAGCATTCTCGGCATCGCCGCCCACGTCCACCGCAAGCCGGCGGAACTGAGCCAGGGCCAGCGGCAGCGGGTGGCGCTGGCCAGGGCCGCCTACAGCAGTCCGCGCCTGCTGCTGGCCGATGAACCGACCGCCAACCTCGATGATCACGCCTGCTCAATAGCGATCTCCTTGCTGACCACACTGGCGCTGACCGAACGCTCGTCGCTGATCATCGCCACTCACGACGCGCGCGTGGTCGCGGCCCTGCCGGCTGCACAGGTGTTGCGCCTCGAAGCGCTGATGGCGGCCGCATGAACCAGATCAACGCCGTCACACTGGCGCTCAAGGCCTTGCGCCACAAGCCGCTGTCTACCATGCTCAATCTGCTGCTGATGGCGATCGGCATCGGCATGATGACCTTTGTGCTGTCGGCCGCCAGCCAGCTGGAGGACACCGCCACCCGCGACGCCGACGGCATCGATCTGGTGGTCGGCGCCAAAGGCTCGCCACTGCAGCTGATCATGTCGTCGATCTTCCATATCGATATCCCGACCGGGAATATTCCGCTCAGCGCGCAAGCCGAGTTGCAGGCCAATCCCATGGTGCTGCAAGTGATCCCGCTGGCACTGGGCGACAGTTTCCAGGGCTTTCGCATCGTCGGCACCAGCCATGACTACATCGACCATTACGGCGGCCAACTGGCGCAAGGGCAGTTGTACGCGCAGCCGATGGAAGCCGTGTTCGGCGCGCAGGCGGCCAGCGCTGCCGGCGCCGTGGTCGGCGCGTCGTTCGCCGGTTCGCACGGTCTGGCCATGGGCGGCGAGGAACACAAGCATGCGCCGTACAAGGTGGTCGGCATCCTCAAGCCGACCGGCACGGTGCTGGACCGGCTGGTGCTGACATCGGTGGCGTCGGTGTGGCGCGTGCATGAAACCGATCCGGACGAAGCGCCGGCTGTGCACAACGACGCCGACCGCGAATTGACCGCGCTGCTGGTGAGCTACGCGTCGCCGCTGGCCGTGGTCAGCCTGCCGCGCTGGGTCAATCAGCAGGCGCGCTTGCAGGCGGCGCAGCCGGCGCTGGAGGCGGCCAAGCTGTTCCGCATCGTCGGCGCTGGGGCCGAGGTGCTGCGCGCGATTGCTGCCGGCGTATTGCTGGTGGCGGCGCTGTCGATGTTTGTCGCGCTGTACAACGCGCTGGAGGAACGCCGCACCGACCTGGCGATCCTGCGCACGCTGGGTGCGCCGCCGGGCAAGCTATTCCGGCAGATGCTGGCGCAGGGGCTGCTGCTGGCGATGGGCGGCGCGGCGCTCGGCTGGGTGCTGGGTCACGTCGGCATCGCCATCCTGAGCCGCATGCTGGCGGCCGACCAGAATCTGTCGCTGGCGCCGTGGACCATCGATCCCTCCGAAGTATGGCTGTTGCTGGTGACCTTGGCCGTGGGCCTGTTGGCCTCGGTGATTCCGGCGGTGCGCGCCTACCGCACCGATATTGCGCAAACCCTTGCGCGCTGATTTTGAAAGGACACACCATGCGTATCGTTGCATTCCTGACCGCAGCCAGCCTGTATGCGGGCAGCGCGTTGGCCGCCGTGCCGGCCATGCATCCACCATCGATGTCGCCGCCGTTGGCGGACATTCCCGGCGTCACGCCGTGGAGCGCGTTGTCCAAGGTAACGTCGGTGAAAGCCAAGGGCGGCCGCCTGCTGCCCAAGTATCCCGACGCCGTGCTGGCGCTCGATAGCACCCAGTCCGGCTGCAAGGCTTCATGATGCCCCTGGAGCCGGGTGAAAAGCAAAAGCACTTCCTGCTGACGATCACCACGCCAAGCTGCGCCTACTGCCTGCCGGCCGGTCCGGAAGGCGTGGTGGAGATCAAGGCGGCGGCGCCGGTCAAGTTCACCTATCAGCCGATCGTCATCACCGGCACCATGAATGTGCTGAAGGACGATCCGATGGGGCTGTACTACCGGCTGGACGCCGCCAATGTAGTGACGCCGTAGCGTTGAACAGGAGCTTTTGATGGGTATCACAAGCATGCTGGTACTGCTGGCCATGGGCACCGCCGATCTGGAGGTGAATTTCAGCATCCGCGAGCGGCAACAGACCGCGGCGCCGCGTTGTGCTTCGCTGCGCAAGACCGCCGCACCGCGCCAGCCGGCTGACCAGTACGGTAAAGGAATCTGCCTGCTGTATGGCTTGCATGGCAAGGCGAATGAGCAGGCCGGTCAGGCGTGGCTGCAACGCGCGGCCGGTGCAAATTACGCCGACGCGTCGCTGGCCTTGGCCGACTACTTGCAAACCCAATCGCCGGATGCGCAGCGCGAGGCGTTGCAGTGGTACAAAGTAGCGGAAGTGGCGGGCGACGCCCGCGCACCGGTGCGCTACCAGCATCTGCAAGCCCGGCTGGAACCCGAGCCGCCACAACTGCCGGACGGCGCCATCCTCGATCCAACGCCGCAGGAAATGAGGACGCTATACGGCGCCGGCTACCACTGTCATCGCATGGCGATGGGCCATCGCTGGTGTCACGACGTCACCGATGGCTTGTGAGGTGCGCTGCTGAAGCGCGTGACGCCGGCCGCTAATCCGCACCGTGCGGCAAACCGGAAACCTGCGCGCGCCGTGCCGATAGCGCCAGAAAGGCCGCTGCAAGCAGCAACAGGCCGAGCGAACCGAGCAGGTTGGCGTGGTAGCCATAGCGCGCATACAGCAGGCCGGCCAGTGCCGAACCGAAGGCGATGCCGGCAAACACAAACGACGCCGTCACCGCCAGTGCTACGCCGCGCAGCTCGGCCGACAATTCGACGATGCGTCGCTGCTGCGACGGCCAGACGATGTCGGTGGCGAAGGCCCACAACAGCAGCACGCCGAACAACAGGGCCAGCGTCGGCGGCGCCAGCAACAGCAGCACCAGGTCCAGCGCCAGCAGGCCCATGCCGGCCAACAGCATGGCGTCGGCGCTGTAGCGGCGGGCCGCCCGCACCACGAACAGATTGCCCAGCACACCGGCCACGCCCAGCACCGCCATGCCGGCCGAGACCGTATGAGCGCTGCCGTGGAACACATCGCGGATGATCGGCGCGATAAACGCATAGGTGGTATAGGCGCCGGCGGCGATGAAGAACACCACCAGGTAGGCCGGCAACAGCACCGGATCGGTCAGCACCCGCATCAGCGTGGTCAGCGAAATCGCCTGGCCGCCGGCCTGTGCCGGCACCGCCACGCGGATCAGCACGGCGGTCAGCAGACCGGCGACGGCGACCGCCACGAACAGCGGCCGCGCGCCCCAGGCTTGCGCCATCCAGGCCGACAGCGGCATG
The DNA here is from genome assembly GCF_009857605.1 of Duganella levis. Taxonomy (GTDB): domain Bacteria; phylum Pseudomonadota; class Gammaproteobacteria; order Burkholderiales; family Burkholderiaceae_D; genus Rugamonas; species Rugamonas levis. Next base: position 307,133 of record NZ_WWCT01000003.1, on the reverse strand, counting down.
CCCACCAGCCCGGCCATGCTCAGGCCCAGCAGCAGCATGGCGATCGCGCTGCCCTGTTGTTTGGGTTCGACCAGACCGGCCGCCAACGCGCCCAGCACCGGGCCGATCAGCGCCGCCCCCAGCCCCATCACCACCCGCGCCGCCAGCAGCGCGCGGTAGTCCGGTGCCAGCGCGAAAGCCAGCGCCGCGCTGCTGAACACCGCCAGCCCGATCAGCACCTGGCGGCGCCGCGGCAGATGGCCGAACGCCACCTGCAACAGCGGCGCCGCCAGCGCGAAGGTGACGCCGAACACGGTGATCAGCAGCGCGGTCTGAGCGTCGCTGAGTCCCCATTCGGCGGCAATCGCCGCCAGGCTGCCGACCACCGACAGCGCGCCGGTGGCCTGCACGAAGTAAGCCAGGCTCAGCGAGCGCAGTGCCAGTGTGGCAGGGCGGGCAATGGCGTCCATGGCTTAGTGGCCCACCGGGATCGGGTTGTCCTTCATCTCCTGGTTGAAGCCCTGCACAAAGCCGTGCTCGCCGGAGCCGGGGTTGTCGCGCAGCGCCTGGATGCCGTCGATATAGACTTCATCGCGGCCTTGCGCCAGACCCTGCATGGTATCGGCCACGAACGCCGGCAGCGGCATGGCGCGCGGGTCGCCGCCTTTATAGATCAGGTCGGTATCGACCCATGGCGGGGCGATTTCCACCACGCGCACGCCGCTACCCTGCAAGGCGAAGCGTTGCGACAGCGCGTATGAGTGAATCGCCGCCTTGGTGGCCGAATACACGGCGGTGCTGGCCAGCGGCACGAAGGCCAGTACCGACGAATTGTGGATCACCACTGCGTCCTGCTGCTGTTTCAGGTGCGGCAGCAGCGCCGACGTCATGCGTACCGGCCCCAGCAGGTTGGTGGTGATGGTGGCGACGGCGGTGTCGTCGTCGATGGCGCCGGCGGCGTCGTCAAACGGCATGATGCCGGCGTTGTTGAACAGCACGTTCAGTTTCGGGAAGTCCTTGACCAGCTGTGCCGCCACGGTTTTGATCTGCTGCGGATTCTGGATGTCCAGCTCGACGCTGTGCATGCCGGGATTGGCCTTGGTGACCTCGTCCAGCAGTGCCTTGCGGCGGCCGCTGATGATGACCTGGTTGCCCAGTTTGTGGAATGCTTCGGCGATGCCGCGACCGATGCCAGAGCCGCCGCCGGTGATGAAGATCGTATTGCCGCTGGTTTTCATGATATTGCCTTTCAAGTGAGTTGATGAGAGCCATTCTGCGCCGTCATTCAACGTCTGCTGGGACATTAAACACGCAATTCAGGCCATCTTCAAATTGCGCGAAATGCTGGAAAAAGGCATAAAATACGTTTTTCGATAAAAAAAGGACGCGACCATGAGCAAGCGCATCGGCCTGGTGATCTTTCCCCAATTTCAGGCGTTGGACATGGCGGCGCTGACGGTCTTCGAGTTCGCCAACACCTTGCTGCCGCAGCCGCTGTATGAACTGTCCACCTTGTCGCTGGCAGGCGGGCCGGTGAAAAGCTCCAGCGGCGTGGCGCTGGACAGCCTGCCGCTTGGCTGGGGCGGCTACGACACGCTGCTGGTCGCCGGCGCCATCGGCACGCCGGGGCCGCAGCCGGAACTGGAAGCGGCATTGATGGCCAGCGCCGGCGTCACGCGCCGCATCGCCAGCATCTGCACCGGCGCCTTCGTCCTCGCACGCACCGGCCTGATGGACGGCAAGCGGGTCACCACCCACTGGGCGTTCGGCCGCAAGCTGCAAGAGCTGCATCCGGCGCTGACGGTCGACGAAGACAAGATCTTCGTCCGCGAAGGATCGATCTGGTCGTCGGCCGGCGTCACCGCTTGCATTGACATGGCGCTGGCCATGGTGGAAGAAGACCTGGGCGTTGAGATTTCCCGCAAGGTGGCGCGGGCGATGGTGGTATATCACCGGCGCAGCGGCGGCCAGTCGCAATTTTCCGCGCTGGCCGAGATCGAGCCGAGTTCGGACCGCGTCAAGGAAGCGCTGCTGTACGCGCGCGACAACCTGCACCGCGACTTGAGCGTGGAAGACCTGGCTTCGCAGGTGCACTGGAGTCCGCGCCACTTCAGCCGCGTATTCCAGTCGCAGACCGGTATGGCGCCGGCCAAGGCGATCGAGAAGCTGCGGGTGGAAGCGGCGCAGGCGCTGATCGACCAGGGCCATTCGTCAATCGGCCGCATCGCCGACATGACCGGCTTTGGCGACGAGGAACGCCTGCGCCGCGCCTTCCTGCGCGCCTTCGGCCAGCCGCCGAAAGTATTCGTGCAGCAGGCGCGCTCACGCAACGATCATATCTACCTGTCGTAAGCCGGGCCGCCCGCCGATGCATCAGAACGAGTGGCGTATGCCCAGGTCGAAAGCGGCGTTGCCGCTGCCGGGATCACCGTTGCTGCCGACCGTGTAGCCGGCGCCGTTCTTGTTGTTGATTTTGGCGTAGGCGACATAGGTGCTGGTGCGTTTGGTCCAGGCGTAGGAATAGCCGATGCCGAACTGGCTGGCGTCCTGGTCCCATTGCTTGTCGTTCTTGTGCAGGTAGGAGGTCATGATGGTGCCGCGCGCGCCGATCGGCACGGTGGCGCCGATCAGCAGATCTGTACTGTCGGTGCTGGCCTTGGGCGCGGTGCCGTAGGCGTTGGCTGACGGCAGCACGGCGCTGTTGTAGCCCTTGTCCTGGCTGTAGGAAAAGAACGCTTTCAGCACATGGAAGTTGTAGTTCGCCACGAACAGCAGGTTGTGTCCCAGGTCATGCGATACCAGCGGCGCATCCGGTGTCACGCTATCGCTGTTGCGGCTGTTGTAGACCAGCCGCGTATTCAGGTTGCCGTTGCTATAGGCCAGCGCTGCGGCGTACTGGCGTCCGGCGGACTGGCTGCCGGCCTGTTCGCCCATGCTGTAGGTGACTTCGCCTGACAAGCCTTCATAGGACGGTGTCGCATACGCCACGGTATTGCTGGTGCGCGTGTTGGGGCCGACCAGTGGGAACAGGTTTTTGGAGGTGCCGGCGTAGCCCAGGCCAAACGGATCGCCGACTTCACCCAGGGCCTTGTACAGCGGATTCTTCTGCCGGCCAAACGTTAGCATGCCCAGCGACCGGCTGTTCAGGCCCACCAGTGCCTGGCGGTTGCCGAAGGCGTTGGCGACGTCCGATTCGCCGGTATCGACTTTAAAGCCGGATTCCAGAATGAACAGTGCTTGCAGACCGCCGCCCAGATCTTCGACGCCACGAAATCCCAGGCGCGAGACGGAGCCGACCCCGCTGGTGACTTTGCTGACATTGCCGGCCGCGCCGCCGCGTTCGGCCACCAGGCCGGCATCCACAATGCCGTAGATGGTGACATTTGACTGCGCGCTGGCGTTGAAGACGACGCCGCACAGGACGGCCGTAGCCAACCAGGTTTTATTCATGGTATTGCCTTTTGGGAGGTGTCACGGCGCGAATGCGCCGCAGGACTGATCAGGCTCCGGGAGATCGGGGGGCGATGACACCCGGAGCCGCAGGGCGGTGATTAACCGCGGTAGAGCGGGTTGGAAGCGACGTAGACGCGGACGTTGCCGAACTGGACGCCGGCTGGACTGATCTTGCTCAGGTCGAAGGAGGTCGTGCCTGGGAAGGTGCTGAAGTTCCACGTAAAGCTCTGGCCGCCAACGCTGAACTGCACGGTCTCACCGTTTTCGACATTGACCCACTTGGTGTCGCCATTGATGACGATGGTGCGGGCCGCTGCGTTGGCCGGCGCCAGCGTGCCGTAGTCGGCGGCGGTGCCGCTCGGACCGGCAGCCTGGGCGCTGGCCATCATGGCGGTGGAAGTCAGGCCAATCAGGGCCAGGGCGATTACGTTGCTCTTAAAGTTAGACATGCTATTACTCCGATTTGCTCATTTTTTGGTTTATGTTTGTATCGGCATGGTGTGTCGATGTTGAACGACATCGACAGAGTGATTTGCGATGTCGTCTGAGTGAAATTATAGACAGGCAATTTATGGATAGTATGACTTATTGATCAACATGGAAGTCGAAAAATTCATGATTGGTGAAGAGCTAGTTCATTCAATGCGACTGCTTGAATCTATTTAAATAATAAAATAATGAAATTAACCGTAAAATATTGAGATAACTTCATAATGTTGGATTTTACGTTTGCAACGCCATCTGAGCTCTGCAAGGAAATCGCAAAGCGTATCAAAGCGCAGCGCATGCGCCTGGAACTATCTCAGCCTGAGCTTGCGCAGCGCGCGGGCGTTGCATTGGGCACCGTGTCTGGTTTTGAAAAGACCGGCAAAGCCACACTCGAAACCTTGTTTCGCCTCGTCGTTGCCTTGGATCTGACCAAAGAACTCGAACCGCTCTTTTTGCAAAAGCCGACTTCAATTAAAGAACTCGAACAGGCCAGCAAGCCAGTCCGCCAACGTGTGAGTCGAAAAAGAATGCCGTGAAAAAGCTCAACATCAATTTTTGCGGGTGGGGGCAAAACTGGCATCTCGGCACCCTTGCCCATGAAGGCCGCACTCTCACCGTTGGACCGCCTGGCGTTTATCAGTGACCGCGCGATGGGGGCCCTGGTTTTTACTCCGCCCGATGCGCTGAGCCATGATCCCGAATATCAAGAGTTGCGCGTGTTGGCGGAAGGCGCACAGGCGGTGCTGGCCGGTCGCGATACCGACACCCTTCAGCAACTGGCGCTGAGCGGTGGTTCGCCGCACGGCGCGCGGCCCAAGGTCCTGGTTCAGTACAAGCCCGACACAGGCGAGGTCAGTACCGAGCCCGCAGCGCCGGGCGCGGCATGGCTGATCAAATTCCAGGCTCAGGGTGAGGCGAAGGAAGTCTGTGCCATCGAGACACTTTACGCGGCGATGGCCGAGCGCTGCGGACTGGATATGCCCGCCACACGATACTTCGACTTGAGTCCAAAGCTGGCCGGGTTCGGCATCGAGCGCTTTGATCGTCAACGCGGCATGCGGGTGCCAACCTTGAGCCTGGCCGCGCTACTCGATGATAATTTCCGCTTGCCGACGCGCGACTATGAGGTGTTCCTGAAAGCGACAAGAACGCTGACCAGGGACGACCGGCAAGTGAAAAAGGCTTTCGAGCGATGCGTGTTCAATGTCGTCTTCAACAACCGCGATGATCACACCAAGAATTTCGGCTACGTGATGAACCAATCCATGCAGTGGGAGCTGGCGCCGTGCTACGACCTGACGTACAACGTCGGCGCTGGCGGTGAACACCAGATGACGATCCGCGGTGAAGGTCGTCACCCGACGCTCCCACACCTGCTGGCACTGGCGACTGCGGTCGATCTGCCTCAGGCATGGGCTCGCCAAACGATTGAGCGTATCACCTCCGTGGCGGGCACGTTCGCTACGCATGTAAAAGGTTACAGCATTAAACCAGCCACGCTGACCATCATCAAAAACGCCATCGAAGCCAACCGGAAGCGAATGGCTTAACTGGCGTACCGCCGATCATCCTTTAGCAGAGGCGCTGCTGTCAGCCTTCTCGGATACCGGCCGCTTTTCAAACACCTCCTTCACTACCGGCATGGCCGAGAAAACGCAGGGCCAGCCGGAATAGAAAGCCAGTTGCGTCAGCATTTCCGACGCCTGGGCTTGGGTCAGACCGTTGTCCATGGCGCGGTTGAGGTGGTAAGTAATCTGTGCGACCTGGCCGTTGGCGATCAGCGCGCTGACGGTTACCAGGCTGCGGTCGCGCGGCGCCAGGCCTGGCCGCAGCCACAGATCGCGGAACAACACTTCGCCGGTGTATTTAACGACGCCGGGCGACACCGCGTCGAAGTTCGCGGCGACCTGCGTGGCGCGGGCGGCTTCCGCTTCTGCGTTGAGCGGCAACAGCTTGTCGCCTGCTTGTGGCAATTGCTCGGCGCTGATGCCGCGCGCTTTAAAGACTTGCTGTGTGATGTTGGCCGCTGCCACCGCATTGCCCCAACCCGCATAAAACGCCAGGTGGGTGATGATCTCCGAAATCTCGCCTGGCTTGACGCCGTTGTCCAATGCCAGACTGACATGCTGCTGCATTTCAGCAGTCTGATTGCGCGCGATCAGCGCCGCCAAGGTCACCACGCTGCGGTCGCGCGGGGACAGGCCGGGGCGGCGCCATACTTCGCCCATCAGGCGTTGATCGGCATATTGTTGCAGGGCAGGTGCTACCGCTTGCAGGCTGGAGGATAATTCCATTGTTGCTCCTTGGTTGGTGGTTGCAGGTGCTGCCTGCGCCGTCGCGGTGGCGATGGCGATGGCGAATGCAGCGCTGATCGCTGTCAATTTCTTCATGTGAGCCTCAGTGTGATGGTGTCAGGAGCACAGCGCACAGCGTGCAGCCGAGGCCGAAGAACGCCATTGAGGCGCCGAGTGGCCACGGCGTGCCGTTCGACAGCATGCCGACCAGGGCCGAACCCAGAATGCCGGTGCCGAACTGGCTGGCGCCGATCAGCGCCGATACGGACCCGGCGACTTCCGGGAACAGGTTCAGCGCGCCGGTGATGGCGTTGGCGGCAATCAGTCCGGTACACGAGATGAACAAAAACAAGGGAATCACCAGTCCCGCCAAGCCGCCCCAGTTGGAGGCCGCAGTGATGGCAACGCTGATGCCGAGGATGCCGGCGGCAATCGCGCCGGCCCGCATCAGGTGGTCGCTGCCCCAACGTGCGACAAAGCGGACGTTGAACAGATTGGCGGCCATGATGCCGACCGAACCCAGTGAAAACAGCAGGCCGTAGTATTGCGGCGGAACGTGGTAATAGCTGATGTAGGCGAAAGGCGTTCCCGCCACGTACGCAAAGATACCGCCATACAGAAAGCCGCCGACGCCGGCGTAGCCGAGCAGACGCGGCTGCCGCAGCAGCGCGCCATAAGTGAGGAACACGCGTGACAGCGGTTCGCGGATGCGGCGTGTCACCGGTAGGGTTTCCGGCAAGGTGTACAACAATCCGAGCGTGACCAGGCCGACCGCGACCAGCAGCCAGAAGATATCGCGCCAGCCGGCAAATTGCAGTATCAGGCCGCCGATGCTGGGGCCAAGCAAAGGTGCGACAGCGGTGACGATCATCAGCGTCGACATCATCTGCGCGGCGCGGCTGCCGGCATACAAATCGCGAACGATGGCGCGCGCCAACGTCACGCTGGCGCAGGCGCCGACCGCTTGCAGCGCGCGCCAGGCAATCATCGCTTCGACGCTGTTCGACAGCGCACAGCCTGCGGAACCCGCGATAAACAGGACCATGCCGATGGCGATCGGCAGCCGGCGGCCCAGGCGGTCGCTGAGCGGTCCCCAGAACAGTTGGCCGAGGCAAAAGCCAACCAGATAACCGGAGATGGTCAGCTCGACACCGCCGGTAGCCGTGTGCAAGGCGGCGCCCATGATGGGCATGGCGGGAAGGTAGATGTCGGTGGAGATGGAGGCGAAGGCCATCAGCAGGCTCAGGATGGTCAGCGTCCACAGGTCATGGCGTTGCGCCGTCGTGGTGGACATCAGGGCTGGTAGCGGTATTCGCTGTCGGCGACTTTTTCCATCCACTCGACGCTCTTGCCACTAGCCGTGCCGGTCAGCGCCAAGTGGGTCATGGAGGAGGTGGCCGAGGCGCCGTGCCAGTGCTTGACGCCAGGCGGACACCAGACGACATCGCCCGCATGCAGCTCGGTGACCTTGCCGCCCCAGACCTGGGTCCAGCCGGTGCCGGCGGTAACGATCAGCCGCTGGCCGGTCGGATGGGTATGCCAGGCGGAGTGGGCGCCGGCAGCGAAGGTGACATAAGCGCCGGAATACGGCGTGACCTCGGTCGGTGCAAACAGCGGATCGACGCGCACCTCGCCGGTAAAGTAGTCGGCCGGGCCTTTGCTTGAGGGTAGGCTGCCAGCGCGCGTGATGCTTTGGGTTTGGGCCATGGCATGGCTGGCGCAGGCCAGCAGCAGCAGGGCTGCCAGGCTTTTGATGTTCATGGAGAGTCCGCTAAAGAGTGAGATCGATAGCCGAACTGTATTAGTAATCCGCCTGCGTATCTAGGCCGTAAAATTGCATGCCCATATGTATGGCATGCATAAATGGCTCGCGATATTAACCCCGATAGCGCAGTGTATCGACCACCAGGTTGAACGCCGGCGACGATTGCCGGCGGCTTGGATAGTACAGATGATAGCCGGGAAACGGTTGGCACCAGTCGTCCAGCACCTGTATCAGCCTACCTTCGGCGATGTCGCGCTGAACCAGATCCTCAGGCACATAGGCCAGTCCGTAGCCGTCCAGCGCGGCCGTCAGCATCTGCGGCGTGCTGTTGAAGATCATCTGGCCTTGCACCTGTACCTGGATGGCCTGGCCGTCTTTTTCAAATTCCCAGGCGTACAGGCCGCCGTGGGTCGGCAGGCGCAGGTTCGCGCAGTTATGGGTGGTGAGGTCTTGCGGCAGCGCCGGCTTTTCGCGCCCGGCAAAATATGCCGGAGCGCCGACCACGACCAAACGGAAATCCGGGCCGATGCGTACCGCGATCATGTCTTTCGCCACCCGGTCGCCGTGGCGCACGCCGGCGTCACAACGCTCCGCGACGATGTCGATCAGGCCGTAGCTGATCGAAATCTCGACCTTCAGGCCCGGATACTCGGGCAGGAGTTGCGATAATTTCGGCCACAGTATGGTGCTGGACGCGTGATCATGCGCACTGATGCGGATGGTGCCGGCCGGCTTGTCGCTCATCTCGCTCAGCGCGTCCAGTTCGGCGTTAATGCCTTCATAGTACGGACCGATGTTGGCCAGCAGGCGTTCGCCGACCTCGGTGGGCGACACGCCGCGCGTGGTGCGCGTCAACAGGCGCATGCCGAGTTTGGCCTCCAGCCCACGGATGGTGTGGCTCAACGACGATTGCGTCAGGCCCAGTTGCGCCGCCGCGCGCGTGAAGCTGCGTTCCCGCGCCACCACCACGAAAGCGGCTAGATTGTTGAGGTCGATACGTGCCATATATGAATCCGCTGCATGTCAGTTAGTGAAGATTACCACCTATTCGCATGAATCAGGCTTCGGTACATTGCAGGCCTGAGTGGTTCTTCTTCTATTTTCTAACAGGTGGCATACATGAAATTCTCTTTTGATCAGCAGGTTGCATTGGTGACCGGCGCGGCGTCCGGCCTCGGACTCGCCGCTGCGAAAGCATTTGCGCAAGCCGGGGCGACGGTGGTGCTGTCGGACTGGCATGAGGGCGCGCTGGCTGCGGCAACCGCAGAAGTCGCGGCGCTGGGCGGCAAGACGCTGGCGATCCGCTGCGACGTGGCCGACGATGCGCAAGTCGAAGCGATGATCGCGCAGACGGTTGCCACTTTTGGCAAGCTCGACTTCGCATACAACAACGCCGGCGTGCAGAACGTGTTGGCCGAGACGGCCGATGCGACACGCGACGACTACGACCGCGTCATGTCCATCAATCTGGGCGGCGTGTGGAGCTGCATGAAGTTTGAATTGCAGCAGATGCGCAAGCAGGGCAGCGGCGCCATCGTCAACTGCTCGTCGCTGGGCGGACTGGTCGGCGGAGCGGAGCGGGGCGTCTATCACGCCGCCAAGCATGGCGTGATCGGACTGACCAAAAGCGCGGCGCTGGAATATGCGGCGCGCGGCATCCGCGTCAATGCCGTGTGCCCCGGCCTGATCCAGACGCCGATGGCGGACCAGATGATTGCCGGCGGCCAAGGCGACGCGCTGGAAGGCATGCTGAAAGCGGTGCCGATGGGCCGCTACGGCCGCGCCGAGGAAGTCGCCGATGTGGTCCTGTTCCTGTGCAGCGACGGCGCCAGCTTTGTCACCGGCCAATCGATCTCGGTCGATGGCGGCTTCATCATGCGTTAAGCAGCAATTCAACAATCGAAAGGACAAACCATGGAACTCAAACGTGTAGGCAGCATGCCATCATCCAAAGGCCCGGAGGCTTATTTCACCGGTCAGGTTCGCATCGAAATGTTAAGCACGCCGCCCGCACCGGCGCGCACCTCGTGCGGGCAGGTGACCTTTGAGCCGGGCGCGCGCTCAGCCTGGCATACCCATCCACTGGGCCAGACCCTGATCGTCACTTCCGGCTGCGGCTGGACGCAATGCGAAGGCGAAGCCAAGGTCGAAATCCGCGCCGGCGACGTGATCTGGTGCCCGCCCGGCCACAAGCACTGGCATGGCGCCACCGCAACCACGGCGATGACCCATATCGCGGTCCAGGAAGCGCTGGATGGCGTGGCGGTGGTGTGGCTGGACAAGGTCAGCGACGAAGACTATCTGAGCCCGGTGTCGGAATGGCACGCCCATCCGCACGGTTGATTGGCCGGAACGAATTAATAAACCTGTTTCATGGGCGATGCGGTCTATTCATGAGCTGAGCTTATAAGCCCATGCAAAATTCGCCCCGTTTTTGCGCCATTTTTGTCGTTATGATGCACGCATCAGTATTTGCGAATCAACGAAAGGATGCATCACATGACAGTCAAAGCATATGGCGCCCACGCCAGCGACCAACCCCTGGTTTCCATGGACATCACCCGCCGCGAACCCGGCGCCCACGACGTCCAGATCGACATCGCCTTCTGCGGCATCTGCCACTCGGACCTGCATACCGTGCGCGCCGAATGGGCCGGCACGTTGTTCCCTTGCGTGCCGGGACATGAGATCGTCGGCCGCGTCGCCGCCATCGGCGACCACGTGACTAGTCACAAGGTGGGCGACCTGGTCGGTGTCGGTTGCATGGTCGACAGCTGCCAGCATTGCGCGGATTGCGAAGAGGGCCTGGAAAACTATTGCGACAACATGGTCGGCACCTACAATGCGCCGACCGCAGACGAGCCGGGCTGGACGATGGGTGGTTACGCCCAGCAGATCGTGGTGCATGAGCGCTACGTGCTGCGCATCCGCCATCCCGAGCAGGATCTGGCCGCCGTGGCGCCGCTGCTGTGCGCCGGCATTACCACCTACTCGCCGCTGCGCCACTGGAAGGTTGGTCCGGGCAGCAAAGTGGGCGTGGTCGGCATCGGCGGTTTGGGCCACATGGGCATCAAGCTGGCGCACGCCATGGGTGCGCACGTGGTGGCGTTCACCACCTCCGAATCCAAGCGTGCCGACGCCAAGGCGCTCGGTGCGGACGAAGTGGTTGTGTCGCGCAATGCTGACGAGATGGCGGCCCATACCAAGAGCTTCGACTTCATCCTCAACACCGTGGCCGCGCCGCACGACCTGGACGCCTTCCTGGTACTGCTGAAACGCGATGGCACCATGACGCTGGTCGGCGCGCCGGCCACCTCGCACCCGTCGCCGAATGTCTTCAACCTGATCATGAAGCGCCGCGCGATTGCCGGTTCGATGATCGGCGGCATTCCGGAAACCCAGGAAATGCTGGACTTCTGCGCCGAACACGGCATCGTCGCTGACATCGAACTGATACGCGCCGACGAAATCAACGCCGCCTACGAGCGCATGCTCAAGGGCGACATCAAGTATCGCTTCGTGATCGACAACGCCACCATGGCGGCCTGATCCCTCTCCGCGACGCTGGCGCTTGCCGCCATGTTTGGGCGCGCCAACGTCGAATAGTCGCTGTGGCGCCCCGCCTCCACCCAGCTAATCGAAAGGGCGCATCTCCATGCAAGACTCTACCCACATCAATCAAACCCGGCGCGGGCTGCTGATCAGCGGCGCGCTGACCGCTACCGCCACGGCCATTCCGCCGCTGGCCCAGGCATTGTCCCCGGCGACGGCGCAAACGCCGGCACCGGTCACGGCCAAGGTGCAACTGACCATCAACGGCCAGCTGCATACGCTGGAACTGGATACCCGCACCACCTTGCTGGATGCGTTGCGCGAAAATCTGCACCTGACCGGCACCAAGAAGGGCTGCGACCAGGGCCAATGCGGCGCCTGTACCGTGCTGGTGGACGGCCGCCGCATCAACTCCTGCCTGAGCCTGGCGGTAATGCATGAAGGCGCGACCGTGACCACCATTGAGGGATTGGGCACGCCGGACAAACTGCATCCGATGCAAGCCGCCTTCATCAAGCACGACGGCTTCCAGTGCGGCTACTGTACGCCGGGGCAGATCTGCTCGGCGGTGGCGGCGCTGGACGAGATCAAGCGCGGCATACCGAGCCACGTCAGCGACGACCTCACGGCGCAGCCGCTGCTGTCGGCGACCGAACTGCGCGAACGTATGAGCGGCAACATCTGCCGATGTGGCGCGTATTCCAACATCATCGATGCCATCACCGAGGTTGCTGGGAGCAAAGCATGAGAGCCTTCACCTACCAACGCGCCGCCACGGTAGCCGAAGCCGCCGCTGCCGCCACCAAGGACGGCGCGCGGTTCATCGCCGGCGGCACCAATCTGCTGGACCTGATGAAGCTGGAGATCGAGACGCCGACGCATCTGATCGACGTCAACGGCCTGGGCTTGAACCAGATCGACGCCACGCCGGAAGGCGGCCTGCGTATCGGCGCACTGGTGCGCAACACCGACCTGGCGGCCGACCAGCGCGTGCGCCGCGACTACGGCGTGCTGTCGCGCGCGCTGCTGGCCGGCGCTTCGATGCAATTGCGGAACAAGGCCACCACGGCGGGCAATCTGTTGCAGCGCACGCGCTGCCCGTATTTCTACGACACCAATCAAGCCTGCAACAAGCGCGTGCCGGGCAGCGGCTGTTCGGCCATCGGTGGCTTTACGCGCAGCCATGCGATTATCGGCGCCAGCGATGCCTGCATCGCCACCCACCCGAGCGACATGGCGGTCGCCATGCAACTGCTGGACGCCAGCATTGAAACCGTGCGCGCCGATGGCGCCACGCGCGTGATCCCGATTGCCGATTTCTACCGCCTGCCGGGCGCGACGCCGCATCTGGAGAACACCTTGCAGGCGGGCGAACTGATCACCGCCGTGACGCTGCCCAAGCCGCAGGGTGGCAAGCACTATTACCGCAAGGTGCGTGACCGTGCTTCGTATGCGTTTGCGCTGGTTTCGGTGGCGGCCATCGTCCACCCGGACGGCAGTGGCCGCGTCGCTGTTGGCGGCGTGGCCCCGCGCCCATGGCGCGTGCCGGCGGCGGAGCAGGCGCTGCCACGTGGCGGCAAGGCCGTCGCCGAGGTGCTGCTGGCCGGCGCCCGCACCACCGACGAAAACGCGTTCAAGGTGACGCTGGTCGAACGCACGCTGGACGCCATCCTGGCTGAAGCACGCAGCAATGGAAAGGCATGAGCATATGAAATTTACGACACCAGCCACCACCAATCCCATCGACCAGTTGAAAGTTGTTGGGCAGCCGGTCGACCGTATTGACGGACGCCTGAAAACCACCGGCTCGGCGACTTATGCCTATGAACAGAATCAAGCCGCACCGCACGCCGCCTATGGCTATGTGGTCGGCGCCGCCATCGCCAAGGGCCGCATCAACGCCATCGACACCACCGCTGCGCGCCGCGCGGCGGGCGTGCTGGCCGTGGTCACCTACGAAAATGCTGGACCGATAGGAAAGGGCAACTTCAATACGGCGATGCTGCTGGGCGGCCCGGAGGTCCAGCATTATCACCAGGCGATTGCCGTGGTGGTGGCCGAGACCTTCGAGCAGGCGCGCGCCGCCGCCGCGCTGGTCAAGGTGGACTACGCCAGGCAACCGGGCGCCTTCGATCTGCGCGACGCCATGGCTAGCGCCGTGCCGCCCAAGTCGGAAGCCAAGCCGGAAGACCGCGTCGGCGACTTCGAAGGCGGCTATGCCAGCGCGCCGGTCAAGCTGGACGCCAGCTACACCACGCCCGACCAGTCGCACGCCATGATGGAGCCGCATGCGTCCATCGCCGCCTGGAATGGCGACCAGCTGACCCTGTGGACCTCGAACCAGATGATTAACTGGGGCAAGGCCGACCTGGCCAAGACGCTGGGTATCCCGGCCGACAAGGTGCGGCTGATTTCGCCGTACATCGGCGGCGGCTTCGGCGGCAAGCTGTTCCTGCGCGCCGAGGCGGTAATGGCGGCGCTGGGCGCGAAAGCCGCCGGACGTCCGGTCAAGGTCACCTTGCAGCGCGCCTTGACGATCAATAACACCACGCATCGTCCGGCGACGGTACAGCGCATCCGCATCGGCGCCACGCGCGAAGGGCGGATCTCGGCCATCGCCCACGAAAGCTGGTCCGGCAATTTGCCTGGCGGGTCGCCGGAAACGGCGGTCAGCCAGACCCGCCTGATGTATGCGGCGCCGAACCGGCTGACGCGCATGCGGCTGGCCACGCTCGATCTGCCGGAAGGTAACGCGATGCGCGCACCCGGCGAGGCGCCCGGCCTGATGGCGCTGGAAGTAGCCATGGATGAAATGGCGGAAAAGCTGAAGATCGATCCGGTCACGTTCCGCATCATCAACGACACCACGGTCGATCCGGAACACCGCGAACGCAAGTTTTCGCAACGCCGGCTGGTGCAGTGTTTGCGCCAGGGCGCTGAACGTTTCGGCTGGCAGCACCGCCAGGTCGAGCCGGGCAAGACGCGCGATGGCCGCTGGCTGGTCGGCATGGGCGTGGCGGTGGCCTTCCGCAACAACATCGTCATGAAATCCGGCGCCCGCGTGCGGCTGGAGCGCGATGGCACGGTCACGGTGGAAACCGACATGACCGATATCGGCACCGGCAGCTACACCATCATCGCGCAGACTGCGGCTGAGATGCTGGGCTTGCCGCTGGAGCGCATCACGGTGCGGCTGGGGGATTCGGCTTATCCAGCGTCGTCGGGTTCCGGTGGGCAGTGGGGCGCCAACAGTTCCACCGCCGGCGTGTATGCGGCCTGCGTCAAGCTGCGTGAACAGATCGCGCGCGCGGCCGGCCTGGATGCTGCCGCCGCCGAGTTTACCGACAGCGCCGTGCGTGCTGGCGGCAAGCCGGTCGACCTGTTGCAGGTCGCGGCCAACGGCGTCATCACGGCCGAGGATACGATGGAGTACGGCGACCTGGATAAACGCTACCAGCAATCCACCTTCGGCGCGCACTTTGTCGAAGTGGGCGTGGACGTCGCCACCGGCGAGGTGCGGGTGCGGCGCATGCTGGCCGTGTGCGCGGCGGGCCGCATCCTCAATCCGAAGACCGCGCGCAGCCAAGTGATCGGCGCCATGACCATGGGCGTTGGCGGGGCGTTGATGGAGGAACTCGCGGTGGATAAGAAACTGGGCTACTTCGTCAACCACGACCTGGCCGGCTACGAGGTGCCGGTGCATGCCGACATCCCGCATCAGGACGTGATTTTCCTGGACGAGACCGATCCAATGTCGTCGCCGATGAAGGCCAAGGGCGTGGGCGAGCTGGGCTTGTGCGGCGTTGGCGCCGCTGTGGCGAATGCGGTTTACAACGCCACCGGCGTGCGCGTGCGCGACTATCCGATCACGCTGGACAAGATGTTGGACAAGCTGCCGGCGGTCGCTTAAGTCTTCAGGCGAATCGCATCCACTACCAGGGCCAGCGCGCGCGACGTGTTGCGCCGGCTCGGGTAGTACGCGTGCAGGCCGGGGAAGGTCGGACACCAGTCCGGCATCACACTCACCAGCCGGCCTGCGCGCACATGCTCTCCCACCATGGTCTCGGATAAAAACGCCAGCCCGCAGCCGGCAAGCGCGGCATCGCACATCGGGTAAATGCTGGTGAACAGCGTTTGCCCGCGCACGCGCGCCTCGATGGGCCGTCCCTGGTCCAGCAACTCCCACGCATACACGCCGCCACTACCGGAGAAGCGCAAGGCGATGCAGTTATGGCGCAGCAGTTCTTGCAGCGACGTCGGTTTGGCGCGCGTGGCGAAATAGGCGGGCGAGCCGACGATCATCATCGGCATATCCTCGGTCAGACGCACGGCGATCATGTCCTTGTCGACCTGGTCGCCGTGGCGCACGCCGATGTCGTAGCGTTCAGCGGCGATATCCACCAGCCGGTAGTCGGAACTGAACTCGACATGCAGGTCGGGATATTCGTGCAGCAGCGGCGCGATGCGCGGCCATAGCACCGTGTCGACCGTGTGATCGATGGCGGTGATGCGGACGGTGCCGGCCGGCTTGTCGCCGAGATCGCTGATGGCCGCAATCTCGGCCTCGATTTCCTCCAGTCGTGGCGCGACATTCAGCAGCAGGCGTTCGCCGGCTTCGGTGGGCGACACGCTGCGGGTGGTGCGGGTCAGCAGGCGCACGCCCATGCGGCTTTCCAGCGAGCGGATGATGTGGCTCAGGGCCGATTGCGTCATGCCCATCTTGGCGGCGGCACGCGTGAAGCTGCGTTCCCTGGCGACGGCCAGGAAGACCAGAATATCGTTGATGTTGTCGCGGGCCATAGCGTTTACTTTCCCTGTGCCGCCGCCAGGCTGTGTGGTTTTTCCATGGCGCATTTTCTCATACCGGCTGCGCGCCGGGGGAAACCTTGGCGCGCGGCGCCGACCATGCAAGCGAGACTACCTGGCACGTTGGCGCACGGCATCCATTTCTTCATCCCGGCCCGCTGCCTGGCGCGCAAAACTCCGCTGTACCAGGATATCGGGCGTGATGCCGGCGTCCGGCGTATCGGCGCTATAACTGGCGGCCAGTAGCGGAATGTCGACCGCGACGCCGGAGTTGGGAAGCGTGACCCAGGCCAGTTGTCCGCCGTTCAGGCCACGCAGGTTGCCGCCGGTCGGCTGGCCGACCAGTGTCGCGGCGCCAGAGCGCTTGGCAAGTTGCGCCAGCGAAAATGTCGCCGAACTGTTTTCCGGTCCGATCAACAGCCAGACCTTGCCGGTGTAGCGGTTGGGGCGGGGCGTGACCGTGTGCGCTTGTTGAGACTTGGCACGAACACGCCATCGGCCGGCCTGCGGTCCCTCGGTAATTTGATCGACCTGCCCGGTGCGGTCGAAAAAGCCGAAGTCCCAGGTATCCAGATAACGCGCTAGCTGGTACGGCACGCGCTCGTACATCGTCACCGACTGGTCCGAGACGTCGGTGATCGGCGACTTGACCAGCCAGGTCAACAGTTCCAGGCCGATGCTGCCGTCTCCGCCCTCGTTGTTGCGGATGTCGATGACCAGCCGGCTGACTTGCCGCTGTCGCAGTTCGGCGAAGCTGTCGGCAAAAAACTGGCGCCAGTCGAAGGTGCTGCGATACAGCGCAAAGGTCGGCAGCGTCATGACGCCGAGGTCGCCGTCAATCCGCAATTGCCACTTTTCATCCGGCGGCTGGATGCCCTGTGCCTGCAGAGCTGCGGCACGCGCGCGCAGCGTGGTGGCAGCGGCGTCGATGGCGCGCGTTGCGCCAGCGCCGGTCCTGACCGTCAGCCGGTAGACGCCGTCCACCGGCGGCGACAGCAGCGGCCAGACGATATCCATCATGCTGTAATCGGGCCGGTCGTGGCTTAGCTGGCGCAAACGCTTGCCGTCGCTGCTGCCATCGGCACGCAGATAGGGCCACATCAGCGCTACCACATCGGCGCTGCTGTGGCCATCAACGGTCAACAGCTCGTCGCCGGCAGCAATGCCCGCGACGGCGCTGCCGATAACCAGCCAGCGACCGTCGACCAGGCGCATGGTCAGCGGTAACTTGTCCGCCGCTTCCTGCAGACGCTGTTGAATGGCGCCTTGCTGGTTGAGGACGTTGGTCCAGGTATGGCCGCAGCGCACCGAGGCCGCCAGTTCGGTCGCCGCCAGATACATGGCGGCGGCGTTGCGCGCGGCGCCGGCACGCGTCTGGAAGCGCGCAAACGATGCGTCGACCTCGGCCTGGCTGCGGTATTTGTCCAGTGCCGGATGCAGCGCCCGCAAGGTGGTGGCGAGGATGGTCGCGTCGCGCCTGGCCTGGTCGGCAGACAGCGTATCGGCGGCGCTGGCGCACAGGCTTATCAGCAGCAGCATCAAGCCGAGCAAACTTTGGAAATACGGAGTGGACATAGGTGACTTTGTGAAGTGAACAGAGTGTCCTACTCTAGCCATGCGCTACGTCCGACGCGTCGCAAAATCGCCTGCGGTCGATGAAATATGGGATCTGAGACTACCCGGAAGTTGAGACCTGCGTCTCCAGCGAGCCTTGGCGGCGGTATTCGGTCGGCGTGCTGCCCGTGTAGAGTTTAAATGCGCGGTTAAAGCTCGCTTTGGAATTGAAGCCTTCCGCCATCGCGAGGTCGAGTACCGGTTGGTCTTGGTGCTGGCTTAGCGCGACGATTACCGCCTCCACCCGCATGCGGTTGATGAGCTCGGTGAAGCTGATGCCCAGGCCGTCGTTGAGCGCGCGTGACAGGGTGGTGGTGTTGGTGCCCAGGCGGCGCGCCAGGGTCGCCAGCGTCAGCTCGGGATCACGCCACCAGCGTTCGGCGGTGATGGTGGCGCGCCAGCGCGCACCCAATTCAGCCAGGTTGCCGGTTTCAGTGGCGGTCGGGACTGGCGTGGCGGGAACAATCGCGGCCGGCGCCGGGACAGGAAAAGCAACCGCGCCGTGCCGATACCCCTCGGTGCCGAGGTAAGAGATGAGTATTGCCAGCCATAGGTAAAACGGGAAGCGCTGGAAATAGCTGAGGCCCGACCACGCCCATTCGGCCGCCGTCAGGGCGAGCCAGAACGTCACCGTCAGCCCCACGGCGACCAGCATGTTACGTGCCCACTCTTTGGGCATGGCGTCGGATTGACGATACTGCCGCCAGGCCAGTATCGAATAGGCCACTAATGAAGCCATCAGCCCCAGCGTTTCAACCGGCTCCACGTAGGGCCGATGCACGTCTGTGTCCCAGTTGTTTTTGAAGGCAAGCGGCTGGACGAACAGGTAGCTGTAGTACAGCAGCTGTAACAGTGCCGGCAGCAAATGGAGAGGCCGGCGGCGCTGGCCTGTTAGGGGGACGCCGGCCATTGCGCTGCAGTATAAATACACCAGCGGACCGACCGCCAGGCTAAGATTGTATGGGGCGAATGACAGCCACGGATAGGCATCGTAGTAGCCGGCGAAACCAATGATGTACGGCGCGGTATATAAAGCCAACACGGCGATGAGCGCCGCCAGCAGGCGATTGGCGAGGTGGTTCGCCGGCGTAAATATCAGCATGGCAGCACGCATGACGCCGTACAAGACGCCACATAGCAGGACAATGCTCATTGGACCGAAGCGTATCATCAGGGCAATCGTGAGCTGGTGGGAATTGCATTGGACGCGTCGACTACCGCGTCAAAGTAGTGGTTGCCGCCCTCGTCGACATAAATATTTTTGAGAAGCATACCAGCACGTCGCAACTGCAGCTGGTATTCCGCCTCGCCCAGCGACAAGGACGGCTGGCCAGTCTGAAGGTCCCGCCAGGCGCATTGGACACGTGGGGCGCTGAACAGGAAGCGGCCACCCGGCCGCAGCGCTTGTCCAACCTTGTCGATCATCGTCCGCTGGTCATCTTCTGACAGCAGAAAGAGGAGTCCGATGGCAATGGCACCGTCAAACTGTTGGCCGAAAAAAGTGGTCGTCTGCACCGTCTCGCAAGCAGCAGGCGCTGCGGGAAACCGGTGGCGGAACATCGATAACAGGGTGGGCGATGCATCAATTCCGAAGACGTTGAAGCCGGCGTTCACCAGTATTTGAGAAATGGGCAGGCCCGAACCGCAGCCAATATCCACGACCTCGCTGTGTGGCCGCAGACCCTGCGTCCATTGGCGTACGACCTGGCTACCAATGGTGGAGCGGGCTGTGGCGAACTCCTCGGCAAGTGCCTCCCACCCTTTAGATGCGTCTTCCATGAATGACTGTCTTTTGCAGGTATGTGCTGGCTGGGCTGTGCCATAACGTTGGGCGGCAGCGCTGGTTTTGCCTGGTTGTGGTCGGGGCGAGAGGATTCGAACCTCCGGTCTCTACGTCCCGAACGTAGCGCTTTACCGGACTAAGCTACGCCCCGACTGTGATGTTAATTACACCAGATTTCCCTTTTCCTATCAACTGTGGCGCGCAGACTCAAGCGGTGTAAAACCGCCAGATTTTTCTTGCCGCTCGGCAATCCTAGTGCTACAGTAAAACCCTCTCCGCCGCTGGTCCCAGTGCCCGTCCTCCGGCCTAGTCGAGCGCCACTACGCGCCCTCGCTCCGGTTCACCATCCGTCGCTGCGCCTCTCGATGCGCGCCGCTACCGGGGCTCAGACCAGGAAACCAACATGACCGATCTTTCCACCGCCGTGGCGCCCGCGCTTGCCATGCAGCGCGCTGTCACCGTGTTCGACGCCATCAACCGCACTCAGGGCGTGGTCGAGTACGATCCCGACGGCCGCGTGCTGGACGCCAACCAGAACTTCCTCGACCTGATGGGCTATACGCGCGATCAGATCAGCGGCCGCGACCATCGCATCTTCTGCTGCCAGCAGTTCATCGCCTCGGAAGCCTATGGCGACCTGTGGCGCAAACTGGCGTTGGGCGAGTCGGATGCCGGCGAATACAAGCGCCTCACCAGCAGTGGCGGCCAAGTGTGGCTGCAAGGTTCGTACAACCCGGTGTTCGGTGACGACGGCAAGGTGGTCAAGGTGGTGCAGCTGGCGCGTGATATCACGGTGCGCAAGACCCGCGCTGCCGACCACGACGGCAAGATGGCGGCGATCCATCGCGTGCATGCGGTGACCGAATTCAGCACCAGCGGTGCGGTGCTGTCGGTGAACGACAATTTCACCACCATCTTTGGCTACGCGCCGGAGGAGGTGCTGGGCAAGCCGCACCGGCTGTTCTGCGACCGCGACGATGCGCAGTCGCCCGAGTACGCGGAGTTCTGGCAGCAACTGGCCGCCGGTGGCTTCCAGGTCGGCAAATTCCGCCGCGTTACCAAGGATGGCCGCCGCATCTGGATCAGCGGTTCCTACAGTGCCGTGCTGGGACCGGATGGCTTGCCGGTCAAGATTGTCGAATACGCGTCGGACATCACCACCATCATCCACGCCAACCTGGAGTTTGAAGGCAAGGTGGCGGCGCTGAACCGCGTGCAGGCAGTGGTGGAGTTCGATCTGGACGGCCGCGTGCTGCACGCCAACCAAAACTTCCTCGATGCCTTCGGCTATGCC
This sequence comes from Duganella levis, assembly GCF_009857605.1. GTDB lineage: Bacteria > Pseudomonadota > Gammaproteobacteria > Burkholderiales > Burkholderiaceae_D > Rugamonas > Rugamonas levis. Next base: position 286,104 of record NZ_WWCT01000003.1, on the reverse strand, counting down.
GCCGATGAGCTGCTGGGTTGCAGCCACGCGATGCTGTGCGAGCCGGCGTTCAGCCAGTCGACCGAGTACCACGGTTTCTGGCGCCATCTGGCCAGCGGCGGTTATCACGCTGGCGAGTTCAAGCGCCTGACGCGCGACGGCCGCGTGATCTGGGTGCAGGCTTCGTACAACCCGATCTTCGATGACGAAGGCCAGCCGGTCAAGGTGGTCAAGTTCGCCACCGATATCACCGAGGCCAAGACCCGCGCCGCCGATTCCGCCGGCCGCAATGCGGCGGTGGACCGGGTGCAGGCGGTGATCGAGTTCGACTTGCAAGGCCGGGTGCTGACCGCCAATGAAAACTTCCTGGCCGTGATCGGCTATGGGCTGGATGAAATCAAAGGCCAGCACCACCGCATGTTCTGCGATGCGGAGTTTGCCCATTCGCCGGAGTACATGACGTTCTGGGACCGGCTGGGCCGTGGCGAGTTCCATGCCGGCGAATTCCTGCGCCGCACCAAGCAGGGCAAGGATATCTGGATCTTGGCCTCGTACAATCCGATCTTCGACGCCGACGGCAAGCCGTACAAGGTGGTCAAGTTCGCCACCGATGTGACCGAGCAGAAGCGTCTGCATGCCGACATCAAGAGCAAGCTGGACGCCATCGGCCGCTCGCAGGCGGTGATCGAGTTCGACCTGCGCGGCGAAGTGATTTCCGCCAACGAGAATTTCCTGCGCACGCTGGGCTACACGGTTGATGATGTGCTGGGCCAGCATCACAGCATGTTCTGCGAACCGGAGCTGGTGCAGAGCAGCGAGTACCGTCACTTCTGGGCCAATCTGGCGCAGGGGCTGTACCAGTCGGGCCGCTTCCGCCGCCGCGCGCGCCATGGCGCGGAGGTGTGGATTCTGGCGACCTACAATCCTATTCTGGACTTCAACGGCAAGCCGTACAAGGTGGTCAAGTTCGCCATGGACATCACCGATCAGGTGCTGCGCGAACAGGCCATCACGCAGAAGGTACAGGCGATTGCGCAACTTCTGGCGGGGCTGACCAATTCCATCAACGAGATCGCGCGCGGTTCCGAGCGTTCCAGCGGTCTGGCCGGTCAGACGCAGAGCGAGGCGCATGAGGGCGGCCAACTGGTCGATTCGGCGCGTGCTGCGAATCAGGCGATTCAGACCTCGTCCGGCGAAGTACACGAGATTGTCGACGCCATCGGCGACATCGCCGCGCAGACGCATCTGCTGGCGTTCAACGCGGCGATTGAGGCGGCGCGCGCGGGTGAGCATGGTAAGGGCTTTTCGGTGGTGGCCAATGAGGTGCGCAAGCTGGCGGAGAAGTCGGCCGGTGCGGCGCGCGAGATTTCCAAGTTGATCAACCAGACCGTGAGCCGGGTGGACGAGGGCACGCGCTTGTCGGGCGAGGTGGAGGCGGCGTTTGCGCGCATCGTCAAGTCGGTGGCGACCACGCGGGAATCGATCGCCAGCATTCACGAGTCGACTGCCGCGCAGGCCGCCGCCACCAGCGACGTGGCCGGGCTGTTGCAGGATCTCGAACGCATGACGGCCAAGGCCTGATATGGCTACCCACGCCGATGGCGCGCTGGCGCCGCATGTGGTGGTGCAGATAGGCGCGGCGCGCGTTGGCATTCCAGCCGATAGCGTGGTGCGCGCGCTTTCCGCGCCGGAGCAGTACACGCCGCTGCCACGCCGTCAGGGCGCTTTGCTCGGCATGCTGGCGGTGGATGGTTTGCCGGTGCCGGTGATCGATCTGGCTTGCTGGGTGGCGCTGGCTGGCGCTGATGCTGGTGGTTTGGGCGGACGGCCGCGTGTGGTGTTGCTGCGCGCTGGTGAGCGCATGGCGGCTTTGCAGGTCGATGTGCTGGAGCCGATGGCGGCGTTGCCGGCCAGCGCGGTCATGCGCCTGTGCCATGACGATGATCCGCAGCAGCTGTTCCACAGTGCTGCCGTGCTGCCTGACAGCGGCGAGTTGTTGGCCTTGCTGGAGGTCGATCAGTTGTTCGATTTGGCGTATAGCTGGTGCGCGGCCGCCGATGTCAATACTTCCCCGGTGGCGGCGGAGCAGGACTGCGCTGTCGATGATGCGCACACCTGGGCGCTGGTGGAGGCGGGCGGTGAATGTCTGGCACTGCGGGCCGATGATGTGGCCGAAGTCACGGCGATGCCGGAACATGAGGCGTTCCCCGGCGGTAGCGGCGTGGCGCTTTGCCAGTGGCGTGGTGGCCATCTGGCCGTGCTGCCGCTGGCGCGCTTGCTGGGAAGTGGCGCTGCGTCGCCGGCGCCGTTGCTGGCGGTATTGCGGCGTGGCGAACATGCGCTGGGCTTGCCGATCCAGTCGGTGCGCGAGGTGCGTCAGTTGTCGGGTGGCCTGCAAGGCGTTCGCAGCGATACGCCGGGACGTCTGCCGTGTCTGACTGTGACCGGCGACGATGGCACGCCGTTGCGGCTGGTCGATACGGAGGTGCTGTTCGCCATGCATCCCGAAGCTGCGCTGAACCTGGCGACGCCGGCGGCATCCGGCAGCATCGCGCGTCGCAATGAGCAGACTTATGTGGTGATGGATGCGGGCGGCAAGCTGGCGTTGCCGATCGATGCCTGTGAGGAGGTTTTGCACGTGGAGCAGGAGGAGTGCATGCCGTTGCCGGGTGGCGCGGACGTGACGGTGAATTGGCGCGGCGCCACCATCGCAGTACGCGATTTGCGCAGGGGAAGCGCAAGCAAAACGGCAGGGGGCATGGCGACCGCCACAGCGTCGGCGATGGCTACGGCCACTGCTACGACCAGGCGGCGCGGCAAGGTGGCGCTGGTGGTGGTGCGCACGGACGCGGCGCCGGTGGCGTTGGCGGTGGATCAGGTGGTGTCCATGATCACGCCGGGCGGCGCCGAGCTGACGCGCATGCAGCGCGGCGGCGAAGCGGTCGAGCTGTTGATCCTGAATGAGGAAAGCGGCAGCAGCACCTACCGCATCGCCGACGCCGCCACGCTGTTGCAGCGCCGGGCCTGATGCATGGAGGTCGCTTGCATGACGGAATTTAGGTAACATGCTACGTCTCCGCATTCGTTACCGCTCCATGAAGCAGCCCGGCACTTCCCTACAACTCAATCTCGGCATGATCGCCGGCACCGTGCTGTTGCACGGCGCCGTCATGTCGGCCAACGAACTGCTGTTTCGCAACACCGAGTTCATGCAGGGCATCGGCTGGATCTACATCCCGGCCGGCACGCGCTTGCTGTGCACCTTGCTGTTCGGCTGGGCTGGCGCGGTAGGATTGGTGATCGCGGGCTGGATCGCCTGCTTCTGGTACTACTTTCCCGGCGACGCATTGCGCTCGACCACCGGCGCCATCGCCGGCGCCATAGGACCGTATCTGGTGTATTTGGCCGCCCGCCATCAATTCGGCTGGCGCTCCTCGCTGACCAATCTGACGCCGCGCCGATTGCTGTGGTGCGCGCTGGGCTGCTCGATCGCCAGCCCGCTGCTGCATCACCTGTGGTTCGCCCTGCATGGCGACAGCAACTTGCTGCCTGGCTTGTTTGTGATGTTCATTGGCGACCTGATGGGTACGATGATCGTGCTGTACACCGCCAAGTGGCTGTTGTCGCAGATACCTGGCGCAGCAACCGTGCGCTAAGCACGTGTGCTAGAATTTATAACAATAACCTGTTTTCCTCCCCGCCATGTCCAGCCCCAAACGTCCGGCCGATATCTATTTGCGCTTCCTGCAGTTGACGGAAGCCTTGCGCGGATTGCCCTCGCTGCCGGCGCTCGATCCGCTGGAGGAGCGCATCCTGGCCATCGTGGCGCGCGCCATGCAGGACGAGGAGCGCCTGTCCGTGCGCGATATGATGGGCAAGAAGGAGCTGGGTGCGCCAGCCACGCTGCACAGCCGCCTGACGTCGATGCGCGAGAAGGGCTGGATCATGCTGAGCGATACCGAAGACACCCGCCGCAAGCAGATCGAACTGACCCAGGCCGCCTTGCTGCACTTTGATAAATTGTCGAAGTGCCTGCTGCAAGCGGCCAAGCAGAATTAGCGTTCAACCAAGGCACTTATTTCAGAATAGTTGGGCTGTATGAATCTGAACGACATCGATCAGTGGAAGCGGCGGCTCGACGATTTGCGGCCGCTGCCGCCCGAGGTCGCGCGCAACCTGCGCGAGGCGCTGGTGGTGAACTGGACGTACCACTCCAATGCGATCGAAGGCAATACGCTGACGCTGCTCGAAACCAAGGTGGTGCTGGAAGGGATCACCATCGGCGGCAAACTGCTGCGCGAACATTTCGAAGCCATCAATCACCGCGACGCCATCTGCTACATGGAAGACGCGGTGCACAACGAAGAGCCGCTCAGCGAGTGGCAGATTCGCAACCTGCACCGGTTGGTGCTCAAGGAAATCGACAACGCCAACGCCGGCTTGTATCGCCGCACCAACGTCGTCATCGCCGGCGCGCGCCATGTGCCGCCGGATGCGCTGCAAGTGCCTGAGCAAATGCATGCTTTGCTGGACTGGTACACGGAAGCGCAGTTGCATCCGGTACTACGCGCTGTGCAGTTGCATGCGGATTTCGTTAAAATTCATCCTTTCACCGATGGCAACGGCCGCACCGCGCGGCTATTGCTGAATCTAGAACTGCTGAAGGCCGGCTATCCGGCGCTTGTGCTGCCGGTGCAGCGTCGACTGGCATATTACGAAGCGCTGGATGCCGCGCATGTCGACGGCGATCTGGCGCCGTTCGCAGACCTTGTCGCCGACTGCCTGCGCGAGGCGTTTGCGCAGTATTGGCACGCACTGAGATTGGAACCATGATGCACACAGGAGTGATCTACGCCATGCTGGCGGCCTTGTTGTTTGGCGCCAGCACGCCTTTCGCCAAACTGCTGGTGGGGCAGATGTCGCCATTTGCGCTGGCTGGGGTGCTGTATCTGGGCAGCGGCGTCGGGCTATTGGTGTGCTATGTGGCGCGCGCGGCGTTGCAGCGTCATGCGCAGGACCGGCCTGCGACACTGAGCCGCAGCGATTTGCCATGGTATGCCGGCGCCGTGCTGGCGGGCGGCGTGGCGGGACCGGTGCTGCTGATGCTGGGATTGGAAAGCGTCTCGGCGTCGTCCGCCTCGCTGCTGCTCAACATGGAAGGCGTGCTGACGGCGATGCTGGCCTGGTTTGTCTTCAAGGAGAATTTCGACCGCCGCATTTTTATCGGCATGCTGCTGATCGTCGCCGCCGGCGTGCTGCTGTCGTGGGATCACGCGGCATCGCAGGGCGGGCTGTGGGGCATGGTCGCGGTGGTCGGCGCTTGCCTGTGCTGGGGCATCGATAACAACCTGACGCGCAAGGTGTCGGCCAGCGATCCTTTGCAGATCGCCTGCATCAAGGGGCTGGTGGCCGGTTCGCTGAATCTGGCGATCGGCCTGGCGATGGGTAGCCAGTTACCGGCATCGTCTACTGTCCTGCTGACCGGCGTGGTGGGATTCGCCGGCTACGGTTTGAGCCTGGTGCTGTATGTACTGGCGCTGCGTCACCTGGGCACGGCGCGCACCGGCGCCTACTTTTCGATGGCGCCGTTTGCCGGTGCGGCATTGTCGTTGCTGATGCTGGGCGATGCGCCGGATGCGCTGTTCTGGATTGCCGCTGCGCTGATGGGCGGCGGCATCTGGCTGCACCTGACCGAGTCGCACGCGCATGAGCATGAGCATTTGCCGATGGCGCACGCGCATCTGCACCGCCACGACGAGCACCATCAGCATAGCCATGATTTTGAATGGGATGGCGCCGAGCCGCATGCACATCCGCACCAGCATGCGCCGTTACGGCATAGTCACGCGCATTATCCGGATATCCATCACCGCCACGAGCACTAAGGGCAGGCTAGACGATCTGCCGCGCCAGCGCGCCGCCGTCGCCTTGCCAGAATTCGCGATCGGCCTGGCGCACGCGGTTGGCGGCTTGCTGCATGTGTTCGATGGCGGCGGCGCGCGCGTTTTCCGGTGAGCCGTCCGTGATCGCCGCCAGGATCTGGCGATGTTCCTGCAATACCTGCGCCGCCAGCTCGGCGCGTCGCGCTTCGTTGGCGCGGGTGACCTGCACTGCCGAGCGGATCGGCGTGGCAAACATTTCCACCAGCCTGGACCAAGCGCTATTGCCGGTCGCCTGGGCGATCAGCAGGTGGAAGTGAAAATCTTCTGCTACGCCGTCCTGGCCGTTGGCCACCGCGGTTTCAATCCGCTGCAGCGCGCGTTCCAGTTCCAGCAATTGGGCCGGCGTGCGGCGCAATGCCGCCAGTGCTGCGGTTTCTCCCTCCAGTCCTTGCCGTACTTCGATCACATTCAGCAGCGATTCGATGGAGGCGGCCGTCAGCGCGTCGGCCACTGGCGCTGGCAGTCGGCTGACAAACGCGCCGCTGCCTTTGCGGGTGTCGAGTATGCCTTCCTGTTTCAGCAGGGCGATGGCTGCGCGCACGATGTTGCGGCTGACCTGGAAATGGGTGGCCATGGCCTGTTCCGACGGCAGCCGCGTGCCCACCGCCAGACCGTCGGCCTGGATTTTCTTCAGCAACGCGGCCGCCACCCGTTGGCCCAGGGTGCCGGCGGCAAACGCCGCTTCAGGTGAGGAGGAGGACTGCGTTTTATCCATGAAATGTCACTAAACGGTGGGGCAACAGCGCCGCTATTGTAGCGACCGCACAGTCAGAAAGCACGCATTTGAGGAGAATGCCTTTGCTATTCATTAATTCAGTAATGTACAAAAAATCTGAAATACGAGTATCATTCTGCCTCATTAAGAACAACTTAGAACAGATTTAATACAATCTGAAAGGCTAATCATGAAAGTCATTGGCATCTCTCCCCATCGGCGCAACTTCCTGCGCAAGGCGGTTTCGGCGGCGCCGGCGGTGGCATTGCTGGCCGGCGCAGGCGTGGGCGTGGCCGCCAGCGTGGGACCGGCGGAGGCGTATCGTCCGAGCTATTTCAACGAGTCGGAATGGACCACCCTGAAAGCGCTGGTCGAGCGCTTGATTCCGGCCAACGCCGACGGCCCCAGCGCGCTGGAAGCCGGCGTCCATGAATTCATCGATCTGCAAATGAACACGCCTTATGCCTACGGCAAGCTGTGGTTCATGCAGGCGCCGTTTGTGCCGTCCAGCCCGGAGTTCGGTTACCAGTTCCATATGGCGCCGCGCGATATGTACCGCAGCGCGCTGGCTGGTCTGAACCAGGCCACCCAGCACAAGCTGGGCAAGCTGTTCAGCGCGCTGGACGTGGCCCAGCAGGACGCCATCATCGGCGAACTGGAGAAGGGCACGCTGGCCATCGGCGAGGTGCCGCCGGCGACCTTCTTCGGCCAGCTGCTGCAAAACACGCGCGAAGGCTATTTCAGTGACCCGGTCCACGGCGGCAACAAGGACATGGCGGCCTGGAAGATGATCAATTTCCCCGGTGCGCGCGGCGACTACATGGATTGGGTTGAGCAGTACGGCAAGCACTATCCGCTGCCGCCAGCCTCGATCGCTTAAGGAATCACAATGGCAGATATCACACTCAAAAAAGTCGAAGTGGTCATCGTCGGCTTCGGCTGGACCGGCGCCATCATGGCCAAGGAATTGACCGAAGCGGGGATGGAAGTGCTGGCGCTGGAGCGTGGCGAGTACCGCGACACGTATCCGGACGGCGCGTATCCGAAGACGCTGGACGAGCTGACCTATATCCAGCGCTCCAAGCTGTTCCAGGATATGTCGAAGAGCTCTTTCACCTTCCGCCATGCGGTGAGCGGCGTGGCCGTGCCGTATCGCCAGATCGGCGCTTTCAAGCCGGGTACCGGCGTTGGCGGCGCGGGTCTGCACTGGTCGGGCCAGCACTGGCGCGTGCTGCCGGAAGAGCTGCAACTGAAATCGCACTACGAAAAACGCTACGGCAAGAAATTCATCCCGGAAGGCATGACGATCCAGGACTTCGGCGTCAGCTATGAAGAGCTGGAGCCGCACTTCGATTTCGTCGAGAAGGTGTTTGGCACCTCGGGCGTGGCCTACAAGGTCAAGGGCGAGGTAGTCGGCGCCGGCAATTTCTTCGAGCCGAGCCGCTCGGACCATTACGCGCTGCCGCCACAAAAAGTGCCGTACACCGCGCACCTGTTCCAGAAGGCGGCGGCGGAAGTCGGCCTGCATCCATTCGTGGCACCGTCGTCGAACGCGTCCGGCCCGTACACCAATCCGTATGGCTGCCAGATGGGGCCGTGTAATTTCTGTGGCTATTGCTCCGGCTTTGCGTGCTACAACTACTCCAAGGCCTCGCCGCAGGTCAACATCATGCCGGCGCTGCGCCAGGTGAGCAATTTTGAGTTGCGTCCCAACTGCAATGTGCTGCGGATTAATCTGGATGGCAGCGGCAAGAAAGCCACCGGCGTCACCTACGTCAATGCGGACGGCAAGACCGTCGAGCAACCGGCCGACCTGGTGATCGCCAGTACCTTCGCTTACAACAACGCGCATTTGTTCCTGGTGTCCGGCGTCGGCAAGCCGTATGACCCGGTCAGCGGCGAGGGTGTGGTGGGCCGCAACATCGCCTACCAGACCATGTCGACCGTGCAGATGTTCTTCGATCCCGACAAGAACACCAATCCCTTTATCGGCTCCGGCGGCAACGGCGTGGCGGTGGATGACTACAACGGCGACAACTTTGACCACGGTCCGCTGGGCTTCGTCGGCGGTTCGCCGGCCTGGTGTAATCCGGCCGGCGTCAAGCCGATCGCCGGCATCCCGGTGCCGAACGGCACGCCGGCCTGGGGCGCGGGCTGGAAGAAGGCGGTCAAGGACAACTACGCCAATACGGTGTCGTTCGACGTCCACGGCGCCAACATGGTCTACCGCGACTGTTATGTCGATCTCGACCCGACCTACACCGACCAGTTTGGCCAGAAGCTGCTGCGTTTTACTTTCGACTGGAAGGACAACGATATCAAGATGAGCCGCTATGTGACCGACAAGATGCTGGCCGTGGCCAAGGCGATGAATCCGAAATCGATCCACGTGTCGGTGAAAAACTTTGGCGATCATCTGGACCTGCGCAACTACCAGACCACGCACTGGGCGGGCGGCACGGCGATGGGCACTGACCCCAAAACCAGCGTGCTGAATCGCTATCTGCAAAGCTGGGATGTGCACAACGTGTTTGCGGTGGGATCGAGCGTGTTCCCGGTTGGTATCGGCTACAACCCGACCGGCCTGGCGGCAGCGCTGACTTACTGGTCCGCCAAGGCGATCCGTGAGCAGTACCTGAAAGATCCCCGTCCACTTGTTGCCGCGTGAGCCATCCATGACTAAACATATTTCCATAAGCAAGGGCATCGCTGCCGTGGTGCTGGCGCTGGCTGGCGCAAGCAGCTGGGCCGCCGATCAGCAGTTGATCAAGCAGGGCGAATATCTGGCGCGCGCCGGGGATTGCTTCGCCTGCCACAGTGTGACCGGCGGCAAGCCATTCGCCGGTGGGCTGGGCATGGCGACGCCAATCGGCAAGGTCTATTCGTCCAACATCACGCCCGACAAAAAGGCCGGGATCGGCGACTGGAGTTTCGCCGACTTCGACAAGCTGATGCGCACTGGTGTGACCAAAGCCGGCTACACGGTGTATCCGGCCATGCCATATCCATCGTATTCGCGCCTGAGCGACGCCGATATGAAAGCCTTGTATGCCTACTTCATGCAAGGCGTGCAGGCCGACCCGACGCCGAACCGCAAGTCGGATATCGCCTGGCCGCTATCGATGCGCTTCCCGCTGACGATCTGGCGCTGGATGTTTGCGCCGAAGCCGGCGCCGTATCAGGCGCCGGCCAGCACGGTGGTTAACGCGCAGCTGTTGCGCGGCGCGTATCTGGTCGAAGGATTGGGCCATTGCGGTGCATGCCACACGGCGCGCGGCATCGGCATGCAGGAGAAGGCGTTGACCAGTCTGGATAGCACCGAGTATCTGGCGGGCGGCGCCGTCATCGATGGCTGGGCAGTGCCGTCGCTGCGCAACGAGCATGGCGGCGGTCTGGCGGCATGGAGCCAGGCAGACATCGTCGCGTTCCTGAAGACCGGCCGCAATGGTCACACCGCATCGTTCGGCGCGATGAACGATGTGGTGGCGCATTCGACGCAGTATCTGACCGAGGCGGATCTGACCAGCATCGCCGGTTACCTGAAGTCGCTGCCGGCGCGGAATGACGCCAAGCCGTTTGTCAGCGATCCATCGGTGGCGCAGGCGCTGTACAACGGCAAGCCGGCTACCGCTGGCGCACTGACTTACCTGAACAAGTGCGCGGGTTGCCACCGCTCTGATGGCATGGGCTATGGCAAAGCCTTCCCGGCGCTGGCGGGCAATGCGGTGTTGCAGACTGCCGATGCCACGTCGGCCATCAACATCATCCTGTCCGGTGGCGCGGTGCCGGCCACGCATACGGCGCCGTCGGCGTTGACCATGGCGCCATATGCCAAGGAGTTGAATGATGAGCAGGTTGCCGAGGTGGTGAACTTCATCCAGACCAGCTGGGGCAACAAGGGCGGCACCACCACGGCCAAGCAGGTGGCCAAGGTGCGCAAGACAGCGGTGCCGGTTCAGCCGCTGACCGCTGCTGCCTTTGCCGCTGGCCGCAGTGGCACGCTGCCACGGCCGATCGTGGAGGCTGGCCCGATCGACAAGCGCGATACGAAGTAGCGCTTATGCGATCTGCATGATGCGCAGCAGGTTGGTGGCGCCCGGCGTGCCGAAGGGGATGCCGGCGGAGATGACGATGCTGTCGCCGGCATGGGCGATACCTTCGCGCTGCGCGGTGCGGCCGGCCCATTCGCTCATCTCCATCACGTCCACCACGTCGTGGCAGAGCACCGGGTAGACGCCCCAGGCCAGCGCCAGGCGGCGGGCGATGGCGATCCGTGGCGTCATTCCGACGATGGGGGCGTAGGGCCGTTCGCGCGCCATGCGCAGCGCGGAATAGCCGGAGCTGGTGTAGGCCACCACCGCCGCCACCTTCAGCGCTGATGCCACGCTGCGCACGGCCACGCCGATACCATCCGAGGCCAGTGTGCCACCGCCGTCGCTGACGCCGGCGGCCACCGTGTCGCGGTAGTGTGGATCGGCCTCGGTTTGCGCGATGATGGAGTCCATGATGCGCACCGCGTCCAGCGGATACTGGCCGGACGCCGATTCGGCCGACAGCATCACCGCATCGGCGCCGTCGTAGATGGCGGTGGCGACGTCGGAGGCTTCGGCGCGCGTTGGCACCGGCGCGCTGACCATCGATTCCAGCATCTGCGTGGCGACGATGACCGGTTTGCCGGCCTTGCGGCAGGCGCGCACGATGCGCTTCTGGATAGCAGGCACCTGCTCCGGCGGCATTTCCACGCCCAAGTCGCCGCGCGCCACCATCACCGCATCACTGGCGGCGACGATGGCTTCCAGGCTGTGGATGGCGGCCGGCTTTTCCAGCTTGGCCACCACGCCGGCGCGGCCAGCGACGATGCGCTTGATCTCTTCAATGTCCTCCGGCCGCTGTACGAACGACAGCGCCACCCAGTCCACGCCCAGATTCAGGCCGTAGTCGAGGTCTGCATGGTCCTTGTCGGTCATGGCGGACAGCGGCAGCACCACGCCCGGCACATTGACGCCTTTGCGGTCCGACACGCGGCCGCCGATGACCACCCGCGTTTCTGCATGTTCGGGGCCGAAGGATTCCACGCGCAGCCGCACGCGCCCATCGTCGATCAGCAGTTCGGCGCCGACTTCCAGCGCGGCGTAGATTTCCACGTGCGGCAGCGGAGCGCGGCGCTGGTCGCCCAGCAGTTCGTGGTCCATGTCGAGGCGGAAGGCGTCGCCGGCGCGCAGCGTGACCGGGCCATCGGTGAAGGCGCCCAGGCGTAGCTTGGGGCCTTGCAGGTCGAGCAGCACGCCGATCGGGCGGCCGCTATCGCGTTCGATGGCGCGGATGATATCCAGCCGCTGTTTGTGGTCGGCGTGAATGCCGTGGCTGAAGTTCAGGCGAAACACGTCGGCGCCGGCGTTGAACAGCGCTTCGATGGTGGCGCGGTCGCTGCTGGCCGGACCGAGCGTTGCGACGATTTTGGCGTTGCGGTGGCGGTGCATATCAATTCCCCGTGATGAGTAAGGCGCGGAAGTCGTTGACGTTGGTGAGTGTGGGGCCGGTGACGACGCTGTCGTCCAGCGCCTGGAAGAAGCCGTGGCCGTCGTTGTTATCCAGGCTGTCGGCCGGGCGAAGGGCGGCGGCGAAGGCGCGCTGCAAGGTGTCCGGCGTGATGATGGCGCCGGCGATTTCTTCCTGGCCGTCGACGCCGTCGGTGTCGCCGGCCAGTCCGTGGACGTTGGCCTGGCCTTGCAGGGCGATGGCGCAGGACAGCAGGAATTCGACATTGCGGCCGCCGCGTCCTGTGCCGCGCACGGTGACGGTGGTTTCGCCGCCGGACAGCAGCACGCAGGGTAGGGCGAACGGTTGTCCACGGCGCGCGGTTTGCAGGGCGATGCCGGCCATGACCTTGCCGACGTCGCGTGCTTCGCCTTCGATGCTGTCACCGAGGATGTGGGCGGTGACGCCGTGTTCTGCTGCCACGCGGGCGGCGGCTTCCAGCGCCATTTGTGGTGTGCCGATGATGTGGATTTCGTTGTTGGCCAGGCGCGGGTCGTCGGGTTTGATGGATTCGCCACGGCCGCTACGCAGCACGTCCAGCACGCGCTCGGGCAGGTCGATGGCGTAGCGCTGGATGATGGCGAGGGCGTCGGCGCAGGTGCTGGCATCCGGCACGGTGGGGCCGGATGCGATGTCGCGCGGGTCGTCGCCGGGGACGTCGGAGATCAGCAGGGTGACGACTTTGGCCGGGTGGCAGGCTGCCGCCAGCCGGCCGCCCTTGATGGCGGACAGGTGGCGGCGCACGCAGTTCATTTCGCTGATGGTGGCGCCGGAGGTCAGCAAGGCCTGGTTGACCTGTTGTTTGTCTTCCAGCGTGATGCCGTCCAGTGGCAGCGGCAGCAGGGACGAGCCTCCGCCGGAGATCAGGCACAGGACGGTGTCGTCGGCGCTCAGGCCTTGCACGCGGTCGAGGATGCGACGGGCGGCTTGCAGGCCGGCGGCGTCCGGGACTGGATGCGCAGCTTCGACGATTTCGATGCGCTCGCAGGGAACTGCGTAGCCGTAGCGGGTGACTACCAGGCCGGTGAGCGGACCTAGCCAGTTGCGCTCCACGGCGCGCGCCATTTCGGCTGAAGCCTTGCCGGCGCCGATCACGATCAGGCGTCCTTTCGGCGCGGCCGGCAGCGCAGGCGGCACGCACAGCGCCGGCTGCGCTGCGGCGATGGCGGCGTCGAACATCCGGCGCAGCAGGTCGCGCGCTTCGGCGTCATTCAGCGGGTTCATGCTGACGCCTTGTGGATGACGGCGATTTCGGCGGCTGGACGTTCCGGCGCATCGTCCACCTCATACAGTGAGCGCATTTCCTCTTCGGTCGCTTCGCCATTCAGCACGCGATGCATGCGTTCCTCGTCCACCGCGCCGACCCACTTGGCGATTGCCATGGTGGCGACGGCGTTGCCGATGGTGTTGGTAATTGCCCGCGCTTCGGACATGAAGCGGTCCACACCCAACAGCAGCACCATGCCCGCCACCGGAATCTTGCCCATCGAAGCCAGCGTCGCCGCCAGCGTGATGAAGCCGGAACCGGTCACGCCGGCCGAACCTTTGGACGTCACCATCAACACCCCCAGCACGATGAACTGGTCCATCATCGTCAACGGCGTATTGGTCGCCTGCGCGATGAAGATCGCCGCCATGGTGTAGTAGATGCACTGGCCATCCGGATTAAACGTTACGCCGGCTGGAATCACCAGGCCAACCACCGGCTTGGATACGCCCAGATGCTCCAGCTTGCGCATCATCTGCGGCACCACCGATTCCGACGACGAGGTGCCCAGTACCGTAAAGATCTCGTCCTTGATATAGCGAAGGAACTTCCACAGGCTGAAGCCCGACACCCTGGCCACCACACCCAGTACGCCAAACACAAACGCCACGCAAGTCAGGTACATGCAGCCCATCAGCTGGCCCAGCGACAGCATCGAACCGGCGCCGTATTTGCCGACTGTGAAAGCGATCGCGCCAAATGCCGCCAGCGGCGCCACGCGCATGATCATGCCCACCACGACGAACATGCTGTTGCTGAACGCCTCCAGGAAATCCACCACCGGTTTGGCGCGGCGGCCCATGTGCGACAGGGCGATACCGAACAAGGTGGCAAACACCAGGATTTGCAGGATGTCGTTCTTGGCCAGCGCATCGACCACGCTGCTGGGAATCATATGCAGCAGGAAGTCGACAAAGCCGCCGGTGTGCGTGGCGGCGGCGGTGTAGCTGGCGATGCTGTGCGTATCCAGCGTGGCCGGATTGACGTTCATGCCGGCGCCGGGCTGGAAGATGTTCACCACGATCAGGCCGAGCCCCAGCGCAAAGGTGGACATCACTTCAAAGTAGATCAGCGCGCGCGTGCCGACGCGCCCCAGTTCCTTCATGCTTTCCATCTTGGCGATGCCCAGCACCACCATGGCAAAGATCACCGGCGCGAACACCATCTTGATCAACTTGATGAACGCATCGCCTAGCGGCTTGAAGTCGGTGCCGAGGGCGGGATAGAAATGGCCGAGCAGGCCGCCGGCGATAACGCCGATCAGCACCTGCACGTATAGCTTGCCGAAAAATCGCTTATACATGATGTCTCCTTTATCTGTTGCCAAGGCTTGCCTCCCCAGCTCTTGTTGGCTGGTGGAGGCGGGGTTGAGATCAAGCGGCTTTGCGCTCCTTGTCGGCGGCCAGGTGGGCGCAGACGGCGTTGGTGACTTCGACGGTGGTGGCTTTGCCGCCCAGGTCACCGGTATGCAGCGACGGCGTGGCGGTGACGGCTTCGATGGCCTGCATCACGCGCTGCGCTGCTTCGTGCTCGCCCAGGTGCTCCAGCAGCATCACCACCGACCAGAAGGTGCCGACCGGGTTGGCCAGGCCTTTGCCCATGATGTCGAAGGCGGAACCGTGAATCGGCTCAAACATCGACGGGTAGCGGCGCTCCGGATCGATATTGCCGGTAGGGGCGATGCCCAGGCTGCCCGCCAGCGCTGCCGCCAGGTCGCTCAGGATATCCGCGTGCAGGTTGGTGGCGACGATGGTGTCCAGCGTTGCCGGCTTGTTGACCATGCGCGCGGTGGCGGCGTCCACCAGTTCCTTGTCCCACTTCACGTCCGGGAAATCGCGCGAGACTTGCAGCGCGATTTCGTCCCACATCACCATGGCGTGGCGCTGGGCGTTGGACTTGGTGATCACGGTCAGCAGCTTGCGTGGACGCGATTGCGCCAGCTTGAAGGCGTAGCGCAGGATGCGTTCGACGCCGACGCGGGTCATCATGCTGACGTCCGTTGCCGCTTCGATCGGGTGGCCCTGGTGTACGCGGCCGCCGACGCCGGAGTATTCGCCTTCCGAGTTTTCACGGACGATGACCCAGTTCAGGTCTTCCGGCTTGCAGCGCTTGAGCGGGCCGTCGATCCCGGGCAGGATGCGGGTTGGACGCACGTTGGCGTACTGGTCGAAACCCTGGCAGATTTTCAGGCGCAGGCCCCACAGCGTGATGTGGTCCGGGATGTCCGGATCGCCGGCGGAGCCGAACAGGATGGCGTCCTTGTTGCGCAGCGCATCCAGGCCGTTCTTCGGCATCATCTCGCCGTGCTTGCGGTAGTAGTCGCCGCCCCAGTCGAAATCTTCAAACGTGAACTGGAAGCTGTTGCTGGCGGCGGCCAGTGCGGCCAGTACCTGCTGGCCTGCGGGCACGACTTCCTTGCCGATGCCGTCGCCTGGAATGGTTGCGATGTGGTAGGTCTTCATTGCTGTCTCCTTAAAAGTGAATGGGCCTACTTTAAGGAATGGACGGCGCGCGTTAAGGTGGCTAAACTCAATCCATTATCAACCTTGGACTCCACAATCGATGAGCGCAGGTTTTCAGCCAGCAGAGTTGAGTTTTATCGTCGCGCTGTCCAATGCGGGCAGCTTGAGCGGGGCGGCACGCGAGTTGGGCATCACCACCTCGGCAGTCAGCAAGCGGCTGGCGTTTATCGAATCGCGCGTCGGCGTGCCGCTGGTGAACCGCACTACGCGCCGCATGAGTCTCACGCCGGAGGGCGAGGTGCTGCTGGAGCATGCGCGCCGCATCCTCGGCGAGATCGCCGACCTGGATCAGCTGCTGACCAATTCCAAGGGCGTGCCGAAAGGGCAGTTGCGGGTCAACGCGACGCTGGGCTTTGGGCGGCTGCACATCGCGCCGGCGATTTCGCAGTATGTGTTGAAGTATCCGCAAGTGGATGTACAGTTGCAGTTGTCGGTCGATCCGCCGCCGCTGACCGACGACCAGTTCGACGTCTGCATCCGCTTCGGCGCGCCAGCCGATACGCGCGTGATCGCCAGGCGGCTGGCGGCCAACCGGCGCTTGCTGTGCGCCTCGCCGAAATATCTGGAGCAGCATGGCGAGCCGAAATCGCCGGCGGAGCTGGCGCGGCATAACTGCATCTGCATCCGCCAGGGAGACGAGGCGTATGGCGTGTGGCGGCTGTTCGCCGGTCGCGAAGCGGGGCGCACGGCGGATGCGGTGCGGGTGCGTGGCAATCTGACCACCAACGATGGCGAGATTGCGGTCAACTGGGCACTGGACGGTCACGGCATCCTGATGCGGGCCGAGTGGGACGTCGAGCGCTATCTGCAAAGCGGGCGGCTGGTGCAGGTGCTGCCCAACTTTAAGACGCCGGATGCGGATATCTATGCGGTGTATCCGCAGCGGCACCAGTTATCGGCGCGGATCCGTACTTTTGTCGATTTTCTGTCCGAGAGCTTCAAGCGTTTCAAATAACCGACATCTTGGCAAGTTTTTTGCTTTGTAAAAATACCAATGTGGTAAATATAAGCATATGCCCTAATTTGGGGCGCCAAGGAGAAGATCGGACATGGATATTCGACGCAAATTCATCGCATCCGCCGTGCTGGCGGCTTTCAGTGCCCCGGTTTGGGCACAACAGTCGGACGAAATTGAAGTCGTCAAAGTGACCGCGCAAAAGCGTAAGGAAGATCCGGCCAAGGTGGCGATGAGTATCAGCGCCGTCACCGGCGCCCAGCTTCAGGCCGAGCATGTGCGCGACATCACCGACCTGACGCGGGTGGTGCCGAATATCTCCTTCACCGCCGCCAGCGGCAATGGCGGCGCGGGGCCGGGCACCTCCAACGTCGAGATCCGCGGCATCAGCTCGACCGCCGGCGCCGCCACGGTGGGCATCTACCTGGGCGACACGCCGGTCACAGTCGGTAACGTCTACACCATGGGGAATATCGAGCCGCGCTTCTTCGATATCGACCGCGTGGAAGTGCTGCGCGGACCGCAGGCCACCTTGTACGGCGCCAGCTCCATGGGCGGCACCATCAAGTTCGTGCCAAACGAACCGGATCTGAAAGAGCGCGAATTCACCACCTACACCGAGGGCTCCAACACCAAGGGCGGCAGCGCCAACTACGCCGCCAATGTGGTGGCGAACTTCCCGCTGATACCCGACGAACTGGCGCTGCGCATCGGCGTGCAGGCGCAGCACACCGGCGGCTTTATCAACCAGGTGGACGGCGACGGCAAGGTGCTGGCCAATGACATCAACAAGATCAACGACCAGGAATTCCGCGCCTCGCTCAAATGGAAACCGACGCGCAGCCTGACGATTACGCCGTCGGTCTACTACCAGCGCATCGATGCCAAGGACATCGCCGCCTTCAATCTGGATCTGCCGCTGTACCAGGCGCAGAAGCAGGTGCGCGAGCCGTCGATCGACAAACTGCTGGCGCCCAGCGTCACCGTTAACTGGGATCTGGGCGAGTTTGACCTGACCTCGGCCACCAGCTATTTCGAGCGCAAGTTCGACCGCACGCAGAACGGTTCGGCCTACAACAGCTATTCGCTGTCGACCTTCCTGACCTCGACGGCGGATGGCGGCAAAGCGCCGCCGGAGCTGATCGACGCGGTGGCCGGTTTGCCATCGGCCGTGTATCTGAATAACCAGGTACGGCAGGTATCGCAAGAGTTCCGCCTGGCGTCGCGTGCCTACGATGAGAAGGTATCGCCGTGGACCTGGCTGGCGGGCACCTACTTCTCGCGCCAGCACACCAACATCATCGAGAACGATCCGATCTTCGGCGTGACCGACGTCTTCAAGCAGTATGGCTTTGATATCGCCGATCCTGACCTGCTGCCGGATGCGCGTCCCGGCCAGTTCCCGAACGATAACTCGTTCGCCGGCGCGTTCCACTATCGCGAGAAGCAGGCGTCGATCTTCGGCGAATTGAATTACTACTTCACGCCGACCGTGCACGCCACCGTCGGTGCGCGCTACCTGAAGGCGAATACCACGCTGGAGCAGCGCAACGGTAACTACCTGGCCGGCGCAGGCAACAATAGCGGCGCCGAGACGGATTCCAAAGCCTTCACGCCGAAGTATGCGCTGACGTGGGAAGTCAATCCCACCAACACCGTCTACACCAGCATGGCCAAGGGCTTCCGCCTGGGCGGCGCCAACATCTACGTGCCGACCACCACTTGCGGACCTGACCTGGAAGCGAACGGCATCACAGCCGGGCCGCCAGCATATTCGCCCGACAGCTTGTGGAGCTATGAAGTGGGCAGCAAGTCGCGCTTCCTCAACAACCGCGTGACGCTGAATGCCGACGTGTTTTACGTGAAGTGGAAGAATATCCAGCAGGGCGTGTACCTGCCGACGTGTGCTTACACCTACAACGCCAATGCGGGCGACGCCACCACCAAGGGCTTTGAGTTCGACATCAAGGCCAAGCCGTTGCCTGGGCTGACCTTGAGCGCATCGGGCGGCTATGTGAAAGCGGAGTTGTCGAATGACGTGGGCAGCCAGAATGGCGTGGTCGGCGCAATTGCCGGCGCGCGGATCCAGGGCGTGCCGAAATATAACGCTGCGGTGAATGCGACCTACAACTTCTCCGCGTGGGAGCGGCCGGCGTTTGTGATGGCGGGCATGCAGTGGGTTGGCTCCAGCCGCGGTTCGCTCGATCCGGAGCAGACCGACTACGAACGGCCGGCGTATCACACCACGGATTTCAGCGGCGGCATGACGTTTGGTTCGTATGCCTTCACGGTGTTTGTGAAGAATGCGTTCGATACCGACACCATCATCCAGCACCCGCAGGTGGCGTCGATCGTGCAGGGTTATCGTCTGACGCCACGCGCGATCGGCGTCAGTCTGGCCACCAAGTTTTAAGCCATAATGCTGCCTTTGTTATTCAGCACAAGGGCAGCATCATGAGCGTCACCATCTATCACAACCCGGTCTGCGGCACCTCGCGCAAAACGCTGGAAGCGATTCGCGCTACCGGCGTCGAGCCGCAGATTATCGAATACGTCAAACAGCCGCCATCGCGCGCGCAGCTGCAAGAGCTGATCGCCAAAGCCGGCATCAGCGTGCGCCAGGCCATGCGCAACAAGGGCGACCTGTATGCGGAACTGGGACTGGCCGACGCCTCGCTGTCGGACGACGCGCTGCTGGATGCGATGATGGCGCATCCAGTGCTGATCGAGCGCCCATTCGTGGTGACGCCCCAAGGCGTGCGCCTGTGCCGTCCGTCGGAGCTGGTGCAGGAAATCCTTTAAAGCACGTAGGCAGCGATTTCCTTCATCGTTTCCGGCAGCGGGCGCTGGTTGCGGCGCAGGTGCAGGCCAATGTGATCGACGCCGGCGTCTTTCATCGCTTGCAGTTCGGCGATCAGGCCATTGCGGCCGAACGACGCGCCGAAGCGGTGGCGGCGCAGCGGCGCGTCGGGATCTTCCAGCAGGTCGAGGTGGATGAAGCTGATATAAGGCTTGTCGCCGGCGACCTCGCGCCATAGCGCCACGCGGCGGATGTGGTCTTCCGGCGCGCCGGGATAGGCCAGCCAGCCGTCCATATTGGCGCCTACCCATTGCGGCGTTTGCTGCGCCAGGCCGGCCACCAGCAGCGGGATCGGTTGCGTCACGCGTGGCAGCAACTGGATGCCGGGTGGCCAGGCGGCATCGTGGCCGGCGCGCAGCAGTGCGACCTGCTTGCGGAACTCGGCGCCACGGCCTTCAAAATCCTTGTCGAAGATCGGATACTCCACCGGGCGGTCGCCGCTGGCGGCGCCCAGCAGCAGGCGGCCGTTGCTCAGTTGCTGCACGGTGGCGGCGGACTTCATCGTCAATACCGGTTCGCGCAGCGGCAGCACCACGGCGGCGGTGCCGAGCAGGATGTTTTTGGTGACGCCGGCCAGGTAGCCGAGATAGCTGAAGGTCTCGAACACCTGCGCGGCATCGCCGAAGGAGGGATCGTATAGCGGCACATCACGCACCCACAGTGCGCGGAAGCCCAGTTGGTCGGCCAGCACGGCCAGTTCGGCGTGGTGCTGCATATCCGGCTCGCCCGGCAGGCGGTTGTTCTCGCGGCGGGCGCGGTCGCCGGCCGGCGACCAGTCGTTATCCAGTGGTAGTTCCAGGCCGACCGAAAAGCCGCCTTGCGTCAGTTTATCCAGCATGATGAGTCCTTGCGAAATCGAAGGCCCCAGTCTAGGCCTGTCGAGCGCAAAGAAAAATCCGTGCCGGCACAAATGATCCTTGCGCCGGCCGCAATGAAAAACGGCGCCTGAGGCGCCGTCGGTTTTTAGTGATTGCGGTTGACCGAGAAATGGGCCAGTTGCAGCAGCGATTCTTTGTAGAGGCTGTCGGGCAGGTCGGCGATGGCTTCGGACGCGCGCTGGGCGGCGATCACCGCTTGTTCGCGCGTGTAGTCCAGCGCGCCGCTGGTGGTGATGGCGGCCAGGATGGTGTCGAAATGCTGCTCGTCGCCATTCTCGATGCATGAACGCACCAGCTCGCGCTGTTCCGGCGTGCCGTTTTCCATCAGGTAGATCAGCGGCAGCGTCGGTTTGCCTTCGCGCAGGTCGTCGCCGACGTTCTTGCCGATTTCGCTGGCGTCGCCGGCGTAGTCCAGCACGTCGTCGATCAGCTGGAACGCGGTGCCCAGCGAACGGCCGTATTCGCCTGCCGCAGCGATCTGCGCGTCGTTGGCGCCGGCCACCAGGGCGCCCAGCTCGGCCGCCGCTTCAAACAGCTTGGCGGTCTTGGAGCGGATCACTTGCAGGTAGCGCTCTTGCGTCACGTCCGGATCGTGCATGTTCAGCAGCTGCAGCACTTCGCCTTCGGCGATGATGTTGGTGGCGTCGGACAGGATCTGCATCACGCGCATATTGTTCAGACCGACCATCATCTGGAACGAACGCGAGTACAGGAAGTCGCCCACCAGCACCGAGGCGGCATTGCCGAACAGGGCGTTGGCGGTGGCGCGGCCACGGCGCAGCGACGATTCGTCGACTACGTCATCGTGCAGCAGGGTAGCGGTGTGGATGAACTCCACCACCGCCGCCAGTTCATGGTGCGCTGTTCCTTTATAGGAATAGGCGTTGGCCACCAGCAGCACCAGCACCGGACGGATGCGTTTACCGCCGGCACTGATGATGTACTCAGCAATTTGATTGACGAGCGGCACCTCGGAGTGCAGGCGTTGACGGATCACCGCGTTGACCGCGTCCATATCGGCGGCAATGGTGTGGGTGATGGTGTTTTGGGTGGCGTTTTGGGTAGCGGCAGACAAGGCGAACCTGTGCAGTTAGACTAATGGTGGCGAGATTATACGTCATGCCCCCGGCTACAGGGGCGTCAGCCCCACGTTAGAGGCAATTACATTGCTGTAATGTTAAGCACCGCGCCGAAAAAATTGTTTGACATACCATGTCGTCCGTCATTTGTGAATAGTTTTTGACGCAAATTTGGTTCCTGTGTATAATCTGCGGTTCTTCGGTTTATCCGGGGATTTTTATAAACATTTGAGAGGTTTCAAATCATGTACGCGGTCATAAAAACCGGTGGCAAACAATACAAAGTTGTCGCTGGCGAAAAACTTAAAGTAGAACAGATACCGGCAGACATTGGTTCCGAAATCACCATTGACCAAGTCCTCGCCGTTGGCGCGGGCGACAGCATCAAATTTGGTGCTCCCCTGGTCGAAGGTGCGAAGGTTCTGGTTACTGTTGTTTCCCACGGCCGTCACGAAAAAGTGACGATCTTCAAGATGCGTCGTCGTAAGCACTACCAAAAGCATCAGGGTCACCGTCAGAACTACACCGAAATCCAAATCGTTTCGATCAACGCGTAAGCGTATCGACACTTTTTTTAGTATCCAAGGAGCTTTAGCATGGCACACAAAAAAGGCGGCGGCACAACGCGAAATGGTCGTGACTCAGAATCAAAACGCCTGGGCGTTAAGGTTTACGGCGGTCAAACGATCAATGCAGGCGGCATCATCATTCGTCAACGCGGCACCCCAGTGCGCGCCGGCGAAGGTGTAGGCACCGGCAAAGACCACACCCTGTTCGCTCTGGTGAACGGCGTGGTCAAGTTCGTTAAAAAAGGTGAAGGCTCGAAACAGTTCGTCACCGTAGTAGCAGCAGCGTAATTTACGCTCCGGCCTCTTCAGGGGGCCGTTTGTAAGGCGCAAGCCTTCAATCGAAAGGCTCTGCCCATAGGTAGAGCCTTTTAGTTTTATGGCGGTACATCATGAAGTTTATCGACGAAGCAAAAATTGAAGTAATCGGTGGTGACGGCGGCAATGGCTGCTCGTCGTTTTGCCGTGAAAAATTCCGCCCGTTTGGCGGCCCTGACGGCGGCGACGGCGGCAAGGGTGGCTCGATCTGGGCCATAGCGGACCGTAACATCAACACCTTGGTCGATTTCCGCTTCTCCAAAGTGCACCGCGCCGGCAACGGCGAACCTGGCCGTGGCGCCGATTGTTACGGCCGTGGCGCCGATGACATGATGCTGCGCATGCCGCTGGGCACCCTGATCATCGATGATGTCAGCGGCGAGATTCTGGCCGACCTGAGCGAGCATGGTCAGCAGGAGCTGCTGGCCAAAGGCGGCGAGGGCGGCTGGGGCAACATCCACTTCAAGACCTCGACCAACCGCGCACCGCGTCAAAAGACGCCGGGCAAGGAAGGCGAAATCCGCACGCTGCGCCTGGAACTGAAGGTGCTCGCGGACGTCGGTCTGCTGGGTATGCCAAACGCCGGCAAATCGACTTTCATCACCGCCGTGTCGAACGCGCGTCCGAAGATCGCCGATTACCCGTTCACCACCTTGCACCCGAATCTGGGCGTGGTCCGCGTGTCGCACGAGAAGAGCTTTGTGATCGCCGACATTCCTGGTCTGATCGAAGGCGCCGCCGAAGGTGCGGGCCTGGGTCACCAGTTCCTGCGCCACCTGTCGCGCACCGGTCTGCTGTTGCACATCGTCGACCTGGCGCCGTTCGAGGCGACCGTCGATCCGGTCAAGGAAGCCAAGGCGCTGGTCAATGAACTGAAAAAGTACGACGAAGATCTGGTCGACAAGCCACGCTGGCTGGTGCTGAACAAGCTGGACATGGTGCCGGAAGCGGAGCGCGTCAAGAAGGTCAAGGACTTCATCAAGAAGTTCGGCTTCAAGGGTCCGGTGTTCGAGATCTCCGCGCTGAGCCGCGACGGCACGCAGGAACTGGTCAACGCGATCCAGAAGCACCTGGAGCAAACCCGTCACACCGAGCAGCGCGCGGAAGAAACGCAGATGACCGAAGAAGCACGCGGCATTTCGTCGATCGATCCAGACGATCCGCGCTTTAAAATCCTCGACTAATCCTCTGCATCACCGGCATAATCAGCTATCAGCTGATTATGTCTTTCCATCTCGGCGCCCGTCCTGCTCACCGCAGGGCCGGCGACTGTTAGCGGCAAAGCAGGGCAACCAGCCCGCCAAATCACAGCAGATTTTCCTACGCTTGTTTTGAGATTGTCGCCGCCATGAATTCCGTCATACAAAAAGCTACCCGTATCATCATCAAGGTTGGATCGTCGTTGGTCACCAATGATGGACGCGGACTCGATCACGCCGCCATTGCGCGCTGGGCTTCGCAGATCGCCGGTCTGCGCGCGCTGGGTAAAGAGGTGGTGCTGGTGTCGTCCGGCGCGATTGCCGAGGGCATGCTGCGCCTGGGCTTTGAGCAGCGTCCGACCGATATCCACGAACTGCAAGCCTGCGCCGCCGTCGGCCAGATGGGCCTCGCGCAGATTTACGAAACCAGCTTCCGCGCGCACCAACTGGGCACGGCGCAAGTGCTGTTGACGCACGCCGATTTGGCGGATCGCGAGCGCTATTTGAATGCGCGTTCGACGCTGACCACATTGCTGCGCCTGGGCGTAGTCCCGATCATCAACGAGAACGATACGGTGGTCACCGACGAAATCAAGTTCGGCGATAACGATACGCTGGGCGCCTTGGTCGCCAATCTTATCGAAGCCGATGCGCTGATTATTCTCACCGACCAGCAAGGTTTGTTCAGCGCCGATCCACGCAAGGATGCGTCGGCGGTACTGATCCAGCATGGCCGCGCGGGCGATGCTGCGCTGGAGGCGATGGCGGGTGGCGCCGGCAGCAGCCTGGGTCGCGGCGGCATGCTGACCAAGATCCTGGCGGCCAAGCGCGCAGCCAAGTCGGGCGCGCATACCGTGATCGCCTATGGCCGCGAGAATGAGGTGCTAGCGCGGCTGGCGGGTGGCGAGGCTATCGGCACTGAGCTGGCAGCGCAGACCGGCCATCTGACGGCGCGCAAGCAGTGGATGGCGGATCATTTGCACACCGCAGGCCAGGTGGTGCTGGATGCCGGCGCGGTGCAGAAGCTGACCGGCGAAGGCAAGTCACTGCTACCGATCGGCGTGGTGGAGGTGAAGGGCGAGTTTGGACGCGGCGCGGTGATTACCTGCGTGTCTGCGGACGGCGTGCCCGTGGCGCGTGGTTTGTCGAACTACACCAGCGCCGAAACCCGCCGCATCATGCGCAAGCCGTCCAGCGAAATTGAATCCATCCTTGGCTTCGTCGAAGGCCAGGAACTGATCCACCGCGATAACCTGGTGCTGGTTTAAGCGCTAGCCGGCGCTGGCGTCTTGCTGCGATAGTCGCACAAATCGATCTGGATGCAATTCCAGCATTCCGGTTTGCGCGCTTTGCAGGTGTAGCGACCGTGCAGGATCAGCCAGTGGTGCGCATCCTGCAAAAACTCCTTCGGCACAAACTTCAGCAGCTTCTGTTCGACGATGTCGACATTCTTGCCCGGCGCCAGGCCGGTGCGGTTGGAGACGCGGAAGATATGGGTGTCCACCGCCATCGTCGGCTGGCCGAATGCGGTATTCAGCACCACGTTGGCCGTCTTGCGGCCGACGCCCGGCAGTTCTTCCAGCGACTCGCGGTCCTGCGGCACCACGCTGCCATGCTTCTCCACCAGGATCTTGCAGGTAGCGATGACGTTCTTGGCCTTGGTCTTGTACAAGCCGATGGTCTGGATGTAGGTGCGTAATTCCTCTTCACCCATATCCAGTATGGCCTGCGGCGTGTTCGCCACCGGGTACAGTTTGCGCGTGGCCTTGTTGACGCCGACGTCGGTGGCCTGCGCCGACAGCAGTACGGCGATCAGCAGTTCAAACGGTGTGGTGTACTCAAGTTCGGTTACAGGATGGGGATTGGCGGCGCGGAAGCGCACAAACATTTCGTAGCGTTTGGCTGCGTTCATTCTTTCTCTTGTTCTTTCTTGAGGCGCGTACGCTCCATGGCGGCGGCGATGATGGCGCGCTTGCGTTCCAGCGCGGCGGCCGATGCGGCATCGGCAGGTTCAATAGTGTTGACTTTATCCAGCTTGGCGACGGCTTTGGCGGCCAGGCGGGCGTCATTTTCTTCCTTGTCGCGCTTGAGGCGGAAGCTGCGGAAGTCGTGGCGTTCGCGCGCGGCGTCGGCGTCGGCCTGCGTCCACGCGGCCCAGCCGGTGGTCTCGGTGACCGGGTACATGACGATGCAATCGACCGGGCACGGTTCCACGCACAAGTCGCAGCCGGTGCACAGCGATGGCACCACGGTGTGCATCAATTTGCCGGCGCCGATGATGGCGTCGACCGGGCAGGCCTGGATGCACAAGGTGCAGCCGATGCACAGCGCTTCGTCGATGTAGGCCACGGCGCGCGACCGTTCCAGGCCATTCACGGGATTCAGTGGAATGACCTTGCGGCCGGTGACCGACGACAGCCGGGCGATGCCCTCGGCGCCGCCCGGCGGGCACTGGTTGATGTCGGCCGCGCCGGCCGCTATCGCTTCCGCATACGGACGGCAGCCGTCATAGCCGCACTTGGTGCATTGCGTCTGCGGCAGGACATCTTCAATACGGTCGGCGAGGGTGGGTTCGGTGGACACGGCGGACTAACATCGGGCAAAAACGACATTATCCGATATCTGCGCCCGGCTTACCGAAAAACCGCACGCGGCGCACGGTTTGCCGTTCCAGTTCCTCGCCGTGCAGGCCGAGCGCGGGCTTCATCAAGTCGCTGGTGCTGACGATGCCGATCAGGCGGCGCGACTGCATGTCGGCCACCACCGGCAGCCGGCCGACGCCATGCACGGCCAGGCGCGAGGCCAGCGCGCGGCAGGTTTCATCGGCCATAGCGACGATCGGCACGTTCACACCGAACAGCTCACCGACGCGTAGCGCACCCGGTTTGCTGTCCAGCCCTGCGCGCTCCAGCATGCCGACCAGCGCGCCATCGCGCACCACCGGATAGGCGCGGTGGCGCGGATGGGCGTGGAAGTGAGTGTGCACTACGTCGTTGATCAGCGCCTCGGCATCGATGCTGTCGACGGTGCTGGTCATCACCTCGGCTACGCTGTGGCGCTCCATCGGGTCGATGCCGTATTCGCGGTAGATGTGGTGGCCGCGGCGCGCGATCTTCTCGGTCAGGATCGAGCGGTTCATGGTGGCCACGGTGAAGGCATAAGCGACGGTGGCGGTGGCCAGCACCGGCAGCAGGGCGTTGGCGTCGTGCGTCAGCTCGAACGCGAACACCACCGCCATCACCGGCGCGCGCATCATGCCGCCCAGCGTGGCGGCCATGAACACCAGCGGCCACACGGCCGGTTCACCGCCCGGCAGCCAGGGACCGAGCACGGCGCCGAGGCCGGCGCCGATCATCAGCAACGGCGCCAGCACGCCGCCCGAGGTGCCGGAACCGAGCGCCAGCAGCCAGATCACGGCCTTGACCACCAGCAGGCTGACAATCGCCGCTGCCGCCATGTGGTTGTTCAGCAGGTCGGCGATGACGTCGTAGCCGACGCCCAGCGCGCGCGGCTGCAAGTAGCCGCCGATGCCGACCGCCAAGCCGCCGATCGCGGGCCACCACATCCAGTGCACCGGCAGTTTGTGGAAGGCGTCTTCGACCCGGTACAGGGAGGTCGACAGCAGCCACGCCAGCATGCCGCACAGCACGCCGGCGATCAGGCAGGACAGCAGCGCCGACGGCGGCAGCGCCTCGGTATGCAGCGGGAACAGCGGCCCGCTTTCGATCAGCAGCGGGCGCAGGAAGCCCGCCACGGCGCAGGCAATCGCCACCGGCGCCAGGCTGCGCGGACGCAGCTCAAACAGCAGCAGCTCCACCGCCAGCAGCACGGCTGCAATCGGCGTACCGAACACGGCGGTCATGCCGGCGGTGGCGCCGGCTACCAGCAGCGCCTTGCGTTCGGCCGCGCTCAGGTGGAAGTGCTGGGCGATCAGCGAGCCGACCGCGCCGCCGGTCATGATGATCGGGCCTTCGGCGCCGAACGGGCCGCCGCTGCCGATGGCGATGCCGGAGGCCAGTGGCTTGAGCAGCGCGACCTTGGGCGACATGGTGGATTTCTTGAACAGGATGGCTTCGATGGCTTCCGGGATACCGTGGCCGCGCACCGCTTCGGCGCCGTAGCGGGCGATCAGGCCGACGATCACGCCGCCGACTACCGGCACGGCGATCACCCACGCGCCCAGCGTGTGCGTGGCGGGCGAGGTCAACACGGTGGAGAATTTCTGGAAGAAGAACAGGTTGGTGAAGAAGCGGATGGCGTGCAGCAGCAGGTCGGCGGTGACGGTGCTGAAGGCGCCGACCACGGCGGCGATGCTGGTGATCAGCAGCAGGCGCGCCTGGCCGTCGAAGTCGCGGCGGCTATCGTATTTATTCATGGCGGATTTGCGGAATGGTGAAGATGCCTTGCAGCGACAGCAGTTCGACACGGTGTTGTTCGGCCAGTTGGGCCAGGATGGTTTCGCCTTGTTTCAGCAGGTGGATTTCGACCCGGCGGCGGTCGATGGCGCTATGGCGGCGCTCCACCAGGCCCATGGCTTCGCAGCGGGTGATCAGGGCGACCACGCCGTGGTGCTTGGCTTGCAGGCGTTCGGCCAGCTCGCCGACCGTGGCCCAGTCGCGCTCGGGGTAGCCTTTGATGTGTAGCAGCAGCAGGTACTGTAATGGCGTGATGCCCTGGGCTTGCACCACGTCTTCGGAAAAGCGTTCGAAGCGGCGCATCTGGTAGCGGAATTCGGACAGGGCGTTGAAGTCCGATTTGCTGAGTTTGGAAGAGGTCATGCCGAAATATATCACGACGTGATGTATTTGGATGAAAAAAAACGCCTCGGAAGCGAAGCGTTTTATCCAGCCGTAGCGGCTTAAGCGTGTTTCTTGATGAACGCGGTGATTTCCGGGCACACCATCTCGCGCCAGCGGCGGCCGGAGAAGATGCCGTAATGGCCGGCGCCTTTGACCACCAGATCCTGCTGCATCTCGGCCGGGATGTTGCTGCACAAGTCATGCGCGGCCTGGGTCTGGCCGGCGCCGGAGATGTCGTCCAGCTCGCCTTCGACGGTGAACAGCGCCACCGTTTTGATGTCGGCAGGCTGCACCAGCTTGCCGCCCACCAGCCAGTCGCCCTTCGGAAGCGAGAACTCCTGGAACACGGTCTTGATGGTGTCCAGATAGTATTCGGCCGGCATGTCCAGCACGGCGTTGTACTCGTCGTAGAACTTGCGGTGCGATTCGGCGGTTTCCTCGTCGCCCTTGACCAAGTGCTCGTAGAAATCGCGATGGCTCTCGGCGTGACGGCCTGGATTCATGGCGATAAAGCCGGCATGCTGCAGGAAGCCCGGATACACCTTGCGGCCAAAGCCTGGATAGTTCGGCGGCACCGGATAGATCACGGTGTTTTCAAACCACGAGTACTTCTTCTCGGTGGCCAGGTTGTTGACGGCGGTCGGCGATTTGCGCGGATCGATCGGGCCGCCCATCATGGTCATGGTCTTCGGCAGTTTCGGATCGTTTTCCGACGCCATCAGCGAGATCGCGGCCAGTACCGGCACGGTCGGCTGGCAGACGGAAATGACGTGCACGTCCGGGCCCAGCTGGCGGATGAAATCCTGCACGTAGTAAATGTAGTCGTCCAGATGGAAGGCGCCTTCCGACACCGGCACCATGCGCGCATCGGTCCAGTCGGTGATGAAGACATCATGGCTGACCAGCAGGCCGCGCACGGTGTCGCGCAGCAGCGTCGAATGGTGGCCGGACAGCGGTGCGACCAGCAGCACGGTCGGCTGTTTCAGTGCCTTGAACTTTTTGTCGTCCAGGTCTTTTTTGAAGTGAATCAGGCGGCAGAACGGTTTGTTGACCGCCACGTGTTCGATGATGCCGACCTTTTCGCCCTTGATCTCGGTAGTGTCGATCTCGAATGCCGGTTTCTCGTAGTCCTTGCCCAATCGGTACATCAGTTCGTAGCCAGCGGCGATGCGCTGGGAGAACGGCGTGTGCGCCAGTGGCGACACCGGATTGGTGAACAATTTCGCCGAGGCGTCCGCCCACTGCATCAGTGGCGTAAGGAACGAACGCTGCATTTCATGGAGTTGGTAGAGCATGACACATCCCGATTCTTATAAGTTTGGTGCGGTGCACCAATATGACATCATAAGCCAAATTATAGGCGCTGTGTTTTTGGCGTAAAGCATTTCCACGTACCTTGAAGCAAGGCTACGTACTATCCACAGACAATCTTATAAGAAAGAATAATACTGCGACGGGCATAAAAAAAGCAGCGTTTCCGCTGCTTTCTTGTAGGACAGTTGCCCGAGTTCGGTGCTTAGTCGAACACTGGGGTTTCCACGCCCAGCACCTTGTGCAGTTTCGGCGAGGTGGTGGTGTACTGCATGTGGATCTTCTTGTCCGGGAAGATGTACGGCGCGGCGCCGAAAGCGGCCAGCGCGGCTTCGTGGAAGCCCGACAGGATCAGCTTTTTCTTGCCTGGGTAGGTGTTGATGTCACCCACGGCGAAGATGCCCGGCACGTTGGTTTCGAACTTCTCGGTGTTTTGCACTTTCAGCTGGCGGCGCTCGATGTCCAGGCCCCATTCCGCGATCGGGCCCAGTTTTGGCGACAGGCCGTAGAACACCAGCAGCATGTCCAGCGGCACGCGGCGGGTCACGCCGTCGGCGGCGGTCACTTTCAGGTGCTCCAGCTTGCCGTCGGCCGAGGTTTCGAAGCCGGTGGCGGTGCCGATCAGCAGCTGCATTTCGTAGTCGTCGCACAGGGCTTTCATCTTGGCGACCGAGGCTGGCGCGGCGCGGAAGTCGTCGCGACGGTGCAGCAGCACCACCGATTCGGCCTTGCCGACGAAGTTCAGGGCCCAGTCCAGCGCGGAGTCGCCGCCGCCGCAGATGACCAGGTTCTTGCCTTCGAATTGCGCCGGGTCTTTGACCTTGTAGTGCAGCTGGCTGCCTTCGAACACGTCGATGCCGTCCACCTTCAGCGTGCGGGCCTGGAACGAGCCGACGCCGGCGGCGATGAAGATGGTTTTGGCGATGAACTGGGTGCCGGCCGTGGTTTCCACGTCAAAGCGGCCGTCGTCGCGGCGCTCGACCTTGGTCACTTCCTGACCCAGGTGGAAGGTTGGCTCGAACGGTTCGATCTGCTTGAGCAGGTTGTCGGTCAGTT
The DNA here is from genome assembly GCF_009857605.1 of Duganella levis. Lineage (GTDB taxonomy): Bacteria > Pseudomonadota > Gammaproteobacteria > Burkholderiales > Burkholderiaceae_D > Rugamonas > Rugamonas levis. Next base: position 255,120 of record NZ_WWCT01000003.1, on the reverse strand, counting down.
CCTGGCCGGTGCACGATGGCACGGCCGGGATGTCGTAGATCGGCTTGTCCGGATACAGTTCCACGCACTGCCCGCCCACGGCGCCCAGCGAGTCGATGACATGGGCCTTGATTTCCAGCAGACCCAGTTCGAAGACCTGGAACAGGCCGACCGGGCCGGCGCCAATGATGACGGCATCGGCTTCGATGACGCCAGTAGGTGTAACGGTGCTATTCATACGTGTTTTCCTGTGTTTTCAATAGTGCAGCGTCAATGCCGGCAGCGTCTTAGCGTGCCAGCAGCTGCAGTTTTTCTTTGACGTCCTTGAACTGTTCCGCATCCGGCAGCGCAGGAATAGTCTTGGTGATCGAAGGCCATTTGCGTGCCAGATCGACGTTGATCTTGATGAATTGTTGCTGGTCGCCTGGGACATCCTCTTCGGCGTAGATGGCGTTGACCGGGCATTCGGCCACGCAGACGGCGCAGTCGATGCACTCGTCCGGGTCAATGGCGAGGAAGTTGGGGCCTTGGCGGAAACAATCTACCGGGCAAACATCGACGCAGTCCGTGTAACGGCAAGCGATGCAAGATTCGGTGACAACGTGGGTCATAACAGTCCTATCAATGTTGGTGTGCAGTAGCGTCGGCGGCGGGGCAGTTGCCTGGCTAACCTTGGCAAAGCACTGTATTTTAAGGTAATTCGCTATTTCTCACAAATTGGGCTTATATACAATACATATAAGCAAATTCATTCGGGGATGGCGAAACACTTCGCCCCTGCCGTTGTGGACTGGCGCGGGCGGGGCGCAACTGGCATCATGGCGGCTTTGTCATTCAGAGCAGGAGAGCCGCATGGCGGACATCAACATCGTCCAGGAACACCACCTGGCGCCGGAGCAGGCACGCGCGGCCGCCCAACAAGTGGCCGACAAACTGGCCGAACAATTCGAACTGGCCTGCCGCTGGGAGGGCGATGTGCTGCGCTTCGAGCGCAGCGGCGTCAGCGGTTCGCTGAGCCTGCTGCCGCATCAGGCGCGGCTGCAACTGGAGCTGGGCTTCCCGATCAGCATGATGGCGGCGCAGATCGAGGCCAAGGTGGCCGAGAAGATGCGGAAAGTGTTTGTTGTCTAAAAAATAAAAGGCCCGAACGGGCCTTTTTTTATGTGTCAGTATTACTTCAGTTCTTCGATCAGGTCGATGTACAGCTGTTTCGCTTCGTCCTGGGTTTTGCCTTTCAGCTCGGCCCATGCGTCGAACTTGGCGCGGCCGACGAAGTCGGTCATGCCGGGACGCTCGCCGGAGGCGTCGCCGCTCGATGCCTGCTTGAACAGCGCATAGATTTTCAGCAGCGTGAGATTGTCCGGACGCTCCGACAGATTCTTCGAGTCCGCCTGTGCTTGTTCAAACTGTTCTTGCAAACTCATACCTAACTCCTGGCTGTGAATGGGATGCACCATCATAACCGCAGCCATGGCAAAAGCCGCTAGAGTGCGCGCTCCAAAACAGAACGGCGGCCATGCCGGGAATGATCCCGCATGAACCGCCGTTTCCGGTGCCCTTGCGGGCACGCGTAAAACTCCGGAAGAATTACTTCTTCTTCGTCGGGTTGACAGCCGATTTCAGCGTGGCGCCAGCCGAGAATTTCGGGGTTTTCGACGCAGCGATCTTGATCGCTTCGCCGGTTGCGGGATTGCGGCCTTTGCGTGCAGCGCGTTTGGCTACGGAGAAGGTGCCGAAGCCGGTGATGCCTACCGTGTCGCCTTTTTTCAGACGCTCGGTGATGATGGCGATCAGGGTGTTCACTGCGCCGTTGGCGGCAGCAGCGGACAGCTCGGTGCGTTTCGCAAATTCTGCAATCAGTTCGCCTTTTTTCATTACTACCTCCTTGGTTATTGGAGCGCGCAGATTAGCATAAATATTGTTAAAAGTAATGGTTTCTGTACGAACTCTTGATGAAGCAAGCCTTGTAGTCGCTGCCTCGCTGCGCTGCAGCGCGAACAAGGCCTTGTATTTAAAGGGTTTCTGCGCTTTCTGTAAAACCGCATTCCAAGCAAAAAAGGTTTATGATTGAACGCATAAAGGACAGCGAAGATGAGCTTTTCAGACGAGACACTGATGGCGTATGCCGATGGCGAACTGGACGAGGAGACCCGCCAGCAGGTCGAACTCGCCATGCGCCATGACAGCAGCCTGGTGCGCCGGGTGGCGCGGCTGCGCGCGGCGCGCGACGAAGGGGTCTACGCCGATCAGCGCAATCCGTCTGGAGGGCGCGCGCGCCAGGGCGCCAATGTGGTGCAGCTGGCGGCGGTGCGGGCGCAGCGTCTGGCCGCGCAGCAGGCGGTGCGCAAGGCCACGCGGCGGCGCTGGAGCTGGCTGGAATGGAGTGCGCTGGGACTGGTGATGGTGCTGGGTCTGGCGGCTGGCAAGTTTGGTCTGGCCAAGTGGCAGCCGAACTGGTTCAGCGGCGAGCCGGCGCCGGTGCCGACCGAAGTGGTCAGCCGCAATGGCTGGCTGGTGGCGCAGGGTAAGCTGGCGGCGGTCTTGAGCCAGCAACTGGGCGGCGCTGCGGCGCAGTCCGAAGGCGAGGTGCGCGTGGGTCTGAGTTTCCTGTCGAACGAGGGGACGTACTGCCGCAGCTTTACGCTGGTGGGGATGACGCAGGATCTGGTGGGGATTGCTTGTCGCGCCAGCGAGGAGTGGCGGATACCGGTGCTGGTGCAGAATGCGCGGCCGATGCCGTCGACCGGCGGCTACCGCATGGCGGGAACCGAGATGCCGACGGCGCTGCTGGAAGCGATCGACCAGCGCATCGTCGGCGGCATGCTCGACACGCGAGCAGAGCTTGAAGCGCTGCGCAGGAACTGGCAGCGCTAAAGCTGTGGCTTGCTAAGCTGGCTTAAACGCCCAGCAGTTCAACGTCAAAAATCAGCGTTGCGTTTGGTGGGATGACGCCGCCGGCGCCGCGCGAGCCGTAGCCCAGTTCGGCTGGAATGATCAGCTGGCGAGCGCCGCCAATCTTCATGCCTTGCACGCCTTCGTCCCAACCGCGGATGACCATGCCGGCGCCCAGGGCGAACTCGAATGGATCGTTGCGGTCTTTGCTCGAATCAAATTTCGAACCCTTGCTGCCGTCGTCGTTTTGCAGCCAGCCGGTGTAATGCACGGTGACGTTGTTGCCGGCTTTGGCTTCTTCGCCTTCGCCTACGGTCAGTTCGATGTATTGCAGGCCGGAGTCGGTAGTAATAGTGGACATGATCTTCCTTTCATTAGAAACAGGGCAGAATTGTAGCAGGGCCACAGTTCCCATGAAGATTTGTCGGCTTTCGTCTCGCCTGTGTCTGGTTTGCACGTAAAATAAGACTTTGTTCATATCGGCGATTTTCTCCATGCTCCGCAGTTTTGTTTTCTCCAGCATCCTGATGGCCTTCGGCGCCGCCCAGGCCAATGTCGTCGTAGTCCTTAATTCCCGCGACGCTACCGTGCAGTTGCTGGACCAGGCGACCTACAAGGATCTGAACACCATCCCGGTCGGCAAGGAGCCGCACCACCTGATGGCGACGCCGGACAATAAATCGCTGATCGTCGCCAGTTCGGTCGGCAACGAGCTGATTTTCCTCGATCCGAAAACCGGCCAGCCACAGCGCACCATCAAGAATATCCTCGACCCGTACCAGATCGGCTTTTCGCCGGACCAGAAGTGGTTCGTGTCGAACTCGCTGCGGCTGGACCGCGTCGACCTGTATAAATACGACGGCGCCAATATGACGCTGGCCAAGCGCCTGCCGCTGGCCAAGCTGCCGAGCCACATGGCGTTCAACGCCGCCAGCAATATGGTGTTCATCACCCAGCAGGGCAGCGACCAGGTCAGCGCCATCGACCTGACCACACAGACCGTCAAGTGGACGCTGCCGGTCGGCAAGCTGCCAGCCGGTATCGCCATGACGCCGGACGATAATTATCTGCTGGTCGGCATCATGGGCAGCGACTACGTGGAAGTGATCGACTGGAAAGCGCAGAAAACCGTCAAGCGCATCAAGACCGGCATGGGCGCGCACAATTTCCGTTCGGCTGGCGATGGCCGTTATACCTACGTCTCCAACCGTGTTTCCAATTCGATCAACATCATTGATCAGAAGACATTGGAAAACGTCGGCCAGATCAACGTGCCCGGCGGCCCGGACTGCATGGAAATCACCGACGACGGCAAGACCATGTGGGTGACGCTGCGCTGGATTAAAAAAGTGGCGGTGATCGACCTGCAAAGCCGCAAAGTGATCAAGACGATTCCGGTCGGCCGTTCGCCGCATGGCGTGTTCTTCTTTAACTCCGCACAACGCTGATGAAGCGCGCCGCGGCCCTGATCATGTTGATGCTGGCGGCGCCGTTGCAGGCGGCGCCAGCGTGCAAAGGCACGGTCTACCTGACCTTCGACACCGGCAGCCAGTCGCAGGCCGAACTGATTGCCGATACGCTGAACCGCCACAAGATCAAAGCCACTTTCTTCCTCGCCAACGAGAAAACCGTGCGCGGCGATTATTCGCTCGATCCGTCCTGGTCTGCGTACTGGAAGGCGCGGGTGACGGAGGGCCATGCGGTCGGCACGCACACCTGGGACCACGCGGTGTTCGCGCGCGACGGCGCCGACGGCGCGGTGATGGTCAAGCCCGGCTTCGGCCCGCAGGCCGGCAAGCTGGTCAGCTGGACGCCGCAGCAGTATTGCGAGCAGCTCAAGCGCGTCGACCAACGCTTTGTCGAATTGACCGGCGCGCATCTCGATCCGCTGTGGCGCGCGCCGGCCGGCCGCACCTCGCCACGCCTGCTGGACATCGGCAAGACCTGCGGCTACGCGCATGTGGGCTGGTCGCCGGCCGGCTTCTCGGGCGATGAACTGTCGAGCGAAAAGTATCCGAATGCGGTACTTTTGCAGAAGTCGTTGCGCGACCTGCGCGGCGGCGATATTGTGCTGATCCATATGGGCATCTGGTCGCGCAAGGATGCGTGGGCGCCGGCCAATCTTGAACCTCTGATTAGCGGGCTTGAGCAGAAGGGCATGTGCTTTGCCACGCTGCGCGAGCATCCGGATTATAAAAAATGATAGAAGCAATCTCTGACTGGCTGGGCGTGGCGCAGGGCTGGTTGTTTGAAACGGCGATCCAGCCGCTGGTGTTCCAGCTCGGCTTCGGCGCATTCGTCGAAGACGCGTTCGAGGGCACCGAGTGGCTGTTGATCGGCTTGCTGGAACTGGCGCTGCTGTTCCTGGTGCTGCGGCCGCTGGAGTCGCTGATTCCGGCGCAGCAGATCACCGATCCGCGCGCGCGCTGGAACGATTTCCTGTACACCGTGCTGCACCGGATCGGCGTGTTCTCGGTGCTGATCTTCTTTACGCTCGATCCGCTGATGGACGGGCTGGCCGGCTGGCTGCGCTTTGACGGCTTCCATCCATTTAACCTGGAATCGCTGTGGCCGGGCATCAGCCCGCTGGCTGCCTTCGCCGTCTATTTCGTGGTGCTGGATTTCTTCGATTACTGGTATCACCGCGCCTCGCACCACTTCAACTGGTGGTGGGGCCTGCACGGCCTGCACCACAGCCAGCAGAACATGAACCTGTGGAGCGACGACCGCAACCACATTCTCGACGACCTGCTGCGCGACGTTTATATGGGCGTGATCTCGCTGGGCATCGGCGTGGAGCCGGCGCAGTATGTGATGCTGGTGTCGGTGTCGCGCATTTTGCAGAGCCTGCAACACGCCAACGTCCGCATCCATTTCGGCTGGCTGGGCGAGCGGCTGCTGGTGTCGCCGCGCTATCACCGCATGCACCATGCCATCGGCGCCGGCCACGAAAACGAGGATGGCAAGCTGGGCGGCTGCAATTTTGCCGTGCTGCTGCCGGTCTGGGACATCATTTTCCGCACCGCCAATTTCACGCCGCAGTTTGTCGCCACCGGCATCCGCGACCAGCTGGAAGGCCGCGACTACGGCCGTGGCTTCTGGTCGCAGCAGGCGTTGGGCCTGCGCCGCATGATTGAATACGCACGTAAGGATGTCGTCTGATGAGTAACGTTTTCCGCGCATGGGGCCGCGCTTTCCTGTCCCAATGGCACGGCAAGATGCTGATGATGAGCATCGTTCCCTTCCTGTTGGCGCTGGGCGTCTGGGCGGTGGCGCTGTATTTCTACCTGCAGCCTCTGGTCGATTACCTGCATGCGCAGTTTGCCGACCATAATCTGTTCGCCACCAGCACCAGCTGGCTACGCAGCCTGGGGCTGGACACGCTGACCTCGGTGGTGGTGCCGCTGATCGCCATGCTGGCGCTGCTACCGTTGATGATACTGACCGCACTGATTTTCATCGGCGTGGTGGCGATGCCGCTGATCGGCCGCCATGTCGGCCTGCGTCACTATCCGCAGCTGGAGCAGCGCAAGGGCGGTTCGATTGTGGGCAGCGTCGGCGTGGCGCTGGGCGGCATGGCGATTTTCATCGGCCTGTGGATACTGACCTTGCCGCTGTACGCCTTCCCGCCGCTGGCGGTGCTGGTGCAGGCGCTGCTGTGGGGCTGGCTGACCTGCCGCGTGATGGTGTACGACACGCTGGCCGATTACGCCAGCACCGAGGAACGCCAGCAGATCCTGCGCGAACACCGCTGGCGCCTGCTGGTGATCGGCGTGGTATCGGGCGCGGCCGGCGCATTGCCGGGCGCGATCTGGCTGGGCGGCGTGATGGCGGTGGTGATGTTCCCGTTCCTCGCGGCCGTCTCGATCTGGCTGTATGTACTGATTTTTATCTTTACCGGCTTGTGGTTCGCGTACTATTGCCTGGATGCGCTGGCGCGGTTGCGAGCTCAGGAAGTCATAGAAAAGGAATAGACGATGGCAATCGGACTCATCATCATTGGCGACGAAATCCTGTCGGGCAGGCGCGTCGACCAGCATTTCCCCAAAGTCGTGCAGATGCTGGCGGCGCGCGGCCTGCAGCTGACCTGGGCCGAGGTTCTGCCGGACGATCCGGCCCGCATCACGGCCACGCTGCAACGCACTTTTGCTACTGACGACATCGTGTTCTGCTGCGGCGGCATCGGCGCCACGCCGGACGATCACACGCGCCAGGCTGCTGCCGACGCGCTGGGCCTGCCGCTGGTGATGCATGAGCAAGGCAAGCTCAACATTCAGCAACGCATCGTACAAATGGCGCAGGATGCCGGCCAGATCGCCGACCTCAATTCCGACGAAAACCTGCACCGCCTCAAGATGGCCGAGTTTGCCGAAGGCGCGGCGCTGATCCCCAACCCATACAACAACATCGCCGGCTTCGCGCTGAGCAAGCACTACTTCGTGCCGGGCTTTCCGGTGATGGCGTGGCCGATGCTGGAATGGGTGCTGGACAACCACTACGCCGACCTGTTCAACCGCGAACCGCACCTGGAACAATCGGTCTTGGTGTACGAAGCGGCCGAGTCGGCGCTGACGCCGCTGATGGTGGCGATCGAGCAGCAGTTTCCGCGCGTGAAAGTGTTCAGCTTGCCGAGCGTGGGCGACGCCAACACGCGCCGCCACATCGAGCTCGGCGTCAAAGGCGAGCCGGTGCAGACGGCCACTGCCTTCATCCAACTGTGCGACGAGTTGCGCAAGCTTCAGGTAGAGTTCAAACCGACTTAGTCCGCTTTGTGACAGTCGAATGACACGGCGTTCCTTCTTCGGAGAGAGCGCCGTTGTTTTTTTGCGAAAAACAAACGGTGCTTTGCATTTATTGTGCGTCTGCTCCCATCGGCGTCGCGCCGATGTGGTGCAATGGAAGCTAGCAAGATTGACTTGAAACACGCGATGCTCCCTCCAAATACACCTGAATCATCCGAGGCCCATCTGGCGCAAGCACAGATGGACCCACCACTACCGCCGGACGAAGGCGCACCCAAGAAAAGCAAACGCACCCGCAATGCCTTCCTGCTGGTGCTGCTGGTCGGCGTGTCCTTTACGATTTACTGGGGCTACCGCGAAACGCTGACCTCGTCGATGCAGGCGCGCATCTTTACCGACCTCGCCAGCAAGATGACGTACAAGGTCGAGAAGGGCCCGAGCAAATCGATCCGCTTCCCGCACGACAGTCCGTACGACGAGCGGCTCGGCTATGCCGGCCTGCCGGACTACATCGGCAAGCTCAGCCAGCGTGACTACAAGGTCGCGGCGCAGGCGCGCATCTCGCCCAAGATGGCCGAGCTGGCCGACATGGGCGTGTTCGCCACCTACCGCGAAAAGACCAAGACCGGCCTGACGATTTACGATTGCCGCGCGCAGGAACTGTTTGCCGCCAGCTATCCGGAGCGCATCTACAACAAGTTCGACGCCGCGCCGAAAGTGCTGGTGAGCAGCCTGCTGTTCATCGAAAACCGCGAGCTGCTGGACAACACCTATCCGAAGCGCAATCCGGCGGTGGAGTGGGACCGGCTCGGCAAGGCGGTGCTGGAGAAGACCGCCAGCGCAGTCGGCGGCGGCCACCGCGCGGCCGGCGGCAGCACGCTGGCCACGCAGATCGAAAAGTATCGCCACTCGCCGGAAGGTCGCACCGGCTCGATGAAGGACAAGCTGCAACAGATGGTGTCGGCCAGCCTGCGGTCGTACCAGGACGGGCCGGAGACGCTGAAGGCGCGGCGCCGCATTGTGCTTGAATACCTGAACACGGTGCCGCTGTCGGCCAAGCCCGGTTATGGCGAAGTGAACGGTATCGGCGACGGCATGTGGGTGTGGTACGGCCGCTCGTTTGACGACGTCAACAAACGCCTGAATGGCAAGCTGGACAATCCAGATGCGGATACCGCGCTGGTGTTCAAGGAAGCGCTGAGCCTGATGATTGCGCAGCGCCGCCCGAGCTACTATCTGGGCGACGGCGCGGCCGACCTGGAAGTGCTGGCCAACAGCCACTTGCGGATTCTGGCCAACGACGGCGCCATCACGCCGGCCATGCGCGACGTGGCGCTGAAGCAGGTGCTGCATCCTGCCACCGGCAATGGTTTGCAATCGGCACCGGCGCAGACCTTCGTCAGCCGCAAGGCCTCGAACGCGATCCGCAACCACCTGGCCAATCTGCTGGGCGACAACCGCATGTACAACCTCGACCGGCTGGACCTGACCGTGGTCAGCACGCTGGATGCGCAGGCGCAGACCGCCGTCACGCAGGTGCTGCGTGACTTGCGCGATCCGGAGAAGGCCAAGGCGGCCGGCCTGACCGGCAAAGGCATGCTGGGCAACGGCGATCCGGCCAATGTGGTGTACAGCTTCACCTTGCTGGAAAAAGGCGAGCAGAACAATCTGCTGCGCTTGCAGACCGATAACTTCGACCAGCCGCTGGATATCAACGAAGGCGCCAAGCTGGACCTGGGCTCGACCGCCAAGCTGCGCACGCTGATCACCTATCTGGACATCATGGACCAGTTGCTGAAGAAATACGGCGGCATGGACAACGCGGCGCTGAGCCAGGTGAAAGTCGATCCGCAGGACAAGCTGTCGCAATGGGCGCTGGATTACTTCAAGACCTTGCCGGTCGGCCAGCGCGAGTTGACGCCGATGCTGAACGCGGCCATGGAGCGCAAGTATTCCGGCAATCCGGGCGAGGGCTTCTTCACCGGCGGCGGCCTGCATCACTTCGGCAACTTCTCCAAGGAAGACAACAACAAGATCCTGACCGTGACCGAAGCGCTGCGCCACTCCACCAACCTGGTGTTCGTGCGCCTGATGCGGGACGTGGCCAAGTTCTATATGTTCTCCAATCCGGGCTCGTCGGCGTCGTTGCTGGCGGATGCGGACGATCCGCGCCGCGCTGGCTACCTCGCGCGCTTCGCCGACAAGGAAGGCAAGGAATTCCTGGGCCGCTTCTACGCCAAGTACAAGGGCAAGCCGGAAGGCGAGATCGACAAGATCCTGCTGGCCAATATCCGCAGCACGCCGGTGCGGCTGGCGGTGATCCATCGCACCATGTATCCGTTGGCGACGCAGGAGCAGTTTGCTGCCTTCCTGAAAGAGAACCTGCCGTCGCAGAACGAGGTGCCGGAAGAGCGCGTGGCCAAGCTGTACGACCAGTATGCAATCGGCAACTGGTCGCTGGCCGACCGTGGTTATCTGGCCAGCGTGCATCCGCTGGAATTGTGGATGGCGGCCTATCTCCGCCTGCATCCGGGCGCGACCTTGAGCGAGATGACCAAGGCCAGCGAGCAGGAGCGGCAGGATGTCTACCAGTGGCTGTTCAAGACGCACCGCAAGCATGCGCAGGACAAGCGCATCGCCGGCCTGATCGAGGTGGAAGGCTTCATGGAAATCCACAAGCAGTGGAAGAAAATGGGCTATCCGTTTGAATCGCTGGTGCCGTCGTATGCGACCACGCTGGGCGCCTCGGCCGACCGGCCGGCCTCGCTGGCGGAGCTGATGGGGATTATCGTCAACGGTGGCGTGCGCAAGAGTTCGCAGCGCATCACCTCACTGCACTTTGCCAAGGACACGCCGTACGACACGCTGGTGACCAAGGCGCCGCCGACCACCAACGAGCAGGTGATTGCGCCGCAAGTGGCGCGGGTGGCGGCGGATGCGATCCGTGGTGTGGTGTCGGACGGTACCGCCAAGCGCGTGAAGTCGGCGTTTGTGTCGGCCGATGGTTCGATCATTCCGGTGGGCGGCAAGACCGGAACCGGCGACCAGCGCTTTGATGTGTATGGCGGTGGCGGACGACTGATCGAGTCGCGCTATGTGAACCGGTCGGCGACGTTTGTGTTCAATATCGGCGAGCGCTTCTTTGGCTCGATGACGGCGTATGTGCATGGGCCGGAGTCGAAGAACTATGACTTCACCAGCGCCTTGCCGGTGCAGCTGCTGGTGGTGCTGGCGCCGAATCTGATGCCGTTGATTGAACCGCATGCGGCGCCTAAACCCGGCACAACCCCGTCGATCGTGAAAGTCGGGGGAATGGCGCCGGAAGTCGCGAAAGCGCCATTGCAGGCTTGCGGCGGGTAATTTCTACCCCGCACGCCGCATACCAGGGTCAGACCCCGTACGGGGTCTGACCCTTTTTTATCTTGCGGGTTTCCCTTGCATAGTTGCTGATTTATTGGCAAGGTGTGAGCCCATGAAACCTATGCGCCACCACATGTCCAAGATCCTCAAGTTTACCCAGTTCTCCTTCCGGGATCTGATCGTCGCGGCCGCGCCGACGGTGCTGACCATCGTCGGCATCTGCCTGCTGGCCTACTGGCTGGTCGACCCGGCGCCGCCGCGCACGGTGCGGCTGGGGACTGGGCAGGAAAACTCGGCCTACGAGGACTTCGGCAAGAAATACGCTACCGCGCTGGCCAAGCATGGTGTCAAGGTGACGCTGGTGCCATCGGCCGGTTCCAGCGAAAACCTGCGCAATCTGAAAGAAGGCAAGGTCGATATCGCCTTTGTGCAAAGCGGTTCCACCAATGAGGAGGCGGCCGAGCGCGAAGGTCTGTCGTCGCTGGGCAGTCTGTTCGTTGAGCCGCTGTGGCTGTTCCTGCGCGAAGAGAAGGGCAAACCGCCGATCACTCAGCTGACCCAGCTGCGCGGCAAGAAGATCAACTATGGCGCCAAGGGCGCCGGTTCGCCGCGCCTGTTCCGCCAGGTGCTGGAACTGAATGGCGTCGAAAAGGACGAAGTGCAGCGCTTCTCGCTGTCCAACACGCCGGCCACGGTGGAATTGCTGGAAGGCCGCATCGACGGCCTGGTGTTCACCTCGGCGCCGGAAGCGCCACTGATCCAGATGCTGCTGCAAACGCCGGGCATCCGGCTGTTCGATTTTAACCAGGCCGAGGCTTACTCGCGCAAGCTGCCATTTTTGACGCATGTGGTGCTGCCGCAGGGCATTGTTGATTTGGGCCGCAACATTCCGTCCGAGGACTACAACCTGATCGCGCCGACCGCCACGCTGGTGGCGCGCGATGATCTGCATTCGGCGCTGGTGGATTTGTTCGTGCAGGCGGCGTCGACGATTCACAGCGGCGCCGGCTGGTTCCAGCAGCAGGGCCAGTTCCCTTCCGCCAAGTACACCGAGATTCCGGTCGATCCGGAGGCGGCCAAGTTCTACAAGAGCGGGCCGCCGTTGTTGCAGCGGTATATGACTTTCTGGCTGGCGAATTTCTTCGACCGCATGTGGGTGCTGGTGGTGGCGCTGGGCGCGCTGATCCTGCCGCTGTCGAAGGTGATCCCGCCGCTGTACGTGTGGCGCATCCGCTCGCGCGTTTACAAATGGTACGGCCAGCTGCGGGCGGTGGAGCAGAAGGTGGAGGAAGCCCAGGAAGCCACCCGCATGCAGGTCTACGAAGAGCAGTTGAAGCGGCTGGATGAGATCGAGGAGCTGGTCAACCAGGTCTCGATCCCGCTGTCGTTTGCCGATGGCCTGTATGGCTTGCGCAGTCACATCCAGTTCGTGCGCAAGCGCATTCTGTTCCTGATGGGCGAGGCCAGCCCGGCCGCGCCCGCGACGGTGCCGGTCTAGGCGCCGATCCAGGGCAGGCCGGCGTGGCACCAGCCGCTGACGTTCTTGCGGTGGCCGTGTTCGTCCTTGTCGCCCTCAAAGCCTTCCAGGATGTCGTAGCAGTGCTGGTAGCCGTGTTCGGTCGCCAGCTTGGCTGCACCACGCGAGCGCACGCCGGAACGGCACAGGAATAAAATCACCTGATCCTTGCGCGCGATGCCATTCAATTGCTCGATAAATTCGTGGTTGGCGTTGCCACCTGGATAAGTCGCCCACTGGACCGCACCATGTTGGGCGTCCGGAATCGCCACCCGGCCCACCCAGTCACGCTCGGCATTGGTGCGCACGTCGATCAGCTTGATGGCGTTTTCCGCGCTGATCAATTCATAGGCTTCCTGCGGCGTCACCGCACCGGCATAGGGCCAATCCTTGCTGCGGCTACGGGCAAGGGCGAGGATCTCATCTATTTTGCTCATAAGGTGTTCCGGTAATAAGTTTAAGTTTATTATAGGCGTCCGTGCCCGGCCCGCGACTGCGACGCACCAAAACCATGCGCTTTTCAGTAAATATCCTAAAATGCACTTACAAGGTGCAAAATGTGAGAAACGCACTAAATCGGTGCGTGATTGTTCTGCTGTAAATTCAGGCACTTGAACACGCCCGCCAATTTTAGAATGATTTTGGCCGCGAGTTCAAAGACGCTACCAACATATCGATAGTCGTTCTGTGGCTGGCATGGATACTGCTTAGTAAGGCCTCACGAGTTCCACACATTCCCTTTAGGAGATACGCATGGCAATGACAGCCGCAGAAGTTCTGAAAATGGTCCAGGAAAACGAAGTCAAATTCGTTGATTTCCGTTTCGCGGATACCCGTGGTAAAGAACAGCACGTTACCGTGCCTGTGTCGGCTTTCGACATCGACAAGTTTGAATCGGGTCACGCATTTGACGGTTCCTCGATCGCCGGCTGGAAGGGTATTGAAGCATCCGACATGATTCTGATGCCTGATCCAAACACCGCGAACATCGACCCGTTCATGGAAGAGACCACGCTGTTCATGCAATGCGACGTCATCGAACCAGCTGACGGCAAGGGCTACGACCGCGATCCACGCTCCATCGCCAAACGCGCTGAAGCGTACCTGAAATCGTCCGGCATCGGCGACACCGCCTACTTCGGCCCGGAACCAGAATTCTTCATCTTCGACAGCGTCCGTTGGAAAATCGACATGTCGGGTTGCTTCGTCAAGATCGATTCCGACGAAGCGTCGTGGTCGACCGGCGAAAAAATCGAAGGCGGCAACAGCGGCCATCGTCCAACCGTCAAGGGCGGCTACTTCCCAGTGCCACCAGTGGACAGCTTCCAGGACATGCGTTCGGAAATGTGCCTGATCCTGGAATCGCTGGGCATCCCGGTTGAAGTGCACCACCACGAAGTGGCTGGCGCTGGCCAGAACGAAATCGGCACCAAGTTCTCGACCCTGGTTGAGCGCGCGGACTGGACCCAGAACCTGAAATACGTGGTCTGGAACGTCGCCCACAGCTACGGCAAAACCGCGACCTTCATGCCAAAACCTATCGTTGGCGACAACGGTTCGGGCATGCACGTGCACCAGTCGATCTGGAAAGACGGCAAAAACCTGTTCGCTGGCGACGGCTATGCCGGCCTGTCGGATACCGCCCTGTACTACATCGGCGGCATCATCAAGCACGCCAAAGCACTGAACGCGATCACCAACCCAGGCACCAACTCGTACAAACGTCTGGTGCCAGGCTTTGAGGCTCCAGTGAAACTGGCGTACTCGGCGAAAAACCGTTCGGCTTCGATCCGTATTCCACACGTGGCCAATCCAAAAGGCCGCCGTATCGAAACCCGCTTCCCGGATCCACTGGCCAACGTCTACCTGTGCTTCTCGGCACTGATGATGGCGGGTCTGGACGGTATCCAGAACAAGATCCATCCAGGCGAAGCAGCGTCGAAAGACCTGTACCACCTGCCGCCAGAAGAAGACGCACTGATTCCAACCGTGTGCGCCTCGCTGGAAGAAGCGCTGGACGCCCTGAACAAAGACCGCGAGTTCCTGACCCGTGGCGGCGTGTTCAGCGATTCGATGATCGATGCTTACATCGAACTGAAAATGCAGGACGTGCAGCGCATGCGCATGACCACTCACCCTGCTGAGTTCGACATGTACTACTCGCTGTAATCACCGGGCGCTACGGCGCTGGTGAGGCGGTATCCAACGCGGGGCGAGCTGATGCTTTCCCCGCGTTTTTATTTGGATGCTGTATATTCGGGTGGACTGTTCCACCCACGGATTTACGAATGACAATGAGTTTGAAACTGAGTGTGTTGCTGGCTTTGTTTGCATCGGCGGCGGCGCATGGACAGATCTATAAATGCCAGCCGCCCGGCGGCAGTGTCGAGTTCACCGACATCAACCGGGGCAGCTATTGCAAGCTGATGGATCTGCCCGGCATGACGGTGCCGGCGCCGGCGCGGCGCAGCGGTCCGTCGGCGCCGCGCGCCGCGCAACCAGTCGCCACGCCGGGCGAATTCCCGCGCGTCGACAGCGCCGAGCAGAAGGCGCGCGATGCCGACCGCCGTGGCATCCTCGAAGACGAGCTGAAGACCGAGCAGCAAAAGCTGGCCGAGCTGCGGCGCGAATTCAACGGCGGCGAGCCGGAACGGCGCGGCGATGAACGCAACTACGCCAAGTACCAGGAACGGGTGGCCGCGCTGCGCGACAGCATCAGCCGCTCGGAAAAGAATGTCGATGCCTTGAAACGTGAGATCGCGAATATCCGATGAGCATAGTGAATAAGATCGCGGCCCGCGCGGCCGCCGCCATCCACCGTCCGCCGTCGCTGGCGGGGCTGGAACTGCTGGCTTCGGCCGTGGTGCTGCTCGATGCGCAAGGCCATATCGCCTACGCCAACGCGGCCGCCGAGAACCTGCTGGAAAGCTCGCTGAAGGCGCTGTCGCGGCAGACGCTGAGCGCGCAGTTCCTCAATCCGGACGAGCTGGAACATACCTGCGCGCAAGCGCGCGAACACAAATTCTCCGACCTGCGCCAGGACCTGACGCTGGAACGTCCCGGCCGCGAGCCGCTGCATGTGCACAGCATCGTCTCTGCGGTGGAAGATCCGGTAGGCGGCGTGCTGATCGAGCTGCGCGAGAACCAGCAGCATCTCAAGCTGGACCGCGAAGAGCGCATTCTCGACCAGAGCCAGGTCAACAAGGAGTTGATCCGCAACCTGGCGCACGAGATCAAGAATCCGCTGGGTGGCATCCGTGGCGCCGCGCAGCTGCTGGAGATGGAACTGCCGGGCGCGCATGCGGTGCAGCTGCGCGAGTACACGCAGGTCATCATCAAGGAAGCCGACCGCCTGCAAACGCTGGTGGACCGCCTGCTGGCGCCGCACCGCCGGCCGCACATCGTCGGCGACGTCAACATCCACGAAGTGCTGGAGCGGGTGCGCAGCCTGATGCTGGCGGAGTTCCCGTCCGGCCTGACGATTCTGCGCGATTATGATGCGTCGATTCCCGAATTCCGCGGCGATAAGGAGCAACTGATCCAGACCGTGCTGAACATCGCGCACAACGCCGCGCAAGCGCTGGCGGTGCAGATCGACGGCGGTGAAGCGCAGATCGTTTTCAAGACGCGGGTGGCGCGCCAGGTGACGTTGGCCAAGGTCCGCTACGGGCTGGCATTAGACTTGCATATCATTGACAATGGACCGGGTATCGCACCCCAGATCCGCGACCGCATCTTCTACCCATTGGTATCAGGCAGGGAGGGCGGCAGCGGGCTGGGACTGACCTTGGCACAGACCTTCGTGCAACAGCACATGGGCGTGATCGAGTGCGAGAGCCGGCCTGGATGTACGGATTTCCGTATTTTGCTGCCGTTGCCATAAGCCGCGGCGGGCATTGCGGACCGTGTCCCTTGATTGACGATCATCGCGGAAAAAATACAACACATGAAGCCAATCTGGATAGTAGACGACGACGAATCGATCCGCTGGGTACTGGAAAAAGCACTGGCCAGGGAAAACCTGGCGACCAAGAGTTTTGCCAATGCGCGCGACGCCATTGCCGCGCTGGAGTACGAGACGCCGCAGGTGCTGGTGTCCGACATCCGCATGCCGGGCGACTCCGGCCTGGACTTGCTGCAGCTGGTGAAGTCACGCTTCCCAGGCCTGCCGGTCATCATCATCACCGCCTTCTCCGACCTGGATTCCGCCGTGGCGGCGTTCCAGGGCGGCGCGTTTGAGTATCTGGCCAAGCCGTTCGATATCGACAAGGCAGTCGAGCTGATCCGGCGCGCGCTGGACGAAAGCCTGCGTGAAACCAGCGTCGAGTCGGGGCCGGCGGAAACGCCGGAAATCCTCGGCCAGGCGCCGGCCATGCAGGAGGTCTTTCGCGCGATCGGTCGCCTCTCTCAATCGAATGTGACGGTGCTGATCACCGGCGAATCCGGCTCCGGCAAGGAGCTGGTGGCGCGCGCGCTGCACAAACACTCGCCGCGCGCGGCGCAGCCGTTTATCGCGCTGAACACGGCGGCGATACCCAAGGATTTGCTGGAGTCCGAATTGTTCGGCCACGAGCGCGGCGCCTTTACCGGCGCCCAGACCACGCGTCGGGGCCGCTTCGAGCAGGCCGAGAACGGCACGCTGTTCCTCGATGAGATCGGCGACATGCCGTTCGACTTGCAGACGCGTTTGCTGCGGGTGCTGTCAGATGGCCATTTCTATCGCGTCGGCGGCCACCAGCCGCTGAAGGCGAACGTGCGCGTGATTACCGCTACCCACCAGAATCTCGAACAGCGCGTGCGCGAAGGACTGTTCCGCGAAGACTTGTATCACCGCCTGAACGTGATCCGTTTGCGCTTGCCCAGTTTGAGGGAGCGGCGCGAAGACATCCCTATTTTGGTGCGTCACTTCCTGGTGCAGAGCGCGAAACAATTGGGCGTGGAAGCCAAGCGCATGAGCGATGCGGCTTTGCAGTTCCTGTGCAGCCTGGAGTTGCCGGGCAATGTGCGGCAACTGGAAAACCTGTGCAACTGGATCACGGTGATGGCGCCGGGGCAGACGGTGGAGATCAAGGATCTGCCGCTGGAACTGTCGCAGGAGCAGGCGGGCAGCACGCCGGCGTTGACGGCGACGCCGGCCGAAAGCTACGGCGCGCCGCAGCACCATGGCACGGTCACAGCGGCGCCGGTGGCGGAGTCGGGCGCTAGCGCGAATGCGTCGCCGGATGCGTGGCTGGGATTGCTGGAGATGCAGGCGGCCAGCATGCTCAGTGGTGGTCAGCAGGAGGTGATGGCGGTGCTGGGACGGCAGTTTGAGTCGGCCCTGATCCGCACCGCGCTCAAGCACACGCACGGCCGCAAGAACGATGCAGCGGTACGCTTGGGCATCGGCCGCAACACCATCACCCGCAAGATCGCCGAGCTCGGCATCGACGGCGCCAAGGACGACTAAACGTCCTCGGTCATCGAACGAAACGGCGCCTTGTTGTATAAGGCGCCGTTTTTTTACATCAACGCCACGGCATCGGCGCCGGCGGCAATACGCATCGGCGCGTCGGAGCTGGTGGCGGCTTGCCACACAGCCTGCGCCACATCGATGGCTTGCGTCACTTCTTCGGTGGACTGCGCCCATTCGGCAAACACATTCTGCGCCATGGCCGCATAGGCTTCCGGAATCGCTCCCTGCATGCGCGGCTGCGCGTTGGCGCCGAAGCTGGTGGTCGGCGCGCGTCCCGGCAACACCAGATTGACGCGCACATTGAACTGCGCCAGTTCCAGCGCCAGCGATTCCGTGAACGCGTTCACCGCCGCCTTGCTCCCCGTGTACACCGACAGCAGCGGCAGCGATTTCACGGTCACGCTGGAGGTTACGTTGATGATCACACCGGCCTTGCGCCCGCGCATCTGCGGTAGCACCGCCTGCGTGACGGCGATGGTGCCGAAGGTGTTGGTCTCGAATATCTCGCGTACCTTGTCCATGCTGATGCCTTCCAGCGCGCCCAGCAAGCCGATGCCGGCATTGTTGACCAGCACGTCGACCGGAGCGGCGGTTTCGATCAGCTTTTGGATGCTGTCCGGATCGGTCACGTCCAGCGGCAGCACGCGCAGATGCGGCGATGCGGGCAGCAGCTCGGCGTTGGGCGTGCGCATGGTGGCGATGACTTGCCAGTCGCGTTCCAGGAAGTAGCGGGCGGTTTCCAGGCCGAAGCCGGACGAGCAGCCAGTGATGAGGATGGTTTTCATGGGAACTCCTGTTGGGTGGGTATGACAGCACTGTAGCTACCCATCGCCGGACTTGCTACAATCGATAGTCCATTTTTCGTTAGCAAACGTCCAGATATGACCGATCCCCTCGACGAAGTAGTCAGCTTGCTTCAGCCACGTATCCGCTACTCGAAAGTCGTCAGCGCCGCCGGCCCCTGGCGCGTGCAGCGCTCGCATGAAGGGCAGCCGTTCTACTGCGCGGTGCTGGAAGGGGCCAGCCTGCTGACGGTTGGCGGCCGGGAGCCGCTGCCGCTGCGTCAGGGCGATTTCGTGCTGATCCCGGAGTCGCATGCGTTTTCGATGAGCAGCTTGCAGCCGCCGCCAGCAGACGTGGAGAATGCCGCGCCGCTGGCCTTGCCCAACGGCGAGTTTCGTTTCGGCCCGCCGGATCGTCCGGCCGAGTCGGTGCTATTGATCGGCCATTGCGCCTTTGATTCGCCGGACGCGGCGCTACTGGTGTCGCTGCTGCCGCGCCTGATTCATGTACGCGATGAGCCACGCTTGGCGACGCTGGTGCAATTGGTCGGTGACGAATCGCGCGCGCGGCGGCCGGGGCGGGAAGTGGTGCTGGCGCATCTGCTGGAAGTGCTATTGATCGAAGCCCTGCGCGCCAGTGCCATCAGCGCAGCGCCGGGCCTGCTGCGCGGCCTGGCCGATGAGCGTCTGGCGCTGGCGCTGCGGCGCATGCACGAGGAGATGACCGCACCGTGGACAGTGGCGGAGCTGGCCAGGGAAGCCGCGCTGTCGCGCTCGGCATTCTTTGAACGCTTCAGCCGTGCCGTGGGCGTGGCGCCGATGGAGTATCTGCTGCGCTGGCGCATGGCCAAGGCCAAGAACCTGCTGCGCCGGCAACAAGGCAACGTGGCCGATGTGGCCGGGCAGGTCGGTTATGGTTCGGCCAGCGCGTTCAGCGTGGCGTTCACGCGGCACGTCGGCATGTCGCCGACCCGCTATGCGCTTACGCCGCCGCCCGCGCCGCCCGCTTGACCGCCTGCGGCGGCACGCCGTAGGCGCGGATGAAGGCGCGGCGCATGCGCTCCGGATCGTCAAAACCCACTTCGCGCGCGACCACATCGATGGCGTGGTTGCCTTCCTCGATCATGTTGCGCGCCGCTTCCACGCGCAGCGTTTCCACCGCCTTGGCCGGCGACTGGCCGGTCTCCAGCCGGAACGCACGGCTGAACTGGCGGCGGCTCAGGTTGGCCGCCTCGGCCAGTTCGTCCACCGACAAGGCCTTGCGCAGATGGCGCTTGGCATAGGTCAGCGCGGTCTGGATGCGGTCCGATTTCGGCTCCAGTTCCAGCAGGGCCGAGAACTGCGACTGGCCACCGGTACGGCGGTGATACACCACCATCTTGCGCGCCACCGCGCGCGCCAGTTCCGCGCCGTAATCGGCTTCCACCAGCGCCAGGGCCAGATCGATGCAGGCGGTCATGCCGGCCGAACTCCACACGTGGTCGTGCTGGATGAAGATGCGGTCCTCGTCCACCTTGGCCTTGGGATGCAGGCGTTGCAGCTCGCGCGCCTGGGCCCAGTGCGTAGTCACGCGCCGGCCTTCCAGCAGGCCCGCTTCGCCGAGGAAGAAGGCGCCGGTACAGATGCTGGCGGTGCGCCGCGACGCCTGGCTGGCCTCGCGCAGGAAGGCGATGAAACCGGGCGTCGAACGGATGGCTTCCATGCTGCCGGCCACCATCACGGTATCGAAACCCGGCGCGCCGAAGGGCAGCGTCGCCACCGTCACGCCGGCGGAACTGGCCACGGGGCCGCCGTGCTCGGAGAGCATGCTGAGCTCGTAATACGGCCCACCCGGCATGGCGTTGGCGACCTCAAACACCGTCACCGCCGCCAGATCGACGATCTGGAAACCGGGGAATAGCAGCAAACCGATGGCTTTTTTCATGATGGCCTAAAAAGAGGTATCTACATCACATGGGCCTTAGTTTGCGCCGCTACACTGCGTCTGTCAACTTAACGAACAGGAGCAAAATCATGAAAACCGCACTTATTACCGGCGCATCCTCGGGCATCGGCGCCGTCTATGCAGACCGTCTGGCCCGTCGCGGCTACGACCTGATCCTGGTGGCGCGCGACGCCGCCAAGCTGTCGGTTCTGGCGCAGCAGCTGCACACCGCCACCGGCCGCAAGGTCGAGACCATCGCCGCCGACCTGGGTGTGAGCGCCGACCTGCGCCGCGTCGAGCAGCGCCTGGCCGAGGACGCCAGCATCGCCATGCTGGTGAATAACGCCGGGCTGGGATCGGTGAAACCGCTGATCGATTCGACGCCGGAAGAGCTGGATACGCTGATCAACGTGAACGTCACCGCGTTGACGCGCCTGACGCGCGCCGTGGCGCCGGGCCTGGTGGCGCGCGGCGAAGGTGCGATCATCAATATCTCGTCGATCGCGGCGCTGAAGCCGGAGCTGCTGAACGGCGTCTACGGTGGCGGCAAGGCCTTCGTGCTGGCGCTGACCCAGTCGCTGCACCACGAGCTGGGCGGCAAGGGCGTGCAGGTGCAGGCAGTGCTGCCGGGCGCGATCGCCACGCCGTTCTGGGACCGCGCCGGCCACGCCGTGGAAAACCTGCCGGCCGAGTTGGTGATGACGCCGGAAGACCTGGTGGACGCGGCACTGGCCGGCTTCGACCAGCGCGAGCTGGCGACTGTGCCGTCGCTGCCCGACCTGGTCGACTTCAACCGAATGGAAGAGGCGCGCCATGCGCTGGCCGGCGATCTGTCGCGTAACAAGCCGGGCGCACGCTATTTCAAAGCAGCTTAAGCCGTCCCTGCGCGCTTGAGGTAAGCTCTTGGCTGTGAAGCCAAGGGCTTTTTCTTTTTCATGGAATGCGTATGCTGATTAATTGTGTGGCCTATCAGGATGGTAAAAAACTGGCCGACATTGCGGTGGAAGACATCAGCGAATATGTCGAAAAACCGGAGACGTTTGTCTGGGTCGCCCTGCACGATGCGGAGCCGGAAGAGCTGGCGGTGATGCAGCACGAATTCGGCCTGCACGAACTGGCGGTGGAGGATGCCAGCCGCGGCCACCAGCGGCCCAAGATCGAGGAGTATGGCGATTCGCTGTTTGTGGTGGTCAAGACCATCGAGTGCCACGAGGGCGAAGTCTCGGTGGGCGAGGTCGATATCTTCGTCGGCCAGAACTATATTCTGTCGTCGCGCGACGGCAGCAGCCAGCAGGGTTTCAAGAGCGTGCGCGCGCGCGCCGAGAAGGAGCCGCACATGCTGCGGCTGGGGCCGGCCTTCGTGCTGTATGCGCTGATGGATACGGTGGTCGACCGTTACTTCCCGGTGCTGGATATGCTGGAAACCGAGCTGGAAAAGATCGAGGAGCTGATCTTCACCCAGGGCCGGCAGCGCGACAACATCCAGCGCCTGTACGAGCTGAAGGGCAAGGTCACCACGGTGCGCCATGTGGTGGCGCCGCTGATGGAGGCGGTGGGCCGGCTGCACGGCGGCCGCGTGCCGGCGATGTGCCAGGATACGCAGGAATACTTCCGCGACGTGCACGATCATCTGCACCGCATCAGCAGTTCACTGGACGGCATCCGCGACACGATTGCGACGGCGATCCAGGTCAACCTGTCGATGGTCGCGATCGATGAGAGTGAAGTGAACAAGCGGCTGGCGGCGTGGGCGGCGATCTTTGCGATCGTCACGGCGTTTGCCGGGCTGTGGGGCATGAATTTCAAGTACATGCCGGAGCTGGAGTGGAAGTTCGGCTATCCGATGGCGATTGCCGTCATGATCAGCGTGTGTCTCTATCTGCACCGGCGTTTCAAGAAAGCCGGTTGGTTATAAAAAAGCCCGCGCGGCTTGCACCGCGCGGGCCTCATTCAAACGCTAGCTATTAGAACTTGTAGCCAGCGGTCACGTAGACGAAGCGGCCACGTGGATCGTACTGGTTGATGTCGTAGCCGGCCTGGAACTGGTTGGTGACTGCGGTACCAATCGGTTGTGGCTGCTTGTCGAACAGGTTCTTCACGCCCAGTGCCAGGGTCAGGTTTTTGATGCCTTTCCAGGTCACGTTGGCGTCGTAGATCGCTTCGGCGCCGATGAACACGCGGTTGTCGTTCAGGTCGTGGCCAACTTCGTAGCCAGTGCGGAAGCGCTGGATCAGGGTGGTAGCCCATGGACCATTGCTCCAGGTGCCGGCCAGGTTGTGTTTCCAACGCAGGATCACGCCGCCGTTTTGCGCGCCGATGACCGGGTTGCCAGCGTAGTCAACAATGGTGCCGACCTTGTGCGAGATGTCGCCGCCTGGGCTGGTCTGGTTGAAGTCGTCCATGTAGGTACCGTTCAGATCAACGCTCAGCTTACCGAAGCTGAAGTTGTCTTTCCAGTTAGCCGACAGGTCGATACCTTGCACGTTGGCGTTACCGGTGTTGGCCAGCGTCGAGCGGATGCTGACGATGTCGTTGTCACGCAGGGTCACCAGGCCAGCGTAGGCGGAGTCGCCGGCGCGGAAGCGCGAAACGATTTCCTGTGCCGACGGGGTCGCCAGAATGTCGCGGATGTTGATGTTGAAGAAGTCAACCACGATGCTGGTCGAGGCCACTGGCTGCCATACCAGGCCAACCGAGTACTGCTTCGATTTCTCTGGCTTCAGGTTAGGATTGCCGCCGCTCAGCGCGTTCACTTGCAGGCCGTTCTGGTGGGTTGCCGGATCGTTGAACTGTTCCGACGTACCCAGGGTTTGCGGGGTCCACAGGTCGACCAGCGACGGTGCGCGGAAGCCGGTGCCGTAGGAACCGCGCAGGGCGATTTCCTTGGTGGCGCGCCACATGAAGTTACCCTTCCAGTTGGCGGTATTGCCGACGTCGTTGTACTTGTCGTCACGGGCCGACAGGTTGACGTCCAGGTTTTTCAGCACTGGCACGTTCAGCTCGCCGAACACCGAGTTGACGGTACGGCTGCGGTCGATAGGCACCACCGAGCCACCCAGGCCGGAGATGTCGCCCGACTCGTAGGCGGCGCTCGGATTGGTGATGTATTTCTCTTTGCGCGACTGCAGGCCCAGCGCGTATTGCGGGGTGATGCCGGCCACGTTGAAGAAATCGCCGGTCAGCTTGGCGTCGAAGGCGTCGCTGGTCGATTTGGCGTTCAGGAAGGTGCCGCTGAAGGCCGAGCCTTTCAGCTGGTCAGCCAGGGCGCCGGTTTGCACGCCGCCTGCTGCCCATGGGTTCCAGTTGCTGTTGTTGATGATTTTGGCGTAAGCAACTTGCGAGAAGTAGCCGCTGGTCACAGCGCTTTCCAGCTTGGACTCGTTGTGGCTCAGGCCGACTTCGTAGTCGCCGAAGCTCAGCGAACCCTTGGCGCCAACCACGATACGGGCTTGCTTGGCGGTGTCGACGTTCTGGCGGGGGCCGAAGTCAAACACGCGCGAGGTGATCGACAGCGGCTTGCCGATCAGCGAGGTGTAACCCTGGCTGGTCAGGTAAGGCACGGCGATCGACTGGTAGACCGGGTTCGACGGGAACAGCAGCAGGGCGGCGTCGACACCTTGGGCCGCGAACTGGCCGTCGGTTTCGAAGAACGAGGCGCGCGCTGGCGATGCCTGGTAGGTCTGGGTTACTTTGCTTTGCGAGTACAGCAAGTCTGCGAACAGCTCGTGGTTCTCGTTCAGTTTGTAGCTCAGGTTGCTGGTGAAGTTGTACAGTTCACGATCCGGGGTCAGGCCGACGTCCGGGCCGCTGTCGTAGGCGCAATATGGGCTGCCTTTGGCGCCGCCTTGCAGCGTGGCCATTTTGATGGTCGAGCACTTGTCGCCGATCGCCAGCGGATTGCCGTAGCCGGAACCGCCGCTGCTGAAGCCGGCGTCAGGACCGACGCCCGGGGTGAACGAACCCTGGATGTTGCCCAGACCGGTAGCGGTCGAGTTGTAGTACGGCAGGCGGGTGGCCGAAGCAGCGTACGAACGGTCGCGGCCGAACAGCGCTTTTTCCTTCTCGTAGGAGCCGGATGCCACGATGCTCAGCTTGTCGTTGTTGAAGCCGCCGGTAATCGAGGCACGGCCGTTCTGGCCGCCGCCGCTTTCGCTTGGCGAACCGTAGGTGCCGGTGACTTCGATGCCTTCGACGCGTTTCGACAGGATGAAGTTGACCACGCCGGCCACGGCATCACTACCGTACACGCCTGACGCGCCGTCTTTCAGCACTTCGACGCGCTCGATGGCGGCCAGCGGGATGGCGTTGACGTTGACCGACGAACCATCGCTACCGGCGAAGGCAGCCAGGCGGCGGCCATTGACCAGCACCAGCGTGCGGGTCGAGCCGAGGCCGCGCAGCGAGATCGACGACAGGCCGCCGGTCGAGGTGCCGGCGCCGGTAGCGTTGCTGACGCCGCCAGCCGACGAGAAGGCCGAGATCGACTGCAGCAGTTCTTCGGTGCTGGAGGCGCCGGTTTTGGCGATGTCGGCTTTGGTGACGACTTGCACAGGCAGGGACGTTTCAGCGTCCACACGCTTGATCGACGAACCGGTGATTTCCACGCGTTGGATCACAGGGGTATCCTGTGCAAATACAGGCTGGGCCAGCAGGCTGGCGCCGATCAGCGCCGCGCTGCCCGAAAACATCAGGCGCACTGCACGCGAGATTGCGGTTTCCATCATCATTGGTTTGAGCTCCTAGGATTGTTGTACAACGTCACATTGAAAGACGTGCCAGGAATAATTTTTCTTAGTAAATTATCCAAGATAAGCATGAAACCACCGGAAGTCCTTGGCGGTCAATTGTCAATGTGTAATGACAACGTAATAAACAACACTTTCGGTCATTTTTTACCCAAAATAGGGATCAGTTTTACACAAAAATACAAAGTCTTTCGTCGATAAACAACTAATTGTGATAGTCACCCGTTTTTTGTTCACCCAGGTTCATGGCTGATAACGTTACAATGGGGCACTTAGCGACTCCGGAGCCAGGCCATGAGCGATAAAAACAGGCTGTTCAATGCCGAGGACGGCCGCCTGCTGGCCGAGGCGGCGCTGCGTTCGATTACCGACTCGACGGCGCGGGCGCGCGGCGACGATTTCCTGCGCATCCTGGTGCGCGACCTGGCGCGGGCGCTGGACGTGCACTACGTGATCGCCGGCCGCGTGGCGCCGCTGGCCGATGGCGAAGGCATCCGCACGCTGGCGGTGTGGGGTGGCGCCGACTACCTGCCCAACATGGAATACAGCCTGCGCCACACGCCGTGCCAGGACGTCACCGAGCAGTGCATGTGCTTCCACGCCAGCGGCATCCAGGCCGACTATCCGCAGGACACGCTGCTGGTCGAGATGCAGGCCGAAAGCTATATCGGCATGCCGATGATCGATACCGAAGGGCAGACGCTGGGCATCCTGTCGGCCATCGACACCAAACCGATGGACGAGGACAAGCGCCTGCTGGCGCTGTCGCTGCTGTCGATCTTTGCCGCGCGCGGCGCCGCCGAGCTGCAGCACCAGGACCGCGAACAGCAGCTGGAAGCGACCGTGCAGCGCCGCACCGAGGCCTTGCTGGCGGCGCAGGCGACGCTGGTCGAGCAGGAAAAAATGGTGGCGCTGGGGACCTTGGTGGCCGGCGTGGCGCACGAGGTCAACACGCCGATCGGCGTTGCGGTGACGGCGGCCTCGACCATGGCCAGCTATGCCGACGACTTGCTCAAATGCGTCAGCGGCGAACGCGTCAGCCGTTCGGAGTTATTGACCACGGCGCAGCGGCTGCGCGAGGGCGCCCAGCTGATCGAGCGCAACCTGGCGCGCGCGGCCGATTTGATCGGCAACTTCAAGCAACTGGCGGTGGACCAGGGCAGCGCCCATGTATCGGAAGTGGGGGTGCGCGAGCATGCGCTGAGCGTGGTGTCGGCGCACGGGCCGGAACTGCGCAAGGTGGGCATCAGCGTCGAGGTCGACATCGCGCCGGAGTTGCGCACGCGGCTGGATGCGGGACGCTGGTCGCAGGTGCTGTCCAACCTGCTGATGAACGCCGCCAAGCACGCCTATCCCAATGGCGGGCCGGGCCAGGTGACGCTGGCGGCGCGGCTGGCGCTGGAAGGCGGCGTGCGCTGGCTGCTGCTGGAATTTGCCGACGACGGTGTCGGCCTGAGCGGCGAGGTGCGCGA
This sequence comes from Duganella levis, assembly GCF_009857605.1. Classification (GTDB taxonomy): domain Bacteria; phylum Pseudomonadota; class Gammaproteobacteria; order Burkholderiales; family Burkholderiaceae_D; genus Rugamonas; species Rugamonas levis. Next base: position 228,253 of record NZ_WWCT01000003.1, on the reverse strand, counting down.
ACGGCTGTTCGAGCCGTTCTTTACCACCAAGCGCGGGCAGGGCGGTTCCGGGCTCGGCATGCATATCGTTTATACGATTGTGCACCAGATGGGCGGCCACGTGGCGGTGGCGCCCGCCGCGCCGGACAGCGCCGGCTGCCGCATCAAGCTGCGGCTGCCGGTGCGCGACTAACGTCAGGCTTGCTGCGCGGCCAGCGACAGCGCCACCGCTTCCGCCACTTTGATGCCGTCGACGCCGGCCGACAGGATGCCGCCCGCATAGCCGGCGCCTTCGCCGGCCGGGAACAGGCCCTTGGTGTTCAGGCTTTGCAGCGTGTCGTCGCGGCGCTTGATGCGGATCGGCGACGAGGTGCGCGTTTCCAGTCCGGTCAGCACGGCGTCATGCTTGAAGTAGCCCTTGAGCTGCTTGTCGAACGCCGGGAAGGCTTCGCGCAGCGCCGTCACGGCAAACTCCGGCAGGATCTGCGCCAGGTCGGTCAGCGTGATGCCCGGTTTGTACGACGGCACCACCGCGCCGAAGTCGGTCGAAGCGCGGCCGGCGACGAAATCGCCCATCAGCTGGCCCGGCGCATTGTAAGTGCCGCCGCCCAGGTGGAAGGCCTTTTCTTCGAGGTCGCGCTGGAAGGCGATGCCGGCCAGCGGGTGGCCCGGATAGTCGACTTCCGGCGAAATGCTGACCACGATGGCGCTGTTGGCGTTGCGCTCGTTGCGCGAATACTGGCTCATGCCGTTGGTGACCACGCGGCCCGGCTCGGACGCCGCCGCCACCACCGTGCCGCCCGGGCACATGCAGAAGCTGTACACCGCGCGCCCATTCGATGCGTGGTGCACCAGCTTGTAGTCGGCGGCGCCAAGGATGGGATGGCCGGCGTTGGGGCCGAAGCGGCAGGTGTCGATCAGCGATTGCGGATGCTCGACGCGGAAACCGATCGAGAACGGTTTTGCTTCGATGTAGACGCCGCGCTCGTACAGCATTTCAAAGGTGTCGCGCGCGCTGTGGCCGATCGCCAGCACCACGTGGCTGGTGGCGATTTTCTCGCCGCTTTCCAGCGTCAGGCCGCGCACCTGGCGGCCGTCGGCGGTTTCCTCGATCTCGATGTCGGTGACCTTGCTGTTAAAGCGGTATTCGCCGCCCAGCGCCTCGATGTTTTCGCGCATCGATTCGACCATTTTCACCAGCCGGAACGTGCCGATGTGCGGCTTGCTGACGTAGATGATTTCTTCCGGCGCGCCGGCCTTGACGAACTCGTTCAGCACCTTGCGGCCGTAATGCTTCGGGTCCTTGATCTGGCTGTACAGCTTGCCGTCGGAGAAGGTGCCGGCGCCGCCTTCGCCGAACTGCACGTTGGACTCCGGATTGAGCTTGCGCTGACGCCAGAAGCCGAAGGTGTCGACCGTGCGTTCACGCACGATCTTGCCGCGTTCGAGGATGATGGGACGCAGGCCCATCTGGGCCAGGATCAGCGCCGCCAGCAGGCCGCACGGACCGATGCCGATCACCACCGGACGCTGGAAATCCGGGTGGGCGGCCAGCGCCTGGCCGTCGGCGACGTATTTATAGCCGGTGTCCGGTGACGGCATCAGGTGCACATCGTGGTGCAGGCGCTGCAAGACTTCGGCTTCATTGGCGACATCCACATCCAGCGAGTAGATCAGGACGATCGCGGATTTCTTGCGCGCGTCGTAGCTGCGCTTGTAGATGGTGAAGCCGCGCAGGTCGGCGGCCGGGATGGCCAGGCGCGCCAGGATGGCGGCCGGCAGTTGCTCCTCGCTGTGGTCGAGCGGGAGTTTGACTTCATTTAAACGCAGCATGATGGGGGTTCCAGAAATTGCAGGGCTCCGTAGCTAGCGGAGATTCAGGCGATATTTTACCCTGACTGGCGACCCCGGCGTCAGGTCAGCCGCTCAGGCCAGGCCGCCCCAGGCCGCGCTCAGCACCGACACCGCCGCCAGCGCCGCCGTTTCGGTGCGCAGGATGCGCGGCCCCATGGCCAGCGGCAGCGCGCCGTGGCGCAGCGCCAGGTCTTCCTCTTGTTCGCTGAGACCGCCTTCGGGGCCGACCACCAGCGTCACCGCTTGCGGCGGCTGGTGGCGCGCCCAGTCGGCCAGCGACTGTTCGGCGCGCGGCGTCAGGATGATGCGGCGGTGCATGTCCTGTTGGGTGATCCACTGTTTATAGTCCTGCGGCGGCGCCAGCCGGGCCAGCCGGTTGCGGCCGCTTTGCTCGGAGGCCGAGACGATGATGCCGCGCCAGTGCTCCAGTTTCTTTTCCGCGCGCTCGGCCGACAGCCGCACCACGCAGCGCTGCGCCGCCAGCGGCTGGAAGCCGGACACGCCCAGTTCGATGGCTTTTTCGATAATCCATTCCATTTTGCTGCCTTCGGGCAGGGCCTGTGCCAGCGTGACGGCAAACGGCAGTTCGGCCTCGCGCGCGCTGTGGGCCTTGATCTCGGCGCTGGCGCTGCGGCGGCCCAGTTCGCTGAGGCTGGCGGTGTACTCGCCGCCGTCGCCGTTAAACAGCGTAATCAGATCGCCTTCGGCCAGGCGCAGCACCTGCACATGGTGGGCGACCGCCTCGGGCAGGGTAACTAACTGGCCGATGGCCAGCGGCTGGGAAACATAAAAGCGGGGCATGGAAATCCGATCAAATGGTAAGTCGCCATTTTAATCGTTGCCGGCACCGGGAAGAAGCCGAGCAACCGGCAGTAAATAACGCTCCAGCTTGGTGCGTATTAATTCCATTCTGGTGCAAAGAAACTTTCATGTGCACCAGCAAGTTTCAAGGAAATAAAGGCGCAGAATTTTGTTCTGGCGGACGGCCAAAAAGGCCTTGGGCGGGAAATTTTATATCGATATGCGGATTTTGCTCAAAACAAACAACGGAGGTTTGTGCTGATGAGACGCATGAAATCTGCCGTTTCATCATAAATTATTTATCGCGATATCTGCATAAAATTAATACGGTTTTCGTTATTTTTTCCAATTCCCGTTGTTTTATTGCATAACAAAAGTTGTATTGTTGACACACTTGTTTGCTGCATGTTTTTATGAGTGTATGGACGAAGATTACACGTCCGTAATTGTTGGTAAGAGATCTCCATTAGAGAGATAACGGGTATTGTTGCCTACAAGGCAAAATTTATTCAAATTGGGAATACACTCATATGTTACGTAAAACTGTTCTTGTGAACGCGCTTTCGCTCGCCTTCGGCACTGCGGCGCTGACCATGGCCGTCGTGCAGCCTGCGCTGGCACAGTCGAATGCCAGTGGTACCGTCTACGGTCGTGTTGCTCCTGGCAGCGCCACTTCGGTGGTACTGAAAAACCTGGACACCAACCAGACCCGTACCACTGCTGTGGACGCCTCTGGCGCCTTCAGCGTGTCCTCGCTGCCAGTGGGCCGCTACAGCGCCACGCTGCAGAACGGCACCACCCCTGGCGCCAGCACCAACCTCGAAGTACTGGTTGGCCAAGGCGTGGAAGCAGTCTTCAGCAGCGGCGTGCAAACCGTGCAGGTGAGCGGTCGCCGCAGCCGGATCGACATGTCCAACGCCAACAACGGCGCCACCTTCACCTCGCGTGAACTGGACAAACTGCCGATCGCCCGCAGCGTCGACGCCATCGTGCAACTGGCGCCAAACACCACCCGTGGCGATCCGACCTACGCGGCCGGCTCCTCGCTGGGCGGCGGCGGCGCTTCGGAAAATGCGTACTACATCAACGGCTTCCCGGTGACCAACCCGCTGACCCAGCTGGGTGCGTTCGAGCTGCCATTCGGCGCGATCGCCCAGGCCCAGGTGCTGACCGGTGGTTACGGCGTTGAGTTCGGCCGTTCGGTCGGCGGCGTGGTCAACATCACCACCAAATCCGGTACCAACACCTGGGAAGTGGGCGGTCTGATCTCGACCACGCCGAAGGACTTCCGCGCCAAGTACAAGGACATGTACTACGCCAACACCGGCGTGTTCCCGGCGACCGACAATACGCTGCGCATCCGCCGCGAAGACAATAGCCGTGAGCAGACCCAGTACTCGGCTTACGTCGGCGGCCCGCTGATCAAGGACACCCTGTTCGCCTTCGTCGCCCTGGAACAGACCGAAGATGAAGTCGCCGGCGTGTTCGGCGGCCGTACCGCGCTGACCAATGCCGCCAACGGCTGGCGCGATTACCAGACCACCACCCAGCGTTACTACGCCAAGCTGGACTGGAACATCACCGACAATCACCGCATCGAGTACACCGGTATCGGCGACCTGCCGAAGACCAATACCCAGTACCGTTCGTATAACTACACCACCCGCGCGGTCGGTTCGACCGTCAATTCCTCGACCCACGAAGAATACGGTCCGTTCAACCCGAACGGCGGTCAGGCCAACATCATCCGCTACATCGGCAATATTACCGATGACTTCACCGTCAATGCCCTGTACGGCAAATCGCGCGCCCGTCACATCTACACCCCGTCCGGCTACGATCCAACCCTGGCCCAGGTTACCGCGTCGCCAGAAAACCAGGTGCCGGGTCTGAACTACAACGGCGGCCAGCCGTTCACCACCAACCAGCCATACAACGGCGCGACCGACAACGTCATCTCGAAACGTCTGGACCTGGAATACAAACTGGGCAACCACAAGCTGCGCGCCGGTCTGGACAACAACTCGATGTCGTCGATCAACGCCGGTGATGCCCTGGCCGGCGGCGTGCTGTGGACCTACCTGAAAACCGATCCGACCAAGACCACCACCGTCACCGGCGGCACGGTGCCGGTGCTGACCGGCACCGGTCCACTGGGTTCGCAAGGTTACTACGTGTCGAAAACCCTGTCGTCGACCGTGTCGAACGCCTACGCCGGCCAGGACGCGCAGTACCTGGAAGACCAATGGCAGATCACGCCGAAACTGTCGGTCACCGCCGGTATCCGTCGTGAAGGCTTCTACAACGCCAACCAGGACGGCACCAAGTACATTGAGATGAAGAACCAGATCGCGCCGCGCCTGTCGGTCGTCTGGGACGCCAATGGCGACAACTCGCTCAAAGTCTTCGGTAGCGCCGGCCGCTACACGCTGCAGATGCCAACCCTGATCGCCCTGCGTGGCGCCAATGGTTCGCTGAACACCAGCCAGTACTACACCTACACCGGTACTGACTCGCACGGCGCACCAACCGGCCTGACCCCGGTCACCGGCGTACTGTCGGGTAACAACGAATTCGGTCAGGCCAAGGATCCGAAAACCGTCGCTGCGCTGAACATGAAACCGTCGTATCAGGACGAGATCACGATCGGCTTCGACAAGGCCTTCAGCCCAAGCCTGAACTTCGGCGTCAAAGGTACTTACCGTACGCTGCAATCGACCATCGATGACTTCTGCGATGGCCGCGTGTTCACCAAGTACGCCAAAGACCACGGCATCAATACCAGCAACTATGAAGGCTTTAGCTGCGCCTCGTTCAATCCGGGCGAAGCCAATGACTTCCTGGTCGACTACGCCGGCACCCACAGCAACTACACCCGCGTCCACCTGACCAAGGAAGACCTGGGCTTCGACAAGGCCAAGCGCGTCTACGCCGCGCTGGACTTCTATGTTGAGCACCCATACCGCGACGGCTGGTACGGTAAGCTGAACTACACCCTGGGCCGCAGCAAAGGTAACACCGAAGGCCAGACCCTGTCGGACACCACCCAGGGCCAGGGCGACGTCGCAGCCACCCAGACCTGGGACTACGCGCAGCTGATGAAGTACGCCGATGGCCTGCTGCCTAACGATCGCAAGCACCAGATCAAGGGCTACGGTTTCTACGACATCACGCCGCAGATCACCGTTGGCGGCTTCCTGACGCTGGCTTCGGGTCGTCCACGTTCGTGCTCGGGTACCAACCCAACCACGCTGAACGACATCGGCTATAACTACCAGTCGGCATCGCACTATTGCTTCGGCGTCACCGGCGACAAGAACGTACCGTCGCCACGTGGCACCGTGGGCCGTCTGCCATGGGAAAAAACCCTGGACCTGAACGCCTCGTGGAAGCCAACCTTCCTGCCAGGCCTGGCACTGAAAGTGGACGTGTACAACGTTCTGAACGATCAGTCGGTACAAAAAGTGGTTGAGCGTTACAACACCAATAACGCCCGCTACGCGCTGTACGAATCGGTGCTGAACCTCACCGCGCCACGTTCGTTCAAGTTCACCGCGGAGTTCAACAAGAAGTTCTAAGCAGGTCGCCGCCGGCCCTGGCCGGCGCTTGACAGCGGGGGCGGCGTTCCGAAAAGGACGCCGCCCTTTTTAGTTTGGCGGGCGCTGCTCTGGTAAAATAGCCAGCTTCAGAAAGTAGCCGGCCTACTGCAAACGCATTCAAACTCCGTGATTGACCACACCATGACTTTTACGCTCCCACACCCACAAAAGGCTAACGCGATCCGCGCGCTGGCAATGGACGCCGTCCAGAAGGCCAATTCCGGCCACCCAGGCATGCCGATGGGCATGGCGGAAATCGCCGTTGCACTGTGGAGTGGCCATTACAGCCACAACCCGGCCAACCCGAAATGGGTGAACCGCGACCGCTTCCTGTTGTCAAACGGCCACGGTTCGATGCTGCACTATGCGCTGCTGCACCTGAGCGGCTACGCGGTGACCATGGACGACATCAAGTCGTTCCGCCAGATGCACTCGAAAACCCCGGGCCACCCGGAAGTCGGCTACACCCCGGGCGTGGAAACCACCACCGGTCCGCTGGGCCAGGGCCTGGCCAACGCGGTCGGCATGGCGCTGGCTGAATGGCTGCTGGCAAGCGAATTCAACAAGCCGGGCCTGGACGTGGTTGACCACTACACCTACGCCTTCGTCGGCGACGGCTGCCTGATGGAAGGCATCTCGCACGAAGCTTGCGCACTGGCCGGCACGCTGAGCCTGAAAAAACTGATCGCCCTGTACGATGACAACGGCATTTCGATCGACGGTAAAGTCGAAGGCTGGTTCACCGACGACACCCCGGCCCGTTTCGAAGCCTACGGCTGGAACGTGATCCGCGCCGTCGACGGCCACGATGTGGCAGCCGTGTCGGCCGCCATCGAAGCCGCCAAACAGGCCGACAAGCCAACCCTGATCTGCTGCAAAACCATCATCGGCAAAGGTTCGCCGAACCTGCAAGGCGGCGACAAGGTGCACGGCGCCGCGCTGGGCGACAAGGAAGTGGCTGCCGTCCGCGAATACATCGGCTGGACCTCGGCCCCGTTTGAAGTACCGACCGACGTTTACGCCGCCTGGGACTTCAAGTCCGCCGGCGCCAAGCTGGAAGCCGACTGGAGCGCCAAGTTCGCCGAATACACCGCTAAATACCCGCAAGAAGCCGCAGAACTGAGCCGCCGCATGGCTGGCGAACTGCCAGGCAACTTCGACGCGACGCTGGCGGCTGGTATCGCCTCGACCGTCGAGAAGAAAGAAAATATCGCCACCCGCAAGGCCAGCCAGAACGCCATCCAGGCGCTGGCGCCGGTGCTGCCGGAATTCCTGGGCGGTTCGGCCGACCTGACCGGCTCCAACCTGACCAACTGGAAAGAAATCACCCCAGTGCGTTCCGGCCAGCCAGGCAACCATATTAATTACGGCGTGCGCGAATTCGGCATGTCGGCGATCATGAACGGCGTTGCCCTGCACGGTGGTTACATCCCGTTCGGCGCCACCTTCCTGACCTTCGCCGACTACAGCCGCAACGCGCTGCGCATGGCGGCGCTGATGAAACAGCGTTCGCTGTTCGTGTTCACCCACGATTCGATCGGCCTGGGCGAAGACGGCCCGACCCACCAGTCGGTCGAGCACGTTTCGTCGCTGCGGCTGATTCCTAACCTGGACAACTGGCGTCCATGCGACACCACCGAATCGATGGTGGCGTGGGGCGCGGCAGTCAAGCGCAAGGATGGCCCATCGACGCTGATCTTCTCGCGCCAGAACCTGCCGTACCAGGAGCGTAGCGCCGAACAGATCGCCGACATCGCCCGTGGCGGTTACGTGCTGCGCGAAGCGGCCGACGCCAAGATCACGCTGATCGCCACCGGTTCGGAAATCGAACTGGCCCAGGCCGCCGCTTCGGCACTGGCTTCGGAAGGCATCACTGCCCGCGTGGTGTCGATGCCGTCGACCGACGTGTTCGACCGTCAGGACGCTGCCTACAAGGCCAGCGTATTGATCAAAGGCGTGCCACGCGTGGCAATCGAAGCCGGCGTCACCGATTTCTGGTACAAGTACGTTGGCCTGGAAGGCGCCGTGGTCGGCATCGATACCTTCGGTGAATCGGCCCCGGCAGGCGTGTTGTTCAAACACTTCGGCTTCACGGTAGAAAATGTCGTGGCAAAAGTCAAAGCGGTCATTGCTTAATCTATAATTGCTGGTTGCATTAACAATATTTTTAATCAGGAGCAAAGTATGACGATCAAAGTTGCAATCAATGGCTATGGCCGTATTGGCCGTAATGTACTGCGTGCTTTCTACGAAGGCGGCAAAAAACAAGACATCCAGATCGTGGCAATTAACGATCTGGGCGACGCCAAGTCGAACGCCCACCTGACCCGCTACGACACCGCCCACGGTAAGTTCCCTGGCACCGTGGAAGTGGACGGCGACAACATGATCGTGAACGGCGATGTGATCCGCGTGTTCGCACAGCGCAACCCTGCGGAAATCCCATGGGGCGACCTGGGCGTGGACGTGGTGCTGGAGTGCACCGGCTTCTTCACCACCAAGGAAAAAGCGTCGGCCCACCTGAAAGGCGGCGCCAAGAAAGTGATCATTTCGGCACCAGGCGGCAAGGATGTGGACGCCACCATCGTGTACGGCGTCAACCAGCAAGTGCTGAAGTCGACCGACACCGTGATCTCGAACGCATCGTGCACCACCAACTGCCTGGCCCCGCTGGTCAAGCCGCTGAACGACGCCATCGGCCTGGAAACCGGCCTGATGACCACCGTGCACGCTTACACCAACGACCAGGTATTGTCGGACGTCATGCACGAAGATCTGCGCCGCGCCCGTTCCGCCACCATGAGCATGATCCCGACTAAAACCGGCGCTGCCGCCGCAGTCGGTTTGGTACTGCCGGAATTGAATGGCAAGCTGGATGGTTTCGCGATTCGCGTACCGACCATTAATGTCTCGCTGGTCGATCTGTCGTTTATCGCCAAACGTGATACCACTGTGGAAGAAGTTAATGCGCTGATGAAAGCCGCCGCTGAAGGCTCGCTGAAAGAAGTGCTGACTTATCAAACCGAGCCATTGGTTTCGGTGGACTTCAACCATAACCCGGCATCGTCGAACTTTGATTCGACCCTGACCAAAGTATCGGGCCGTCTGGTGAAAGTATCGTCGTGGTACGACAATGAGTGGGGTTTCTCGAACCGCATGCTGGATACGACTGTCGCACTGATGAACGCAAAATAATACGGAGTATCTCCGTTAAAAGCCTCCCGGTTTTCCGGGAGGTTTTTTTTTATCCCGGCCAAGGGCGATACACCAAAAAATGGTGTAATCACGCCAATTTTTGGCATGGTTTACGGGCAAAAAAAGCCGGGATGCATTCCCGGCCGTAATTCTTACTGGTAAGCGCCTGAGCCGATCAGGAAATCATCGACCCGTTCCACATAACCCGCTTTCAATTCCACGGTTTTAGTGACTGGATTCGGCCATTTAAAATCCACCGAGCCGGAGCCTTTGGCTTTGACGACTTTAATCATTTCCTTGACGATAAATTTGCCTTCATTATCTCTCAGGCCGATCGATGATTTACCGACCATCTTGGGATTATTCCCGTGCGCTAATGCGACGCCATTAAAGTCATACACATAAATATATAAATCGCGGTCATGGAAAGTGGTATTGGCCGGATCGGAAATCGCCGCGAAGGTTTTCTCCTTGCCATCCGATTTCACCATGGCCACCGCCTTTTTTACCATGGCGACTGCTTCCTCCTTACTGCCTTTTTGCGCAGCCACCGCAACGCTACATAATGCCAGACTGATTGCTGCGGCAAACAAGGTCTTCATGCATGCTCCTCTTATGATTATGTCTATCCATATTAGCGCAGCTAAAGGGGGCGTAGGCGCCGCCGTTGCTAACTGGCAACATCCTCGCCAAACAAGCTGTTCCACAGCGTCCGCACTTGCCGCGCTTCGGTCGCCACCAGCGCCGGATCGATGCGCGCCAGGTCCTGGCCTTGCAGCCGCAGCTGGTGTTGCAGCTTGCGGTATTTGCGGTAGGCGTCGGCCACGCTGGCCGACAGCGGGCCGTCGATCAGACCTAGCTCGGCGCAGATGCGCAGCAATGCGATATTGCCAAAGTTGGCAGTCAGCTCAGGATAGGCAGCCGCGTGTTGCAGCACCATGAACTGGACGATGAACTCGATATCGATCATTCCGCCCGGATCTTGTTTGAGGTCAAACAGCGCGCTGTGGTTCGGCTTGGCGTCCACCATGCGCTTGCGCATCGCCAGCACTTCCTGCTTCAGCGGGCCGTCGGCAGGGCGCTCCTTGCGCAGCACCGCCTCGCGGATCTGTTCGAAACGTTGTCCGATCGCCAAGTCGCCGGCGCAATAGCGGGCCCGGGTCAGCGCCTGGTGCTCCCACACCCAGGCCGCGCTGGTCTGGTATTTCTCGAACGACGACACCGACGACACCAGCATGCCGCTGGCGCCGTCCGGCCGCAGCGCGGTGTCGATGTCGAACAGGATGCCGGCCGAGGTGTGCGAGGTCATCCAGGTGATAAAGCGCTGCGCCAGCTTGGCGTACTGGGCCGGCGCTTCCTGGTCAGGGTCGTCATACAGGAAGATAACGTCGAGGTCGGACACATAGCCCAGTTCCTTGCCGCCCAGCTTGCCGTAGGCGATGACGGTGAACAGCGGCACCTCGCGGTGGCGCGTGGCCACGGTCTGCCACACCGCCTTGATGGTAGCGGCAACGATGGTGTCGGCCAGCGCCGACAGGTGGTCGGCCAATTTTTCCACCGTCAGGTCGCCGGCCAGGTCTTGCGCCAGCAGGTGGAACAGCTGGACGTGGTGCACCTCGCGCAGGATGTCCATCTGGCGCTCGGTGTCGCCAGGATCGGCCGCCAGTTGCAGGTCGAGGTCGGCCGCCAGCGCCGCCGGGTCGAACACGGCGTTGCGCAGGCGGTCGTCCAGTAGCTCATCGAGCAGGATGGGGTGCTGGCTGAGGAACTTGGCGCCCCAGCCGCTGGCGTGCACCATGCGGATCACGCGCGCCAGGGTGTGCGGATATTCGGTCAGCAGCGACAGATAGGCCGAGCGGCGCGCGATGGCTTCCAGGAAATCCAGCAGCCGGCCCAGCGTGGCCAGCTGGTTGCCGCCGCTCGATTCGCTGGCGGCCTGGATGATCAGCGGCAGCGCGCTGTTGATCAGTCCTTGCAGCCGGTTGCGGCTAGCTTCCGGCAGCGATTGCAGGCGCGGCGCCTGCCAGGTGGCGATCAGGCGCTTGGTGGCGTCTTCCGGCGCCTCGAAGCCGAGCGCGGTGAAGCGGGCCACCATGGCTTCGCGGTTGTCGGGATCGGCGCATTCGTTGCTCGATTGCAGATCGATATCGTTTTCGCTGCTTTCGGTCTTGTCCGAGAACATTTCGTCGAACTGACCGGCGACGAACTGACGGTGCGCTTCCAGCTGGGTCAGCAGGGTGGCGACATCCGGCAAACCCATCATTTCGGCCACGGTCTGGCGGTCGGCGTCGTTGGCCGGCAGCGTGTGGGTCTGGGCGTCGTCCAGGTATTGCAGGCGATGCTCCAGGTTGCGCAGGAAGGTGTAGGAAGCCAGCAGTTGATAGACGATGGCGTGACTCAGCAAGCCTTTTTCGGCGATGATGCGCAGCGTGGTGCGGGTCGAGCGGTCGCGCAGGGCGGCGTCGCGGCCGCCGCGGATCAGCTGGAATACCTGCGCCAGGAACTCGATTTCGCGGATGCCGCCGCGGCCCAGCTTGACGTTGTTGCTGCGGTCCGGGTGTAGCCGCTCCTGCCGGTTGACCTCGGCGCGGATCTGCGCGTGCATATTGCGGATGGCGTCGATCACGCCAAAGTCCAGGTAGCGGCGGAACACGAACGGCCGCACAATCGCGTCCAGTGCGGCGATATCCTCGGCGCGGCCGGTGACGGCGCGCGCCTTGACCCAGGCGTAGCGCTCCCATTCGCGGCCCTGGACGATCAAGTATTGCTCCACCATGCCCAGGCTGGCGGCCAGCGGGCCTGAGTTGCCGTTCGGCCGCAAGGCCATATCGACGCGGAAAGTGTAGCCATCTTCGGTGATCTCCGCCAAAGCGGCAATTAACTTCTTGCCGATGCGGATGAAGAATTCATGGTTGGACAGACTGCGCTGGCCCGGACCGGCAACGGTGTCGCCATCTTCCGGGTAGACGAAGATCAGGTCGATGTCGGACGATACATTGAGTTCGCCGCCGCCTTGCTTGCCCATGGCCAACACGATCATTTCCTGCGGCAGGCCCGACTCGTGGCCGGTCGGCACGCCGTGGGCCGCCACCATTTCCGTATGCAGCTCGGCCATGTGCTGCTGGATGGCAAAGTCGGCGAAGCGGGTCATGGTGGTCACCACTTCGGCCAGATTGGCTTTGCCTTCCAGGTCGCGGCGGATCAGGGTGCAGACCAGCAGATTGCGCAGGCGGCGCATGGAACGCACCAGTGGCAAGCTGTTTTCTGCTTCTTTGCGTAAATAGTCCGCCAAATCGATGTCGGCAAGCGATAATTGCGATAGTTCATCTATTTTCACTGCGCGATCGGGCGCGGCGGCCAGCCAGCGTTGATAAAAACGGGAAACTGTCGGGGATACGGGCGATGAACTCATAGAGGGATAAGGTAGAATTGCTTTGACAACCGAGTTTAGCGCGAGTTTCGTACTTATTTGACGCATGGCCTGATTTATTAGCGTATTAATGCAAAAACCAGAAGAGGAGACCGTGACAGGCGAAGGCCCATTGGCTGCGCGCTGGCACCGGCTTCGTACCGCCTATCGGATTTGCAATCTGGCCACCCATCACGTACTGGGCTTCATTTTGAAGCTGGTACTGCTGCTGTATTTTGCTTTCACCATCCTGTTCCTGACATTGCGCTATGTAGTGTTGCCGAATATCGACCATTACAAGGGCGATATCGAGCGCGCCGCCAGCAGCGCGGTCGGCAACCAGGTCACGATTTCCCGCGTGTATGCCTCGTGGAACGGCTTCCGGCCCAACCTGTTCCTGGGCGACGTGGTGCTGCACGATCCGCAAGGCCGTCCAGCGCTGCGCTTGCCGAGCGTGTCGGCCACGCTGTCGTGGTGGACAGCGGTGACGGGCAATCTGCGCTTCCGTTCGCTGGAACTGACGCGGCCCGACCTGTCCATCGTGCGCGAGACCGATGGCCGCCTGTATGTGGCCGGCATGTTCATCGACCCCAATAAGCCGAGCGACGGCAAAGGGCTGGACTGGCTGCTGTTGCAGCGCGATATCGTCATCCGCGACGGCCGCGTGCAGTGGACCGACCGCCTGCGCAACGCGCCGCCGCTGGCGCTGGACAACTTCCAGCTGGTGCTGCGCAACCAGTGGCTGCATCACCAGTTGTCGGTGCGCGCCACGCCGCCGGCCGAGCTGGCGCAGCCGCTCGACTTCCGCGCCGACTTTACCCATCCGGCGTTTGGCGCCCGCATCTCCAATTTCTCCATGTGGAAGGGCGAGGTCTATGCCGACATCCGCAACACCGACTTGCAGGCGTGGAAGGCCTGGGTCGATTATCCGTTTGACCTGAGCAAGGGGCACGGCCGGCTGCGCGCCTGGGTCGGCTTCGACCAGTCGCGCCTGACCAACCTGACCGCCGATGTCGGCCTGGATGACATCACCGCCGTGCTGGGCAAGGACTTGCCGTTGCTGGACTTGCAGCAGATGAGCGGCCGCATTGCTGTGCGCGAAGACATCCGGCCGCCGGCCGCGCGCCAGGGCGCCGCCACGCCGCGCTTCGGCGCGTTGGGCCACAGCCTGGAACTGAACAACCTGACGCTGACCACCCGCGACGGCCTGGTGATGGCGCCGACCTCGCTGTCGGAAAATTACGTGGCGGCAGCCGGCGCCAAGCCGGAGCGCTTCGAAGTACGGGCCCGTCAGCTGGACCTGCAAACCCTGGCCGGCCTGGCCGAGCGCCTGCCGCTGAACGAACAACAGCACAAGATGGTGGCCGGCTTCGCGCCGCGCGGCCTGTTGCAGAATTTTTCCGCCGAGTGGCAGGGCACTTTCCCGGCCTTGCAGACCTACCGCGTCAAGGGCGACCTGGTCGGGCTGGGCCTGAAGCCGCAGCCGCCGCGCCTGGCGCAGCCGAAGAGCGGCAAGACGCCGGCGATTGCCGGCATGCCCGCCATCCCCGGTTTCGATAACCTCAGCGGCTCGATCGACGCCACCGAGCGCGGCGGCAATTTCAGCCTGACCTCGCAGCAGCTGGTGTTGCAGATGCCGGACTATTTCGCCGAAGCGTCGATGCCGTTCGATCACCTGAACCTGAAGGCGCGCTGGTCGTTTGAGGACGACAATCAGCTGCTGTTCCAGATCGACTCGATGGACTTCGAGCAGGAAGGCATGAGCGGCACGCTGCAAGGCTCGCACACTCTCTCGCTGGCCGGCAAGGGACCGGGCAAGGCCGACCTGAGCGGCACGCTGACCGGCTTCCAGATCAACCGCATCGGCCGCTATCTGCCGATGCAGACGCCGCACGACCTGACCCACTGGCTGACCGGCGCGCTGGAAGGCGGTGTCGCCAGCGACGTCACGATCCGCCTGCGCGGCGATCTGACCCATTTCCCGTTCAAGGACGACAAGGCGCGCGGCGAATTCCGCGTGGCCGGCAAGCTGACCGACGCCAAGCTGAATTACGAGCCGGGCTACTATCTGCACGACGGCAAGGAACTGGGCAAGGACGGCCAGCCATTGCCGCTGTGGCCACAGGCCGAGCACATCAAGGGCAGCTTCCTGTTCGAAGGCGCGCGCATGGAAATCCGTGGCGACACCGCCACAACCGCCGGCGCCGCGCTGAGCAACGTCAAGGCCGTGATCCCGGACTTGAGCGTGCACGATTCCATGCTGGAGATCGACGGCAACGCCGCCGCGCCGATGCAGGAGTTCCTGCGCTACCTGACCATCAGCCCGGTGCTGGAGTGGATTTCGCACTTCACCGACGAGACGCAAGCCAGCGGCAACGCCAAGCTGACGCTGAGCCTGCGCATTCCGCTGGCGCACGCGATCGACACCAAGGTGCAGGGCACGGTGCAGCTGGCCAACAACGACATCGTGTTGATGAACGATTTGCCGGTGGTGCAATCGTCGCAGGGCAAGATTGAATTTAACGAGCGCGGCGTCAACCTGAACCAGATCAGCGGCAATTTCCTCGGCGGCCCGGTATCGATCACCGGCGGCAGCCAGAAGGATGGCGCCATCGTCGTCAAGCTGGGCGGCCTGCTGACGGCCGATGGCTTCCGCCAGGCCTTCCAGATGCCGGCCATGCAGCGCCTGGCCGGCCACTTCAATGGCGGCACGCGCTACAGCGGCACGGTGACCGCGCGCGACCATCAGGTCATCGTCGCGGTTGAGTCGTCGCTGACCGGGCTGGCGCTGGACTTGCCGGCGCCGGTCAACAAAACCGCCACCGACAGCATGCCGTTGCGCTTCGTGCTGACCAGCGGCCTGACGGCGGACGCGGCCGGCTTCCTGCATGACGATATCCGCATCAACCTCGGCAGCGGCGTCGCCGCGCGCTACCAGCGCCAGAAGCAAAGCAAGCAGCACTGGAAGCTGGTGCGCGGCGGCATCGGCGTCAACACGCCGGCGCCGGAGCCGGACAGCGGCCTGGCCTTCAATATCAGCATGAACCAGCTGAACGTCGATAACTGGCTGGACTTCGGCGACGCCATTGCCGGCCCGGCCGCTGCCGGCTCGGCGGCGGCGCTGGCGTCGCCTTCCGATGTCGGCGATTTCTCCCAGTACGTCATGCCCGACGCCATCGCCGCCCGCACCAGCGAACTGGTGATCGGCGGCCGCAAGCTGGAAAACGTGGTGGTCGGCGTTACCCATAAAAAAGGCATGTGGCAGGCCAGCATCGACTCAACCCAGGCCAATGGCTACGTTACCTGGGCTGAACCGTCCACCGGCGCCGGCCTCGGCAAGGTGACGGCGCGGCTGTCGTCGCTGGTCATCCCGGAATCGGCCTCGGGCGACGTCCAGGCGTTGCTGGACGACAAGAGCGCGGCCGCCACCATTCCGGCGCTGGATGTGGTGGTCGAGCGCTTTGAACTGTTCAACAAGCCACTGGGCCGGTTGGAACTGCAAGCCAACAACGCCCAGCTGGCGAATGCGCGCGAATGGCGCGTCAGCAAGCTGTCGCTGACCAATGCCGACGGCGAGCTGAACGGCTCGGGCAAGTGGGTCAGCAAGGACGGCGTGCACGACACCAGCCTGAATTTCAACCTCGGCATCATCGATGCGGGCAAGTTGCTGGAACGCTTTGGCTATCTCGATACGCTGAAGGGCGGCAAGGGTTCGCTGAAAGGCGATATCGCCTGGAAGGGCTTGCCGTACTCGCTGGACCTGCCGAGTTTGTCCGGCCAGATCACGCTGAATGTGGAGAAGGGCCAGTTCCTCAAGCAGGACCCGGGCGCAGCCAAGCTGCTGGGCGTGCTGAGCCTGCAAGCCTTGCCGCGCCTGCTCAAGCTGGACTTCCACGATGTGTTCTCGGAAGGGCTGGCGTTTGACGGCATTACCGCCAGCGCCAACATCAACCGCGGCATCGTTAAAACCGACAACTTGAAAATGCACGGCGTGGCCGCCACTGTATTGATGGACGGCAGCGCCGATATCGCCAATGAAACCACCAACCTGCATGTGGTGGTGATTCCCGAGGTCAACCTGGGCACGGCGCCGCTGGTGTATGCGCTGGCGGTCAACCCCGTCATCGGCCTCGGCAGTTTCCTGGCCCAGCTGTTCCTCAGTGCGCCGGTGATGAAGGCGCTGACCTATCATATGCAAGTGTCCGGGCCGTGGAAGGCGCCGGTCGTCACCAAGCTGGATGCCACAAAACTGGAACCGTCAAAGGGATCGCCATGAACCATACCGTCGCCGCCGTACAAATGATTTCCTCGCCCACCGTGGATGAAAACATCGCCACCGCGCGCCGCCTGGTTACCCAGGCCGCCAAGGACGGCGCCGGGCTGGTGCTGCTGCCGGAATACTGGGCCATCATGGGCCTGGCCGACAGCGACAAGGTCAAGGTGGCCGAGCCGCTGGGCACAGGGCCGATCCAGGACTTCATGTCCGGGCTGGCGCGCGAACTGGGCATCTGGCTGATAGGCGGCACGCTGCCGCTGGCGTCGGACGATGCCGAAAAGGTCATCAACACCACGCTGGTGTACAACCCGCAGGGCGAGCACGTCAGCCGCTACGACAAGATCCACCTGTTCGGCTTTACCAAGGGCACGGAGTCGTACAACGAATCGAAGACGATTGTGCCGGGCAAGAACATCGGCGTGTTCGAGGCGCCGTTCGGCAAGGTCGGCATGTCGGTTTGCTATGACCTGCGCTTCCCGGAACTGTTCCGCGCCATGGGCCCGGTGTCGCTGATCGTGCTGCCGGCCGCCTTCACCTACACCACCGGCATGGCGCACTGGGAAATCCTGCTGCGCGCGCGCGCCATCGAGAACCAGTGCTATGTGCTGGCGGCGGCGCAGGGCGGCATCCATCCGAACGGCCGTCGCACCTGGGGCCACAGCATGCTGATCGACCCATGGGGCACGGTCAAGTCGGTGCTGGCCGAGGGCGAGGGCGTGGTGCAGGGCGTGATCGACCCCGAATACATGCAAGGCGTGCGCGACAGCCTGCCGGCGCTCAAACACCGGACCATGTGATATCCACTACAATGCCGGTAACACCTAACAGAAAGCATCACCATGAAGCCATTTGAACCGAACCTGTCCACCCTGGCCGTAGCGCGCGATATCCTGCTGACGCCGTTCGGGCTGGACGAAGGCAAGCTGCTCAAGACCCTGGGCAGCATGTTCACCCACAAAGTCGACTATGCCGACTTGTATTTCCAATTTACCAAAAACGAAGGCTGGAGCCTGGAAGAGGGCATCGTCAAGACCGGCAGTTTCTCGATCGATCAGGGCGTCGGTGTGCGCGCCGTGTCGGGCGACAAGACCGCGTTTTCGTATTCGGACGAGATTTCCGAAGCGGCGCTGATGGATGCCGCCTCCGCCACCCGCACCATCGCCCGTGCCGGCGCTGGCAAGATCAAGGTGGCCGGCGCGATGAACCAGGTCGGCGGCCGTTCGCTGTACCTGCCGCATGACCCGCTGGTGTCGCTGGACGCGACCGCCAAGGTCAAGCTGCTGGAGCGCATCGAGAAGATGGCGCGCGCCAAGGACCCACGCGTGGTGCAGGTAATGGCCAGCCTGGCCGGCGAATACGATGTGGTACTGGTGGTGCGCAGCGATGGCGTGCTGGCGGCCGATATCCGTCCATTGGTGCGGGTGTCGCTGACCGCGATCGTCGAGCAGAACGGCCGTCGTGAAATGGGTTCGTCCGGCGGCGGCGGCCGCTACGACTATGGCTACTTCAGCGATACGTTGCTGGAAGAGTACGCAACTGAGGCCGTCAAATCGGCGCTGGTGAACCTGGATGCGCGTCCGGCGCCGGCCGGTCCGATGACCGTGGTGCTGGGCCCTGGCTGGCCGGGCATCCTGCTGCACGAAGCGATTGGCCACGGTCTGGAAGGCGATTTCAACCGCAAGGGTTCGTCGACCTTCTCCGGCCGCATCGGCGAGCGCGTGGCGGCCAAAGGTGTGACCGTGGTCGACGATGGCACGCTGGCGGATCGCCGCGGTTCGCTGAATATCGACGATGAGGGCAATCCAACCCAGTGCACCACGCTGATCGAAGACGGCATCCTGAAGGGCTATATCCAGGACACCATGAACGCGCGCCTGATGAAGATGCCGGTGACCGGCAACGCGCGCCGCGAATCGTTCGCGCACCTGCCGATGCCGCGCATGACCAACACCTATATGCTGGGTGGTGATAAAGATCCGGGCGAGATTCTGGCGTCGGTGAAGAACGGCCTGTATGCGGTCAATTTCGGCGGCGGCCAGGTCGATATCACCAACGGCAAGTTCGTGTTCTCGGCCAGCGAAGCGTACATGATTGAGAACGGCAAGATCACCTACCCGGTGAAAGGCGCGACCCTGATCGGCAACGGTCCGGAAGTGCTGAACCGCGTGTCGATGATCGGCAACGACATGAAGCTGGATCCGGGCGTGGGCGTGTGCGGCAAGGAAGGCCAGAGCGTGCCGGTCGGCGTCGGCCAGCCGACACTGCGGATCGACGGCGTGACCGTTGGCGGTACTGCCTGATTGCGTCGCTCCCGCGCAGGCGGGAGCCTATAGAACGCTTGCTCAGTATGGGCTCCCGCCTGCGCGGGAGCGACCTGTTTTAGAACTTGTAGCTGGCCTTTACGTAGAACGTGCGGCCCAGCGGGTCGGTAAAGCGGGGATCGTAACCGCTCTGGAACGTCGTGCCCTGGTTGGTGTACGGCGGCGCGCTGTCAAACAGGTTCTTGATACCCACCGTCAGGTCGGTATTCTTGAAACCGGTATAGCTGCTCGACAGCGAGTAGGTCGAGTACGCGCGCACCTTGTGGTAGTACGCATCCGCCACATCATTCTCATCCACATACCCGCTCAGATACTTGTTCGAGAAGCTGGCGCTCCACGGACCTTTCTTCCAGCTGATGGTGGCGTTGTGCTTCCAGCGGAACACCGGTGCATTGTCGCCATACACGCCGACGTTTTCCACGAACTCGCCACCGGTCTCGTTCTGGTACTTGTAGCTGTGTACCCAGGTGCCGTCGAACTGGAAGCCGAAGTCGCCCACCGAGGTGCGCGGCAGTTTCCAGCGCAGGCTGGTGTCGATGCCGGACGTCTTCACTTCACCCAGGTTGTCCAGCACAGCGTTCACGTATTGCAGCGTCTTGCCGTCGGCCGAGTAGACGAAGTAGTCCTTGTACTTGTCGTAGTTGCCGAAGATGGTCGACTCGGACACGGTGCCGATCGAATCCTTGATCTTGATGTTGAAGTAATCGAACGACACGCTGACCGCGTTGACCGGCTCGAACACCACGCCCAGCGCGAAGGTCTTGGATTTCTCCGGCTTCAGGTTGGCGTTGCCGCCGCTACGGATGTATTGCTGCTGCGCGCAGGCCACGTTTGGATTGGCGCCGGCCGCCGCCACGCCGCCCGGGCACAGGACCGGGTCGTCGTAGGCGTTGCTGGTGAAGGTCGAGGTGGCCGGGCCATGCAGGTCATACAGCGTCGGCGCGCGGAAGCCGGTGTTGTACGAGGTGCGGAACAGCACCTGTTTGCTGGCTTCCCAGCGCAGGCCGATCTTCGGATTGAAGCTGCCGCCGACGTCGTTGTAATGGTCGTAACGGGCGGCGCCCGACAGTTCCAGCGTCTTGGTCAGCGGCACGCTGACTTCCGAGTACAGCGCAGCGATGTTGCGCTGGCCGGCCTGGTCCTGCGCATCGGCGTAGCCGGAGCTCGATGCCTGCGACGCCAGCGCGGTGTTGACGTCATAGGTGGCTTTGTCGTGACGGAATTCCGAGCCGATTGCAAAGCCGACGCCGCCTGCCGGCAGCTGGTAGATCTCGCGGCTGACTTTGGCGTCGACACCGACGCTGGTCATCTTGGCGGCCAGGTATTCGCCGCGCAACTGGGCCGCGTCGATGTAGGCGCTACCGGCGGCCGACTGTTCGCCGAACGGATTCAGGATGCCGCTCAGTACGCCCGCTTTCATCAGCGAGTCGTTGGTGTAGCCGCCGACGAAGGCGCTGGCGGCCTTGCTGATGCCGTAGGTCAGGCCGACGTTGTAGTCCCAGCCCGCCACCAGGCCTTCCGACGCTACCACCAGGCGGTCGGAAATCGAGGTGTCGTAGCCCATGCGGTTGCCGGCGGCCACGGTGCGCCAGTTGATGGTCAGGTCTTCACCGGTCAGGCCGGCCACGGCCGGCACGCCGGCGCTGCCGCCTGGATAGTAGGGGCTGGCCGAGGTCATGGTGATGCCGGTCAGCGGCGACGGTGCGATGCTGCTCTGGTTGGTCGAACGGCTGTGCAGGTACTCAATCGTGGCGACATTATCTTCGCTCAGCTTGAAAGTGGCCTTGCCCAGGAAGGATTCCTGCTGCGTCTTCGGAATGTCCTGGATGTAGGCGATGGTGTCGGTACGGCAGGTGCCGTTCGACTTGGCGATCAGGCCCTTGCCGAGGCAGCCGCTGGCGTAGTAGGGGTTGCCGGTGATGCCGTTGTCCGAGTAGAAGTTGCCCGGCTGCGAAGTGCCGCTGCTGTTGTTGATGCCCTTGTCGGCGCGCACACTGGTGCTGGAGAAGTCGCGGTCCACGGCTTGCAGCGCGGTCTGCTTGTGCAGGTCGACCACACCGAAGATGTTCCAGCCATCCTTGTCGAGGTCGCCGTAGCCGCCCGACAGGTTGAGGCGCGACTCGGCGCCGGCGCCGCTGGCCTGCGGCTGGTAGCGCTCGACGCTGACGGTGGCGCCGGTTACCGAACGCTTGGTGATGAAGTTGATCACGCCGCCGATGGCGTCAGTGCCGTAGATGGCCGAGGCGCCGTCGCGCAGCACTTCGACGCGTTCCAGCGCCGACAGCGGAATGATGTTGAGGTCGACGGACGAGCCGTTGAACGGGTGGCTGGCCAGGCGGCGGCCATTCAGCAGCACCAGCGTCTTGTTGCTGCCCAGGCCGCGCAGGTCGGCGGTGGCGATGCCGCCGGTGCCGGAGCCGACCGACTGGCTGCTGCCGGTGACGCTCTGGTTCATCGACAGCGTGTTCATCACTTCAGCAGCGGTGGTCAGGCCTTGCTTTTCGAAGTCGGAAGCCTTGATGGTGGTGATCGGCAGTGCCGTTTCAGTGGCCAGGCGCTTGATGCTGGAACCGGTCACTTCCACGCGCTGGATCGGTGCCTCATCGGTTTGCGCCTGTGCTGCGTGCATGCCGACCAACAGGCCACCGGCAAACAGCGCACGCAAGGTACGGGACATCGCTCTTTCAATCATCATTGTTTTAACTCCTGCATGGATATGGGAATGGGTGTTTGCTTTTTGAGCAAAGGCCATCAGACCATCGGGACAGGAGGTGAACAATGACGCTTGAACAAGTACGCGCCGTGCAAAGCGTTACAGATGTAAAGCCGGTGTGGCGCCTGCGGTGCGGCCGATTGGGCGGAAAGGCGCGCCACACGCCCGTTCCGCCCGCATTACAAATGCTTACAGCTCCAATGAAATTTACGTGACTGTGTGTAGTGTAAATTTATGTCAGAACTTGTAGGTGATGCGCGCATACCACGTACGGCCAAGCGGATCGGTGTAGCGCGGATCGTAGCCCTGCTGGAAGGTGGTGCTCTGGTTGGTGAACGGCGGCTCTTCATCCAGCAGATTGCGCACGCCCACCGTCAGGTCGACATGCTTGATGCCGGTGTAATTGCCGGACAGCGACCACACCGAATACGATTTGACCTGGTTGAAGAACTCCGGCTCGACGCCGTTCTGGTCGGTGTAGCCGGACATATAGCGGTTGGTCAGCGACGCCCCCCACGGCCCCTTGCTCCAGTTGATGGTGGCGTTGTGGCGCCAGCGGAATACCGGTGTGGCGTCGGCGTAGCGGCCGACATTCTCGGTGAACACGCCGCCGCGCTCGTTCTGGTAATCGTAGTTGCGCACCCAGGTGCCGTCGATCTGCAAGGAGACCGTGCCGTACGGCCCCTGCGGCATGCGCCACAGCACGCTGGCGTCGATGCCGCTGGTCTTCACTTCGCCGAGGTTGTTGGTGATCAGCGAGACGTAATCGAGCCGGGTGCCGGCTGCGTTGTAGTGGAACAGGCTCTGGTACTTGGCGTAGTCGTTGAACACGGTCTGTTCGGCCAGCGCGTTGATCTGGTCGCGCAGGCGGATGTTCCAGTAGTCGAGCGACAGCGTCAGCGCGCGCACCGGTTCGAACACCACGCCGGCGCTGTAGGTCTTGGAGCGCTCCGGCTTGACGTCCGGATTGCCGCCCTGGCGCTTGTTCTGCTGCTGGTCGCACGACAGGTTGGGGTTGGCGCCGGGCACCGGCACGCCGCCGGGGCACAGCACCGGATCGTTCCACGGATCGGAGGTATTGGTCACCGTCTGCGGGCCGTGCAGGTCGAACAGCGTCGGCGCGCGGAAGCCGCGGTTCCACGAGGCCCGCAACAGCAGCGGCGTGACCGGCTGGTAGCGCGCGCTGATCTTCGGCGTGAAGCTGCGGCCGACATCGCTGTAATGGTCGAAGCGGGCGGCGGCGTTGAGTTCCAGGTTCTTGATCACGGGTGCGTTGAGTTCGGCGAACAGCGCGTAGATGCGGCGGTCGCCCGACTGGTCCTGGGCGTCGGCAAAGCCCGAGCTGGACGCTTGCGACGCCAGCGCGCGGTTGACGGAATACAGTGCGCGTTCCTTGCGCGCCTCGGCCCCCAGCGCGAAGCCGAGCGCGCCGCCTTGCAGCTGCGTCAGCTCCCGGCTGGCGCGGGCGTCGAGCGCGGTGGAGCGCATGCGCGCGCGCAGGTATTCGCCGATCAGCAGCGAGTCGTTGAGGTAGGCCAGGCCGGCCGCGCTCTGCTCGCCGAACGGATTCAGCAGACCGCTGCCGACGCCGTCGATCATGCGCTGGTCGATCACGTAGCCGCCGGCGAAGGCGCTGGCGGCCTGGCTGATCGAGTGGCTCAGGCCGGCGCTGTAGTCCCAGCCTTGCAGCGTGCCTTCGGCGCTCAGCACCAGCCGGTCGGCGGTGCTGGTGGAGTAGTCGGCGCGGCGGCCGGTGACCAATGGCCGCCAGCTGATGTCGAGGTCTTCGCCGGTCAGGCCGGCGACGGCCGGCACGCCGGCGCTGCCGCCCGGATAGTAGGGACTGTCGCCATGCATGATCATGCCGATGCCGGCCAACGGCGGCGGCGCCACCCGCGCGGTGTTGGTGCTGCGTGCGTGCAGCGCTTCCAGCGCCAGCGTGTGGTCGTCGCTCGGCTTGTACGACAGCCGCCCCAGATACGATTCCTGCTTGGTGTAGGGGATGTCGTCCACTTCGCGCGTGTAGTCGTAGCGGCAGGTGGGCGAGCCGGTGGTGTTGGGAATGGACGCCGGCGGCAGGCAGCCGCTGGCAAAGCCGGGATTGCCGCTGATGCCGTTGTCGGAAAAGAAGTTGGCGGGGAAGGGCGTGCCGCTGGTCTGGCTGACGCCGCGGCTGGGAATCACGCCGGTGGCCGAGAACGGCCGCGCGGTGGCCGGCAGCGCCAGTTGCCGGTGCACGTCCATCACGCCGAAGATGTTGAAGCGGTCGGTGGCAAGGTCGCCGAAGCCGCCGCTGAGGTTGAGACGGCGCTCGCTGCCGCCGCCTTCCTCCTGCGGCTGGTAGGCTTCCACCGTCACTTCGCCGCCCTTGACCTGGCGCTTGGTGATGAAGTTGATGACGCCGCCGATGGCGTCGCTGCCATACACGGCCGAGGCGCCGTCGCGCAGTACTTCCACCCGGTCCAGCGCCGACAGCGGAATCACGTTGAGGTCGACGCTGTCGCCGATGATCGGATGGGAGGCGATGCGGCGGCCGTTGAGCAGCACCAGCGTGCGCTCGCCGCCGAGGCCGCGCAAATCGGCCTGCGACTGGCCGCCGGTGCCGGAGCCGATCGACTGCGCGCTGGACAGCGAGGTCTGGTTCATCGGAATACTGTTGAGCACTTGCTGAACGGTAGTCATGCCCTGGCGCGCGAAGTCTTCGGCACGGATCGAGGTCAGCGGAAGCGCGGTTTCGCTGGCGATGCGGCGGATCAAGCTGCCGGTGATTTCCACCCGTTGCATGGTGGGTTCCGGTTCCGTAGTCTGGGCGGCGGCGTTGGCCGCCAACAACGCCATGGCGAGCTGCGTGTAAAGTCGTTTGGTCATCATGTTTCTCCCGGGAAGTAGCCGCATTGCGGATGCATGCGCAGCCTTTCAGTTTTGCTGGGTTCAATTGGGTGAAACCTGATCTGCATCAGATGTGCGCGATAAAGCGCTTGCCAAACGGCGCAAGTTGTTGTTATAGTCGTCGAACACTTTACGGACCGACATGACCCACTTCTTCTTTACCGGCTGGTTTTACTTTAGCTTTCCTACCCTTCAGGCGGTGGATAGCGGCCGGTGCACGTAGAAGCAAGACGAGTCCCAGCAGAATCCTCAAAAAACCGCCTCCCTTCGAGGCGGTTTTTTTTTACCCATGTTTTTAGATCACTTGGAGAACAGCAATGCCCCGTACCGATGATTTGCGCATCCGCGAGATGAAGGAATTGACGCCACCGTCCCACCTGATCCGCGAGTTTGCGTGCACGGAAGCAGCGGAGCAGACTGCCGCCAACGCCCGCGTGGCGCTGCACCGCATCCTGCACGGCCAGGACGATCGCTTGCTGGTGGTGATCGGCCCGTGCTCGATCCACGACCCGAAGGCGGCGATGGAATACGCGCGCCTGCTGGCGCCGCTGCGCCAGGAGCTGGCCGGCGACCTGGAAATCGTCATGCGCGTGTACTTCGAAAAGCCGCGCACCACGGTCGGCTGGAAGGGTTTGATCAACGATCCGTACATGGACAACAGCTTCCGCATCAACGACGGCCTGCGCATGGCGCGCGAGCTGCTGCGCGACATCAACGAGCTGGGCCTGCCGGCCGGCACCGAGTTCCTCGATGTGATCTCGCCGCAGTACATCGCCGACCTGATTTCGTGGGGCGCGATCGGTGCACGCACGACCGAGTCGCAGGTGCACCGCGAGCTGGCGTCGGGCTTGTCGTGCCCGGTGGGCTTCAAGAACGGCACCGATGGCAATGTGCGGATTGCGGTGGATGCGATCAAGGCGGCCTCTCAGCCGCACCATTTCCTGTCGGTGACCAAGGGCGGCCACTCGGCGATCGTGTCGACCAATGGCAATGAGGATTGCCACATCATCCTGCGCGGCGGCAAGGCGCCGAACTACGATGCGGCCAGTGTGGACGAGGCGTGCAAGGCGATCGCGGGGCAGGGCCTGGCGCCGCGCCTGATGATCGATGCGTCGCACGCGAATAGTTCGAAGAAGCCGGAGAATCAGGTGCCGGTGTGTGCCGATATCGGCGGCCAGGTAGCGGCGGGCGATACGCGGATTGTCGGCGTGATGGTGGAGTCGCACCTGGTGGCAGGGCGGCAGGATCTGGTGCCGGGCAAGGAGCTGACCTACGGTCAGTCGATTACCGACGGCTGCATCGACTGGGACAGCAGCGTGCAGGTGCTGCAAGGCCTGGCGGCCGCCGTGCGTCAGCGCCGTTTGGCGACGCAAGCCGCCGAAAAGTGACCCCGAACGAAAGGGTCTGACCCCGTACGGGGGCAGACCCTGGCGCAGCGGTGTGCGGGTTGCGGCGGTGCCGTCAGCTTCTAAAGCTTAGAAGCTATAGGTTCCGCGCAGGTACAGCGCGCGGCCGACCGGGTCGGTGTAGCGCGGATCGTAGCCCTTCTGGAACAAGGTGCCCTGGTTGGAGAATGGCGGCTCCTTGTCGAGCAGGTTCTTCACGCCGGCGGTCAGGATGAAGCCCTTGAAGCCGGTGTAGCTGCCGCTCAGATTCCACAGCGCATACGACGGCACCTTGTTCAGGTACTTGTCCTCGATGTCCAGGTTCTGGTCGGTATAGCCCGATTTGTAGGACTGCGCCAGCGTCGCATTCCAGTCAGCCAGGCGCCAGTTCAGCGCCAGGTTGTGCTTCCAGCGGAACACCGGATTATTCGCCGCATAGCGGCCGACGTTCTGGATGAACGGGCCATCGCGCTCGTCCTGGTACTCATACTTGTGCACATACGTGCCATCCAGCGTCAGTGTGAAATTGCCGGCCTGGGTAGCGCCCGAACGCAGCGTCACGCTGAGGTCGACGCCGTCGGTGTTGACCTTGCCCAGGTTTTCCTTCAAGTCCAGAATCGCATACGGCGAGCCGTCCGGATTGCGCAGGAAGCGCGCCTGGTATTTCGCGTAGTCGCCATAGATGGCTTCTTCCGGCAGCGCGTTGATCTTGTCCTTCAGCCGGATGTTCCAGTAGTCGATCGCCACCGTGGCTTGCGGAATCGGCTCCAGCACCACGCCAACCGAGAAAGTCTTGGATTTTTCCGGGCTCAGGTTCTGGTTGCCGCCTTGCAGCTTGAACTGTTGCAGGTCGCAGTCGCGCAGCGGATTGGCGATCGGGTTGGACGACAGCACGCCGCCCGGGCACAGGATCGGGTCGTTGTACGAGTTGTTGGTATCGTTCTTCGACTGCGGCGCATTCTTCTCGAACAGCGTCGGCGCGCGGAAGCCGGTCGAGGCCGAACCGCGCAGCAGCACTTCCTTGGTCGGCTGGTAGCGCAGGCCCAGTTTCGGATTGGTGGTGCTGCCGACGTCGCTGTAATCATCGTAGCGGGCCGCGAGGTTGACCTCCAGGTCCTGCAGCAGCGGCAGGTTGACCTCGCCGAAGATCGCCTTGATAGTGCGGGCGCCGTCGGTCGATTGCGAGCCCGACAGGCCGGACGACGAGGCTTGGCCGGCGATGTCGCGGTTGACGATGAAGTCGGCTTCTTCGCGGCGCAGTTCGCCGCCGATGGCGACCGCCAGCTTGCCGCCGGCCAGGTCCATCAGGTCGCGGCTGGCCTTGGCGTCGATGCCGGTGTTGCGGCTCTTGCCGTTCTGCACCTTGCCGCGCAGCGCGGTACTTTCCAGGTAGGCCTTGCCGGCGGCGTCCTGCTTGCCGAACGGATTGAGGATGCCGTTGGCCACGCCGGCGGCGAACTTGGCGTCGTTGACGTAGCCGTTGGTGAAGTATTCCGCCGAGCGGCTTTCCGACAGCGTGAAGCCGGCCTTGTAGTCCCAGCTCTTGAACAGGCCTTCGGCGCTGAACACCAGGCGGTCGGCCGCGCCCTTGGAGTTGATTTCACGCTGGCCGGCTTCGGTCGGCCGCCAGTTGACCGACAGCGGGTCGCCCGACAGCCCGGCCACGGCCGGCACGCCGCCGGAATTGCCCGGATAGTATTTGCTGGTGATCGGCAGCAGCAGGCCGGTTTGCGGCGGCGGCGCGGTGTGCGACACCACATCGTTTTCCGAATGCAGGTATTCAATCGACGCCAGGTGGTCGCCGTTCAGCTTGAAGGTGGCCTTGCCGAAGAAGGAGGTCTGCTTCTGTTCCGGCAGGTCGTCGATCTGGCGCGTGTAATCCTGGCGGCAGGTGCCGTTGCCGGAGATCGGCAGCGACAGCGGGGCGTCGCAGCCGGCCGCAAAGTAGGGGTTGCCGGTGGCGCCCGAGGTCGGGTCGAAGTAGTTGCCGGGGAAGGTGGTGCCGGAGGTCAGGCTCAGGCCGCGGTCGGGAATCACACCGGTCTTGGAGAAGTCGCGCTGCTGCGAGGTCAGAATGTCCAGCTTGTGATAATCGAACACGCCGAAGACGTTGTAGCCGTCGGTGTCGAGATTGCCGAAGCCGCTCGACAGGTTGACGCGTTTCTCATCGGCGCCGTCCTTGCGCGGCAGGATGGCTTCGGCGGTGATGGTGGTGGTCTGCACCGAGCGCTTGGTGATGAAGTTGATCACGCCGCCGATGGCGTCGGTGCCGTAGATGGCCGAGGCGCCGTCGCGCAGCACTTCGACCCGCTCCAGCGCCGATACCGGAATGATGTTGAGGTCGACGCTGGCGCCGTCGTATGGGTGGTTGGCGATGCGGCGGCCGTTCAGCAGCACCAGCGTTTTGTCGCCGCCGAGGCCGCGCAAGTCGGCGCTGGCCTGGCCGCCGGTCGGCAGGCCGGAGCTGTTGCCGCCCACCACGTTGCTGGAACCGAAGCTGGAGCTGTTGGATGGAATCCGGTCCAGCACTTCCTGCGCCGTGGTCAGACCCTGCTTGATGAAGTCGTCGGCTTTGATGACGGTCAGCGGATTGGCGGTTTCCGCCGCCAGCCGCTTGATCGACGAGCCGGTGATTTCCACGCGCTGCATCGGTGCATCGGTTTGTGCGTGCGCCATCGGCGCGATCAGTCCCAGGCCCAGCATGCCACTCGCATAGATACGGCGCATGGAACGGGACAGTACAGTCTCTTTCATCATTGCTCTACTCCCAAAGCGAACTTCGTCTTATTATCAAATCAACTTCCTGATGGAAAGTTGGTGGCTGGTGATGACCGCCGGTAGGGAGGCCATTGCCCGATAATTAACTGCTTGCGCCGGGGTGTCAATTATGTAAGGTTATCTGTTTGTAAAAAACAACGACGAAAAAAAAGGGCCGTGTGGCCCTTGATGTTTTTTGCAGCGGCTGCTTTACAGCATGTACGGACCGTGCGAGTAGTGCTTGCCCAGCGTTTCGAAGGCGCGGCGGATGATGCGTTTCCACGACAGGGTGGTCGCTGGCTTGGCTGGTTTGGCGGCGTAAGTGGCGGTAGCGGTGGTCATGGAAGCTCTCCTGTGTACTGCGGTGAATGTCGATGGGTGTAGATTACAGGAAGCTCAGATATAAATATAATTCTATGTTCTGATACGTGCCATAGCCAAAACGGATATCTTAGGCCATATGAGATATGTTCTGCGTGAATAATAAAAAAGGGCCGGCAAATGCCGGCCCGAAGAGGTCAACTCACAGTTTTAGAATTTGTACTGCGCCGTGACGTAGAAGGTGCGGCCCAGCGGATCGGCGTAGCGGCCGTCGTAGCCCACCTGGTTGCCGCCGCCCGAGTTGCGGACCGTGAACGGAGGGTCCTGGTCCAGCAGGTTGCGGATGCCGGCGGTGACGGTCAGGTTCTTGATGTAGTTCAGCTTGGCCTGGTAGTCGAGCGTGGTGTACGACTTGACGTCGCGTTCCATGCCGGTCACGCCGCCGATGCTGCCGTCGGCATTCACGACGCGCACAGCTGCGTCATCCGCCGTCAGCACTTTGTCGTGGTAGCCGGAACGGTAGTTCACGGTCAGCGAGTTGCTCAGCTTGTCCGAGGTCTTCAGCGTGAAGATCAGGCGGCTGACCACGCGGAACACCACGTCATCGTAGGAGTTGAAGCGGCCGATCGATTTCTCGGTGCCGATGCCCGGCGTATCCTGTTCCGCCTTCAGCATATAGGTGCCGGTCCAGTTGATGCTGGCCTTGCCGACCGGGGTGGCGGCGCGGAAGGTGGTGTCCCAGTCCAGGCCGGAGAAGTGCGACGACGCCAGATTCAGCGGCGAGCGCACGGCCACCAGCACATTGCTCTTCTGGATAGGGTCGGCGTACACCGCGATCCACTGGTTGGCCAGGGTCGGGTTGGTGAACAGCTGATCCTGCGAGAAGGTGCGGATCTGGTTCTTCAGCTTGACGTCCCACCAGTCCAGGCCCACCGACAGCATGGTGGTTGGTTCCAGGCGGAAGCCCAGCGTGGCCTGTTTCGAGGTTTCGGCTTTCAGCGCGCCGGCGCCGGTGGCCGGGTTGCCGCTGTCCAGCAGGCCATATTCCGACGAACCCGGACGGCAGTAGACCGCGCGTGGGTCCGGCGCCTTGACCGGGCAGGCGAAGGCGTTCGACGAGCCGGCGTTTTTCAGCGGGTCGGCGATGTTGTTCATGGTTGGCGCCTTGAAGCCGGTGCCGTAGGAACCGCGCAGCAGCAGCGACTGGGTCGGCGTGTAGCGCAGCGCCAGCTTGTAGGTGGCCTTGGCGACGTCTTCGCCCAGCTTGCCGCCTGGCGCTGCCTTGCCGGTGGAGTCGTAGCTGACGTTGTGCTTCTGGACCGCGTCATAGCTGTCGTAACGCACGGCGGTGGTGGCTTCCAGATCCTTGGCGATCGGCATCAGCAACTCGGCAAACGCGCCCCAGTTGTTGCGGCTGGCGTCCAGCGCCTGCGAGCCGGTACCGCCGCCGATTTCGACGTCGGTCCAGCCAGGATTGCCGGCGCCCGGGCCCATGGCGATTTTCGACGGCGTGTCCTGGTAGGTCTGCTTGGTGAAGTCGGCGCCGACGCCCAGTGCGGCCGCGCCGCCCGGCAAGTCGAACACTTCACGCGAGGCGTGTGCGCTGGCGACGTCGATCTTCGACTTGGTTTCGCCCAGATCCTGATGCAGCACGGCGGCGGCCAGCACGGAGGCGGCGCCGCTGGTGGACACGAACGGGTTGTACTTGCCGGTGCGGATCAGTTCTTCGAATTTGTCGCCGCTCATGTAGCCGGCCAGCGCCTTGTCGGTCTGCTTGTTTTGCGAGTGGGTGAAGGTCGCGCCCATATCCCAGCCGGCGTAGCTGCTGTCGACGCCGACGACGAAGTGGACGGCGTCGGTGCGGTATTCGTCGGTACGGCCGCCAGCGTCGGCGCCGCGGTAGTAGAACAGGGCGTCGGTGACGTCGGCGGCGTTGATGCCCTGGCCGGCCAGCAGCGGCACGATGGCGCTGTTATACGCGCCGATGTAGTTGTTGTTGACGGTTTTGACGCCGGTGACCGGATCGGTGCTGAACACGGTCAGCGGTTGCGCGGCCGCCGCATAGCGCGCGGTATTGGTGAATTTCGACAGCACCAGTTCGCTGAAGGCGGTGGTGTCCTTGCCCAGCTTCAGGGTGCCGTTGACGAACACGCTGTCGCGCTTCAGTTCCGGCAGCAGCTGCACGGTGGCGGCGTAGTCGAAACGGCAGGCGCCGCTGCGCGAGAAGGTGTTGGCCTGGGTACAGCCGTTTTTGTTCAGCAGGTCGGTGTTGAGCACCACGTCGTCGTTGGCGGTCACCACTTCCACGTTGGCCGGGGTCGAGTTGATCGAGGTCTGCCAGGTGGCGTATTGCTTGCCGTTGTTGCTGAACTTGTGCACGCCGGAGCTGGCGAAGTCGCGCTGCGCAGCGTTCAGCTCTTTCTGTTCGTCGTGGCTGTACGATAATTGCAGGTTGTAGCCGTCGGCTTCAACATTGCCCCAGCCTTTGCTGATGGAGAAGTTGGCGCTCTTGCCGCCGGATTTTTGCGGCGAGTTGTAAGTGCCTTCGACCACCAGGTCGGTCTGGTTTTTCTTCAGGATGAAGTTGATGACGCCGGCAATCGCATCCGAGCCGTACAGGGTCGAGGCGCCGTCGGTCAGGATCTCGACGCGCTCCACGGCCGCCAGCGGAATGCTGGCCAGGTTGACCGCGCTGCCGGTGCCGTACGGCGCCATGCGGCGGCCGTTCAGCAGTACCAGCGTGTATTGGGTACCGATGGCGTGGATCGACGCCGTCTGCACGCCGCCGCCGCCGCCGTTGACCGAGGCCGACGAGGTGATGAAGCCTTGCATCGACGGCAGCTGCGCGACCAGGTCGGCGACGTTCTGCACACCGCTTTGCTCGATGTCGGCGCGGGTCAGCGTCTGCACCGGCAGCGAACCTTCCTTGGCGATCCGTTTGATCGAGGAACCGGTGATTTCCACACGGGTAATCGTGTCGGGATCGGCCGCCTGCTGGGCCATGGCGGCTGCGTGCATGCCGAGCACGAGGCCACCGGCGCAGACCAAACGAACGGAACGGGCCATTACTGTTTCAACCATCATTATTGTTTCTCCCATTTAAAACGACGAAGATGCGTGTAGTTGTTGTGTTTGCTTATTCATCAAATCATTCGCCGTCATTTACTGTCAATCTGCAAAG
This sequence comes from Duganella levis, assembly GCF_009857605.1. Taxonomy (GTDB): domain Bacteria; phylum Pseudomonadota; class Gammaproteobacteria; order Burkholderiales; family Burkholderiaceae_D; genus Rugamonas; species Rugamonas levis. Next base: position 195,573 of record NZ_WWCT01000003.1, on the reverse strand, counting down.
CCAGGTAAAACCAGGTGAAGAAAACGGGCGCTTTCGCACCGGCCCCGCGCAAAAAACGCTCTAATTTGGTGCGTATGGATTGGAAACAATTGGAAACATTGTGTTGCTATCAAAAAAAGAGCGAATATATCGCCGAGTTATCAAAACCTTGCCTCATCGTAGTGCGAGGTAATTTTATTAACCCAGGTTCATCTGGATACATGGCGTTACATTTATGCGACAAGTGACTGTGCTGGGCTATCTCGTTCGCCGCCTGTGGCAAATGCTGCCAACCATGCTGGGCGTGGTGCTGCTGCTGTTCTTGCTGTTTAACTGGGTGGGCGGCGATCCGGCTTACTTGCTGGCGGGCAAAATGTCGGATGCCGGCAGCATCGCCAATATCCGCCGCCAGCTGGGCGTGGACCAGCCGTACTACGTGCAGTTGTGGATCTTCATCAAGCAGATCGCCACCTTTGATTTCGGCCTGAGCTGGGCCACCGGCGAGCCGGTATCGGCGTTGATCGTCACGCGGCTGGGGCCGTCGCTGGCGGTGTTGGCGCCGCTGACGGTGCTGGAAACCGGCATCGGCATCGCGCTGGCGCTGGCGGTCGCCTTTGTGCGCGGTTCGCTGACCGACCGCGCGGTGATGCTGGCCTGTACGGTGGGGATGTCGATCAGCATCCTGGTCTATATCATCGTGTTCCAGTACGGGCTGGCGTATCGGCTGGGCTGGTTTCCGGTGCAGGGCTGGGGCGGCTGGCGCTATGCGGTGCTGCCGATCCTGATCGGGCTGGCGGTGTCGCTGGCGCCGACCTTGCGCCTGTTCCGCAGCTTTGTGCTGGATGAGGTGGGGCAGGATTATGTGCGTACGGCGCGCGCCAAGGGCTTGAGCGAGCGGCGCGTGATGTGGGTGCACGTGCTGCGCAACGCGGCGATTCCGATCCTGACGCATGTGATGTCCAACCTGCCGGCCTTGTTCATCGGCGCGTTTCTGCTGGAGCGTTTCTTTGGCATTCCGGGCATTGGCAGGGAGGTGATCCTGGCTGTCGAGCGCAGCGATTTTCCGGTGATTAAGGCGATTACGGTGTATGTGGCGGTTGCCACGATGGTGTTCAATCTGCTGACCGACCTGCTGTACCAGGCGGTTGATCCACGGGTGAAGCTCGCATGACGGCCTGGCAGCGTTTGCGCGCGGACCGGGTGGCGATGGCGTCGCTGGCGGTGGTGGTGGCGTTCCTGCTGATGGTGGTCTTGTCGGCCACCGGCCTGGTCGCGGCAGACTGGGAGCATGAGGCGGGCGTCAGCTACGGTCCGCCAACTTTCCTCGGCGCGGACACCGCCACCGCGCCGGCAGCGGCCGCGCAGCAGCAAGCCTTGCCCGATAATCCCTTCGATCCGCTGGCGGCGGATATCCGTGAACTGCGCGCGCAACTGGCGGCGCGTGGGCCCGCGGCCGACAGTGCGCGGCGCGCCACCTTGCCGTTCGGCGCCGACAAGTGGGGGCATGACGTCATCAAGAAAACCATCAAGGGCGGCGAGACCTCGATTGTGGTCGGGCTGGTGGCGGCCGCGCTGGCGGTGGGGCTGGGATCGCTGTTCGGCGCGCTGTCCGGCTACTGTGGTGGCGTGGTGGACGATGTATTCAACTGGTTCTATAGCGTGTTCACGGCGATCCCCTCGGTGCTGATGATCCTGGCCGTGGCGGCGGTGCTGCAACAGAAGGGCGTGCTGACCATCGTGCTGATTCTTGGCCTGACCGGCTGGACCGGCCCGTACCGCCTGATCCGCGCCGAATACCTGAAGCACAAGACGCGCGAATACGTGCTGGCCGCCGACGCCATCGGCGCCTCGCACTGGCGCCGCATGTTCCGACATATCTTCCCCAACGTCAGCCATGTGGTGCTGGTGCAGCTGTCGATCCTGGTGGTCGGCTTCATCAAGGCGGAAGTGATCCTCAGCTTCCTCGGTTTTGGCGTGCCGGTCGGCACCGTCTCGTGGGGCAGCATGCTGAACGAGGCGCAGAACGAGTTGCTGCTGGGACGCTGGTGGCAACTGGCAGCGGCGGCCAGCGCCATGGCCGTGCTGGTGACGGCGTTCTCGCTGTTCACCGACGCGCTGCGCGACGCCCTCGACCCCAAGGTGAAATCATGAGCTTGCTTGATGTGCGCAACCTGCGCGTCGCCTTCCGCCTCGACCGCCACAGCACTACCGAGGCGCTCAAGGGCATCAGCTTCAGCGTGCCGCACAACGCCACCGTGGCGCTGGTGGGCGAGTCGGGCAGCGGCAAGTCGGTGGCGTCGCTAGCGGTGATGGGCTTGCTCGATCCGGCGGCGGCGATGGTCGATCCGGCCAGCAGCATCCGCTTTGACGGCCGGGAGCTGCTGGCGCTGGACGGCAAGCAGCGCCGCGCGCTGTGCGGCAAGGACATCGCCATGATTTTCCAGGAGCCGATGTCGTCGCTCAATCCGGTCTTCACGGTCGGCGCGCAGATCGCCGAGGTGCTCAAGCTGCACATGGGCATGAGCCGTGCTCACGCGCGCCGCCGTACGCTGGAGTTGCTGGAGGAGGTTGGCATTCCCGACCCCGCCGCCCGCATCGATGCGTATCCGAACGAACTGTCCGGCGGCCAGCAGCAGCGCGTGATGATCGCCATGGCCATCGCTTGCGAACCGCAGCTGCTGATCGCTGACGAGCCGACCACCGCGCTCGACGTCACTATCCAGCAGCAGATCATGGAACTGCTCGCGCGCCTGCAACAGCGGCGCGCGATGTCGGTACTGTTTATTACGCACGATCTCGGGCTGGTGGCGCAGATTGCCGACCACGTCATCGTCATGCGCCACGGCGAGGTGCGCGAGGCGGGGGCGGCGCAGCAAGTGCTGCAACAGCCGGCCGACGCCTACACGCGGGCGCTGCTGCACTGCCGCCCGACGCTGGATGCGCGGCCGTGGCGGCTGCCGGTCATCGCCGATTATCTGGATGGCGCGACGCCGCCACCCCAGCCCGAACGCCGGCGCGGCGCTTCGCCGGACGATCAGCCGCTGCTGGAAGTGCGCAACCTCAGCAAGCACTTTACGCTGCGCGACGGCTGGTGGCGCCAGCGCGAATTCCACGCGGTGAAGGACGTGTCGTTCACGCTGGCGCGCGGCAAGACGCTGGGCGTAGTCGGGGAGTCCGGCTCAGGCAAGACCACCGTCGGGTTGACCTTGCTGCGGCTGCATCAGGCCAGCGGCGGCAGCGTGCTGTTTGACGGCCGCGATTTGCTCAGCCTGTCCGCACGCGAGTTCCAGGCGTACAAACGGCGCGTCCAGATCGTGTTCCAGAATCCGTATGCGTCGCTGAACCCGCGCTTTACCGTCGGCGACATTTTGCTGGAGCCGATGCGCATCCACCGCATCGGCGCCGATGAGCAAGCGCGCCGGGCGATGGCGCAAGCGCTCTTGGAAAAAGTCGGATTGCCCGCATCTGCCATGTCCCGCTATCCGCACGCGTTCTCCGGCGGCCAGCGGCAGCGCATCGCCATTGCCCGCTGTTTGACCTTGCAGCCGGAAATCCTGGTGTGCGACGAGTCGGTGTCGGCGCTGGATGTGTCGGTACAGGCGCAGGTGCTCAACCTTTTGCAGGATTTGCAGGATGAGCTGGGTCTGTCATACATCTTCATCTCGCATGACCTGTCGGTGGTGAAGTACATGGCCGATCAGGTGATGGTTATGAAACAAGGACAAGTAGTGGAATTGGCCGATGCGGATACGTTGTATCGCAACCCGCAACATCCTTACACGCGGGCCTTGCTGGCGGCGATCCCCGGCAGCGGTTAAGCGTTTTTTAAGTTAAGATATCTGTATGGCGAATTTAATCCTCCTGCTCCAAGAATATGGCGTCCTGATTGTGTTCGGGATTGTGCTGGTCGAACAGATCGGCATGCCGATTCCTGCGTTCCCGATTCTGATCGTGGCCGGCGCCATGTCGGTCGATGGCGACACGCCGTGGATCTCGGTGCTGGCGGTGGCCATGCTCGCCTGTCTGATCAGTGACAGCTTCTGGTTCCGCGCCGGCCGTTTCTACGGCAAGCGCATCCTCAAGCTGCTGTGCAAGATTTCGCTGTCGCCGGATTACTGCGTCAGCCAGACTGAAGACAACTTCAAGCGCTGGGGCCCGAAGGCGCTGATCGTCGCCAAGTTCATTCCCGGTTTTAACGTGATTGCGCCGCCGCTGGCTGGCGCGCTGGGTACCAGCCGTGGCACCTTCCTGTGCTTCAGCGTCATGGGCAGTTTGCTGTGGGCCGGCACCGGCATCGGCATCGGCGCGTTCTTCCACACCAGTGTCGACCAGTTGCTGGATATTCTCAGTACCATGGGCTCGACCGCGCTGATCGTGCTGCTGGTGCTGCTGGCCTTGTTCGTGGCGTTTAAATATGTGGAGCGCAAGCGTTTTCGCCAGTCGGTGGAGATCGACCGGATTACCGTCGAGGATTTCAAGCAGCTGATGGACCAGGGGCATGAGCCGATCCTGATCGATGCCCGCAGCGCTACCGCACAAATGCTGGACCCGGCCGTGCCCGGCGCGCTGCTGTTTAATGGTGGCGAGCTGAGTGCGGAGATTGTTGGCCTGGATAAGAGCCGGCCGATCATTGTGTATTGCAGCTGCCCCAACGACGTGACCGCCGCGCATGTGGCCAAGAGCCTGATCGGGCAGGGCTTCCACCGCGCCCGTCCGCTGCATGGCGGGCTGGAGGCGTGGAATGCCGCCTTCCGCAGCGAGTCGCTGCCGCAAGACACGCCTGCCTCGGTTTGACAAGATTGCGCCGCCTTCCTGCGGCGCTTTTTTATGTGCAAAATGGAACCGCTTCCACTTGGTGGGCTGGTAGTCATACTACGGCGCAAATATTCCTCATTTCAAACTTCTGTAGCAAACTGTACTAAAACTACAAACTTCGCTTGCCTGGGGTGGCGAAAATACCTTAAGCTTAAGCCTCAACTATTTTCGCTCAATCATGACAGCTCAGTCCGTACAAACGCCTCCCTCCCTGACCACTGTATTCCCTGGTGGCCCGCGTCTGCTGGCGGACATCGGCGGCACCAATGCGCGCTTTGCGCTGGAAACCGCTCCTGGCCGGATTGAAGCGATCGAAGTGCTGGCGTGCGCCGCCTACCCAACCCTGGCCGCCGCCCTGGTTGCGTATCTGGCCTCGCCTGTTGTCGCCGAGGCTGGCGTGACCGGCATCCGCAACGGCGCCATCGCCATTGCCAACCCGGTCACCGGCGACATGGTGCGCATGACCAATCACCACTGGGCGTTCTCCATCGAGGCGCTGCGCCGCGAAGTCAACTTCGACACGCTGGTGGTGGTCAACGATTTCACCGCGCTGGCCAGCTCGCTGCCGCAGCTGTCGGCCACCCAGAAGCATCAGGTGGGTGGTGGCGTCGGCGTGCCGGGCACCCCGCTGGGTCTGATCGGCGCCGGCACCGGTCTCGGTGTTTCCGGCCTGATTCCAGGCAAGGACGGCTGGACCGCGCTGCTGAGCGAAGGCGGCCACGTCACCTTCTCGCCAGCCAATCCAACCGAACTGGCGATCCTGCAATTTGCATGGAAAGAATTTGAACACGTGTCGGCCGAGCGCCTGATGTCCGGCGCCGGTATCGAACTGATCTACCGCGCGCTGGCCGATATCGGCGACCTGCCGGCGGAAAAGCTGAGCGCCGCCGAGATCTCGCGCCGCGCGCTGTCCGGCGAATGCTCGCTGTGCGATGAAGTAATCGAAGTGTTCTGCTGCATGCTGGGCACGATTGCCGGCAATATCGCCGTCACGCTGGGTGCGCAGGGCGGTATCTATATTGGTGGCGGCATCGTGCCGAAGCTGGGCGAGCGTTTCGACCGCTCCGGTTTCCGCGCCCGGTTTGAAGCCAAGGGCCGTTTCGACAAATACCTGGCGGCAGTGCCGACCTGGGTGATTACCGCGGAATACCCGGCATTTGTTGGTGTTTCTGCCATTCTTTCGGATCGACTTGCCGCCGTGTAAGTTAGATTGCCGGCTTCCGTTACATTTCGATGACGGCGAAATGCGCTTTTTGTAGTTTTATCAGGTACAATTCGCGTTGTTGGATGAAACGTCTGGCTTCCTGCCCACGTTTTACGTAGAAAGCAACGGCTTCGGCTGTTGCCGGCAAGTCCCTCCTTCCCGCCGGGTGCGCATAGGCCTTGGTGTCGGAAAAGCAGCTTCAGCGAGTCCTCCCGCCAGCCTCACTGAATGTGATTGATTTCTTTCGATTTTGCTTATGGATACAGTTGAGGCTAAAAAAGTCCTCGAAACCGCCTTGCTATGCGCTCGTGAGCCGTTGTCGATCCACAGTCTGAAAAAACTGTTTGTCGAGCTGGACGATCAGGACCGGCCGCGCGGCCCCGGTGTAGGCGCCGATACGATCAAGGAATTGTTGGAAGAGTTGCGGCTGGACTGGGCCGGCAAGGGCGTCGAGGTGATCAGCCTGTCGACCGGCTGGCGCTTCCAGAGCCGTCCGGAGATGAAGCTGTATCTTGAACGGCTGAATCCGGAAAAGCCGCCGAAGTATTCGCGGGCCACGCTGGAAACCCTGGCCATCATCGCCTATCGCCAGCCGGTGACGCGCGGCGATATCGAGGAAATCCGTGGCGTGGCCGTCAATTCGCAGACGATCAAGATGCTGGAAGACCGTGGTTGGGTCGACGCCATCGGTTATCGCGATGTGGTCGGCCGTCCAGCCTTGCTGGGCACCACCAAACAGTTTTTAGATGATTTGGGCTTGAATTCGCTGTCCCAGCTGCCGCCGTTGCAGCAAATCAGTGATGGTCAGAACGCGATGGAAACCCTGGAAGCGGCTCTGCAAGAGAACTTTGAGAAAGCGGCGCAGCAGGACGGTGCCGACCATGCGGACATTGAGCAAGAACCCGGCCCTGCGCCAGATTTAACGGTTGACGCTGAGCACAACCAAGAAACGAATAATGAACAAACCTGATACCCCAGAGATCATCGACGCACCTGCGGCGGACGTAGTCGCCAAGCCTAAGCGCCGTACCAAAGCCCAAATCGAGGCCGATGCTGCCGCCGCCACTTCCGGTGACGCGCCAGCCGCCAAGCCGAAAGCCAAGGCCAAGCCAAAAGCGGAAGCTGCTGAAGCAGTCGCTTCCAACACGCTGGCGCCAGTGAAAAAAGCGCGCGCCAAGAAAGCCGACGTCGCCGTGGAAGCCGCCGCACCGGCAGCTGAAGCTACTGCTGCCGAGCCGGCTTCCAAGCCACCCGCCAAGCCGCGCGCCAAGAAAGCCGCACCGGCCGCTGATGCGGTTGTCGCCGAGGCTTCCGCCGCGCCGGCATCGGCGCCTGCCGCTGATGCAGCGCCGGCCGAAGCCGGTGAGCGCGTTGAGCGCCAGCAGCGTCCACGCGGTCCGCGCCAGATGCGCGAACAGCGCGCTGTCCGTGAAGCGCTGAACCCGCGTCCGGAGCCAGTCGCAGTCGAGGCTGCTCCGGTCGTTGAGGGTGCGGAAGGCGCAGCACCAGTCGCTACCGACGGCAAGCCACGCCACGAGCGCGGCGATCGCAACAATGCGCGCAACGGCAAGCCACCACGCAATGGCGGCAAGAACGGCAAGCAGCGTGGCGGTCAGAACGCCGGCGGCAAGCCAAACGACGCGGATGCCGCGTTCTCCTACGTGACGTCGGATGCGTTCGACAGCGACGACAGCAAGGGTCGCCAGCCACAGAAAGCGGCCCGCCGCGACCTGACGGCGGACGACGATGCGCCAAAACTGCACAAGGTACTGGCTGAAGCCGGCCTGGGTTCGCGCCGCGACATGGAAGAGCTGATCGTTTCCGGCCGCGTGTCGGTCAACGGTGAGCCGGCCCACATCGGCCAGCGCATCCTGCCGACCGATGCCGTGCGCATCAACGGTAAACTGATTCAGCGCCGCGTCAGCAAAAAGCCGCCGCGCGTGCTGGTGTATCACAAGCCAGCCGGCGAGATCGTCTCGATGGATGATCCGGATGGCCGTCCATCGGTGTTCGATCGTCTGCCGACCATGAAGGCCGGCAAATGGCTGGCCGTTGGCCGTCTCGACTTCAACACCGAAGGCCTGCTGCTGTTCACCACTTCCGGTGACCTGGCGAACCGCCTGATGCACCCACGCTACGGCATCGACCGCGAATACGCGGTGCGTACCCTGGGCCCGCTGGAAGAAGGCATGCGCCAGAAACTGCTGGGCGGCGTTGAGCTGGAAGACGGCGTGGCGCAGTTCTCGAAAATCGCCGACGGCGGCGGCGAGGGCATCAACAAGTGGTATCGAGTGATCATCGGCGAAGGCCGTAACCGCGAAGTGCGCCGCATGTTTGAAGCCATCGGCCTGACCGTGTCGCGCCTGATCCGTACCCGTTACGGCGCCATGACGCTGCCAAGCAGCCTGAAACGCGGCCGTTGGGAAGAGATGGAAGAGAATGCAGTGCGCGGCCTGATGGCTGCCTACAGCATCGAGAAAAAAGGTGGTGGCGATGCGCCTGCGCCAGCAGCGGCAGCCGCCGCGCCGCGCGGCAAGGGGCAGCAGCAAGCCAAGCCGGCCCAGAACAAAGGTCCGGAAAAACGCGGCCGCAACGGTCAGGGCGATCAGCATATTGAGCGCGGCAACCGTCGCGACGAGCGTGACTTCGACGATGACGACGAAGATGACGACAACGAGCCGAACTTCAACCGCGCCGATACGAGCAACGCCAATGCGTTGCCATTCGGCAAGCCAGCCCGCAATGGCGGTCGTGGCCAGGGTGGCGGTTTCGGCGGTGGCGCTGGCGGCGGCAATGCCGGTCGCGGCGGCAAGGGGCGTCCAGCTGGCCAAGGCGGCCAGGGGCAGACTTCGAGCCGTCCAGGCGGTCGTCCGCAGGGTATCGGCGGTTACGCCGGTGGCCGTCCGCTGGGCGAAGGCCCGGCGCCGCGCGCGCAAGGTCAGGGCGGTCGTCCGCAAGGCCAGGGCGGTCAGGGTCAGGGCGGCCAAGGTCAGCCACGTGGTCAGCAAGCCAAGGGTCCGAGCCGTGGCCCGCGTCAGCCGGATCCGCTGCAAACCACCTTCGGCTTCGGTGCATCCAGTGGTGCGCCACGCCGTGGTCAGCCACCTCGTGGCGGCGCTGCCGACCACGGTATGCCGCGTCGCCGCAAGGGTTGATTTAGCAGCTTTCGCCTTGTTGTAAGTCTGCCATGCCGCCTGTGCGGCATTGCAGCGAACTTCATATAAGGTTATAATATGCAGCCTAGTAGAAGTTCCAATTGCGACTCGCAGCGGAACTCTTCATCTGGCTGGGTGTTTTAGAAAGATGGGCAGATGCCCATTTTTTTTTTGTTGAACCGTTTTGAACGGCTTGTTTTGCACCATATTAACAAGCCTTGGACTGGAGAATTTCTTGCAGCTTCTGGATTTAATTGAAAAGACCGTCATTGGTCTGGGCTATGAGCTGGTTGATGTCGAACGGGCCGAGCGCGGACTGCTGCGCGTGTTTATCGATTTCAGCGCCGAAGATGCCGAAGAAAAAGGCATGATCACCGTGGAAGATTGTGCCACGGTCAGCCATCAGTTGTCGCACGTGCTGACGGTCGAGAACGTGAATTACGAACGTCTCGAAATCTCGTCGCCGGGCCTCGATCGTCCGCTGCGCAAGCTGTCGGACTTCAGCCGTTTTGCCGGCAGTGAAGTCGTGATCAAACTGCGCGCAGCCATGCCGGGTACGAACAACCGGAAATCGTTCACGGGCGTCCTGCTGGAGCCCGTCGGCGAGAATTTGTCGTTGGAATTTGAAAGCAATGAAGGTCCGGCGCAGTTGGATTTTACGCTCGCCGATGTGGATAAGGCACGCTTGGTGCCGCAGGTGGATTTTAAGGGACGCAAAGCATGAGTCGCGAAGTTTTGTTATTGGTAGACGCGCTGGCGCGTGAGAAGAACGTCGATAAAGATGTCGTTTTCGGCGCACTGGAATTCGCGTTGGCACAAGCCACGAAGAAACGGTATGAGGGTGAAGTAGACATCCGCGTTTCGATCGACCGCGAGTCGGGTGAGTTCGAATCCTTCCGTCGCTGGCACGTGGTGCCGGATGAAGCGGGCCTGCAACTGCCGGACCAGGAAATCCTGCACTTCGAAGCCAAGGAACAGATCGCGGATATCGAAGTGGACGACCACATCGAAGAGCCGATCGAATCCGTGGAATTCGGCCGCCGCTTTGCGCAAGACACCAAACAGGTGGTCCTGCAGCGCGTGCGTGACGCTGAACGTGAACAGATCCTGGCCGACTTCCTGGAACGCGGCGATTCGCTGGTCACCGGCACCATCAAGCGCATGGAGCGCGGCGATGCCATCGTGGAATCCGGCAAGATCGAAGCCCGCCTGCCACGCGACCAGATGATCCCGAAAGAGAATCTGCGTATCGGCGACCGCGTCCGTGCTTACATCCTGCGCGTGGACCGCAATATGCGCGGCCCGCAAGTGATCCTGTCGCGCACCGCGCCGGAATTCATCGCCAAGCTGTTCGAGCTGGAAGTGCCGGAAATCGAACAAGGCATGCTGGAAATTAAATCGGCGGCCCGTGATGCTGGCGTCCGCGCCAAGATCGCTGTCTACACGGCCGACAAACGCATCGACCCGATCGGCACCTGCGTCGGTATGCGCGGTTCGCGCGTGCAGGCTGTGACCGGTGAGCTGGGCGGCGAGCGCGTGGACATCGTGCTGTGGTCGGAAGATCCGGCGCAGTTCGTGATCGGCGCGCTGGCCCCGGCCAATGTGTCCTCGATCGTCGTCGACGAAGAGAAGCACGCCATGGACGTGGTGGTGGACGAGGAAAACCTGGCCATCGCTATCGGCCGCTCGGGCCAGAACGTGCGCCTGGCGTCCGATCTGACCGGCTGGAAAATTAACATCATGACGGCCGAGGAATCGGCCGACAAGGCAGCCCAGGAAACCGCCGCGATTCGCGCGCTGTTCATGGAAAAATTGGATGTCGACCAGGAAGTGGCCGACATTCTGGTGGAAGAAGGCTTTGCCAGCCTGGAAGAAATCGCTTACGTGCCGATCTCCGAAATGTTGGAAATCGAATCGTTTGACGAAGATACGGTCAACGAACTGCGCACCCGCGCCCGTGACGCCCTGGTCACCGAAGCCATCGCTTCGGAAGAAGGCCTGGAAGGCATGGACGAGGCGCTGGTCGGTCTGGAAGGTATGGACCGCATCACCGCCGGCAAGCTGGGCCTGGCTGGTATCAAAACGGTAGAAGCGTTTGCCGGCCTGGCTTATGACGAGTTCGGCGCCATTCTGGCCCTGTCGTCTGACCGTGCACGCGCACTGATTACGAGTGAATTTGAAGATGTGACCGACGATGAGATGAAGTTGGTTGATGCGAAGTACGACGACCGTGCCAAAGGCTTGCAAGCCAAGGCCTGGAGTCTGACTGAATCTGCAAAGGCTTAATTTGATTATCTTTATCATCTCCGCGACACATAGAAAAGAGGACTGAATGGCGAGTAACAACGTAGCCCAATTTGCCACCGAACTGAAGATGCCTGCAGACTTGCTGCTGACGCAGCTGCGTTCTGCCGGCGTCGAAAAAAGTTCGGCGTCAGATCCATTGTCGAAAGAGGATAAGGATAAGCTGCTCGATCACCTGCGCCGTACCCATGGCGCCGGTGCTGAAGAGAAGAAGAAAATTACGCTGACGCGCAAGGAAACCACCGAGATCAAGCAGGCCGACGCCAATGGCAAGGCCCGCACCATCCAGGTCGCCGTCAAGAAAACGCGTACCTTCGTGCAGCGCGACGAACCGCTGACCACCACGCCGGCGCCAGCGCCTGAGCCAGTGGTCGATCCGGCCGAAGTCGCACGCCGCGAAGAAGACGTCAAGAAACAAGCTGAACTGATCGCCCGTCAGGAAGCGGAACTGCGCGAGAAGCAAGAGCGTCTGGCCAAGCTGGAAGCGGATAAAGCCGCCCAGGAAAAAGCCAACGCCGAAGCCGCCGCCGCCGCCAAGAAGGAAGCGGAAGCCGAAGCCAAGGAAGAAGCCAAGAAAGCTGCTGCTGCCGCCAAGGCCGCGACCGCTGCGCCGACTTCGGCTGCGCCGGCCGCGCCTGCGGTCGACACCGCTGCGGAAGACGCGAAGAAAAAAGCTGCTGCCGACGAAGCCAAGAAAAAGGCTGCCGTGGTCGCCAAGGAAGCTGCTGATCAAGCCGCTGCCACTGAGCGCGCTCGTCAGGCTGTTGCCGACGAAGTGGCCCAGATCAAGGCCATGATGAACGCGCCACGTCGCGCCATCAAGGCACCTGAGCCGGCGCCTGCGCCCGTCAAGCCAAAAGTCGCCGAAGGCACGCTGCACAAGCCAGCCACCGGCGCCACCGCCAAGCCGGGCGACAAGCCAGGCGACAAGAAGCCTGCGGTCGGTACTGCGGACAAGAAATCGATCAAGTCGGCCAATGTGTCGTCGACCTGGTCGGACGACGCCAAGAAACGTGGCGCACCAGGCGGCGCCAACAAAGGCCGTAGCGGTCCAGGTGCTGGCACCGGTCGCGACAGCTGGCGCGGTGGCAAGGGCGGCGGTCGTCGTCATCATCAATCGGATGATCGCGAGACCAACTTCCAGGCCCCGACCGAAGCCGTCATCAAAGACGTGCACGTGCCGGAAACCATCACCGTGGCCGAACTGGCGCACAAGATGTCGGTCAAGGCGTCCGAAGTCATCAAGCAGCTGATGAAGCTGGGCCAGATGTGCACCATCAACCAGGTGCTGGATCAGGAAACCGCGATGATCGTGGTCGAGGAGATGGGTCACAAAGCCCACGCTGCCGAGATGGACGATCCGGAAGCGATCCTGGCCGACCAGGGCGAGCATGCCCACTTTGAATCGGTGCCGCGTGCACCGGTGGTCACCGTCATGGGTCACGTCGACCACGGTAAGACCTCGCTGCTGGATTACATCCGCCGCGCCAAAGTGGCGTCGGGCGAAGCCGGCGGCATTACCCAGCACATCGGCGCATACCACGTGGACACCCCGCGCGGCATGATCACCTTCCTGGATACGCCGGGTCACGAAGCCTTTACGGCAATGCGTGCCCGCGGTGCGAAAGCTACCGACATCGTGATCCTGGTGGTGGCAGCCGACGACGGCGTGATGCCGCAGACCAAAGAAGCGATCGCTCACGCGAAAGCAGCCGGTGTACCGCTGGTGGTGGCGATCAATAAGATCGACAAACCAGGTGGCAACGTCGACCGCGTTACGCAAGAGCTGGTTGCCGAGAGCGTGGTGCCGGAAGAATACGGTGGCGAATCGCCATTCGTGCCGGTATCAGCCAAGACCGGTGAAGGCATCGACAACCTGCTGGAGCAAGTGCTGCTGCAAGCCGAGGTGCTGGAACTGAAAGCGCCGATCGATGCGCCGGCCCGTGGCCTGGTCGTCGAAGGCCGTCTGGACAAAGGCAAGGGCCCGGTCGCGACCGTGCTGGTGCAGTCCGGTACGCTGAAGCGCGGCGACGTGATTCTGGCTGGTTCCTCCTTCGGCCGCGTTCGTGCGATGCTGGATGAGAACGGCAAGCCGATCAACGAAGCGGGTCCATCGATTCCGGTCGAGATCCAGGGTCTGACCGAAGTGCCGCAAGCCGGTGAAGAAGTCATGGTCATGGCCGACGAGCGTAAAGCACGTGAAATTGGTCTGTTCCGTCAAGGTAAGTTCCGCGACGTGAAACTGGCCAAGCAGCAAGCCGCGAAGCTGGAAAACATGTTCGGCCAGATGGCCGAAGGCGAAGTCAAAAACCTGCCGCTGATCGTCAAGACCGACGTGCAGGGTTCGCAAGAAGCGCTGGTCAGCTCGCTGCAGAAACTGTCGACCTCGGAAGTTCGGGTCCAGATCGTGCACGCTGCGGTCGGTGGCATCACCGAGTCGGACGTCAATCTGGCCGTGGCCTCGAAAGCAGTCATCATCGGCTTTAACGCCCGTGCTGATGCCCAGGCCCGCAAGCTGGCCGAGTCGAACGGTGTGGACATTCGCTACTACAACATCATTTACGATGCGATCGACGAGATCAAATCGGCGTTGTCGGGCATGTTGGCGCCAGAGAAGCGCGAGACCGTTATCGGTCAGGTCGAAGTACGCCAGGTTATCCTGGTGTCCAAAGTCGGCGCGGTTGCCGGTTGCCTGGTCACCGATGGCGTGGTCAAACGTTCGTCGTCGGTTCGCCTGCTGCGCAACAACATCGTGGTGTGGACTGGCGAAATCGACTCGCTCAAACGCTTCAAGGACGACGCCAAAGAAGTACGCGCCGGTCTGGAGTGCGGCCTGTCGCTGAAGAACTACAACGACATCCAGGTGGGCGACTCCCTGGAAGTGTTCGAAGTACAGGAAATCGCTCGTACCCTGTAATTTCGGACGCATACAGCAGCATCTGGTAAAGTGGACGGGGGCATCAGCTCCCGTCCACTTGCCGTTTATGGAATCATCATGGCAAAACATAGTAAAAACATCCCCCAGCGCGGTCTGCGCGTGGCCGATCAGATCCAGAAAGACCTGTCCGAACTGATCGTTTTTGAACTCAAGGACCCGCGCGTCGGCATGATCACGCTGGCCGAGGTGCAAGTCACCCCGGACTACGCGCACGCGAAAATCTTCTTCACCATGCTGAAGGACGATCCGGAATCGGTCAAAAACACGCTGGCCGGCCTGCACGCCGCCGCCGGCTACCTTCGCAATATGCTGGGCAAGCGCCTGCATATCCACACGCTGCCGCAGCTGCACTTCGTGCACGACACTTCGGCCGCGCGCGGCATGGCGATGTCGGCGCTGATCGACCAGGCCAACAGCACGCGCTCGCTGGACGACGGCAAGGAAGACGGCGAAGCGTAATGAATCAAGCCCGTACCAAACGCGTCCGCGATCTGGTGGACGGCGTGCTGCTGCTCGACAAACCGGTGGGCTTTTCCAGCAACGATGCGCTGATCAAGGCCAAGCGCGTGCTCAACGCCAAGAAGGCCGGCCATACCGGCACCCTCGATCCGTTCGCCACTGGCCTCTTGCCTTTGTGCTTCGGCGAGGCCACCAAGTTCTCGCAGGACTTGCTGGAGGCGGACAAGAGCTACGACACCACTGTGCACCTGGGCCAGACCACCGATACCGGCGACACCGAAGGCGAAGTGATCGATACGCGCGACGTCAACGTCACGCTGGAGCAGATCCACGCCGTGCTGGCGCAGTTCCGCGGCCCGATCAAGCAGGTGCCGCCGATGTATTCGGCGCTCAAGCGCGACGGCAAGCCGTTGTATGAATACGCCCGCGAAGGCATCACGCTGGAACGCGAAGCGCGCGACGTCACCATCCACAAGCTGGAGTTGATTGCGTATGAAGCGCCGTTCCTGAAGCTGTCGGTTACCTGCAGCAAGGGCACCTATATCCGCGTGCTGGGCCAGGACATCGGCGAAGCGCTCGGCTGCGGCGCCCATCTGAATGCGCTGCGCCGCACGCAGGTCGGCGCGCTGACCACCGAGCACATGATTACGCTGGATGAACTGGTCGCGCACGAAGCGCCGCTGACGCTGCTGTCGCCGGTCGATGCGCTGTTGTCCAGCTTCCCGGCGGTGCAACTGAACGCCGAACTGGCCAAGCGTTTCCTCAATGGCCAGCGCCTGGCGCTGGGCAAGGAACCCGCGATCAGCGTGCCGGCGGAGCAGGGCAGGGTGCGCGTGTACCTGGACGCCAAGCTGCTGGGCACCGCCATCCTCGGCGAATACAGCATCCTGCAGCCGGAACGATTAATCGCCTTTGTCGCGGAATAAAGCGATGAAGTTGCAACGCAACATGCTATACTAGCTGGCTACCCGTACGACTTGTACGCACCTGAAGTTTTTCCCCAAGATAACGACCATGTCTACTACTAAACGCGCAATTCGCAATATTGCAATCATCGCCCACGTTGACCACGGTAAAACCACCCTGGTTGACCAACTGCTGCGCCAGTCCGGCACCTTCCGCGAAAACCAGGCGGTTGATACCCGCGTGATGGACTCGAACGACCTCGAAAAAGAGCGCGGCATTACGATTCTGTCGAAGAATTGCGCGGTTGAGTACGAAGGCACCCACATCAACATCGTTGACACCCCAGGCCACGCCGACTTCGGCGGCGAAGTGGAACGTGTTCTGTCGATGGTTGACTCGGTTCTGCTGCTGGTGGATGCCCAGGAAGGCCCAATGCCACAGACCCGTTTCGTGACCCGTAAAGCGCTGGCCCTGGGCCTGAAGCCGATCGTCGTGGTCAACAAGGTTGACCGTCCGGGCGCGCGCGCTGACTGGGCCATCAACCAGACCTTCGAACTGTTCGACAAGCTGGGCGCAACCGACGAGCAACTGGACTTCCCTATCGTTTACGCTTCGGGCCTGAACGGCTACGCCGGCCTGACCGAAGACGTGCGCGAAGGCGACATGAAGCCACTGTTCGACGCCATCCTGGAACACGTGCCAGTCCGTGACGACAATCCGGACGGTCCGCTGCAGATGCAAATTACCTCGCTGGACTACTCGTCGTACGTCGGCAAGATCGGCATTGGCCGCGTCAACCGCGGCACCGTCAAGGTCGGCCAGGACGTTCTGGTCATCAACGGCCCAGGCGCTACCCCAATCAAAGGCCGCATCAACCAGGTGCTGAATTTCAAGGGCCTGGAGCGCGTGCTGGTGGACGAAGCTGTTGCCGGCGACATCTGCCTGATCAACGGTATCGATGAAATCGGTATCGGTTCGACGCTGTGCGCCACCGACACCCCTGATCCGCTGCCGATGCTGACCGTCGACGAGCCGACCCTGACCATGAACTTCATGGTCAACAACTCGCCACTGGCTGGCCGCGAAGGCAAGTTCGTGACCTCGCGTCAACTGCGCGACCGTCTGGACAAAGAACTGAAAGCCAACGTGGCACTGCGCGTTGCACCAACCGAAGACGACACCACCTTCGAAGTATCGGGTCGCGGCGAGCTGCACCTGACCATCCTGATCGAAAACATGCGTCGCGAAGGTTTCGAGATGGCTGTATCGCGTCCACGCGTGGTGTTCAAAATGGTGGATGGCGTGCGCCATGAGCCGTTCGAGCAACTGTCGGTTGACGTTGAAGAAGCCAACCAGGGCGGCGTGATGGAAGAACTGGGCCGTCGTCGTGGCGACCTGCAAAACATGGAATCGGACGGCAAAGGCCGTGTGCGTCTGGAATACCGTATTCCAGCACGTGGCCTGATCGGTTTCCAGGGCGAATTCATGACCCTGACCCGCGGTACCGGCCTGATGTCGCACGTGTTTGACGCCTACGCTCCAGTAGACAACACCAAGGGCGAACTGGGCGGCCGTCGCAACGGCGTGCTGATCTCGCAAGACGACGGCGCCGCTGTTGCTTACGCTATCTGGAAACTGCAGGATCGCGGCCGTATGTTCGTGGTCCACAACGACCCAGTGTACGAAGGCATGATCATCGGTATCCACTCGCGCGACAACGATCTGGTGGTGAACCCGATCAAGGGCAAGCAGCTGACCAACGTGCGTTCCTCGGGTACCGACGAAGCCGTGCGCCTGGTGCCGCCGATCCAGATGTCGCTGGAATACGCCGTGGAATTCATCGACGACGACGAACTGGTGGAAATCACCCCGAAATCGATCCGTCTGCGCAAACGCTTCCTGAAAGAGCACGAGCGTAAGAAGGCTTCGCGCGAAGCATAAGCCTCCCTCAGAGCGCGTTTAAAGAAACCGCCCGGTGCAAACCGGGCGGTTTTTTTTATTTCTAACGGTATTTTTCGATACTTTACGTTACTCCTGGTTACATTGCGTTACGCAGGAATTTACATTGCGTTACCTGCGATACAAAACGGTGCATACCGATACAATGGTACGCATGCGGCGGATTGGCTGCGTGGCGCACCATTTTGGTTAATGGGGATTTTACTAAATTAAATTTCTAATTATTCTGTTTAAGCTAATTTAAATCGCTGTTAAACCATGTTAAGTAAAATTTATGCCTAAAAATCGCGGTGCATCAACGCTACAAAATGGTGATTTATTGCACTAAAATGGTGCATTTCTCATCAAAACAACACAGCAACGTTGTATTAATGATGAAATTATTCCTGTGCAATTGACATCAGTTTGAGCGACATGGTCTGATCATTCCACGGGCTCATTCTTAGATTGTTAAGAAACGCTCTCTAAAAGTTGGTAGAAAAAGCGCTTTTTGGTTACAAAGAGTCGTATTACTAAAAAAAGCTGGACGGTGGAAAACACACCCACTCACTGCCGCCAGCCTACTAATCGGGAATTGAAAAAACTATGTTGAGAAAAACTGTGATCGCGCGCGCCTTAACAATCGCGTTTGGTAGCGTTATCGTCGCTGCGGGTGTCGTCCAGCCAGTTATGGCGCAGTCGAACTCCAGCGGTAACATCTACGGCTCGATCGATGCGCCAGCCGGCGCCTCGGTATCGTTGACCAACACTGAGACCGGTCTGAAGCGTGCCATCAACCTGGACGCCAGCGGCCGTTACCAGGCAACCGCGCTGCCAGCCGGCCACTACCGCGTGGAACTGCTGCGCGATGGCAAAGTTGCTCAAACCACTGAAGTCGACGTCTACGCCGGCCAAGGCGCCAACGCTTCCTTCACCGCTGCTGCTGTCCAGGCCGTGCAAGTGACCGGTCGCCGCAACCGCATCGACGTCTCCAACACCAACAATGGCGCCATCTTCACCGCCAAGGAACTGGAAAAACTGCCAGTCGCCCAGACGCTGAACGCCATCGTGTTGCTGGCCCCGAATACCACCCGTGCCGATTCCGCCTTCGGCAATACCTCGTCGTTCGGCGGTTCGGGCGCGTCGGAAAATGCGTTCTACCTGAACGGTTTCCCGATCACCAATCCGCTGAGCCAGTTGGGCTCGATGGAACTGCCATTTGGCGCGATCCAGCAGGCGTCGGTGATGACCGGCGGCTTCGGCGCCGAGTACGGCCGTTCGATCGGCGGCGTGCTGAGCGTAACGTCGAAGAGCGGCACCAACACCTGGGAAGGCGGCGCGATGTACAGCATCGAGCCAGCCAGCATGCGCGCCGCGTATCACAACTACAACTACGCCAACACCGGCGACGTGAACAACGCCGCCACCGACGGCAAACTGGACGTGCGCCGCGACAACCGTTCGGTCAGCAGCACCCAGTACGGCGCCTACCTGGGCGGTCCGATCATCAAGGACAAGCTGTTCATGTTCATTGCCGGCGATCAGACCATCGGCAAGGATGCGTATGTCAGCTCGACCTCGGTGACCAATCCGGCTACCATCAACCAGAGCGGCTACGCCAAGAACCGTTCGCAGGAAAACCGCTGGTTGGGTAAGCTGGACTGGAACATCAATGACGATCACCGCCTGGAATTCACCACGGCCGGCGACAGCAGCCAGACCCGCTACCAGCAATACGGCTATACGCTGAATCCAAATAATCCTAACGCTGCCGCGCAACTCGATGGCGTGCCGAACGGCCAGCTGTATTCGTCGGCCGTGGGCAAAAACCTGGGCCCAACCGATCCTGAATTCCCAGGCACCCCAGGCGCCACCGTCAACATGCTGAAGTACACCGGCAACCTGACCGATAACCTGGTGATCACCGGCCTGTACGGCGTACTGAAGAGCAAGCACGGCATCAGCTACGAAGCGCTGGGCGCCAACGCCGGCACCGGTGGCGTACCGCCGACCATTACCTACGGCACCACCGCCAAGTGGGGCGCGATTGATCCTGCGCTGTACCGCAACTACAACATCTTCCCTGGCTATATCAGCAGCCCTGGCGAAGATGAAACCAAAGCGGCACGTTTCGATCTGGAATACAAGCTGGACAACCACACGCTGCGCGCCGGTATCGACTCCGCCAAGCTGAATACATCGGCTGCCGGTCAGGTCCGCAGTGGCGGTTCGTCGTGGGCGTATAAATACGTTGGCGCCGCCAACGTTGGCCTGCCGATCAACCTGTCCGGCGCCCGTCCAGGCAACGTCGCCGACTTCGGCGGCTCCGGTACCGCTGGTTATTACGTGTCGCAATCGATCTTCAACTCGCTGACCTCGGCTTCGGCCAAGCAGTCGGCGCAGTACATCGAAGACCGCTGGCAAGTGCGCAAGGACCTGCTGCTGACGCTGGGTCTGCGTAATGACTCGTACAGCAACTCGACCGGCGACGGCGCCAAGTTCGTTGACATGAAGCACGAAGTGGCGCCACGCGTGTCGGCTTCGTGGGACGTGAATGGCGACAGCTCGCTGAAAGTCTACGGTAGCGCTGGCCGTTACTACCTGCAACTGCCAACCGCAGTCGCCGCCCGTGCCGCCAGCCGTTCGACCTACACCACCCAGGAGTTCACCTACACCGGCATCGATCCGACCACTGGTGCACCGCTGGGCGTGCGCGCTGTCAACACCCCGGTATCGTCCGATGGCGAATATGGCCAGGCGAAGAACATCCAATCGGTGGTGGCTGCCGACCTGAAGCCTAACTATCAGGACGAAATCACGCTGGGCTTCGAAAAAGCCTACAGCGCTGACCTGAACTTCGGCGTCAAAGGTACCTACCGCAAACTGGGCGCTGGTATCGATGACAGCTGCGACACCCGTCCAATTCTGAAATTCGCTGCCGAACATGGCATCGACATCCAGAACCAGGGCGCCGTCAACTGCTTCATCTACAACCCGGGCCGCGATGTCAGCCTGTGGGTGGACGGTAACGATGCAGCCGGTAACCCGGTCGTGACCGGCAAGGGCCAGATCGCTCACTTCACCGCTGCCGAAATCGGCGAGCCTGAAGCCAAGCGTACCTACGCCGCACTGGACTTCTTCGCCGAGCACCCAATGCGCAACGGCTGGTATGGCCGCATCAACTACACGCTGTCGCGTAACTCCGGCAACATGGAAGGCCAGACCCGTTCGGATACCGGCCAGAAAGACGTCGGCACTTCGGCAGCCTGGGACTTCCCAGAGTTCGCGCCTGGTTCGGATGGCCTGCTGCCAAACGACCGCAAGCACCAGCTGAAGATGTTCGGCTTCTACCAGGTGACGCCGGAAGTGACCGTCGGTGCGTTCGCGCTGCTGCAATCGGGTCGTCCTAAGCTGTGCCTGGGTACCAACGATGCGTCCGACAACGGCAGCAATCCAGCCTACCCACTGGGCCAGGAATACTTTGGCCCAGGCTATGGCGCCGAGTACTACTACTGCGGCGACAAGCCAAGCCCACGCGGCAGCATCGGTCGCATGCCTTGGGAAAAACGTCTGGATCTGAACCTGGCTTACTCGCCACAACTGATCAAAGGTTTGACGGTGAAAGTGGACGTGTTTAACGTCTTCAACAACCAGGTTGCACTGAGCAACAACCCAACCTACGATGATGGCGACAGCAGCGTGATCACGGCAAAATACAACGAAGCGATGAACTACCAATCGCCACGTTATGCCAAGTTCACGGTGGAATACAACCACAAGTTCTAAGCCCTGTGTAATGGCGCCGGCAACTGGGCGCCACTTCACCAGAAACCGCAGCCTCGGCTGCGGTTTTTGTTTGCCTTTTCCGTTCCGCTGGGGTACTTTTGTGCGTGGCAGCATAAACGCAACGGAGGATCCCGGTGAGCGAAGACAAGAGCAATCCCTGGCTGAATTGGCCAGGCAATCCCTTCAACCTTGCCCAGCAGGCAAGCGATTACTGGATCGACGCTGCGCAGCGCTCGGTCCTGTTCATGGACGTGCTGCGGCAACGCGGCGATGAACGCAACCACCGTGCCGAGCAGACCGCGCCGCACGTACTGACGTTTGCCTTTGACGTGGTGATGGACGGCCGCCAGCTGGAGCGCCCGGTCAACTACGGCCTGCTGCATATCCAGCAGCCGGACGGCGTCCAGCCCGATCCGACCAAGCGCCCGTTTATCGTGTTCGATCCGCGCGCCGGCCATGGTCCCGGCATCGGCGGCATGAAGCATGACAGTGAAATCGGCGTGGTGCTGAAGGCCGGTCATCCTTGTTATTTCGTCGGCTTCACGCCGCATCCGGTACCCGGCCAGACGATTGAAGATGTGTGCCGCGCCGAAGCGCTATTCATCGCCAAGGTGGCCGAGCTGCATCCGCAGGCTGATGGCAAGCCGGCGCTGATCGGCAACTGCCAGGCCGGCTGGCAGATCATGATGACCAGCGCGCTGAACCCGGACCTGGTCGGACCGCTGGTGCTGGCTGGTGCGCCGCTGTCTTATTGGGCCGGCGTGCGCGGCAAGAATCCGCTGCGCTACCTCGGCGGCATTCTCGGCGGCACCTGGATGACGGCGCTGGCCGGCGATCTGGGCAACGGCATTTTCGACGGCGCGCAGCTGGTCGAAAACTTCGAGAAGATGAATCCGTCTAATACACTGTGGAGCAAGAACTACAACGTCTACTCCAAGATCGATACCGAAGCGCAGCGCTTCCTCGACTTTGAAAAATGGTGGGGCAATCCGGTGCTGCTGAACGCCGGCGAGATGCAGTACATCGCCGACTCGCTGTTCGTCGGCAACCGCCTGAGCGACGCCGCGCTGCTCGACAGCGCCGGCCACCGCATCGACCTGCGCAACGTGAAGTCGCCGATTGTGGTGTTCTGCTCGTGGGGCGACGACATCACGCCGCCGCAGCAGGCGCTGGGCTGGGTACTGGACCTGTACGAAGACGACGCGGCGCTGGTGGCCGGCGGCCAGACCATCATCTATTCCATGCACCAGAGCATAGGCCACCTGGGCATCTTCGTATCGGCCTCGGTGGCCAACAAGGAGCACGAGGAATTTACTGCCGCGATGGACATGATCGACATCATGCCGCCCGGCCTGTACGAGGCGGTGTTCCTCGATAAAGACGAGGAAATGCTGCAGGCGGAAATCGCCGCCGGCGACCTGGCGGCCGGCGATTACGTGATGCGTTTCGAGCGCCGCAACCTGGATGCGCTGCGCGCACTGGGCGGCAACGATGTGGCCGACGAACGCCGCTTTGCCACCGTCGCCCGCGTGTCGGAAATCAACAAGGGTTTGTACCAGACCTTCGCCAGTCCGATCGTCAAAAGCCTGGTCACCGAAACCAGTGCCGAACAACAGCGCGAGGCGCATCCGCTGCGCCGCCGCTACACGGCGTTCTCCAGCAAGAATCCGCTGCTGAACAATATCCCGGCGCTGGCCGAAAAGGTGCGCGCCGAACGCCGGCCGGTGGCCAAGGACAATGTGTTCCTGCAGATGCAGGAGGCGTGGTCGAAGCAGATCGTCGAGTCGCTGGACCGCTACCGCGATATCCGCGACCAGGCCACCGAGAGCATCTTCCTCGGCGTCTACGGTTCGCCGGTGTTACAGGCGCTGGTTGGGCTGAGCACGGATGGCGGCAAGCCGCGCCGCATCGGCCGTGACATCGCACGCGAAGCGGCGACCACCGCCAACCGCGCGGCAGCGGCGCTGAAGACCAAAGAAGGCGGCCTGACCGAGGCCATCATCCGCGGCTTGCTGTACATTTTCCGCAGTCCGGAAATGAGTGCGGCCGACGAGCGCGCGTTTGCGGCAATACGCCAGCTGCGCCTGCGCACTTCGGATGACAAGGAAATGAGCGTGACCTCGCTGAAGCAGATTGTGCGCGAACAGTATGTGATGTTGCAACTGAACGAGGCGGCCGCGCTGGCCGACCTGCCGCTGCTGTTGCCGGAAGAACCGGAAGCGCGCACCAACGCGTTGGGCATCGTCCGCCAGGTGGCAGGCGCCACTGGCACGCTGGTCGGCGACGCGGCCACACGGCTGGAGCGGATTGCCGATATCTTCGGTCCGGCGGCGCCCAAGCTGGCCGTGGTGAACGGCAAGAAGAAGGGCGCTTAATCAGGGTGCTTAATCGCGGCGGCGTGCCTGCGGGAGCAGGGCGCCGCGGTTGATCTCGCTGATGGTGGCGCAACCGGCCATCGCCATGCAGATTTCCAGTTCTTCCCGCAGCAGCTTGAGCATATGGGCCACGCCCAGCGCGCCGGCCACGCTCAGCGCGTACAGTTGCAACCTCCCCACCGCCACCGCGTTGGCGCCCAGGGCCAGCGCCTTGAAGGCGTCGCTGCCCGACTGGATGCCGCCGTCATACATCAACGGCAAATCGGCGCCGACGGCGGCGCGTATCGCCGGCAGCACGTCCAGTCCGGATGGTGCGCCGTCGAGGCTGCGGCCGCCGTGGTTGGAGACGGCGATACCGGCCACGCCGGCGTCGCGCAACGCCACCGCATCATCCGGATGCAGTACGCCTTTGACCCACACCGGCAGCGTGGTTTGGCTCATCACCCAACGGATGTCATCCCAGCTGGGCGCGCCGCGCATGGCGCCCTGGAAGAAGCGGCTTTCGCCGTCGCCATTGCCGGCGAAGCGCGGCATGGTGTCGTAGCCGCGCAGGTTGACGGCGCTGACGTCGGACGGCAGCTGGAACCTGGCCGCCAGCGCGCGGCGGTTGGCGACCTGAATCGGCGCATCCACGGTCAGCACGATGGCGCGGTAGCCGGCCGCTTCGGCGCGGCGCAGCAGGTCCAGCGTGTGTGCGCGCTGCGGCAGCAGATACGGCTGGAACCAGCGTTGCGGACCGGCAGCGGCGGCGGTGTCTTCCAGCGAGCAGGCGGATTGCGTGCTGGCGATCATGCAGGTATCGATGGCTTGCGCGGCGCGCGCGGTTTCCACTTCGCCGCCGGCGTGCGCCAGCTTGTGGAAGGCCACTGGCGCCAGGAAGAAGGGATGCGCGTAGTCGTCACCGGCCAGGCGGATGCGCGTGTGGCCATGGCTGACGTCGCGCAGCAGGCGCGGGTAGATGGCCCACTGCTCGAAGGCCGTCACATTGGCGGCCACGCTGAGGCCGTAGCCGCTGCCGCCGCTGATGTAGGCCAGATGCGACGGCGCCATGAAGTGCGGCGCCAGCGCGGCGTAGTCCTGGGCGCTGCGGATGTCGGCGGGGATGACGCTCAGCGGCAGCGCAAGGGGTGGCGTGGTGGTCGACATTTTCTATCCTGCGGTAAGCATATCGCCGCAGTATAGCCGCTTGCGTTTTTTGATGGATTTAGCGGCGGTTCACACCAAGGGCTTGCGCATGAAGACGCTGTACGGGTCATCCGGATAGCCACCGTAAGGAGCACACTGCGCGAAGCCGTGGCGCTGGTAGAGAGCGATCGCTTCCGGCTGCGACGGCCCGGTTTCCAGCACCATCAGCGGACAGCCGGCATCGCGCGCGGCCTGTTCCAG
Source organism: Duganella levis (assembly GCF_009857605.1). Taxonomy (GTDB): domain Bacteria; phylum Pseudomonadota; class Gammaproteobacteria; order Burkholderiales; family Burkholderiaceae_D; genus Rugamonas; species Rugamonas levis. The sequence goes on along the minus strand of NZ_WWCT01000003.1, from coordinate 170,328 downwards.
CGTGTCCATCAGCCGACGCGCCAGTCCCTGGCCGCGTGCGGCGGGATGCACGTACATACGCTTGATCTCGCCATATTCCGGCGACAGCACCACGGCGGCGCAGCCTGCGATCACACCGTCCACGCCGCGCGCCACGGCGAACTTTACTTCCGGCTGCATCAGTGCGTTCAGGTCGAGGGCGTAGACGGATTCCGGCGGGTACAAGGTCAGATGGTAAGCATCGAGATCGGCGATCAGGGCGATGACATCCGGCTGGTTGGGCGTTTCGAAGGCGATTTGCATGATGGACAGTTTATTGGATGATTTAATCCAGTATAATGGATTTCATGGATATCAACAAATTAATCGCCAGCCGCGTGCTGGCCTTGCGCGAGGCGCGCCAGTTGTCGCTGACGGCCTTGGCCGATCGCAGCGGTGTCAGCCGCTCCAATATTTCGCTGATCGAGCGCGGCGAGAGCAGCGCCACCGCCACCGTGCTGGACAAGCTGGCCGGCGCACTGGGCGTCACGCTGGCTTCGCTGTTCGAAGCAGGGGCCGATGCACCGGCCGCGCCGTCGCCGTTGAGCACAGCCGATACGCAGGCGGTGTGGACCGATCCGGCGTCCGGCTACGTGCGGCGGCAGTTGTCACCGGCGGCGCGCTCGCCGCTGCAACTGGTGGAAGTTGTTTTTCCGCCGGGGCAGCGCGTCGCCTACGACCAGGTGCGGCGCGAGGCCGACGTTTATCAGCAAGTGTGGCTGCTGGAGGGCGTAATGGACATCACCGCCGGCGATGGTTCCTGGCGCCTGCAACCGGGCGATTGCCTGGCCATGCGCGAAGACCAGCCCATCACCTACGTCAATCCCGGCGCGCAGGCGGCGCGCTACCTGGTCGGCCTGGTGACGCTGCCGTTCGCTTAATCCTTGGAGGTCGGCGAAATCGTTTTGCTGACTTTGCCGTGTTCGTCCAGCATCTGGATCAGTGGCGGGCCGTCGGCGCTGACCAGCAGCATCATGCGCACGCGGCCCTGGGCGTCCTTCAGTTGCAGCGCCGAGCCTTTGTCGCGCGTGTTGCCCAGCCAGATGCGGTTGACGCTCAGGCGTTCTTCATCACTCAGTTTTTGCCAGTAGGCCTCGCGCTGCTCGGCCGGCAGCTTGCGCGCTTCTTCGCCGAAGCGCTGGATGTCGGCCATCGAGGTTTTCTGGAAGTAGGGCACGTCGTTGATTTTGACGCCGGTTTGCTGGTGGTTGGCGCTATCGTTATTCAGCAGCTGTAGCGCCTGGTCCTGGCGGAAGCGGTCGAAGGTCAGCGACAGACCGGACGAGACCTTGCCGTCGTCGCTGATGCTGCCTTTCTGGATCAGGCCACCGTTCTCGGTGCCTTCGTCGTTGACGAACAGCATGCCGGCGAAGGCGCGGCGATCGGGCCGCGCGCCTTCCTTGCCTTGCATGAAGTCGCCGGGGAATTGCGCGCGGTTGGAAATCACCAGCCGCCTGGTGCCGTCCGGCTCGACGATGTTGATGCGGCCGACGGTGATTTCGTCAAACTCGGCATGCTTGCCTGGATCGCGCGCGCCGGTCAGCAGGACGACTGCGATCAGGCCGCCGGCCATGGTGGCGGCGCCGGCAAAGAAGGTCTTAAGCTGCGACATGGTGACCTCCACCGGCTTTGCGCATGCGCCATTCCACTACCGCTAGCAGGAATCCGCTAAACATCAGTAGGGCGCCGAGGTATTGCAGGATCTTGTTTTGCATCGGATGCACATAAGTCACGTCGATCAGGTCGAACTTGCGCTTGCCGTGGGCTGCCGGCTCGAAAAACACCCCGCCGCGATTGCCCCAGACTTCGATGGTCTGCACCTTGACGCGGTTGGCTTCGAAGTCGGCCTGCGATTTCAGCGATTCTTCCGTGGTGATCGTGTGGGCAGCCATTTTCAGACTCTCGATTTTAGGGAACTGTTCGAAGATCTGGTCCGACTCGCCCTCCAGAATCACGCCCTGCGACTTATATTTGTACAGATTATTGGCGAAGAAGATGCCGTCGTTGGCGGCCAGCATCATCGCGAAGCCGAGCAGGCAGGTGGCGGCCGCCGCCCAGATGTATTTGCGGGCGTCGTGCAAACGGCGCTGCACCTCGCCGTTGAGGAACTGGCTGACTTCCGGAATGTGGCGCAACGAGCTTTGCAGGATGGTGCGGTCGATATCGGCCAGCAAATCACCCGGCGTCAGCTGCAGCGCCTTGACGATAGCGCTGAACATGTCTGCCGATGGCTGCGACTTGTCATTTTCCAGTTTCGACAGATACGACTGCTCGATGCCGATCGCTTCCGCAAACTGCGGCTGCGTCAGATTTTGATCGGTGCGGATCTGTTTCAGCTTCTCTCCAAAATTCATACTCAAGGCCTTTCCACGGTGAACATGAGGCGTATTCTTGGGTATTCATGCAAGAATAGAAAGGTGAATATGGCGGAATATGCAAGAATATCAGCGTTTAACGGCGGTATTCCTGCACCTGAGGCGTTTCCAGCTGGCGGAAGAACTCCTTCATGGCGGCGCCATAACGCTGCGTGGCATCCTTGCTGATCCAGCGCATCTGCGCCTGCGACAGCGCGGCGGCGCCTTCCGGCGAGGCCAGCAAAGTATCGATGTGGCGGATCGCCTCACGGCCCCAGGCCGTGCGCGGACAGGCAATGCCACCCACCAGCAATCCCGGTCCGCCGGCCAGCGGTAGCGATTTCAGGCTGGCCAGTTCCGGACTTTGCAGGATGGCGTGGGTCATCACAAAGTCCAGTTCGATGGTGTAATCGGCGCGGTTCAGGGCCAGCATGGCCGGACGATCGGTTGCGGTGGGGGCAGCAGGTAGGCGTTGCGGAAATAAGCCAGCTTTTCCCGGTCGGGTGTGCGCAGCGCGTTGGCAAAGCAGGCGTGCTGGCCCGAGGCGATCTGCGACCAGGTAGCGGACTACCTGATCCGCCATGCCGTTACCAGGCTTGCCGTCGATGAGTTCGCCGACCGGCGGAAAGTCCGACATCATCCAGGTGATGGTTTCGGTGGCCCGCACCGGGGCATTTGCCAGCAGCAGTGCGGCGAAGAACGCACTGGAAGTGAGTGACAACCGCACGGCTGGCGTCCTTGCTTGGGGAGGTGTCCGGTAAGGGTAACTGAAGTTGCGCTATAATGTCGACCCTTCCGCGATTCCACTGCGTAGCCATCATGACCATCATCACTCTGCCGACCGCCGACCAAGCACCCGTAGTGCCAAGCCGCCGCCTGTCCGTGGCGCCGATGATGGATTGGACTGACCGCCACTGCCGCGTGTTCCACCGCCATATCAGCAAGCACACCTGGCTGTACACCGAGATGGTGACCACCGGCGCGCTGGTGTATGGCGACGTCGAACGTCACCTGCGCTTCAACGAGGAAGAACATCCGGTGGCCCTGCAACTGGGCGGCAGCGACCCGACCGACCTGGCCACCAGCGCCAAGCTGGGCGAGAAGTGGGGCTACGACGAGATCAACCTCAACTGCGGTTGCCCGTCCGAACGCGTGCAGAAGGGCGCTTTCGGCGCCTGCCTGATGGCCGAGCCGGAACTGGTGGCCGACTGCGTCAAGGCGATGCGCGACGCGGTCTCGATCGATGTCACCGTCAAGCACCGCATCGGCATCAACGACGTGCAAAGTTACGACTTCGTCCGCGATTTCGTCGGTAAAGTGGCGGATGCCGGTTGTACTACTTTCATCGTCCACGCCCGCAATGCGATCCTGAAAGGGCTGTCGCCGAAGGAAAACCGCGAAATCCCGCCGCTGAAGTATGAGTATGCCTACCAGCTCAAGCGCGATTTCCCTGACTTCGAAATCATTATCAATGGCGGCATCAAGACCGAAGCCGAAATCGATGAGCACCTGAAGCATCTGGACGGCGTGATGCTGGGCCGCGAGGCGTATCACAACCCGTTCGTGATGGCCAATTTCGACCAGCGCTATTACGGCGACACCAGCGCGCCGTTGACCCGCGACCAGGTGCTGGAAGCCATGATTCCCTACATCCAGGCCCAACTGGCGCAGTACGGCCCGCTCGGCCTCAAGCTCAATTCCATCACCCGTCATATGCTCGGCATCATGACCGGCCTGCCGGGCGCCCGTGCCTTCCGTCAGACTTTGTCCGACTCCAAAAAGCTCGCCCTTGGCGACGCCAATCTCCTGCTCGAAGCCGCAGCCCGACTGCGTATTGCTGCGTAGAACTACGTATATTGACAAACTTTCATTGGCTGTGGTGGCATTTCCACACAGAAAGTTCGTTTGCGTATTTTCCGGGCAGTAATTGCTTGCTTTGAGGCAAAATTTGCATCTATAATTCCTGAATATACACACATATCCACCGACTTTCGTGATGTATTGGGGTTCCAAAAAACTACACGCAGGCTGCTGGTGGAGCTGCAAATTTTTGCATTCGCAGTCATTGTTTGCTACTGTCACAGCTTATTACTTAGCAGCAAGGGTTTTGTTCCGATGACATCCCAAGCGTTGTGTCATCCATGGCAACTTCTATCAACTGTGTCACTTAAGAAGAAGACGAAATGAATTTAGCAAAAATGAAAGTCGGTACCCGCCTGGGCCTCGGATTTGCCCTGGTGCTGGTATTCCTGGTGGCCGTGACTGCTGTCGGCATCCTGCGCATGTCGCAGATCCAGAACCGTCTGGACCACGTCATCAGCGTCAACAACGTCGTCTCCCGCCTGGTGCTGGATATGCGCAACAACGTCGCCGAGCGCATCAACTCGCTGCGCGTGCTGACCATGATCGCCGATCCGGCCGACATGGAACAGGACATGAAACGCATCAAGGAACTGTCGGGCACCTATACCGAGTTCCAGGACAAGCTGAGCAAGCAGTTCGCGCAGGAATCGCTGCCGGAAGAAAAAACGCTGCTGGTCGCGGTCAAGGAAGCGGAAGCCGTGGCGATGCCGGCGATTGCCAAGGCGTCGGAACTGTGGCTGGCCAGCAAGCCTGAAGAAGCCACCCGCGTGCTGGTGAAAGAAATTCGTCCTGCCCAGAAAAAATGGATGACCGCGCTGGAACAACTGGGCGCGCTGGAAGACAAGATGAACGCGCAGATGCAGGTGGATGCCGCCAATGGCTTCTCCAGCGCCCGTACCTTCATGATCATCATGGGCCTGCTGGCTGTGGCGATCTCGGTGGTGGCTGCACTGGTCATCACCCGCGGCCTGCTGAAGCAGCTGGGCGGCGAGCCGGACTACACCGCCTCGATCGCCGGCAGCATCGCCGCCGGCGACCTGTCGATTTCGATCAACACCACCGGCGCTGACAAGAACAGCCTGGTCGTGGAAATGCGTGAAATGCGCAACAGCCTGCGCGACATCGTCAGCCAGGTGCGCACCGGTACCGAAACCATCGGCACCGCCTCGCGTGAAATCGCCGCCGGTAACGTCGACCTGTCGTCGCGTACCGAAATGCAGGCATCGTCGCTGGAAAAAACCGCGTCGGCCATGGACGAGCTGACCTCGACCGTGAAACAGAACGCCGACAATGCCCGTGAAGCCAACCAGCTGGCCTCGGCCGCTTCGGATGTGGCCGTCAAGGGTGGCCAGGTGGTCTCGCAAGTAGTCGACACCATGAGCTCGATCGACGCCTCGGCCAAGAAAATTGTCGACATCATCGGCGTGATCGATGGCATCGCCTTCCAGACCAACATCCTGGCGCTGAACGCCGCCGTGGAAGCAGCCCGTGCCGGTGAGCAAGGCCGTGGCTTCGCCGTGGTGGCGTCGGAAGTGCGTAACCTGGCGCAACGTTCGGCCGGTGCAGCAAAAGAAATCAAGATGCTGATCGATGATTCGGTCGAGAAGGTCGGCGCCGGCACCAAGCTGGTCGGCCAGGCCGGTGTGACGATGGACGAGGTAGTGTCCTCGGTACGCCGCGTGACCGACATCATGAGCGAGATCGCCAACGCCAGCCAGGAGCAGAGCGCCGGTATCGCCCAGGTCAACCAGTCGATCATCGAGATGGACAGCATGACCCAACAAAATGCCGCGCTGGTGGAAGAAGCCGCCGCCGCAGCACAAAGTTTGCAAGATCAGGCCAGCGAGCTGTCGCGCGTGGTCAGTGTCTTCAAATTGGTGGAAGGCGAGGAGCGCGCGCCAGTGGCAGCGCCCGCAATGGCCACCAGAGCAGCCGTGGTCAAGCCGATCGCTGCCGCCCGTACGCCAGTGAAGAAACTGGCTGCCAAGCCAGCGCCTGCACCGGCCGCCAAACCGAAAAAAGTCGCCGCAGCAGCCAGCGCCGCCGGCAGCGATGAGTGGGAAGAGTTCTAAGCAGTTCTGAAAAATATTTGCCGCAGTCTGCCGTCCGCTGTTGTGGACAGATGGCCCGCTGTGGAGTTCGTTTAACCAGTCATTAATAACAAATTGTTGGGAAATCGTAATATGAACAAGTCTGTATTCGCCGCTGTCATCCTGTCCGTCGCCACCTCGGCTGTGTTTGCTGCTGAAGTGCCAGCCTCGCTGTCCGACAAAAACTGCAAAGCGGAATATCCAAAAGCCTCGCTGCTGAACGAAGAGCAGGGCGACGTTTCGATGGCCTTCCTGGTCGGCGCCGACGGCAACGTGATGGATTCCAAAGTGGAAAAGTCGAGCGGTTACAAAAACCTCGACAAAGCCGCGCTGAAGGCACTGAGCGCCTGCAAATTCAAACCAGGCACCAAGGATGGCGCTGTAGCCCAGACCTGGACCAAGGTCGACTACAGCTGGAAGCTGTAATTAGTCTCAAACAGGCTCTGCATGGGTAGAGCCTGCACGCCGGATTCTTACACTTTTGGGGAAATCAGATGTTTACAAATAAGCGTTGGTTGAGTGTGATCGCAGCAGTGCTGATGTCGGGCACCGCTTTTGCCGCCGAAGTTCCTGCATCGTTCGATGCCAAGAACTGCAAGGCTGAGTATCCAAAAGCCTCCCTGATGAATGAAGAGCAGGGTACCGTGTCGATGTCCTTCCTGGTCAAGCCGGACGGTAGCGTTGCTGATTCCAAAGTCGACAAAAGCAGCGGTTTCAAGAATCTGGACAAGGCTGCCATCAAGGCGCTGAGCGCCTGCAAGTTCAAACCGGGCACCAAGGACGGCGCTCCGGCCGAAACCTGGACCAAGGTTGATTACGCCTGGAAACTGGACTAATCTGGCTGAAGGCGGCCGCGTGCTGAGCAAAAAGGAACCGACTGCGGTTCCTTTTTTTTCGGCTGTCATGACTGTTGTAAGCAACTGTAATGGCGCAAGAGTGCCACGCGAGTTCCTTATATAGTACGATCTGGATTGAGGAGAAAACCGCCATGAAAACTTTTGTTATCGCCGTTGCCGCGCTGGCGGCGCTGACCGGCTGCGCTACGCAGCGTCCAGCTTATTACACCACTGCCCGCGTGCAGGACCCGTATCAATGGCACACCGTGTCGGTGCTGCCGTCGGGTTCGCAAGCGCAATCGGGCACGTGGACCGAGGAACTGCCGCCGCAGCCGCAGCAGCAGTCGCGCGTGGTCTACAGCACCGAGCCGGCTTACAGCACCAGCACGGTCTATGTGACGCAGCCGACCTACTACGCGCCGGCGCCGGTGTATTACGCTCCGGCGCCATCGTATTATTACCCGCCGGTATCGATCGGCCTCGACTTCTCGTTCGGCCGCTGGTGCTGTGGCGGTGGCCGCGGTTGGGGCGGTCGCGGCTGGGGTGGTGGCTATCACCGCCGTTAATCAGTTACGGACGTAAAAAATCCCGCTGGCGCCTTCGGGCGCACAGCGGGATTTTTTTATGGCGCTGCTTAACGCAGCACGTAGATCGATGCCTGGCTTAGTACGTTTTCCGAGCATAACTCGTAAGCCGAAGCGCCTGCCACGACAAGCAGCAAAGCACCAAATGCGATGTGTAAATAGCGTGCCATGACGGGCTCCTGAAAGAAGGTGGGACTGGAATGACTTCAGGATAGTCCACGACCCGCATTTCAGGCATCAGCCGAATGTCCGACAAAATGTAGGACAAAAGCTCGTCTCTAGCTTTTCAACAACTTATTTGGTTTTCCACAGCGTGACCGGTCCGGCCGGGGCGGTGTCGAGCGCGTTGGACACGGTCAGCCACTGCTGCAGGCGTTCCGGTTGCTTCAGGTGGATGCCCATGCCATCGATGATGCCGATCTGTTCCAGCATGCTGGCGCTGATCTTGGCCTTGGAGACGGTAGGGGCGCCCATGACCATGCGGTCATAGGCCTTGCGCGCCTTGTTTTCCCACTTGTGCAGGCTGGTTTCGTCGAAGCGGTTGGCTTCGAAATACACGGTCAGCGTGCCATCCGGGTTGCCGAAACCAACGATGCCGGAGCCCATGCGGATGGCGGCGTTGTTGCCGGCGTCAAACGCTTCGGAAGGAACAAAGACTGCGGCGCGACCGTCGGTATCTGGACGGCCAATCGGCGTGTCTTTGCTATAGGTGCTGACTTCAATAATAGGTTTTTCTTGGGACATACACTTACGCGTTTTCAGGGGATAAGTCGAGCTAGGCGGGGGTTTTGCATGGGGATGCAAACGACCGTTCTATTGTAGCGTTAACCTAGTTCCAACGGGCAATAGACGTGGTCAAAATGTTGTAACGTTACGCATTAGTAAGGACATTCGGTTATAGTTGGCAACATGATAGCGACGGGAGGCGGGCATGCCAGCACACCAGGGACTAAGCGTTTTCATCATTGACGACAACGAAATGACGCGCAGCCTGTTGCGCGTGATTATCCAGGGCGATAACTACGATGTGGTAGGCGATGCCGGCACTGCCGAATCCGCGCGATTACGGTTGCGTTCGCTCCGCGCCGACATCATTTGCCTGGATGTGGTGATGCCGGACGGGAACGGCCTGGAGCTGTTGAACTGGATCAGCGAGAAGCAGCCCAAGGCCGCCGTGCTGATGGTCACTGCCAGCACCGACCGCAGCACGGTCGAACAATCGCTGCGCAACGGCGCCAAGGGCTACATCGTCAAACCCTTCAATCCCGGCACCGTGATGAATACGCTGGATAAAATCGCCGCCCAAATCCACGCCCAGCGCGCCGCCAGCAAAACCTAGAGATAACGCACGCAAGCCACCATGGCGCCAATGATCGCCACGGCGAAGCCCGCCATGCGCCAGGTGAGTTGGTAGACGGCATCGGCCAGTTCTGCCTTGGTGGCATAGGTATGCTGAAGGCTGAGCAGGACATCCAGCTTGCCGTTTAAGACTGCTAGCTCTTCCTTGGTGGCATAGGTGTGCTGAAGACTGAGTAGGACATCCAGCTTGCCATTTACGACGGCTAGCTCTTCTTTGGTAGCGTAGGTGTGCTGGAGACTCAGAATGGCATCCAGTTTGCCGCTTGCAATCGACAGTTCTTCCTTGGTCGCGTAATTGGATTTGATAACCGCAACCGACGTGATGAGATCGTCCATGGCCGCAGACTTTCTTTCTGCAGAAGATGAACGATCATCTGGCCTCTCTGATTCGATGTCAAGCAAGCTCCTGTGCGCCATAGCAGCCTCCGTCTTGTTATCGGGGCAGCGTACATGCCGCTGTGGGTGCGGGCGTGGAGGTGCATCAAGCGCCGGCCTGAAACGCAAAAAGCCCAGTCTGGAGACTGGGCTTTTCACTTAATTCTTTGGGGTGGCTGATGGGGCTCGAACCCACGACAACAGGAATCACAATCCTGGACTCTACCAACTGAGCTACAGCCACCACTGTCTTACTACTACTCGCTGTTTAACTACTGCTGAACAACGAGCCAGAATTATACAAGCCAGTTTCGATTCCTGCAAATTTAATTTTCGAAACTTGAAGATGACCTAAACATCAACCTTTTCCACCGCCGGCTTCAGGTCCAGCAAGTCGGCAAATGCCTGCGCCAGGGCGGCCGCGTCACCGGTGGTGTAGCCGCGCAGGGTGGCGACGCCATCCGTACCATGCGGCAAGCCGGACGCATCCAGCAGACGGCCCAGCTGGCGCGCCACGGCGTCACCGGTATCGATCAGCACCACATCGCCGCGCGCGTGATCGCGCAGCACGCGTTCGATGCCGGCGCGGACAAACGGGTAGTGGGTGCAGCCGAGCACCAGCGTATCGGCACCCTGCTCAAGCAGCGGCGCAACGTAGTGTTCCAGCATGGCGGCGATGGCCGGTGCGGCAAGGTCGCCTTTTTCGATTTCATCGACTAGGCCCACCGCCGGCTGCAACAGGAACTCGGCCTGCGTGGCGGCGCTGATCTGCTCGCGCAGTTGCAGGAACTTGTCGCCCTTCAGCGTGCGCGCCGTCGCCAGCACGCCGACCTTGCCATTGCGCGTGGCGGCAGCGGCTGGTTTCAGGCCAGGCTCCACGCCTACCACCGGCAATTCGGGATATCTGGCGCGCACCGCCTTGATGGCGGCCACGGTGGCCGTGTTGCAGGCCACCACCAGCGCCTTGGCGCCGTGCGTCAACAGGAAGTCGGTCACCGCCAGCGCGCGCTCAACCACATACTGCTCGGTCTTGTCGCCATACGGCGCGTGGCCGGAGTCGGCGAAGTACATCAGATCTTCATGCGGCAGCTGCGCTCGGATGTGGCGCAGCACCGACAGCCCGCCCACGCCGGAATCAAAAACCCCGATCGGGGAGCCGGGAGAGCGGGCGATTTGCATCAGGCAGTCACAACAGGCACGTTGAGCTGCTCGATGCGGGTCTTCCATTCCGCCGGGCCGGTGTTGTGCACCGACGTGCCTTGCGAATCGACGGCCACGGTAACCGGCATGTCGACCACGTCAAACTCGTAGATCGCTTCCATGCCCATGTCGGCAAAGCCCAGCACTTTCGATTGCTTGATGGCTTTCGACACCAGGTAAGCCGAACCGCCCACCGCCATCAGGTACGCCGACTTGTGCTTCTTGATCGACTCGATCGCAGCAGGGCCGCGCTCGGCCTTGCCGATCATCGCGATCAGGCCGGTTTGTTCCAGCATCATGTCGGTGAACTTGTCCATGCGGGTGGCGGTGGTTGGGCCGGCTGGGCCGACCACTTCATCACGCACCGGATCGACCGGGCCGACGTAATAGATCACGCGGTTCTTGAAGTCCACCGGCAGTTCTTCGCCCTTGGCCAGCATGTCCTGGATGCGCTTGTGCGCGGCATCGCGGCCGGTCAGCATTTTGCCGTTCAGCAGCAGGGTCTGGCCCGGCGTCCACGAAGCGACTTCTTCCTTGGTCAGCGTGTTCAGGTCGACGCGTTTCGATTTCTCGGTATCCGGCGCCCACGACACGTCAGGCCAGGTCGACAGCGGTGGCGGCGTCATGTAGGCAGGGCCCGAGCCGTCCAGCACGAAGTGGCCGTGGCGGGTGGCGGCGCAGTTCGGGATCATCGCCACTGGCTTGGACGCCGCGTGGGTCGGGTGCATCATGATCTTCACATCCAGCACGGTGGTCAGGCCGCCCAGGCCTTGCGCGCCGATGCCCAGCGCATTGATCTTGTCGCACAGTTCGATACGCAGTTCTTCCAGCTTGTTCTGCGGGCCGCGCTGTTTCAGCTCGAACATGTCGATGTCTTCCATCAGCACTTCCTTGGCCATCAGCATGGCCTTCTCGGCGGTGCCGCCGATGCCGATACCCAGCATGCCTGGCGGGCACCAGCCGGCGCCCATGGTCGGCACGGTTTTCAGTACCCAGTCGATCAGCGAATCGGAAGGATTCATCATGATCATCTTGGATTTGTTTTCCGAGCCGCCGCCTTTGGCTGCGACCTTGACGTCGACGGTATTGCCTTCGACCAGTTCCATGTGGACCACGGCCGGCGTGTTGTCCTTGGTGTTCTTGCGGTCGAAGTGCGGGTCGGCCACGATCGAGGCGCGCAGCTTGTTGTCGTCGAAGTTGTAGGCGCGGCGCACGCCTTCGTTGACCGCGTCGGTGACGGTGCCGGTGAAGCCTTCAAAGCGCACACCCATGCCGATCTTCAGGAAGACGTTGACGATGCCGGTGTCCTGGCAGATCGGACGCTTGCCCTCGGCGCACATGCGCGAGTTGGTCAGGATCTGCGCGATGGCGTCTTTGGCGGCCGGGCTTTGCTCGTGCTCGTAGGCGCGGGCCAGGTGCTCGATGTAATCGGCTGGATGGTAGTAGCTGATGTACTGCAGCGCGGCGGCAACGGATTCGATCAGGTCTTCTTGCTTTATGATGGTCATGATGTTCTCGCGGGGGTTAATGGGATTCGTTGTGCGTCACGGTGGTGATGCGGTCGGTGTAAGAAATAGCCAGCGCCGACAGCAGGAATACAACGTGAATACCGGTTTGCGCCAGCAGCGTCTTCTCATCGTAGATGCTGGCGTTGATAAAGGTCTTGAGCAGATGGATCGACGAAATGCCGATGATCGCCATCGCCAGCTTGGTCTTCAGCACGGAGGCGTTGACGTGCGACAGCCACTCCGGCTGGTCTGGATGGCTGTCCAGATTCATGCGCGAGATAAAGGTCTCGTAGCCGCCGATGATCACCATCACCAGCAGGTTCGAAATCATCACTACGTCGATCAGGCCCAGCACCACCAGCATGATGGTGGTTTCATTCAATTTGGTCGGCATCGGCGCGTTGGGCACGGCGACCGCTTGCAGAATGTGCTGGAGTGCGGCATCGCTGCCGAGCGCGGCGCCGATCAAGTCTTTCAGCTCGACCCAGAAATGGAATACGTAGACGCATTGCGCCAGGATCAGACCCAGGTACAGCGGCAGTTGCAGCCAGCGGGTCATGAAAATAAAAGCGGGCAGGGGACGCAGCTTTTGTTTAGGCTCGGTCATTACGGCAAAACTCCTGGAAATGAGGCAGACTATGAAGACTGCCGACATTTTACACGCGCTGCCGAGCGACCGCATCCGATCGCTGCATTGAATTATTGGTAAAATTGTCCGGCATGCCATCCTCCGCCGGGGATGATCAAGGCTGTAAGGGCGCAGTAAGCGATACCGTTTATGTTGCTAAGCAAACGATTACAACATTTGGAGACACCATGAGCAGCACTACCACCCAACAAGGTCCACAGGAATCCCGCGTCTTCGCGCCACCGGCGGCGTTTGCAGCACAGGCTGCCGTGTCCGGCATGGATGCCTACAACGCATTGTGCGCGGAAGCCGAAGCCGACTACGAAGGCTTCTGGTCGCGGCTGGCGAAAGAACATCTGGACTGGCAAACGCCTTTCACCAAAACCCTCAACGAAGACAACGCACCGTTCTACAAATGGTTTGAAGACGGCAAGCTGAACGTCTCGTACAACTGCCTCGACCGCAACCTGAACAACGGTAACGCCGACAAGACCGCCATCATCTTTGAAGCGGACGACGGCCAGGCGACGCACGTATCGTACAAAGAGCTGCACGAAAAAGTCTGCAAATTCGCCAACGGCCTGAAGTCGCGCGGCATCAAAAAGGGCGACCGCGTCATCATCTACATGTCGATGTCGGTCGAAGGCGTGGCCGCGATGCAGGCCTGCGCGCGCATCGGCGCCACGCACTCGGTGGTGTTTGGCGGCTTCTCGGCCAAATCGCTGCAAGAGCGCATCATCGACGCCGGCGCCGTGGCCGTCATCACCGCCGACGAACAACTGCGCGGCGGCAAACACCTGCCGCTGAAAGCCATCGTCGACGAAGCATTGGCGCTGGGCGGCTGCGACACCATCAAGGACGTCATCGTCTACAAACGCACCGGCGGCGCCATCGCCTTCAAAGAAGGCCGCGACCTGTGGCTGCACGACCTGGTCGAAGGCCAGTCGGCGGTATGCGAGCCGGAGTGGGTGGAAGCCGAGCATCCGCTGTTCATCCTCTACACCTCGGGCTCGACCGGTACGCCAAAAGGCGTGCAGCATTCCAGCGGCGGCTACCTGCTGTGGGCGGCGCTGACGATGAAATGGTCGTTCGACCTGAAACCGTCCGACGTCTACTGGTGCACCGCCGACATCGGCTGGGTGACCGGCCACAGCTATATCGCCTACGGCCCGACCGCAGTCGGCGCCACGCAAGTGGTGTTTGAAGGCGTGCCGACCTACCCGAACGCCGGCCGCTTCTGGGAAACCGTGGCCAAGCACAAGGTCAACATCTTCTACACCGCGCCGACCGCGATCCGTTCGCTGATCAAGGCGTCGGACGTGGACCCGAAAGTACACCCGAAAAACTACGACCTGTCGTCGCTGCGTCTGCTAGGCACGGTGGGCGAGCCGATCAATCCGGAAGCGTGGATGTGGTACTACACGCAAGTCGGCGGCGAGAAATGCCCGATCGTCGACACCTTCTGGCAGACCGAAACCGGCGGCCACATGATCACCCCGCTGCCAGGTGCGACGCCGATGGTGCCGGGTTCGTGCACCTTGCCGCTGCCGGGCATCATGGCCGCGATTGTGGACGAGGCAGGCGTGGATGTGCCGAACGGGCAGGGCGGTATTCTGGTTGTGAAACGTCCGTGGCCATCGATGATCCGCACCATCTGGAATAATCCGGAGCGTTTCAAGACGTCCTACTTCCCGGAAGAGTTGGGCGGCAAAATGTACCTGGCGGGCGATGGCGCGATCCGCAACAAGGACACCGGTTACTTCACTATCACCGGCCGTATCGATGACGTGCTGAACGTGTCGGGTCACCGCATGGGTACGATGGAGATTGAGTCGGCGCTGGTGGCCAATCCGCTGGTGGCGGAAGCGGCGGTGGTCGGCAAGCCGGATGACACGACGGGTGAATCGATCTGCGCGTTCGTGGTGCTGAAGCAGGCGCGTCCGACGGGCGATGAGGCCAAGAAGCTGGCGCTGGAGTTGCGCAATTGGGTGGCCAAGGAAATTGGTCCGATCGCCAAGCCGAAGGAGATTCGTTTCGGTGACAACTTGCCGAAGACGCGTTCGGGCAAGATCATGCGTCGCCTGCTGCGCGTGCTGGCCAAGGGCGAGACGATCACGCAGGATGTGTCGACGTTGGAGAATCCGGCGATTCTGGAGCAGCTGAAAGAGACCTCGTAACAGCGTCATTCCCGCGTAGGCGGGAATCCATGCTGACGTGATGACGTACCGGCAAATAATGTTGGTACTCGCTGGAATCTTTGCTATAATTCGGCGCTTCCCGTGGTTTGGGAAATGCAGGAGAGGTGGATGAGTGGTTGAAGTCGCACGCCTGGAAAGCGTGTATAGGGTCAAACCTATCGGGGGTTCGAATCCCCCTCTCTCCGCCAAGGATTCAAATTGGGTGATCCGAGCAAGTCCGAAATCATCCAGAAAAAGCCGCTTTAGCCCCTGCTACAGCGGCTTTTTTGTTTTCTGGCGTCCTCCACTGTCCAGCTGCATCCAGCCTTTTTGGGGGCTTGATACGGATCAGCTCTTGCTCTCACAGTCAACCCATACCCTCAGACGCGGTCTAAAGTAGTTTTCGGCATCAGGCCGAGGGAGACTGTCATGGGAAAAATCATTGCACCGCTGACCGAGACTCAGGTCAGAAACGCCAAGCCGCGTGAGAAGAACTACAAGCTCTTCGATGGTGGCGGTCTGTTCCTTGATGTCGCAACAACCGGTTCTCGCATCTGGCGGCTCAAGTTTCGCCAGAAGAACCGCAAGGAAAATACGCTGACGTTCGGACACTACCCAGAAATTTCGCTGCTAGAGGCCCGAGAAAAGCGTTTGGAAGCCCGACGCCTGATGGCTAGGGGTGTTGACCCAGCCGAGTACCGCGACGACTTAAAACGCCTTGCAGCGGACAAGGCTGCTAACACCTTCGAGAGGATAGCCCGCGAGTGGTACACCAACAAGATCCCGACATGGAGTGAGCGTACAGCCAAGAACATGCTCTTGCGTCTGGAGGCCGACATATTCGACCAGATCGGCGACAGGCCGATCGGTGAGCTCAAGCACCGCGACATCATCGCAACGCTGCGCAAAATTGAGGCGCGCGGTGCCAGTGAAATTGCGCACCGCATGAAAGCGGTGTGTTCACAAATTTTCAGCTATGCGATCCAGTGCGGCCTGGCCGACCGCAATCTGGTTGTGGACATGAAAGACGTGCTGAAGACTCGGCGCGCTTCTCATTTCGCGGCAATTGATGCCGATGAACTCCCAATGTTTCTAAAGGTGCTAGAGCGGAATGAGGCCCGAATGTTCAAGCCGACGCGCATTGCGCTGCGCCTGATGCTGCTTGTTTTTGTCAGAACCAGCGAACTCATTGAAACGCCATGGAGCGAGGTCAACTTAGAAAAATGCGAATGGATCATTCCATGGCAACGCATGAAGCGGGGCAAGCTGACCGTCAACCCGGACATGACCGACCATCATGTGTGTTTGTCACGCCAAGCCTGTGAGCTGCTGCGTGAACTGCACGCCATTACAGGTGGGGGCAAGTATCTGTTTCCGAACCAGCGCGATCCGCGCAAGCCGATTAGCAATAACACGATCCTGGTCGCGTTGGCTCGCATGGGGTACAAAGGCCGTATGACGGGGCATGGCTTCCGTGCACTTGCCATGAGCACGATCAAGGAACGGCTTGGCTATCGGCACGAGGTCGTTGACCGGCAATTAGCCCATGCCCCGAAGGACAAAGTCGCTAGCGCATACGACCGTGCGCAGTTTCTTGCTGAGCGCCACAGGATGATGCAGGACTGGGCCGACTACATCGATTCGGTCGCGGCCGATGGGCAGCAGAAATAGGGGTACTTTCCAAGGCTCGCACTATTGTTGGCTGTGCTTAGCCTTTGCAGACAATAGAAGGTATTTGCATTGCTATGCCGTCCTGTTGTGCTTGGCTTCGCGGAGTGGCGTTCAGTGGCGTTCGGAAGCGCCGAAATCGCACTTAGTGGCGTTTGGAAGCGCAGAAAATCTCACTTCAGTTGCATTCAGAGGCGGAAAAATAGCGTAGAAACGGCGGGCAGGATATGTGAAGTTAGCTAACCTGCGGTTAGCTAACTTCACTTCCCTCATTCGCACCTTCGGCGCTCAACGGTACCTGCCCCGGGGGGCGCCGCTGCTCCCGCAGCCGGAAAAGAGAGCTTATTGATGTCGATTCGGCAGACAGTGGATACCTCAACTGAAGGTCCCCCAAAAGTGACTATTTACGCATTTTTCTGTTTGGCAAACTGATATGCTTTACGGCAGGTCTGCGCTCGTCTGGAGGACGCCAACCAGCTGCCGTCGTTACATTGATGGCGAGACGCAATGGTGTCCGATCGGTTAAAGGGCTTACCACACGGGAACAGGCAAAATTCGCCTAGAAGCGGCCTGTCCAGTCGCGCGCCAACAAAATTCGTCGAGAAGGTTGAGTAAATAAAAGTGAGTTTCTTTCATAAAATGCAATGCACATTGCACTTGCACATGGCCGTTGTCGGCTTGGGATTCTGGACGTTGGCCCATCACGACGGCGATACGAAGTACATTGCCATTTAGTTTTGATTGTTTAGCGCTGCTGGTCTTTATTGGCCAGAAGCACCGTTATGAGGCGCTCCGAGCTAGCGAAAAATAAATCGTGATTAGGGGAGTTGATGGCCAGATTCAGACGTTGGCTTTGCTGGCATGTGTGTGTTTTCGGAGCTTCCATCTCTGAAGATTACCGACATGAGCCGAGCCGAGAGAGGGAGCTAACATAAAAAAAATAGCGAAAAAATTATGAGTGAACTATAAATAAATTCAAATTAAAAGTAAAAAATGAAAAGGAAGTTCCGTGGAAATTGATGAAATTTTAAAGGATAGCTATGAGCGCGTGGCTGCCCAAAATAAGCCACCGTTCGATTCAACTTTTGATTACGCGAGTTATCAAAAACAAAGAGATTTAGCATTGGCCGAATGGAAGAAAATAGGAAAAGAAGGCCAGGAAAAATACAACGGAAATCTTAAAAATTTTTATTTAGAGAAAAAACTTGAGCCTGATATTACACAAGAATTTTTAAATGCAAAGAATCTTTTTCTTCTGAATAACGAAATTAATGCAAGGGTTGGAATCAAAAGCAATATTGATTTAATACTTTTAGATGAGTTGAATTTTCCTTCGCCAGCGATTGAGCTTTTGGAAAACATTGATAATTCGGATTTGGTTCGCGAACTTTATAAAGTTCGCAAACGGACAACAGGTAGTGAAAAAAATTCAGGAATAACTTCTGATGAAGCTCGCAGACTAAAAAATTGTATGCGACAAGGTCGAGAACTTTATTTAAGTAGCAGAAGTGGTCCGTTAATGGTAAAGCCGCTTACTCTATTTTATTCTCTAACAGCATATGCTTATGCGATTATTATATTAAATAATCCAATTCGATTTAAGCTTGAAAATCTCCCTGGCTCGCATGGGATGAATTATTTGCCGAACAACA
This sequence comes from Duganella levis, assembly GCF_009857605.1. GTDB lineage: Bacteria > Pseudomonadota > Gammaproteobacteria > Burkholderiales > Burkholderiaceae_D > Rugamonas > Rugamonas levis. The sequence continues at coordinate 152,016 of NZ_WWCT01000003.1, read as the reverse complement.
TTCAGGCTCAATTTGGCGGGGATATGCCACACGGGACATTCAGTGATTTGCTCGTTTCTTTTCCATCGAACTCCATTCGAACTAGAGATGTTGATTACGCTCAAAGTAGCGAGACGTCGATACTCGAGTTTTTTAAGAATGTCTCTAACGAAAATTGACGCTTTAAGTCCTATTGGGACACTTGGATGTAGGCAATCTCGGCTTGGCACAAGGCATTAGGCTGAGGGAATAACCGAGGGCTACACTTCTAATCTGGATTAAAAATATATTAGGGTGAATCAATGGCTACAACAATTCCGTATTTAACGTCACCTGGCTCGATAAAAACTGCATTAGAAAAAATCCGTTCGGCAGCGACACCTGAGCGGGTTACGAAGGACTTTGTTACAACTGTATTGCAGATAAAGGGAGGAACCGGTGCAACTATCCCTCCATATCTCAAACGTATTGGAATGGTTGGCTCGGACGGTGCTCCAACTGACTTATATAAGCAGTTCCGCAATCCGGCAAGGAGCGGTGTAGCAATCGCCGATGCAATAAAAACTGGATACCGTGAGCTACTCCAGGCAAACGAGTATTTTTTCAAACTCAGTGACAAAGATCTGAAGTCATTAATCGTTCAGGTGACTGGTCTAGGATCTGACGATAGAGTGGTTGCGCTTATTCATTCAACTCTGGTCCATCTGCGTGGATTTGCTAATTTTGAGAGCAACTTTGAGCACGTAGAAATAAACCAGGCGATAGAGCAAAATAATGATTTCCCACGTCAGATTGCAATATCTCCCACACCATCTTCTGGCCGGGTTGGCTTGAATCTTTCATATACGATAAATCTTAATCTTCCGGCTACGTCTGATCAGGCTGTGTTCAATGCAATCTTTCGCAGTTTGAAAGAACACCTATTGTCATCTGATGAATAAGCATATTCTTAATCGGATAAAAGCATTTGGAATGACAAACCAATTGTTAAGTGAAGATTTGGGTCGAATTGGCCGAGCCCATAACATTGAACTCGGGCATACTCCGGTTACGCCTAGCGCGCCAGAAGTAGATGCTGTTTATTATCCACAGTTTGATGCCGCTGTTAGGATAGAAGCCTCATCGATGTCAAAACATTATGAAATATTCTATGCGCTTGAAAAGACTATTAGGGCACTTGTAGCTGAAACAATTGAAGCTACAGAAAAACGAGATGATTGGTGGAGCTCGTCGCGGGTGCCGACAGTTATCCAAGTTGAGGTCAAGTCACGAATTCAAAAGGAGCTAGATGCTGGTGTAACTCGTCGCTCTCTTGATGAGTTGGACTACACAACATTCGGCGAGCTTTCGGTGATTATCGTGTCGAATTGGGATATTTTTGGAAGCCTTTTCACTAGCAAAAAAGCATTGGAAAAGATCATCTCCAGCCTTAATGCACTCCGTAATCCGATAGCACATTGTAGTCCTCTAGCTGAAGACGAAGTTCTCCGCCTTCAACTAACGGTCCGTGACTGGTTTAGGTTGATGGAATGATTTAGTCCGACGGTTATCTTATTTGTTATTTTAAAAAAATAAAATTAACTTGAAAGCCCGTGATGCGAAAGTGGGCTGGGCAATTCGAAAATTATTTATATTTTTATTTTCAAAAGGAAAGTTGATCTACCAGAGGGCATAATTGGGGGCGTCGTTATGCCGTGTCTGGAAGAATACCAATGGAAATAAGGGACGCTTTCTTTAATAAGAATCCCCCTCTCGAATAGTGCCGCCGATGGGAACGGATCGTCTAAGCTTGCTCTGCGCGCGAAGGGTTGCTCGCTAGCCAGGCGTCGAACAGGGCGCGATTTTCCGGCTTGGTCAGCGGGTACAGGCCGATGATGCTGGCGCCGCCGCGCACCTGTTCCAGCACGAAGTCCTCGTAGCGCTCCATCGGCACCGCGTCGCGGGCGATTTCCTCGGCCAGGTGGACGGGAATGCAGACCACGCCGTCGTCGTCCCCGACCATGATGTCGCCGGGATAGACCGGTACGTCGCCGCAGCCGATCGGCGCGTTGATGTCCAAAGCGTGATGGCGGATCAGGTTGGTCGGTGCGGATGGGCCGGAGCACCAGGCCGGAATCTCCAGTTTGGCGATGCCGCTGGCGTCGCGCAGTCCGCCGTCGGTGACGATGCCGGCCACGCCGCGCACCTGCATGCGGGTGGCCAGAATGCTGCCGGCTGACGCCACCGACACGTCGCCACGGCAATCCATCACCAGCACGGCGCCGGGCGGGATCTCCTCCACTGCCACCCGCTGCGGATGGCGCGGATCGAGGAAGGCGTCGATGCCGTCGAGGTCTTCACGCGCCGGGATGTAGCGCAGCGTGAAAGCCGGGCCGGCCAGCCGCTGGCCGGTCTTCAGCGGCCGCGCGCCCTGGATGAAGACGTTGCGGAAGCCGCGCTTGAACAGCAGCGTGGTCAGCGTGGAGGTGGCAATGGTCTTCAGGGTCGCCAGGGTTTCGTCGGATACGGTGGTGGTCATGGCTGCGCTCCGTTGCGTTCAAAAATGGTGTGGCTGAAGCTGATCTGGCTGCTGTCGATGTGGTTCTGGCGGTAATACTGATCCCACTTGGCGGGCTCGATGGTGTGTTTGCCGGTGTCTGGGTCCAGCGCTTGCAGGTAGTCGCCGAACTTGAAGTAGATCTGGCGGTCGTCCCCTTTGATGCGGGTGAGCGGCGTTTTCAATTCGCCACCGCTGGCCGTGCGCGCCGTCACCAGCGCTTCGCCTGCGTTGAAGACGATGTCCAGGTCGAAGCCTTCGCCCGAATGCACCGTGCCCAACGCGGTCGTCGCTTCCTTGCCATCGGTGCCGAGAATGCGCACCAGGATGTCGAACACGCCGTTGCCGGCCTTGCCATCCAGCCCCTGTTTGTCGGCCGTATCCTGCACGTAGACTTTGAGGATGGTGTCCAGTCCTTCCACATGGTATTGGGCGACGATGGTCTTGGCGCCGGCTGGCAGCGTCGGCGTGATGCGGGCGGCGAAATGCTCGTGCGTTTGCGCGGCGCTGAGGCGCTGCTTGTCGGTGACCTTCACTTCGTTGCGGTAACCGTGGCCGTGGCCTGAATCGTATTTCGATGTCAACGCGCTGAAGTTCAGCGTGCCCGCGTAGGGCGATGGATACGGCGAGTTGCCCTCGACCGCGAACAGTTTTTGCAGAGCGGCCTGCGGCGTGTAGCTTTGTGCGGCGGCGGGCAGTGTTATTGCGGCGAGCAGCGACAGGGCGGCGGCATGGAGGACAATTCTCATTTCAGCATTCCTTCGAGCGTTGGCTGCATGGCGTCGGCCCACAGCTGGTAGCCGGCGGCGCCGGGGTGCAGCTGGTCGGGCATGATGGTGTTGGGGATGCGGCCGTCCTGGCCCAGGAACACGTGGTTGATGTTGAGGAAGCGGATGGTCTTGCCGTCGTCCAGCTTGGCCAGGTCCTGGTTGACGGCGTCGATGGTCTGCATGCGCTTGGCCGCTTCGGCGACGCCGGCCTCGGTCACCGGCGCGCCTTTCGGATCGCGCGGTCCACGTGGGAATACGCCCAGCAGCAGGATCTTGGTTTGTGGCAGCTTGGCGCGGATCATGTCGACAATCTTGCGGTCGGCGGCGGCGATTTCGTCGGCCGTGTAGTCGAGGCTGTTATTGGTGCCGAGCATCAGCACGGTCACTTTGGGCGAGATGCCATCCAGCTCGCCATGCTCGATGCGCCAGATGACGTTCTGCGTGCGGTCGCCGCCGATGCCGAAGTTGGCCGGCTGGTACTTGCCGTAGTAGGCGTCCCAAATGTGCGGCGCAATCTTCCAGCGTTCGGTGATGGAGTCGCCGAGGAACAGCAGGCCGACCGGGCCGCTCTTGCCGCGCGCGAGAATGGCTTCATGCTTTTTCAGGAAGGTGCCGTCGTCTTTTTTCTCGAACGCTTCGGAAGCGCTGAGCTTGGGGCCGGCGGCATGGGCGGTGAGTTGGCTGCTGGTCAATAGCAGGGCCAGCAGCAGGCTTTTATAGAAATTCATGGTGATCTCCTGTTTAGTTTTTCGGCTGCACGCGCACCACGGCGCCGCCCAGCCAGATGGACACAAATACCAATGGCAGCAACAGCGCGCCAAGAATGAAGAACGGGGTGTAGTTGCCGCCGGTGGTCAGTTCCGGCACCAGCTGCATGCAGATGATTACGCCCAGCACCGCCGACGTACCGCTCAGTCCCGCCAGTGAGCCTACCGTTTTTCCCGAGAAGAAGTCGCTGGGCAGCGTCTGGATGTTGGTGATGGCGGCCTGGAAGCCGAACAGGATCACGCCGATGGCCAGCACGGCCAGTAGCGGCGTTTGCGCGGCGGCGCTGAGCAGCAGGGCAGGCAGCATCAGCAGCAGGCCGATGGCGATCACCAGCTTGCGGGCGCGGTCGACCGACCAGCCGCGCTCCAGCAGGCTGCCGCACAGCCAGCCGCCGGACAGCGCACCCGCCGCCGCGCCGACGTACGGCACCCAGGCGAACATGCCAATCTGCTTGACGTCGAAGTGGAATTTCTCATTGAGGTACAGCGGCAGCCAGCTGACGAACAGCCACCACACCGGATCGATGAAGAAGCGCGCCGCGATCACGCTCCAGCTCTGGCGGTGGCGCAGCAGCTGGCCCAGCGTCGGCACGTATTCGTTTTGAACGGCTTGCACGGTCTGTTGCTGGCCGTGCAGGATGTACTGGCGCTCCTCTTCGCTGATCCACGGATGCGTGCCGGGGCCGGATTTGTAGACGATCAGCCATGGCACGATCCAGATGAAGCCCAGGCCGCCGATCAGGATGAAGGTGGTTTTCCAGCCGACGTAGGCGTACAGGAAAGCCACCAGCGGCGGCGCGATGACGGAGCCGAGCGAGGCGCCGGCGCCGAAGATGCCTTGTCCCAACGCGCGCTCGCGCACTGGAAACCATTCGGCAATGGCCTTGGTGGCGCCCGGCCAGTTGCCGGCTTCGCCCACGCCCAGCATGATCCTGAACAGGCTGAACGACAGCGCCGAACGCGCCACGAAGTGCAGGGCGATGGCGCCGGACCAGACCACGATCGACAGCAGGAAGCCGATGCGCGTGCCGAGCGCGTCGAACAGCTTGCCGAACAGCGACTGGCCGACCGCATAACCGATCAGGAACACGGTGATGATGTTGGCGTAGTCGCGCTTGTCCATGCCGAGGTCGGCCGCGATGCCCGGCCACATCACCGCCAGCGCCGAGCGGTCGATGTAGTTGATGATGGTGGCGATGGCGACCAGTGTGATGACCAGCCAGCGCAAACCTTTGATTGTTTTCATGCCTTTGTCTCCGTTATTTTTGTGGGGCAGGCGTGTCAGGCGGAAGCCAGTTGGTCGCGGGTGGGCAGGCCTTCGCAGTCGCCGCGGAACTGCACCACGCGCGCGCCGATGGCGTTGCCGCGCGCGGCGGCCTCGCTGAGCGGCAGGCCGTCGAGCAGGCCGCTGATGACGCCGACCGCGAAGCCGTCGCCGGCGCCGACCGTATCGATTACCTCGCGCACCGGCAGTCCGGGAACGATGCAGTTGCCGCCGTCCGCGCTGGCGGCATAGGCGCCGCGCGGCCCGAGCTTGACCACCACGTGTCGGGCGCCGCGCGCCAGATACCAGTCAGCGATGCCGGCGGCGTTCTGACAACCGGTGAGCAACTGTCCTTCCGCCAGGCCGGGCATCACTACGTCCGCCTGGCTGGCCAGCGCATTGATGGTGGCGATCATCTCCTCTCGTGACGGCCACAGGCGCGGCCGCAGGTTGGGATCGAAGCTGACCAGCCGTCCATCCGCACGGGCCTGTCGCGCCAGCGCAAACGCCAGTTCGCCGCAGCCGGTCGACAGCGCCGGCGAAATGCCGGTCAGGTGCAGCAGGCGAGCCTGCTGGAATGCGCTTCCCGGCGCCGGCAGATCGTCCAGCGACAAATGGCTGGCGGCCGAACCGCGCCGGAAATACTCTACCTGCGGATCGCTGCCGTCGGCCACCATCTGCTTGAGCATGAAGCCGGTCGGGTAGAGCTCGTCGGTGCGCACGTGGCGCAGGTCCAGGCCCTCGGCCGTCATGAACGCGCGCAGATGCCGACCCAGGCTATCCTGCCCCAGGCTACTGATGTAGCCGACCTTGAAGCCCAGCCGGCTCAGTCCCACCGCCACGTTCAGCTCGGCGCCGGCGGTGGCGCGCTCGAATTCGCGCACCTCCTCCAGCAGGCCGGGCTGGCGGGCGATCATCAAGGCCATCGCTTCGCCCACGGTGACTACATCGGGTATCTGCATGCGTGCTGCTCCTTAGAACTTCAGTGTGGTGGTCAGCGTGGCGGCTTTGCTGGCCGGCAGGGAGACGCGCAGCACGGCGCCGCGTTCTTCCTTCGGTCCCTTGTCGACATTGCCTGGCGGACCGGCTGCCACCACGATGCCCGGTGCAATGACTGCCTTCGCGCCGGTGGTGGCGACATCCACTTTCAGCGATGCCGGCTGGCCGGGTACGACGAAGCTGTGTGCGCCGGTCTGGGTGATGGCGCGGTCGCCATGCACCTGTGCCGTCAGCACCACCGGCTTGCTGGCGCGCAGCGTATCGGTCACGGTCCAGACGCCGCGTGCATAGCTGAAGCGGCGTTCCAGCTTTTCCACGCCCAGTTCCGGCCGGTAGGCGCCCGCCAGGTCGGCGACGATGTCGGCGCGGTCGCGTTCCAGTTTGGTGCTGGCGATGCGGATGCTGTCCAGCCGGGCATACGGATAGTCGCGGAAGGCGTCATGGCCGCCGCCTTCGTTGGCCTGGCCCTGGTCATCGATCAGCAGCGTGTTGCTCAGATTGCTTTTGGGGATGCCGGCGTAGCCCATCGGGCCGGTCAGGTAGCTGCCGCCGCCGAACAGGATGAAGCTGCCCGCGTCGGGATGCGAGTGGCCCATTTCCAGATGCCAGTCCGGCAGCTTGTCGATCACGTGCGCCACGTGATGGCCTTCCGGCGGGCCGGCGCGGAAGGCGAAGGCGGTGGCCTTCGGCGTCCAGTCGCTGCGCCAGTAGACGGTGCCAAGGTCGTCGAAATGATGGTGCGGCGTCATGGCCGACATCGGCGACGATTTCAGTGTCGGATCGCGCCACAACAGCGTCCAGAAATCTTCCGCGCAGACGTGGCCCAGCGAGGCCATCCAGTCCGCCACGCCTTGTGCTTCCGGATTCTTGAAGCGCGCCGCCAGACGGTACAGCAGATTGTAGTTGGAGTTGAGCTTACCGCCGGGATGGGTGCGCGCCGGTTCCTCGCCGACGCGCGAACGCGTGATCGGGCCTTCGAAGGCGTCGCCGAAGTCGTAGATGTCCTGGCCGTTCGGCGTGATCGAATGGGCGATGTACAGGTGCGCCTTGCTCAATGCCGGCGTATCGTACAGGTCGTCGCCGGCGGCGTGGGCGAAGGCATCCAGCGCGTGGATGATCCATGGCATGGAGAAGATCCAGTATTCCACGCCTTCGTAGAAGTAGCCGTCCGGCGAGGCGACTTCCAGCACGCGGGTGAAGATGGCGCGCGACAGCGCTGCCCATTGAGCCGCTTCCGGCGTGTCGTCCCACACCGCGTAGGCCGCCACGGCCAGGCCGGCGATCGGGATGAAGCAGTGGTTCTGGCTGTACGAGTACGATTTTCCCGGCTTTGGGGAAAAGTGCTTGGCCAGGATGCCGGCCTGGCGTATCAGCTTGTCGCGGTAGCGCTTGCGTTCCTCTTCGGTCAACGCGTCGTACAGCAGGTCGTAGCCGGCGCCCAGGCCGTACAGCAGGTGGCCGGCGGCGAGGTCGATGTCCGGCTTGCTAAAGGTGTAGCCCCAGACTTCATAGCTGACCGCCGCGTCCATGTAGCGCTTGGCCGCTTCCAGGTATTTGGCGTCGCCCTCGATCTGGTAGGCCAGCGCCGCGCCGATGATGCCGATGGCGGTGTTGTTCTGCGCGCGGCGTTTCTGCGCCGGTGCTGCGGCTGGCGCTTCGCGCATGGCGATCAGGCCGGCGAGGCCTTTCTGCCATTCGGCGCGCTGGCTGCCCTTGGCGCGCTGGCGCAGGTCATCGAGGCCGGCCTTGGTGGTGTAGACGCGAGGATGCACGCCGCGCAGCTCGGCGCGCAACGCTGCCGGATGCGCTTGCATCAGCGTTTCCAGCGGATGCGGGCCGCCAGTCACTTTGCCCTGCATGGTGCCCAGCGACTCGCGCGCATCCTGCGCCAGCGCGCTGGTCAGCGAAAACGCGGGCAAGGAGAGGGCCGCAGCGCCAAGGAAACGGCGCCGTGTGAAGGTTTGATTCATCGATGGCTCCGGAAGGGAATCAGTAGAGGCCAAGGCCGCCGTTGACCTGGATGATTTCGCCGGCCAGGAAGGCGGCACGTTCGGACGCCAGGAACACTACCACGTTGGCCACGTCTTCCGGCGTGCCTTCGCGGCGTGCCGGCGTGCGTTCGGCGATGGCCTGGCGGTTGGCTGGCGTGTTGAAGGTGTCGTGGAAGCGGGTGGCGATCAGGCCCGGCGAGACGCCGTTGACGCGGATGCCCAGCGGGCCGACTTCCTTGGCCAGCGCGCGGGTGAAGGTGGCGATCGCCGCCTTGGAGGCAGCATAGTGCGCCGAACCCGGTCCACCGCCATCGAACGCCGCCAGTGACGACATGGTGATGATGGCGCCACGGCCGCGCGGTTCCATGCGCTTCAGCGCCGCCTGGCTGATCAGGAAAGTGGTGGTGAGGTTGAGGTTCAGCGCCTCGTTCCACAAGGTCAGCGGCATTTCCGACACGCGGCAGCGCTGGATCAGGCCGCCGATGTTGGCGAACAGGATGTCGATCTCGCCGATGGCGCCTTCCGCTTCGGCAAAGACCTGTTCGGCGATCTTGTCATCGGTCAGGTCGGCCTTGATGGCCTGGGCGTTGCGGCCGAGGGCGCGGATCTGCGCCACCACGTCTGCCGCTTCGTCGGCGCTGCTCCAGTAGGTCAGTACGACGTCGGCGCCGGCCTGTGCCAATGCCAACGAGCTGGCCTTGCCGATGCCCGAGGCGCCGCCCATCACAAGTGCGCGTTTTCCGATAAGTTCCATGGCTATGCTCTTTCAGATAAATGGTTGAGTTGACTACTTGGGTGGCGCCGCAGTGGACGCCCGTACGATCAGTTCCGGTGCGAACAGCTCGCCGCCCGCCGTTGCCGTGTTCGGCGCGAGGATGCGTTGCACCGCCGCGTCGGCCATGGCCTGGATCGGCTGGCGCAGCGTGGTCAGCGGCGGGTCGTTGGCGGCGGAGAAGAAAATATCGTCGATGCCGATCAGCGAAAAATCCTGCGGCAGCCGCTTGCCCAATTGCTTCAGGCCGATGCCGATGCCGATCGCCATCATGTCGTTGATGGCGATGGCTGCCGTCGGCTTGCTGGCGGCCGACAGCAGGCGCGCCGCCGCGCTGCGGCCCAGTTCGAACAGCTGGGTGTCGCCGTGCAGGTCGGTCGGCGCGTCGGTGGCGTCGGCGATCACCAGCTCGCCGCTGACGCCGGCCGCCGCCGTCGCCTGCTGGAAGCCCTTCACGCGGTCCTGGCGGTTCAGCGTGTACGGCGGCGGCGTCACCAGCGCGATGGAACGGTGCCCCAGCGCCACCAGGTGTTCCACCGCCTTGGTGGTGGCCGCCACGTTGTCCACCGAGATGGTGGTGATGCGTTCGTGGCTGTCATCGGAGCGCTTGATGTCGAACGCCACCACCGGGCAGCGTGCCGTCATCGCTACCAGATGGTCGGTGTCGTTCAGGGCCGAGCCGGTGATGATGCCCTGCGCGCCGTAGGCCAGCAGGTCGGCCATCACGGCCCGTTCACGCTCCGGATCGCGGAAGGTGCTGAAGGTCATCACGTGGCAGTGGTGGCGCGCGGCGGCCGTCTCCACCGCGCAGGCCAGCGAACCGAAGAACTGATTGGCCAGCGACGGCACCAGCAGTCCCACCATGGAGGCGACGCCGGTCTTCAGCTGGCGGGCGGCGTTGTTGGGCCGGTAGCCCAGTTGCTCGATCGCCTGCTGGATCTTGCGCTGGGTGTCGGGCCGCATCTGCTCCATGCGGTTGTTCAGAAAATTCGAGATGCTGGTGGTCGATACGCCGGCCAGTCTCGCTACATCCTGAATTTTTGGTTCGCTCATGATTTCCTTGTTGAGTGTTATGCGTTCAGAACGCCACGTCCAGGCGGATCGAGGTGTAGCGGAACGCGTCGCGGGCGGGTTGCCAGCCGTAAGATCTGATATCGGAGCCGCCGGCAGCCTTCTTGAAGTTCAGGAAGGTGCCGACATTGCCGACAGCATAATGGTGGTCGAACAGGTTTTTGACGCCGAACGACAATTTATATTTACCCTTGGCGTCCTTGATCGAGGCGCCGAGGTCGAAGATGCCATAGCCGGGCCGTTGCAGCGACGGGTCTTGGCTGATCGCGCCCTGCACCTTGGCCTGCGTGCGCCACTGGGCGTTGATCGCTGCCACGTAGGGCATCCACGACACCGCCGGCAGTGTGTACTCGCCGCCCATGCTGGCCTTCCATTTCGGCGCGTTGGGCATCATGCCGCCGCTGGCGTCGCGCAGGAAGGAACCGGGCACCAGCTGGTTGGGAATGGTGCAGTCGGTGGCGCCGCTGTAGCACGGACCCTGGGTCCAGTCGCGCACCACGGCGCGGGTGTAGGCCATGCTGGCGTTGAGCAGCAGCGCACGGGTGGCGAGCACGGTGGCGTCGGCCTCGAAGCCGCGCGTCTGCAGCGATGGAATGCTGTACAGCACGCTGGCCTGGCTGCCGTCGGTGAAGCGTTCGGTGGCCGAGGTCTGGTAGTCGCGGAAGCGGGTCTGGAAGATGGCCGCATTCAAGGTCGCGCGGTTGTTCCACAGGTTGGCCTTGAAGCCGGCTTCGAAGCTGGTGGCTTTTTCCGGCGCCAGCGGCAGGTGGGCGAACACGTTGACGTTGTTGGCGCCGCTAGTCATGTCGTAGGCCACGCCCTTGTGGCCGGTGGAGGCGGTGCCGTACACCATCATCTCGTCGTTCAGGTGATAGGTGTAGCCGAGCTTGCCGGTGACGGCGTTTTCCTTGTTCTGCGGCGCCACGTACAGGTTCTCGCCGGTGTGCACATTGTTGGCGGCGGTCGAGGACAGGCTGTCGATGGTGTGGAACGAGTAGTCGTTGGCCTCGTGGTTGTAGCGCAGGCCGGCGCTCAGGCTTTGTTTCGGCGCGAAGTCCCAGTTGGTGTTGGCGTAGATCGCGTGCGTCAGGCTGCCCGAGTTGGTGTCGTAGTTGGTGTAGTTGGTTTCCTTGACGAAGGCGTTGCCGCGCAAGTAGGTGCGGTACAGCGTGTTACGCGCCGCCCACAGGCCGACCAGGTAGCGGAAGTTGCCGCTGTCCGGCGAGGTCAGGCGGAACTCCTGGGTCGAGGTCTTGCTGGCGATCGTGCCGTTGATCATCGGTGACTCGGCGATGCCCGATGGCTTGCCGGCGGCGTTGACCTGGTAGTAGGTCGAGATCAGGTCGATGTTGTCGTTGTCGCGGAAGTCGTTGGACAGGTTGTTGTCCACCGAGGTGATCGAGGTCAGCGCGTGGCCGGCCAGCGGCGAGCTGTCCGGGAACAGGTAGTTGACGCGCACGCCCAGCGCGCGGTCGGTCGCCTCCAGGCCGGTCGGCGAGTCGTTGCGGATCTCGCGGTTCCATTGGCTGACGTGAATGTCGCGCAGCACCGCGGTGTTGGACAGCGCCGTGTAGTTCTTGTTGTACAGGTAGCCGACGCCGGGACCGATGGAGGTGATCGCGGCGGTGTTGCCGGTGGCCCGCGAATGGTCGAAGCGCGGCGTGATCAGCACGTCCAGGTCGTTGGAGATTTTCCATTGCAGCTTGGCCATGAAGGTCTTGGCACCGGAACCGTTCTGCATGCTGTCATCGGTCAGGTTGTGCAGCATGCCGGGGAAGTTGGTCTTGCTGGCGTACAGGCGCAGGCCGACGGTGTCGGTCAGGCGGCCGCTGAGCGAGGCGGCGACGCGGTACTCGTGGTCGCTGGTGTCGTAGACGCTGACGCGGGTCTGCATCGGGCCGGCGCCGATCGGCTTGGTGGTCATGACTACGGCGCCGGCGATGGCGCTTTTGCCGAACAGCGTGCTTTGCGGGCCTTTCAATACTTCGACGCGGGCCATGTCGGTCATGTCCTTGAAGGCCTGCTGCGTTTGCGAATAGGGGATGTCGTCGACCAGGATGGCGACGTCGCCCTCGATGCCGAGGTTGTTTGAGGTGGTGCCGATGCCGCGCATATTGATGCTGTTGGTGCCGACCTGCGTACCGACCGACACCGACAGCGCCGGCGACAGGTTGATGATGTCGACCAGTTCGCGCACATTATTGCGCTGCATGTATTCCTCGCCCAGCACCGAGATGGAGGCGGGCACGTCTTCCAGTTTTTCCACGCGGCGGTTGGCGGTCACCACCACCGATTCCAGCTTGAGCTGGTCGGCGGCGGGCGCCGCCGGCGTCGTCGCTGCTGCATCGCCGGCTTGCTGGCCATGCGCGGGCAGGGCGCCCAGCAGGGCCAGCGCCACGGCGGAGGCGAGCGGCGTCATCCGGAAAGAGGGGCGGCGGCGCAACGCGCCGGGCGTAAGTGGTCCAGTCATCATAGTCTCCGTTATCTTATATTTATCATCTTGGAACTGCAACGATTTACTGTATCGATACAGTAAATCGGGAAAAAAATATAGCGGTGAAACGTACGGCGAAAATCCGGGTATGGCTGAATCGGTTTACTGTATCGATTTACTGTAACGATGCAGTAAGCATAAACCAACGAGGGACGATGTCAACAGTTTTTTGTGCTCGCCAAAATGCAAAGAGCCGCTCGGCGGCGGCTCTTTGCGTTTTGGCATGAGCGAAATCAGGACTGTTTCAACTGCCCGATAACGCTGGCTACTTTGGTGGTGATCATATCCACAGCTGGGCCATTGGCGCCGTGCGGAATGATGATATCGGCGTTGCGCTTGGTTGGTTCGATGAATTGCTTGTGCATCGGACGGACCGTTTCCAGGTACTGGTCGACCACGCTTTCGACCGAGCGGCCGCGTTCGGTAATATCGCGTTGCATGCGGCGGATGAAGCGGATGTCGGAGGCGGTGTCGACATAGATCTTCAGCGACATCATGTCGCACAAGTCCGCGTCATACAGCGCAAACAGGCCTTCGATCACGATGACCGGGGCGGGCTTGACGGTGATGGTGCGGTCGGAGCGGTTGTGGAGTGTGAAGTCGTACTCCGGCATTTCGATCGTTTCGCCGTTGCGCAACGCCTGGATGTGTTGCACCAGCAACGACCACTCGAAGGCCTGGGGATGGTCGTAATTCTGCTGGGGACGGACTTCAGGGCTGAGATGAGTTTGGTCGCGGTAGTAATCGTCTTGCATCACGACCGAGACCATGTCTGCGCCAAACGCAGCGAGCACTTTCTGGGACACAGTGGACTTGCCACTGCCGCTACCGCCTGCGACGCCAATAATAAACGGTTGGAAGGAAATCGTATTCATGCCGAATGATACCGGAATCGCGACCGAACCGACAGAGACTGCCGGCGGCGACAGGACTTTTACCGCTCCGCTAAGATGATGTCTCTTCAAGGAAATTGGAGGAAATGTGAAAAAATATGCAGGGCAGTCACTGGCGGCGGGAATAGTTCTTTTGATACTGTTGTCGCCTGCGCACGCCGGCGATCCGTCGTCTGCTGTTGCGGCGGTGGCCGACGCGCCGCCCGAAACACAGGTGCGCATCCTGAAGCTGGTCTTCAACGATATGTTTGGCTCGCGTGCCGAGTTGAAGGCCAAATTCGTCGCCGCTTGCCAGACGCGGGAAAAGGCTGCGCCAGCAGCAGCGGCCGCCGCGCCGGCCAAACCAGCCAAGCCGATATCGGAGGTTGCCCAGCAGAAGGCGGGGGAGCTTTCGCAGGAGGCGGTACTGGCAGCGCTGTGCAGCGGTCCCGCGCGCCGCCAGGTGGAGGCGGCCTTGACGCCGCCGGTACGCTAATCAGTCGCCGAGCGCGCAGGTTTTGCGCAAGGCCAAACTCATACGCTGCTTAATCCTCAAGAATAAGACCTCTGGATTCCACAAGAGGAGTGGCGATGCTTGGAATGGGGCTGTCTTTGCTTTTCATGCAAGGTGCGGCAGCCACTTCACTCAGCTTGACATGTCCAGATCGATATCCTGATCGGCAGCACGTCCTGACGTTAAACAATGCGGGTTGGCATGCGCCTGCCGGTCATAGCGCGGGTTCTGGTCTCGCAGAGGCTGGCGTCCTTATTGGACTGGCCACAGATATTGGCGAGCTTCGCGGGGCCGATTTGCCTTCTGGTTCGGGACGCCAGTTCAACTTCGCGGGCACAGATGCGGATGGCGCCAAGTGGTTCTACTGTGATTACCAGTCAGCGAGTGGCGCGCGGCTGGCATATCAGCTTCCGATCGCTGCAACGAAGTGTGTAACTACCGAGAAGATCGTTCGACACCAGCTGGTCGCTGCCAGTATTCGGTGTGAATAGCCAAATTTATTTTTCTGTGACCGAAACTTTTCCGCTGTCCTTGGCGAACCTCCGATATGGCCATGATCACATGGTCAACAATCCATCAACAGGAGTTCACAATGGCACGTCTCGGGACCTATCTGGCGCAAGCTACGCTCTCAACTTTCCTGGCGCTTTCGGCGTCCTATGCGCTGGCGGCGCTGCCTGAAGGCGCGAAAGCCCCGGATTTCCAGTTGGATGCTGCGCTGGCCGGCAAGCCGACTACGTTCGCATTGGGCAAAGCACTGCGCCAAGGTCCAGTGGTCCTGTATTTTTTTCCAGCCGCGTTCACCCAGGGCTGCACCTTGGAAGCGCATGAGTTCGCCGAGGCGACGGATGATTTCCGCAAGCTGAATGCCACCGTGATTGGCGTCACGGCCGGCAATGCCGACCGCGTTGCCGAGTTCTCCAAGCTGGAATGCCGCGACAAGTTTGCCGTCGCCGCCGATCCGGGCGCCAAGGTTGCCGCGCTGTATCACACCCAGTTCACCACCAAGGACGGCAAAGCGCTCTCCGAACGCACCTCGTTCGTGATTGCGCCGGACGGCAAGATTTTGCTCAGCTACACCGATCCAAACCCGGAACTGCACATCAAGAAAGCGATGAGCGCTGTCGAAGCGTGGCATAAGACCGCCAAATGACCATGCTCACCACCCTTGCGGCCGCCTTTCTGGGCGGACTGATCCTCAACTGCATGCCGTGCGTTTTCCCGGTGATTTCACTGAAAGCGTTCGGCGTCATCCGTCATACCGGCGACCCGAGGGCGGTGCGTATTGATGGCCTGGCGTTTCTGGCCGGCGTGGTCGTCACCATGATGCTGCTCGGTGGCGCGCTGCTGATGGCGCGTGCTGGCGGGGCGGCGGTCGGGTGGGGCTTCCAGTTGCAGTCGCCTGTGCTGATTGCGGCTCTGGCACTCGTCATGCTCGGTTCGGCGCTGAATCTGATGGGCGTATTTGAAGTCGGCCTGTCGGTGCAACGCATCGGCGGCGTTGGCGCCTCGCAAACGGGGCCGCTAGGCGCTGCGCTGACCGGGGCACTGGCCATTATTGTGGCTACGCCTTGCACGGCGCCGTTTATGGCTGGCGCGATCGGCGCGGCGTTGGTGCGTCCGCCGGTTGAGGGCATGGCGATCTTCCTGGCGCTCGCGCTTGGCTTTGCCGCACCGTTCACGGCGATTTCCCTTGTGCCTGCCTGTGCCCGTCTGTTGCCCAAGCCCGGTGCATGGATGGCAGTCCTCAAGCATGTGCTGGCTTTCCCGATGCTGGCTGCCGCTGCGTGGCTGGCGTGGGTACTGGATCAGCAGGCGAGTTCCTCCGCGCTGGGAACGTTGCTGGCTTCATCGGTCGTGCTGGGGTTTGCCGCCTGGATTTATGGACTGGCGCAACAGCGTCTGCTGGCTGGACGATCGTATCGGCTGTTGTTGGGCTTTTCGATTGTGCTGCTGGTTGGTCTGACGCTGCCACTGGCTGATTTGCCCAAGACCAGTGCTGGTGCTATCGCCGGCGCTGGCCCGTCCAAACCGATGTCGTCGGCAGCGCCAATCGCATGGACGCCGCAGGCGGTGGAGGCACAACGCAAAAGCGGCAAGCCGATCTTTGTCAATTTCACTGCGTCGTGGTGCATTACTTGCCAGGTGAATGACAAGGCAGCGTTATCCACCTCTGCGGTGAAGGAAGCCATGGCGCAGACAGAAACAATTTACATGGTCGCGGATTCAACCAAATATAATCCCGATATTGACCAGGCCATCAATCAGTTTGGCCGAGGCGGACTTCCGGTGTACGTTGTTTATCCAGCTGACGGCGGCGAGCCCACGCTGCTGCCGCAACTTCTGAGTCCGGAAATCGTCATATCCGCCTTGCAGCACGCCTCAAAAAAACGGTCGTAAATAACATTGGGAACGAGATTTGATCGATTCATCGCCAGCGGAGAGCCTTGCTTCAGGAGCTGCCTGGGCGCAGCTCATGGTGCGGGCTCAGGATGGCGATCAGATTGCCTATGCACGTTTGCTGAAAGCGATCGTTCCCATCATTCGCGGCATGGTGAGGCGCAAGATCTATCACGATGACGCCTTCGTGGAAGACGTGATACAGGACGTCTTGCTGACGGTGCATCGGGTGCGCCACACCTATGACCCGGCCCGTCCGTTTTTGCCGTGGCTGGCGGCGATTGCTTCCGCGCGCGCGATTGACGCGTTGCGCGCGCGCGGCCGCCGCCAGGGCTGGGAAGTGCTGGACGAGGAGGCCGTGTTCGCGCATCCCGATGGCTCGATCGCCGAGGCGCATGACAGCATGGCGGCCCATCAGCAACTCGACGGCATGCTGAGCCGTCTGCCCGACCGTCAACGACGCATGGTCGAACTGGTGCATTTATCTGAATTGAGCCTGGCTGAAGCAGCGACGGCCAGCAGCATGACGCTGTCGGCGGTGAAGTCCTTGCTGCACCGCGCTTTCACTACGCTTCGCCGGAATGGAAACACAGACCATGAATAACCATGATGCCCTGATTGAACGCCTCAGCCGCGACGTGACGCCGGTGAAAAGACCCGCGTCGCCGTGGCAGCGGGCGCTGGGCTGGATGCTGGTGGCGATGCCATGCGGTTTTCTGGCGTCGCTGATGATGCCATCGGCCGCTGCGAACTGGGCTGATCCCGGCGCACTGTGGGCCGGCCTGGGCATGCTGGTGTCGCTGGGCTTGGGCGTGTTTGCCCTGAAGACCGCATTTGCGCTGAGCATCGCTGGCCACAAGCTGCCGCAGTGGCGATGGCTGGCCGCGTTTTCGGTGGTGTGGTTGCTGGTCGAGCTGCTGCAAATCACCAGTTCAGGCGATCCAGTCGGGCACTTTGGTGATGGGATCTACTGCTACACCTTCATGATGATTGCCGGCATACCGATGGTGGTGGTCGTGGTCGCAGCGCTGCGGTTGACACGCTCGCTCTATCCCGCCGGTAGCCTGGCGATTGCTGGTCTGGGTATCGCCGCAATGTCGCAAATCATCCTGGGCTTCTGTCATCCCGTGGCGGGAGAACTGATGGATTTGTTGATGCATCTCGCCGCCGCCATCACGCTGATCGCCATCGCCGTGCTGGCAGGGCGGCGCTGGATCGCAATATAGTTCGGAAGGTCGTCAAGACGGATTTTAGGCGGCTTATGTGGCTCAATATCCGGCAGCTTTTCGTCCATGCATCCAACATTCTCTGCTAGATAAGCAGAACGATTTCAGGCCAGATATGGCGCCAGTGCCAGATAAAAGTGCGACCACCAAGCCGCTGATATCTAGTCTGCTTCGATTCATACCGGCGCCAACTGCGATCACTATAAAAACCAAGATAGATGCTGTGGCTGCTGTCGTGCCGAAGTCCTTGCCAAACAAGGACAAGATAGCTTCAATCATGTGTATAGCTCACGTATGCGCCTATGCTGCCAGCGATCACGGCGCCCAGTAACACCCCAGCGATGCCTAAGCACAAGCCGCCGATAGTACTGCCGCCGATGGAACATGCGAAGATCGTGGAGAAGGCGCCGCCATGGTGGTGGTCAGGCTTTTCTATATCAACGCTTGGCGTGGATGGCACGCCGGCTGCTTTTTTGCCAGTCTTCATGGCACTGCCTCCTGGATGGGCGATATTGACCAGACTAGCATGTGTCGTTACGCAGTTTCGTCGAATAGCGCGTTGATTGATACATAACAATAATCTCTGACATACCAGCGGCAAAAAAGTTCAAGGTTGCGCAATCATGTGGGCACCGAGTGTGGTATCGTCGCGGTCATTATAAAATGATTGCGCAATCATGAAAATACGGGGACTACGCTGGTGGATGATCAGTTTGATCATGCTCGGGGCGGTAATTAACTATCTGACGCGCAGCACGCTGGCGGTGGCGGCGCCGACGTTGCTGACGGAACTGGGCATCAGCACCAAGGAATATTCCTATATTACGGCAGCCTTTCAGGGCGCGATCATGCTGCAGCCGCTGTGCGGCTACGTGCTCGACGTGATCGGCCTGAAGTTCGGCTTTGCCATGTTTGCCGCCGCCTGGTCGGTGATCTGCATGGCGCATGGTTTCGCTACCAACTGGCATACGCTGGCGGTGTTGCGCGGCATGCTGGGGCTGGCGGAAGGTTCGGCCAATCCGGCCGGCATGAAGGCGGTATCCGAATGGTTCCCGGCGAGGGAGCGCGGCATGGCCGGCGGGATTTTCAATATCGGCGCTTCGTTCGGCTCGATGCTGGCGCCGCCGCTGGTGGTGTGGGCGATCCTGCATTACAACTGGCAGTCGGCGTTTGTGATCACCGGCGCGCTGGGGCTGGTCTGGGTGGCGGCGTGGCTGTTGCTGTATGACGCGCCGGCGCGCCATCGTCGCCTGTCGCAAGAGGAGGCGCAGCATATCGCCGCAGGGCAGGAGCAGCATCTCGAAGGCGACGGCAAGCGGCCGTCCATTCTCAGCATTTTTAAGATGCGCAATTTCTGGGGCATCGCGCTGCCGCGCTTCCTGGCCGATCCGGCGTGGGGCACGCTGTCGTTCTGGGTGCCGCTGTATCTGACCACGGTGCGCCATTTCGACCTGGCGCAGATTGCGATGTTTGCCTGGCTGCCGTTCCTGGCGGCCGATCTGGGCTGCCTGTTCGGGCCGATGGTGGTGCTGGCGTTGCAAAAGCGCGGCGTGCGGCTGATCAATGCGCGGCGCGGCGCCTTCACGCTGGGCGCGTGCATGATGATGGGCGTGGCGTTTGTCGGCTTTGTCGATAGTCCGTATGCGGCGATTGCCTTGCTCAGCCTGGCCGGC
The DNA here is from genome assembly GCF_009857605.1 of Duganella levis. Lineage (GTDB taxonomy): Bacteria > Pseudomonadota > Gammaproteobacteria > Burkholderiales > Burkholderiaceae_D > Rugamonas > Rugamonas levis. The sequence continues at coordinate 132,688 of NZ_WWCT01000003.1, read as the reverse complement.
TTTGCGCACCAGACCTTGTCGGTCACGGTGATCACGATGTCGTCCGATCTGTTTCGCCGCAACGAGGTGGCGACGGTGGCCGGCATGTGCGGCACTTTCGGCAACTTCGGGCTGCTGATTTTTTCGCTGATGATCGGCGGCTTGATGGCTACCGTTGGCTATACGCCGTTCTTCGTCAGCCTGGCGGTGCTGGACCTGGTGGCGGCGCTGCTGCTGTGGACTTTGGTGCGAGAGAAAACGTCATGATTCAAAATCCTATTCTGCGGGGCTTCAACCCCGATCCGTCCATCGTGCGCGTGGGCGATGATTACTATATTGCGACGTCCACCTTTGAGTGGTATCCCGGCGTGCAGATTCATCACTCGCGCGACCTGGTCAACTGGCGTTTGCTGACGCGGCCGCTCACGCGCGCCAGTCAGCTCAATATGCTGGGGGCGCCGGATTCGTGCGGCGTGTGGGCGCCATGCCTGACGTATGCGGACGGCTTGTTCTGGCTGATCTATACGGATGTGAAGCGTTATGGCCGCACCTCCACCGGCGGCGCCTCGGGCAGCGCATCCTTGCGCGATTTTCATAATTATCTGGTGACCAGTCCGTCGATTGAGGGGCCGTGGTCGGAGCCGGTGTATCTCAACAGCAGCGGCTTCGATCCGTCGCTGTTTCATGATGACGATGGGCGCAAGTATCTGCTGAACCAGTTGTGGGATCACCGGCCGGGCAGCAACCGCTTCAATGGCATTGTGGCGCAGGAGTATTCCGAGGGCCGGTTGATCGGCCAGCGCCAGACCATTTTCAAGGGCACGGCGCATGGGCTGACCGAGGCGCCGCATCTGTACAAGCGCAATGGCTATTACTACTTGCTCACGGCGGAGGGCGGCACTGGTTGGAATCACGGTGTGACGATGGCGCGTTCGCGCAACCTGAACGGACCATACGAGTTGCATCCGGATCAGACCATGCTGAGCTCACGCCATCGGCCTGATGTGGCGTTGCAGCGCGCCGGCCATGCGGATCTGGTCGATATGCAGGATGGCCAGACCTACATGGTGTATCTGTGCGGCCGGCCATTGCGCAATCGCGGCACTTGCACGCTGGGACGTGAGACGGCGATTCAGCCGGTGGTGTGGGGCGAGGACGGCTGGCTGCGCACGCTTGATGGGCTGGGCACGCCGGAGTTGCAGGCAGCGTCGCCAGGCTTGCCGGAGCATCGTTTTGCCGACGAGCCGGTGCGCGAGGAGTTTGATGCGCCTGAGTTGCCGATGGCTTTCCAGTGGCTGCGCACGCCATGGCCGGAGGAGTTGTTCAGCCTGACGGCGCGGCCGGGGCATCTGCGGCTGTATGGCCGCGAGAGTATGGGCAGCACGTTCCGCCAGTCGCTGCTGGCGCGGCGGCAGCAGGCGCAGTGCTACAGCGCGTCGACGGTGGTGGAGTTCGAGCCGGAGCATTACCAGCAGCAGGCGGGGCTGGTGTGCTACTACAACGCGTCCAAGTTCCACTATCTGTATATCTCGCACGATGAGGTGCTTGGCAAGCATTTGCGGGTGATGAGCAGTTTGCCGAATCATGTGCAGACCGATACTTTTACCGCGCCGATTGCGTTGCCGCCGGGTGTGAAGGTGCAACTGCGCGTTGAAGTGGATGAGGAGCGCCTGTACTTTGGCTACCGGCTGGATGCCGGTGAGTGGCAGTGGCTGCCGCAGCAGTTTGATGCCAGCATCCTGTCGGACGAGGCCAATGCGCCGGGTATGCCGAACTTTACCGGCGCGTTTGTGGGCGTGGCGTGCCAGGATATGGCGGGCACGGCGTTGCATGCCGACTTTGATTACTTCGAATACTGCGAACGGGCGTACTGCATCAATCCGACGGCGGCTGTTTAGGTCTATTTTCCTTCTCCTCAGCTCTTTTGAGGAGTAGGGCGGCTTGCGCAGCGACGCGTTCTACTTGAGCTTTCGATTCAGCCATATTACTACCCGTCTGAAGGGCCGCCAGCATATTGGAATACAGAGCAGCGTTGAATGCCGAGATACCGAGGACGGCGGCCAGGACACTGCTGACGCCGGTGACTATGATGGTGGTGCGCAGACTGGCGATGCTAGCGCGTATCTCCGCAATCATCGCTTCCATCCGGTCCATGCGGGCTTCTGATGCCTTGTGGCGTTCGCTCGCAACTTTTTCGCGCTCATCCATTACCTTAACGAAATTCGCGAATGTCACTTCCACGGACGAAATCCGGCCATCCACCCGGGCTTCAAGGATGGCGACTTGGGCTTCGCTGTTGTTGGTGGGAGGCGTCATGATGGTTTAGACCGCCGATTGCGAGCACAAGTTCAATATTGTTGTGCCGGTTGGTGATTTTCGTAATTGCGGTGCGTGGCGGGGCGTCGCACAATGGTGCGCATAAAAATACGTGAGACATCCCCTATGAATATCCGCCTTGCCGCTACCCTGGCTGTGCTGTCGTCGTCCGCTTTTGCGGCGGCGCCCAATGATCTAAATGTGTATGCCGGCCAGCCGCTGGCGTCCGGCAGTATCGTCATTTCGGATTCCGACTCCGCCAAGACGATGACGGGCGCTGCGGTCGAGATTCCCAAGGCCGAGAACGGCGTGGTCGCCGTCAGCAAGTCGGCCAAGGCGAAGAAGGATGATGCGCTCACGCTGAATTTTAACAAGGCCTGGTACGCCAGCCTGCGCGTGCAGGGCGGCAAGCCGGTCGATCTGCGGCCTTATCTGGACAAGGGCGTGCTGGCGCTGGATCTCAAAGTGGAAGAGCTGGCCGAAGGCGGCCTGAGCTTCCGCGTCAAGTGCGGCGACCAATGCGAGCGCGGCGTGCCGTATGTGATCCCGGCGCGCGCGGCAGAGGGCAAGGGCTGGCAGCATCTGGTGATGTCGGCTAGCTGTTTCTACCGCGACGGCGACGATTTCAGCCAGATCACCCAGCCGTTCGAGCTGAACGGAACCGGCAAAGGCAAGGTCTCTATCGCCAACGTCAAGTATCAGCTGAGCGGAAAACCCAACGTTGCATGCCCAGATTACAGGACCGTCTCGGTCACGCCGGATAAACTGAACGAGTCATGGTCGATCAGCTGGTGGACCGAGCGCCACGAGAAGAAGCTGGCCGACGTCAAGCAGCTGGGCAAGAGCGCGCAAGTGGTCTTCATCGGCGACTCGATCACCGAGGGCTGGGAGAAGAGCGGCGCGCCGGTCTGGGACCGCTATTACAAGCCACTGAACGGCATCGCCCTCGGCTTTGGCGGCGACCGCACCGAGAACGTACTGTGGCGCCTGCAGCATGGCGAAGTGGACGGTCTGGCGCCGAAAGTCGCGGTGCTGATGTTCGGCACCAACAACACCGGCCATCGCCAGGAAGATCCAAAGACCACGGCCCTTGGCATCAAGCGCAATATCGAGGAGTTGCAGCAGCGCCTGCCAGACACCAAGATCCTGCTGCTGGCGATCTTCCCGCGCGGCGAAAAGCCGGACGACAGTCTGCGCCAGCTGAACGACAAGGTCAACGCCATCATCGCCGGCTATGCCGACAACCAGAAGGTGTTCTTCCTCGACATCGGCAAGGCTTTCCTGCAAGCGGACGGCACGCTGTCGCGCGACATCATGCCGGACCTGCTGCACCCGAACGAGAAGGGCTACGAGATCTGGGCCAAGGCCATGGCGCCGACGCTGCAACAGCTGCTGCCAGGCGCGGAGAAGTATGCGTGGGATAACGTCTCGATCGGCGGCAGCGGCTTCGTCTCCGGCCTGATCACCAGCAAGACCGAGCCTGGCCTGATTTACGCCCGCACCGATGTCGGCGGCGCTTATCGCTGGGACGTAAAAAAAAACGCTGGATTCCGCTGATGGACTGGGTGTCCGATAAGGACACCGGCCTGCTCGGCATCGAATCGCTGGCGATCGATCCATCGTCGCCCAACAAACTCTACATGACCGCCGGTGTCGCCTACCTGAACGGCGGCGCCAGCGCGGTGCTCAAGTCCGACGACTACGGCAACACCTTCAAGCGCATCGACGTCACCAGCCAGTTCAAGGTGCACGGCAACGGTATGGGGCGCGGCAACGGCGAAAAGCTGCAAGTCGATCCGGACAACGGCAAGATCCTTTACGTCGGCACCCGCGCCAATGGCCTGTTCAAGAGCACCGACGAGGGCCTGAGCTGGCATCGTCTGGCTGGCCTTGACGTCACCACTACCAACAACCAGAATGGCATCAGCCTGGTGCTGCTGGATCACGGCAAGATCTACGTCGGCGTCTCGCGCTTTGGCGAAAATATGTATGTGTCGGCCGACGGCGGCAAGACTTTCCGCGCCATGACCGGTGGCCCGACGAAGCTGATGCCGCACCGCGCGGTGGTGGCCGACGGCAAGCTGGTGCTGACCTTCGCCAAAGGCGCTGGCCCGCATGCGGACAAAGCCAAGGACGAGGGGCTGGAGGAAGGCGGTGTCTGGCAGTACGACATCGTCAGCGGCAAATGGGCGGATATCTCGCCGCCCCTGAACGCCGCCTATGCCGGCATCACCGTCGATCAGCGCAATCCGCTGCGCATGGTGGTGTCGACCATCTCGCATTACGACATGCGCGGTGGCATCGGTGACCAGTTCTACGAAACTGTGGATGGCGGACGTAGCTGGAACAGCATCGTCGCCAAGGGCGTGCAGATCGACTCCAACGGCGTCAGCTGGATTGCCGGCAGCTTCATCCACTGGACCGCCAGCATCGAGTTCGATCCGTTTGACAGCCAGCGGCTGATGGCGGTGTCCGGCAACGGCGTGTTCGTCTCCAACGACATCCACGGGGAAAAGCCGGTGTGGAAGTTTGAGGACATCGGCCTGGAAGAATCGGTGCCGCTGAACCTGGTCAGCATTCCCGGCGGCCCCGTCATTTCCGCGATTGGCGACTACGACGGCTTCCGCCATACCGACGTCACGCATTATTCGCCGATTCACACGCCGACCATGGGCACGACCTGGGGACTGGATTACGCCGCGCAGCAGCCGAACGTAGTGGTGCGGGCCGGCAAGGCGATGTATATCTCGAAAGACATGGGCGTGACGTGGGCTAAGACAGCCGGCATGCAGGGCACGCAGGGGCAGGTGGCGCTGAGCGCGGACGGCAAGGTCATCGTCCACTGCCCGGAAAAGTCCACCACCTGCTACCGCTCCGCCGACGAGGGCGCGAGCTGGACCGAGGTCGCGGGTCTTCATACGGAGCGCGGTCGTGCCGTGGCCGATCCGGTCGATGCCCGCAAATTCTATGCACTGTCTGGCGACCGCCTGCTGGTCAGCACCGACGGCGGCGCCAGCTTTGCACCGACGGCGGCCAAGTTGGCGTCCGCGCGTGGCGCGAAAACCGTGCGCGCCATGCCGGGCCGCAATGGCGACGTCTGGGTGGCGCTGTACGACGGCGGCCTGGCGCGCTCCACCGATGCAGGCGCCAGTTTTGCCAATCTGCCCGGCGTCAGCTATGCGGCGGCGGTCGGTTTCGGCAAGGCCGCGCCGGGCGCCAGCGACCCCACCGTCTACATCTGGGGCGAGGTCGGCGGCGTGCGCGGCGTGTTCCGTTCCACCGACAGCGGCGCCAGCTGGCTGCGCATCAATGACGATCAACATCAATACGGCGGCCCCGGCGACGCCCAGTTCGTGGTCGGCGACATGAACACCTTTGGTGTTGTCTATATGAGCACAGCGGGCCGGGGCATTGTGTTCGGCAAGCCGAAAACGTAATTTCCTTAAGGTATTTAGTCAAATTCGTTATGGATGAAGCGAAATTTTTCATATCTGCACCACGCGGGCGGGCTGTAGTATCAAGACGGCCAAATTCGTCCTGGAGCGGGGTAGTAGAGATGCAGATGAAGTCACACCGGATTGCGCTACTGTTCAATGCAAACAAAATCTTCGACCGCGAAGTCATCGCGGGGATCGCCGCGTACCTGAGTTCCACGCGCGCCAGCTGGGATTTGTTCCTGGAAGAGGACTTCCGCCTGCGCCTGCCCGGCATCGAGAGCTGGCAGGGCGACGGCATCATCGCCGACTTCGACGATCCGGCCGTGGCCGAGGCCCTGACGCGCAGCCGCGTGCCGGTGGTGGCGGTCGGCGGCTCGTACGAGAACCAGGCGGCCTATCCGGAGGACGTGCCCTACGTCGCCACCGACAATTTCAAGCTGATTAAAATGGCGCGCGATCACCTGATCGAGGCCGGCCTGCGCCACTTCGCCATGTTCTCGCTGCCGGAAGCGCAGACCAACCGCTGGGCGCAGGAGCGCGAACACGCCTTCCGCACGCTGATGGGGCAGGACAAGATGGAGCCGCATATCTACCGCGGCCTGGGCACCAGTGCGCCGTCGTGGGATGCGGCGGTGGAGCAGCAGATTCAATGGTTGCATAGCCTGCCCAAGCCGGTCGGCATCATCGCCGTGACGGATGCGCGGGCGCGCCAGCTGATGCAGGCTTGTATCATGGCCGGCATCGCGGTGCCGGAGCAGGTGGCGCTGATCGGCATCGACAACGATCCGCTGGCGCGCATGCTGACGCGGATTCCACTGAGTTCCGTGATCCAGGGCGCGCAGGAGATGGGCCGCACCGCCGCCCACCTGCTGGACCAGATGCTGCACGGCGTGCGCATGAGCGGCACGCGGGTGCTGGTGCCGCCGGTCGGCATCAATGTGCTGGCGTCCACCCAGCACGAGGCGCCCAAGCATCCGCACGTCATGCGCGCGCGGCACTTCATCCGCCAGTACGCCTGCCAGGGCATCAAGACGCACCAGGTGGCGGAGTATGTCGGCATTTCGCGCTCGTCGCTGGAGTCCTACTTCCGCCAGGAGCTCAATTGCAGCGTGCATGATGTGATCCTGCGCTTCAAGCTGGATGCGGCGACGTCGATGCTGGCGCGCGGTGAGCGCAGCATCGCCGAAGTGGCGCTGTGCTGCGGCTTTACGTCGGTGCAGTATATGCACGCGGTGTTCAAGCGCGAACTGGGATGCACGCCGCGCACCTACCAGGACCGCGCCATGATGGGCATCGTCGATGACGGCTCGGCGCTGCCGCCGCCGGAGCTGGCGGCGTAATATCATTGCCGCGATTGGTGATTTTCGTAATTGCGGCTTATGTTTAGCCGGGTCAGAATCCTCCAGCTATTTTGGAGAACAGACCTTGGAAAAAAATTACAACACGCCGCGTGAGCAGGCCATCTATCCCAGCCTCGCCGGCAAGCGCGTGGTTATCACCGGCGGCGGCAGCGGCATCGGCGCCGGTATCGTCGAGGCGTTTGCGCGTCAGGGTGCGCTGGTCACCTTCCTCGACATCGCCGAACAGGATTCGCGCGCACTGGCGGCCAGCCTGGCTACGCTGCCTGCGCCGCCGGCCTTCATGCCGTGCGATCTGACCGACCTGCAAAAGGTGGCGCAGATCTTCGAGACCATCGGCCCGGTCGACATCCTGGTCAACAACGCCGCCAACGACGACCGCCACGAGATTGCCAACGTCACGCCGGCGTACTGGGAAAACCGCATGGCGGTCAATCTGCGTCACCTGTACTTCTGCGCGCAAGCCGTGGTGCCGGGCATGCGCGCGGCGGGCGGCGGCGTGATCCTGAATTTCAGTTCCATCTCGTGGCATCTGGCCTTGCCGGAGCTGACCCTGTACATGACCGCCAAAGCCGGCATCGAGGGCATGACGCGCGGTATGGCGCGCGATCTTGGCCGCGACAATATCCGCGTCAACAGCGTGATACCAGGCGGTGTGCGCACGCCGCGCCAGGAAGCGTTGTGGCATACGCCGGACGAGGAAGCGCGCATGCTGGCCGGCCAATGCCTGCCGCGCCGCGTGGAAATCGCCGACGTGGCGGCGCTGACCCTGTTCCTCGCTTCCGACAGTGCGGCGCGCTGTTCGGGACGCGAATACTATGTGGACGCGGGATGGTACGGCGCGTGATGTAACATAGCGGTGTAGTGTTTAGTTGGGCATAGAACTCGGCAGCATAATTGGAGACTTAATTGATGAAGAAATTACTGAGCACGGCGGCTATTGCCGTGATGATGGCTTTTGCAGGCGGTAACGCCATGGCCGACGCCAAGAACCCGAAGATCGGCTTTTCGATCGACGACCTGCGGCTGGAGCGCTGGGCGCGCGACCGCGACTACTTCGTCGCCGCCGCCGAGCAGCAAGGCGCCAAGGTATTTGTGCAGTCGGCCGACGCCAGCGAGCAGCGCCAGATCGCCCAGATCGAGAACCTGATTTCGCGTGGCGTCGACGTGCTGGTCATCGTGCCATACAACGCCACGGTGCTGACCAACGCCATCCGCGAAGCGAAGAAGGCCAAGATCAAAGTCATTTCCTATGATCGTCTGATCCTCAACGCCGATATCGACGCCTATATCTCGTTCGATAACAATATGGTCGGCCAGTTGCAGGCGCAGGGCGTGCTGGCGGTGAAACCGAAGGGTAATTTCTATCTGCTTGGCGGCGCGCCGACCGACAGCAACGCCAAGATGCTGCGCGAAGGCCAGCTGAAAGTGCTGCAACCGCTGATCGACAAGGGTGACGTGAAGGTCGTTGGCAAGCAGTGGGTGAAGGACTGGAGCCCGTCCGAGGCAATGTCCATCGTTGAAAACGCGCTGACCGCCAACGGCAACAAGATCGACGCCGTGGTGGCCTCCAACGACGCCACCGCCGGCGGCGCGATCCAGGCGCTGGCTTCGCAAAAGCTGGACGGCAAGGTCGCCGTGTCGGGCCAGGACTCCGATCTGGCGGCCGTCAAGCGCGTGATCGCCGGCACGCAGACGCTGACCGTCTACAAGCCATTGAAGCTGATCGCATCGGAAGCGGCCAAGCTGTCGGTGCAGCTGGTGCGCGGCGAAAAGCCGGCCTTCAACGCCAAGTACAACAACGGCTTCAAGGAAGTCGATTCGGTGTTCCTGAAACCGATCGCGCTGACCAAGGCCAATGTGGACGTGGTCGTGAAAGACGGCTTCTACACGCAAGCCCAGCTCTCGGGCAAATAAGCTTTGCCGCATAACGGGGCCGTCCGGCCCCGTTTTCCCACCTCTGCGAGAATCCTGAATGTCCGGCTATTTGCTAGAAATGAAGGACATCGTCAAAAAATTTGGCGGTGTACCTGCGCTCGACGGTATTGACCTCAAGGTCAGTCCGGGTGAGTGCATCGGTTTGTGCGGCGAGAACGGCGCCGGCAAATCGACCTTGATGAAAGTGCTGTCCGCCGTCTACCCTCACGGCACCTGGGACGGCGAGATCCTGTGGAACGGCGCACCGCTGAAGGCGCAATCGATACGCGAAAGCGAAGCGGCCGGCATCGTCATCATCCACCAGGAGCTGATGCTGGTGCCGGAATTGTCGGTGACGGAGAATCTCTTCCTCGGCAACGAGATCACGCTGCCGGGCGGCCGCATGGATTATCCGGCCATGAACCAGCGCGCCGAAGCGCTGCTGAAAGAACTCAAGCTGGATGACGTCAACGTGGTGCTGCCGGTGTCGAACTACGGCGGCGGCCATCAGCAGCTGATCGAGATCGCCAAGGCGTTGAACAAGAACGCCAGGCTGCTGATCCTCGACGAGCCATCGTCATCGCTGACGGCGTCCGAGATTCAGGTGCTGCTGGATATTATCCGCGGCCTGAAAGCCAAGGGCGTGGCCTGCGTCTACATCTCGCACAAGCTGGATGAGGTGGAAGCCATCTGCGACACCATCGTGGTGATCCGCGATGGCAAACACATCGCCACCACGCCGATGCAGCAGATGGATGTGCAGCAGATCATCGCGCAGATGGTGGGCCGCGAGATGAACCAGCTGTATCCGCAGCTGGAACGCACGCAGGGCGACATCGTGTTCGAGGCGCGCAACGTCACTTGCTACGACGTCGAAAAGCCGGAACGAAAAAAAGTGAAGAACGTCTCCTTTCAGCTGCGCAAGGGCGAGATCCTTGGCATCGCAGGGCTGGTGGGTGCCGGCCGCACGGAGCTGGTGTCGGCGCTGTTCGGCGCTTATCCCGGCGTGAGCGAGGCCGAGGTGTGGCTGGACGGCGCAAAGATCGATACGTCGACGCCGCTGAAGGCCATCCGCAACGGCCTGGCGCTGGTGCCGGAAGACCGCAAGCAGCACGGCATCGTGCGCGATCTGGACGTGGGGCAGAACATCACGCTGTCGGTGCTGGGCCGCTACTCGCGCTTCAGCCGCATCGACCGCGAGGCCGAACTGAAAACCGTGAGCGAAGAAATCGCGCGCCTTGGCCTGAAGACGGCCAGTCCCTTCCTGTCGATTACCTCGCTCTCTGGCGGCAACCAGCAGAAAGCGGTGCTGTCCAAGATGCTGCTGACCCGGCCCAAGGTGCTGATCCTCGATGAGCCTACGCGCGGCGTGGACGTCGGCGCCAAGTTCGAAATCTACAAGCTGATGCTGGAACTGGCCAGCCAGGGCATGTCCATCATCATGGTGTCGTCGGAACTGGCCGAGGTGCTGGGCGTGTCCGACCGCGTGCTGGTGATGGGTGAAGGGGAGTTGCGCGGCGATTTCGTCAATCAGAATCTGACTCAGGAAATGCTGCTGTCGGCAGCGATACATCAATGAATCCAACCAAAATCAAACAGCTGTTCACGCAGTACAAAATCCTGGCGCTGCTGATCGCCATCGCCGTCATCTGGGCCTTCTTCAGCTTCAAGACCGAGGGCGGCTTCATCTCTCCTCGAAACCTTTCCAACCTGATGCGCCAGATGGCGGTGACCGGCGTGGTGGCGTGCGGCATGGCCTTCGTCATCATCGCCGGCGAGATCGATCTGTCGGTCGGCTCGCTGCTCGGGCTATTGGGCGGCATTGCGGCGGTGCTGGACGTAACGCACCACCTGCCGGTGCCGGCCACCATCGCGGTGGTGCTGGCGTGTGGCCTGGTGCTTGGCCTGTTCAATGGCTGGCTGACGGCGTATGCGGGTATCCCGTCCTTCATCGTGGGCCTGGGCGGCATGCTGGCGTACCGCGGCATTGTGCTGGGCGTGACGGATGGTGCGACGGTGGCGCCGGTGTCGGATTCGATGGTGCAGCTGGGGCAGGGCTATCTGCCGCCGCAGATCGGCGTGGCGCTGGGCGTGGCCTTGTTCGTGCTGGCGGCGGTGCTGATCTGGCGCCAGCGCGTGAACCTGGCGCGTCACCATCTGCCGGTGCCTGCGCTGTGGCGCCATGGCTTGCGCCTGGCCGCGATTGGCGTGGTGCTGTTCGCATTTGTGACTACGCTGAACGAATACGAAGGCATTCCGCTGCCGGTGCTGCTGTTGCTGGTGCTGTTGGGGATCTTCAGCTACGTGGCGACGCAGACGGTGTTCGGCCGCCGCATTTACTCGGTGGGCTCGAACATGGAGGCCACGCGGCTGTCCGGCATCAACGTGCAGGCGGTGAAGCTGTGGATCTTCGGGATCATGGGCCTGATGTGCGCCCTGGCCGGTCTGCTGAACACCGCGCGCCTGGCGGCGGGTTCGCCGTCGGCCGGCACCTCCGGCGAGCTGGATGCGATTGCGGCCTGCTTCATCGGCGGCACCTCGATGCGCGGCGGCTCAGGCACCGTGTACGGCGCGCTGATAGGCGCGCTGGTGATGGCTTCTCTCGACAACGGCATGTCGATGCTGGATGTCGATACCTACTGGCAGATGATCGTCAAAGGCGCGATCCTGACGCTGGCGGTGTGGGTGGATGTGGCGACGCGCTCGGGCCGTCGTTAAACGTTTTTTTCAACGCGGCCCGCGCAGCCGGGCCGCGTATCTGTGGGATTCGCGCGACGATTGCTGATTATCATTCTTCGCATTGGTGAATTTCGCAATTGCGACTCAATTGTGTAACTTGCACAATGGTTCAAAGTCGCGCGCCGTGGCACCCCGCCAGCCGGCAGCAGCGATAAAAAAATACAGACGAGCGAGACCTTATCAATGACGACCAGTTTAATGCGCTGTTCAGCGCCGGCGGGCTCCCTTACCCCGCAGATTCCCTTAACCCCCACAGATGACGAGAAATACCAATAATAAGTGGCCAAAGAGCCATGACATATTCGTATAACTTTGGAGAGTGTAGATGAAACAGTTCAAAAAAACGGCCATCGCAATGGGCCTGGCCCAGATGACGATGATGCTGAGCGGCGTAGCATTAGCCCAGACGACCGATGCACCGAAGACCAATGACGCGCCGGCAGCAGAACCGGTAGCGGTGATCGTGACCGGCCAGCGCGCAGCGCTGCAATCGGCGCAGAAGATCAAACAGAATTCCGATGAAATCGTCGACTCCATCGTCGCCGAAGACATGGGCAAGCTGCCGGACCGCTCGGTCACCGAGGTGCTGCAACGCGTGGTCGGCGTGACCATCGACCGTACCATGGCCAAGGGCGACCCGGAGCACTTCTCGGTGGAGGGCTCGGGCGTGTCGATTCGTGGCCTGAGCTACGTGCGTTCGGAACTGAATGGGCGCGATTCGTTCTCGGCCAACGGCGGCCGTTCGCTGAACTTCGAAGACGTGCCACCAGAACTGGTGTCCGGCGTCGACATCTACAAGAATCCATCGGCGGAACAGATTGAAGGCGGCATCGGCGGCCTGGTCAACCTGCGTACCGCCATGCCGTTCGATTACAAAGGCTTCAAAGCCTCGATCTCGGCCGACCGCACCTGGTCGGAACTGAAGAAGGGCAAGACCTCGCCATCGTATTCCGGCCTGGTGTCGGACCGCTGGAAAACCCCGATCGGTGAAGTCGGCGCCTTGCTGGATATGGCCTACTCGGAAAGCGCGACCCGCACCGACGCCTTCCAGGTCGAGCCGTACTATCCACTGAAGGACGCCAACGGCAATTCGGTCTACGTACCGAAAGGCGCGCAATGGCGCACGCTGGAATTCAACCGCAAGCGCGAAGGTGCTTACGGCGCGCTGCAATGGAAAAAGGACGAGTGGTCGAGCGGCCTGACCTACTTCAAATCGAAATACGAAATGAAGTGGGACGAGCAGGCGATCTTCGCCCAATCGAGCCCATACAATATCCGCGTCTCGCCTGATTCGACCTTCAACTCGCAGGGCGCGCTGCAAACCGGCACCCTGACCGATTCCACCGGCGCCGGCATCAACTTCGGCGACGACACCCGCGCCGCCAACCGCAAGTCCGACACCACCGACCTGTCGTGGAACCTGCGCTGGCGCAAGGACAGCTGGACCGTCACCACCGACCTGCAGCACATCAAGGCCAAGACCAACAGCTTCGACTCCACCGTCGCTACCGCCATCCAGCTGCCGAAGGAAAAGCTGGACCTGACTGGCAGCGTGCCGAACCTGATCTTCGATGCATCGGACCGCGCTTACCTGGCCAATCCGAACAACTACTACTGGGCCTTCACCCAGGAGCATCTGGACCGCAGCACGGCCAAGGAAAACGCCTGGAAGACCGACGTCAAATACGACTTCGATAATCCAGTGCTGCGCGACGTGCGTTTCGGCGTGCGCTTTACCGACCGTTCGGCGACCACCACCAACAGCAACCCAAGCTACAACTGGGCTGCCATCACCCAGCCATGGCAGGGCGAGATCTCGCACCTGGCTTACCTGAGCGATCCGCGCTTCTCGGGTAACACCAATCTGCATAGCTTCAACAACTTCTTCAACGGCAGCGTGTCCGTGCCGTCGGTGGTGTTCCCGAATGTGTCGCTGGCCCAGGGCTATCCAGGCACTTACGCCACGCTGCACACCTACCACGATCTGCTGTGCGCGGAAGCGGGCAATACCTGCGCGCCATGGACGCCGGCCACCTTCGGCACCGATCCAGCCGGCACCAACGACCAGTCGGAAAAAACCAAGGCGCTGTATGGCCAGATGCGCTTCGGCTGGGACGACCTGAAATATCCGGTGGACGGCAATATCGGCCTGCGTTACGTGAAGACCGATTCGACCGCGCACGGCTACACGGTATTCACCGCGACGCTGCCGACCGGCCCGACCCAGGGCGTGCCGATTCCGACTATCACGCCGTTTTCGAAAGCCCAGGATTTCGACAACACCTACCACAATGTGCTGCCTAGCCTGAACCTGCGCCTGAAAGCCAGCGACACGCTGCAATTCCGCTTTGCCGCAGCGACGGCGATCTCGCGTCCTGACTTCACGCAGTTGCAGGCCTACACCACGCTGCAGCAGTCGGTCGACACCACCACCGTCAACGGCGTCACCACGGTCAATACCGTGAACCTGAGCGGCACCGGCAACGGTAACCCCAACCTGCGTCCGACCACGTCCAAGCAGCTCGACCTGACCATGGAATGGTATTTCGCGCCGACCGGTTCGTTCACCGCTGCGGTGTTCAACAAGCGCCTGAAAGACATCATCATCAACCAGGTGTACAACTACCAGTTGCCTGACACCACCGGCAAGCTGCAGAACTTCACCGTCACCGGTCCGGTCAACGGCGCTCGTGGCCATGCGCGCGGTATCGAGCTGGCTTACCAGCAGTACTTCGACAAACTGCCAGGCGCCTTGTCCGGCCTGGGCGTGCAAGCCAACTTCACCTTCGTCGACAGCAAGCGCGATCTGTATAACCCGGTGTATTCGAAGTACTGCACCGGCGGTGACAGCGCCGCCAACGTCAACCTGAACCTGAACGGTTGCGACACCAACGGCACCACCTTCGGCAACCTGCCGCTGGAAAACCTGTCGCGCCAATCGTATAACCTGGCGCTGTTGTACGATAAAGGCCCATGGTCGGCGCGTCTGGCCTACAACTGGCGTTCGAAATCGCTGCAAGGCGTGAACGTCAACGGCACCAAGGGCGGCGATGGTACGGACTCCAATCCAGCCAGCCCGACCTACGGCCAGACCAATGTGGCGTGGGCGCTGCCAACCTGGGCGGATTCCTACGGCCAGCTGGATGCGTCGGCATTCTACAAATTCAGCGACAAGGTGTCGCTGGGTGTGGAAGCGCAGAACTTGACCGACTCCACCTACAAGCAGCTGATGCAGCAGAATATCGGTATGATGGGACGTGCATGGTTCAAGACCGGCCGCCGCGTAGTGGCTAAACTGAGCTACGACTTCTAATCTCTGAAAAAGGCTTAATCACGATGAAGCAATCCGCCCGCCAGCTTGTTACCAGTTTCAGTTTTTTAATGGCCGCAGCTGGCGCGGCGGCCGCCGCCTCCGAGCTACCGCAGATCGTGAAGAAGGACGGCCGTTTCGCCTTGATGGTGGACGGCGCGCCTTTCGTCATCCTCGGTGGCCAGGCGCAGAATTCCAGTAATTATCCGCTGGCCCTGAACAAGGTCTTCGCGGCGATCAAGGACATGCATGCCAACACCCTCGAAATTCCGGTCGCCTGGGAGCAGGTCGAGCGGGAAGAGGGCAAGTTCGATTTCAGCTACGTCGATACGCTGGTGGCTGAAGCGCGCAAGAACAAAGTCAAACTGGTGCTGCTGTGGTTCGGCACCTGGAAGAATACCGGTCCAAACTACGCGCCGGAATGGGTCAAGTTCAATAACACCCGTTTCCCGCGCATGGTGTCCAAGGACGGCAAGATCACCTACTGCCTGTCGCCGCAAGGCGAAGAGACGCTGAAGGCCGACAAGAAGGCTTTCGTGGCGCTGATGGCCCACATTAAAAAGATCGACGAAGCACAGCGCACCGTGATCATGGTGCAGGTCGAGAACGAAGTGGGCACCTACGGCTTTGCGCGCGACTACGCGCCGAAGGCCGAGGCGCAGTTCAATCAACCGGTACCGCAGGCGGTGCTGGACTATAAAAAATCCCCGGTACCGCTGGCCAAGAGCGGCACCTGGAAGCAGGTCTACGGCGACTACGCCGACGAATACTTCCACGCCTATTCCATCGCCAGCTATATCGAGGAAATCGCCAAGGCCGGCCGCGCCGTCTACAACCTGCCGATGTACGTGAATAACTCGCAGCGCGATTCGACCGAAGATCCGGTCAAGCCGTGGCATGAGAACTTCGCCAGCGGCGGCCCGACCTACGACGTAATCGATATCTACCGCGCCGCCGCGCCGCATATCGACTTCGCCGGTCCGGATATCTACGGTCCCAACTCAAAGAAATTCAACGCCTCGCTGCGCCTGTTCCAGCGCAAGGATAATCCGCTGATGGTGCCGGAGATGAGCAACGCCGCCGAATACGTGCGCTACACCTATCTGGTGCTGGGCAAGGGCGCCATCGGCTTCTCGCCATTCGGCATCGACTACGCGGACTACAGCAATTTCCCGCTCGGCCACAAGGCGATCGACAAGACCATGGTGGAACCGTTCGGCAAAATCTACGCCGCCTTCCGTCCGATGGAACGCCAGTGGGCCAAGTGGGCGTTTGAAGGCCGTACCTACGGCGTGGCCGAAGGCGACGACCGCGCGCCGCAAACCGTGGACATGAAAGGCTGGAAGGCCACCATCTCGTTCCGCGAGTGGCAGTTCGGCGAACGCGAATACTTCAAGGATATCAAGGACGTGCCGGCGGGGACCGAGATCCCGAACGGCGGCGTATCGATCGCGCAGATCAGCGACAATGAATTCATCATCATCGGCCAGCGCGCGCGCGTGAAGATCGATCATGCCGAAGGCAAGTCGTCCATGTGGGGCCGGGTTGAAGAAGGCCACTACGACGCTGCCGGCAAATGGATCATGGAACGCAACTGGAACGGCGACCAGACCGACTATGGCCTCAACCTGACCGGCAATCCGGTGGTGTTGAAGGTGACGGTTGGTACATACTAAATAAAAGAACGGAGACGATATGCGCTTTACGACGATCGCCACGGCTGTAGCCGTGCTTGCGGCCGGCCATGCGATGGCTGGCACTTTTGAAAAAACCGCTACCGGTGTTGTGATCAAGCCGGATACCGGCGCCGCCAAGGAAGTGCGGCTTGAGGTCATGGCCGACAACATCGTCCACGTGGTCAAGCTGGACCAGGCGGGGAAAGCGCTGACCCCATCGCTGATGACCGTGGCCGCACCTGTTAGCGGTAACTTCAGCGTTACCGCATCGGGCAAGGACAGCGTCACGCTGAAGGCCAAAAAAATCTCGGTGGCGGTATCGCTGGCGACCGGCCAGGTGCAGTTCTTTAACGCCGCCGGCAAAGCGTTTTTGACGCAGCAGGCGGAGAGCATGTCGCCGGTGGACATCGACGGCAAGCCGTTCCTGGCGGTGAAGCAGGGCTTCAACTACGGCACCAAGGACGCCTTCTATGGCCTGGGCCAGCATCAGAATCACCAGATGAATCTGAACGGCGAAGACGTGCTGCTGATGCAGCACAATATGGCGATTGCCGTGCCGTTCGTGGTCTCGGATAAAAACTACGGCGTCCTGTGGGATAACAATTCCATCTCGCGCTTTGGCGACAGCAAGCCGTATGCGTGGCTGAGCCGCGACCTGCAACTGACCGATGCCGACGGCAAGGCCGGCGGCCTGACCGCGCGCTACTACATCGGCGACAAGCTGGTATTCACGCGCCAGGAAAAAGACATCGCCTACCAGTACCTGAAGGACGTGGCGGAGAACTGGCCGAAAGAGGTCGATCCTAAAGCCGCCAACCTGAAGGTGGTGTGGGACGGTGCGATGGCGTCGCCGAAAGCGGGCGTGCACAAGCTGCAGCTGTATTCGTCGGATTACGCCAAGCTGTCGTTGGACGGCAAGGAAATCATGGACGTGTGGCGCCAGGGCTGGAATCCCTGGTATCACAACTTCGAGGTGAAGTTCGAGTCCAACAAGCCGGTCAAGCTGCACCTGGAGTGGAAGCCGAGCGGCGGCATGGTCGCCATCACCCACAACGATCCGCTACCGCAGGACGAGCGTCACTCGCTGACCTTCTCGTCGGAAGTCGCGCAGGGCATCAACTACTACGTGGTGAGCGGCGAGAATATCGATAACGTCATCGCCGGCTACCGCCATCTGACCGGCCAGGCGCCGATGATGCCGAAATGGGCGTACGGTTTCTGGCAGTCGCGCCAGCGCTACGAGACGCAGGAGCAGTTGCTGGGCGTGCTGCGCGAGTACCGCAAGCAGGGCTGGCCGGTCGATAATATGGTGCAGGACTGGTTCTACTGGCCGGAGAACGGCTGGGGATCGCACGATTTCGACAAGGCCCGTTTCCCCGATCCGAAAGCGATGGTGGATGAAGTCCACAAGGCCAATGCGCGCATCATGATTTCGATCTGGGGCAAGTTCTACGCCAATACCGACAACTACAAGGAGTTGGCGGCCAAGGGTTATATGTGGACCAAGAACGTCGAGAACGGCGATCTGGATTGGGTGGGCCCTGGCTACAAGAACAGCCACTACGACCCGTACACCAAGGAAGCACGCGACATCTACTACCGTCAGATGAAACCGAAGCTGGTGGACCTGGGCTTCGACGCCTGGTGGATGGATAACACCGAGCCGGATGTGCTGTCGAATACCCGTCCTGCGGACTTCAAGAAGCTGATCGGCCCTACCGTGTATGGCGGCGGCGAGATCACCTTCAATCCATATAGCCTGGTGCACACGGAAGGCTTCTACTCGCACCTGAAGAACGATCAACCGGAGAAGCGCCAGTTCATCCTGTCGCGTTCCGGCTTTGCCGGCATCCAGCGCAACGCCACCGCCGTGTGGAGCGGCGACACGGCCAGCCGCTGGAACAATCTGTATGACCAGATTTCGGCGGGCGTGAGCATTTCGATGTCCGGCATTCCTAACTGGACGCACGACATCGGCGGCTATGCGCAGGAGACGCGCTTCCAGGTCGGTGACGTCGGCTCGGCGCAAGAAAATCGCAGCACCGGCATCAAGCAGGGCAATCCGGAAGACATCAAGGAATGGCGTGAGCTGAATCTGCGCTGGTTCCAGTTTGGCGCGTTCTCGCCGCTGTTCCGCTCCCACGGGGAAGTGGTCAAGCGCGAGATCAACGAGATTTCGCCGGCCGGTTCGCCGATGCGCGAATCGATGGTCTGGTACGACCAGCTGCGCTATCGCCTGATGCCTTACATTTACTCGACCGCCGCCGAGACGCACTATGAGTCCGGCTCCATCATGCGCGGCCTGGTGATGGACTTCCCGCAGGACGACGCGGTGAAGAACATCAACGACCAGTACCTGTTCGGCCACAACATGCTGGTGGCGCCGGTGTATGTGTACGGTGCGCGCGAACGCAGCGTGTACCTGCCGAAGGGCGTCAACTGGTACGACTTGTACACCGGTGAGCTGCATAAGGGCGGCACCACTGCGACCATCAAGGCGCCGGAGACGCGCATGCCGGTGCTGGTGAAAGCCGGCGCCATCGTGCCGGTCGGCCCGCTGACGCAGTATGTGGATGAGAAGCCGGATGCGCCGATTACGCTGGTGGTCTACACCGGCGCCGACGGAAAATTCAGCCTGTATGAGGATGATGGCGTCAGCAACGCTTACCTGCGCGGTGAGGCCAGCCGTATCCCGCTCAGCTACAATGACAAGACCGGCGTGGTCACCATCGGCGAGCGCGCAGGCCAGTACAAGGGCATGGTCGCCAAGCGCCAGTTCAAGGTGCGCTTCATCAAGCCTGGCGTGTCGAGCACCGACAACTTCGACGTGGCCGACAAGACGGTCAGCTACGAGGGTAAAACCGTTACTGTGAAGCGTTGAGCATGAAGACTCTGACCGCTGCTGTTTTGTTGGCGCTGGGGGCGGCGGCCGTCGCCGCGCCGGTAGCCGATCGTCACATCGTGGTGGATGCCGCCGATGCCGGCTCGCCGCGCGACCGCTTCGCCGATCTGTCGGTGGGTTCGGATTATCCGGGCACGCTGATACGCGACGACAGCCTGGCGCAGCTCAAGACAGCGAAGGACGAACTGGGTTTCCGCTACATCCGCTTCCACGCCATCTTCCATGATGTACTGGGCACCTACAAGGAGGTGGACGGCAAGCCGGTGTACGACTGGACCAAGCTCGATTACCTGTACGACCGCCTGCTCAAGATCGGCATCAAGCCGTTTGTGGAACTGGGCTTTACGCCGCTGGCGATGCGCAGCTCTGACCTGAGCATCTTCTACTGGAAGGGCAACACCTCGCATCCCGATCCGAAGAAGTGGGCGGCGCTGGTGGATGCGTTTGTCCGTCACGCGCAGGACCGCTACGGCAAGGAAGAGGTGCGCAGCTGGTTCTTCGAGGTGTGGAACGAGCCGAATCTGGACGGCTTCTGGGAGAAGGCGGACCAGAAGGTGTACTTCGAACTGTTCGACATCACCTCGCGCACCATCAAGGCGATTGATCCGGCGCTGCGCGTCGGCGGGCCGTCGACTGCGGGTGCGGCGTGGGTGCCGGAGTTCCTGGCGCATGCTAAGTCGTCCGGCGCGGCGGTGGATTTCGTCACCACACATACCTATGGTGTGGATGGCGGTTTCCTCGACGAGAGCGGCAAGGAAGATACCAAGCTGTCGCCGTCGCCGGACGCCATCGTTGGCGATGTGCGCAAGGTGCGCAAGGAGATGGCGGAAGCCGGCCATCCTGAAATGCCGCTGTACTTCACCGAGTGGAGCACCAGCTATACGCCGCGTGATCCGGTGCATGATTCGTATATCAGCGCGCCGTACATCCTGAGCAAGCTCAAAGCCACCGAGGGCATTGCGCAGGGCATGAGCTACTGGACCTATAGCGATCTGTTTGAAGAACCGGGACCGCCGACTGCGCCGTTCGAGGGCGGCTTTGGTTTGATGAATCCGCAGGGCATACGCAAACCGTCGTGGTTCGCTTATAAGTATCTGAATCAGCTGGGCGATACGGCGGTCAAGACGGGCGATGTGCAAAGCTATGCGGCCAAGGATGGCCGTGGCGTGCAGGTGCTGGCGTGGGACTTCCAGTCGCCGAAGCAGGGCCGCAGCAATCGCGGTTTCTACACCACGGTGCAGCCGACGCGCGATAGCCAGCAGGTCAGCGTTGATCTAAAAGGACTGAAGCCTGGCGCGTATTCGGTCAATGTGTACCGCACGGGCTTTGAGGCCAATGATGCGCATACGGCGTATCTGAAAATGGGTTCGCCGAAGACGCTGACGCCGAAGCAGGTGGAGCGCCTGCAGGCTTTGACGACGGACCGTCCGCAGACCAACACTGTGCGTGTGCCGGCTTCCGGCGCGGCCAGCGTGAAGGTGAAGATGCGCGTTAATGATGTGGTACTGATTAAGATTAATCCGCAATGAAGTCCTTGCTGCTGGTTGCCGCCTTTGTTGCGGCAGGTGCGTCGGCTGCGCCGGATCTGACGTTGCGTTACGCGCAGCCGGCGCCGGATACGGCGGCGGGTTGGGAGAAGGAAGCGCTCCCTATCGGCAATGGCCGCATTGGCGCGATGATCTTCGGGCAGCTGGCGCGCGAGCGCTTGCAGTTCAATGACATCACGCTGTGGACCGGCGATAGTGTGGCGATGGGGGCATATCAGCCGTTTGGCGATGTGTATATCAATCTGCCGGGGCATGAGCAGGGGACGACGGCGTATGGGCGCCGGCTGGATTTGTCGCGCAGCGTGCATACCGTGAGCTACACGCACAATGGCGTGCAGTTCAAGCGCGAGGCGCTGGCCAGTTATCCGGCGCAGGTGATTGCGGTGCGGCTGACTGCCAGCAAGCGTGGTCAGTACACTGGTTCCATTGAGCTGACCGATATGCATGATGCGCAGATCAGCGTGCAGGGCGATCGCATTACGGCGACCGGCGCGTTGCCGAATGCGCTGAAGTACGCCAGCCAGGTGCAGGTGCTCAATGAGGGCGGCAAGCTGGCGGTGGCTGGCAACAAGATTACCTTTACCGGCAGCGATGCGATCACGCTGATCCTCGGCGCTGGCACCAGCTACATCAATGACGCCTCCCGCCGCTTCCATGGCGACCCGCCGCTGCCGCGCGTAAGCGCACAGGTGGCCGCCGCTCCGCATGCGTGGGCAACGCTGCTGGCGGCGCATCAGCGTGATTACGCGGCGCAGTTTGGCCGCGTGGGCGTGGACTTTGGCGCCGCGTCGCCGGCCCGCCGCGCGCTGACGACCGACAAGCGCATCGAGGCCTATACCGCTGATGGCAACGATCTCGAGCTGGAAGCGCAGTTCTTCCAATACGGCCGCTACCTGCTGATTTCCAGTTCGCGCGGCTCGCTGCCCGCTAACCTGCAAGGCCTGTGGAACAACAGCCTCACGCCGCCGTGGAATTCGGACTACCACACCAACATCAACATCCAGATGAACTACTGGCCGGCGGAACCGGCCAACCTGTCCGAACACGCCAAGCCATTCCTCGACTTCGTGCAAGGCATGGCGCCGGTCTATCGCCAACTGGTGGCCGACACCGCCGCCCAAGCCATCGCCCATCCGGAATCCGTGCAGATGTCGCAACCGGACCTGAGCGGCGAAGCAGTGCAGCGCGAAGAAACCTTCGTCAGCGCCAAAGGCAAGCCAGTGCGCGGCTGGACCGTGCGCACCGAATCCAACCCCTTCGGCGCCATGGGCTACGTCTGGAACAAAACCGGCAACGCCTGGTACATGCAGCACTTCTGGGAACACTACGCCTACACCCAGGACAAAACCTACCTGCGCACCATCGCCTATCCGATGATGCAGGAAGCCGTCGCATTCTGGGAGGACTACCTGAAAGAGCTGCCGGACGGCCGCCTGGTCGCGCCACTCGGCTGGTCGCCCGAACACGGCCCGATCGAAGATGGCGTCAGCTATGACCAGGAAATCATCTGGGATCTGTTCAACAACACAGTGGAAGCCGCCGACGCATTGGGCGACACCGCCTACCGCAACCGCATCGCCGCCATGCGCGACAAACTCGTCACGCCGGGCATCGGTAGCTGGGGCCAGCTGCTGGAATGGATGGATGAGAAAAAAGACAAAGTGCTCGACACGCCAGGCGATACGCACCGCCACGTCTCGCACCTGTTTGGCCTGTTCCCTGGCCGCCAGATCTCGCCGACGCAGACACCGGCACTGGCCAACGCCGCGCGCAAATCGCTGGAAGCACGCGGCGATGCCGGAACCGGCTGGTCGATGGCTTGGAAGACCGCATACTGGGCACGCCTGCTGGACGGCGACCATGCCTACAAAATGCTGCGCGGCCAATTGGCGAAGCCCGGCGCGCGCGCTGCGCAGCAAAGCGGCCAAGGCACGGAAGTCAACAACGCCGGCGGCACCTACCCGAATATGTTCGACGCCCACCCGCCATTCCAGATCGACGGCAACTTCGGCGCCACCGCCGCCATGTGCGAAATGCTGCTGCAATCGCAGACCGGCGAAATCCATCTGCTGCCGGCATTGCCGTCGGCATGGCGCAACGGATCGGTCAAAGGCCTGCGCGCACGCGGCGGCTACGAAGTCGATCTGACCTGGGCCAATGGCAAACTCACCGCCGCAACCGTCCACCGCATCGCTGGCGAAGGCACCGGCAAGGTGCGTTACGGCGACAAAGTCGTGCCACTCAATCTGAAACCGGGCGAGAGCAAACACTTCGGAAGGGATCTCTAAAATGCGTTGGCTGCTGAGTGCTTTATTACTGGTGCTGAGCAGCCAGTGTTTCGCGGACCCTACCCAGATCCAGTACCTGAGCGGCACCGACAAAGACCATCGCGTTGACTGGGACTTTCAGGTCAACGGCGGCCGCAATGCCGGCGTGTGGAAGAAAATCCCGGTGCCGTCCAATTGGGAGATGGAAGGCTTCGGCAGCCACCGCTATTCCAACGACTGGCAAAAAGATCCCGCGCCGGACAGCACCGGCATCTACCGCTATCAGTTCAACGTACCTGCAGAATGGCGCGGCAAGCAGATGGAAATCGTCTTCGGCGGCGCCATGACCGACACGCTGGTCAAGATCAACGGCCAGCCTGCGGGAGCGGTGCATCAGGGCGGCTTCTATGAATTCCGCTATGACGTCACGCGCTTGCTGAAGCCAGGCGAGAGCAACCAGCTGGAAGTGACGGTGCAGCGCTACTCCGCCAACGCCTCGGTCAACCGCGCCGAGCGGAGCTCCGACTACTGGCTGTTCAGCGGCATCTATCGGCCGGTATGGCTGGAGGCCAAACCGACCGCCAACATTGAACGCGTGAGCCTTGATGCGCGACACACCGGCGATTTCGATGCCGATGTATTCCTCGCTGGCGCTACCTCTGGCAAAGTCTCCGCGCGCCTCGCCACGCTGGCCGGCGCGCCGCTCGGCAAGGAAATCAGCGCCGACGTGGTTGACGGCAAAGCCCATTTACATGGCCACCTGGCGAACATCGTGCCCTGGTCGGCGGAGAACCCGCAACGTTATCAGGTGCGCTTCCAGCTTTTGAGCGGCGGTAAAGCCGTGCATGAAGTCAGCAAGATCATTGGCTTCCGCACCATCGAGCTGCGACCGCGGGATGGACTCTACGTCAATGGTCATAAGGTGCGCTTGAAAGGATCGAACCGTCATTCGATCTGGCCGACATCGGGCCGCACCACCAGCAAGCAGTTGAGCTACCAGGACGCCCACTTGATGAAGCAGATGAATATGAACGCGGTGCGCATGTCGCATTATCCGCCTGACCCGCACTTCCTCGATGTCGCCGATGAAGTAGGGCTGTATGTGATCGACGAACTGACCGGATGGCAGAAAGCTTACGACACCGATGTCGCTACGCCGCTGGTGAAGGAACTGGTGCAGCGCGACCAGCACCATCCATCGATTCTGTTCTGGGCCAATGGTAACGAGGGCGGTTTCAATCGCGAGCTGGATCGCCTGTATGCGGGATGGGATGCGCAGAAACGCCCGGTGATTCATCCGTGGGAGAGCTTCGGCGGCATCGATACCGCTCACTATCCGACCTACAACTGCTGCGCGACATCGCTGTTCAACGGCCGCGATGTTTTCATGCCGACCGAGTTCCTGCATGGCCTGTACGACGGCGGCGCCGGTGCGAGCCTGAACGATTGGTGGAACGCCATGCTGGCCAATCCGCTCAGCGCCGGCGGCTTTATCTGGGCTTTTGTGGACGAAGGTATTGTGCGTGACGACCGCAATGGCGCCATCGACGTTGCCGGAAATCTGGCGCCGGACGGCATACTGGGGCCGTATCGCGAGAAGGAAGGCAGCTTCTTTGCGATCAAGAAGATATGGTCGCCGCTGTACTTGCCGCTGTCGGAAATGGCGTCGTTGCCGCCGACGTTTGACGGCCGCATCACGCTGGAAAATCGCTACGATTTCACCAACCTCAATCAGCTGAAACTGAGCTGGCAGCTGGTGCGCTTCGGCCGCAATCCGGGACATACAGTGGTGGCGCAAGGCGGCATCAAGGCGCCGGATGTCGCGGCGGGCCTGCGCGGCATCGCCAACATTCCTTTGCCGCGCGACTGGAACCAGCAGGACGCGCTGTATCTCACCGCTACCGGCCCTGATGGACGGGAGATCTATACCTGGTCGTGGATGATCGCCAGCCCGCAGCAGGTCGCTGAACGGCTGCGCGCACCGGCGGGAGTGGAACCCGTCAACTTGACGGAGCTGGCCGACGGCTATCTGCTGCAAGCTGGCGCGCTTGCGGTGACCATCGATAAAACCTCCGGCTATTTGCGTGAACTGAAGAAGGGCGGCTTGCTGGTGCCGCTGACGAATGGTCCGCGACTGGTGGCGGGCAAGGCGCAGTTGCAGCGCATCCAGGCTGCGCGCGAAGGTAACGACGTTCTGGTGTCGGCCGAGTACACCGGCAATCTGCGCAAGGTGAAATGGCGCCTCAGCGCCGCTGGTGAACTCAGTGTGAATTATGGCTACCAGATGGAGGGCAGCCGGTATGTCGATGCGCTGGGCGTCACTTTCGATTATCCGGAAACCGATGTGAAATCCATGCGCTGGCTTGGGCGCGGTCCTTATCGCGTCTGGAAGAACCGCACGCAGGGCGTGGAATTCGATGTATGGCAGAAGGATTACAACGACACAGTGTCTGGCCTGTCGTGGAATTATCCTGAGTTCAAAGGCTTCCACGACAAGGTGTATTGGGCCGAATTGCAAACCAAGGCCTTGCCGCTGACCTTCATCAACCACGCCGATGATATTGCGCTGCGCGTGTTCACGCCCAAGGAAGCCAGCGGCGAAGGTTTTGAACCGAAGGGAACGCATATCGATTTCCCACCCGGCGATATCTCCTTCCTCAACGCGATACTCCCGATCGGTACCAAGTTCAATCCGCCGTCGGAGCTTGGACCGTCGGCACAGCAGGGACGCACGCCCAATCTTGGCATCTGGCTGGAAAATACCATCGACATCGTGGTGGGCGATTCAGCCCACTGACTGCGCGCGCCATTTGCGATAGCGCCGGGTGAGCATGGCGACGCGCACCTGGTCGATCAGTAGCGTGAACAGCGGATTGAGCGCGCCGCCGGCGCTGTTGCCGGCCGCCGCGCCCAGCGTACCCAAGGCACGCAGGCGTCGCCGCACCAGCGCCATGGTGGCGATGCTGGCCAGGGTCTTGTCCTTCCAGTTGACGGGCGGTTCGGTCGCCGTTGGCTTCTGGCCGGCGCGCCATTGCTGCGGCAAGTCCGGCGCCACCGACAATGCCGTCGCAATCCCCACCACGGCGACTCCGCTTGCCAGCACCTGTTCCGCAATCTCCTGGCGCGCGATGCCGCCGGTGGTCATTACCGGCATGCGTGCGACTTTTGCCAAGGCCTGGGCAAATTCAAGGAAGTAGGCTTCACGCGCCAGTGTGCGGCCGTCCGCCGTGCGGCCTTGCATGGCGGGGCTTTCGTAGCTGCCGCCGGATAGTTCGATCAGATCGACCGGCAGTCCATTTAACAGCTGCACCACCTGTCGCGCGTCGTCTTCCGAAAAACCACCACGCTGGAAGTCAGCGGAATTGAGCTTGACCGCCACGCTGAATCTGGCCGACACGCGCTGCCGCACGGCGCGTACTACTTCCAGCAGCAGGCGCGCGCGGTTTTCCAGGCTGCCGCCCCATTCGTCGGTGCGGCGGTTGGTCAGTGGCGACAGGAATTGCGACAACAGATAGCCATGCGCCGCGTGGATCTGCACACCATTGAATCCCGCCTGTTCGGCGGCATGTGCGGTGTCGCCAAAGCGCTGGATGACTTCCGCGATATTTGCCGCGCTCATGGCGACAGGCTGCGCAAACAATTTACTGTGCTTGCCCAGGTCGAGCGCCACGGCCGACGGCGCCCATGCCAGCCCGCCCATATTGGCCATCACCTGACGGCCGGGATGGTTAATCTGCATCCAGATCTGCGCGCCGTGCTGGCGTGCCGCCTGTGCCCACGCCGTGAACGGCGCCAGCGGCGTGCCGGCTTCCAGCGCAATGGTGGCGGGGCCGGTCAGCGCGCGGCTGTCGACCATCACATTGCCGGTGATGAGCAAGCCGGTGCCCCCTTGTGCCCAGCGCTGGTACAAGCGATGAATCGCGGGGCCGGGCAACTGGCCGTTATCGGCCATGCTTTCTTCCATGGCGGCTTTGGCCAGGCGGTTGGGCAGGGTGCTGCCGTTTGGCAGTGTAAGAGGGGGAAACAGCATATTCAGGTCCAGAAAAGGTAAGGAGATGAGCCATGCTAAGATTGAAGTTCACTTTAAGGTCAAGCATAAAATGAAGATTGGTGAACTGGCCGAGCGCGCGGGTATTGCGGCGTCGGCGATCCGCTACTACGAGAAGGCGGGCCTGATGCCCAAGGCGACGCGCGGCGCCAACGGCTATCGCGCCTACGACGATGCGGCGCTGGAGCGCATCAACCTGATACAGATCGGGCAGCAGTTGGGGTTCACGCTGGAGGCGATGCGCGCCATCCTGTCGCTAAGAGGGGAGGCCTTGCATGAAGGCCTGGTGACGAATCTAGACGCGCGCCTGGCGGACGTGGAGCGCATGATGCAAACGCTGCGCGAGCAGCAGGCGTCGCTGCTGGAAACCAAAAAGCAGATACAGGCTACGTTTGAACGGGGCGAGTGCCCAACGAGCCTGTAGTTTCTCAGAGCGTGCGCGCCAGCCAGTCGGCGGTGAGGTCCATCACGCGTTGCGCGGCGCTGCTGTCCGGCGCGAAGACGTTGAAGATGTGGTCCGCGCCGCCGATCAACGCCGCTTCGGCAGGTTTGCCGCCAACGAGCTTCAGCATGTGCGCATCCGCTTGCGGCAGGAAGTCGCCGCTGCCGCGTATCGTCAGGAAGGCGCCCGGATACTTCGGCAACGACTGGTCCAGGTTCACGCCACGGAAGCTCTCGTAAAATTCACGCTTGGTGGTGATGCGTTTCCAGCCCTTGACGTCGTCGCTGGCGACGCCGTCGCGCAGGGCTTTCTGCGCCAGCGGCGAGGAGGCCATCTGCTGCCACTGGTCACCGCTCGGCGAAGACCACAGCACCATGCTGCGGAACCATTGCGGATGACGGCCGCCGGTGATGATGGCGGTGGTGGCGCCCAGGCTCCATCCCAGCACCGCGCTGTGCGCCGGCTGCACGCCAGGCTGCTTCTGCAGGAAGGCATATGCGGCCTCGGTGTCTGCGATGCGCGAGTCCAGCGTCGATTCGATGTCGCTGCGGTTACGGTCACCTTCGCCACGGAAGTTCACGCGCAGCGAGGCGATGCCCATTTGCGCCAGCCGTGCCGACATGCGCTTGCTCAGGTCTCCGGCGCCGTTCATGTCGTCGGCAAAGCCGTGCAGGAACAGCACGGTGCGGCCATCCCATGCGCCGTCCGGCGTGACCCAGGCGCCGTTGACGTCCGGCGCGATGGTGACGTTCTGTTCTCCGGCGTGCGCCAGCAGGGTAGAAGCGCTCATGGCGATGGCGGCGGCGGTGGATGCAAGGCGGCGCATCATGACTGCTCGGCGGCGACTTCGGCGCCGCTCAGGAAGTTGACGATCAGCGGATTCACCACATCGGCATGGGTGATCGGTCCCATATGGGCGGTCGGCGTGGTCAGCGCGCTGGCGTTGGGCAGCGACACGCTCAGTTGCTCCACCAGCAGGCGGGTGGAGGCGGGGCTATGCGCGCCGGCCATCACCAGCGACGGCATGGTCAACATGGACAGGTCGTCCAACGTTGCCGGTTCGCCCAACAGTGCCTGGAAGTCCAGTTTGACCTTGGCAATCTGCGCCGCCATCTTGGCTTGCGCGCTTTCCGGTGCAGCGTCGAAGGCGCCGGCGCGGTTCCAGTAGTCGATGAAGATGCGGGTGGCGTCGCGGTCGGCGGCGCTGGCCTTGATGCGCTCGACCACCCCGACGATTTCCGCCTTGGCCGGATGGGCTGCCGGCAGCAGGTGGAAGGCCACCGGCTCGAACAGCGTCAGCGACTGCACGCGCTGTGGCATGCGGCGCGCCATGTGCAGCGCGCAGGCGCCGCCGAAGGAATGGCCGATCAGGTGAAATGCTTCGCCCGGCTCCAGCCGCGACGAGATGGCGGCTACCACCGCGTCCACCTCGTGCGCCAGCGTGTGCACATAGTCGGCGCCGGCGTCGGCCGGGAAGGGCGAGGCGCCATAGCCCTGCAAATCGACCGCGATGCAGCGGTAGTCATCACCCAGCTGTGCCTTCAGGGGCAGCCACTGGGACTTGGAACTCATGGAGCTATGCAGCAGGACGACAGCAGGTTTCATTGTCAGCGAATCATGAAAAAAGCGAAGCGCAGATTATACCGGGTTGCGCTATCCACCTTGAGAAAGAGACAATCGCCCCTATGTGTGGTCTACACCACGCCACTGCAAATTTTGTACGATACGCGTATGGCGGCATCGTGGGACAAGAGTAGAGTATGAACTATGAATCATTCTAAAAAAGTCGCGGGCCTGGCAGGCATCGTTAGTGTGCTCTGGATGGGATTGACCGCAGCGGTGGCCGCTAACCAGAAGCGACTGCTGTTTAATCCATTGGGCAGCAAGCGCGAAGTGCTGAAGCCTTACAGTTCGGGGCACCGCACCCGGCCTATCGTGGTGCGCGCCAAGGATGGCACGCGCCTGTCCGGCTGGTTGATGACGCCGCCGGTGGCGGGGCCGCATCCGGGCGTGGTCTACTTTGGTGGCCGGTCGGAAGAAGTCTCATGGGTGGCGCGTGACGCCGGCAAACTGTTCCCCGGCATGGCGGTACTGGCGGTGAACTACCGCGGCTACGGCGATTCGCATGGCGATCCGGCCGAAGCACACTTTGTCGAAGACGGCCGTATGCTGTTCGACTGGCTGAGCGAACGCCATCACGTCGATCCGAAGCGGATTGCCGTTGTCGGCCGCAGCCTGGGTTCCGGCGTGGCGGTGCAGGTGGCGATGGAGCGCGACGCCAATTCCATCGTGCTGATTACGCCTTACGATTCGATCCTGGCGCTGGCCAAGCGCAAGTTCAAGACGCTGCCGGTGGACTACTTCCTCCAGCATAAATTCGAGTCGGTCAAATACGCCGAACAAATCAAGGCGCCGGCCTATGTGCTGCGCGCGGCGGTGGACGACATCGTGCCGCACTCGCACACCGACCTGCTGGTGCAGAAACTGGGCACGTTGCACGCCGACGAAACCGTGCCGGATTCCGACCACCTGAATATCCCGTATCTGGAATCGACCCAGGCGCGCATCGCCAGTTTCCTGGCGAGCCGCTTTAGTGCTTAGCGCTGCCTGACAACTGGTGATGCAGGCGGCGCAGGCCTAGCCACACGGCGCCGATCACCAGCGGCACGGCGATGCCGGTGACCAGGTCCGGGTTGACCGGCACACTGCCGGCCTTCAGCGCCTTGCCGACGTAGCCCACCAATCCCAATGTGTAGTACGAGATGGCCGCCACCGACAGGCCTTCGACCGCCTGCTGCATGCGCAGTTGCTGGGCCGCGCGCGCGTCCAGCGATTGCAGGATCTTGCGATTCTGCTGTTCCTGCTCGATGCCGACGCGCGTGCGCAGCAGGTCGTTGCTGCGGGCGATACGCTTGGCCAGCGCTTCCTGCCGCTGCGCCACCGAGGTGCAGGTGTTCATCGCCGGCGCAAGGCGGCGGCCCATGAACTCCGCCAGTGTCGGCGTGCCTTCGATGCGAATCTCGCGCAGCTCCTTGATGCGCGCCTGCACCAGGTTGAAGTAAGCCTGCGAGGCGGCGAAGCGATAGCCGTTGTTGACCGAGATTTTCTCCACCCGCGCGGCCAGGCCGGTAATGCGTGCCAGCAGATCCTGGTCCTCGTTGCCTTCATCGTTGACCAGCGTCGCGGTCAGCGTCGCCAGTTCGTTTTCGATGCTGCTCAGGTCCGGCTGCGTGGCTTCCGCTTGCGGGAGGCCGAGCAGCGCCATCATGCGGTAGGTTTCGATTTCCAGCAGGCGGCCGACCAGGCGGCCGGGCTGGAACTCACGCAGCCGCTGGTCGCGCACCACGAAGCGGCTGAAACCATCCGGCTGGATCAGGAAGTCGGTCCACACTTCCGCATTGCCGCCGGTGCTGCTGCCCACCAGAGACTTGCCCTGGAACAGATCGCGGATGCCTTCGGCGAAGCTGTCGTCGCTGCTGTCGTCCTTGCACAGCAGGACGTGGGCGGCGACGATGATCTTGCCGTTCAGGCCCGCCAGCCATTCCTGCGGCACGTGCTGCAGCGGCATGCGCTCGAACGACGCGCGGCAGTCCAGGCCTGGCTCGCCGCGTTCGACGAAGGTGTAGGTGGCGAACTCGGTGTGGCATTCCCACTTGAGGCGGAAGCGGCCGAAGTCATGGAAGAAGTAGCGCGCCTGCGGATGCGGTGTCGCCACGCCGTAATGGAGGCACAACTGCTCCAGGATCAGGTGCTGGCTGGCGCGGTGATTCAGGCGCGAGGGCTGGTCCTGTTGCAGGTACAGCGCGAAGTGCGTCAGGCTTTCCGGCGCCTGCAAGTGCAGGAACGGGCGCGAATGAATCTCCGCAGACAGCGGTACCCGCATCGGGTGATTCAGCTTGGCGAAATCGGCGTTGGCGCGATAGGCGAGCGACATGAAGGTCCTTAAAAAACTAAATAATGGGTGGTATGTCCGGCACCCACAGCAGCAGGTCGGTGACGCCGATATCGACGCCGGCCTGCGTCAGCAAGGTGCTGGCCTGGCCGCGATGGTGGGTCTGATGATTGAAGAAGTGCAGCAGCACTAGGCCGAACTCCTTGCGGTAGACGTCACCGCGCGTGCTGCGGTACTCAAAGGTGTGGGCCAGGTCGGCGTCGGTAATCTGCGGCATCCATTCGGTGATGATGGCGTCCAGCGTGGCGCGGCAGGCGCGCAGCGTGGGCAGGTCGTCGCCGAAGGAGTACGCCAGGCCGGAAGGCTGGGCCAGCGCCTGCGTCGCTTGCAGCGCCGGGAACTGCGCCGGGTGCGTGCTGAATCGTTTGAGCCAGATGGTGTCGGCCGCCAGCAGGTGATTCAGCGTGCCGGCCAGCGAGCCAAAGAAGGCCTTGCGGTCGGCCGTGAATTCGCCTGCCGGCAGCCTGGCTGCGGCGTCGTACAGGTTCTGGTTCATCCCGGCGTTGTAGCGGGCCAGCAGGGCGAAGTGCGCGGGTGTCGTCATTCAGTGATCAGGTTCGGATTCGATTGCAGGAAGATCTGATTGTTCAGTTTTTCCAGCATCTGCGCGCGCTGGGAGCTGTTCAGCGTTGGCTCGCCGACGCGCTCCGGCTCCAGCGTATTTACCAGGTCGCGCGTCAACGACTTGTCGGATGGCGTGGTTTGGTTGCTCTGCATTTTGCCCAGGCTGAACTGCTTCACGCCCATCAACTGGTGCGCGTGCTTCTCCAGCGTGGCCCTGGCCAGCACGCCCTGGTCGTAGCCGATGCTGGTGCTGCTGCTGGCCGTGTCGTCGATGGTGATGTACTTGTAGTTCTGCGATTGCGGCGCCAACGTCAGCGCCAGCACGGCGCTGGCTTTCACCGGCGCGTGATAATGCGCGTTCAGGTGAGACTGCTGCTGTTGCGAGATGCCGCGATCCAGCTGCGAGGTGCCCGTGATGCTGGTCGTCTGCGACAGCTCATAGGAAAACGTATCCTTCTCCGACGGGCGGGCGGGATTGGACGGCACTTCGGTCTGGGCGAACGAGGCGGTGAAGTCGGCCAGCCCGGTGGTCATGGCCCGGTCCTGGTCTTCCAGCGCGATGCTTTGCGGCGCGGCGGCGGGCGGCGTGCCGTAGTCGCTGTTCATGCCGGTGAAGGCGTCCTTGAACATGGCGATCATGGTGCTGTCGCCGCGGCCGCGCGAACCCGCTTCGTCTACCTGGCCCAGATAATTTTTCAGCGCGATGGCCTGCTGTTGCTTGCTGCCCCAGGTGGCGGACTGGCTCAGGTCCACGCCGATTTTGGCGCTGCCCGCCGGGCCGTTGAAGTTCACCGTGCGCTGCTTGCTATCGGCGTGGAATGCCAGCGTTTGCGTGTCCTTGGCGTTGATCTTGACCTGTCCCTTGAGGTCCACCGATGCCAGCGCGCTGCTGTCGAACTGCGTCAGACCGGCCAGGTCGATGCGCGGCGGGTCTTCGGTCAGGCCGTCGATCGATTTCTGGAAAGCGTCCGACAGCTTGCCCAGCGCCTTGCGCTCGGTCTCGGTCAGGTCGCCGTCCACGGTCGCTTCCACCGCGATACTGCCATCGCCGGCATCCAGCTTCAACTCCACCTTGGTGCCGCTGCGGGTGGTGATGCTCAGCGAAATCTGGTTGTCGCCCATGCCGTGTTGCGACATCTGCGACGGCGACACCAGCATGTCGTAAGTATCGGCTTGGGTGCCGCCAGGCGCCACCTGCGTCGTTTGCGAGAAGTTCGCGCCATCGTAGGCCACCTGTTTCAGCAGCTCGCCGCCCAGGCCTTTGAGACGGCCGGCCAGCGATTCGTTGTCCATATTCTGTGCCATCAGGGTGGCCGAAGTGCTGCGGGTGCGGTTTTCCCACACCAGCGCCTTGGTCGACACCGGCGCTGCGCCGTTGGCGCCCAGCGACACTACGGTGGATGAACCAGTGCCTGTCTTGCCGGTGGCGCTGGAGGTGGACGTATTGACGCCGGCGGCGGCCGAAGTGGCGGCGGCTGGCGTAGTCCGATTGAGGGAGGATATCGTTGTCATAACCTGATTATAGGCCGGTTTGGCAGCGTTGAAACCTCCGCGAAGGGAGGCTTTCAGGCCGCCTTGTGCAGGCCCGGCGCCGGGCGTTGCTGATCCGGCGTGTAGGGGCTGGCCTGCAATTCATGCAGGGCGTCGAATGTGATGAACTGGCGTGGCCGCACCACGTCGGTGCCGTAAGGCGCTACCGAGACGGTCCACAGGCCGGCATCGGCGGCGGCGCGCAGGGCCGGCACGGCGGTGTCGATGACGATGGCGTCCTGTGGCTGCACGCCCATGGCGTTCAGCGCGTAGGCATACGGGCCGGTACCGGCCGGGCCGTCGAAACTGGCGCCGCCGGCGACCACGCTGAACAAACTGGTGACGTCGGCGCCGAAGTAGCGCTCCAGCAGCGCGCCGGTGGCGGGCGCCGGCAGGTCGGTCAGGATGCAGATCTTGCAGCCGGCGGCGGCCGCGTCTTCAATCAGTGCCAGCGCGGCGGCTTGCGCCTGCGGTGGGCGCGACAGGATCGCCTTGTGGAACTCGCGGTGCTTGTCTTCGAATAGTTCCGCCACGCGCTGCTTGTCGCGCGACAGGGGCGGCGTGGCGACGACGGAACCGATGGCGCGGGCGTAGCCGTGTTTGGCGGCGGCTGCGCGCAGCGCCGGCAAGGTCCAGCGAATCGACAGGCCGGCGTTGGCAAACGCCGCGTTGCAGGCTGCCAGATGCAGGGCCTCGGTGTCGAACAAAACGCCGTCCAGGCCCAGGAAGATCACGTCGATGCTCATGCCACGCTCCCCTTAATGATGTCAGATAGGCTTCAATATAGAGGTAGAATGAACAAAAGAAAAATTAAAGATTCTGGATAATTAATAAGGAATGCTTATGCATCACGTCAGTTTTCGCCAGTTACAGTCGCTGGCTCTGGTGGCGCGGCACGAGAGCGTGTCGCGCGCGGCGGACGCCATGCACCTCACGCAGCCGGCCGTCTCGCTGCAATTGCGCACGCTGGAAGAGATCACCGGCATGGCACTGACCCGCAAGGACGGCCGCAACATCCAGCTGACGGCGGCGGGCGAGGTGATGGCCGACTTCTCCGAACGCATCCTGCGCCTGTGGGAACAGGCCACCGACGAACTGGCGGCGCTGCAAGGCGTCACCTCCGGCACGCTGCGCATCGGCGCGGTGACCACGGCCGAGCACTTGCTGCCGCCGCTGCTGGTGCCGTTCACGCTCAAGCGGCCGGACGTGCGCCTCAAGCTCCAGGTGGGCAACCGCACGGAGATCATCAACATGCTGGCGCGGCACGAGATCGAGCTGGCCATCATGGGCACGCCGCCGCGTGAGTTGCGCACCAACGCGGCCCGCTTCGCGCGCCACCCGATGGCCTTCGTCGCCAGCCCGTCGCACCCGCTGATGAAGAAGAAAAAGATCACGCTCAACGACGTGATGGCGGCCAACCTGCTGGTGCGCGAGCGCGGCTCGGGCACGCGCACAGCGGTGGAAAAGCTGCTGCGCGAAGAAGGGCATGCGGCGGAATTCGGCTCCGAGGTATCCAGCAACGAGGCAATCAAGCGCATGGTGTCGGCCGGGCTGGGCGTCGGCTTCCTGTCGGTGCACGCCTGCGGACTGGAATTTGAAACCGGCTTGCTGGCCATGCTGCCGATGGCGCACAATCCGGTGGAAGCGGATTGGCACATCATGCACCTGAGCGACCAGCCGATTCCCAAGGTGGCGGCATCATTCCAGGACTTCGTCATCGAAAACGGCCAGGAGCTGGTGCGCAAGGAACTGGAGAGTTTCTACAAACAGCTGCGCAAGCGTCCGGCCGCGTACCGGTAAAGTTACCTATACAGTGGTGGCAACTGTTTGCGTAAGTGTACTGGTTAACGCCAGTACACTTGACCGTACAATACAAGCACACCTTACGAACGGATACCGCCATGTCGCCCGAACTGTTGCTGCCCCTGTGTACCTTTGTCGCCGTCAGCTCCATCACGCCCGGCCCGAACAACACCATGATCCTGGCCTCCGGCCTGAATTACGGCTTTGTGCGTTCGCTGCCGCATCTGTTCGGCATTACCTGCGGCTTTTCCTTCATGATTTTCGCCACGGGACTGGGACTGCATGCGGTGTTCGAGCAGGTGCCGATGCTGCAAATCGTCCTCAAATACGGTGGCGCGATCTATCTGCTGTGGCTGGCGTGGAAGCTGGCGCACGCGGCACCGATGAGCGCCAACCAGGCCGCGCTGTCCAAGCCAATGGGTTTCTGGAGCGCCGCTGCCTTCCAGTGGATTAACCCGAAGGCCTGGGTGATGTCGCTGACGGCGCTGACCACCTATCTGCCGCAGGGCTTCGGTGTCGGCGATGCGGGCTTGCTGGCTGGCCTGTTCGGCGTGATCGGCACGTTCTGTGTCGGCTGCTGGGCCTTGTTCGGCGTGGCCATGCGCCGGGTGCTGCAAAACCCGCGCTCGGTGCGCATCTTTAACGTGGTGATGGCATTGGCGCTGGTGGCCACCCTGTATCCGCTGCTGGCCTGATACCATAGCGTTTTACCGGATTTTTAGGGAATGCCCATGTATCGTCGAATTGCGCTGGCGTTGAGCGCCACCTTGCTGTCTGCCGCCGCCGGCGCCGCCGCCATTACCGTGCCATCCAACCTGATGCTGCCGGAAGCGGAGCGCGCCGCGCGCGGCTATGTCGAAAGCTGGATCTTCAGCATCGAGCTGGAAGGCGAGGAGCTGACCGGCATGAGCGCCTGCCGTAAGATCCTGACGGAGCGCGGCTTTGCGCCGACCTTGTCCAAGACCGCCAGTTCAGCCTTGCCGGCGCTGCACTTCAAAATCTCCGGGCAAAAGGAATATGCGCAGGCCAGCACCGAGGCGGATGACGCTCTGGCCGCCGTGCAGCAGGCCAAGTGCAAAGGCACGCTGAGCTGGACCGTGACGTCCAAGCCGGCGCGCCGCTGATTCAGCGCATGTGTGGCAGCCGCAGCGCGTGCAGGCGGCTGCTGATCGCATTCAGGTCGGCCGGCTGCATCAGTTGCTGCGCCACCAGGTAGCCGCGCGCGAACTGGATCGCGCCATCGGCTGGCGGGTGCTGCTGCGCCAGCTCCTGTAACAAGCGACTGGCCACCACCAGATCGTTGTGCTGCCCCAGTTCTTCCTGCGTGGCGGACAGTGCTTTCAGATAGGTGCGCGTGCCCTTGTCGCGATACAGCGAGTGGAAGAACTCCAGTGCATAGCGGCCGCGTTTGGCGGCGATGCGAGTGCGGTGAGCGCTGGCCGGATCGCCGTCGTTCATGCGGGCGGCGCGTTTGAGTAGCGACTTGTGCAGCTGCTGCATGGTCTGGCGCGAGAACTGCGCGGCTGAACCATTCAGCAACGGCGCGGTTTGCAGCATCCACGATCCCAGTGTCAGCATCAGCCTGGTGTAGCGCGGTGACAGCAAGGCTTGCGCCGCCTTGCGCCTTTTGGCTTGCGCGGTCTGCTGCGCCAGCGATTGCAGTTCCATCAGGCCGTGCTGGCCGCCAGGGGAAGCGTCGATGTGCTGGAGCGTGGAAGTCAGCATCACGTCCCAGTCGCGCGCCGCGCCCAGCATCGTGCCCAGCCAGCTGATGTCTTCTTGCAACGCGGGCGGGCAGGGCGCCACAGCGTCGAACAGTTTGATGGCCGAGCGCAGGCGGCGCACGCCCACGCGCATCTGGTGCAGCGTTTCGGGATCGTCGCTGTCGATCACGGCCAGTTCGTTGCGCTGGATGTGTTCGAGGCAATTGCCCAGCACCGCTGGCAGCGCTTCGGACAGCGTGGCGTCGGCGTCCAGCTCCAGCGCCTTGGCGCGGAACGGCGCCTGCCCTGTATCGCGCACCAGCAGGTAGCCGCGCTGGGCCTTGTTGACGTTGCTGATACGCAGCGGAATATCTTCCAGCAACTGTAGCGCAAACGCGTACAGTCCGGCCGGATCGCCGTCTTTTAGTTCCAGTTCGATTTCGTTGACCGGCACGCGCTGCGCCTTGCGCTCGATGTGGCCGACGTCCAGCGCCACTTCGATGCGGTTGCCGTCGATTTCCAGATCCCATACGTGGCGCTGCACGTCCACCAGGAACAGTGGCTCCAGCCGTTCCTTGAGGTTGGTCTCATCCAGCACGGCCAGCCATTGCGGATCGTCGCCGATCAGCTTGCGCAGCTTGCCGAGACGCGGCCATGAGCGGTCGACCACGCCTTCCCATTCGTTGCGGCTATGCAGGCCGCTTTGCACGCTGCCGCCGGCCTTCATGGTCTGGATCCATTCGCCATCGACCTTGCGCACGCGCAGGCCGGCGCCGTGGCGCAGCAGGTGCAGGTCCGGCGTATCGAAATAGCGCGCCGTCAATTGCTGCACGCGCGTGGGTGCGCCGAGCAGCGGATGTTGCTGCACTTGCTCGTTGTGTTCCGGCGCCAACAGGAGTTTGAGTTCGACTTCCATCAATTCAGTGTACGAAAAAATGATGAGATACGGCGCACCGTTTCACGGCTGGCGCGGCAGGGTTTGCAGAAGTTGCGCCCAGGCAGGCGTGGCGGCGCGCCAGAAGGCATCGATCGTTTCCGCCTGTATATCCAGGCCGAGGAAGCGGGCGGCCGGCAGCATGGCGTCGCGCAACAGTACCTGCGGATCGGCGCCGGTATCGAAGGCTTGCGCGCCGGTTTGCTTGGACAGCTTTTCGCCGACGTCGTTGACCACCACCGGCACATGCAGATAGGTCGGCTGCGGCAGGCCCAGCGCCTGTTGCAGGTACAACTGGCGCGGCGTTGAATCGAGCAGGTCGGCGCCGCGCACGATGTCGGTGATGCCTTGCGCGCCGTCGTCCACCACCACCGCGAGTTGATAGGCCCAGTAGCCGTCGGCGCGGTGCAGCACGAAGTCGCCGACGTCGGCGGTCAGATCCTGGCTGTAATGGCCGGCCCAGCGGTCCTCGAAGGACAGCACGCAGTGTGGCGTTTGCGGCACTTTCAGGCGCAACGCGCGGCCGACTTTGCCGGGCGCCAGGCCGTCGCGGCAGATGCCGGGATAGATCAGCGCCTGCGCTTGCTGGCCGCTCAGATTGAGCTGCGAATCGGCGATTTCGCGGCGCGAGCAGCCGCAGGGGTAGACCAGGTCGCCCAGTTGCTCCATTGCCTGCTGGTACAGCGGATAACGTTGGGTTTGCCAGGTGACGTCGCCGTCCCAATGCATGCCGCAGCGTTGCAACGAGGCGAGTATATGCTCGTCAGCGCCGGCTACGTTGCGGCCGACATCGACGTCCTCGATGCGCACCAGCCATTGCCCCTGGTGGGCCTTGGCGTCGAGATAGCTGGCCATGGCCGCCACCAGCGAACCGATGTGCAGCGGGCCGGTTGGCGACGGCGCAAAGCGGCCGATGTAGGGAATGCGTGCAGTCATGCCGCCATTTTAACGCGGCGGTCGGCAGTGCTTGCAAATCGCATACAATGTGCGCGCGGAAAAACCGCACTGACCACTGACCAGGACATCACAACAATGAAGAGATCCTATGTAGCATCCGCGCTGGCCATGAGCCTGGCGCTGGCATTCCCCGTTCATGCTGCCGACGCCAGCAAAACCGCCGTGGTGCAGGAGGCACCGTTGCGCGCGCATCTGCAATTTCTCGCCAACGATCTGCTGGAAGGCCGTGGCACCGGTCAACGCGGCGGTGACCTGACGGTGGCGTATCTGGAAGCGCAGGCCATGGCGCTGGGGCTGAAGCCGGGCAACGGCAACAGCTTCCGCCAGCCGGTGCTGATCGCCGGCGTCAAGACGCAGCCGGCGGACAGCACGCTGAAGCTGGAAGCAGGCGGCAAGCCGCTCGATATTGCCTTCGGCAAGGACTGGGTGTTTTCGCCGGGCGATGCGACTGCGGTGCACAGCTTCAATGCGGACCTGGTGTTCGTCGGCTACGGCATCACCGCGCCGGATGAGCAGTGGAACGATTACAAGGGCATGGACCTGAAGGGCAAGATCCTGGTCATGATGGTCAACGACCCGCAGCCGACCGCCGAGCAGCCGAACCGTTTCAACGGCAAGGGCCTGACTTACTACGGCCGCTGGACCTACAAGTTTGAAGAAGCGCAGCGCCAGGGCGCGGCCGGCGTGCTGCTGATTCACACCACGCCGACGGCATCGTATGGCTGGAGCGTGATCCAGAACAGCTGGTCGGGCGTCGAGCGCTTCCAATTGGCGGCTGGCACGCTGGGCACGCAGCTGCAAGGCTGGATGACGGACGATACGGCGCGCGCGCTGTTCACTGCCGCTGGTCAGGATCTGGACGCGCTGCGCGCCGCCGCCGAGAAAAAGGACTTCAAGCCGGTACCGCTGGCCGCCAAGCTGCAGGGCGAAATGAAAGCGGCGGTGCGCAAGGTCGAGCAGTTCAACGTGGCGGCGGTGGTGCCGGGCACCGATCCCAAGCTGAAGGATGAAGTTGTCATCTACAGCGCACACTGGGATCACCTGGGCAAGCAGGGCGATACGGGAGACACCATTTTCAACGGCGCGGTGGACAACGCTTCCGGCTCGGCGGCCTTGCTGGCGATGGCGGCGGAAGCGCAACGCGTGCCGGCCAAGCGCAGCCAGATGTTCCTGTGGGTAGCGGCTGAAGAACAAGGCTTGCTGGGCAGCGCCGCGTATGCGTCGTCGCCACTGTGGCCGTTGGCCAAGACGGCGGCCAACCTGAATCTGGACAGCCTGAACTTCGTCGGCGCCACGCGCGACATCGGCACGCAAGGCAGCGAACGTACCGAGCTGGGCAAGCTGGCCGAAACGGCGGCCAAATCGATGGGCATGCAGATCGCGGCCGCGAAGCCGGACCTGGCCGGCGGCTACTTCCGCAGCGACCACTTCAACTTTGCGAAAAATGGCGTGCCGGCGTTCTCGATCGAATCGGGCCGTGACTACATCAAAGATCCGGAAGCGGCGAAAGCCAAGGCCCAGGCCTACGGTAAGCGTTACCACCAGGTCAGCGACGAATACGATGCGAGCTGGGACTTGTCAGGCATGGTGCAGACGGCCCAATACACACTCAACCTCGGCCGCCTGATCGCCAACGCCGCCAAGCTGCCCGAATGGAAAGCCGGCGACGCCTTCGCCGTCCCGCGCAACAAATAAAACTCCGGGGTCAGGTCCGGCACTTGGACACGAACACAACCGTAACATGCGTTACGGTTGTGTTCGTGTCCAAGTGCCGGACCTGACCCCGGATTAATGAAAGCCGAGAGTGATGGTGGTGCCGGTCAGGTCGATGCCTTTGATAGAGATGCTGCCGAAGCTGCTGCCTTCGGTGCCGCGCACGCGGATGTTGTTGAAGGCGATTTCGCCGATGGAGGACGGCAGGTTCAGCGTCAGGCTGCCGTCCTTGTTGATCGTCGCGGCAGCTTTGCTGGCGTCGTAGACGACGTTTTTCATGCTGGTGTCGGCTTCGAGGAAACCCAGCACCGGGTTCAGTAACTTGCTGATGTCGCCCACCACTTCCAGATTGTTGCTCTTGGCGTGTTTGACGGCGTTGAGCAGGTCGTCACTCAGCCCTTGGGCCGAGGTGTCGCCCAGTTCTTCTTCGCTCAGCGCTCGCAGCGCGCGGGTGGTGGGGGCGCTGGCGGTCAGGGCTGCCGCCGGTAATGCGGTGGCGGCGTAGGTTTCCATCGGTGCCAGCAGCGAGGTGGCGATGGCTGCCGCCAGACGCAGCCGTCGTTGCTTGCGCAGCGCGTCTTCGATGTGCTGATGCGTGATGAGGTTGAGCTCGGCGAAGATGTCGCCCAGCCGCTGGCCGGTCTGCCGCTGCAACGCGATCGCGCTGGCCAGTTGTTCTTCGGTAATCAGCTTCTGTTTGACCAGCAGCTGACCCAGCAACGATTTATTCTGATTGTTTGTGAGCCATCCCATGGCTATCTCCTTTTTTATGCTGGATGTCCGACGGCGCCATGCCGAACCAGCGTTTGCATGCCCGGTAAAACGCGCTCGGTTCCGAGAAGCCCAACTGGAAGCTGAGCATCTTCAGTGACAGTTCACCCGCGCTCAGCGATTGCCGCGCCAGTTCGCGCCGGGTGTCGTCGACCAGGTTGGTAAAGCTGGTGCCTTCCTCGGCCAGCCGGCGCTGCAAGGTGCGTTCGCTCATCATCATTTGCGCGGCAACGTCATCCCGGTGCGGCGGGCCTTTCGGCAGCAGGCTGGCCAGCAAGGTCTGCACCTTGGCGCTGAAGGTCGGCGGTTCGGCCGCCGCCAGCGAGGCCAGTACCTGTTCGCCGCCGCCGTTCATCAGTGGCGGATTGGTGGGCAATGCGGCGACCAGGTCGGTGTCGGAAAATTCCATGACGTTGTGCGGCATGGCAAAGCGCACCGGGCAGCCGAAGGTTTCTTCATACGCGCGGGCGTTGGCCGGTTCGGGAAACGCATATTCCACCACCACCGGCGCCACGTCGTCGCGGCCGGCAGCGCAGCGCAGGGAACGCAGCAGCACACACCAGACGAAGTCGTAGCGTTGCTGCGGCACGTCGCGCCGCGCGCCGGGCAGCAGCAGGCCGACACGGGTGTGGCCCTGGAAGCGCTCGATTGAGCTTTGCACCGTCGGCGACACCAGCATGATGTGGCCCATGACGCCCAGCCAGCCGAGCCGGTGCGGCGCCGAGATTTTCAGGCCGATCAGCGGATCGCCCGATTGCGCCACCAGCAGTTCCCACAGGTGGCTCAGTTTGTCCGACAGCGTCAGCGCATCGCACGCCAGGCCATCGCCTTCGTCCAGACCGGCTTGCTGGAACAACGCATCAGCTTGCACGCCGGATTGCGCCAGCCGTGATTTCACGCCGCGCACCAGATGCAGGGCGGAAGAGTACGTCATGGCGTGACCGCAGCGCGCAGGCGCAGGCCGATTTTTTCTTTCAGCCCTTGCAGCTTGGGATCGATCACCGCACGGGTATCGGTCGCCACGCCTTCGCCCAGGGTTTTCTGCATTTCCGGCAGCATGGCTTCAAACTTTTTCTTGACCGGCGACTCCAGGATGGCGATCAGCTGCTTCAGTTCTTCTTCGGTGTAGCGTTCGGCCAGCATCGGCGCGATGGTGGTGGGGATCAGTTTGTCCGCGCTGGCGCGGGTGATCGGCGTGGCTTCGTTCATGAATTGCTTGGCTTCGCCGACGATGTCGTTCATGGCCGCATCGCGTTTTTCAGGCGCGGCGCGTCCTTGCAGCATGGCACGCGCTTGCTGCACGGCGTCGGCCACCGGCACTTGCAGCATCGATTGGCCGATGCTGTCGATATTCCACAGCTTCAGCACGTGGTCCACCAGCGCCTGCTTGGATGGCGAGACCGGCGCCGCATGGGCCTGCAGGCAGGCCGCGCTCAACGTCAGCAAGGCCAGTTGATGTTTTATTTTTCTCATGTTGTGCTCCTCCAGATCAGAAACGCTTGTTGATTTCAAAGCCAAAATAACGGACGTGGATGTCGCCGCGCACGTCCTGTCCCGCGTACGGGTTGTAGATGATGTTGAGGAAGGTGTTGCAGTTCATATTGCAGCTGGTGTTGGCCGGCGCGTTGAATTTGCCGGTCATGTACGAGCCGGTGATGTTGATGTCAGTATTCTTGTTGAGCTTGAAGCCGATGCCGGCGCTG
Organism: Duganella levis; assembly: GCF_009857605.1. Taxonomy (GTDB): domain Bacteria; phylum Pseudomonadota; class Gammaproteobacteria; order Burkholderiales; family Burkholderiaceae_D; genus Rugamonas; species Rugamonas levis. The sequence goes on along the minus strand of NZ_WWCT01000003.1, from coordinate 89,120 downwards.
AGCAGCCTGGTGTCCGGCAGCGGCGCCAGCAGATCGATCTTGTCGGTCGGGACCGAACTCTTGCGCGGCTCGAAGCCGAGCCTGATCGACAGCCGGTCGATCGGATTCAGTTGCAGGCCGTAGGCGAAGTTGACCACGCTCTTGTAGCCGCGCGGGATCACCAGCTTACCCGAATCCGGGATGCCGTACAGCCGCGCCACCTCCAGCAGTTTGACGCTCTGGTCGAACTGGAAGCGCAGCGCATCCCATTCGCTCCAGCGGGCATAGCTGGCGTCCACGTTCAGCTGGATGTATTTCACCGGCTTGAGCTTGATGCCGACCTGCAGGTGGGCAGGGAAGGGAATGGTGGCGCTCATATTGCCCTTCTGCTCGGCCGGGATCGACGACGGAAAGCCCAGCACCGCGCCGGCAATCGGTCCCAGCAGGCTGGCGTTCATGCCGCGCACGAAGTTGCGCAGCATCGGATCGGTGGTGAACACGTAGTTGCCGGTGTAGTGGGTTTTCGAGCCGCCCTGGTACACCGCGCCGATCGCAAACTTGGGCGATGGTTCCCACAGCACGCCGAAGTTGATGGTGGGATCGAACGGCGAGGTCAGTTCCACCCGCATATTGGCCGCCTTCTTGAACGGGCTGACCATGCCGTCCTTGCCGCCGCCGCACACGCCAAAGCCGAACACGTCGATGATGTTGCCGCCGTCTTCCGGGCACCAGCCTTTTTGCAGCTGGCCGAACACGCCCAGCAGTTCGTTGGGGAAGCGCATATTGGTGTCGACCACAAACGCCGCGTGCGCGATCGGCACCGAGACGCCGAAGCGCAGCGTGTCCGAATACTTGTAGCCGACCGACGGCGCGGCGTACACCAGCCGCTGGATCTGCAACTGTCGGCCCTGGTACTGGCCGGGATCGTTGGGATCGGTGGTGCGGTCCAGGCTCATCGCCTGCGCCATATAGCTGTCGGTGGCAAAGGTCCACGGCGAGCCGGCCTTGTTCCACGCCATGCCGATGCCGGGCACGGCCACCGCCGGCAACCGCCAGCCCGGCATGCCGTAGCCGGGCACGTACATGATCTGCCGCACCGGTCCGGTGGAGGTGTTGGACAGCGGATCGTCGCGCCAGCCGCCGACGTCGAAGCCCTGGCCCGGCGTGAAGCTGGCGCTGGTGCGGATCGACGCCACGAAGTTGTGGATGCTTTCGCTGTCGCCCGTCAGGCGCGCCAGGCCGGCCGGGTTGAAGTGGATCGACTGGATGCCGGGCGGATCGGCCGTCACGGCATTGCCCATCGCCATGGCCACCACGCTGGTGGTCAGGTTTTCGGTCAGCGCAGCATGGACCGGCGCGGTAAACGCGCAGGCCACGGCAGCGGCGATGGCGAGACGGCGCATCATTACAGGCTCAGCGGAATGTTCATGCCGACCACCAGGTTAGGCGAATCCGGCGTGACACCGATGCCGACCGAGAAGTTGACCGTGGTCTTGGGCGAGATGCGGTAGCCCAGGCCCAGGTTGAGGATGCCCGAGGTCTGCATATGCGTCTTGGCTTCCAGGCCGTCGGCAAAGCGCAGCTTGGAGCCGGCCGAAATCGCTTCCTGGAACGAGACGGTGGTCGAGATGCCGTACGACAGCGCATAGGCGAAGCCGACGCCGAAACCGAAGCTGTTGCCGGGCTGCACGCGCGTCAGGATGCGCGAGCCGTTGATCTGCCACAGGTCCTTGGCCGGCGCGCTGACCGTGTAGTTGACCGAACCGAACAGTGCGACCGGATCGACGATCTTGTTGACATTGAGGCCCATGGTCAGCGCGCTGACGCCGCTGCCGGTGGCTTCGCCGGTGCCGGCGATGATCTTGAAGGGGCTGCGGCCGGTTGGCAGGCGAATGTTGCTGACCACGGTCAGATTCGGCGTGTCGCGGCGCGCCTCGAACGGCTGCCAGCGCACGCCGGCGCTGATGTCGCCCAGCGAGTTGGACATGCCGCTGCGCGCCGCCGTGTCGGCATAGCGCGAGATCAGCGGCAGCGTGACGTTGGTGGTCAGGTTGTCGCGCAGTCCGTAGTCGGCCGACAGCGTGTTGGTGACCGTGTGCGAGTTGTTGTTTTCGATGTTGAACAGCGTGGCGTTGCCGTTGGCGATGTCGGTGACGATGCGCTCCTCGCCAACGTAGCTGTAGCTGAGGTCATAGTTCACCGAGATCTGGCCGGTGCGGATCAGCGAGTATTGCTTGTCGACGGCAGTCAGGGTCTGCTTCAGCAGCGCGCTCTGGTCGCCTTCGCCTTCCTTCTTGGCCAGCGCGTCGCGCGCATCGGCGGTGGTCGCGGTGGTGGTGGTGGCGGCAGGCGGCGTTTGCTGGGCGAGGGCAGAGGTCGCGGTCAGCGCAACGGCGACGGCAATAGCAGTGGTACGGAACATCATATCGGCTTCCTTGTGAGAGTGAGTGCGCTGGGGAGGGGGTTAGTTACGGTGCATCCAGGTGCCGGCCGCGCCGGAATTGACGGCGCGCATCAGCAGCAGGGCGCTGTTGCTGAGCGCTTCCTGGCGGCCCTTGCCGGTCACGCGGTCCATGTCGACCACGCCCAGTTCCTGGTCGTTGAGAGCCAGCTGGCCGAGCGGCGCCTGGCCCTTGGCCGGCGAGATGATGAACAGCGTGTTCTTGTCCCACCAGCGGGCGAACTCTTCGACCGAAAACACGATGTTGCCGGCCGAGGGATCGGCCAGGTAGACCACGCCGTCGCGGATGCCGCGCAGCACCACGAAGTGCTTGGCGCCGGCATAGTCGATCGGCACGATGGCCGGTTCGGTCAGCGTCTGTAAGTCCTTGATCTCGGCCTTGAAGCCGGCGCCGGACAGGCCCATCGAGCCGACGTAGCGCTTCATGTCCAGCAGCGAAAAGCCGCGCCGCTCGATGATCTTGTCCTTCTCGCCCTTGTCCAGCATGCCTTCCATGGCTTGCTGCTCGTTGACCATCACGCCCAGGTGGTAGTTGAGGATGGTGACCAGCGCGGCCGAGCCGCAGCTGTAGTCGAAGGCCTGGCGGACGATGTGTTTGTACTTGAGCTCGGAGAACGGCTCCATCTGTACCGACTGCACATAGCCGCCGCCGCCCAGCTGCGTTTGCGGCATCTCGAACTGGCTCTTGGGCCGGTCCAGCGGTTCGTGTCGCGACATGACACCGGCGCCGCCGATCAGCACGGCGACCACACCCAGCAATAGCATCAGCATGGGCTAGCCTCTTACGCGGGCGCGCGAAAAAGTGTCGGCTTGCGAAGCGCTGGCGTGCGCTCCGCCCTGAGGCGTCGGGCGCCCCGTTGTTGTGTTCATCCTGTCTCCGTTATTCTAGATTAGTACGGTCGTGCTTTATTTAAGCGGCAACTCGTCTTTTCATTTTTGTAATTTATTAACGCATGTTTGGGCTTGCCATCGCAGCTACTTTTTTAGAAATGTGACTCTAGGTTTTCTTCTGCAACTTATGCTATCGCGCGCAACAGTGCAGCAACCGCCGCTTCGCTCTGCTGGCTCCCGGGGCCAAGCGGTTGGCTTTGGCGGTCAGCGCGACAAACTGGACCCGTGGCGGCAACGACTCATAAGATTGTTTTTAATTAATAGTCAAATATTAAGAGTTTTACGAAAAAAACCAACCACAACCGGAGATACCCACATGCAGACCATCAAAACCATTCTGGCCGCCGCCCTCGCCACCGCAGCTTTCTCGGCCTCGGCCATGACCCCGATCCAGGATGCCGAGCTGAGCACCGTCAGCGGCCAGGACGGCGTCTCCATCGCCGCCAACCTGAACATCAAGATCAACTCGTTCACCTACACCGACACCGATGCGCTCGACGCCAACGGCCTGGGCGGCGGTTCGGTATCGTTCAACGGCATCAAGGTCAACGGCCTGATCGCCGCTAACATCGACATCCTGTCGCGCAACTCCTTCCTGGCTGCCGCGAAGGATGCCGGCGTGACCAATCCAGGCACCTTCTACAACGCCACCACCGGCGGCGATGTGGTGCAGATCGCCATTCCACAAAGCGTGGTGGCCGATGGTCACTACCTGAACGTGTCGGTTGACGCCATCAAGATGGGCAACAACGCTGCCTCGTTCGGCTCGGTCGCCATGAACCAGATCGACATGCGCGGCACCACCGTCTGGATCTTCGCGCACTAATCGCACGGCGGCTCGTGACGCATGTAGCTTGGCTTGGTGCGTCATGGCGCTTGCAGTAACAGCAACCTAAGATGGTTGCCGCAGTAACCAAAAAAACACAACCCTTACGGAGACTGATTCATGCAAATCATCAAAACTGCAGTCGCAGCAGCCCTGGCAACCCTGGCCTTCTCGGCTTCGGCCATGACCCCGATCCAAGACGCTGAACTGAGCACCGTCAGCGGCCAGGATGGCGTGTCGATCGCCGCCAACCTGAACATCAAAATCGATTCCTTCACCTACACCGATACCGATGCGCTCGACGCTAACGGTCTGGGCGGCGGTTCGGTATCGTTCAACGGCATCAAGGTTAACGGCCTGATCGCCGCTAACATCGACATCCTGTCGAAAGCATCGTTCCTGACGGCGGCTGGCGCAGCTGGCGTGACCGACGCTGGCACCTTCTACAGCAAAGCCACCGGCGGCGACGTGGTGCAGATCGCCATCCCGCAAAGCGTGGTAGCCGATGGTCACTACCTGAACGTGTCGGTTGACGCGATCAAGATGGGCAACAGCACCGCCTCGTTCGGTTCGGTCGCCCTGAATCAGATCGATATGCGCGGTACCACCGTGTGGATCTTCGCTCACTAATCGGCTGAGCGACGGCGGTTCCTATCGGGACCGCCGCTTCTACCTAGATGACTTTCCCCACAATGCGCCGACTGCTGCTGGGCGTGGTCCTGCTGTGCGGCATGCACGCGGCCTCGGCACAGATGCAGCCCCTGAGCGAAGACGAACTGTCCAGTATTCACGGACAGGGTATCGTCACGATGACCAATACCAGCCTGGGCGGATACGATTTCAGCAAGGTCGCGCTGGAGGCGGATATTTCGCTGAGCGCCAACCTGCGCAATATGCGGCTGGGCGAATACACTTACTCGCCGCGCAACGGCAGCGGCGCCGATCTCGACATCTCGCTGATGCAGTTCGGCCGCAGCGACGGCACCGACGCGCAGCGCCTGGTGCAGATCAGTAATCCCTATTTCGAATTTGTGTACAAGAACGCGGCCGATGGCGCTTCGCGCGAGGCGATCGGCATGCGCTTTGGCTTTGAGTCGATCAGCGGCGATATCGGTTTGCAAATCAAGACCCTGTCTGGCTCGATGCGCGTGACCGGCACGGCGGCCGACGGCAGCACGCTGGTGCTCGACTCGCGCACCGATGCGCTGGGCGGCAAGCGCTGGGATGGTTCGTGCAGCGGATCGTGCCTGTCGCTGGCGCAGCTGGGCGGCGTGACGGCGGGCGATGCCAGCGGCGGCAGCCGGGATTTCTGGGTGTCCATGCTGAAGACGGCGGTGCAGTTTCCGACAGCGGCGGGCTTGCCGGCGTCCGATCCGGCGCAGGCCGGCGTGTGGCTGAACTGGCGCGATAAATTGCAGGCGCTGAATACCAGCGGCATCACGCCGCCCAACTTGCCGAAGGGGCGTTGATGCGGATGCTGCTAGGCTTGTTGCTGATTGTGGTTGCGTCTGCCGGCGCGATGGAACCGCTGAGCGATAGCGTGCTGTCGTCGGTGCGCGGGCGCGATGGCGTCAGCTTCGACCTGAACGGCTTTGCGATGAGCGGCGATGCGCGCGTCACCTACACCACGCCAACTGGCGCCAGCCTGTATGCGGAAAAATTTTCGGCATCGCGCAGCGACAGCCTGTTGCCGTTTTCCGATCCGTTCCGGCTGGATATCGTGCCCGGTGCGCCGGGGCTGGCGGATGTGATCAATATCGCGTTTCCGGTCAATGCAAATAGCGAACAGCGCTGGCAGATGGCGTATGACTGGGGTGTCGGCGCCAATGGCGTAGTGCGCGAGCAGGGCAGTGTGGTGGTCAAGGACATGGTGCTGACGGGCGGGGGCTTGCAGTTCACCACACCACAGGTGAATGACGGCATCGCGTTCGGCGCGGCGCTGAAGCTGGATATTGGGCAGCTGTCGTTCCAGCCGCGCGGCCGCGATGATGCGACCGAGGCGATGGTGTTGAGCGGCATCCACATCGGCGGTGCGGATGGCGGTACGTGGGCGATTGCCAATGTGGCGTCGCAGCCGGCGGTGATAAATGCCTTGAATGATGAGTCGGGGCCGCGTCTGCATATCGGCATTGACTGGCCGGATGCGCGCTATGGCAGCGGCCAGGCGCCGGCCGGCAGCATTGCAGTGGACAATATTTCGTTCGTGAGTCCGGGACAGCCGACGGTGGATTTGGGCTCGTCGCGCATTGGATCGATTCAGATCCAGTATCTTGATATCAAGTTCAAGCAATGAAGCGCGGCTTGCTTTGCCTGCTGATGGGGATGAGCGTTGCGCAGGCTGGCGAGCTGCGGGCGTTGGATGACCAGGAGTTGTCGCAGGTGCGCGGCGGCGATGGCATCAGCTTCGCGGCGCATGTGGTGCTGAACGATCCGACGCTGGTGGGGGCGGTCAGCGATAGCCGGCTGTCGCTGGGCTTCAGCGGCGGCGGGCAGAATCGCTACATCGTGTTCAAGAATGTGCGCGGGACGGTGGATATGTTCGCCGTCAGCCTGGGCGTGCAAACGCGCACGGATGGCGGCGGCGACTATATTGCGATTGGGCTGCCGGGCTATGTGCGCTACACCAACTTCGGCTTCGAATCGCTGAGCGTGCAGAACGATCCGAGCGCGCCGGTGACGGGTAACCTCGGCAGCCTGAATATCAACGGCACCGTGTCCTTACAGGGACAGGTGCGTTTCTGGGGACATTAATTCGGGGTCAGTTCTGCCAAATGTACATGAGCTCGTGTACATTTGGCAGAACTGACCCTGATTTTATTCGGTGGCGAACACGCACAGGGCGATCAGCGGGAAGCAGAGGCCGGTCCACAACACGCCGGTCCAGCCGTGCGCGGCAAACATCCAGCCGCCCAGCGACGAGCCGATCGCGCCGCCCATGAAGAACAGCGCCATGTACAGCCCGTTCAAGCGGCTGCGGATTTCCGGCGGCAGCGCAAAAATCGCCCGCTGGCCGGTCACCAGATTGGCCGATACGCCCATGTCCAGAATGATCGACGTCAGCACCAGCACGCCCAGGTCCACCAGGCGGCTGCTGTGGATCGCCAGCGGCATGGCAAACGCCAGCACGCCGAGGATCAGCGCAATCATGGTGGTCGAGCGGCTTTTACCCTGGTCGGCGCGGTGGCCGGCAATCGGTGACGCAATCGCTCCCGCCACACCCACCAGCGCAAAGATCGCCACGCCGGTCTGGCTGATCTGGAAGTACGGTCCGGTCAATTCCAGCGACACGCAAGTCCAGAACAGGCTGAATGCGCCAAACATGCAGGCCTGGTACGCGGCGCGGCGACGCAGCACCGGCGTGGCTTTCAGCAGGTGCCACATCGAAGCCAGCAGGTCGAAGTAATGCATGTCGCCATGCGGCTGGCGCTGCGGCAGCTTGGCGCGCAGCAGGAAAGCCAGTGCCGCCGTGGTCATCGCCGACAGCACGAAGATCGCATGCCAGCCCAACGCATCGGCCACCAGGCTGGCGACCGGACGCGCCAGCATGATGCCCATCAGCAGGCCGCTCATGACCTTGCCGACGGTCTTGCCGCGCGTTTCAGGATTCGACAGATGGGCCGCGAACGGCACCACAATCTGCGCCGCCACCGAGCCGAGGCCGATGCACAAGGCGGCAAACAGGAACAGGTTGGCGCTGCTGGTGACCGAGGCCGCCAGCAAGGCGGCTGCCGTCACCAACAGGGCGATGAAGATCAGCCGGCGGTTTTCCAGCAAGTCGCCCAGCGGCACGATGAACAGCAGGCCGATGCAATAGCCGATCTGCGTCAGCGTAACAATCAGGCCGGCCGCGCTGGGATCAAGTCCGGTGGCGCGGCTGATCGGGCCGATCAGCGTTTGCGCGTAGTACAGGTTGGCGACGATCAGGCCGGTCGCGATGGCGAACAGCCAGACCATGCCGGGGGAAAGGTCTTGATGGGCTTTGGATTCGCTCACGTCAGGCTCCGGAAATTTGGAAAGGCCGACATTCTAACGGCCACGGCCATTTCCTGCTGAGCGTGCGCACTTTTACAGTCCGGCCTGTTCGCGCTTCAGTGTCTGGTGGACCTCGGCGGTGATTTCATACGAACGCAGGCGCTGCGCGTGCTCGTAGATTTGCGAGGTGATCATCAGCTCGTCGGCGCCGGTGCGGGCGATGAAGTCCTGCAATTTGGCGCTGACCGTGGCCGGCGAGCCGATGGCGGTACACGACAGCACCGAGTCCAGCATCGCGCGCTCGGGCATGCCCAGCGTGTCGAGGTAGCCGACTTTCGGCGGCGGCAGTTGCGATGGACGGCCGGTGCGCAGGTTGACGAAGGCTTGCTGCATCGAGGTGGCGCGGAAGTGCGCTTCTTCATCGGTGTCGGCGGCGAACACATTGAAGCCTAGCATGACGTAGGGCTTGGCCAGTTGCGCGGACGGCTGGAAATTGGCGCGGTACAGCGCCATCGCCTGTTGCATCATCTGCGGCGCAAAGTGCGAGGCGAAGGCGAACGGCAGGCCGAGGTGCGCGGCCAGCTGCGCGCCGAAGGTGCTGGAGCCGAGTATCCACATCGGCACTTTCGCGCCTTTGCCGGGCACGGCCAGCACGCGCTGGCGCGGGTTGTCGGACATATAGTCCTGCAATTCCAGCACGTCTTGCGGGAAGGCGTCGGCGTCGGTTTCCAGGTTGCGGCGCAAGGCGCGCGCGGTGGTCTGGTCGGAACCGGGCGCGCGGCCCAGGCCGAGGTCGATACGGCCGGGGAACAGCGCTTCCAGCGTGCCGAATTGTTCGGCGATCACCAGCGGCGAGTGGTTGGGCAGCATGATGCCGCCGGCGCCGACGCGGATGGTCTTGGTGCCGCCGGCCACATGGGCCATCACGACCGCCGTGGCGGCGCTGGCGATGCCCGGCATGCCGTGGTGTTCGGCCAGCCAGTAGCGGTTGTAGCCCCAGCGTTCGCCGTGCTGGGCCAGGTCCAACGTATTGCGGAACGAGGCCGTCGGGTTGCTGCCTTCGGCAATCGGGGACAAATCAAGGATGGAAAACGGAATCATGGGCGGTAATCTTTCTGGTAATGACAATCCCATTGAAAGTGTGTGGGTATAATCCTTTCAAGATGGATAGACAAGCATACACAGATTGGGCCAAGCGTGCAGGCCAGGCCCTGATTGCCGTGATCGTTACGATGGGAACCGCCGCCGCCATGCCGCCATTGCCGCCGCTGGTGGTGGCGGTCGACAACGGCACCGAGATGCCGATGGCGGGCTTCCGCGACAATCATCTGACCGAAGGTTTTCACAAGGAGCTGGGCGAGGCGCTGGCGGGCAAGCTGGGCCGCGAGGCCAGTTTCCTGCTGCTGCCGCGCAAGCGCATCGCCATGGCGCTGGAGTCTGGCCAGGCTGATCTGGTCTGCCTGTACCTGCCAGCCTGGATGCCGGGCAAGTTTGAATGGACGCGCGGCTTTTTCCCGGTGTCGGAAGTGCTGGTCAGCGATACTACCGAACCGCAGCCGCATACGCTTCAGGATATCGCCGGAAAACCGGTGGCAACAATATTGGGATATTACTATCCCGAATTCGATAAGGTATTAGGCCAGGGTTTTATTCGTGATGATGGTCATTCGTCATCAGGTAATTTAAGGAAAATGGCGGCCGGGCGTTTGCATCATGCTATTACCCAGAAAAACACGCTTGATTATTATCTCAAGGTTGGCGAGAAACTATCGATCTATCCGCCATTGGTGGTAAAGAGCTACAAGGCCCAGTGCGCCGTGTCTGCCAAGGGACAGGTTCCGGTGGATGAGGTGAATAAGGCAATTGAGCAGCTGATTAAAGACGGAAGTGTGAGCAAAATAATCAGTAATTGTCAAAATCGCCTTAAATAATGTTTTATTTTTCCGACGGTTTTAAAAAATAGTTTCTGGCAGTGCCCGGCACTGAATTACTATTGGAATCAATAAGGCGCCCGTCTTATTCTCTTTTATTCCAATGTAAATATTATGAAACCGGGAATCCTGTTCGCTTTCCTGCTGGCTTGCTGCCAGCTCGTTTTTGCTGCCGGCACGCTGGAAACCTCGCTCCAGCATCGCGGCCAGTTGTTCCGGGTGACGCATGACGGCAAGACCAGCTATCTGTACGGCACCATCCACGTGGGCCGTGACGGTTTTTATCCGCTGGACGCGGTGGCGTCGCGCGCGCTGCTCGATTCCACGGCGCTGGTGATCGAACTCGATATCCGCGAAGACAAGCAGTTCCAGGTGGCGCTGGCGCGCCATGGCCGCTATCCCGAAGGCGACTCGATCCAGAATCATCTGACCCCGGCGACGCTGGACAAGACCGTGCAGGCGCTGGCGCGCGCCGGCATTGCGCTGTCGACGGTGCAGCAGTACAAACCGTGGCTGATCGCCAACCTGCTGGTCGGCGCGGAAATGGAAAAGAACGGTTATCAGCGCAGCCAGGCGGTGGAGTTTGCGCTGCTGGCGGCCGCGCAGAAACAGGACAAGACGGTGCGCGAGCTGGAGAGCGCGGATTATCAACTGAGCCTGTTCGATACGCTGGACGCGCAGCAGCAGGAGCAGTATCTGCTGGAAAACCTGGCCGATCTGGCCGATGGCGATTCGCTGAAAAAATCGCAGGCGCTGATCGAGGCCTGGAATGCGGCCGACCGCAGCGGCATCCAGGCCGCCTGGCATAACGCCACCAGCGGCGACAGCATTTCTGCCGGCTTCATGAACCGCGTGCTGCTCGGCAAGCGCAATCCAGAGATGGCGGCCAACATCGAACGCATCATGCAGCAGGACCAGGTGGCGTTTGTCGGCGTGGGCCTGCTGCATCTGGTGGGGGATGATGGTCTGCCGCAGTTGCTCAAGCGGCGCGGCTATCAGGTCGAGCAGCTGTACTAAGCTGTACTAGTAGGGCCGCACGCTGCCGTTGCTGTAGCGGATGCGGTCGCCGACCTTGTAGCTCGGCATCGATTCTTCCACCACCATCTGGTTGCTGCCGTCATCCATGCGCAGCATCACGCGGTAGACCTTGTCGGTCGGTGCGGCCATGCTGCCACCGGCCGCTGCCGCGCCGGCAGTGCCCATGGCGCTGAGACCGGCATCCTGACGCTGTAACTGGTCGATGGCCTGCACGACGCCGTAGCTGGTTTGCGCTTGCTGCGGTGTGGGACCGGCCATCATCGAGCCGGTGCTGACCGGCGTCGCATCGCTGGCGGTGCTAGGGCTCTGGCTGGCCCTGTCGGCGCAGGCCGTTGCGCCGAGCAGGCACAGCGCGATCATCCATCCTGTTGAGTTCTTCATCTTTACCTCCCTCGAAATATCTTCAGAGAGGCGCGGGGACGCATCGTTCCTATACCTTCGGTTACTATTGATGTACATCAATTGAAACATGCTACCTGCACGCAATAATTGTTCGGTATCACTTGAAAGGATATCGATATGTTGACACGCGTGACAGACACTATTATCGAAGAGTTAATTGATGCCACCTGCAGCGACACCCGCAGCCGGCATTTCTTCCTGCATGCACTGCACGGCCTGGTACGCGTGGCCAAGGCCGAGCAGCTGCAAGAGTTGCGGATGGATGTGAAGTTGTCGACAGGCGAAATCAGTCAGCCGGAAGGCTGCGATAGCGACTCCAGAGAGCCCACATGAAGCCGGCCGTCAGCATGGCTGCCGTGCAGTCCACCATCCAGTCCGACACCGCGCCGTGGCGGTACGGGAACAGGCTTTGCAGGCACTCGTCGATCGCGCCCATCAGGGCAATGGTCAGCACCGCCTTGCCGGCGCGTTGCGACGGTGTGCCGCTGCCGCCGGTGAAAATCAGGAGGGTCAGGCCGGCGTAAGCCAGCGAATGCAGCACCACGCCGGAAGCCACTTCGCCGATGTCCTGACGCGCGCCGGGAATCGAACCGAGAATCAAGATCAGCAGGTACAGCGCAATGGCGGTCCAGTAGCGAAGACGGGCGTGGGAAGCGGTAAGGAAGATTTGCTTGAACATGGGGCAGACAATACCATGCACTGCAATAAAACGGGAGTGGTGCACCGGACCCCGGTGCACCTTTTCTTCAGTCATGCCTATCGGTTGCATGTACTTAAGATGTGTCCAGTATAGGCAGCGTTTGTGACGCCGTTATGACAGCGAACAATTTCGCTGAACAAAAAAAAAGCCCGCTGACTTGAGCGGGCTTAAAACTATTTTCTTGGAGGAGAATAGTGGAGACAGGAGCTATTATGCGGCGTCGCAAGATATGTGTCTAATTGTTCTTTCAGATACCAGACATCAGGCTAGGGCATAACTCTGTCATTTGACCGGGACCGTGTAGTTCAGCGCCAGGCGGCCGCCGTCGACGTACAGGGTCTGGCCGGTCACATAGCTGGCGTCGTCGCTGGCCAGGAAGGCGGCGATCGAGGCGACTTCTTCCGGCTCGCCGCAGCGGCCCATCGGCGTGCGCGACAAAATGGTATTGCGCGATTCCGGGCTGGACATCACGGCTTTCTTGGCCAGCTCGGTCAGGATGGTGCCAGGGCCGATGCCGTTCACGCGGATGCCGTACTCGACCAGGTTGAGCGACATCACCTTGGTCAGCTGGTTGATCGCGCCTTTCGACACCACGTACGGCACCTGGTTCGGAATCGCCAGCTCGGCGTTGACACTGGACATATTGATGATGCTGCCGCTCAGCTGCTTGGCCATCACGCGCGCCACCGCCTGGCCGCACAGGAACATCGATTTCAGGTTGATGCGCATGACGCGGTCGAAATCTTCCTCGCAGACGTCGAGGAAGTTGGCGGCGTGGGTGACGCCGGCGTTGTTGATCAGGATGTCGATGCGGCCGAAGGCGGCGAGGGTGGCGGCCACCATCGCGTCCACATCCGCCTTTTGGCTGACGTCGGCGGCGAAGAAGTGCGCCTGTTCGCCCAGCGCGGCGGCCGCATCGGCGCCTTCCGGCTTGATGTCCACCAGCATGACTTTGGCGCCTTCAGCGATCAGGCGCTGGGCACAGGCCAGGCCGATGCCCTGGGTGGCGCCGGTGACGATCGCGACTTTATCGGTTAATTTCATGGGAATGTGCTTTCTGAGGTGGAGATGGCAAATTTTAACAGGCTGTTTTAGTACCCCGCCATGGTCAGGTTACAATAGAGGGTTTGCATTTTTCATTAGGGAGCCGTCGTGACTTTTATCAACAAATTATCTGCCGCCTGGACGGCCAACGACTCCCTGCTGTGCGTGGGCCTGGACCCGGACATGGCCAAGTTGCCGGCCCAGTTCCAGAATGACCCGCAAGGCATCTTCAACTTTTGCCGCGAGATCATCGACGCCACCGCCGACCTGGCGTGCTCGTTCAAGCCGCAGATCGCCTACTTTGCCGCGCTGAGCGCGGAAGACCAGCTGGAGCAGATTTGCGCCTACGTGCGCGAGCATTATCCGCACATTCCATTGATCCTCGACGCCAAGCGCGGCGACATCGGCGCCACCGCGCGCCAGTACGCGCGCGAAGCGTATGACCGTTACGGCGCCGATGCGGTGACCGTTAATCCGTACATGGGTTCGGATTCGGTGGAGCCGTACATGGAGTGGAGCGACCGCGGCGTGATCATCCTGTGCCGCACCTCGAATGCCGGCGGTTCGGATTTGCAGTTCCTGGATGTCGGCGGCAAGCCGCTGTATCAGCACGTGGCGCGCCTGGTGGCGGAGAAGTGGAACAGCAACGGCCAGTGCGCCTTGGTGGTCGGCGCGACGTTCCCGGAAGAACTGGCGCAGGTGCGCGCGATTGTCGGCGACATGCCGCTGCTGGTGCCGGGCATCGGTGCGCAGGGCGGTGATATTGCAGCGACCGTCACCTCGGGCCGCACCGCGAATGGCGCCGGCATGATGATCAACTCGTCGCGCGCGATTTTGTACGCGACCCCGAATGCGGGGGAAGACTTCGCAACGGCCGCGCGGCGCGTGGCGGAAGAAACCCGGAGCGCCATCAACCAATATCGTTGATCGGTACCCCGCAGCCCGCATACCGGGGTCTGACCCTTGGGTCAGACCCCATGCAGTGAGGGGTTACTGCGCCGGAGCCACCATCTCGGCGTATTCGTACAAGTCGCCGAGAATCTGCTCGGCGCGCTCGTCGGCGTGCTGTTGCAGTTCATCGATCTGGGCGAAGAAGTCGTCGATGGTGCGGCTGCCGCCCACGCCTTCGTAGAAGCGTGCAGCGCGGTGCTGTTCCCAATGCTCGACTTCGGTTTCCGACAAGGTTTCCGGGAAGTTGCGGGCGCGGTAGCGGAACAGCAGTTCGGCCAGGCGGGCGTCGTCAAACGAAGGTGACGCCACCGCCAGCCGCGCCGGGGATTCGCGCCGCAAGGTGTCCAGCAGACGGCGGTCGTCCTTGCTGATGAAGCCGTTGTACAAATCCTCGTCCACGTCCAGCGGTGCACTGCGCGGGCGATGGAAGACTTCTTCCCACACGGCGCTGAGGTCGCGTCCGGCCGCCGCAATCGCCGCGTACGCCTTGCCCTGTTCCAGATCGATGCCCCATTTGGCCGCCATGGCCGGCGATAAGGTCTTCAGGTTGGACACCAGCATCGGCGATTTATTCAGGTGAATGCTCTTCACCGGCAAGCGCGTCACGCCTTCCGGCAGCGCGTCAGCGCGCGAGAAGATGCGGGTGCGGATGGTGTCGGCGTCCAGCGTGAACAGCTCGCTCGGATCGTAGGTGCAATCCCAGACGATGACTTCGTTCTTGTTGGTTGGATGCGTGCCCAGCGGATAGACCAGGGCGATGCAGCCGCGCTCGGTCGGGAACATGCCGGACACGTGCAGGAACGGCTGGCGCAGGTTGACCGCCAGGTGCATGCCGATCTCGTCGGCCACGCGGTCTTTCTTGTGCAGCGCGAAGCAGAAGTCGAACAGCTTCGGCTGGTGCTGGCGGATCAGCCGCGCCAGCGCAATCGTCGCGCGCACGTCCGACAGCGCATCGTGCGCCGACTCGTGCAGCAGGCCGTTGCCCTTGGCCAGGTCTTCCAGCCGGAAGCTGGGCTTGCCGTCTTCCTTGGTCGGCCACTGGATGCCTTCCGGCCGCAGCGCGTAGGTCATGCGCACCACGTCGAGCAAGTCCCAGCGGCTGCAGCCGTTTTGCCACTCGCGCGCATACGGGTCGATCAGGTTGCGCCAGAACATGAAACGGGTGATTTCATCATCGAAGCGGATGGTGTTGTAGCCGACGCCGATGGTGCCCGGCTGCGAGAACGCTTGCTCGATGGTGGCCGCGAACTGGTGCTCGGGCACGCCCCACTCCAGGCATTGCTGCGGGGTGATGCCGGTGATCAAGCAAGATTGTGGATCTGGCAGGAAATCATTGGCTGGCTTGCAATACAGCATGATCGGATCGCCGATCTCGTTGAGCTCGGCGTCGGTGCGGATCGCGGCGAATTGCGCCGGGCGATCGCGACGTGGAACGGCGCCAAAGGTTTCGTAGTCGTGCCAGAGAAATGTCTGATTTGTCATAAGGTGCTACAGAAATTTAAAAAACTGCCGATAATTTAGGCATCTACACTGAGGAGCAACATTATGGCTACTCCCGTATCGCTGACTTCAAGTAATACCACCAATGCCGCGACCCAGGTCCAGGCCAAGGATGACAAGCCGGTGTCGGTTGCCGCCAAGGCCAAGGCCGATTTGAATGCCTCTATCGTACAGGCTTCCTTGTCGGTGTCGATCAGTTCATCGAACGACCAGATGTCGGTGGTGCTGAAAACCGCGCTGACCGGCATTAACGAGGCGCTCAAGAAAGACGGCTTCGGCGATGATGCAATCCAGAACGCCGCGTCGCAGGATAATACCCCGGAAGGCACCGCCGGCCGCATTGTATCCTTGTCGACCGGCTTTTTTGAAGCCTACAAGCAGCAGCACCCCGGCGAAGACGAGGGCGCACTGCTGAACAAGTTCATGGACACCATCAAATCCGGCATGGAACGCGGCTTCAAGGAGGCGCGCGATGTGCTGCAAGGGCTGAACGCGCTGAATGGCGATATTTCGTCCAATATCGACAAGACTTATGAGCTGGTGCAGAAGGGGTATGACGATTTCATCGCCGCGCATCAGCCGAAAACCGACACCGCAGCCGCCGGCACAAGCACCGACAAGGCCGCTGCCTGATTCGATTCAGGCCGCGACCTGGTCGCGGCCCAGCTCCTTGGCACGGTACAGCGCCGCGTCGGCGGTGGCGATCAGATCGTGCTCACTTTGCTGCGGCCGCAGCACCGACACACCCAGCGAGGCCGTGATGTGCGGCAGCGGCAGGCGCATATCGGTAAACACCTTGGCTTGCCGCATCCGTTCGCACAGCCGCTCGGCCACCGACGCCGCCACCTTGTCGCTGGTATCCGGCAACAACACCATCATTTCCTCGCCGCCGTAGCGCACCGCGAAATCGGTCGGCCGCAGCGCGCCGCTCAGCACCTGGGCCGCCGCGCGCAAGGCTTC
The DNA here is from genome assembly GCF_009857605.1 of Duganella levis. GTDB lineage: Bacteria > Pseudomonadota > Gammaproteobacteria > Burkholderiales > Burkholderiaceae_D > Rugamonas > Rugamonas levis. The sequence continues at coordinate 72,465 of NZ_WWCT01000003.1, read as the reverse complement.
GTCGCCGGCCAGGTGGCCGTGGGCGTCGTTGAATTTCTTGAAGTGATCGAGGTCGATCATGATCAGCGCCAGCGGCGCGTTGGAGCCGTGCGCGGTGGCCACCATGGTCGGCAGCAGGTCGTTGAGCCAGGCGCGGTTGTACAAGCCGGTCAGGCCGTCGATCATCGACAGCTGGCGGTAGAACTCGCCCAGTTTCTGACGCCGGCGCAGTTGCGCGTTGGCGGCGCGGATGCGGAACGACAGCAGCCGCAGCAGGTTACGCGCCAGCACATTCGATTGATCGATCAATTGCCAGACAATGTCGGCCTCGACCACCAGCACTTCGCTTTCCTCCAGCGCGGTGGTGGTGGACAGATTGGCTTCCTCATCCAGCACCGACTGTTCGCCCACGCTTTCGCCCGGCAGGATCTTGCTGATGGTGCCGTCGGCCATGCCGGAGCGGGTATCGCTGGCCACCCACAGCGCGCCGCGCAGCAGGATGTACAGCCGCGCGCGGTTGGACTCGGCAATGGCCTCGTCGGCGTCCAGCAGCATGATGGGGCAATGGGCCAATAGCTTGGCAATGACGGCGTCGTCGTCGGAGTTGCGCAGCAGCTGCAAGTCGCTGATCCGGTAGCTCGATGAGCCGAATGTGCTGATTTGTTTCAAGGATGTCTCGCAGGATGCCAAAAGGCAATCATTAGTTCTGGAATTATCATATCCGAAAACGTTAGAGGCGTGGTTCAATAACGGCATTGCAACCAACTGGAAACAACATGAGCTACCTTGACGCGCTGGGAGTCGCCCATCAACCCGATCCGGATGCGCGCATCGTCTCGCTGGTGCCGTCGATTACCGAGTTGCTGTGTGACCTGGGCCTGGTCGCGCAAGTGGTGGGGCGGACCGGTTTCTGCATCCATCCGTGGGACGTGGTGCAGGACATTCCCAAGGTCGGCGGCACCAAGGACGTCAACCTGGACAAGATCCGCGCGCTGGCGCCGACCCATGTGGTGCTCAATATTGACGAAAACGAAAAGCCGACTGCCGATGCGCTGGCCGAATTCGTGCCGAATATCATCGTCACCCATCCGCTGCGCCCGTATGACAACGTCGCGCTGGCGCGCCTGATGGGCGGCGTGTTCTGCCGCGAACAGCAGGCCGCCGACTGGTGCGCCGCGTTCGAGGCGGAATACGCGCTGCTGCAAGCCGCGCCGAAAGGCCGGCCGCAAACCATGTTGTACTGCGTGTGGCAGGACCCGTGGATGACGATTTCACGCGATACCTACATCGCCCGCATGCTGGAGGAAATCGGCTGGAGCGTGCCGGAGCTGGGCGAAGAGCGCTATCCGGCATTCCGCTGGTCGAGCGAGTTGATTGAGAAAATCGATGGCGTGCTGCTGTCTAGCGAGCCGTACCGCTTCACCGAAGCGCATGCGGAAATGCTGGAACGCCAGATCGGCAAACCGGTGCTGCTGGTGGATGGGGAAATGATGTCCTGGTATGGCAGCAGGTCGCTGCAAGGACTGCGCTACTTGCGGGAGCTGGCGCTACGTTAAGCGCCGGCCCCGCAGCAGGAATTACTCTTCTTCAGCTTCGGCCACGACGGCGGCTGAGACGGCGCCGGTGCCGTCGGCATGGCGTTTATGGGCGTTCAGCTTGCCCACGGCGGTTTCGATCGAGCGCTTCAGTTTCTCGGTAGCGCCGCTGATCGCCTGATGCAAGGTGGCGGCGTGGTCGCTGACAGCGATCGGTTGCAGGCCGGTGAGGCGGGCTTCCATCAGGCAGCGGTTGTCGCCGTCTGCGGATTTCTGGCCCAGGTTGTCGCTCAGGTGGACTTCGACACGGGTAATTTGTTCGCCGAAGCGGTGGAGGGCATTGCCTACGACGGTTTGAACGTGTTCGTCCAGGCCCGCGTGATTAGTGATGGTTTTGTCGGTATTCACTTGGATTTGCATAGCTTGCTCCTGTTGTTTGACTGCGAGACCATCTTACTCCTTCCAGGCTTAAGTGGGCGTTAATTGCTTAACGTCCACTTGATCTGGACGCTATTTCGCCGTCGTCTTCAGTCGCGCGATGCTTTGTTTGGCTTCCACCATGTCGGGCCAGAAACCTAGCACGCGCTGATAGGCGTCGATCGCCAGGGCGTTGTCGTGATGCCGGTCGTAGGTCATGGCGAGATAAAACATGGCGCGTGCGCTGTCGGGATACAGGCTGGTGCTCAGCTGGTAAATTTCAATTGCCTCGGGGTAGCGATTCACGTCAAAGAATTTTTCGCCCCAGGAAATCAGGCTGCGCTCGTCCGGCTTGAATTCGGCTTCGCGCTGACGCATGTCGCGGTAGATGCCGGCCAAATCTTTGTGGCCGTGTTTGGCGAACTGGGCGGCCATGGTGGCCAGGGTCGGCGGCGCGCCTTCGGCGTGGTGCGCATCGATCACCAGCAGGTGGGTGGGCACCTTGTTGGCGGCCGGCTTGTTGTTCATGAATGCCAGCGCGGCGGCATCGTTGCGCAGGTAGGCATTCAGGAAGGCGAGCACGTAGCGGCCCATCCAGCCATGCGCCAGCGTGGCTTCTTCGCGCGAGTATTCGTCAAAGCGCGGCTCTGGCCCCAGGCGCAGCGATTCCGACTGGAAGGCGGCGTGCGTCATGGTGTACATGGTGACGTTGTACAGGTCCGAGAACTTCATCTGGTTCATCAGGCTGTAGGTCGGTACTTGCTTGAAGCGGTTCATCATCTCCGCCGTGTAGGGCTTGCCGCCCAGGTACAACATGGGTAGCGCCAACCGCTCGGGCGTCGCATAAGCCGCCTGCTGCACGATGGCGGGGAAGTAGCGCACCGAGCCGTCCAGCGACACCAGGGCCGAGATGCGGTCGTCCCTGGCGGCGGCCAGTACATTGGCCAGGCCGCCGAAACTGTAGCCGATGGCCGCCACGTGGCTGCCGTCCGCTTGCGGCAAGGTCGCCGCGTAGCCGAGCAGGAAGGAGATGTCGCGCGCCTGCGATTCGGCGGAGTCGACGTCGATATTGATGCTGCGCGTGTGCATGCCGATGCTGGCGCTGGCAATCACCAGGTAGCCCTGGCTGGCGAGGTATTCGCACAGGTCGGCGTTATCGAAGGCGGCGGCGCCTTACCAGATCAATGCCTGCAGCGGCCGCGCGCGTTCGCCGGACGTCGGCAGGCCGGTGACGAGATCGATCTTGTTCGGATAGGCGCGCGAGCGATCGTAGAGCTGGGCGATGCGCAGGCCCACCGCATACGGGCCGGGACCGCCAGGGAAGGCTGGGCCGGCGGCGAAACAGGTTTGGGCGACGAGACCGAACAACAATACAAGCAGGCGTTTGCGCATAGGGGCTTTAACCGTTGAGGAGCGAAGCAGCGATGTTGATCGACAGGCCGAGAATGGCGAGATTGTAGAAGAAGCACAGCACCGATTGGCCCAGCACCACCTGGCGCAGCTGGCGCGTGCGTACGGTGACGTCCGAGGTCTGCACGGCCACGCAAATGGTGAACGAGAAGTACAGGAACTCCCAGTAGTTCGGCACCACGTCGCTGTCCGGGAAGCCGAGCGCCTTGTCGTCGCTGTCGTTCACGTAGTACAGGTGGGCGTAATGCGAGCAGAACATGATGCCGACCATGAACCACGAGCCGACCAGCGTCAGCACGGCCAGCGCGTAGCGCAGCGTCAGCGCCTCGTCCGGCAGGTTTTTGGTGGTGGCCAGTTGCGAGACAATCGCCACCAGGCTGACCAGCACCGCCAGCGACAGTACGGTCAGGATCACCGGGCCTTTTTCATCCTGGCGGCAGGCGGCGCGCTTGATGTCGTGATGATCGGCCTTGGCCATCATCCAGCCCATGGTGGCGATGTAGACCCACACCAGGATATCCCAGCAGGTCATCACCCGCGTCAGCCACGGCCAGTGGTCCGGCAGGAACGGGCCGGCCACCACGCCGCAGACAATGGCCAGGCTCAGGTGAGGGCGGCTGTGGATCAGGCGGGGCCAGCGGATGCGCAAACTCATTTCTTGTCCTCGTGTGGGAAGCGGTCCATGCGCGACAGCACGGGGAACAGCACGGTCCACGCGCCAACCACGCCAAGGGTGGCGGCGCCGCCGAACAGCACCGCGCGCGTCAGGCCCATCCAGCCGGCGGTGATGCCGGATTCAAATTCGCCCAGTTCGTTGGAAGCGCCGATGAACACCGAGTTGACGGCGCTGACGCGGCCGCGGATCTCATCCGGCGTTTCATACTGTACCAGCAGGTGGCGCACGTAGACGCTGATCATGTCGCCGGCGCCCATCAGGAACAGCGCCACCAGCGCCACCATGAAGGTGGTGGTGGAACCCAGAACCAGCGTGCCGGCGCCGAACACCGCCACGCCGCCCAGCATCCAGGCGCCGACCCGGCGCGTGATCGGGAAGAAGGCCAGCACGATCGAGCACAAGGCCGCGCCGATGCCCGGTGCGCTGCGCAGCGCACCCAGGCCGCTCGGGCCAATGTGCAGCACATCATGCGCCAGCGCCGGCAGCAGCGCGGTGGCGCCGCCGAACAGCACGGCAAACAGGTCGAGCGAAATCGCGCCCAGCACGATTTTCTTGTTCCACACGAAGCGCAATCCTTCCAGCACCGTATGCCACGAGGCCGGGCCGCTGGCGCTGGCCTGCTTGACCGACTTCACCATGCACATCATGACAACCGACAGCAGCAGCAGCGTGGAGGAAATCATATATACCGTTTTCGGCCCGGCCAGGTAGAACAGGCCGCCCAGCGTCGGCCCCATGATGACGGCGACGTGGAAGCTGGACGAACTCAGCGCCACCGCCTTGCTGAAACTTTCCTGCGGCACGAGGTTGACCAGGATCGCTTGCGTGGCCGGCCCCATGAAGGCGCGCGCGCTGCCATACACCACCAGCACCGCAAACACCGGCCATACGGCGGTCAGCCCGGTGTAGGTGAAGGCCAGCAGCATCAGCCCGCACAGCAGCTGGGCGCCGAGCGCCAGCGCGATCAGGTTGCGGCGGTCGTAGCGGTCGGCCGCATGGCCGGCCAGCAGGATCAGCAACAGGAACGGCAGGAACTGCGCCAGCCCGATCAGGCCGAGGTCGAACAGGTTGTGCGTCATCGAATAGACTTGCCAGCCGATGGCGACGTTTTGCATTTGTACCGCCAGCGTGGCCAGCGTGCGGGCAGAGAGGTAGAGGGTGAAGTTGCGGTGACGCAGGACGCTGAAACCGTTGCGTGAAGTGCTGTCTGACATTGCGGCTTTCTAGGAGCAGAGCTTTGGGACTCTGCATCCCGAAAGCCCTGTGAGGTTGGATGCTGTTACTTGTTGAGGTCGGCCTCGGAGGTGAAGGCGTCCGCGTAGAACTCTTCTTCCGGCAAGCCGCACTGGGCGACAAAGTCGGCCTTGGCCGATTCCACCATCACCGGCGCGCCGCAGGCGTAGACCTGGTGGCCGGACAGGTCCGGCAGGTCGGCCATCACCGCCTGGTGGACATAGCCGGTGCGGCCGGCCCAGTGGTCTTCCGGCATCAGGTTGGACAGCACCGGCACGTATTTAAAGTTGGGCATGCTCATGGCCCACTCGCGGCACAGCGCGTCCATGTACAGGTCTTGCGGACGGCGGCCGCCCCAGTACAGCGTCATCTGGCGGGTCGAGCCGTGTGCGCGCAGGTGTTCGACGATGGCCTTGATCGGCGCGAAGCCGGTGCCGGAGGCCAGCAGCACCATCGGCTTGGTGCTGTCCTCGCGCACGAAGAAGGTGCCCATCGGGCCTTCGAAGCGCAGGATGTCTTTTTCTTTCATGCTGCCGAACACCTGGTCGGTGAACAGGCCGCCCGGCAGGTGGCGGATGTGCAGCGCCAACGGCTGGCCTTGCTCCGGCGGCGACGCCAGGCTGTAGCTGCGGCGCTTGCCGTCCTTTAGCATGAATTCGATGTACTGGCCGGCGCGGAATTTCAGCGTTTCATTGGCTGGCAATTGCAGCGTCATGACGACCACGTCGGACGCGACTTTTTCCAGCGTCGCCACGCGCGACGGCATCTTGCGGATCGGATAGTCGTCGCTGCCGGCCACTTCGCGCGCTTCGATCACCACGTCGCTGTGCGGCAGGGCGCAGCAGAACAGCGACATGCCTTTGGCTTCCTCGTCCTTCGGCAGCGCCCGTTCCTGGTGCGGCTTGTGGGTGATGTCGCCGGACAGCACCTTGCCCTTGCAGGAACTGCAGGCGCCGTTCTTGCAGCCATACGGCAGGCCGACGCCGGCGCGCATGGCGGCGCTCAGGATGGTTTCGTCTTCTTCGCAGCTGAATTGGTGACCGCTGGGCTGTACAGTGATTTGAAACGTCATACGATAGGGAGCTGGGCTATAGGCAGGAAACCCCTTATTTTACCTCAGTCAGCGGCTTCGGCTGGCGGCCGCGATGACTGGCTGGGGACGTCAACTGTTTCACCGCTGCCCGGCATATGTCCTTACAATCTCGGCATGAAAACTTCCCACTTTAACCGCCCGCGCCTGCTGATTGTCGGTTGCGGCGACGTCGGCATGCGCCTGCTGCCTTTGCTGTCCCACCATTTCCGCGTGTTTGCCACCACCAGCCAGCCGGAGCGCCGGGCCGAGTTGCGCGCGGCCGGCGCCGTGCCGCTGGTGGTCGACCTGGACCAGCCGGCGACCTTGCGGCGGCTGGACGGGCTGGCGCCGTGGGTGGTGCATCTGGCGCCGCCGCCGGCCGACGGCGTGCTCGACACCCGCACCCGCAACCTGACGGCGGTGCTGCCAGCGGGCGGCCGGGTGGTGTATATCAGCACCACCGGCGTGTATGGCGACTGTGGCGGTGCAATGTTCGATGAAAGCCGGCCGGTGGCGCCGCGCAACGCCCGCGCGCTGCGCCGGGTCGATGCCGAGCGCACCTTGCGGCGCTGGGCGCGGCGCACCGGTACCGCGCTGTCGGTGTTGCGGGTGCCCGGCATCTATGGCGCCGACCGTCTGCCGCTCAAGCGCTTGCAGCAGGGCACGCCGGCGCTGATCGAGGCGGATGACGTTTACACCAACCACATCCACGCCGATGACCTGGCCGCGATCATTGTTTGCGCGCTGTATCGTGCGCTACCTAACCGTACCTATCATGCGGTAGATGACAGTGATATGAAGATGGCGCAATATTTCGATGCGGTCGCCGATGCTTTCCGGTTACCGCGTCCGCCGCGCTTGCCGCGCGCGGAGTTGCAGAAAGTGGTGTCGCCGGCGCTGTTGTCGTTCATGTCGGAGTCGCGCCGCTTGCGCAACGATCGCATCAAGCGTGAGCTGGGCGTGCGCCTGCGCTACCCGACGGTGGCGTCAACCTTGGCGCTGACCGAGTGTAAAGATATGTAAAGAGGCAATAGAAGTTAAGACTGTGCAATTTCCTTATTGAATTTTTGTGCCAAAATAATAAGATGACTGGTTTGACGCATATCAAATAAGTCATCACATGTTAAGATATTGTTAGCCATCTTCCACGAAGGAGCGCGCATGCTAGCCACTTTGCAGCCGACCAAGGAGCAAGTCCGCGCCTACATGCTGCAGCGCCAGCGGGATTTTGGCCACTGCCCACCTCCGGTGCCGGAAGAGATCCGGCGCCAGCTTGGCTGGCATTGCAGTTCTCGCCATGCTGAGCAGTTCTCCTCTTCCACGTTGTTCTTCCCAGGCACGATCGCCCAACTGGCCACATTGATGGCGGTTGAATGGTGCTTCCTTGCCGCCGGCGTTAGCCGTCCGAGCTGATCTTTACATTGTTTGATACTTCTTTTTACAACAAAAATCGTCACTACCACACAAAATAGGGTTAGAATCTCTCTAAATCTCACAGAAAGCTTTGTTGAGTTAGCCCTTTTGTAACGGAAGCATGTATTATCTCGGTTAAGCACTAAAACGCGGCATAAATGTTCGTGGTTTCTCGTGCTTCAATGGTAATTGAGCTAAAAATTTTTCTTACCCATGTGTCGTTTTTTTGCAAAAGACGGCAGCGAACTTACTTAAATCATTATGTCCCTCAAAGAAATCACGGCTTCGCCGACATACAACCCGAACCGCGTGCTGGACGCGATCATCGAGAAACTGCAACTGAAAAACGATGCAGCCCTGTCTCGCGCGCTGGAAGTGGCCCCGCCGGTCATCTCCAAAATCCGCCACAACACGCTGCCGATCGGCGCGACCATCCTGATCCGCATGCACGAAATCAGCGATTTCAGCATTCGCGAACTGCGCGAAATGATGGCGTCCTGATATCGGACACCCAAAAAAAACGGCGCGTACCCTAAGGTAACGCGCCGTTTTTTTTAGCCCGGGCCAGATTCAGGCGGAGGTGCTGATGGTGGTGCCGATGCGCTGGCCACTGGTGTTGACGGTTGGCGCCACGGCGGCCTGAGGCGGCGGCGGCGGTGGCGTCTGCGCCACGCGCTCGGCTGGCTGGTCCACCGGTTTTACCTGTTCCGGCTGGCGGGTGGGGACGGCTTGCTGGATCGCGGTGTTGCTGCTCGGGGCAATTGTATTGACGGCCATGATGCACTCCCATCATTCTGTAGACACCCAAGTATGCCACTTATTTCAGCAGCTCGTCCGATTTTTGTGGCTCAGGCGGATGGAGACAGGCGCGGCCGCAGGCTGTAGAAGCTGGACTGTTGCGCCGCTACAATAGCCGCCTCGGCCGCCACCACGCTGGTGTTCAGCACGCCGGAGTGTGCAATATCGCTGGCCAACACCCCTGAATGCGCCACATCGGCGGCCAGCACGCCCGAGTGGGCGAAGTCTTCCACCAGCACGCCCGAATGCGCAAACGCGGCGGCGCTGGCGCGCACATAATCCTCGCCAAACGTATCCTCGTACAACTCCTTCATGCGCTGGCCGACGCGGATGTGGGCCGCCTCGTCATCCTCGCCGCGCAGGCCGATGTAGGGGAAGTGGTGCAGGTAGTGGCCGAACACGGCCTCGCAGTCGGCGTGGTATTTCATCGTGTCCAGGATGTGGTAGTGCCAGAAGGTGTCGACATCGACCAGCGGCGCAGTCTGCTCATGCGGATACTTTTTCATCAGGAACAGGAAGCGGCGGTACTCGAACTCGACCGCGTTGGCGTGTTCCAGCGTCCAGCCTTCACCGGACTCTTCGTGCATCAGCTTGACTTTGATCGGCTCCAGGTCCAGGGCGGCGATGGTGTGCATGGTGTGGGCATTCATCAGAATTTCCTTTGCTGTATTGATGCGGGTTGAAAAGGCTGGGAATGCCTTTCATTTTGCTCGCAAGAGACAGCCATTCGTTGATGTTAATCAATGTTTGAAAGGAAATTCAAAGCGCCATGTCGCGCGCGGAGGACGGCGATGAGGCCGGCGACTGGGGTGGCGACGCCACGCGCGCGGCATCGCTGACCGGCACCGCAATCGCCACCGTGGTGCCGCCGTTGGGCGTGCCGCTGATCGAGCAGGTGCCGCCCAGCAGGCTGATGCGTTCTTCGATGCCGACCAGGCCGAACGAGCCGACCTTGTTGCGGCTGCTGTCGCGCACGCCGATGCCGTTGTCGCTGATGGTCATGCACAACATGCCGCCCGCTTGCAACAGCTCTACCCGCACCAGGCTGGCGTGGGCGTGTTGCAGGATGTTGCTCAGCGATTCCTGCAGCACGCGGAAGAAGGCGGTGGCGCGCTGGTCGTCGATGCGGATTTCGGTATTGTGGTCGATCAACTCGCAGACCATGCCGGAGCGCGTGCGGAACTGGGCGATCTGCCATTCCACCGCCGCGTTCAGGCCGAGGTCCAGCACGGTGGGGCGCAGGTCGTTGATGATGTGGCGCACGCTCTTGATGCTGCTGTCGATCTGGCTCAGCATCCGTTGCGCGCGCGCGTGCAGGCGCGGATGGCGGTGGCGCGTGCGCGTCGTCAGCAGGTCGACGTCGATGCGCAGCACCAGCAGGTTCTGGCCGAGGTCGTCGTGGATTTCGCGGGCGATGCGCTTGCGCTCTTCTTCCTTGATGTGGTCGGCGTGCGCGGCCAGCCGGCGCAGCTTGTGGTGCGACTGCTGTAGCCGGGCCTGGCTGGTGCGCAGTTCGCGCGTCATTTCCTTGGCCATCTTGACGGCCCGCATGCGCGACGACGACAGCGTGTGGAACAGCAGGTAGAACAGCAGCGAACCGGTGAAGCCGCACAGCATCGCCAGCCACGGCAGCCAGGTGTCGAAGCGGCTGTACCAGGCGGCCTTGGGGGTGCTGAAATGCGCGCTCCAGTGGCGATGGTGAAAATCGATCGGCAGCACCACGCTGAACAGGTCGCTGACGCGCGGCTGGCTGCCGGCCGGATTGCTGTCGAACAGCTGCACCGGCGGCCGGGGCGGGGCGCTGTCACCGGTATCGACCAGCACCAGGCGGGTGTCGCGCACCTGCATCTGCTCCAGCGCCGCCTGCACCAGGCGCGGCACGCTGAAGCCGATGCCCACCGAGCCGATGTAGGCGGCGCGCCGTTGTTCCGGCGTTTGCAGCGGCGCACCGCTGCGGTAGACCGGCAAGCGCAACGCCAGTCCCGCCCCTTGCGGCTGGTGGACGCTGTCGATCGGCAGGCCCGATGCGCTCAGTTCGCCGGTATCGCGGCCATGCTGCAGCGCGCGCGCCACCGGGCCGCGGCAGCCGATGTCGCGGCCGATCTTTTCGCGAAACTCGGGCAGCGGTGCGATCATCGTCAACACCCAGTATTCGGGCCGGCGCTGGCCCGGCGAGATGGTCACCTTCGCCGGATAGCCGAGCGCTTCGCCGCCGGCGTCGGCCGCCTCAAACGCGTCGCGTCCGCTGTCGGTGAGGTACTGGGCGTAGTTGATGTTGTCCAGCGCGGGGAACTGGCTGGCGATATTCAGGCCTTCCACATAGCGGTGGAAGCTGGCGCGATCGACGTTGTCGGAGGCGTGGAAGAAGCTGGCGGTGCCGCGCAGCACGTCGGTGTAGGCGTTCAGCCGCGAGTTGATGTTGTACTGCGCGTTTTGCGCCTGATGCAGGAAACGCTCGCCGGCGTCGTATTCGATGGTGCGGTTGGCGGCAAGGTAAAACAGTCCACCGATTCCGAGAGACAACAGCACGCCTGCCCACCAAACCGGCCGGGAAGCAGGGAATAGCTGTTTGTGGGCAAAGGCCATAGTCTTTTGACTATAGAAAACAACAGTTGAACTCGTCAAGCAATTTTGCAAAAAGCTTATCACCGTTGACGTTTAGTTACCCTCAAGTCAATAAAAAAACGGCGCCACACGGGCGCCGTTTTCAGTGACGGGCGGGAAGCTTATTTGGCGACCCAGCTGTCCTTCAGCGTGACGATGCGGTTGAACACCGGTTTGCCTGGCTGCGAGTCGACGCGGTCGGCCACAAAGTAGCCGTGACGCTCGAACTGGTAGCGCTGGTCGGCTTGCGCGCTGACGATGCCCGGCTCCAGGTAGGCGGTGACCACTTCCTTGGCGTTCGGGTTCAGCAGCGAGATGAAGTCCTTGCCGCCGGCATCCGGCTGGGCGTCAGTGAACAGGCGGTCGTACAGGCGCACTTCGGCTTCCACGGCGGCGGCGGTCGACACCCAGTGGATGTTGCCCTTGACCTTGTAGTTGTCCGAACCCGGCGTGCCGGACTTGGAGTCCTCGAAGTATTTCACGTGCACGGCGATGACCTTGCCGTTTTCATCCTTGTCGAAGCCGGTGCACTCGGTCACGTAGCCGTGGCGCAGGCGCACGCGGCTGCCCGGCGCGTCGCCGATCGGCGGGAAGTAGCGGAAATAGCCCTTGACCGGCACTTCCATGAAGTCTTCCTCTTCAATCCACAGCTCGCGCGAGATCGGGAAGGTGCGCACGCCCATTTCCGAGTGGTGCGGGTGGACCGGCGAGGTGCACTCTTCGCTCTGGCCTTCAGGATAGTTGTCGATGATCAGTTTCAGCGGACGCAGCACGGCGGTGGCGCGCGGCGCTTTCGGGTCCAGGTCTTCGCGCACGCAGCCTTCCAGCGTGCTCATGTCGATCCAGCCGTCGGCCTTGGTGACGCCGATGCGGTCGCAGAACAGGTGCAGCGCTTCCGGCGTGTAGCCACGGCGGCGCAGGCCGACGATGGTTGGCATGCGCGGATCGTCCCAGCCATCGACAATCTTCTCTTCCACCAGCTGACGCAGCTTGCGCTTGGAGGTCACCACATAGGTCAGGTTCAGGCGCGAGAATTCGTACTGGTTCGGCACCGGCAGCGTGAAGAAGCCGCCTTGCGACAGGGTCGCCAGCAGCCAGTCGTAGAACGGGCGGTGATCCTGGAATTCCAGCGTGCAGATCGAATGGGTGATGTTTTCCAGCGCGTCCGAAATCGGGTGCGTGTAGTCGTACATCGGGTAGATGCACCAGGCGTCGCCGGTGCGCACGTGGTGCGCGTGGCGGATGCGGTAGATGGCCGGATCGCGCATATTCATGTTCGGCGAGGCCATCGCGTCTTCGCTGATCTTGGCGCGCAGGATGTGCTGGCCGTCGGCGTATTTGCCGGCTTTCATGTCGCGGAAGATCTGCAGGGATTCGGCGGCCGGACGGCTGCGGAACGGCGAGTTGGTGCCCGGCGTGTTGAAATTGCCGCGATTGGCCGCCATATCGTCTGCCGACTGGCTATCGACGTACGCGTAACCCTGCTCGATCAGCCATTCGGCCATGGTGTACAGCTGGTCGAAGTAGTCCGATGCGTAGTGCAGATGGTGCTCGACCGAGCCGTCGGCCTTGGGATAGTCGTAGTCAAAGCCCAGCCATTTGACGCTGTCGATGATGGTGTCGACGTATTCCTGCTCTTCCTTGGCCGGGTTGGTGTCGTCGAAACGCAGGTTGCAGCGGCCCTGGTAGTCGCGCGCCAGGCCGAAGTTCAGGCAGATCGACTTGGCGTGACCGATGTGCAGGTAACCGTTCGGCTCCGGCGGAAAGCGGGTAATCACGCTCGGCAGGCCGGCGCGGTCATGGGTGCCGGCGGCCAGGTCGTGTTCGACGATGGCACGCAGGAAATTGGAGGGTAGTGCTGGCGCTGGGCTGTTTTTGTCGTTGCTCATCTGGAAGTTTGGATTATGCAAAAGTTCTATATTGCTGCATTTTACCGTATTGCCAGTGGGGATATGGCGGCGCGGTATAATGATCGATTAATTTGCGGTGGGTTTGTCACCGCACCACGGCCCGGAGTTTCCAAATGGAAAATTACTACAACACACTGGGTATCGCGCCGAACGCCAGCGAAGATGAGATTAAAAAGGTCTATCGTTCCCTGGCCATGCGCTTCCACCCGGACCGCAATCCCGAACCAGGCGCGGATGCGCGCTTCAAGGCCGTCACCAAGGCGTACGAGATCCTGTCGGACCCGGCCAAGCGTGAGGAATACAACCAGAGCCTGAACCACCGCATCATCATCGACGCCGAAGCCGAAGCGTATCAGCTGTGGCGTTCGCTGTTCGCGCTGCAGGGCACCACGCTGCCCGCCGCGTAATTACCTATTTAGCAAGAAAGCAAGCAATGAGAAAAGTACACCCTGAGTTCGCCTATCAATCGCGTGAGCTGGAAGGCCAGATCGAAGGCATCCTGGGCGATCCGCCGGACCGCAAGAACTACCAGCGCATGGTGGAAGCGCTGGTGGGCGAGTACGCCCAGGGCGGCGGCATTGAAGATGTGAACATGCTGGCGTTTGCGCTGGTCGATCACATCGAGTTCAGCAATCCGAAAGGCCTGCTGGCCGAGGCCGAGGACTACGAGTTCGGCGATGCCGCGCGCGTGTTCGCCATGGCCGAGTGCAAGGGCGACGAAGCGGCCAAGATGTATGCGGCGATTGCCGAGAGCATGCCGGACCTGGCGCGCCAGGCCATCATCACCGCCTTCCTGCACAAGAATCCGCGCAAGTGGGACGATGACGATCAATCGCTGGACCAGCTGTCGGCCAACGACGATGGCGACGATATCGACGACGAAGACGCGGCGTCCGACGACTTCGCGCAAATGTTCGACCGGGATGGAGAATAAGCATGTCCGAAAAATCGAATCTGCCTGCCCTGAGCAAGCAAGTGACGGAACTGGTGCTGGCCGGCTCGCTGAGCCACGCCGAGCAAGCCTTTGCCGACGCCGCTGACCAGTTCGGCGACCTGGCGGTGGTGGAAGTGCTGAACAACATTCCGCCGCAAGTGACGGCGCTGCACATGGCCGGCTTTGACGGCGGCAAGATGTCGCTGGCAACGCTGCTGGTGCCGCCGAAGGCGTGGGCCGACAGCCTGGCCTTCATCGCCGCTACCTGGCCGGACGACCAGATCGAAGACGATCCGGAGCGAATCGCCGAGGCGCTGTTCACCCACATCCACGGCGTGGTGTTCTCCACCGACGACGAAGAGCGCCGCAACGAACTGCTGGCGGCCGCCTCGGCCACCGACCACGGTTCGACCGCGTTCGCCATCCTGTTCTCGATGGCGCCGAAGGAAATCCTGGAAGTGGCCGGCGAGATCATCTCCAAAGGCCCGTACCTGACCGGCCAGACCACCTCCGACAACGACGTGGTTCCACTGGCGATCGCGCTGGCGCAGGCGTCGGAAGACGGCTGGGACCGCGCGCTGTTCGAGCTGTTCCCGGAATTCCGCCACAGCGCCGACCTGGCCGACGCCGAGTACGACGACGATCCGGACGCCGAGCCGACCATCCTGCAGCGCTCGACCAAGGAATTGCTGTACCGCCTGCGCAAGCAAGTGCCGTCCACGCGTGTCGCCAAGGCGTCGCGCCGGTCGGTCGGCACCAACATTTTCTCGTGATCGGTGGTTGATCGATGCTGCCAGCAATCGTAAGAGAAAACCTGCCGCGCCTGACGCGCGCGATCAAGCAATTCGCGGTCGAACCGGACGATGAGGCCGCCTACGCGCTGGCCGATGAGCTGACCGGCATCACCGCCATGGTGGCCGAGAAGTTCACCAACGACCGCACCGCCGACGGCATCCAGAAGGCCTTGCAGCTGACGGTGGGCTGCGTGTCGCTGGGGCTGGACCACGAACTGCCGGACGATGACGACGAGGCCGCGCTGGGGTTGCTGATCGAGGAGGGCGCCGAGTACGCGTTCCAGGTCGGCTTCCGCATGGTCAAGGAACTGGCGACGCTGCCGGAAGACGCGCTGGTCGGCGAGTACGATACCGATCCGGTGTATGCGGCGCGTCGTCTGCGCGATAAGTTCGTCGACATCTGCCAGGCCGATCCGAACCAGAACTGGAACGGCAGCGCGCGTTACGCAGTGCAGTTCAAGCAGCGCAAGGAAGTGCAGGCGGTGGTGCGGCTGGCCGGCTGGCTGCGCCGTCACAACACCGAAGGCCCGGTCAGCGATGCCGACCTCAACGCGGAAGGCGTGATCGCGCTGGCCATCATCTTTGCGGTGGAGGGCGGCGGCCGGGTGGTGGCGCGCACGGGGCAGAAGGAGTTCGAGCGCTTCGTCAAATCGGTGCGCAAGAACAAGCCGGACTACGAGGCCGGCTGGGCCGAACTGGTGGCCAAGGTGCCGGTGCAGCATCATCCGGTGCTGCTGGAGCGCATCGGCAGCTATCGCCAGAGCTGCACCGTGCTGCAAAACATCAAGGGCCGCACAGCGATGAAAACGCTGTTCGCGGAACTGGAAAACTACGCCGGCTCCGAGCTGGACGCAGACTACTCCTGAGCCCCTGCGGCCTCCGTTGCCACCGCAACGAAGGCCGCAACCAGCGGCGAGATCGCATCCTTTCTTTTGGCCAGATACAGCGCCGTGGTGGCCTCGGCGTCCGCCATCGGCCGGTAGCACACCTCGCTCATGCGGATGATGTCGAACGAACTCGGCAGCACCGACACGCCGCAGCCGGCCGCCACCAGGCCGATGATGGTGGACGCTTCGCCGGCTTCCATCGCAATGGTCGGCTTGAAGCCGGCCTCGCGGCACAGCCGGTTAATCTGCGGATGAATCCCGGTGCCGGCGCTTTCCGGATACATCACCAGCGGCTCCCCCTTCAGGTCACTAACGGCAATGCTCTGCTTCTGCGCCAGCGGATGGCCGACCGGCAGCACCATCACCAGCGGATCGCGGCGCAGAATGCTCAGTTCCACCGATTCCGGCAGCGTCAGTTCCGGCGGCCGCACCAGGCCCAGGTCCAGCTCGCGCGCAGTCAGCGCCTCGATCTGGCCGATGGTCGACATCTCCTGCAAGGTCAGCTGCACGCCCGGATAGCGCTGGCGGTAGCGGTTGATCACCGCCGCAAACAGCGGCGTCAGCGGGGTGGAGAAGGTGAAGCCGACCCGCAGCTCGCCGGCCTCGCCGCGTTCGGCCCGGCGCGCGGTCTGCATCGCCTGTTCGGACAGGGCCAGTACGCGGCGTGCGTCTTCGAGGAACAGCTTGCCGGCCTCGGTCAGGCGCACCCAGCGCTTGCTGCGTTCCAGCAGCTGAGCGCCCACTTCGGCTTCCAGCATCTGAATCTGGTGGCTCAATGGCGGCTGGCCGATATGCAGCCGTTCGGCGGCGCGGGTAAAGCTTAGCTCTTCGGCAACGGCAACGAAGTAACGCAGGTGGCGGAGTTCCATTATCTTTTTAAAGTATAACTAACCCCTTAAATATATATTGGACAGCTTAGTGACGCAATCCTAAGATGAAGTCATCGTACCTCGCAGGATCATCATGTTAGCCGCCACCATGCCCCGTATTGCCCTCGGCAGTCCCGAATTCAAACGCAGCAACCGCGCCATGTTCTTTGGCGGTTTCGCCACGTTTGCGCTGTTGTACTGCGTGCAGCCGCTGATGCCGCTGTTGTCGCACGAATTCGCGTTGACGGCGGCGCAGAGCAGCATGGTGCTGTCGGTGTCGACCGGCGCGCTGGCGGTGTCGTTGCTGGCGTCGAGCGCCATTTCGGAACGCCTGGGCCGCAAGCCGCTGATGGTGGCCGCGATGGCGGTGGCCGCCGTGATGACGCTGCTGTGTGCCTTCGCCCACAACTATCCGCAACTGCTGGTGATGCGCGCCTTGTTGGGCGTGGTGCTGGGCGGCATGCCGGCCATCGCCATGGCCTACCTGGGCGAGGAAATCGAACCGACCTCGCTGGGGTTGTCGATGGGCTTGTACATCAGTGGTAGCGCCTTTGGCGGCATGGCGGGGCGAGTGATCACTTCGGTGCTGAGCGACCATTTCTCGTGGCGGCTGGCGCTGGCGGCGGTTGGCGTGGCCGGCATGTACGCGGCGTTTGAATTCTGGCGCAGCCTGCCGCCGTCGCGCCATTTCACGCCGTCCAGCGGCGGTTGGCGGGCGCTGCCGGCCGGCTTCAGGCAGCACTTGTCGGATGAGGGATTGCCGTGGCTGTTCGCGCTGGCCTTCCTGCTGATGGGCGCGTTTGTCAGCCTGTACAACTACATCGCCTACCGTCTGCTGGGCGGGCCGTTCTCGCTGAGCCAGAGCGTGGTGGGGGCGGTGTCGTTCTTTTATCTGCTGGGGATTTACAGCTCGGTGTGGGCCGGCCGCCTGGCGGACCGCTATGGCCGCCGCAATGTGTTGTGGATGATGGCGGTGATCATGTTCAGCGGTTTGCTGCTGACCTTGTCCAACTGGCTGCCGTTGATTCTGGCGGGCGTGGCGGTGTTCACCTTTGGCTTCTTCGCCACGCATTCGGTGGCCAGCAGTTGGGTGGGACGGCGGGCTACCAGCAACAAGGCGCTGGCGTCGGCGCTGTACCTGTTCTTCTATTACCTCGGTTCCAGCGTGGTGGGTTCGGCCACCGGCATCATGTGGGGCCGCGCCGCGTGGCCGGGCGTGGTGGCGGTGCTGTCCTGCTCGCTGCTGCTGGCGCTGGTGGTCGCGCTGCGCTTGCGCACGCTGGCGCCGTTGGGACAGGCCGAGCGCTGATGCTGACCGCCGTTACCTTGCCGCGTCGCTGCACCGCCCGCGAGGGTTTGGGCGCCAGCGCGCATCTGCGCCAGGGCCGCGAGTTGTTCGTGCCCGACTTGTTCATTGGCCAGAGCACGGTGGTGCTGGTGCAGGCCGGCCGCAAGATTGTGTTTGGCGCGGGCGAGCAATGGGGGGCCGAGGCCGGCGAGTTGATCCTGTTGCCGCACGGCGCCAGTTATGGCGTCACCAACCAACTTAACGGCATCGCGCCGTATGAAGCGATCAGCTTGATGTTCGAGGATAGTTTGCTGGCAGCGGCCACTCCGGCGCCGGCGTTCGCGCCGTTGAGCCGGCCACATGTGCTGCGCTCGCCGTCGGCCAGCTTCCGCCAGACGGTGGAGCGGGTGCGCGCGCTGTGGATGGACCCGGCGACGCCGGCCACCATTGCGCGCCATGCGGCGCTGGAAGTGCTGGCCTGGCTCGCGGTGCATGGCTGCCGCTTTGCGCCATCCGCGCAAGGTTCGATTCCGGAACGGCTGCGCGCCTTGCTGGTGTCGGCGCCGGCCGAACCGTGGAATGCGGCGCAGGCCGCCGCCGCGCTCAATCTCAGCGAAGCCACGCTGCGCCGCCGTCTGGCGCGCGAAGGCACCAGCATGAGCCGGTTGCTGCTGGAAGTCCGCCTGTGCAACGCCATGATGCTGTTGCAGGCCAGCGACGATTACGTCGGCCAGATCGCGCTCGATAGCGGTTTTGCCAACCATGCGCATTTTTCGCGGCTGTTCAAAGTGCGCTTCGGCATCACGCCATCGCAGCTGCGCGATCCCGAGGCCGCCGCAGCCTGATCGCCACGGAACAGCGATTGCGCGGCGCAGACAAGCGACTGGTCGCGCCTGTCTCTACCATGAGGCTTCCATTCATTCGACAGGAATCCCTCATGAAAACTCGTGTCTCTTTCGGCGCCGCACTGGTGCTGGCGTGCGGCATGGCGCAGGCTGCGCCGTTCACCTTGTCCAGCCCGGATCTGGCCGGTGGCGTCTTTCCCAATATCCACGTGCTGAAAGGCTTCGGCTGTAACGGCGGCAATGTGTCGCCGGCGCTGGCGTGGAGCGGCGTGCCGGAAGGAACGCGCTCGCTCGTGCTGATGGTGCATGATCCCGATGCGCCGACCGGCAGCGGCTTCTGGCACTGGACGGTGTTCGATATTCCGGCCAGCACCCAGGGACTGGCGCGCGGCGCCGGCAACAGCGCCGCCAGCTTACCGGCCGGCGCGCGCGGCGGCATCAACGATTACCAGGACACCGGCGCCAATGGCGGCAACGGCAATTACGGCGGTCCGTGTCCACCAGCCGGCGAGGGCGCGCACCGCTATGTGTTCACGCTGTACGCCTTGTCGGTGGACCAGGTAGCGCAGGCGGCCGGCATTCCGCCGACCGGCACGCCGGCGCTGTATGGCTTTGTGCTGAATCGCGGTCTGGGCAAGGCGGTGCTGGGCAAGGCCAGCTTTACCGCCAGTTATGGACGCTAGCCCTGGGCCGCTAGGACGAGCGTAGCAGGTCGGCGAAGGCATCTGGCGTCAGCGGGCGGCTGAAGTAGTAGCCCTGGATTTCATCGCAGTCGTTGCTGCGCAGGTAGTCCAGTTGCTGCGCGGTTTCCACGCCCTCGGCAATCACCTTGAAGCCCAGGCTGTGGCCTAGCGCAATCACCGAGCGCACGATGGCCGCCACTCTTGGCTCATCCAGCATGTCGCGCGTGAAGGACTGGTCGATTTTCAGGTAGTCGACCGGGAACTGCTTCAGGTAGGCCAGGCTCGAATAGCCGGTGCCGAAGTCGTCGATCGACAGGGCGATGCCGAGCTGCTTGAGGTTTTCAATCGCCGCCACCGCTTCGTCGACGTTGTGCATCATCAGGCTCTCGGTCAGTTCCAGCTCCAGATATTGCGGAGCGAGGCCGCTGTCGTGCAGTGCGGCGCGCACTTCCTCCAGCAATGCCTGGTCGCGGAACTGCCGCGCCGACAAATTCACCGCCACCCGCAGCGGCGGCAGACCCGCCTGCTGCCACGCCATCGCCTGGGTGCAGGCCATGCGCAACACCCAGCGGCCGATGGCGACGATCATGCCGGTCTCTTCCGCCACGCCGATGAAGCGCGCCGGCGACACCGCCCCCAGCGTCGGATGCTGCCAGCGCAGCAGCGCCTCCATGCCGGTCACCGCGCCGCTGCGCAAATCCAGCTTGGGCTGGTAGACCAGGCTCAGTTCGTTGCGCGCCAGCGCGTGGCGCAGTTCGGCCTCGATCGACGCCCGTTCGGCGATGCGCGCATGCATCGTCGCTTCATAGAACTGCACCTGGTTGCGGCCGGCTTCCTTGGCGCGGTACATGGCGATGTCGGCATGCTTGAGCAGTTGCTCCGGCTCGGCGCCGTCGTCCGGATAAACGCTGACGCCGATGCTGCACGTGACCGTGATGGTTTGCTGTTCCAGCGTCAACGGCGCCGCCACCGCTTCCTGCACCAGTTGCAGCAGGCTGGCCATCGGCCGCTGGTTGGCCACCGGCAGCAGCAACAGGAACTCATCGCCGCCCAGTCGCGCCACGGTATCGCCCTCGTTGACGCAGGCGCGCAGGCGGTTGGCGATCGCGATCAAAAGCTCGTCGCCGGCCTGATGGCCGAGGTGGTCGTTGATCAGCTTGAAGTTGTCGAGATCGATGAACACCAGCCACAGGCTGTGGCCGAAGCGTTGCGAGAAGGTCACCGCCTGCGCCATGCGGTCGCTGAGCAGGATGCGGTTGGGCAGGCCGGTCAGCGCGTCGTGGTTGGCCTGGTGTTCCAGCTGCGCCTGGTAGTCAAGGATGGCGGTCATGTCGGTCAGGACGCAGACGTGGTGGCCGATGGCGTCGTCGGCCGCCGGTACCGGGGCCACGTGCATCTGGGTCCACAGTTGTGAACCGTCGCGGTGGCGGATGTGCAGCAGCAGCGTCACTTCCTGGTGCGACAGCATGGCGGCGTGTACTGCCTGCTGATGATCGTCGTTCGCTTGCAGGCCCAGCAGCGTTTCCAGTTGCTGGCCCAGCACGTTCTCCGGCGCATGGCCGAGCAGCTGGGAGAAGGCCGGGTTGGCGTACTCGACGCGGTCGCCGTCGGCCGCATGCAGCGTGATGACGATGGCGTTGACGCTGGCTTCCAGCGCGCGGCCGCGCAGTTGCAGTTCGGCTTGTAGCCGCAGGCGTTCGGTGATGTCGTGCGCGAACACCAGGCGGCACGGCCGGCCGGACAGCGTGACCGCGTGCGAGGAAATGTCCACCTTCAACCGGCTGCCGTCGCGCCGCACGTGGGTCCACGCGCCGGACTGGTCGGCGCCCTTGCGTGGCGACGCCGCCAGGTTCTGCTGCAGCCGCAACACCTCGTGCGGCGGGCGGATGTCGCGGATGGTCATGTGCAGGAATTCCGCTTCGGTGTAGCCGTACTGGGCGACGGCGGCCGCGTTCACTACCATGAAGCGCAGCGTCTCCAGGTCGTACACCCACATCGGCTGCGGATGGGCTTCAAACAGGTACTTGAAGCGTAATCGCGATTCGTAGACGTCGTAATCGTCGAGCGGGTAGGCCAGGCACAGGTAGGAAGGCGGCTGCGCGTTGGCGCGCCATTCGATGGTTTGCGTGACCGGATGGCTGCTGCCGTCCTGGCCCGTCAGCTCGACCTCGCCGCGCCAGTGGCCGCGCATGCGGGAGGTGGGCAGCGCTTCGCTTTGCAGCATCGGCAGCACCCAGCCGGCGTACAGCTGCGCGGCCGGAGCGTCGTCCGCAAACGGGCCAAGCAGAGATTGCGTGTGAGCGTTGCACGCCAGCAGGCGGCCGGCTTCGCTGATGACAAAGGCGAAATAGGGACTGCCGCCGAACATCTGGTCGAAGGCACTGCCTTGCGATTTGCTAGCCAGTCTTCCGTGCTGTGTCCGCTGGCGCTTGGGAGCGCGGGTGGAAGCGGGCTGCGGAGGTAGTTCCATGTCGGGGCATTCAGGTGAAGACGGGTTGGCTTGATATTAGCAGAAGGATGTGGCCGCATGGAGTACGGCTGGCTGGCGCGCGGCGGGTGGTTTATTTGATTGCGGGCTGATCTGCGTCAGTGTCCGGGCTGATCGGCGCAACTGCCGGGTGGGCGTGTTGGTCTCATCCGAACGGGCAGCTTTGTGCCCGCCATATTAGAGGAGACCATCATGCTGCATCCGAACGATATCCAGCACCGGTTTTATTTTGTCGAGCGCGCGGTCCGGCTGGCGGCGCAGGCTGCTTCAGCGGAGCCTGGCTTGCCGCGCGAGTTGCGCAATTGTCTGGAGTTGATGGACAAGCACGTCGACGACGCGCGCGAGATCTTGCAGGCAGCGGAAGAAGCCCGCGTGCGCAAGCTGGTGCGCGACCTCGACCTGCTGGGCGAGCGAGCCAAACGCATCTGCAACTACATCCCGACCTTGTCCGGCCAGATGAAAGGCGCGGTCAGTCACATGCACAGCCAGATTCAGGAACTAAAGCGTGACATGAGTGTCTAAAGGGAGCAGGCCGCCACTACGGGGCCTGATAAATCATGCATAAGTACATCAACTGGGAGTTGGTCATGCATTTCTGGGTCAACGTTTTTTACTTACTGAACTTGGCTGCCGGAGCCGTCGTCATCGAGATGGCTGCGCGGGGCATGAAGTGGATCGGCGTCAGCGACTTTTCATACTATGTCATGTCTGGCATGGCCCACCTGCTGCTGGTCGTGGATGCAATATTGTTTTTTCTCCTGCTGTGTGCGGCAGCGAGAAAATTATTCAGAAAGGCCGCCAATGAAAGTCAATCCTGAAGATAGCATGGTCAAACGGGTATTCAAGGAAAGTTTTCGGCGATTCTTTGCGCCGCTGGTTGGTGCGTACCGCGGCGCCCGTCGCGCCATCAGGGCGGAAATGCGCCGTGATGACCGCGAACTGGAAGAGGAGCTGAAGCGCGAACGGGAGCAGCGGCGCTGACGCTACAGTACGCCCTTCGCGCGCAGCGTGGCGATGTCGTCGTCGCTGCGGCCCAGCAGGTCGCGCAGGACGCTGTCGGTGTGCTGGCCCAGCAGTGGCGGGGCGACGGCGTTGTCGGTCGGTGTGACGGACAGACGCATCGGGCTGCGTACCAGCTTGGTGGTGCCGGCGGTCGGATGCGGTACTTCCATCACGATGCCGCGCGCTGCCACTTGCGGATTGCGGTAGACGTCGTCCAGGTCGTTGATCGGGCCGCACGGCACGCCGACCGCTTCCAGCGTAGTGATCCAGAAATCGCGCGGCTGCTGCAAGACCATCTTGGCCAGCAGCGGCACCAGTTCGTCGCGGTGCTGCACGCGCAGCGGGTTGGTGGCGTAGCGTTCATGGAACGCCAGGTCGCCACGGCCGCCGGCCTCTACAAACTTCTGATACTGCCCGTCATTGCCGGTGGCGACGATGATGTAGCCGTCCGCACACTGGAACGTCTGGTACGGCACGATGTTTGGATGCGCATTGCCCCAGCGCTTGGGCGCCTTGCCGCTGTTCAGGTAGTTGCTGCCGGCGTTGGCCAGCATCGCCACCTGCACGTCCAGCAGCGCCATGTCGATGTACTGGCCTTCGCCGCTGCGGTCGCGGTGCGTCAGCGCGGCCAGGATGGCGATGGTGGCGTACATGCCGGTCATCAGGTCGGTCAGCGCCACGCCGGCTTTCTGCGGGCCGCCGCCGGGCAGGTCGTCGCGCTCGCCGGTCACCGACATCAGGCCGCCCATGCCCTGGATCAGGAAGTCATAGCCGGCGCGGTGCGCATACGGACCGTCCTGGCCGAAGCCGGTCACCGAGCAGTAAACCAGGTCGGGCTTGATGGCTTTCAGGGAATCGTAGTCGAGGTCATAGCGTTTCAGCTGGCCGACCTTGTAGTTCTCCAGCACCACGTCGGACTGGCGCACCAGTTCGCGCAGCAATTGCTGGCCTTCGGCGCTGGCGATGTCCACCGTTACGGAGCGCTTGCCGCGATTGGCGGACAGGTAGTAGGCTGCTTCGGTGGTGTTGTTGCCGTCGGCGTCGCGCGCGTACGGCGGGCCCCAGGCACGGGTGTCGTCGCCGTTGCCGGGACGTTCGATCTTGATCACGTCTGCGCCGAGATCGGCCAGATTTTGCGAGCACCACGGTCCCGCCAGCACGCGGCTCAGGTCGAGCACGCGAATATGGCCTAGCGCTTTTGGAGCTGTCATGATGTGTTTCACCTTATGAGTACGAACAATCAGGCCGCTAGTGTAGTGGTTCAGTCGTTCGGCTGCACGTGGTTTTTTTGCAAGCCGGCGGCCACCGCCTGCGCGGCCCGCCAGCGCTGGGACGGCGACGGGTAATCGCTGCGGCTGAAGCGCGGCGAATCGCTGGCCCGCATCATCTTGCGGAAATAGCCGCTCAGCTGCGCCGCCGGCCAGCCGGCGCGCCAGGCCAGTAGCAGGCCTTCGCGGTCGGCTTCCTGTTCCTGCGCGTAGTTGGTGTCGGCCAGCAGCGCCATTAGCTTGCGGTCGTTGTCGACGGCGTATTCCAGTTCGGCGAACGGCCGCGTTGTCCAGGCCGGCGCCAGCCGCAGCGCCGCCTGGTATTCCAGCAGGTTGTGGTGCAGCGCGGCGTGCTCGATTTCGTGCGCCAGCAGCATGGCCAGTTCGGCGTCGCTCAGGCCGAGGCGTTCGACATAAGCCTGGCTGACCAGGATTTTGCCGCCGGCCATGCAGTCGGCGTTCTGTTCGGCGGTGTCGGTGGTGTGCACTTCCCAGGCCCAGTGCGTGGTGTCGGGATAGTCGCGCTGCGCCTGCGCGATCAGCCCGCTGGCGATACGGCGCACGCGGGCGGTGAAATCGGCGTCGCGGTCAATCGCGTGCTCGCTCAGCCGACCGGCATAGATGGCGGCGGCGCGGGCCATGATGTCGTCCTGCGTCGGCTCGGCGGCCAGGCCGGAGCCGGCCGCTAGCAGCAGGATGATGAATTGTGATAACTTTGCCATCCTCATCATAATCAAAGGCGCAACCATGTGGCCCTATCCCAAAATTGTTGCACATCGCGGCGGCGGCACGCTGGCGCCGGAAAACACCGTGGCCGGCCTGCGCGCCGGCCTGGTGCGCGGCTTCCACGCCGTCGAGTTTGACGTGATGCTGTCGCGTGACGGCATCGGCATGGTGGTGCACGATCCGGAATTCGGCCGCACCGTGGCCGGGCAAGGCAGCGTGGCCGGTACCGACGCCGTCGACCTGGCCAATATGGACGCCGGCAACTGGTTCAGCGCCGAATTTCGCGACGAGCCGATACCGTTCTACACCCAGTTCATCGATTTCTGCAAGGCGCAGCGCATCTGGATGAATGTGGAAATCAAGCCGGCCGACGGTTTTGAGGCGGCCACCGGCGCCTGGGTAGCCAAGGTCACGCGCGACAGCTACGCCGCCGAACTGGCCGCCGGCGATCCGGCCGGCTATCCCTTGCTGTCGTCGTTCAGCTACGAGGCCCTGGCCGCCGCCCGCGACAGCGCGCCCGAACTGCCGCGCGGCTACCTTTTGGACGTCATTCCGGCCGACTGGCAGCAGCAGGCGCAAGAGCTGGGCGTAGTGGCCATCCACACCAACCACAAGCACTTGACGGCCGAGCTGGCGGCGCAGATCAAGGCCGCCGGCTATGGCCTGTTCTGCTACACCGTCAATGATGCCAGCCGCGCGCGCGCGATCCTGGCCTGGGGCGTGGACGGCTTCTGCACCGACCGCATCGACCTGATCGGGCCGGACTTCGCCTGACAGTCTGGCAGGCTCTTCATTAATTCACCAAACGTTGCTATGCTGGAACATCCAAGCAATACAGAAACTGACGAAAGAACTTTACGATGACGACCCGCCATGCCAGTGCTGCATTATTCGGCATCTCACATATCAAAGGGATTGTTGATGCTTTTAAAGGCGTTGAGGATTTCACGCAAGCCAACCTTGAGATTCCACCCTGGCAAACCGGCAGCTTTAAAGTAAATGAAGGCATTCATTTTTCTTACGTCGCTGGTTGGTGGGACGAAAAAACGACAGGAAAGATGCCGTCGTTTAACAAGGATGGCATCATTGAATATCCTCAAGCCTTGGCCAGATTGGCCGCAACCCTCCCGAGAGGAGCGCACGACCCGGTTTTCTTTCAGTTAGCTGCTGTTGATGGGTATGCCGGGGCTGAGCTGATCAATCTTGGGCCGTATGACATCGATCCGAAATGGGATTTTTCTACTGACGGTCAACCGGTGATGCCGGGACGTTGTCCTGTTCGAAAAAAAGATGTAGATGACTTCATCCGGAACACGACAAAAAATATCCTGGCGTCTTGCGTTATTTGTAAAGCCCTGTTCCCGGAGACGAAAATTTACTATGTATTTCCACCGCCGCCTATCGAGTCCGAGGAATACATCATAGAAAAAGCCCGTGCGGTCGCACATGGCCATGAGTCTTACCAGCAGCGATATGCCTTAATTTTGAAATACGGTATTCGTCCGTTCGCCATCAGGCACAAATTGATGGAACTGGCCAATGAACAACTGAAGCAGGATTTGAAGCAATTCGACATCGGCTATATCACAGCGCCCGAGGAGTGCCTGCTGCCGTCAGGCGCACTCAATGAACAATACGCCAGCGATATGCATCACGGAAATCATCTCTACAATGAAGCCGTGATGAGAAAAATTACCGCTACCATCAGCAGTCTTCCCCTTCAAACCGACATCACTGCGTGATTAATTATGCATCCATATAAAAATCTCCCTGAGCACAACTATTGGAAAAGTGGGATCGGTGAAAAATTCTGGGCTGATGTTAATTTCAAACCCAATGTCAAATTCAAATTAAGTCCTCGGGATAAAATCGCCACAGCTGGAAGCTGCTTTGCTCAACATCTGGCGAGAAATTTACCAGCGCTGGGTCTCAATCATTGTGTTTATGAGGTGGCGCCGACGATATTGACGTCGGCGCGGGCCGGGGAGCTGCAGTACGGACAGTTCTCGGCGCGCTACGGCAATATCTATACGGCGCGGCAATTGCGTCAGGTTATAGAATTTGCCTTCCATTTGCGTCCATTGACGCATATGAGCGTCGAAACGCCTACTGGATGGGCGGACTTGCTAAGGCCCGGCATCCAGACGGAAGGCTTTGACAGCGAGCACGACTTGATATGCGACCGTGTTTATCACTATGAATGCGTGAAACAGCTATTTCTGAGCAGTGATTGCTTCATTTTTACGCTGGGACTCACCGAGGCGTGGTACGACAACGCGAGCGGACTGGTGTTTCCCGCCTGCCCAGGAACCCGTATCGGCACGTTCGATCCGGAGCTATATAAATTCGTCAATTTCGATGCGTTTGAAATTATCGAAGACCTCACCTGGTGCGTTAATTTCATCAAGGACATCAATCCTGAATTGAAATGGATATTCACCGTGTCACCGGTGGCGCTGGCAGCCACGGCGACGGATAACAATGTGCAGGTAGCGACCATGTCGTCCAAGTCGACGCTGCGCGTCGCGGCCGACTATCTTTGCAAAAAATTTGTGCACTGCGACTATTTCCCAAGTTTTGAAATTGTGTCCAGTACAGCGACTTTTGGTCAGTTTCTCGATGGCGACTTGAGGAATATTTCTTCGCGTGGCGTCAATTTTGTCATGCAAAATTTCAAGAAATCGTTCGTGGAAAGTGAAACGCACAGCACGCAGCCGGACGTGGTTGCTGACGCGGCGCCAGTGCGGAGTTTGGGTGATCAACTGAAAAGTTTTGCCAATGCAGAGTGCGACGAAATGTTCAACGACCCGAATAGCACGCCACATTAGACGCCGTCGACCGAACGTCTCTTTTTTGCCGCATCGCGTGTAGCACAAACGTGCTACATGACGGTTTTGCATGCTTTTTCTCCGATATGATCCGCCGCTTCATCTCGGAGAAAAACAAACCATGTCCAAGACTGCACTGAGTACCACCTTGCGCTTGTCGGCGCTGACGCTGGCGCTGTGCGCGGCGTTCGATACGCGCGCGCAAACCGCCGCCGCTTCCCCGGTTGAAACCGGTACCCCTGCCGCGCTGGAACGCCCGGTGACGGCGCTGGTGGTGGAACGCACCGACATCGACGCCAGCGGCGCGGTGGCGCCGGCCACTTTCGGCGGCTCTGAATACAACCGCGACTTCCTGCGCGGCTTCAAGAACGACAGCGCGCTGCGTAACGGCCACCGCGACTACGGCTACCTCGGCACCGAATGCTTCTGCTCGATGGAGTCGATCGAAGTATTGAAAGGGCCGGCATCGGCGCTGTACGGCAACGGCAAGCCAGGCGGCGACCTCAACAGCATTGCCAAGATGCCGGGGCTGGTTGATTACCGCAACATCAGCGTGTTCACCAGCAGTCCCGGCCTGAGCCGCGTGCGGCTGGACGTGGCCGATGTGGTCGGCGACGTGTCCTACCGCGTCAATGCCCAGGCCTACAGCGGCGCCACCTATACCGATTACAACAACCGCCAGTCGGCCTTCATCGTGCCGGTGATCGAGTGGCGCGTCACGCCGGACCTGAAGCTGACCGTGTCCTATAACGGCGGCTACCTGGACGCCACCTGGAATCCGCAACTGCTGGCCAACCAGGCCCTGCTGGGGTTGCCGGCCAAGCGCTTCCTCGGCGAGCCGGACAACCGCATGCGCATCGTCGACAACACCACCCGCATGGAACTGGACTACAAGCTGGCCAACGGCGACCATTTGCGCCAGGCTTTGCTGTACCAGGTGGAGAGCTACCGCGACGCCGGCCTGGCCTACGACACCTATAACTACGCGCTGGCCGACCTGGTGGACACGGCTGGCAACGTCAAGCGGGTGTCGCAGCGCGACCGCGCCAACCAGACCATTTTCGTCTCGCAGTCCGAGCTGATCGGTCGCGGCACGCTGGCGCAGATTCCGGTCGAATATCTGCTGGGGCTGGAAATAGGGCGCTTTGACTACCGCTACAAGCTGGACGTCGGCAGCGGCAGCGCCATCAATATCTACCGCCCGGTGTATGGCGCCGCCATGGCCGGTGCGCTGGACACGCTGGCCGATCAAACCTACGGTACCGACAACCTGGTACTGTATTCGCAAAACCGCTTCCAGCTCAGTCCGTCCATTCGCCTGCTGCTGGGCCTGCGCGCCGAGCGTTACCGCGATTACCTGCAAGAGGCCGGCGAGGCGCGTTCGTCGCAGAGTGATTCGCTGTTCTCGCCGCGCGTGGGCCTGACCTACCAGCTGCATCCGAACTGGATCGCCGCGCTCAGCTGGACCAACTCGTCGCGGCCGCAGATCGGCGCCAAGAGCGCCAGCGGCAAGCTGTTCCGTCCGGAAGCGGGCACGCAGACCGAAGGCAGCCTGCAATACACGGCGCCGGACGAGTCGCTGAAGATGACCACTTCGCTGTTCTCGATCACCCGCAAGAACGTGCTGACGCAGGATCTGGCCAGCCCCAACTTCCAGATCGACTCCGGCCGCCGCCACAGCCGCGGCATCGAGGAGGACCTGAGCTACAGCTTTACGCCTGAGCTCAAGCTGGACGCCGCCGCGTCCTACACCAGCGCCTACGTCAGCCACGACACCGTGCTGCCGGTGGGCGCCTTGCTGGCCGGCGTGCCGAAATGGTTCAGCAGCCTGTACCTGGGCTACGACGTGACACCGGCCTGGAGCCTGGGCGCCGGCTATGTGTTCGAGTCGCGCCGCACCGCCACCTTGCCGGACAATGGCGTGTCGCTGCCGGCCATGTCCAGCATCGACCTGACCGTCACCTACAAGACCAAGAAGTGGAGCATCGACGCCACGCTGGTCAACAGCGGCAACCATCGCGGCTTTACGTCAGACGGCTACACCGTCACGCCGGTCAATCCGCGCGAGTTCCAGCTGACCGGGCGCTACAAGTTTTAAGCAAGTCAGCTAAGCCTGGAGGAATGTTCATTTAAATTTTTTCTCCCCGCGTGACATTCCGAGTATATATTCTGACGATCGGCCTCTAAGCTGATTCCAGAATTATCGAAGGGGAGCACATGCAGCTGGCGCTAACGTCCTATGCGGTTGCCACCTATCTGGACGCCGCCTTGAATCACATGGACATTGCGGTGTTCCTGGTCGATGCGGAGTTGCGCCTGTTGCATGCCAACGCCGCCGCCGGCGCGCTGCTGGAACGTGATACGGCATTGCGTCTGCACGGCGACAAGCTGTTGCAGGACGCCGTCTGCGGCGACAAGTCGCTGGCGCAGCTGGTCGCCGCCGTGCTCGCTTCTCCACACGATACAGCCAATCTGCATGCCCTCAGTTTACCGCGTCGCAATCGCCAGCCGCTGCTGCTGACGGTGGTGCCGTTTTTGCCGCCCGAAGAGCTGGCCGCGCTGCCGGCTTGCGCGATTGTGATGGCCGGCGACCCCGAGGCGCACCGCCTGCCGCGCCAGCTGTTGATGCAGCTGTTCGACCTCACGCCAGCCGAGGCCGGCGTGGCGCAGGCGCTGGCGCATGGCGAAGCGCTGGAAGACATCGCGGCCTCGCTCGACATCAGTCTGCACACCGTCAAGACCCATCTGCAAAAGCTGTTCCGCAAGACCGGCACGCGCCGCCAGGGGGAGCTGGTGTCGATGCTGCATGGCGTGCCGGCCGCATCGTTGCGTGCTCAATCGTTCGAGTGATGTATCTGCGGTTATCGCTGTCTAGACTTGTGACACGCTGCCGGCTGGCGGTGTGAAATCAACAAGACAGGGAGTGGGAAAATGAAAATTCAATGGCTGTTGGGTTTGGCGCTGTGCGCCACCATGGGCGCGCAAGCGCAGCAAGGCGATGAGAGCGTCACCGTGCCGGCGCCGCGCCTGAGCATCGATCTGCCGGACCACCGTTATCACATGGACGACTGGCAAATGCGCCAATTCCGCGGATCTTATACGCTTGATAACGGCCAGACGCTGCACCTGCGCGGCGGCGGCACCGCGGTGTACGGTGAAATCGACGAGCTGGGGCCGCACCGCATGGTGGCCATCCGGCCCAACACCTTTGTGGCGCTGGACCGCAAGCTGCAGGTGCGGATCGACTTCGATCAGAACGATGAGGCCGGCGGCGAGGTGCTGATGGCCGTGCCGCAACGGAACCTCGCCAGCGGGGAAATCACCGAGCAGGTGGTGAGGCTGGCGACGCGTTAGTTGGGGGAAGTACGGGCTGGCTGTGGCATAATCCTTCTTTTGCACCAGCCAGCTATTTACCCTATAACGACATGAAATCATCTGAAATCCGCGAGAAGTTCCTCAAATTTTTCGAATCTAAGGGTCATACCATTGTCCGGTCCAGCCCGCTGGTGCCAGGCAATGACCCAACCATGCTGTTGACCAATTCCGGCATGGTGCAGTTCAAGGACGTGTTCCTGGGCCTGGACAGCCGCCCGTACTCGCGCGCCACCAGCGTGCAGCGCTGCGTGCGCGCCGGCGGCAAGCACAATGACCTGGAAAACGTCGGCTACACCGCGCGTCACCACACCTTCTTCGAAATGCTGGGCAATTTCAGCTTCGGCGACTACTTCAAGCGCGACGCCATCAACTACGCCTGGGAACTGCTGACCAAGGTCTACCAGCTGCCGGCCGACAAGCTGACCGTCACCGTCTACTTTGAAGATGACGAAGCCTACGACATCTGGGCCAATGAAATCGGCGTGCCGAAAGAGCGCATCATCCGCATCGGCGACAACAAGGGTTCTCGCTACGCGTCGGACAACTTCTGGCAGATGGCCGACGTCGGCCCATGCGGCCCATGCACCGAGATCTTCTACGACCACGGCGCCGATATCTGGGGCGGTCCTCCGGGCTCGGCCGAAGAAGACGGCGACCGCTTTATCGAAATCTGGAACCTGGTGTTCATGCAGTTCAACCGCGACGAAGCGGGCGTGATGCACAAGCTGCCGAAGCCATGCGTGGATACCGGCATGGGCATGGAGCGCCTGGCCGCCGTGCTGCAACACGTGCATTCGAACTACGAGATCGACCTGTTCCAGAACCTGATCAAGGCCGCCGCGCGCGAAACCGGCGCCACCGATCTGGAATCGAAATCGCTGCGCGTGATCGCCGACCACATCCGCGCCGCGTCGTTCCTGATCGTTGACGGCATCATTCCTGGCGCCGAAGGCCACGGCTACGTCCTGCGCCGCATCATCCGCCGCGCGCTGCGTCACGGCCACAAGCTGGGCCAGACCAAGCCATTCTTCTACAAGCTGGTGGAAGACCTGGACATCGAGATGGGCACCGCCTATCCGGAGCTGAAAGAAGCCAAGGCGCGCGTTGCCGCCACGCTGAAAGCGGAAGAAGAGCGCTTCGGCGAAACGCTGGAAAACGGCATGAAGATCCTGGAAGCCCAGCTGGCCAAGGATCCAAGCAAGCTGGACGGCGCAACCGCCTTCACCTTGTACGACACCTACGGCTTCCCGCTGGACCTGACCGCCGACATCTGCCGCGAACGCAACATCACGCTGGATGAAGACGGCTTCAACGCCGCGATGGAACAGCAGAAGAAAACCGCGCGCGCCGCCGGCAAGTTCAAGATGGCCGCCAACGTTGAGTATTCGGGCGAAAAAACCAAGTTCATCGGTTACGACGACCTGAGCGCGGACGCCAAAGTGATCGCCCTGTACGCCAACGGCGCGCCGGTGCAGGAACTGAAGGCAGGCGAGCAGGGCATCGTGGTGCTGGACACCACGCCGTTCTATGCCGAATCCGGCGGCCAGGTCGGCGACCAGGGCGAGATCAAGGCCGCGACCGGCCTGTTCACGGTGGAAGACACGCTGAAGATCCAGGCCGACGTGTTCGGCCAGCACGGCGTGCTGACCCAGGGCTCGCTGAAAGTGGGCGAGATCGTCGCCGCGCAAGTGGACCTGCACAAGCGTGGCCGCACCATCCGCAACCACTCGGCGACCCACCTGATGCACAAAGCCCTGCGCGAAGTGCTGGGTTCGCACGTGGCGCAAAAAGGTTCGCTGGTTGATCCGGACAAAACCCGTTTCGACTTCAGCCACAACGCGCCGCTGACCGCTGAGCAGATCGCTGAAGTGGAAGCCAAGGTCAACAAAGAGATCCTGGAAAACCACGCCACCAAGGCGCAGCACATGTCGTTCGACGACGCGGTCAAGCATGGCGCGATGGCGCTGTTCGGCGAGAAGTACGGCGACGAAGTGCGCGTGCTGGACATCGGCACCTCGAAAGAGCTGTGCGGTGGTGTGCACGTGCAGCGCACCGGCGATATCGGCCTGTTCAAGATCATCGCGGAAGGCGGCGTCGCTGCCGGCATCCGTCGCGTGGAAGCCGTGACCGGCGAAGGCGCGCTGGCGCTGGTGCAGGGCATGGCCCGCAAGCTGAACGAAGCGGCCTCGGCGCTGAAATCGAATCCGGACGAACTGATCGTCAAGATCGGCGCCGTGCAGGATCAGGTGAAATCGCTGGAGAAAGAACTGGCGGCACTGAAGTCCAAGCTGGCTGCCGGCCAGGGCGACGAGCTGGCTGCGCAAGCGGTCGACGTCAAGGGCATCAAGGTGCTGGCGGCCACGCTGGACGGCGCCGATGTGACCGGCCTGCGCGAGACCATGGACAAGCTGAAGGACAAGCTGAAGACCGCTGCCATCGTGCTGGCTTCGGTTAACGACGGCAAGGTCAGCCTGATCGCCGGCGTGACCGCCGACACCACCTCGAAGGTCAAGGCCGGTGAGCTGGTCAACTTTGTTGCACAACAAGTGGGCGGCAAAGGCGGCGGACGCCCTGATATGGCGCAAGCCGGCGGCACCGATCCAACTGGTCTGCCAGGTGCGCTGGCAGGCGTAGCGGAGTGGATCGGCTCCCGTCTGTAAAGTCGATAATCCAGCTGTAAAGCTGTGTTAATGCGGCCTGCGTGCGACTTGGTGTCGCAAGCAGGCCGTTGTCGTATGGGGCGGACTGTTGTATACTTTCCAGCTTGCGTTGCGAACTTGCAACGTACAACGAACTATTTTGGTGCAGCGCGTCATCCCCTCTAAAAAGGAGTAGTATGACGACACCTCCCCACAAACGAGCGGGTTTCTTGATGAGCGAAACAATACTAGAAAACGATACCATCGAATTCCACAAGGAGTTGGATGCGCGCGGTCTGAACTGTCCGCTGCCGATTCTGAAGGCCAAGAAAGCCCTTTCGGAACTACAGAGCGGTGAAGTGCTGCGCATCATGGCGACCGATCCTGGCTCGGTGCGTGATTTCCAGGCTTTCAGTAAACAAACCGGTAACACCCTGTTGTCGCACGTCCAAACTGGCCGTGAGTTTGTCTTTTTGATGCAGCGCAAATAACAGCCGCTGCATTTTCTCCCCAAGAATTTCGTCTGGAAGATTTATTTTTTAGACGATTTCTACTAGCGAAAAATAGCACGATCGTGCTTTGATTTCTTGTGCGGGGCAGATTTCTCATATAATCTAGCCCACATTATTTAGTCCCGAATTCATCTTTTCCCAAAGGCACAGCTATGAAAGTCTTGGTACCCGTCAAACGTGTGGTCGACTACAACGTCAAGGTGCGTGTGAAGTCCGACGGCACCGGCGTTGATATCGCCAACGTCAAAATGTCGATGAACCCGTTCGACGAGATCGCGGTGGAAGAAGCGACCCGCCTGAAAGAATCCGGCAAAGTCACCGAAGTGGTGGCCGTGTCCGCTGGCGTGACCCAGTGCCAGGAAACCCTGCGCACCGCGATGGCGATCGGCGCCGACCGCGGCATCCTGGTGGAAACCACCGCCGAACTGGAACCGCTGGCCGTGGCCAAGCTGCTGAAAGCGCTGGCCGACAAAGAGCAGCCGCAGCTGATCATCCTGGGCAAGCAAGCGATCGACGACGATTCCAACCAGACCGGCCAGATGCTGGCTGCGCTGCTGGGCTGGCCGCAAGCGACCTTCGCCTCGAAAATCACGCTGGAAGACGGCAAAGTCACCGTTACCCGCGAAGTGGACGGCGGCCTGGAAACCCTGGCGCTGACCCTGCCGGCCATCGTCACCACCGACCTGCGCCTGAACGAGCCGCGCTATGTGACGCTGCCGAACATCATGAAAGCGAAGAAGAAACCGCTGGATGTCACCAAGCCGGAAGACCTGGGCGTCGATGTGACCCCGCGTCTGAAAACCGTGAAAGTCGCCGAGCCTGCGAAACGCTCCGCCGGTATCATTGTCCCGGACGTTGCTACCCTGGTCGCCAAGCTGCGCACCGAAGCTAAAGTTATCTAAAGGAATCTGAACATGGTCGCATTAGTTATCGCAGAACACGACAACGCCAGCCTGAAGGCCAGCACCCTGCACACCGTGACCGCAGCGGCGCAAGCCGGCGGCGATGTGCACATCCTGGTGGCCGGTTCCAACGCGGGCGCCGTGGCAACCGCCGCTGCCGCCGTGGCCGGCGTGTCGAAAGTGATTCACGCCGACGCCGCGCACTTCGCCGACGGCCTGGCTGAAAACGTCGCCGAACAGGCATTGGCTATCGCTGCTGCGTACAGCCACATCCTGGCGCCAGCCACCGCTTACGGCAAGAACATCCTGCCACGCGTGGCCGCCAAGCTGGACGTGGCGCAGATTTCGGAAATCACCAAAGTGGATGCACCGGACACCTTCGAGCGTCCGGTCTACGCCGGTAACGCCATCGCTACCGTGCAATCGAACGACAAAGTCAAAGTCATCACCGTGCGTTCGACCGGTTTCGACGCTGCTGCCGCTAGCGGCGGTTCGGCTGCGGTGGAAACCGTGACGGCCGTTGCCGATTCGGGCAAATCGTCGTTCGTCAGCCGTGAAGTGGCCAAGTCGGATCGTCCAGATCTGACCGCCGCCAAGATCATCGTATCCGGTGGCCGCGGCATGGGTTCGGGCGAAGCCTTCAAGATTCTGGAACCGCTGGCAGACAAGCTGAACGCCGCCATGGGCGCCTCGCGCGCTGCGGTCGACGCCGGCTTCGTGCCGAACGACTGGCAAGTCGGCCAGACCGGCAAGATCGTTGCGCCTAACCTGTACATCGCGGTCGGTATCTCCGGCGCGATCCAGCATTTGGCCGGTATGAAAGACTCGAAAACCATCGTCGCCATCAATAAAGATCCGGAAGCGCCGATCTTCTCCGTTGCCGACTACGGCATCGTAGGCGACCTGTTCGACGTCGTGCCACAACTGGTAGCTGAACTGGGCTAACGCCACGTAAAGTACCCCTGAGGCCACGCTGATCCGGAACGCCGGATTGCCGTGGCCTTTTTCTTGGAGAGACGAGATGCCATACCAACCACCCATCAAAGACATGCTGTTCGTGATGAACGAACTGGCCAACCTGCAAGCGGTCAGCGAACTGCCAGGCTGTGAAGACGCCACCCCGGAAACCGCCGAAGCCGTGCTGGAAGAAAGCGCGAAATTCGTCGCTGCCGAAATCGCCCCGCTGAACCACGCGGCCGACAAGGAACCGAGCTACTGGACCAAGGACGGCGTGATCACGTCCAAGGGCTTCAAGGAAGCCTTCCGCCAGTTCGCCGACGCCGGCTGGCAAGGCCTGCAGCACCCGACCGACTTCGGCGGCCAGGGTCTGCCGAAACTGGTCGGCACGCCATGCGTGGAAATGCTGCACGGCGCGAACATCTCGTTCGCCCTGTGCCCGCTGCTGTCGGACGGCGCGATTGAAGCGCTGCTGACGGCCGGCAGCGACGAACAGAAAGCCATTTATCTGGAAAACCTGGTGACCGGCAAATGGACCGGCACCATGAACCTGACCGAGCCGCAAGCCGGCTCCGACCTGGCCGCCGTGCGTACCCGCGCCGAGCCGCAGGGCGATGGCACCTACAAAGTGTTCGGCACCAAGATCTTCATCACGTATGGCGATCACGACATGACCGACAACATCGTCCACCTGGTGCTGGCGCGCACGCCGGATGCGCCTCCAGGCGTGAAGGGCATCTCGCTGTTCATCGTGCCGAAGTTCCTGGTCAACGCCGACGGTTCGCTAGGCGCGCGCAATGATGCGCATTGCGTGTCGATCGAGCACAAGCTGGGCATCAAGGCCAGCCCGACTGCGGTGCTGCAATTCGGCGACAACGGCGGCGCCATCGGCACGCTGGTGGGCGAAGAGAATCGCGGCCTGGAATACATGTTCATCATGATGAATGCGGCGCGCTTTGGCGTCGGCCTGCAAGGCATCGGCCTGTCGGAACATGCGTACCAGCACGCGCTGGCGTATGCCAAGGACCGCGTGCAATCGCGTGACCTGACTGGTTCGCCGTCCGGCGTGGCCATCATCCATCATCCGGATGTGCGCCGCTTGCTGATGAATATGCGTTCGCAGACCGAGGCGGCGCGCGCGCTGGCCTATGTTGGCGCTTCGCTGTACGACCAGGCGCACCACGGCGCCGATGCCGAGGCGCGCGCGCACAACCAGGCGGTGTACGAGTACCTGGTGCCGATCATCAAGGGCTGGTCGACCGAGTTGTCGCAGGACGTGACGCGCGATGGTGTGCAGATCCATGGCGGCATGGGCTTCATCGAAGAAACCGGCGCGGCGCAGCACTATCGCGACGCCAAGATCCTGACCATCTACGAAGGCACGACGGCGATTCAGGCCAACGACCTGATCGGCCGCAAGACCGTGCGCGACGGCGGCAAGATCGCCAAGGGACTGATCGCGCAAGTGCGCGCCACCGAAGCGGAACTGGCCAAGCTGGACGGCGCCGATTTCGCCGCGATCCGCAAGCATCTGGCGCAGGGCGCGACCGAGCTGGAAGCGGTGGTGGAGTACGTGGTGGCCAACATCAAGTCCGACATCAAGGGCGTATTTGCTGGCAGCGTGCCGTACCTGAAGCTGGCCGGCATCGTGCTGGGCGGCTGGCAGATGGCGCGCGCGGCGCTGGTGTCGCAGCAGAAGCTGAACGCCGGCGATGGCGACGCCAGCTTCTACAAAGCCAAGATCGCCACCGCGCGTTTCTTCGCTGACCACTTCCTGTCGCAAGCAGCGGGCATCCGCAGCTCGATCACCGACGGCAGCGCCGGCGTACTGGCGCTGGACATCGAGCAGTTCTAAGCGCTCTTTCGTGACCGCCATCGCTTCCGGTGGCGGTCACGGAACTTACCATGATTTAAATTAACGCCGCTCAGCGATTAGCGGCGGACGAGGGTGCCGTTGGCGTTTTGCACGCGGTCGCCGCTCAGCATTTTTGGATCGTGGTCGAAGTTGAAGGCGGCTTGACGGCCGTCGTCGTATTTGACGTGCACGGTCCACAGTTTGCTGGATTTGGCTTTCTCTTCAATCTTCTTGCCGGCATAGGCGCCGCCGGCGGCGCCCGCTACGGTGGCCAATTGACGGCCGTGGCCGCTGCCGACCTGGTTGCCCAGCAGGGCGCCGGCCACGCCGCCGGCGATCAGGCCCAGCGCGCTGCCTTCGCCGGATTTTTCACCCACTACGATGGACGTCACCTTGCCGCAGTCATGGCAGGCGCCCGGCTTGCCTGCGTTCTTGTATTGGTCGCGCGCTTGCGCCATGGCCCTGTCGTATTCGGTCTTGGAATCGCGCAGGCATTGCATGCGCTGGCTGGAATCGCGCTCGTCGCCGCACAGTTTCTTGTCGTCTGCATAGCGGGTGGCGATGCGTTTAGTGTCGGAATCGAAATGTTCCTTGGGGCTTTGTGCCTGGGCGGTATTGGACAGGGCGGCCAGCAGCAGGGCGGCCATCAGGGTGCGTTGGGTCATGTTGTTCTCCTTTTTTGGTGCTGATTGAATCTGATACGGTATTGCGTGCGTACAAGCTGTATTCTTAGTGAGGTCAGCATGAAACGAATCACCATCCATCCTGCACGCGTCGACCGCGAAGCGTATGCCATCGATCGTATGAGTCAGGCCGCGCAGCGCTTGCTACAAGCCAGTACCATAGCCGATGAAATCCGCGCTGGCCAGTGGGTGCTGGCCTGGGCGGTGGCGGCCGGCGCGCGTCCTTCGGCGCGTTTGACTGCGGCGTTGAGTCCGATGGTGTCACTCAGCCTTCATTGAGCGCAGCGAGCGTTCGCGCTCACGGCGCGCTTCGTAGGTCTTTAAATTAGCATAGGCGATTTTCAGCGTCGGTGCGGCGTGATGCTGTCCGCGCGCCAGCATGTCGCCGACGATGTGGTCGGCCTCGATCGCGCCGCCGCGTTGCAAATCTTTCAGCATGGATGCGGTGATCGGCGATCCGGCCGCCGTCAGCATGCCGTGGGCGCGTTCGCTTGGATGCTGGCGTGGCGGGAAGCCGTGGCTGGTGGCAATGGCGTTGCATTCTTCCAGCAAGGCCAGCGTGACGTCGGTCTGGCCGGCGGCAACGATGTCGCCGACGCTGCCGCGCAGCAGGCAGGTGGCGCCGGCCAGCGAGGTGATGAAGATCCACTTCTCCCACATCTCCTGGCGGATTTCGCTGCTGGCGCGGGCGTCGAAATTGGCGCCGGCCATGGCGTTTTCAATGGCGGCCACGCGCGCCGAGGTGGTGGCGTCGAGTTCACCGAATACCAGCGCGTGCGTGTCGTTCAGATGCTGGACGTCGCCTTGCTCGTTGAGCGTGGCGGAAATCAGGCACAGGCCGCCCAGCACGCGCTCCTTGCCGAAGCGCGCGGCCAGTCGTTCCAGGTGTGCCATGCCGTTGAGCACGGGCAGGATGGCGGTGTCCGGGCCGACTGCGGCGGCGAAGGATTCCATGGTGGCGTCCAGATCGTAGGCCTTGCAGCCGACGATGATCACGTCATAGTGCTGCGTCAGTTGCTCCGACAGCAGATGCGGCGGCGCCGGTAGCGTCAGGTCACCCTTGGGGCTGCTGATGCGCAATCCATGCTGCGTGAGCTGCGCCGCTCGCCCAGCGCGCACCAGAAACGTCACATCCTGGCCCGCCGCCAGCAAACGCCCGCCAAAATACCCACCCAGCGCTCCAGCGCCGACCACCAGAAATTTCATGATTGAACTCCGCGTATCAAATCGATATTAGCCATAAGCGCCGCCGGTGTAGATCAGGTCGAACAGGCGGGAGAGGGTGGCGATCAGGCCGCCGGCGCCGATCATCATGCTGGCCACCAGCACCACAGCCACCGGCCAGTGCGTGTCCGACTGCCGGCCGGAGCTGGCGTTATGGCGCGCGTCCCATTTGTCGTCGGGCGTTACGCCCATTATCAGCGCTTCCAGGAAACCAACCAGGCCGGAGACGATGATCGGCAGCAGCTTGTAGAAACCGTCCGCCTGCGGCACGATCTGCGCCACCAGCCAGGCCGCCGGCAGGCAAGCCAGATGCGTCCACAACCAAGGATCGCGCCAGCCGCGCAAGTACAAGCGCTGTGCGCCGAGGCCGCCCAGCAGGAAGGCCAGCAAAGCGGCAAGTGTCTTGTTTTTGTGACGGGGCTGGTGCAAAACGGTCATGATTGTCGATCCGATAGCCGGGAATTCAGCAGTATCAGGCATAATACGCCCCCCGGCACGCCTTTTTTACGGGTAAGCCTATTGCCCCGAGTGCCGGAACAAGGGATAATCTTTGATTACCCCAACATGCCCAATTATTTCATTAACGCTTGCTGCCTCGCGGCAAAGCTTGCTATAATTTGCGGCTTTTTCCGTCCTAGCACAAATTTTTTGGAAATATTATGGTCGTTATTCGTTTAGCTCGTGGTGGCGCAAAAAAGCGTCCTTTCTTCAACATCGTTGCAACCGATTCGCGTAATCGTCGCGATGGCCGTTTCATCGAGCGCATTGGTTTCTACAACCCAATGGCTTCGGGTCAAGAAGTAGCCCTGCGCATCACCGAAGACCGTCTGGCTCACTGGCAAGCTGTTGGCGCACAACTGTCGCCAACCGTCGCTCGCCTGGTTGCTCAGAACAAAAAAGCAGCCTAAGCAAGTCTGGTTACCGGTTTGACCGATAAGAATGCATCCGGGGTGCAAATCCCCGACGATCTGGCACAGGTAGGCTTTGTCTTCGGTGCTTACGGCGTTGCAGGCTGGGTAAGGATTCGTCCTTTCTCGGAAGATGCGGATGCACTCCTCAAGGTCAAAACCTGGTGGTTGGATAAGCCGGCGCTGTACGATGTGGAAGTCTTGCAGGTCAAACTGCATGGCGGCGACGTCGTGGCGCGGCTGGTCGGTGTGACTGACCGGAACGTGGCGGAAGCGCTGAAAGGCGCCGCTGTCTTCATTCCGCAAAGCCGCTTCCCGGTCTTGTCCGACGATGAGTTTTACTGGACTGATCTGATCGGTCTGGAAGTAGAGAATCTGCAAGGTGAGCACCTCGGTACGGTGACTGACATGATGAGCAATGGTCCGCAGTCGATCTTGCGCATTACGCCAGCCGCATCCGCAGACGCCAAGCCAGAAGAAGTTGCGGCGCAAGAGCGCCTGATCCCATTTGTCGACGCGTTCATCAACAAGGTGGACAAGGAAGCCAGGAAGATCATTGTCGACTGGGGCCTTGATTACTAAGCCAAGCAAAACATTGAGGGCGGTTCGCCATGCAATTTGATGTCGTAACCCTGTTCCCGGAAATGTTTGCCGCAATTACGCAGTCGGGTGTGACCCGGCGCGCGTTTGAACAGAATAAATGTGGCCTGTCGCTGTGGAATCCGCGTGATTTCACCACCGACAATCACCGTACCGTGGATGACCGCCCCTATGGCGGCGGCCCCGGCATGGTGATGCTGGCCAAACCCCTGGAAGCGACGCTCAACGCGGCGAAGCAACGCCAGACCGATGCCGGTCTGCCCGCGCCCCGCGTCTTGTTCATGTCACCCCAGGGCAAGCAGTTGACGCACGAACGCGTGATGCAGCTCAAGCAGGAACCCGGTCTGGTGATCCTGTGCGGCCGTTACGAAGCAGTGGACCAGCGTTTGCTGGACCGGGTGGTCGATGAAGAAATCAGCCTCGGCGATTTCGTGCTGTCCGGCGGCGAGTTGCCGGCGATGGCCTTGATGGATGCGGTGATCCGCCAGATTCCCGGCGTGTTGAACACCGACGCCTCTGCCATCGAAGACAGCTTCGTCAACGGCTTGCTGGATTCGCCGCACTACACGCGGCCGGAAACGTATGAAGGTGTGGGCGTGCCGCCGGTACTGATGGGCGGCAACCACGCCGAGATAGAAAAATGGCGCCGCCAGCGCATGCTGGAAGCGACCGCGCGCAAGCGACCGGATTTGCTTATCAAAGCGCGTGAGGCAGGACTGCTCACCAAGCGCGACGAGCAATTTTTGGCAGGCCTCTGAGCCTGCTTGTTATAACCCCATCCTCTACTGGGCAAGCGTGGCAACACGCATAGCGCGCCAGCACGATGGTTTATGGAGTCATTAAAAATGAACCTGATTCAACAACTCGAGCAAGAAGAAATCGCTCGTCTGGGCAAAAGCATTCCTGATTTTGCTCCTGGCGATACCGTGATCGTTAACGTTAACGTAGTCGAAGGCACCCGCAAGCGCGCCCAGGCTTACGAAGGCGTGGTCATCTCCCGTCGTAACCGTGGCCTGAACTCGAACTTCATCGTTCGTAAAATCTCGTCCGGCGAAGGCGTTGAGCGTACCTTCCAACTGTACTCCCCGCTGATCGCTTCGATCGAAGTGAAACGCCGCGGTGACGTACGTCGCGCTAAGCTGTACTACCTGCGTGATCGTTCCGGTAAATCGGCACGTATCAAAGAAAAATTGCCAAACCGTCGCCCAGCGGCGAAAGCAGCCGTGTAATATCGGTTGTGTTTGGAAAGGGCGCCCGCAGGCGCCCGATAAAAGGCGCCACTGGCGCCTTTTTGCTTCTAAGGAGTCCCGCATGGCCCAGCCACCTTTCGATCCCCAGCAACTGCCGATAGACGGCATCGCCGGCGAACCCGCCATTTTGCCGGAGCGCCTGGCGCCCGCCTGGCTGCGCAGCCGCTTTGCCGCACCGCCCGCAGTGTGGACGCCGGAAGGCAGCGAACGCGTGCTGCCGGGCCGCGCCGACCGCGCGCCGACGCCGGCTTCGGTGCTGATTCCGCTGGTGCAGCGCGCGCATGGCCTGACGGTGCTGCTGACCCAGCGCAACGCCGACCTGACCGATCATCCGGGCCAGGTCAGCTTTCCCGGCGGCCGCGCCGAAGATTTTGATAGCGACGCCGTCGACACCGCGCTGCGCGAGTCGGAAGAAGAGATCGGCCTGGCGCGCCGCCATGTCGAGATTCTTGGTACGCTGCCCAATTACCTGACCGGCACCGGTTACTGCGTGACGCCGGTGGTGGCGCTGGTGCAGCCGCCGTTCGAGGTGGTGGCCGACCCGTCCGAAGTGGCCGCCATCTTTGAGGTGCCGCTGGCCTTCCTGATGGACGGCGCCAACCACCAGCGCCTGTCGGCCGAGCTGCCGAATGGCCGCCGCAGCTTTTATGCGATGCCGTATGAAGGGTATTACATCTGGGGCGCGACCGCCGGCATGCTCCGCAATCTGTTCCATTTCTTGCGCGCGGAGTAAGAACTAGGCTATCGTAACGGGCATTGAGGCTATGCCCCCGCAAAGGACGTTTAATGACATTTCTTTCCATTTTATGCGCGCTGCTGATCGAGCAGATGAAACCGCTGCGCGCAGACAATCCGATCTACGCCGAAATCAAGAGCCTGGCGTTGCGGATGGAGACCTGGTTCAACGCCGGCCACTCGACCCACGGCCGCATGGGCTGGTTCCTGATGATGGCCATCCTGATGATCCCGACCGCCGCCATCTACTGGGTGCTGCGGCATTACGACTGGTTCCTGGCCGCCTTCGCCTGGAACGTGCTGATCGTCTACCTGACCCTGGGCTTCCGCCACTACAGCCACTATTTCACCTCGATCCAGCTGGCGCTGAATGCCGGCGACGAAGCCGCTGCGCGCGCCTTGCTGGCCGAATGGACCAAGCTGGACACGGTCGGCATGGAAGTCTCGGAAATCGCCCGTATCGCCGTCGAGAAGTCGCTGGTGACCACGCACCGCAATGTGTTCGGCGTGTTCTTCTGGTTCCTGATGCCGCTCGGCCCGGCAGGGGCGGTGATGTACCGCGTGGCCGAACACCTGGCGCGCGCCTGGAACGAGCCTGAGCACATGCGCAACGAAGCCTTCGGCCAGTTCGCCTCGCGCGCGTTCTACTGGATCGACTGGATTCCGGTGCGCCTGACCGCCGTCGCCTTCGCCGTGGTCGGTAACTTCGAGGATGCCATTTACGCCTGGCGCAATTTCGCCCATCGCTGGTCCAACGAGGCGATCGGCATCATCCTGTCGGCCGGTGGCGGCGCCATGGGCGTGCGCCTCGGCACGCCGGCGGAAAACGCCGTCAAGGCGCAAATGGTGGACGCCACCACGGTCGATATCGAGATCGAACCGGACGTGATGCCGGGCGACGAGCCGAATATCCGCTCGCTGCAAAGCACCGTCGGCCTGGTGTGGCGCGCACTGTTGTTGTGGATGATGCTGTTATTGCTGTTGTCGAGCGCATGGTGGCTCGGAGCATCGCCTTAACGGGTACAATAGCGGTATTGCTCTGGTGCAGGAATTAACCATTTCTGCACCAAAGTAGGAAGTATCAGGAAAAAGTCCTTACGTATCAAGGTCTTACTTATTTAGGTCTTCTATAAGATATAATACGTAAGTCCCTTCCTCTCTACGCAGAAGCAGCCGCGCCTATGTCAGTTCAAAAACCGGCAGAACAGCAAGATTCGTTCTTCATCGTTGGCCAGACCAGTAAT
The DNA here is from genome assembly GCF_009857605.1 of Duganella levis. Taxonomy (GTDB): domain Bacteria; phylum Pseudomonadota; class Gammaproteobacteria; order Burkholderiales; family Burkholderiaceae_D; genus Rugamonas; species Rugamonas levis. Next base: position 27,922 of record NZ_WWCT01000003.1, on the reverse strand, counting down.
GGCCGCCAGTTCCGTCCCAGCGACTGGGCTGAGCGCCTGTGCGGCGTGATGGCCTGTTTCAAGCCGGAAGGCACCGGCGGCGGCCGCGATTCCCACCTGCAGTTTTCCCCATATGTGACCCCGACCGTGGTCAACGGCGTCAAGTCTGTCGTGGTCAACGGCAAGCTGCGCGACCTGGAGCCGCTGGCCTATCACTTCGTCCTCTCATTCGCCAAGGATAACGACCTGCAAGTGGTCGATGCCTGCCTGGTTCCTGAGAAAAAATAAACGCAGAGTTAATTTTTCCTTAAGGTACTACCCACGCCGACGGCAGCGGCGTATGCTGCTCGTTCCTATGTTTTTTCTCTGAGAGACTATGAACAACAGCCGTCTGAAACACGTCGCCGCCGCCAGCCTTCTGCTGTGCGGAATGTCCTTCGTTGCCACCGGAACCGCCTGGGCCGCCGCTGCTCCTGCCGCCGCCCCATTGCCGGCCGGCGTGGTCAAGGGACCGTCAGTCGAAGGCATTACCGAGTACCGGTTGCCGAATGGCCTGAAGGTGCTGTTGTTCCCGGATGCTTCCAAGCCCACCGTCACCGTCAACGTCACCTATCTGGTCGGCTCGCGCCACGAGAACTATGGTGAAACCGGCATGGCGCACTTGCTGGAACACCTGATGTTCAAAGGCTCGCCGAAGAACAAGAACATCCCGCAGGAATTCGCCGCGCGCGGCATGGAATTCAACGGCACCACCGCCAACGACCGCACCAACTATTACGAAGTGTTCCAGGCCAGTCCTGAGAACCTGAAATGGGCGCTGGATATGGAAGCCGACCGCATGGTCCATTCCTACATCGCGCGCAAGGATCTGGATTCGGAAATGACCGTGGTCCGCAACGAATACGAGAGCGGCGAGAACAGCCCGTTCGCGGTGCTGCTGAAGCGCATGCAGAGCGTGGCCTACGACTGGCATAGCTACGGCCGTTCCACCATCGGCAACCGCAGCGACATCGAGAACGTCAAGATCGAGAACCTGCAAGGCTTCTATCACACCTACTACCAGCCGGATAACGCGGTGCTGCTGGTGGCCGGCAAATTCGATCCGGCGCAAACGCTGCAATGGATTACCAAATCGTTCGGCGCCATCCCAAAACCGAAACGCGCGCTGCCGCCTTTCTGGACCGTCGAGCCAACCCAGGATGGTGAGCGCAGCTTCATCGTGCGCCGCAAGGGCGACGTGCAGATCGTCGCGCTGGGCTACAAGATTCCGAGCGCGCTGCAGCAGGATAGCGATGCGCTGAGCTTCATGTCCGAGATCCTCGGCGATACGCCGACCGGTCGCCTGCACAAGCAGCTGGTGGAAAGCGGCAAAGCGGCGCAGGTGTTCAGCTTCGGCGAGACTGGCTATGCGCCTGGCCTGCAAATCATCGGTGCGGTGGTCAAGGCCGGCCAGCCGCTGGAACCGGTGCGCGATGCGCTGATCGAGGCGGTGGAGAGTTTCGCCAAGACGCCGCCGACCGAAGAGGAAATGGAACGTACCCGCCGCAACTTCGCCAACAGCATCGAGAAGTCGTTGAACAATCCGCAGCGCGTGGGCGTGACGCTGTCGGAAGAAATTTCGCTGGGCGACTGGCGTCTGCTGTTCCAGGGCCGCGACAAGCTGCCGAGCATCACCTCCAAGGAAGTGGCCGATGTCGCCGCCCGCTACCTGAAGCGCGATAACCGCGTGGTGGGGGAGTTCATCCCGGAAGACAATCCGCAGCGCGCCGAGATCCCGGCCGCACCGGGCGTGGAAGAGGCGATGAAAGGCTTCAAGGCCAAAGAGAATGTGCTGACGTCGGAAGTCTTCGACCCGACCAACGACAACATCAACGCCCGCACCGAAATCAAAACCATCGGCGGCTTGAAAGTGGCGCTGCTGCCGAAGAAGAACCGCGGCGAGACGGTGGCCGTCACACTGCAGCTGAACTGGGGCGACGAGAAAAACCTGGTCAACACCTCGGTGGTATCGGCCTTCACCAGCCAGATGCTGATGCGCGGCACCAGCAAATACAGCCGCGAACAGTTGGCCGACGCTTTCTCCAAGCTGAAGATCACCGGCAGCCCGCAGCGCTTCGAGACCACCGGTCCTAACCTGGATGAGGCGCTGCGTCTGGCGGCGCATGTGCTGAAAGAGCCGAGCTTCTCGCCGGCGGAATTCGAGCAGTTGCGCCAGCAGTGGATCGTCGGCCTGGAGGCGTCGCGCAGCGAGCCGCAAGTGCTGGCCAGCCAAGCCATCGAGCAGCACTTTAACCACTATCCGCAAGGCGACGTGCGCAACTCGATGAGCATCGACGAGCAACTGGCCGCGCTGAAAGCGATCAAGCTGGAAGACGTGATTGCCTTCCACCGCGATTACTACGGCGCCAGCCACGGCGAACTGGCCATCGTCGGCGATTTCGACAAGGCTGCGGTCAGCAAGACCATCGCCGACAACTTCACCGGCTGGAACAGCAAGGCGTCGTATGCGCCGGTGCTGAGCACCAATGTGGAGAAGGCGCCGTTGCATGTGATGCTGAATGCGCCGGACAAGGAAAACGGCTTCTACACCGCGCGCCTGAACGTGGACCTGAACTCCAACGACGCGGATTATCCGGCGCTGGAACTGGCCAACTACATGTTCGGCGGTGGCGGCCTGAAATCGCGTCTGATGGACCGCATTCGCCAGAAGGACGGCTTGTCCTATGGCGGTGGCAGCGACCTGCGTCCGGGTTCGCTGGACCGTGCCGGCAGCTTCTCCGTCGCCGCCATCGCCGCGCCGCAGAACCTGAAGAAGCTGGAAGCCGCGATCCGCGAAGAACTGGACCGCGTGCTGAAGGATGGCTTCACCGAGGCGGAGCTGGTCAATGCCAAATCGGGCCTGCTGCAAATGCGTCAGCAGAACCGCGCCAAGGATACCTCGCTGGCCGGCGGCTGGGCGCGCAACCTGTACTTGGGCCGTACCTTCGCCTGGAGCAAAGAGTTTGAAGCCAAGCTGAATGCGGCCACGCTGGCGCAGGTCAACGCGGCCTTCCGCAAGGCGGTCGATCCGGCCAAGCTGTCGGTCGCGATGTCGGGCGACGAGGCCAAGGCGGCGGCACCTGCTGCTGCTCCGGCTCCTGCTGCGGCGAAGTAAGCGTCAGAACTTCGGCAAACGGTCCAGCGTAATCACGCGCGGATCGTTGTAGACCTTGCGCTTGTGCGCGCCGGTGTTGTGGTACTCGCCAGTCCAGAAATTATCCTGGCTGGTGACGCCCGCAGCACCGGCGGCATCATTCCACACCATGAACCACAACCACCACTCGCCAGCGGCAGCGCTTTGCGCCGGATCGGGAATGTATCCGGTCTCGGTCAGCGCAATCGGCTTGGCGTGCTGCTGCGCCTTGCGGTAGGCCGCGCTGTAGGTCTTGTCGTAGATGTCGTAGCCGGTGATGTCCACCACATCATCGCCCGGATACCAGGCCGGGTCTTGTCCATTCCATACCCAGATCAGATTGTGCAGGCCGTGCGTTTGCGTCAGGCGCGTGTACATATGGCGCCATAGCTGGATGTAGGCGGTCGCCGGCTCCACGCCGTCGCTGCGCGGGCGCCCCCACCAGAACCAGCCGCCGGAGGCTTCGTGCAGCGGGCGCCAGAGCACCGGCACGTTGGCGTCCTGTAGCCGCTTCAATTCGACGGCGATGCGGTCGATGGCGTCATCGATCTTGCGCCAGTTCTGATCGGACGGGATGGCGTAGGGCGTCTCCTTGGTGTAGAACTTGCCGTTCTCCATGCGCCAGTGCCAGTGGAAGCTCACCAGTCCACCCTTGCGCGACCAGGCGATGGCTTCCTCGGTCTGGTGGCGGCCATCGGCTTCGGTGGCGTCGTAGTAGTTCATGAAATCGTAGCCCATCAGCGCCGGATACTTGCCGGTGTCGTCGTGCACCCGCTGCGCCATATCGACATCGTCGCGCCAGGTCAGGTCGGACTGGCCGGCGATGATGTTCTTGCCCCAGATGCCGAGCAGGTAATCGTAAGTGGCCTGGGTTCTGGCGTCGCGCGGGGCGGCGCTGGCGGAACTGAGGGAGAAGGCAAACAGGAGGAGGGAGAGGTAGCGCATGCCTTCAATGTACCGCCGCGCGCAGCCGCCATCAATGGCATGGCCTCAGTTTAGCGAGTTGCGTGCACGTTTTGCGATTATGTACTATCATTAGTTACATGAGACGAGACAGCAAACTTTCCTCCATCCTGCACGTGCTGCTGCACATGGCGCATGGCGACAGGCCTTTTACATCCGAAGAACTGGCGGGCTTCCTGGACACCAATCCGGTGCTGGTGCGGCGCGTACTGGCGGGGCTGCGGGAGCGCGGCTACGTTGGTTCCGACAAGGGGCACGGCGGCGGCTGGAGCATCACCTGCGACCTGCGCGAGGTGACGCTGCACGACATCTACGAAGCGGTCGGCTCGCCCACCGTGTTCGCGATGGGGAACCGCGTCGAGCAACCGCAATGCCTGGTGGAGCGCGCCGTCAACGAGTCGCTGGGCAGCGCCTTCGATGAGGCGGAAGCATTGCTGATCTCCCGGTTTAAAGACGTAACGCTGGCCGAGCTGTCCGCCAGCTTCAACACACATCACAAGGGAGTGCAGCATGGGCATCGATGAATTCGACGTGATTGTTATCGGCGGCAGCTACGCCGGACTGTCGGCCGCCACCCAACTGGCGCGCGCCCGCCGCCGCGTGCTGGTGATCGACGCCGGCCAGCGCCGCAACCGCTACGCCAGCCACTCGCACGGCTTCCTCGGGCAGGACGGGCGCGAAGGCGCGGCCATCGCCGCTGATGGCCGAGCGCAGTTGATGAAGTATCCCACCGTGACTTGGCGCGAAGGCCTGGCCACACAGGCGGTGCAGCATGACGATGGCTTTCGCGTGATGCTGAGCGACGGCAGCGTGGCGCAGGCGCAGCGGCTGGTACTCGCCACCGGCATGGCCGACGAACTGCCATCGATTCCCGGCCTGGCCGAGCGTTGGGGTAGCAGTGTTTTCCACTGCCCGTACTGCCATGGCTACGAATTGAATCAGGGCCGCATCGGCGTACTGGCGACCGGCCCGCATTCTTGGCATCACGCGATGATGCTGCCCGACTGGGGGCAGGTGACCTTCTTCCTCAACGGCGCTTTTGAGCCGGACGAGGAGCAACTGGCCAAGCTGGCGGCGCGCGGCGTGACGATCGAGCGCACGCGGGTGCAAGCTGTCAGCGGCACTGCCACCGTAACGCTGACGGATGGCCGCGCGCTGGCGCTGGATGGCTTGTTCGTGTTGAGCCGTCTGCACAGCGCCAGTCCGCTGGGTGAGCTGCTGGGCTGCGAGATGGAAGACGGGCCGATGGGCCGCTTCCTGCGCACCGATATGATGAAGGCGACCAGCGTGGCCGGCGTGTATGCCTGCGGCGATGCGGCGCGCATGGCGGGCAGTGTCGCGTTTGCGGTGGCGGATGGCGCGATGGCCGGCGTGGCAGCGCACCAGTCGCTGGTGTTCGGACTGCCCGTCGCCGCCTGACGTCAGAGGTCTGAAAGAATCGCCGGCATGGCGGCGCGCATATGGTCGATAAAGCTGCGCAAGCGCGCCGGATAGTGCGGCGCGTGTGGGTAGACCAGGTACATCGGCAGCGGCGTGGCTTGCCACTCCGGCGCCAGATGCAGCAGCGCGCCTTGCGCCAGTTCGTCGCGCAGCGCCCATGAAGACACCACGCACACGCCCATGCCTTGCACGGCGGCGTTACGGACGGCGAACAGGCTGTCGGTGCTCAGGCGCGGTTGCAGCGTCAGTTGGTGGCTGGCGCCGCTGGCGTGGTGCAGCGTGATCTCGTTGCGGTAGAAGGTGCGCAGGGCCAGCCAGGGCAGGCCGGCCAGCTGTTCGGGATGCGTGGGCAGCGGCTGCCCGGCCAGCAGCGCCGGCGCGGCAACCGCGATGCGCGGCACGTCCGCCAGCTTGATGGCGATGACCGACGGGTCGCTCACTTCGCCTACGCGGATGGCGCAGTCGATATTCTCGGCGATGAAATCCGGCGTACGGTCATGCAGCAGCCACTCCACCGATACGCGCGGATGGCGCAGCAGGAAATCGTTCAGCGGTTCAATCAGTTGCTGCTGGCCGAAGGCGTGCGGTGCGACGATGCGCAGCAGCCCGGCCGGTTCTTCGCGCGCGTCCTGCACGTCGGAGGTCAGCGCGCTCCAGTGTGACAGCAGTTCGCGCGCGTGCGCCAGGCAGCGTTCTCCATCCTCGGTCAGCTGCATGGCGTGGGTGGAGCGTTGCAGCAGGCGCAGGCCCAGCATGCGTTCCAGCGCTTGCAGGCGGCGGCTGATGGTCGGTTGCGTGGTGCTCAGCTGCGTGGCGGCGGCGGACATGCTGCCGGCTTCCACGATGCGGACAAAGGTCTGCATCAGCTCTATGCGGTCGGCGGCGTTGGACGAGGTGGTCATACGTTCAGCGTATAACATTTGTACGCGCCGGTCTACTACCGTGCGCGGCGCCGGCGGCGCATACTGGTTGGCTCACCAAGTATCGGAGGTATGCAATGAAAGTCAGCTTTATCGGGATAGGCAGCATGGGCGCGGCGATGGTGCCGAATCTGGTGCGGGCAGGCCACAGCGTCAGCGTGTGGAACCGCAACCGCGCGGCGGCGCAAGCTATCGATGGCGTCACGGTGCTGGAGTCGCCGGCCGACGCCTTCCAGGCCGACGCGGTGATGACCATGCTGTCCAACGACGACGCGGTGCGCAGCGTGATCCTCGACAGCGGCGCGCTGGCCGGCGCCAACAAGAACTGCGTCCACATCATGATGGCGACGATTTCGCTGGCGCTGGTGGACGAACTGGCCGCGCGCCATCGCGAGGCCGGCATCGCCTACGTCTCGGCGCCGGTGTTCGGCGTGCCGGCTGCCGCTGCGGCGGCGCAGCTGAACGTGCTGGCGGCGGGCGATCCGCAAGCCATCGCCCGGGTGCAGCCGCTGCTGGATGCGGTGGGCCGCAAGACCTGGCTGTTGGGCGACGATCCGAAACGCGCCAACGTGGTCAAAATCTCCGGCAATATGATGATCGCGCAGGCTTTCACGGCGATGGGCGAGGCGGCCTACCTGAGCGAGAGCTATGGCGTGCCGGCGGCCGATCTGCTGGATGTGCTGACCAATACGCTGTTTGCGGCGCCGAGCTATCAGCGCTACGGCGGCTTCATCGCCACCAACACTTTTGAGCCGGGCTTCAAGCTGCCGCTGGGCCTCAAGGACGTCAACCTGGCCTTGTCGGCGGCCGAAGCGAAAGGCGCGCTGCTGCCGGTGGCGGAGCAGGTACGCGAGAATATGCAGGATGCGATGGCGCAGGGCTTGCAGGACCGCGACTGGTCGGTGGCGGCGACGATACGCCGCAAGCGTTAAGACCTTGCCGGCGCGGCGCTACGCGTTCAGGGCTTTGAGGGCGGCCAGGAGTGCGTCGAAGGCAGGGCCGGCGCTGTCCACCGCTTGCCCGTTCTTCCACCAGTAGTTGACCATCATGTTCAGCGGGCCGGTTGACTGCACATGGTGCCACCACAGCGTGGGGATGTAGAGCGCATCGCCGGGCAGCAGGTCGGCCACCAGCGCGTGCTGTAGCGCCTCGCGGAATCGCGGGTGCTGTGCATAATCCGGGTCGCGGAAATTGACCATGCTGATCGGCGTTGGCGTCGGCGCAAAATCCAGCGGGCCGATATACAGGTTGTCCACCTGCCCGGGTGGGAACAGCGTGAAACGCCGTGCGCCGCTGACCACGCAGGCCAGGTTGTACGATTCGTCAAAGTGCGCCGGCGTGGTGATGGTATTCCCCAGCCACAAGCGCGGACGTGTGGACGGCGGCAACGCCGGCGCCACATTCTCCAGCGGGAAGCGCGGCATGCAGTCGTCGATCAAGGCGCTTTGCACGGCCACCGACGGCGGCGCGTCGAACTGCGAATAGCGCGCCAGCTGCTCGATCACGCGCGCCACCGGCACCTTGTTGCGAACGAAGTTGAAGCCTGCCATATCCGGCTTGTAGAACAGCCGTCCGCGTTCGGCGGGCGGTGTCATCACGGCGTCGATTTCGACATCGCTGGCCAGGCCGAGCACATATTGGCACAGCGCTTCCGGCGATTGCTGCGCGGCGCGCACTGCCGGCCAATGCCGCACAAAGCCGCGCAGGATGGCAGGACGGTAGCTGGCCGCTACTTCGCTGAAGAAGCGCGCCGGGTCCAGGTCGTGGTATTCGATGGGGGTGTTCATGCGACGTATGATGGCATAAAAAAGCCCGCCAGGGCCGGGGACGCCGAGGCGGGCACAGACTACACAATGAAGCCGATTAGTACTTGATATGCAGACCGGCGTAGTACTGCGCGCCGTTGGCGTAGAAGCGCGCCGGTTGATCCTTGTTGTAGATGTAGTTCTTCAGGATCGGGTTGTTCAGATTCTGACCGCTCAGCGTCAGCACGATGTTCTTGCTGATGTTGTAGTTGAACGATGCCGACAGCGTGCCGGTCGAATCCTGATACAGCGGCGTGCCACGGTCCTGCGCAGCCAGGAACGACGAGCGCCATGCGTAGCTTACGCGGGCATTGAACTTGTCGTTTTCGAAGAAGATGCCGCCGTTGGCGGTGGTCTTCGAAGCACCCAGCATGTCGCATGGATCGCCGGAGGTCGAGAATTGCATCGCCGGGCAGGCGCCGAAGTCCAGGTGCGAATCGGTCAGCGTGACGTTGCCGTCGATGCCGAAGCCCATACCCACCGGAATTTGCGCTGCCAGTTCCATGCCCTTCACCTTGGCGCCGACGTTGATCGGCGAGGTGATGGTGTAGTCCGCGAAGACCGCCTTGTTCTGCTCTTGCGAAGCGCGGGTGTCGAGGAAGTTGCCGACGCTCGAACCATAACCCACGTAGTCCTTCAGGTCCATGTAGAACAGGCCAGCCGACAGCAGGGCGCGCGGTGCGAAGTACCACTGCAGCGACGCATCCAGGTTGGTCGACTTGACCGGCTTCAGTTGCGCATTGCCGCCGTTACCGGTATGGGTTTCGTCGGTCAGCAGCACGGCGCCGCCCAATGCGCCGTAGTCAGGACGGGTCATGGTGCGCGAGATGCCCAGACGGGCCACCAGGTCGGAGCGCAGGTCGAACTTCAGGTTCAGGCTAGGCAGCGGAATCGTGGTGTTGTTGTCGATCGCCGTCTGCTTGACGAAGCCGCCCCACGGGTAGGCTGGCAGATTGCCGCCGGCCGGCTGGTTAGGCAGGATCTGGTAGCCGTTCGAGGTGCCTTCGGTGCGCACCACGCGCAGGCCGACGTTACCGCTCCAGCCTTCGCCTTCCAGTTCACCCTGGACGTAGAACGCCTTGGTGTTTTCCTTCAGGTTGAACATGTCCTGGTAGTAGGTGCGGCTGATATCGCGGTTGGAGTGCAGGTCGCCCCATGCTTGCAGGATGGATGGATCCAGCGCCCAGACATTTTTAGGGAAGTCGCCACCCAGGTCGCTACCGAAATTGCCAGGGTAGGTGGTGCCGTTCCATGCCGGGTTGGTGCTGGTGCCGCCGACGTCGGTGTTAGCCCAGTTAGGACCCTGCGCCACTTCAAAGTTGGAGCGGGTGTGGTGGGTGCCGCGGATACCGAATTTCAGCTCGCGCAGCGGGCCGGAGTCCAGCTGGAAGGCGGCGTCGATCTGGCCGTAGGTCTCTTTGTCGTCGGTGCTGGCAGGCGATACGCCGAACACCCAGTCCAGCGGGGTGCCGGTGAAGACGGCGGTATTAATGTTCGGGAACTTGACGGTGGCCGGCGAACCCAGGCCGTTCAGCTGATAGCTGGCGCCGGAGTTGTTGACGTCACCTTCAAACACGCCCTGGCTAGGCGTGACGCCTTTGCCTTTGGTGGAACCGGCTTTGGCGGTGAACACCAGGCGATCGGTGGCGCGCCATTTGCCGTCCAGGTCAAAGAACTCGGTTTGTGCGTAAGCGCCTTCGCGCACGATGTTGTCGACGATGCCATAACGCAGCGGCGCAGCAGCGGTGCCTTTATTGGTGAACGATGCCGACACCAGTGTGCCGTTGCGGACCACGTAGCCCGGATCAGGCGCGACGCCGGAACCCAGCATGCCCGAGCCGTTCATGTCGGTCATGTAGTTGGTGTTGTAGTTCGATGCGTCCATCTTCGAACGGAAGTAGGTCGCTTCCAGCGAGAAGTCGCGGCTAGGCTTGAATTGCAGGTCGATCAAACCGCCTTTGCGCTTGCGCTCCTGCTGGAACAGCGAGGAACCGATCAGGCGCGGGAACCAGACGTTGGCCAGGTCCGGATTGGTCTTCACGGCGGCGTTGGTCGGTGCGACCTGGGTCCATTGCAGCAGCTCCTGGCCATCACGGCGCAGCGAACGTTTTTCCGAGAAGCCCTGTACCATCAGGCCCAGCGTGCCGGCTTCGTTCTTCCAGTTGAACAGGCCACTGAATTGCGGATCGGTTTTTTCAGCGAGGGTGGAGTACACACCTTGTACGGTGGCTTCCATCGAAATCGCGTTTTTGAAGTCCAGCGGGTGACGGGTCTTGATGTCGATCGAGCCGCTCGAACCGCCTTCCACCTGGTCGGCGGTCGGTGCTTTGTAGACCACTACCTGGCCGACGATTTCCGACGGCAGCAGCGAGTACGATGCGGAACGGCCGACGGCGCCGCCCACCTGGTCCAGCACGAACCAGTCGCCGGTCGAGACGGCGTGGCCGTTGATCAGGGTCTGGGTCAGCGACGGCGCGGTGCCGCGCATCGAGACGCGGTCGTTTTCATCGAAGCCGCCCGAGCCTGCGCCGGAGGTCGAGATGTTCACGCCCGGTACGCGTTGCAGCGAGTCGGCCACGTTCTTGTCCGGCATCTTGCCGACGTCTTCCGCGGTAATCACGTCGACGTTGCTCGACGCATTACGCTTGACCGACAGCGATTGTTGCAGCGAACCGCGGATACCGCTGACGATCACGGTTTCCGGCTCCTTGTCGGTCGCTGCCTGCTGCGCCTGGGCGTTCATCGCGACGCTCAGCGTCAGGATGGCCGCTGCGGTCGCGATGGGCGTTAGTTTGGACATTTTGATGTTATTCGAATTTTGGTACATGTTCCCTCCCGTTGATGAAGGCTCCGCCGAGCCCGCTTGATTGTTGATGTGTTTCTTGTTCACCTTTAAAACCAATCCAACGCCAATATACTCGCGTTTCAATACCAGATCACTACCACTTTAAAATTCTTTTTTGTTATGTTGTATGCAGCATACAAAGTATCTTTTAAGTAACTTGGTAATACCGGATCGCGGGTGGTATGGATGCCGTCTGTGCGCCGTTGCAACACAAATAAAGCCTTTACCTAAAGGGTGTATGCCATGATGGTGAAAATTTTTGCAGCAGTGGCGGTAGGCTGTGGATTTCTGCTGGTCTTTTTTTGGTATTATCGTCGAACAATGATAGAGAGGATGTCTTATCGTCATGAAAAACGATCAAACGAGTCCACTGGTACACATCCAGCAGCACCTCAATGAGACCAGTAATCTGCCTCTGTATCAACGTCTCCAGCGTGCCTTGCGGTCGGCCATCGAACTGCATTTGCTGAAGCCCGAAGACGCCTTGCCGGCCGAGCGCCAACTGGCGGCCGACCTGGAAATCTCGCGCATCACGGTGCGCAAGGCCATCGATGGCCTGGTCAGCGAAGGAGTGCTGATACGCCGGCCCGGCTCCGGTAACTTCATCAATACCCGCATCGAAAAGAACTTCGCCAAGCTGACCTCTTTTTCCGAGGACATGCGGGCGCGCGGACGCACGCCGCGCAGCGTGTGGCTAAAGCGCTCCGAAGGCACGGTGACGCCGGACGAGGCGATGCGGCTGCGGCTCAGTCCCGGCTCGCGGGTCTTCCGCTTCAACCGCATGCGCTATGCGGACGAGGTGCCGATGTGTCTTGAGTACGCGACCATCGTGGCGTCCTGTCTGCCGTCGCTGGATGCGGTGGACGTGTCGATGTACGACGCGCTGGAGCGCTCCGGCAATCGGCCGGTGCGCGCCTTGCAGCGCTTGTCGGCGCTGCTGCTGAACGCCGAGCAGGCCACGCTGCTGCAGGCGAAGGAGGGCGATGCTGGCCTGGCGGTGGAACGCCTCGGCTTTTTGCGCGACGGACGCGCGGTGGAATTCTGCCGCTCCTACTTCCGTGGCGATATGTATGACTTTGTGGCGGAACTGAATGCGAGCTAATTTGATCTTGAGTGCGGCCATGCTGGCTGCGTTGCCGGTGACCGCTGCTGCGGCTTCTGAAGTCGTCGGCTACTATCCGGGCTGGAAGCACGAGGCGTTCCCGGTGTCGTCGGTGGATGCCGGCAAGCTGACCATGGCGCTGTATGCGTTTGTGGACCTGTGCTGGGACGGCAAGCATGGCAATGCCGATCCAACCATCAACGATGTGGCGCCATGCCAGCAGCCGCTGAACGGCGCGCTGGCGTGGCGCGACGAGGCGGCCGATGGCGCCAACCTGCGCGCACTAGTGGCGCTGAAGAAGCAGCATCCGCAATTCAAGGTGGTGATTTCGGTCGGCGGCTGGAACTGGTCGAACCGTTTTTCCAACGTGGCGGCATCGGCGCCGGCGCGCGCCAACTTTATCGCGTCGTCGTTGCAGGCGATGCGCCGTTACGGGCTGGATGGCGTCGATCTGGATTGGGAATATCCCGGCGAGGCCGGCGTTCCTTGCCAGGCGGGTGAAGTGTGTGCGCGGCCACAGGACAGGCAGAACTTCGTGCTGCTGGCGCGTGAGCTGCGCGCGGCGTTCGACAAGGCGGGCAAGCAGGATGGCAAGCGTTACACCATCACCATCGCCGCTGGCGGCAATGGCAATTATGTCGGCGATGGCGCGTGGGTGAAGGAGCTGGCGCGGAGCCTGGACTGGATCAATATCATGGCCTACGACTATCACATGCCATGGGAGAAAAACACCGGCCATCATGCGGCGCTGTTCGCGGACGCCAGGGATCCGGCGACGGCCAACGGCTTTTACGCATCGCGCTCGGTGCAGCGTTATCTGGACGCTGGGGTGACGAAGGATAAGCTGGTGCTGGGCGTGCCGTTTTACGGCTACGGCTGGAAAGGCTGCGCGGCGGGGCCGGAAGGCGACGGGCAGTATCAGCCTTGCCAGGGCGGCGTGACCGATGGCATCGAGGGCGGCAATTCGTATGGCTATGGGCAGGTGCTGCGGCGTGGTGCGGGATATCAGCGCTACTGGAATGCGTCGGCGCGCGTGCCGTACCTGTATAACGCGGCGGAGCAGGTGTGGATCACGTATGAGGATCCGGTGTCACTGGAGGAGAAAACGCGCTATATCAAGCAGCAAGGCTTGCGCGGGGCGATGTTCTGGGAGTTGAGTGCCGATAGCGACGGGCAGTTGCTGCAAGCGCTATCGGCGGGTATGAAGTAAATTACTTGGCTTCGGCCGGCGCGATTTTCGGGCCGGTCGCGTACATGATCCAGTAGCGGGCCAGGTCGGCGCGCGGATCGGCGGTGGCGGCCAGTGGCTTCAGCACTTCAACGCCTTCGTCCTTCTTGCCGGCGATGATCATGGCGTAGCCCAGACGCAGCTTGGCGTCGTCAGGATTCTTGGCCACGCCTTTGGCGACGCCTTGCTTCATCAGGTCGATGCCTTTGTCGAACTGGCCCATGGTCACGAAGATGTAACCCAGGTTGACCAGGCCAACGCCGTCTTTCGATTTCTGTGCCGCTGCGATGCCGGCGTCGATGTTTTTCGCATCGTCCGCTGCACCCTTGTTGGCGCTGGCGCGGATGCTGTCCAGTTCCTTCTTGTCCTTGCCGGCCGGGATGGCGCCTGGGTAGGCCTTGTCCATCGCGGTCTTGGCTTCGGTGAAGAAACCGCCCAGCACTGCCAACTGCGCCTGGTCGACATAGTCTTCGGTTTCCATCTTCGACGGCGCGACGACGGACTTGATGCGATCCATGTCCAGGTCCAGACGGTTGTTGTAGGTCTTCTTGCCGCGGGTGCGGTTCAGCAGGTCGTTCCAGTAATCTTCGGTTGGGTAATAGCGGGTCAGCTCTTCCACTGCTTGCAGATACAGGACGGTGTCCTTGGTCTTGATGCCGACGTTACCCAGCAGGTTCAGGGTGTCTTTCGACGGCGCGGTGCCGGCGGCCTTGGCCGCTTCGATATCCTTCAGCGCTTCGGTCTTGGCGGCAGCGAAGTCGTTCTTCAGGAAGTACGAACGGACGATGAACTGGCGCTGCTTGTTCTTGTCGCCCGACTCGGTGCCATAACGTTCAAACCATTTGATGGCGTTGTCGTAGTCTTTCAGGTTGCTGTAGTAGATGCCGGCGACAGCGTCGATGAAACGCAGCTTGTCTTCCGGCTTCAGGCGGCCCGACTCGATCATCACTTGCAGACCCTTGATGGTCATCTCGTGGTTGCCCGATGCCTGGCCCAGTTGCACGCGCATCTGGTTCAGCACGAAGTCTTCGTACGGGGTGATGTTCGGCATGGCTGCCGACTGGTCGATGCGGCTCTGGACTTCGGTGTAGTTCTTGGCATCCAGCAGAGGCTTGATCTGTGCTGGATCGATCAGTTTGTAGATCTCAGGGCGAACGGCGTCTTTCGGTGCTTCCGGCGCTTTCTTTTCTTCGGCGGCGTGGACTGGGGCCATGCCCACAATGGCGGGAGCGGCGTTCAGGCCAATGGCGGCCAGGAGCAGGCTAATACGAGCAAGACGGGAGTGGGACATGGTTATCCTTCAATCAGACACATTGGGAATGTAAACCCGCGTATTGTTACACAAAATCGGCTGAAACTCCGAATTCAACCGTGTTGCGGCGCAGGGCTTGCCCGCTGCTGTTAAATAGCAGGCAACGGGCTGGTGGCAGGTGTACGCGCGCGCGGCCGCCAGCGTGCAGCGGCGCGGCTTCGGCCGGCTGCTTGACGGCGATCATCTCCGGCAGGCCGGCCAGCGTGGCATAGGCGATCGACTGGTCGCCGAGGTATTCCACATGGCCGATGCCGACGTCGATGACGTTCTGCTGCTGCGCCGTGGCGATGGACAGATGTTCGGCGCGCACGCCCAGCGTGACCTGGTCGCCGACGCTGGCGCCTGGCGCCGCAGCCACCTGCACCACGGCGCCGCCGGGCAGGCGCAGCGACACGTGGGTGTCGTCCGCCGCGACGATCTCGCCGGGGATGAAATTCATCTTCGGCGTGCCGAGGAAGCCGGCCACGAACAGGTTGGCCGGCGCGTTATACAGTTCATGCGGCGTGCCCACTTGTTCGATGCGGCCGCCGTTGAACACCACGATGCGCTGGCCCAGCGTCATCGCTTCCACCTGATCGTGGGTGACGTAGATCATGGTGGTTTTCAGTTCGTTGTGCAGGCGGCTGAGTTCCACCCGCATCTGCACGCGCAGGCTGGCGTCGAGGTTGGACAGCGGCTCGTCGAACAAAAACACTTCAGGCTTGCGCACGATGGCGCGGCCGATGGCGACGCGCTGGCGCTGGCCACCCGACAGTTCCTTCGGCTTGCGCTTCAGCAGCGGCGTGATTTGCAGGATGGCGGCGGCGCGTTCGACGGCCGCCTGCACTTCGGGCGGCTTGCGGCCGGCCAGCTTGAGGGCGAAGGCCATGTTCTCGAACACCGTCATGTGCGGATACAACGCGTACGACTGGAACACCATGGCCAGTTTGCGCTGCGCCGGCGCGATATCGTTGGCCAGCGTGCCGCCGATGTGCAGGCTGCCGCCGCTGATGGTTTCCAGCCCGGCGATCATGCGCAGCAGCGTTGACTTGCCGCAGCCGGACGGGCCGACAAAGACCATGAATTCGCCGTCGGCGATATCGAGGTCGATGCCGTGGATGACCGGCGTTTTGTCGTAGTGCTTGACGATGCCTTTCAGGCTGACGCTGGCCATGCGCTTACGTCGCCTGCCGGTTGGTCATCGGGATCAGCTGCGACAGCACGGCGACCGGAATCGCGCACACCATCACCCAGATGAAGAAGTGCTGGTAGCCCAGCGCGATCTGGATGTCGCCGCTGAATAGCTTGAACAGCACAAAGCCCAGCTGCATGATGCCGGTGGCGAAGGCGTAGTGCGCGGTCTGGTATTTGCCCGGCGCGACTACCTGCATCATGTACAGGATCAGGCCCACGAACCCAAAGCCGTAGCCGAACATCTCGACACTGAGCGCGGTGGCGATGATGGACAGGTCGGTCGGCTGGAAGTAGGACAGCAGGTAGAACGCCACGTTGGGCAGGTTGACCGCGAGGATCAGCCACAGGATGGCGCGCTTGAGGCTCAGCCACGAGGTGAAATAGCCGCCGGCGATGGAGCCGACCAGGAAAGCGACTGTGCCCACGGTGCCGTACACTGCGCCGACTTCGGCGGTGCTTAGCCCCAGGCCACCAAGATTGCGCGCCTCGCGCAGGAACAGCGGGCCGATGGACTGAACCTGCGCCTCGCCGGCGCGGAACAGGATGATGAAGACGATCGAGACCCAGATCCCGGACTTCTTGAAGAATTCGACGATCACCTCGCGCAACGTGCGGGCGATGGAGGCGGCGTTGGTGCCGGCGCTGACGGTGTTCCGGGCCAGTGGCAGCGACCAGCTGTTGTACAGACCCAGTGCGATCATCATGCCGCCCAGGATGCAGAAGCAGATGGTCCATGCCGGCACCACGCCCATGGTTTTTTCAAAGTGCCCGGCCAGCAGCAGCAGTGCGCCGGTGGTGAAGAACTTGGCGGCGTTGAAGAAGGTGCCGGTCCAGCCGGCGTACTTGGCCTGGTCTTTTTCATCGAGGCTGGTGATGTACAAGCCGTCGCACGCGATGTCGTGGGTGGCGGCGGAAATGCCGACCAGTGCCAGCATGGCCATGCACGCGGCGAACCAGAACGGCGCTTGCAGCGCCAATGCCACGCCGCCCAGGCACAAGCCTCCGAATACCTGGAAGAAGGTCACCACCAGTTTTTTGCTCGGCGCCAGTTCCAGGAAGGGACTCCACAATGGCTTGAACACCCAGGCGAAGCCGATCAAGCCGGTCCAGTGATTCAGCTCGTCGTTGGGCACGCCCATGCTCTTCAGCATCTGGTTGGCCACGATGGCCACGGCGAAGAAGGGCAGGCCTTGCGCGAGATACAGGCTGGGAACCCATAGCTTGGGATTGCGGATGTGATCTGTCATGTGGAGTCTCTGTTTTAATTATTTAAAGCCTGGCACCGGTGCATTGCCGGTTGCTTGCAGGTCGCCGGACAGCCAGCCGTTGATGGCGTCCAGCGCCGGCTTGGCGAAGCCGTAGGTCATCAGCGCCGGCGCGGCGATGTCCAGCGCCTGGTACGGATTCCACAGCGCCAGATGCAGGTCCGGACGCCAGGTGTCGCGCGCGTGCTGGCCATAGCGCAGGCGCGAGGTGGAGGCCAGCATGGTGTAGCGGCCGTCCTGCGGCAGCGCGGACCAGTCGAAGGTGTCGGCGTCGGCGAAGGTGACCAGCTCCACATCGTACAGCTTGCGCAGCGAATCGGCCACCACGCCGGCCGGCACGCCGGCTTCCGAGACGCCGTCGCTGACCACGTCCTGGCGCGCGATCAGGCGGACCTTGGCACCGGCGGCAGGACGCTGTGGAGCACCGGATGGGCCGTCGTAGGCGGTCAGGCTGCGGCGCCAGCCTTCGGCCATGATTTCGCGGTCAGCCGCGTCTTCCTTGTACGAGCGTGGCTTGCACGGGTAGGCGCGGGCCAGCGCCGACAGGCGGTCGAGGCGCGTGCTGATTTCGGCCTGCGACAGTTCGCCCGAGGCGATGGCGGCGGCGATGGCATCAAGCGTTTCGTTCTGCGTTTCGGTGGTGCCCAGCGCCATGACCATGTCGGCGCCGGCGGTCAGCGCGCGCACGGCGGCGTTGCCGACGCCATAGCGGCCGGCGATGGCGTGCATGTCCATGCCGTCGGTGATGACGATGCCTTTGTACTGCCACTCATCGCGCAGCAGGCCAGTCAAAATGCGGCGCGACATGGTGGCCGGGTTGTCGGCGTCCAGCGTTGGATAGACGATGTGCGCGGTCATCATGGCCGGTGCCGCGCCGGAGGCGATGCGGAATGGCGCCAGTTCAAGGCGGTTCAGTTCTTCGACCGGCTTGTTTACGGTTGGCAGGTCGCGGTGCGAGTCGACGTTGGTGTCGCCGTGGCCTGGGAAGTGCTTGACGCAGCAGGCCACGCCTTCCGCATGGCTACCGGCCATCCACGCCATCGCCAGTTCGGCGGCGCGCTGCGGCTCGGCGCCGAAAGAGCGTTCGGCGATGACCGGGTTGTGCGGGTTGTTGTTCAGGTCCAGCACCGGCGCGAAGTTCCAGTTGAAGCCCAGCGCCTTGACGGCGCGCGCAACGGCGGCGCCGGTGCGATAGGCCAGGTCGGTGTCGTTGGCGGCGCCCAGGCCCATGGCGGCTGGCGGCGCCGGCACCCAGGTCGAGCGCACCACGGCGCCGCCTTCCTGGTCGATGCCGATCAGCGCATCCTGGCCCATGACGGCGCGCAGGTCGGCGGTCAGCTTGGCCAGTTGTTCGGAGTCGGTCATGTTGCCGCGGAAGAGGCAGACGGCACGGATGCTGTTCGCCTTGAGGAAGTCGGCGGTGGCCGCATCCAGCACGGTGCCGGGGAAGCGGATCATGATCAGTTGGCCGGCTATTTTGCGATTAACTGCGCTGAGTTCGTTTTGAGTTGTCATTTCACTGCTCCGTCCATGCCGCGCATGAAGAATCGTTGGGTAAATAAAAAGGCTGCCAGCGTGGGCAGGATGGTGAGCACGGTGCCGGCGGCGATCACGCGCGTGCTGCTGCCGAAGGTGCCGCGCAAGTACAGCACGCCGACCGACAGCGGGAATTCATCCGGTTTGCTCATGACGATCGAGGGCCAGATGTATTCGTTCCATGCTTCCACCGCCGTCAGGATGCCGACCGTGGCCAGCCACGGCGCGATCAGCGGAAGCATGATTTTACTGAAGATGATCCATTCCGACGCGCCATCCACGCGGGCGGCGTCGATCAGGTCTTGCGGGACTTCCTCGAATGCTTGCTTTAGCAGCAGGATGCTGACGGCGTTGACGACGTTGGGCAGGATCACGCCGGCGTAGGTGTCGACCAGACTGAGTTTGGTGACGGTGATGAAGTTGACCAGGAAGTTGACTTCCGACGGCAGCACCAGCGTGGCCAGGATCAAGCCGAATACCAGCTTGCGGCCCTTGAATTGCATGCGCGCCAGCGGATAGGCGGCGGCGGAGCACAGCAGCAGTTTCCAGAATACGGTGCAGGCGGCGATGAAGACCGAGTTGCGGAAGAAGCTCCACATCGGGATGGCGCGGAATACTTCGATGAAGTTGTCCAGCGACGGCTCCTTCGGCCAGAAGGTTGGCGGGAAGGCGAAGATATTCCCTTCGGTGGACAGCGCGGTGACGAGCGTCCACCAGAACGGGAATACGCACACCAGCGCGATGGCGCACAGCAGCAGGTAGTGAGCGATGGTCTTCATCGGTGTTTGGGTTTGAGATAGCGCAGGCACACCAGGGCGATGCCGATGCAGAACAGCGAGACGATGAAGCTGGCGGCCAATGCGCGCGGCAGCTTGAGGTGCTTGAGGCCCTGATCGTAGGCGTAATACAGGCCGGTGAAGGTGGAGTTCATTGGGCCGCCCTGGGTCAGCACGTCGACTTCCTGGTAGGCCTTGAGCGCAGCCAGCACAGAGAGTACGGAGCAGATCATGATGGTCGGGCGCAGCATCGGCACGGTGATTTTCCAGAATCGCTGCCAGCGGTTGGCGCCGTCGAGGATGGCGGCTTCCTGCATGTCGGCGGGAACGGCTTGCAGCGCGGCCAGGTACATGACCATATACCACCCGAGGCCGCGCCACAGCGTGACGAACATGATGGCGAACAGCGCGAGGGTGTCGTTGGACAGCCAGCCGACCGGCGCGCCGACCAGGTGGCAGGCCATCAGCACGTAATTGAGCGCACCCTGTTCGTGGAACATAAAGCCCCACATGATGCCGACCACGGAGACGGTAGTCACCACCGGCACGTAGAAGGCGGCGCGGAAGTAGCGAATGCCGGGCAGCTGGTTGTTGACCAGCACCGCCAGACTGAGTGCGCCGATTTGCACGAAGGGCACCATCAGCAGGAACAGCAGCGAATTTTTCAGGCCGGTGACGAACATCTCGTTGTCGAAGATGTAGCGAAAGTTGTCCAGACCGACCCAGTGCGTTTCGCGTATCAGGCTGTAGTCGGTGAAGGCCAACAGGGAGCCAAAGGCGACGGGCCAAAACGAGAACACGGCTAGCAGGATCAGCGCCGGCGCCAGGAACAGCCATGCGGTCAGCTTGCGCATCAGCGGATTCCCTGTGCGGCGAGTTTCTTGTTCCAGATGGCGACTGCCTGGTCGAGCGCTTGCTGGATATCCTGCTTGCCGGTGACGCCGGCTTCGACGGCTTTCACCAGATAGCGGCGCAGCTCATCGTAGTCGGTGATGCCGGCCACGTACAGCGTGTGCGAATGCGGCATCGAGACGGCGCCTGCGGCGACGGCCTTTTCTGCTGCACCGGCGTTGGGCGGCACGGTGGTGAAGAACGGATCGTTGGCCGCCTGCGCCATCGCCGGATAGACGCTGGCCTGTTTGGCAAACGCCAGCTGGTTGGCGTCGTTGGTCAGGTAGCGGGCGAACTTGCCGATGGCCGGCAGCAGCTTGGCGTCTACGTTCTTTGGCACCGCGTAGTGAATCAGCCAGCCGCCGTCGGCGATGCCGGTCGGGCCGAGTGGCGCGGGAGCGACGTCGGTGATGGCGTAGATATCTTTGGCGTCGCTCTCGATGCGCTTGACGGCGGTGGGTGGCGCCAGCAGCATGCCGAGGCGGCCGCCTTTGTAGGCGTCGATCGCGGCGGGGAAGTTATCTTCGGCGAACAGCGCGTCTTTCAGCAGGCCGCCGGCCTTGTAGGTTTCGGCCAGCTTGCGGATCAGCGCCACGTGGCCGGGCGAGTTGAACACCGCCTTGCCGTTGGCGATGACGGCCAGGCCTTGCTGCATCATCAGGCCGTCGATCTTGGACAGGGCAGGGCACAGGCCCGCCTTGCCGGTGCGGGCGGCGATCTGGCGGGCGAACAGCAGTTGTTCGTCGAGGTCGCGCGGCGCGTGCGGAATGCCGGCGGCTTTGAAGATCTGCGTGTTGTAGGCGATGACGGCGACGTTGCTGTACATCGGGAAGCCGTAGGTCTTGCCGTTGAAGGTCAGGTCTTGCAGCGTGCTGGCGAGGTAGCGCGGGCGGGCGTCGGCCAACAGGGTGTCGACCGGCGCGAGCAGGCCGTCGCGGGCGAATTCGTCGGCCCAGGGGACGTTGAGGTTGACCAGCGCCGGCGGCGTGCCGGCGACGATGCGCGTCACCAGTTTGGTCTGGATGATATCCCAGGGGAAGTCGACCCACTCCACTTTGACGCCGGGATTGGCGGCTTCGTAATTGCGCACCAGGGTTTCGTAGTAGGGGGTGAATTTGGGCTTCATGCTGAAGGTCCAGAATTCGATTTTGTCGGCGGCGAAGGCGTTCGCCGCCAGCATTAGCGCCGCCGTCATTCCGGCGCACGCCGGAATCCATGCCGAGAGCGCGGACACACGTTCTATGGGTCCCGGCGTTCGCCGGGACGACGGCGGGCGAACGGGCATGCTTAGTTGGTCTTGGTGACTTTGCTCAGGTGGCGCGGCTGGTCCGGGTCCATGCCGCGCGCGGCCGACAGCTTGGCCGCCATCACGTAGAACGCCTGGATCGCCACGATCGGATCGAGATCCGGCGTGGCTGCAATCGGCAAGGTCAGGTCGCGTTCCGCCACATCGGCCGGTGCCGCCAGCAGCACGCGCGCACCACGGCCGCGCATCTCGGTCGCCAATGCGAGCAGGCTGGCTTGCGTCGGGCCGCGCGTGGCGAAGATCACCAGCGGGTAGCCTTCTTCAATCAGCGCCATCGGGCCGTGCTTGATCTCCGCGCCGCTGAACGCTTCCGCTTGCAGCGCCGAGGTCTCCTTGAATTTCAGCGACGCTTCCAGCGCCACCGGGAAGCTGATGCCGCGTCCCACCACCATGATATTGCGCGCTGGCGCCAGCACTTCAATTGCCGGGGTCCAGTCTTCGGTGGTCGCTGCGCGCAGCGATTCCGGCAGGGCTTCCAGGCCGGCCAGCAGCTCTGGATCGTTCTGCCACGCTGCGACCAGGCGCGCGCTGGCCACCAGGCTGGTGATGAAGCTCTTGGTGGCGGCCACGCTTTGTTCTTTGCCGGCCCGCAGCGGCATCGCATATTCGGCCGCATGCGCCAGTGGCGAGTCGATATCGTTGACCAGCGCGATGGTGGTCGCGCCGCCGTCGCGGAAGTAGCGGATCGGCTCCACCACGTCCGGGCTTTGGCCGGATTGCGAGATCGAGATGGCCAGCGTGTCACGCGTGATCAGCGGCGATTTGTTCAGGGTCACCAGCGACATCGGCAGCGACGCCACCACGCGTCCCAGACGCGCCATGATCAGGTACGCCGCGTAAGCGCAGGCGTGGTCCGAGCTGCCGCGCGCGATGGTCAGCGCGGTCGAGAAGGACGTGCTTCTCAATTTGCGGCCCAGCTCCGCGTATTGTTCGCCATCATGCGCCAGTTGCGTGGCGACGCAATCCGCAGCGGACAGGGCTTCTTTCAACATCATTGAGGTCACAACAGTTCTCCTTCGATATAGACGGCTTTGAGGTTCAGGTCACGGTCGAGCACTACAAAGTCGGCGAATGCGCCGGGGGCCAGGCGGCCCCGCTCTTGCAGGCCGAGATAATCGGCCGCATACGTTGAGACCCGTGCCGAGGCATCCGCCAGATCGAGGCCGAGTCCGACCAGGTTGCGCAGCGCCTGGTCCATGGTGAGAGTACTGCCGGCCAGCGTGCCATCGGGCAGGCGCACGCCGCCCATGCACTTCATGACTTTATGGCGGCCCAGCATATATTCGCCGTCCGGCATGCCGGTGGCGGAAGTGGAATCGGTGACGCAGTACAGATTCGGGATGCAGCGCAGCGCGGTGCGGATCGCCCCCGGATGCACGTGCAGCAGGTCGGGGATCAGCTCCGCGTAAGTGCCGTGCGCCAGTGCCGCGCCGACCATGCCGGGTTCGCGGTGGTGCAGGCCGGGCATGGCGTTGAACAGGTGGGTGAAGCTGCGCGCGCCTTGCGCCAGCGCGGCCACGCCGTCTTCGTAGGTGCCCAGCGTGTGGCCGATCTGCACCCGCATGCCGGCGTCCGACAATTCTTTGACCAGCCCTTGATGGCCTTCAATTTCCGGCGCCACGGTAATCACGCGCAGCGGCGCCAGTTCTTCCAGTTTTTCGACGTCGGCCAGCGTGGCGGAGCGTGCGTAGGGCGGCTGCGCACCAAGCTTGCCGGAGTTGATGAACGGGCCTTCCAGATGGGCGCCCAATACGCGCGCTTCGCCTTTGCCACGCTGGACGGCGGCCTTGCCGATGCCGCGCAGCGCCAGGTCGATGTCTTCCGCCGGCGCGGTCATGGTGGTGGCCAGCATGCTGGTGGTGCCGTGTTTGGCGTGGATGGCGGCGATGGTGTGGACGGCGTCGCCGCCTTCCATCACGTCCTTGCCGCCGCCGCCGTGCACGTGCAGGTCGATAAAGCCAGGCAGGATATACAGTTCTTGATTCAGCGCCGGATCGACACTGCTGCCGATGATGGCGGCGATGCGTTCGTCGAAGGTGATTTCACCGTGAACCCAGCCGGCTGGCGTGAGGATATTGCCTTTGATTGCGTCATGCATGGTCTCAGTCCTTCAAGCGCTGGCGGATCAGGCGCAGCGCGCCGGCGGCCGAATCGCCCTGCGGCGCGACGAGGCGCGGCAGCAGCGCGGCAGGCAGGTAAGGGCGCAGCGGCGCCGCCAGGCCGCCGCACAGGGCGATCGGCAGCGTGCCGCTGGCGTCCAGCGCATTTGCCATCAGTTCCACTTCGTGGCCGGCGGCCAGCAGGATGGCGCGGGCGATGGCGTTGCTGTCGCCGTGTTGCAGGACGACGCGCGCCAGTTGGGCGTAATTGGTTTGGGTGGCTTGCGCCAGCCAGGTCTGGATGGCATTCCTGTCGCCACCACAGGCGTTGGCGACATCGGTGGCGAAAGCGTCGGCCGGCAGGCGGCCGTCCAGCACTTGCTGCACGTGGTTGATGGCGCGCAGGCCCATCCAGGCGCCGCTGGCTTCGTCGCCGGCCGGGAAACCCCAGCCGCCGACTTCCACATGGCGGCCATCGGCCAGTTTGATTTCGCCGACGCTGCCGGTGCCCAGCGCGATGATGGCGCCCGGCTGGCCGGCATGCGCGCCCAGTACGGTGGTATGGCCGTCGCTTTCCAGCGCCACGCGGGCGTAACCGGGATTGGCGGCGACGAATTCCGCCGCCCATTGTCTGTTATGCACGCCCGCCAGGCCGAGGCCGATGGCGATGCGCGCTGGTGCTGGCAAGTCGAGGCCGGCCGCGCGGAAGGCTTGCGCGGCGGCGTCGGCGACGGCGCTCCAGGCCTTGGCGATGCCGTGCATCAGACCCGACGGGCCGCTGGCGCCTTCGGCGAGTTCGACCCCATCTGCGCGCGCCAGGCGTACCCGGGTGCCGCTGCCGCCGCCATCAACGCCGATGAAAAATTCGATCATGTTTACCTGAGAAAGCTGTGGCCGGAGTGGCCCGCGATGAGGGCACTATAGGTTAGCCAAAACCAGCTTGTCAACAGGTATTTAACTGGTATTAGAAAATATCGAAGTGGACTGTTGTTGTTTTATTGTAATTATCCTGTAAGTAGTTGTTTTAATGCGTTAAAAATGATTTTGCGTGGATGTTACCGGTGTGGCATTTGGCATGCCAATTTAGCGCTGGTAGGTAACCAGATGGGTACGGGTGGCGTCTATTTTGTCGGCCACCGCAACCACGGCGTTGCCGGGACCGTTGACGCTGACGTCGGTCTGGCGTGCGCACAGCTGGCGCGCGTCGAGGTCGCCCGAGCCGCTGACTTGCGCGCTCAGCGTGGTGGTCGTGCCGGACAGCATCACGTTGCCGGGGCCGGTGAGGCGGGCGCGCACGCTTTGCGCTTCCAGCCCGCGCACGGTGAGGTCGCCCGAGCCATGCACTTCGGCGTCGAGTTTCTTGATGTGGCCGGCCAGGCAGGCTTCGCCCGGACCGCGCAATACGGCGCTGGCGGATTCGGTGCTCAGGGTACAGGCGTCGAGGTCGCCCGAGCCGTGCACTTCGGCGCGGATTTCCTTGGCGCTGCCGCGCAGGGCGACGTCGCCCGGTCCGTGCAGCGCGGCGCTGACGCGGTTGGCGTGGATGTCGCCAATGTCGAGATCGCCCGAGCCGTTGACCACCACGTTCAAATCCTGGGTGACGCCGCTGGCTTCGACGTCGCCGGGGCCATTCATTTGCAGGTTGAGGTTGCCGGTTTGCAGGGCGCGCAGGTCGAGGTCGCCGCTGCCGTTGGCGGTCACGCTCAGGCCGCCGACCTTGCCGCTGGCGCGGATGTCGCCGGGGCCGTCCGACACCAGCGTCAGTTGCTGGCCCTGGAAGCGTTGCAGGTCGACGTCGCCGCTGCCGGCGTTGCGCAGGCTTTTCAGGTTGGCGGCGCTGATGCGGATCGTCATCTCGCGCTGATTGTCCTTGCCGAAGCTGAAATTGAAGTGCCAGCCATTGCGCTGCTGGCGCGGCTGACGCACGGTCAGCGTGTCGCCGTTGACGGTGGTTTCGATTTCGGCGAACTGGCGGCGCAGGCCGGACAGTTCGATGCCGTTGCCGGCGTCTGGCGTGACGATCACCCGGAACGGGCCGATCAGGTTGATGTTGCTGAACGCGGCCACGGTGCGGGTTTCGGTGCCGTAGCTATTGTCCTGCTTGTCAGCGGCCAGGGCCGGGCCGGCGACGGCAGTGAGTAGCAAGGTGCTGGCCAGCGCGGCGTGTCGGAGCGTCTTCATGTGTGGTCTCGGTGAGTAAGGTGGTGAAGACTGGACGATATGACAAAGGGCGGGCGCCGTCGCGCAACATGGGATGGACGCGCCAAAGTGTGGGATCAGGTGCAAAAATCCGGGGCTGAACTGCAGCTCACGCATGACAGCTCAATATATGCCGCGCACGGCCGATACTGTTTGTGTGGCCCCGCTGCGGCCGTAATGTCATAATGGATGCACCAATATGCCGATGAGACCGGTAGCGCGGGTGGAGAAGGAGCACACATGATTAAATACCTGGGAACCCGAAGTACCAACGATGGTGGTGTGCTGTACGTTTTTTTGATTAATGGCTTGCAGAAGGAAATCAAGGAACACGCCTTGAAACAGTATCCCGGCTGTTATGAAGCCTTGCCGCCCACCGCCAAGGCGCGCATCAGCGCCAACCGTGCGTGGCTGTCCAAGACTTGATGCGCCGGGCCGGTCGTCTGCTGCCGGGCGCTGTGCTGGCGCTGCTGTGCGCGAGCGCCGGCGCGCAGTCGGTGCCGACCACCTTCGGCACCATCGTCGGCAACGGCCTGCTGTGCCGCGACCATACCGATAACCTGTACTACTACAACTATCTGGTCAAGCATTTTGGCAACTGGTACAAGCACGAGGGCGGCGCCTACTGGTTCCGCACCGCCGGCGCTTCGCTATGGGGCACCGATATTTCCGAGGTGATGGTCAGCGACGATACCAGTACCTACATCTTTGTCGGCGCGGTGGCCGAGACCACGCCGGAAAACCTGGAGAAGGCCATCATCCAGCAAGTCGGCACGCATTACACAGTGATCGACACCTCCGCCTATCCGGTGCGCGAGGCCAAGCCTGCCAGCCGCATCGTGTATTTCGATACCAAGGCCAAGATTTACTGCGCTAAATTCAAGCCGTTGCCGCCGGTGCAGCCGCCGCCGGTCCGACAACAGCTAAAATAGGGAACCGCGCACTCCCAGGGTTTTCATGTACACGCATTTTTTCAATCTGAAGCAATCGCCGTTTTCCATCGCGCCCGATCCCCGCTACCTGTTCATGAGCGAACGCCACCGCGAGGCGCTGGCGCATCTGTTGTATGGCATCGGCTCGGGCGGCGGCTTTGTGCTGCTGACCGGCGAGATCGGCGCCGGCAAGACGACGGTGTGCCGCTGCTTCATGGAGCAGATCCCTGAAAATTGCAAGCTTGGCTACATCTTCAATCCCAAACTGTCGGTGGAGGAGTTGCTGCTGTCGATCTGCGACGAGTTTGGCGTGGTGCTGCCGCCGCAGGGGGCGGGCGCGGTCAGCGTCAAGACGTATGTGGATGCAATCAATGCGTATCTGCTGGAAAGCCATGCGCAGGGCCGCAACAATGTGCTGATCATCGATGAGGCGCAGAATCTGTCGGCCGAGGTGCTGGAGCAGCTGCGCCTGCTGACCAATCTGGAAACCAGCGAACGCAAGCTGTTGCAGATTATTCTGATCGGCCAGCCGGAGTTGCGCACCATGCTGGCGCGGCCGGAGCTGGAGCAGCTGGCGCAGCGGGTGATTGCGCGTTATCACCTGGGCTCGCTGTCGGAGGCGGAGACCGGGACGTATATCGAGCATCGGCTGGCAGTGGCGGGAGCGACGGCGATTGCGCCGTTTCCGCGCAAGCTGATGGGGCTGGTGCATGGACTGACCAAGGGCGTGCCGCGGCGGATTAATCTGCTGTGCGACCGGGCGTTGCTGGGGGCGTATGTGGAGAATCAGCCGCAGGTGACGCGGACGATTTTGAAACGCGCCGCCAGTGAGGTATTTGCCGGGCCGGATGCGGTGGCGGCCGGCATGGGCGCGGGCGTGCGCACTGGGACTGGCGCACGCTGGCCGCTAGTGGCGGCGGGCGTGCTGGGCGGCGTAGTGATCAGCGCGCTGGCGTGGCAACTGGCGTCGCGCGAGGCG